>NZ_OZ034753.1:0-1440782 GCF_964028255.1 Rickettsia endosymbiont of Hedychridium roseum
TGAAGCAAATTATAAATCCATTAAAAGGAAATAGTAATAAGATACCTATTTGGTTTATGCGTCAAGCAGGTAGATATTTGCCGGAATATAAAAAAGTAAGAGAAACAACAAAAAATTTTCTAGATTTTTGTTATGATGTTAATAAAGCAACGGAAGTAACCTTACAACCGATAAAACGTTATGGATTTGATGCAGCTATTATTTTTTCTGATATATTAGTTTTACCTCATGCTCTTGGATGGGAAGTAGATTTTAAAGAAAACATAGGACCTATATTAAAGCAGTTCAAATCACAAGAAGATTTTAAATATCTGCAAAGCAATCCGAATAATAAATTAGAGAAAGTTTACGAAATAACAAAAAAAGTAAAAGAAGAATTACCTTCCACCACTTCTTTAATAGGATTTGCAGGTAGTCCTTGGACAGTGATGAGTTACATGCTAGAAGGAAAAGGAAAACAGGATTTTAAAACGAGCAAAAAATTTATATATGAAAATAAAATACTTGCTAAAGAATTGTTGAATTTTATTACGGAAAAAACAGCTGATCATTTTATAAATCAAGCAAAATCGGGAGCAGATGTTTTAAAGCTTTTTGATTCATGGTCAGGAGTACTTGCAGAAGAGGAGTTTACTGAATTTGTAATAGAGCCGACAAAAAAAATTATATTAAAAGTAAAAGATGCTTTTCCAAAAATTCCTATAATTGCTTTTCCTAAAGGAGCGGGATTATTGTACGAAAAATTTATAAAAGAAGTACCTATAGATATTTTAGCCGTAGATCAAATGGTCCCTCTTGAAAAAATGAAAGAGTGGAGTGATAAAGTAATAGTACAAGGTAATTTAGATCCAGTCGTATTATTAACTAATAAAGAAATTATCAAAGAAAAAGCTTATAAAATTCTTCAGACAATGAAAGGAAAGAATTTTATCTTTAATTTAGGGCATGGTATTTTGCCTGAAACACCTCCGGAAAATGTAGAATTTTTGACAGAATATGTTAGGTTATATGAAGAAAAGAATAGCAATAGTACTTTTTAATTTAGGCGGTCCAAAAAACCTTGAATCCGTAAAACCTTTTTTATTTAATTTATTCTATGACAAAGCTATAATTAATCTACCGAATCCATTACGCTATATTATTGCAAAAATAATTTCTACTACTAGAGAGAGAAAATCTCAAAAAATTTATTCTTTAATTGGTGGTAAATCTTCTTTACTTCAGGAAACAGAGGAGCAGAAATTAGCACTAACCGAAAAACTAAAGCAACTCATAAAAGAAGATTTCGCTATTTTTATAAATATGAGATATTCAGCACCGTTTGCTAAAGAAGTAATAAATCAAATAAAAAAATATAATCCAAGCGAAATAATATTATTGCCTCTATATCCTCAATTTTCAAGTACTACGACAGGATCTTCGGTTAAAAATTTTTTACAAAACTTTGATATTGATATTCCAATTAAAACAATTTGTTGTTATCCTCTAGAAGAAGATTTTATAAAAAGTCATGTTTCATTGATTAAGGAAAAACTATACGATGACGATAAAAATTTTCGTATATTATTTTCTGCTCATGGATTACCTGAAAAAATAATAAAAGCAGGCGATCCTTATAGTTTTCAGATAAAAGAAACAGTAAAAGCAATAGTTAAAGAATTAAATATAAAAGATCTAGATTATAAGATAACTTATCAAAGTAGAGTAGGACCTATAGAGTGGTTAAAACCGAATACGGAAGACGAAATAGAGCTAGCAGGAAAGTTAAAAAAGGACATAATTATCGTACCTATATCCTTTGTATCCGAGCATGTTGAAACATTGGTAGAACTTGATATTGAATATAAATTAATCGCAGATAAATATGAAATTCAATATATCCGAATTCCAACACTTGGAACAAATAAAATTTTTATTAATAGTTTGACAAATATATTGCTACAATTTATTAATAAGGTTGATACTAATTTAGTTACGAGTAGCTCTAGTACAAGAATATGTCCAAACGAATTTACTAAATGTTTATGTAAATTAACAAATTAACAAGGAAAAGAATGGCAAGTTACTATCTATGGTTTAAGTCAGTCCATCTGATATCTGCTATATGTTGGATGGCAGGGCTTCTTTACTTACCTAGAATATATGCTTACCATACCAAAGCAAAAATAGGTAGTGAGCTAGATAATACCTTACAAGTGATGGAGCTAAAATTACTCAGGTTCATTATGAATCCGGCAATGATTAGCACATTTATATTTGGTTTAATAAATGCTCATATTTACGGGTTTGTTGCTCTTGATACTTGGTTTCACGTTAAAATGTTTGCAGTGTTAATTTTAGTGATATTTCACGGTTTACTTGCAAGATGGCGAAAAGATTTTGCAAATAGCAAGAATGTCCATTCAGAAAAATTTTACCGTATAGTTAATGAGATTCCAGCTATTTGTATGATTGTTGCAGTAATAATGGTTATAGTGAAACCATTTGACTAGTATTTATTCTGTCCTTTCATACCTTAGTTTGACCATGGTATCCATAAATACAACTTAAAATATTAAATAGTAGGAATGATATAAATAAAGCAATGCCTGCTCACCGATGATATCTATACTTTAGCTACCAAATATTGCTTCTAGTTCTGCTAAGCGTTTCTCTATTGCGTTGAGATCT
Organism: Rickettsia endosymbiont of Hedychridium roseum; assembly: GCF_964028255.1. Taxonomy (NCBI): domain Bacteria; kingdom Pseudomonadati; phylum Pseudomonadota; class Alphaproteobacteria; order Rickettsiales; family Rickettsiaceae; genus Rickettsia; species Rickettsia endosymbiont of Hedychridium roseum. The sequence goes on from NZ_OZ034753.1 coordinate 2,671, forward strand.
CTCTTTTTCAAAGGTCTTTCTAGCAACTCTGCTATCTCAATTTTCAGAATTTCTAAATTTTCTTTTGAAGTAAACTCTGCTACGAGTTCAGGTAGGCTCTTGTTAGTTTGGTTGGACATGCAGTTCTCCCGATTTATTAAACTTAAATTGCTCAAGTTTCAACCACCGAAGTTTAACTTTGGTGGTCGGGGAGTTAGCAAAACTGCCAAAAGTCAGCTATAATAGGTTTTAATCTTAAAGCATGGCTTTAAGCTCTGGACATACCTATTATCTCCCCGACCATAAGGTCGAGGATTACATCAGTTATGTGAGAGATGTTCTCACTTTTGGTAGAGGTTGCTACACCCCGAAATAGTGTTTTACTATTTCAGTTAAAGTTTATACCTAACTTCCTTTAAAAGTCAATCTATAACTTATTTTATTTTAAACTAATAATTTATTTATCTAAAAGATTTTTTATTTCTAATGTAAGTTGTAAAATTTATTTAGAATATTTATAATTCATAAAAAATAATATGGAACATTATGAATAATAGCGATGAACTTAATAAGTTAGTAATTTTTAAAGATAAAACCATTAGAAGAATTTTTCATAATAATGAATGGTGGTTTTCAGTAGTCGACGTAGTAGGAGCATTGACTGATAGTGCTATCCCACGGCGATATTGGTCAGATTTAAAAAAACAGCTTATAGAAAAAGAAGATTTTTCTCAATTGTACGAAAAAATCGTATAGTTAAAATTAAAAGCTCCCGATGGAAAGTTGCGTGAAACAGATTGTGCAAATACAGAATCATTACTTCGTATTTATACAATCTATTCCGTCTCCAAAAGCAGAACCATTTAAACAATGGCTTGCTAAAGTCGGTTATGATAGGATTCAAGAAATTTCTGATCCGGAAAAGTCAATTGATAGAGCAAGGGATAATTGGAAACGACACGGGCGTAGTGAGAAGTGGATTCGGCAACGTATGATGTGGGGCAGGAAACACGAAATAAATTAACTGACTACTGGAAAAATCATGAAGTAACGAAAGAGAGTGAATTTGCTATATTAACTAATATTATTCATCAAGAATGGACAGGTATAAGCATTAAAGAACACAAAAATATAAAGGGCTTAAAAAATCAAAATTTACGTGATCACATGAACGAAGCAGAATTAATTTTTACTGCTCTTGCTGAATTATCTACTCGTCAGGTAGCAGAAACTAATAATGCAACAGGCATGGAAGAAAATAAAATTGCAAGTAAAATAGGAGGAGGTATAGCTAAAAATGCTAAAACGGCCTTGGAAAATAAAACCGGTAAGAAAGTAATCTCAACAGAAAATTATTTACCGCCTAAACTTACAAAGTAAAAAAATTTGTTATAGACCGTGAGGCGTTATTGCGTGGATCGATTTTTCCGTCATTGCGAGGAAATTACGTAAGTAATTGACGAAGCAAGGAAGAAAAAAATTCTGATTTACCGTGATGCTAAAGATAATAGAATATAGTATAGTAAAGAAGTAAGCGGTGATCGAGCTCATGCTGGAGAACACTGGAAGAAATTTATTCAAAAAGGTAAAGAACTTCATCATGAAGCAAATATAGATATGGCTGGCAATGTTATGAAAAGCAATAAAGGACAATTGGGGAAAGTAATAAATATGAAGCATTTAATAGGAATACAATAAATGACAAAGTTAGAAAATTAATATTGTTGCGATATTATGAATTATTATATCGTAACTCCCGTAGAACAACATGAATTAATAAGATATCATTCAGAATCAAGAGATTACAGGCTTTTATTACATGGGTATGATTTAGGTTTTGAACGACCAATGTATTATTGTTAATATAACCTATCCTAGAAATTTACACACTTAGTGAGACAGCACCACTTGCTCCGAATAAAATAATGTCTGAAGAAGATAATATTAAGAAAGCGGTTGATTTTATTGTAAATTACAATCTTACTTCAATAATTTTAGTAGAGCATAATTATAATATGCCTTTTATGCTAAATAAGCTTGAAAAAGCGATTCCTTCTTCTAATAATATCTATATAGTACCATATCCTGTTTTTTCTAAACAAAAATATGATGTGTTATTAAAATCCTATCATCGTTATTTAATGAGTATAGTAAACTGATCCCCACTTTGTGCTTCGTTGTTAGCATTGTTGTGCGGATCAATTTTATCTCTGTCATCCCGTGGCTTGACCACGGAATCCAGTTAAAAATACTAAAATTATTAGTATTTTTTATTGTTTTTATGGACCCCGTGGGTTTTATCGGTCCACGCAACAATGTCTTTGTTGTTCGTTGGCTTGCCTATTAGTTATAGACTTCGCTCCTCACGCCCGTCACAAAATTGGTCTATTACTCAAGGTAGAGCTTCTTAGGTTCTTTACTCTTTGCTAGTACAATATTTTAGAACGGCTACGCCAAATAATGCAGAAATTAAAGAGCCTATTATTACTGCAGCTCTAATAGAGTTTGAAGGACAACTACTCTCAAACGTAATACTACCTATAAATAAACTTAGGGTAAATCCAATTCCTCCAAGTATAGATATAGAATAAAATTTTAACCATGAGGTATCACTTGGTAAATTACAGAGTTTAAATTTTACAAATGGATATGAAAATAGCATAATACCTAATTGCTTACCTACAAATAAACCAAATATTATCCCATAAATTAAAGCAAGTATTGAGTTGGAACAGGTACCTTTAAATACAAAATATTCTAAAAGGATACCGGAATTCATAAATACAAAAAGCGGTAAAATAAAGTAATTTACAAAAGGACGAGTTAAGTTTTCAAGTTTTTTAAAAGAAGTGTTAAGTTCTCCTTTTATATTAACAGGTATAAAAAGTGCTATAATGGCTCCGCATAAAGTACCGTGAATACCTGACTCCACCATACTAATCCATAATAATAAACCTACAATTATATAATAAAATAATTGTTTAACTTGTCGATAATTCAATATAAACAAGATGAATATAATTACAGAGGAAATTAATAATGCCGGAGTATTGATTGTTTTAGTATAAAACAAGGCTAGTATAATTAACGCAAAAGCATCGTCAATTAATGAGAAACCTATAATAAAAGCTCGTAATTCTAAAGATATATGTCGACTGAAAAAAGATAAAATACCAAGGACAAAAGCAGTATCGGTTGCTATAGGAATAGCCCATCCTTTTATTAATCCCGGTTTATCATAATTAAAAAACATGTATATTAAGGCAGGAACTACCACACCTCCAAGGGCTGCCGTCGCAGGTAATATTAGTTTTTTTTTATTTTTATATTCACCTTCTACTAGGTGAAATTTCATCTCTAAACCTATTAATAAAAAGAAGAAGGTCATGAGACCGTCATTAACCAACTCTATAAAAGTTGTTTGTAAACTTACATTTCCTATTGTTAAAGAAAATTTACTGTAAATAAAAGAAGAATAATATTTTGCTAGGAAAATATTATTGCTGACAATTATTGCTAAAGTAAAAGCAATAATTAATAATATACCGGCAAAAGTACCAGATTTAATTAATTCTCTTAATTGATTATTTATGCCCATGATTTTAATATTAGTTATAACAAGCTCATAATAATAAGTTATTTAAATTCATTAAGAAAGTCAAAAATCTATAGCAATAATTTATTTTTTAGTGAGCTAAAAAGTTGTTTTTATACTTTTATAAGCGTGTATAATAAGTGTAAGAAGTTATAAATATAATATATTATGCACATTAACTACTTAAAAGATTTGATTGGTTTTAAGTCTGTAACTCCTGAGAGTGACGGGGCTATTGAGTATATTGATGATTTGCTTAAACAGCACGGCTTTAAGACCGAAATAAAAATATTCGGCGATTCTAAAAGCGAGCAAGTTACTAACCTTTATGCTGTTTTCGGTAGCAATGAGCCTAATATTTGCTTTGTTGGGCATGTAGATGTAGTGCCGGCAGGTAATCATGAGCTTTGGCATAATGTGAGTCCATTTAAGGCTAGCCAGCAAGACGGTAAGATATATGGCAGAGGTGCGGTGGATATGAAAGGGGCTATAGCGTGCTTTCTAGCAGCTAGCTTAGATTTTATAAAAAATAATACCGATTTTAAAGGTTCTATTAGTTTCTTACTTACTAGTGATGAAGAGGGAAAAGCAAAGCATGGTACTAAAGAAATGCTGCAATATATTTATGACCAAGGGCATAAGATGGATTTTGCTATTGTCGGTGAACCCACTTGTGAAAAAGAAATAGGCGACACAATTAAGATCGGTAGAAGAGGAAGTGTTAACTTTAAATTAAATATAGAAGGCTTAAGCGGGCATGTAGCTTATCCTCATAAAGCAAATAATCCGTTGCCTTGCTTAATAAAAATATTGAATGAGTTAACAAATATAAGACTTGATGAAGGGACGGAATTTTTTCAAAGTTCAAATCTTGAAGTGACGAATATCGATGTCGGTAATAATACTTCAAACGTAATTCCGGCAAGTACGGAAGCATCTTTCAATATACGTTTTAATAATTTACATAGTGCAGAAACTTTAGCAAAACAGGTAGAAGAAATTATTAAACGATATTGCAAAGAATATAAAGTAGATTATAAGTTAGAATATAGTAGTTCTGCTGATAGTTTTATTCAAAATCCAAACGATAAAATAAAAGAATTTGCTAAAATAGTAGAGCATATACTTAAAATAAAGCCTGAATTCTCTACAAGCGGCGGTACGTCGGATGCGAGATTCGTTAAAAATTATTGTCCGTTAATAGAGTTTGGTTTATTATCCGAAACGGCACATAAAATAAATGAATACACAAAAATTAGCGATTTACAAAAATTATATGATGTGTATTATAATTTTTTAACGAAATCTTTGTGTACTTCAAATAAATATAAATAGGTAGACGAAGTTCATCGAGTATACGCGGATGTGATGAAACTGGTAGACATGCAAGATTTAGGTTCTTGTGCCGCAAGGCGTGGGGGTTCAAGTCCCTTCATCCGTACCACTTAAATTTTCTCATAAAAAATAACATAAAATTTTTATGCAGCAATTTAGTATTTATCAAACAAGCGATGAATTGCTTCTAAAATCGATATTGCTTCTGATAGAAAAATGCTATCGCTCTGATCTTAAAAGCGTGATATTAACTGCAGATGCAGATCAACAAGAAATGCTCAATAAAAATCTTTGGACTTATTCACGTAAGCAATTTATACCTCACGGAAGTAAAACGGATCCGCAGCCTGAAAAACAGCCGATTTATATTACCGATGAGTTACAAAATCCTAATAATGCTAGTGTGCTTGTTATTATTTCGCCTACGGATATAGGAAAAATTTTACAAGCAAAAGAATATATAGGAGTTTTTAAAAGGATAATTATAATAACCGATTTACCGGAAGATTTAAAAGAATTAACATTTAAAATAAATAAATTTACCGAGCAGGAAAATAAAATCGATTGTTTTACTCAAAATCTTCGTGGAATGTGGAATAAGGTAGAATAGATTTATATTCTTTTACGTACAAATAAATATAATCCGATCGTTAAAGCAATAATCAAATTGGAATAACAAGCAAAAATAAAATCTAGATTTTTTGAAGCAAAATTTTGCAATATAAAATGAATTGAAGTAACTAGCAATACTGTTAAGGCAGAAAATAATACCGGCATAAAAGTTATTTTTTTGCTATAAGGATATCTCAAAAAAACTGCAAGTGCTAAAAAAGGTAATACAAAATTATATAAAGGCCAAATTATTCTTTGATGTGCTTCAGCAATTAATTTAATTTTTTTAGTAATAGCTAAATCATGAGGAGGGGCAAGTAATTCGCTTATATAATATTCGTTTGCTTCTTTATTATGTTTAGTTCTTTGCGATACTAAAGGATTATCATTTTGTAGTTTTATCATTAAAGAATCAAAAGTTAACTGAGTTAAATTACCGTTTACGTCATATTCTTGTCTTATGCCTTTATTAAGTTCAAAAATCGGGCTATTATCATATATATTAAGAGTACCTGAACCCGCAAATACTGCTGATGGGTTATCAGCGTTGCGATTATCAAATATTATTACGCCGTTCATAATATTTCCTGCTGATTTTTTATCTATAAAAACAGTGATATCTTTCGTTACTTTATTAAAAGTTTTCTCTTCAATCATACTTGAGATATAATTATTCTTTATAAAGTTTAAACGTGATTTTAAGTTTATATGAGATAACGGTAGGATGGTAGAAGATATATAATAAGCAAGTAGCATAACTATTAATGCGACATATAAAGCAGGCAATGCTAGCTGTACATTATTAACTCCCGAAGCTTGTAATATAATTAATTGTCGCTCGACTTTTAAATTATTATAGATATAGATCACAGCAATAACCGTTATTACCGGTAACAGAATAAATAATAAAGTAGGAAGTACTAGAACTATTAAACTGAAGAAGTCCATAACTTTTATACCTTTATCAAATAAATATAAAAGTTTTAATATTTGCGTTATCCATACTATACTAGTCACTGAAAAAGTAACGACTATAAGCAGCGGTAAGATATTTTTTATAAAGTATTTTCGGTATAGTAGCATAAGTTTGTTCCAAATCTGTCATCCCGCGGCTTGACCACGGTATCCGGTAAAAAATACTAGTGTTTTTTATTATTTTTATGGATCCCGAGGTCAAGCCGTGGGATGACAATAGTAAGAATTAAATCTCCAACCTTTCTTATTGTATTATTTGCAAAGATTCGATAAATTAATTTACCTATCAGTATTGTTATAAATGCAATAGCAATGCCGTAAATTATATCACTTGGGTAATGCATGGCAAGGCTTATACGAGATAAAGACACGAGTATGATAACACAAATCATTAAGATTTTTAACGGTAATTTAATATAATCCCAAATAAAATATGTTACCAAAACGCTAAGAGCCGCGTGGCTGCTTGGAAAGCTTGAAGAGCATCTTTCATTTGCAGTATTTATTATGGTCATGAAACTATCAGCAGGAAGACTGCAATAAGGGCGAGGGAAATTAACTGAAAATTTAAGAGCGGTAAAAATTAAACCAAATACCCCGTATATTATACCTATTTCAACTAATTTATTATAATTGTGCCAAAATTTATTTTGCCGTTCATTATCATTTTTAATTTTCTTTAATTGAATATAAAAATATATACAGTATAAAATATATATTAAGGCGAAATTAGCGATATTAAAACAAAACGAAATTATTTTTAAAAAATAAGGTATTAGACCAATGTTAGTAATGTTATTCAAAAATAAGAATATTTCTTGATTTAAGCCGCAAAAATTATAAAAAACTTCAAACATCATTTTAAATATTTATGTTACAAGTAACAATACTTGGATGCGGAGCATCTCTCGGCGTACCGGTGATCGGGTGCGATTGCAGTATATGCTTATCGAATTCAAAGTACAATAAAAGAACTAGATCGGCAATATATATTAACGATGAAAATAGTCAAATATTAGTTGATTTCGGTTTTGATATTAGAAATCAACTATTACGAGAAAAGATAAATAAGCTCGATTGTGCTATATTAACACATGATCATTCTGATCATGTTAACGGTATAGATGACTTACGGGTATTTACTTTTATGCAAGGTAAACCGCTCGTAATCTATACAGATCACGATAGTGTGGCAAAGCTTCATACAAAATTTGATTATCTATTTAACAATAAATTATTTAAGCTTGGGCAAATGCTCACAACTCAATCTGTTAGTTTTTTTGATAAAATTAAAATTAATACTATTGAAGTACAGTTTTTTAGACAACATCATGGACCTATAGATAGTTTGGGCTTACGTATAGGTGATTTCGTTTATTCGTCTGACGTAATCGATTTTCCGCCTGAATCGGAAAAATTTTTAAAAGATATAAAAATATGGATTTTAGATTGTATGGATTATAAATCAAATCCGAATCATGCAGGGCTTGATAAAGTTCTAGAATGGCGTGAAAAATATAAACCTGAGCAGATATTATTAACCAATATGAGACATACGATAGATTATCATGAGATTACGAAAATGCTTCCAAATAATGTTAAGCCGCTTTATGACGGTTATAAATTTACGGTTTAGTTTATGATTATTTTAGAAAAAGTTTGTAAGCGTTACGGCAAAAATTACGCAATTAAGAATATTGATTTAGATTTTACTACTAAAGAAACTACTGTAATAATTGGACCTTCGGGAAGTGGAAAAACTACTCTGCTTAGAATTTTAAATAATTTAGAAGAACCGAGTAGCGGTACTTTTTTGGTAGACGGGAAGAAGCTATTATCTAAAGATAGAAGAAAGCTTCGTTTAAAAGTCGGTATGGTTTTTCAAAATTTTAATCTCTTTCCGCATTTAACGGTAGGAGAAAACCTAATTTATACACCGGTGAATGTATTAAATTTGCCAAAAGAACAAGCAATTTCTATGGCAAAGGAATTACTTGCAAAATTTAAGCTAACGCAAAAATTTGACTCATATCCGGCAAGTCTATCAGGAGGACAGAAACAACGTATAGCAATAGCAAGAGCCTTGATGATGAAACCGGAAATTTTGTTATTCGATGAACCGACTTCGGCACTCGATCCCGAAAATATTAAAGATGTTATAGAGAATATAAATTTATTAAAAGATCAAATGAGTATGGTAGTAGTCACGCATCATTTGAAGTTTGCAAAATTAATAGCGGATCGTGTTATTTTTATGGATCAAGGGCAGATTTTGGCAAATCAGTCTGCTAAGGAGTTTTTTAATAAACCGGCATCGCATCGAGCTAGGTTGTTTTTAGAGAATATCGGTGATTTAATGTAATATTCTTGATAAATATAAAATTGCAAATTATAATTAGTATTTAATTTAGTATTAATTATAGGTCTAATAATGGAACATATTTATGCAAATCTAACAGTTAGTATCTCTGAATTTAAAAAAAGTCCTACCGCATTATTAGATAAGGCAAGCGGTGAGCCTGTTGCCTTATTAAATCATAATAAACCGACTGCTTATTTAATTTCAGCTGAATTATATGCAAGAATCATTGAAGCTTTAGATGATAATTATTTATTAGAGCTTTCTAAAACTAGATTAAAAGATAAAGAAAAAGCAATAGCGGTTAAAAGTAGCTTTTGTCATTCCCGCGAAAGCGGGAATCCAGTAAAAAATGGTAAAAATAAAAAAATCATATAAAAATTTAGTATATAATTTATTTAGAAAGCCGGATTCCTGCTTTCGTAGGAATGACATAGAATCAATAAATAATATCACCGTATGAATAAAAAGCTTATCTTATTTTTTAGTATAATATTACTATTATCACATCGTACAGTCTTTGCACAGACACGAGTAGAATTACCTCAAAAACTAAAAAGTTTTATTAAAAAGCTCGAATTGCAAAAAGACGAATTACAAGGAGGAGCAATTGCAATTTTATACAAAGGTGAAGTTATTTATAAAACAACGTTTGGAAATCAGAAAGGTAATAAAGGAGCTATTACCGACAAAACTTTATTTCCGTTAGCATCGGTTTCAAAAGCCGTTTCAGCAACGGCAATTGCATTAATGGTAGATCAAGGAAGTTTAGATTTTGATGAAAAATTCAAATTACTATACTTAAAAAATACTATTAGTCTTAATAATATTTTAAGCCATACAACAGCTGCTGCAAAAACAACAAGTTAGTTGTAAACCAGGGCAATGTTATAAATATAGTAATATCGTTTTTAGTTTACTTGAAGAAGCTTTAAATTGTAAAAAATCAAGTTTAAATGCTGCAATAGATAATTTGCGTACAACGCTTAAAACGCAAGATATACAAATATTACCGCTAGAGCCGAATATACAACTTGCTTATCCGCATTCTAAAGCAATAATAGACGGACAAGAGGTAATAACATTGCTTCCGTTTCCGCCTTACTACCCAAAGACGGTACCTGCATCTGCCGGTATTTTTGCATCGATAGATGGAATGATTGAAATATTCAAACTTAGTTTTGGTTATAAACCGAATCTTATTTCTAAAAGTACTTTAGATCGTATGTATAAAATAGTAAAATCAAACAAAGATGTTTTTGAATTTAAATGGCAACTGATTTGGCCTATTGATCAAAAAATGATTGAGTCATATTACGCTCTTGGATGGCGTATTCTTAAAGTAAAAGGACGCTCAAATAAGGATTTAATTTTTCACTCAGGCTATATTAACGGTATTAATTCTTTTATTGGTTTTATACCCTCAGAAGAACTTGGAATTATTATTCTAGTGAACCAAGAAGGTAGTTTTCCACTTAAAAATGGGCTGGGACTTTGGTTTGATTATATAGATTAAAAAAGTTATATTATATGAATAAAAAACTTATAAAACTTATTTTTATAATTTTCAGCACCGTAGTTGTAACCGGTTTATTATATAGATATATTAATGAGCATTATCCAAAATTTTTTAAAGAACCACAAAATATAGGGAGTTTTTGTGCATCGTTATTAATATTATTTAGTATAATTTACAGTACTATTAGCCAAAATGAAGTGCGTAAATTTTGTTTGCAATTAGCAATGTGGGCAGCAATCTTCTTAGTTATAATAACTGGTTATGCTTTTAGGTTTGAGCTGAACTACGCTTATCATAGAGTAATGTCTGCTTTAATTCCATCATATAAATGGTCTACTGAAGTCGGAGAAATTATTATAGCCCGTAGCGGAGACGGACATTTTTATATCAATGCTTTTGTAAATGATGTTAAAATAAAATTTATGGTAGATACTGGTGCAAGTGATATAGCTTTGACTAAAGAAGATGCTCAAAAATTAGGTTTTGATTTAACTAAATTAAAATATACTAGAACTTATCTAACGGCTGACGGCGAAAATAAAGCCGCCCCTATAACTTTAAATAATGTAGTAATAGGTACGGAATTTAAGAACGTCAAAGGTCATGTAGGTCTTGGTGAACTTGATATCTCACTGCTCGGTATGTCGCTACTTGAGCGTTTTAAAGGTTTTAGAATTGATAAGGATTTATTGATCTTGAATTATTAGGCTTCATCGTCATTGCGAGGAGCGAAGCGACGTGGCAATCTGGTCAAGCATCCTGAGATTGCTTCGTCAAAATTTTCAATTTTTCCTTGCAAGGACGACTTTTAAGTCGTACACAAGCCGGCTTAGAACGGCATTTTAAAGCCCGGCGGTAAGCTTATACCATTTAAAGCTCCTGATAAAGAATTTTGAGAATCTTCATCGCATTTTTCTTTAGCATCGTTAAAGGCAACTTTAATTAAATCCTCAAGCATTTCTTTTTCTTCCGGTTTTAATAAAGATTCATCAATCGTAATCTTTTCAACTTCGCCTTTACCGGTGATAGTAATTTCAACAAGCCCACCGCCGGCTTTACCGGTATATCTTGCATTTGCCATTTGCTCTTGAGCTTCTTGCATTTTCTTTTGCATTGATTGGGCTTGCTTTAAAAACTGATTAAAATTTACCATAATTCTATCCTTTAATTTTTAGCTTTTAAGTAAAATATCCGAAATTACTATATTTGGGAAATGTTTTTTAATTAAACCAAAATCGTTACTTGCTTCAATCTTACCGATTAACTGATTCTTTAAGGTTTGCTTGTGCTGTTCTTTTATTACTATAAATTCAAATTTTTCTTTAGTAAAAGCAGCTAACAAATCTTCTATTTGTTTTTTTATTTTGCTTGTAACTTCAAGGCTTACAAGTTCTAATCTATTATCACTGAGATTTTTAAGTTCCGTGTTATTAAGCAGGAAGTAATATATATCTATCTCATTATTTTTATATAGATATTCAAGAAAATCTACAATTTCAAATTTTTTTTTTATTTCCGGAGTAATTAATTGATTTAAATTTTGATTATTACTATCCGAACCGTCAAGTAGCTGTAGCGACGTCGAATATATAGATTTTATAACCAACATTTCCGTTTCTGTTAGCCCGTTATAGGAAATCTTTATTTCTGCGACTCCTTTATTATATATTTGCCATAAGATTGATAAATGCGGCAAACTGATTTTATCTAATATGTTTTTAGTTCTATCATTAAATGATTCATATATCGGCAAACTATAATTAGGTAACATTTTTACTTTGTTAAGATAGGCAATAAAATCTGCTACCGATTCTATAAAAATCTCAAGATTAACCGAAAAGCTGTAAAGTTTATTGATTAAATTTATGGCTTTTTCTGTCTCTCTATGAATTATATATTCTACAAATTCCATTATAACGGAAGCGTCAACAAGCCCAAGCATTTGATTAATTACTTGAGGAGTAATTATATTATCGGATTTCGCAGACATACTAGCTGCTTGATCTAAAATAGAGACTGCGTCACGTGCTGACCCTTCAGACTTATGAGCTATAATTCTTAAAGCCTCTATATCGGTTTTTAAATTTTCTTGCTTAGCTATATCTTCAAGTAGCTTAAAAATCTCTTCAAAACTCAACCGCCTTAAATCATAACGTTGACATCTTGAGATAATAGTTGCAGGTATCTTTTGTACTTCCGTAGTTGCAAAAATAAATATTATGTGAGGCGGCGGTTCTTCCAAAGTCTTAAGAAGTGCATTAAATGCTCCTTTAGAAAGCATATGCACCTCATCAATAATAAAGATTTTATGCTTCCCTTGTAGAGGTTTATATTCAGCGGATTCTATGATTCTACGTATATCATCTACGCTAGTTTTACTTGCCGCATCAATTTCGATGATATCAGGATGATTATGGTTATTAAAACTAGTGCAATTTGTGCATTCTTCGCATGTTTTAATAGTCGTATTTTCGGTAATTAAAGCAGAGCAGTTTACGGCTTTAGCAATAATACGAGCCGAGGTAGTTTTGCCCACTCCTCTAATACCCGTTAAAAGATAACCTCCAGTGAGCCTATCATTTAAAATAGTATAGCTTAAAACTTTGACTAATACCTCTTGCCCCTGAAGCTCGGTAAAATTACTAGGACGATATTTCCTTGCAAAAGGAATATACTGATTAGATGAATTTATATCTAGCACGATTTAAATTTTGAAGAGTGATTTGATTTTTTCAGTGTCATTCCCGTGTGGCATTGTTACGTAGACCGGTAAAACCTACTGTGTCACCCCGTGGCTTGACAGAGGTAAAATTGATCCACGCAACAATGCCTTCCCCGCGTAGGCGGGAATCCAGTACTTTAAAGCTTTTTGAAAGTTTTATTTGAAAAGCTCGATTTATCTCGCTTTACCCTGGATTCCCGCCTACGCGGGAATGACATAAACGAGCCATGCGGGCAATGTCGGTTAAGCCACGGCATGACAGTATAACTGTATTTACTTGAAGTATTTTTGAAATTGAATTTTATTTTTTAAGAGTGAATAGCGGAGCGTACATTTAGTACGTGAGCATATGAGCTCTTAAGCAAAATATAAAGAGCAATTTCAAAAATACTTCAAGTAAATGCTAGTAATGACCCATCAAATCCCACTCCGGCTGCTTCCTTTCAGACCTGACCGACTAAATGGGCACAATGCCCACTACTAGCATAATTAACATAACCTGTTTATTTTCAAGAAACAACATATTTTTTTTCTATTTCCGATTTTGTTAACCTCTCAGGTGGGCCGAATATTTCGGGATTTTTTATTTTAAACAGATCATCGGAAAATTTTTGTACTTTAGCTATTTTATCAAAAGTAATAGTGACTATATTATGATCTTCAAATATTTTGAGTAGCTCAATTTGTTTATTAGCTTTATTAAAAGTAATTTCGCTACGCTTTTCCGTTAAAGTATGATAGATAGTGATTTTAAAAATATTTCCTTCATTAACTACCGATTCAAAAACAAAATCCTTGTCAAAATGCTCTTTATCTTCTAATAAAAAATTAAATATATTTTCAGCTCGACTAATTCGGCTTACCTGCTCCATATCATAATCGTACATCGATACAAAATTTTTAGTACCGACTATGACTATGGGAAAAGGAGGGTAATAATTACATCTGAAATTATTAGGCTTGTTAATCAATAATTTTCCTTTAACCGTAGTACCGTGAGAATCTTCTTGAGTAAAATCTATTGCAACCGATTTTATCGTACGTAGATAAGTTTTTAGCTCCGAAATAGTTGCTTTTTCATCTGCTCCAAACGCTACAACTGAATTTATAAAAACACAAATAATAATTAAGAATATTTTTTTCATTTTTATTGTTTTATATTTTTAATTATGTTTAAAATACCTTAGTTATATTGTTAAAACAAATGATATTTATGAAAATCGTTGCTTTAAAAGAAAAAGCCAAGCATGAGTCGCGTACCGCTATGACGCCTGAAGTAGCAGGATTGCTAGTCAAAAAAGGCTATGCGGTTACGGTAGAAAAAGATATAGGGCTTTCTGCCGGTTTTCTTGATGAAGAATATATCGCTCTAGGTGCTAAGATATCTTCAGTGCCGCTCGAAATTATTTCCGATGCCGATATTATATTAAAGGTACAACCTTCATCCGTTACGGATAAATATAGTGAGCTTGAATTTGCAAAAAAAGGAGCAATTGTTATAGGCTTACTATCGCCTTATTTAAATCATGAATATATAAAAGCGGCAGCTAAAAAAAATCTTACGACATTTGCTATGGAGTTTGTGCCAAGAGTTACTAAAGCTCAAAATATGGATGCTTTATCTTCTCAAAGTAACTTAGTTGGTTATAGAGCCGTAATTGAAGCAAGTTATCATTATACAAGAGCTTTTCCAATGATGATGACGGCAGCAGGCACGATCTCGCCATGCAAAACTTTAGTGCTTGGTATAGGCGTTGCGGGACTACAAGCTATTGCAACGGCAAAAAGGCTTGGTAGTATTGTTGCGGGATATGACGTAAGAGCTGCTACCAAAGAGCAGGTAGAAAGCTTAGGAGCTAAGTTTGTTTCGCCGGAACTACAGGAAGATTTACAAGATAAATCAGGTTATGCTAATGAGAGTTCAGAAGATTATAAGGCTAAACAAGAAGAGTTTTTAGCAAAAATCATTAAAGGATATGATATAGTTATTACTACTGCCCAAATTCCAGGAAAAAAAGCACCTCTGCTTGTTACGGAAAAAATGCTGGAATCTATTAGACACGGCTCAGTGATTGTTGATATAGCGACCTCTACAGGAGGAAATGTGGAAGGTTCAGAACCTGATAAGATCGTTACTAAACACGGTGTTATCATAATAGGTTTATCAAATCTTGCTACTAAAATTGCTACCGATAGCTCAAAACTCTACTCTAAGAATTTATATAATTTTCTTAGTTATGCCCTGCAAGACGGTAAATTTAATATGGATGATGAGTTAGTACGTGATATGTTGATTACTAAAGACGGAAAAATTGTGAGTGAGAAATTAAATAGGTGCTGTCTCACTAAGTGTGTAAATTTCTAGGATAGGTTATATTAACAATAATATAATTTATCAGGAATAACATGAGTAACAGTAACCAAGAGAAGATAAAACAAGCAGTAGATTTGCTAATAGATAAAGATACTGATTTAACGAGTTTTTTTGCCAAAGACGGGATATTAAAGCAGTTAACTAAAAATATATTTGAAAGAGCCTTAAAAGCTGAGATGGATGAACATCTTGTCTATAACAAATATGGCAGGATAGAGACTAACAATAGTAGAAATGGTGTATGCAAAAAAAGCCTAATTACTGAAGGTAGAGTATTGGAACTTGAAGTACCACGTGATAGAAATGCTGAATTTTCTCCTGTACTAGTGCCAAAGCGTCAGACTAGGATTGATGGATTAGATCAGAAGATATTATCCTTATATGCTAAAGGGATGAGCCTCTCTGACATTAAGATTCAGATTCATGAGCTATATGGTGCAGAGAACAGTGAAAGCCTTATTAGTCGGGTTACCGATAATGTTATGGATGAGGTCAGGAGTTGGCAGAATAGGCCTCTGGAAGCCATATATGCTATAGTATATTTTGATGCACTTATAGTTAAAGTACGTCAAGATAAGAGAATTATCAATAAGGCAGTATATGTAGCTTTAGGTGTAGATTTAACCGGAAGGAAAGATATTTTAGGCTTGTGTATTAGCGAGAATGAGGGAGCTAAATTTTGGTTAAATAATTTTACTGAAATGAAAGACAGGGGATTAAAAGATATCTTAATTGCTTGTAGCGATAATCTAACGGGCATGAGTGAGGCGATATCTGCAGTATATCCACAAACTGAGCATCAGCTGTGCATTGTACATCAAATCAGAAATAGTTTGTCATATGTAAGCTATAAAGATCGTAAAGAACTTGCAGCAGATTTGAAGCTAGTATACAGCTCTATCACTGAGGATGAAGCACTTACTGCCTTATCTGATTTTGATATGAAATGGGGCAAACAGTACCCACATATTGCAAAATCATGGCAAAATAATTGGCAGAATTTGATAATTTTTTTACAATACCCAGAAGTGATTAGGCGTATCATTTATACAACCAATGCAATCGAAGGTTTAAATAGTCAATTACGCAAGGTTACTAATAACAAAAGGGGTTTTCCTAACGACGACTCTGTATTTAAGACTTTGTACTTGACAATTGACTATATTGCGCGAAAATGGAATATGCCTATCCAAAATTGGGGAGAGGCCATGGCTCACTTTTTGATAAAATTTGAGGGGCGAATTTAATGCCTATTTTAGAATTTACACACTTATATATCCAGAGCCATTAAATATATGAATCAATTACCTATAATAGCGAAACAGGTTGCTGAAATTGCCCATAATACCCAAGAATTATCAGATAAATTAAAAGATTTGGTAATAGATACTAGTTGGCAAACAAACCCAAGTACTATAGACCCGCTAGTATTTACTATAACCATTTTTGTATTAGCTTCTTTTGTCGGATATTATGTAGTGTGGAAAGTAACGCCTGCACTCCATACTCCGCTTATGTCTATTACTAACGCTATTTCAGGTATTATAGTTCTTAGTTCTATGATTGCCGCAAGTAGCTCTGCTTTTGGGTTTTCCGGTTTACTTGGGTATTTTGCAACGCTGCTTGCTTCTATAAATATTTTCGGTGGGTTTATAGTGACAAAAAGAATGCTTGAGATGTTTAAGAAAAAATAAATGAATCTGTTGGCTTGACTGTGTATAAATAATATAATAAGCTACTACTCTTCATCTATCCTACTATATAACTTATGCATAAACATATAGATCAAAAAATTCTCTTATAAACGGCTTTTTGAATTTAATTGCACATTATGGTCTAATATTGTGTTTTCTAATGATTACTTCTTGTACTACAAGATATGAAATTATTCCCCCAAGTACTGCAGAAGGTAGAAAATGTGCTAATGAATGTTTATTAGAAAAAGAAAGATGTATGCAAAGTTGTGATATGTATAATACGCAATGTAATTTACTTAATCAACTAAATGCTCAAAATAACTATTTAATCTCACAACAAGCTGCCAAAAGCAATAAAGATAACAAATATATGCAGCACTTTAGTAGCCATCAAAATAATCTTTGCAATAATTCTAGTTGTAGTTGGCGTTGCATTGAAAACTATCATATCTGTCACAAGAACTGCGGCGGAGAGGTTATAGTGATAAAATAAGGTATTTTAGCCAATTGCAAAGAGTAGAAGTATCTTCTTCAAACTTCTCTTTATAAGAGTTATACAAAAAGGTCTAATGCAGTATTAGCTTAGCTTTCTTTATGATAATAAGAAAAAGTTAAGCTAAAGTTCTAGTTCTTTATATTCAACGGTAACTACTTCGTATGATTTAGATCCTTTCGGTGTTGTAACTTCTACAAAATCACCTACCGATTTTCCAATCAAAGCTTTTGCTATAGGAGAAGCGATTGAAACTCTTTTTCTAGTTATATCGGTTTCATATTCTCCTACAATAATATATGTTACTTCTTCTTCAGTATCGTCGTCAATCAAAGTAACCGTAGCTCCGAATTTTATGTTATCTCCTGATAATTTACCAATATCAATAATTTCTGCTCTTGCCGTCATATCTTCAAGCTCTTTAATACGTCCTTCTATAAATGCTTGTTTCTCACGTGCCGCTTCATATTCCGCATTCTCGGATAAATCGCCGTGTTCTCGTGCTTCGGCTATATCTTCACTAATTTTTTTACGCTCTACATGTTTTAAATGTTTAAGCTCGTGTTCTAATTTTTCAAAACCTTTAGCGGTGATAGGAAATTTTGTATTCATAATTATATTGTATAGATTTAGTAATTTTAGTATACTATTTTCAATAATATAGATTTCAGCAAGTATATTTGTAATAGTTAAATTTGTCAAATAAGCCTTTTTAATTATTTGGCATTGCCTAAAAACAGTTAATTTTAAATTTAGATGTCATTCCCGCGAAGGCGGGAATCCAGTAAAGCATATAAAAAAACAAGTTTTTTTATATGCTTATTTTATCAAATATGTAACTTGCTATATAGTATTAAAGTTATTTATTCTGGATCCCCGCCTACGCGGGGAGACCTTGTTGCGTGGATCGGTAAAACCTACTGTGTCACCCCGTGGCTTGACCACGGGGTCCATAAAAACAATAAAAAATACTAATATATTAGTATTTTTAACTGGATCCCGTGGTCAAGCCACGGGATGACAGAGGTGAAATTGATCCACGCAACAATGCCACGTGGGGATGACATCGAACGCGTTTTTCGAGTTATGCAACAACATCAATGCTTTCTTGTAATGATGTAGGTATTATTTTTAATAAACAATAGCAACAAATTAGTAATCCTATGGAAATTAAAGATTTTGACTTTGAGAAAAAGCGTAAAATTTTCCACCTATCGGCTATAATATTTCCGTTGCTTTATTTATTTATTCCAAGAACCGCTATTACGTTATTATTATTTATAATAACGGCTATTACATTATATTTAGATGTATCACGTCATAATAATGCAAAAATTAGCGAATTTGTAACTAGATTTTTTTCAAAAGTTATAAGGCTCGAAGAAAATAACGGTTCTTTTGCTCTAAGCGGCATTAGTTTTATGATGCTCGGTTTTTTCTTAACTGCTCTTCTTTTCCCTAAAAATCTAGTGATTTGTTCGTGGTTGATTTTAATTATTTCAGATTGTTTAGCGGCTCTTGTCGGCGTTAAAATAGGAAATAGCTTAGGTAACGGTAAATCTATAGCAGGTTCTGTTACTTTCTTAGCTTCTGCAATTTTTATAAGTATATTAGTGTATTTCTATTTAGGGTACAATACGAGTTTTATTATTATCATTATAAGCTGCATAGGGGCTACAGCAGCTGAATTTTATTCAAAAGATTTAAGAATTAACGATAATTTATCTATACCGCTTTCTTATTGTTTATCTAAAGCTATTCTTTCCTACATATTGTAATATAATGAGAGTTACACCGGAATTTTATGAGTTCTTAAGAAACCGCATTAACATATATGATGTAGTGCGGCAAAAAGTAGCTTTAACTAGAAAATCCGGTAACTATGTAGGTTTATGTCCTTTCCATCAAGAAAAGACCCCATCTTTTACAGTTAGTGATAGTAAGAGATTTTTCTATTGTTTTGGTTGTAAAGCAGCCGGTGACGTTATAAAATTTACTTCTAATATTAGCGGTTTATCCTATAATGAGTCTGCTATAAAGCTTGCAACCGATTATGGTATAGAGATACCGAAATTAACTGCGAAACAGAAAGAATTTTATGAAGAATCCGATGAAATTCTAAATATTTTAGAACTCGCCAATAAATTTTTCAGGACACAATTAACGCCTGAAATATTAAATTATATACACGAAAGGGGTATTACCGAAGAAACAGTAAAAGAGTTTTCAATAGGCTTCGCTCCGAAGAATAATAAATTTGAAAAGTTTGTTCACGATAAAAATATAGATATTATAAAGCTTGGTAAAGCAGGGCTAATCGGCAAGCGAGAAAACGGTGAAATATATAATTTATTTTCTAACCGTATTACTATTCCAATTAGAAATATTTACAATAAAATTGTAGGCTTTGGCGGTAGGGTACTAGGGGAGGGGCTGCCTAAATACTTGAATTCACCTGAAACTACAGTATTTCAAAAAAGTGAAACTCTATACGGTGAGCATAAAGCGATAAGCAGTAGCTATAAAAAAAATCACTCGATTCTAGTAGAAGGTTATTTTGACGTTATAGCACTACATCAAGCAGGCTTTAGCGAAGCGGTGGCGAGCCTTGGTACTAGCGTTACTGAAAATCATTTACATAAATTATGGCGTGCCGGTGATGAAATTATATTATGTCTTGACGGAGATAATGCAGGTATAAAAGCTAGCATAAGAACTATTGACTTAGCATTACCGCTTATTAATAGTGAAAAGAAAATTTCTTTTATTAGGTTACCAAGCGGACTTGATCCCGACGATGCAGTAAATAAAAACGGTGCTGATTTTTTTGCAAAGCTTATAGATAAAAGAATAAGCCTATCAGAAATGATTTGGCATATTGAGTATAGTGGCAAGAGTTTTAAAACTGCAGAAGAAAAAGCTAATTTAGAGAAAAATTTAAAAGATTACTGCAGTAAAATATCGGATAGTAATTTAAAAGCAAGTTATTACAGGTTTTTTAAAGATCAAATATGGCAAAATTTAGTCACAAAGCAGAAGAAAGCTACAACTAAAAACTCAAATTCGGCTCCTATAATTTCAAGTCACGGCTATTCAGAGCTTGAAATGCTAGAACACGCTTTTTGTGCTTTATTGGTTAAATTTCCTATAATACTTGAAGAAAAAGATATTAGAGATTTCATCTTAAATTTAAATTTTAATAATAAGTCGCTTGAAGAATTCCGTAATTGGTATTTAAACGAGATTATAGATAATAACGTAGAAGCAAGTGAAATTACTGCAATTGTGGAAAAAACTAGCTTTTTTGATATTTTTTTATTATTATCAAAAACGGATAATTTGTTTTTAGATATCTCATTTAATAAAAATAATATCAGACTGGATTTATTATGGCAGTGGCTACATAAGAAATATTATCTAATAAATTTACAACAAGAATACGCTATTACCATAAACAGTACAGACAATCACGACTTTGAAAAAGTTTTATTATATAAAAAAGAAATTCTGAAGATTGCAAATGAACTTCAAGTTTTAAACGAATCTTTTATTAATCACACGATAACTTAATTATTTCAAACTTCTTTTAAAAGAAAAAAGCATATAGGTATTTAATGAGCAATAGCAATATAGACAATGATCTAGATAAAATAGATAGTTTACTTAAAAAAGCTAAATCTAAAAAGATACCGGTCACTTATGATGATATAAACAAAGCTCTTCCTCTTAATAAAAATCCTTCAATAAGACAATTAGAGGAAGCTATATTAAAATTTTCCGATGCAGGAGTAGATATTTTAGAATCTAACGAAGATGATGAAATTAAGCTTGATATCGGAATGGATGAAGAATTTAAGCTATCTACCAATGTTGATAATGAACCTGAGGATGAGGTAGAAGAAGAAAATATAGGTACTACCGATGATCCCGTAAGATTATATCTTAAGGATATGGGGGGAGTCGATCTTTTAACTCGTGAAAACGAAGTAGAAATAGCAAAAAGGATTGAGGAAGGACGTAAAACAATGATTGCTTCCTTATGCAAAAGCCCTATTGCTATGCGTTGTTTTATAGTATGGTATGAAGATTTAGTTAATGAAAAAATGTTACTACGTGATCTGATAGATTTAGAAGCTAACATGTTACATGACGAAACACCCGAAAATGATGAAGAACATAGTAGTGAGACCGAAGGAGAAGAGCATGAGGATAATCACTTATCTATGTCTAGAGTAGAAACGCAGATATTACCTAATATCATAGAGCGTATGAAAAAGATTTCTTTTATCTGCGAAGAGCTACTCATTGAAGCTAAAAAATGTTATGAGAAATCTTTTGAGCCGAAGGTTTTACAAAATAGCAAAAAATATAATAATAATTTGGAATTATTGATAAATGAAGTTTCGGAAATACATTTTAATTCTAAAAGAACAGAAGAAATTTTAGGTAAGATGTATGGAATAAATCGTGATTTAATTAATAAAGAAACAGCCTTTTTAAAACTTGCTGAAAAATACGGAGTAACTCGTCAAAATTTCCTAGATGAATATATAGGATCGGTTATCAATGCAGCATGGAAAGAAAAAATGCTGAAAAATAAAAAAGTCGCTTGGAAAGAGTTAATTACTAAAGAATCGGATTATATAGATCAAATGATTGCCGAATTATCGCTTATAGAATCTAATACCGGGCTTTTAGTTAATGATTTTAAAAAACTAGTGAATACTATACAAAAAAGTGAGAGACAAACGCTACAAGCAAAAAAAGATATGATAGAAGCGAATTTACGTTTAGTTATATCTATCGCTAAAAAATACGCTAATAGGGGATTGCAGTTTTTGGATTTAATTCAAGAAGGTAATATAGGACTTATGAAAGCGGTGGATAAATTTGAATATCGCCGTGGCTATAAATTCTCTACCTATGCTACTTGGTGGATTAGACAAGCTATAACAAGAGCTATTGCAGATCAAGCAAGGACTATACGTATTCCTGTGCATATGATTGAAACAATTAATAAGATACTGCGTACTTCAAGGCAAATGCTTAATGAACTCGGCTATGAACCGACGGCAACGGAAATCGCTAACCGTCTTTCAATGCCGCTTGATAAAGTGCGTAAAGTCATGAAAATAGCTAAAGAACCTATAAGCCTTGAAAATCCCGTAGGTGATGATAGTGACGGCGGCCAATTAGGCGATTTTATCGAAGATAAGAATGCAGTAGCACCGATTGATGCGGCAATTCAGTCAAATTTACGAGAAGTTACCACTAGAGTACTTGCAACTCTTACGCCTCGTGAAGAAAGAGTGCTTAGAATGCGTTTCGGTATAGGTATGAATACTGACCATACATTAGAAGAAGTAGGGCAGCAATTTAAAGTAACTAGGGAACGTATAAGACAAATCGAATCCAAAGCTTTAAGAAAGTTACAACATCCTATTAGATCCAAAAAGCTTAATAGCTTTAGAAGCGGTGGAAAGCGTGGTGACGGTAATCCATCAGATTTACTAGAAGCATGATAATATTTGTGCTGTCATCCCGCGACTTGTTGCATGGATACCAAATCGTCATTGCGAGGAGGCATTGTTGCGTGGATACCGATGTCATTCCCGCGGAAGCGGGAATCCAGCATAAAGCGAGATAAATCGAGCTTTTAATTTCAAGAATTTGCTGTATTTATACTTTTTTTCTGGATTCCCGCCTACGCGGGAATGACACCGAACGGATTTTTCGGTCCACGCGGGCAATGCCTCATCGCAATGACGGCTTAGGTATCCTTTCCGCAGGAATGACAATAACAATCCCCTTATGTATCGATATAAGATTACCATTGAATATTTAGGCATGGATCTTGCAGGTTGGCAAAGGCAAGCAGGAGTAATGTCGGTACAACAAATACTAGAAGAAGCGATTTATAAATTTTCCGGTGAACAAATAGTATTGTTTGGATCAGGAAGAACAGATGCCGGTGTTCATGCTATAGGTCAAGTAGCACATTTTGATCTTTCAAAACATTTAGAACCTCATAAAATTATTACAGCTATAAACTATTTTGTAAGACCTTATGCAGTAGCGGTATGGCATTGCGAAATAGTCCCAAATAATTTTCATGCAAGATTTTCAGCCACCTCTCGTCATTATATATATAGAATTATTAATAGACCTTATCCATCGGTAATTGATTTAAATAGAGCATGGTGGATTAGTTCACCTTTAGATATTCTAGCTATGCAAAAAGCTGCCGCTTATCTATTAGGCAAACATGATTTTACTTCCTTTAGGGCTAGCTCATGTCAATCAAAATCACCGATTAAAACTTTAACTGAACTTAATATTGTTAGAGAAGACGAAGAAATAAAATTATATCTTTCAGCCCCATCATTTTTGCATCATATGGTGCGTAATATTGTCGGTAGTTTAGTGCTTGTCGGTAAGAATATTTGGCAAACAGAACAAATTAAAGATATTCTAGAAGCCAAAGATAGAAAAGCCGCCGGTCCTACTGCTCCCGCATCCGGACTTTATTTTGTAAAAGCAGAGTATTAATAACTGTGAAAAATATCGCAGAATTATATTGATAAACAATACCGTGTCTAATAATAGCAGATCATACTATTTATCTTTTTATTAAAATTTCATTTAAAAATTAATTATTCTTTACAGAAAATAGAATTTATTTTATAATGCACGCCAAATTTATAGGTTATTTATTATGAAAAATTCTAAACCTTCCATTATAGAACATTCTTCTCATATTAACTCTAGCAATAATATAGTAATTACTATGTTATCGAAAGACGAAATAAATAAGTTTAGAACAATTAATCCTAATCTTAAAGCAAATACGATAGTTAAAAATCTTCCATATTTACAAAATGTAAATGCTGCAATAGAAACAATACTTATACCTTTTTAAATATTTAGATGAAGAAGCTGAGAGAATTGTAGAAAAGAAAATCGGCGTAATTGAAATGTTTTTTAATAATTATAAATATGACGAATTTAAAGGGCATGAATTATTAAAAAAGTATAACATACAGCAAAAAGGGAATGTACTATTTTATAACCTCAGTTCAAATGTTAAGAACAGTTATACCTTACAAAATAAATTTACTGTAAAATCTCTTGATCCTATAGAAAATATTTTCCTTAAAGTTCAAGCAATGAGTGAGGCGTTTTATTGTAGTATATTAAACAATCATACCGAAGCAGCAGAAACAATATTAAGCGATATATTCACTAGAGCAAATATATCTTTAACATTAATGCTTAATACAAAGAACTATGCAAAACATAAAGAATGTACGGAAACTTTGTTTTATTTGTTGAAGTTTATGAAAACAGATTTTCAGGTTAAATTTACTAAAGAGTTAGTATCTCACATAAAGTATTATTTTGATATAGTAAATCAGCTTTCTGAGATATTAATAAATAACAATTATTATGATGAAGCATGTAAACTTTTGGAAGAAACGATTAATAATAATTCTACAGATAATAATTTTAATAAAGAAGATAAAGGTTTTTGCCTTTACCGTTTAGCCCATATTTATTAGGTAAACGGTAATGATAAACTAGCAGAGAAATACTATAAATACGCCTTATCTTTTTTGCCGAACAATGAAAATATAATGTTTAGTTTATGGGCTAATTATAAAATGACCGATAGACATGAAGAAGCAGCTAATATAATTCTACAAATGCCTTTAGGCAATGTTAAATATTTATTGGAAATGCTAAATAATTTATATGAGATTAATAAAGAAAAATTAAATCTTATTGATATTAATACGTTGCTTCAGCAATATTTGCCTATGTTAAATTGTTGTAAATATATTGCTAAATATAATAGTTTTTCTGATAAAGAAAGAAGTGTTTATAAAGAAGAATTAAAGCAGGAATTAAAAGAAATTTTTAAATTCTCAAGTGATAAACTTTTGATACTTTCAACTGCACTTTATACTAAACAAGTTGAAGTAGCTCATGATGTTTTAAAAACTATACCTAAAAAAGATATGCAAATATATAAAAATTTTGCAATCTTACAAAGCTATCTTGATCCTGATTCTATATTGTACGATGAATCTGAATTCAAAGAAGAAGTGATAGTAGAAATTCTTAATACTGCAAGTACTTCTTTAATGGCAGAAGAAAAAACTACAGCTGCTCTTAAGAATATTGAGAAATCTTTAAAATATGATCCTCAAAATGAAGAAGCTTTAGAAATTGGTGTAGCAGCTGCTTTATTAGGTAAAGATAAGGAAAAAGCTCAAGGATATTTAAATCAATTAAGCGAAGAAAAACAACAAGAAATTGCTGTTAATTATAATGCTGAAAATATAGAGCAGCTTATTGGAAAATATAATCCAAAAGAAATACACGCTCATTACCAACGGGTAAAACAACAAAAACTTTTTGAAATTAGTCAAAAAATCACTAATAACCAAATTATTAGCAGCTGGAATGTTAATAAACAGATTATTAAAAAAGATGATGTTTATTCTGTAGGTAAATATAAGGGGCTTAATTGTTTTGCAAAAATTGCAAAAGAAGTTGAAAAGAAACTAGATAATAACCTTATTTATGCTTTTACTCGAGCTATAGAAAAAGGTATTACATATTGTAAAACAAGTATCAACGGAGTTAAATTTTTACAAAATAAAGCAGTAGAAGTTAAAATTGACGGCGAAATGCGGTTATTTACCAACATTTTTTATAAAAATTCTCAAGAAGAACTATTACTAAATTTTGATCATTACGGCAATCATAATGAAGCAGGAAATTTTGCTAATAGCCATAAATTAGTAGAAGCACTCGGTGATTTAACGGTATTATAATATACAGTTGCGTGGATACCTATGTCATTCCTGCGAGGCATTGTTGCGTGTATACCACTCCGTCATTGCAAGCAGTCGTAGACTGCGTGGATCAATTTCACCTCTGTCATCCCGTGGCTTGACCACGGGATCCATAACAAAACAAAAAAAGACTGAATCCTGCGATCAAATCCATAGTACCGGACAATTTTTAAAAAGTCCTAGATGTCATTCCCGCGTAGGCGGGAATCCAGCATAAAGCGAGATAAATCGAGCTTTTAATTTCAAAAATTTGCTGTATTTATACTTTTTTCTGGATTCCCGCCTACGCGGGAATGACATAAAACGAGTCATGCAACAACGCCTACAACTGCTCGCAACCACGTCCTAAATTAGTACACTACGACACTGTTAATAAACTGTATAATTTTTCCTGGATGTTAGTTAACTTACCTATATCATTTCCTCCGGCTTGAGCAAGGCTTGCTTGTCCACCTCCGCCGTTGCCTCCCAAGAATAAAGAGAGTTCTTTTGCAATTATACCTGCATTGTATTTGTCTGTTATAGCTTTACTCACCGCAACCGTAATAGATAATTTATCGTTATTACCCGCAATATATACTACTATTAAATCTTCTACTTTTTTCGTTAAATTTTCTGCAGCCTGACGCAATACTTTATTGTCTAAATTCTCTATATATCGATAAATTAACTTAACTCCTTTTATATCCTCAGCTTGCTTTTCAATCTGCTCTATACTTAAATCTAAACGAGCTAAATGAGTTTTTTCTAACTCTTTCTCAAGTTCCTTATTACGCTCTAGGGTATTATTAACCTTAGTAACAAGTTCGGTTTTGTTAGTCTTTAAACTGCTTTCTATCGATTTAAGTAAACTATCCTTTTCTCTCATTAATTTAATTACGAATTCACCGCAAACTGCTTCAATTCTGCGAACCCCTGCCGCTATAGCACTTTCGCTTGTGATTTTAAAGCAACCGATGTCACCGGTACGTCTGACATGCGTACCACCGCATAATTCTAAAGAAGTCTCACCCATCTTAACTACTCTTACCTCAGAGTCGTATTTCTCGCCAAACAGTGCCATAGCTCCTTGTTTGACTGCATCTTCAGTTGTCATTAATGTAGTATCTACTTCATGATTATCTCTAATAATCTCATTTACCTTATCTTCGATTAAAGTGATTTCTTCATTAGTCACAGCTTTAGAATGGCTAATATCAAAACGTAAATAAGTCGGAGCGACTAAAGAACCTTTTTGTGTAACATGTTTACCAAGCACCTCATGTAGTACTGTATGTAATATATGCGTGGCCGAGTGGTGAATCCTTAAATTTTGTCTATATTTGATGTCTATACTAAAATTAGCATTTTCACCTACGTTAATCTGCCCCTTTTTCAAAATACATTTGTGGACTATAATAGAGCCTAAATATTTTAACGTATCTATTACTTCTATTTCAGAATCTTTTGAAAATATCGTCCCAATGTCACCCATCTGACCGCCGGACTCACCGTAAAAAGGTGTTTGGTTGCTGATTAGCAGAAATTGCTTATCTATTTCTTTTATATTATCAATTAAACTATTATCTTTAATTAATGCAATTATTTTACATTCTGCTTCATTAAGCGTATATCCTAAAAATTCCGTGCTACCATGCTGTTCTTTAATATCAAACCATAGTTGATCTGTTTTTGATTCACCGGAGCCAAGCCAAGATTTTCTAGCACGTTCTTTTTGGGCAAGCATTTGCTCTTCAAATCCCTTATGATCGACGGAAATATCACGGCTTTTTAAAATATCTTCAGTTAAATCAAGCGGAAATCCGTAAGTATCATATAGTTTAAACGCTACTTCTCCTGATAATTCATTACCTTTTATTAGCGTTTCTGTTTCTTCGGTAAGAAGCTTTAAACCACGTTCTAAAGTAGTTTTAAACCTAATTTCCTCTTGTTCTAAGATGCTGCTGATAAAGCTTTCTGCTCTCTTAAGTTCAGGATAAACATTCCCCATTAAATCAACAAGCTTTGGCAGTAATTTATACATAAGCGGCTCTTTGCTGCCTAACATATGAGCATGCCGCATGGCTCGCCTCATAATACGGCGAAGTACGTAACCACGCCCTTCATTTGAAGGGATAACACCGTCAGCTATTAAAAAGCTACTTGCTCGTAAGTGGTCGGCAATAACTCGGTAAGAAAATTTAGCTTCTCCCTCTACTTTCACTTTTACTATATTTTCGGTAAAATTAATTATTTCCTGAAATAAATCTATGTCATAATTATTGTTAACATGCTGTAATACTGCCGTCATACGCTCAAGACCCATACCGGTATCGATAGATTTTTGCGGTAACTCTATTCTAGTATCTTTATCGATTTGTTCATATTGCATAAATACCATATTCCAAATCTCGATAAATCTGTCACCGTCTTCGTCCTTAGTGCCAGGTAGCCCACCGTATATTTGTTCTCCGTGGTCATAAAAAATTTCAGAGCAAGGACCGCAAGGACCCGTATCGCCCATAGACCAAAAATTATCATTTGTTTTAATCCTTATTATGCGATCATCCCTAAATCCTGCTATTTTTTTCCAGTAAGAAGCTGCTTCGTCGTCGGTATGATAGACTGTTACATATAGCTTATCTTTTTGGAGTTCAAATTCTTTAGTCAATAAATTCCAAGCGTAATATATGGCTTGTTCTTTAAAATAGTCACCGAATGAAAAATTACCTAGCATTTCAAAAAAGGTATGATGTCTTGCCGTGTAACCGACATTCTCAAGGTCGTTATGCTTGCCGCCGGCTCTAAGAGATTTCTGACTAGTTACCGCTTTGTTATAAGGTCTTTTTTCTTGTCCGGTAAAAACATTTTTAAATTGTACCATTCCGGAATTAACAAACATTAAGCTAGGGTCATTGTGTGGAATTAACGAGCTAGCCGGTACATGTGTATGATTATTTGCTTTAAAGTAAGTTATAAATTTACTTCTAACTTCTTCGGTGGTAAATTTAGTCATGGTAAGATATATTATTTAATGTTATGTCATTCCTGTGTGGATCGGTAAAATCCACCGTGTCACCCCGTGGCTTGACCACGGGGTCCATAAAAATATTAATATTATTAGTATTTTTTAAGCTGGATCCCGCTACAAGCTCGCGGGATGACAACGGAAAATCAGTCCACGCAGCCTACGGCTGCTCGCAATGACGGCTTGGGTATCCACGCAGAAATGACGTCCAGTATAGTAAAATACACTGAATTATGATTAAAATAAATTTATTTATGAAAAATATTTTTGATTCGATCAAATTACATTTTGTTAATTTTGTTACAAAATTAAAAATATTTTCTTTCAAAAGAAAAAAGATCGTGGTGTTACTAGGTAATAAAGGTGTATTTCTTAGTATTTTTCTCGATAATAAATTATTAGATAAATTATTTATCCCTACTCAGGAACAGATAGACTTAAACCCTTATAAAAACTTTTTTAGTAAATTTCCAAAAAGCGATATTTATTTTTTACTTGACGGTAGTGAATGTAAGACACGGCACGATCAAATACCTATATTACAGTCAATAGTTAAACTTGATCCTATTGAACAATTTATCGAAGGTTATTTTAATAAAGAAGACATTATAGCACATTGTGTTTACGAAATTACTACTACACCAAGTGAAATTTGGTCGACTTTAATTATGTCGTGTCCATTTGAAACACCTTTAAGTGATATCATTTCATGCATTATAGATAAAAGATCGCTTGATTTAAAAGGAATTTACTTTTTAACGCTAGAGCTAAAAGTTATTATAAATAAAATAGTACAGAATATAGAAAATGATAAATATAATGATTATTTCCAAATTTGTGTATATGCCTCACAAGCTAGCGGTATAAAATTTATTATCAAACATAAAAATAATATAATAACAATTAGAAATCTTGAGTATCCATTCGGTAAAACAACCGGATATGTTCAAGGTATTATAGAACAAGAAATTAATGATTGTTTGATATTATTTAAAAACTATATAAGTAATCTTGATCAAAGAGCCTGTATAATTCTTATAGTAGATGAAGAGTTAAAATCTTTATTAGAATCAACAAATTTTGAAGATCGCCCTGTAATCTTTATACCGGTTGATAATATACTAAATAAGCAAACTCTAGAAAAAGAAAGATTTATAGATACGAATATTAGTAGGCTGTTTCTAGAATATAAGAGTTTTCCCGCTTATAATAATAATTTAAAATCAATAAAAAAACTAGTTACTATAAAGGATCTGACATTTAAATTATATAGTGCATTACTTATAATATTAATATTAGTGGTCGGTATTATTAAATATAATACAAAACAGAATTACAAAGACATAAACTCTATTAATGAAAAATATTATGCAACAAATCAAGAATATGATAGTATCAAATATAAATATCCTTATATTAAAAATACTACTAGCCTAGCTGATTTATATGTAATAGAAAAATTACTAGAAGCACCGGTACCGCTACCGTTTGATTTACTTAACAGACTTATAATTACTTTAAATCCGGCTTTTAAATTAGAAGAAATTAAATGGGAATTAACAAATATAGATAATATTTTGTTAGTTTCTAAGAGACAGTTAATAATCAAATTAATACTTAAATATCATACTAATAATCTATCGGTAGATGAATCTCTAAAGATGTTAGATGATCATATGCAAAACGTAAAAAATAAATTATCTAATTTGCAGATAGATTATGTTATATATAAGGATAAAATACTTGATATATTCGGTAAGGTAGTAATTCCTTTATCGGTTAATATAGTTGACGATAAAACGTAGTATTCTATGTCATTCCCGCAGAAGCGGGAAGGCATTGTTGCGTGGACCGATAAAACCCACTGTGTCACCCCGTGGCTTGACACCGAACAGGTTTTTCGGTCCACGCAGGCAATGCCATGCGGGAATGACATAAGTCATGCAACAGCACTAATAACCCAAGGTAAAAGTAATGTTTGAAAAATATATTATGTATTTAAAGAATCGTATATTCTTTCAATTTATTATATATTTCTTCTTTATTTCCTTAACTATTTGGATAATAAAAAATTTCCAGCAAGAATGCAGTAAATCTATTCTTGATAAACAAGTTTCACAAGAAAATCTAACAGAGGAAGTTTTAAAGCTTTATTCTGTCATTAACTCTAAAGAAGAAATATTAGAATCTTACAAAAAATATGTAGATTTAAGCGTTCCAAGTAATGTAAGTTGCTTAAATTATCAAGAACTAATTCCTAAAATAAAAAGTTTAAGCAATAAATATGATTTAGTAGAACCTATAGACGTATCTATAAGTTCAGTATTTTTTAAAAATAATGTTCAGGCGATTGAAGGAGGAGAAGGTGAATCGATTCATGTAAATAATTATAGCATAAATATAAAATATGCATGTGCAGATTTTTTGACTTTTTTAAAAATATTCTCTGAAATTTATTCTTATATGCCTCCTAATACTCTTATATCTTTTGTACGAGTGCGTAATGAAGAAGTGTTAACGCCTAAGAATATATATAAACTTTCAGTGAATCATGCTCCTAATCTTATTTATGCTAAATTGATATTATATATCAGAGAATTAGCCTCAAAATAAATTAATAAAATGAATAATGCAATAGTACTTAATAACATAAATACTAATTTATTTAAAAAAGATATTGTTAATAATTTTGTCAATAATCTTACGAAATCTACTTGCTCTACTATTGCAAATATGCTTGCTATAGATTATACGCTAAGGCTTAATTCTAAACCGGAAGCTGAAAAATATATTAATAAATGTATTTCTAGACTCAAAAATTATTTAGGTATGCGGGTTATTAACGATGATAATTTTTCCGTAGCATTAGAGTTATTTGCAATAATGATTACTTCTGAAGACGAAAATGAGCAAAATAAGAATAATATTTTAGAGCAATCACAAGATATAATAGCAGAAAATCTTGTAGAAGTTTATTTTGGAGATGAAAAAATAAATAGTACCGAAAAAGAAAAAATTAAAAATATATTTAAAACTCTTTTAAAAGAGAAGAATTTTGACAAAATAATAAATTATGCGGAATCTCATAAAAAATTATTTAAGGCTTCTGTAATGTATGCAATGAAGAAATATAATAATATTGATGAAGCAACAATTTATATAAAGAAAGAATTTAATAAAATATTAGAAATGTCTTTAGCATTTACACAAAAAAGTAATATATTTAAACAAGCAACCGGAAAAATCGCTGGTGCTGTTTGTGCTTTATTAGTCGGAGCAATTAGTGTTGCGACTGCGGGAGCGGCTTTTTCTATCATAGTTGTACCGGCATCGATTTTTGCAGTCAGATATGCACCTGAACTTGGTGAAAAAATTGGAGGATTAATTTTAAATAATGATAATGCAATAAAACTAGAACAAAGCAATATAGATAAGTTTATGAAAACATTACAAAATGATAAAGAAAGTCTTCTCTCTCAAGAAAAAACAAAAAACATCAAACAAAATATTAAAGTTTCTCCTTCTCAAATAAATTCTAAATTAACTAAGAAAGTGGTTAATGAAAAACATAGATAGGGTATCGTAATTGCGAGTGACTGTAGATGTGTTGCCCGTATGATTAGAAAAACCTACTCGATGTCATTCCCGCGAGGCATTGGCGTTATTGCATGGATAGTTTTTTTCGTCATTGCGAGGAAAAACTGTAAGTTTTGACGAAGCAATCCAGTTAAAAATGCTAAAAATTAGCATTTTTTTAATTATTTTTACTGGATTGCCGTGCGGTCTTCGACCGCTCGCAATGACGAGGTGGTATCCATGCAACAACGTCCCGCTTTCGCGGTAATGACATAAATGAGCCGTACAATGAAGCTATAAAGCTATTTTTACTTGAGAATATAAAATATTCCTCTTATTATCTTTTTTAAAATCAATAAAATAACTTAATGAGAAAAGTAGTAATATCCGGCATGATCGGCAACGCTTTAGAATGGTATGATTATGCATTATATGCTCAATTTGCTTATATTATAGGGCAGCATTTTTTTCCGGATTCAGAAATGCGAGAGACTTTAACTTTTGCGGTATTTGCTGCAGGCTTTATAGTACGACCGCTCGGCGGTATTATTTTCGGTAATATCGGTGATAGATTCGGCAGACGTACTGCTTTAGTAATGGGTATTATAACTATGGCAATACCGACTGCCGGGATAGGTCTCTTACCAGGCTATAAAACTATAGGTATTGCCGCTCCTATTATTATAACTGTTATCAGACTCATACAAGGTTTTTCTTTAGGAGGGGAGTTTAGTGGTTGTATTTCGTATATTGTAGAACATGCTTCGTTCGAGCAGCGAGGACTTGCGGGGAGTAGTTTATTCGTTAGTATGTGCGGCGGTATGCTGCTTGGACTTGCTACAGCAGCCGGTTTTTCTTATTTTATGCCCGCCGATATGCTATTTGAATGGGGTTGGAGAATACCTTTTATTGCCGGTTTATTTATTAGCTCTGTAGGTTTATATATTAGAAAAAACCTAGCAGAAAGTCCTATTTATAAAAAAGCTAAGGAAACAGGGCGTTTAGCACGTTTTCCTTTACGAGAAACATTAACAAAATACCCAAAAGAACTAATTATCGCACTTGGTCTTTATATTACCGTAACTGCTCCTTTTTATACTTCTACGGTTTTTATCGGTAATTTTATGCAAACGCTTGGTTATACTAGTCAGCAAAGCACAATTGTTAGTAGTATAATATTAATCGTAATGATGATAGTATTTCCTATATCTGCGTATGTTTCGGATAAAGTGGGGCGGCGTCCTGTACTAATATGGGGGATTATCTTGTTAATTTTATCAGTCTATCCTATTTTTCTAGCCTTAGGATCAATGAACTTTACTTTAGCTATAATATCTCAAGTAATATTTGCTGGAATTATCGCTATTTATATGGGACCTATCCCAACGGTTTTAGTAGAGATATTTCCAACTAGCATAAGATTTACCGGTGTTGCACTTTCATACAACCTTGCAGCTGCTATATTTGGCGGTACTGCTCCAATGTTAGCAATGATATTAACGAAAGTTACCGGAGACAATTATGCTATTGCATATTATTTAATTGCACTTGCTTTGTTATCTTCTATAATCCTAAAATCCTATAAAGAGACATATAAAAAGAATTTGGTCAGCTAATCATGAGTGAAATTTTTGAAGTACCGGATGGTGAAAGTAAGGTTTTACTCCATTGTTGTTGTGCTCCGTGCGTTGGTCCTTTAATGGAGAAAATGATCGATACCGGTATTAAGTTTACGCTTTTTTTCTATAATCCTAATATTCATCCTAAAAAAGAATATGAGCTTCGTAAGAATGAAAATATTAAGTTTGCCGAGAAGCATAATATAGAATTTATCGACGCAGATTATGATCCGCAAAATTGGTTTAGGCGTGCTAAAGGGATGGAGTTTGAGCCTGAGAGAGGTAAACGCTGCACAATGTGTTTTGATATGCGTTTCGAGCGTACGGCTTTATATGCTTATGAAAACGGTTTTAAGGTTATAACTAGTTCGCTTGGTATTTCTAGATGGAAAGATATGAACCAAATTAATGAATCAGGGATTAGAGCCGCATCTCATTATGAGGGGATAACATATTGGACTTATAATTGGCGTAAAGACGGTGGTGCTAGTAGGATGTATGAAATCGCCAAAGAAGAGAATTTTTATAAACAAGAATTTTGCGGCTGTGTTTATTCTTTCCGTGATACTAACGATTGGCGTGTAGCAAACAATCGCCCTAAGATCGAGATCGGCAAGGAGTATTATTAGAGTTGCAGGCTGTATATGTTGTTTTCGCTACTCTCTATGTCATTCCCGCGTGGACCGATAAATGCTCTTTATGTCATTCCCGCGAAAGCGGGAATCCAGTAAAAACCTATAAAAAACTTGTTTTTTTAGGTTTATTTTGTCAATATTAAGATTATTTTTTATGGATTCCTGCTTTCGCAGGAATGACATATAGCACTAAGCCTTTCCAGCTAATAATAATATTTGAAATTGAAATTATGAAAGATTCAGAACAAGATATTAATAAAAACGATATAAAAACCCTTTCATCCAAAGAGATAGAGGATAAGAAACCTACAAAACTTAGTTTCATGGAGTATTTAATCAGTATGCCTAAATGTAATGAATTAGATATTCAAAGAGCAAAAGGAAAAGCTAGAGAATTTGAGTTCTAATATATAAATTCTTATGAAAAAACTATCATTTCAACAAATTATACTAGCCTTGCAAAATTACTGGCAGGATTACGGCTGTGCAATCTTGCAGCCTTACGATGCACATGTCGGAGCCGGTACGTTTCACCCTGCAACGGTACTTAGATGTCTTGGCTCAAAACCTTGGTCAGTAGCTTATGTACAGCCATCGAGAAGACCAGGCGATAGCAGATACGGCATGCACCCTAACAGAATGCAACATTACTATCAGTTTCAGGTTATCTTAAAGCCATCGCCGGATAATATTCAAGAGCTATATCTTAAAAGCTTAGAATGTTTAGGCATAGATTTAAAAACGCATGATATTCGTTTTGTTGAAGATGATTGGAAGTCGCCGACGCTCGGGGCTTGGGGGCTTGGTTGGGAGGTATGGTGTGACGGTATGGAAGTATCCCAATTTACTTATATGCAGCAAATCGGCGGTATTGAATGCCGTCCCGTTGCCGGTGAAATCACTTATGGGCTTGAGCGGCTTGCATTATATATTCAAGGTGTCGATGAAGTAAAGGAACTTGATTGGAATGGGCAGGTAGGAGAAAAAGCTTTAAAATACGGGGAAGTTGATTTTGAGGCTGAACGACAATACTCAAAATATAATTTAGAGCTTGCAGATAGTGAGATGTTAGTACGACATTTTAAAGATAGCGAAGAACAATGTGAGCGGTTAGTAAAAGAAAATGTACCACATGTTGCTTATTATGAATGTACAAAAGCAAGCGATGCCTTTAATCGATTAGATGCACTTGGGGTAATTAGCGTTACTGAGCGTGCCTCTTATATTTTAAGAGTACGGCACTTAGCTAAAATTTGTTGTATGAAATGGTTGGAGTTAAGCGGTGAGTGAATTATTATTAGAGCTATTTAGTGAAGAAATACCTGCATTCATGCAAAAAAATGCTGAAGAGGGTTATTTAAACATATTCACGAAAATTTTTGAAGAAAACGAAATATTTGCAAAAGTACAACTATTTGCAGGACCTCGTAGGATAACATTGTATGCTACCCACTTACCGAAAGTAACTCTGCCGAAAGAAACGGAAATTAAAGGACCGAGCATAGATGCTCCGGAAGCTGCAATTAATGGATTTTGTAAAGCTCATAACGTTAGTAAATTAGAGCTTTCTACTAAATTAATTAATAATCAGCTATATTATTTCTTTGTTAAAAAAACAGAAGAAAGAGAGATAAAAGAAATTTTGCCGGAGATTATTATAGAAGCTATTAATAAATATAGCTGGGCAAAATCGATGTTTTGGGGTGATTATAATATAAAGTGGGTTAGACCACTGCGTAACATTTTATGCATATTTGACGGTGAAATATTACCGCTGCAATTTGGGCATTTAACCGCTAATAATATTACGTACGGGCATCGCTTAACTGATAATAAAAAATTAGAAGTAACAGATTTTGAGGATTACAAAAATAAGCTTTCAGAAAATCACGTTATTTTAGAAAGAACAAAGAGAGAAGAAATAATTAAAACAGGTTTATTGGAACTGGCAAATTCTCATAATCTAAACATAAAAGAAGATAATCGTCTAATTGAAGAAGTAGCAGGGCTTAGTGAATTTCCTGTTGTGCTACTTGGAAAAATCCCACAAAAATTCTTAGAGCTACCTAAAGAAGTACTTATTTCTTCGATGCGTACACATCAAAAATATTTCTGTCTATTCGATAAAGAAGGAAATTTCGCACAATATTTTCTGTTTGTAAGTAATGGCAGATTTATAGATGCCGACCTCGTTATTAAAGGTAATGAAAAAGTACTATCTGCACGTCTTTCGGATGCTTTATATTTTTATAAACAAGATATAGCTAAAACTTTAGAATCAAGATTAGGTAAATTAGACGCTGTAACGTTTCATGCAAAACTTGGTAATTTAAGAGAAAAAATTGATCGTATAATTAAAATTTGCAAGCATATAGCTCCAAATAATAAAGATTTAATCACGGCAGCAAAACTTTGTAAAAGCGATCTCGTTTCTGAAATGGTTGGGGAGTTTCCTGATTTACAAGGTATTATGGGCTATTATTATGCAAAACATGAGGGATTAGGCGAAGAAGTAGCCGCTGCAATCAAAGATCATTATAAACCGCAAGGTTTGAGCGATAATGTACCAAGTGGAAATGCAGCACTGCTTGCTTTAGCCGATAAGGTGGATAGTTTAGCTGGTCTAATGATAGTGGGTGAAGCCCCAACAGGTTCAGGCGATCCATATGCCTTAAGACGTCAAGCTCTTGGCATAATAAGAATAATACTTGAAAATAAATTAGAGCTAAATTTAAATGATTTAATTAGTTTTTCTATAAACTTATATAGAGATTCTTCTCATAAAAATAAGGATTTAATAATATCTTTCTTTGAAGAAAGAGCAAAATTTTATTTTAAAAATGACTATGATATTGCGTTAATTAATGCTGTTCTTGATTTAAGAATGGAAGATGAGTTGGTTAGTATAAGTCTAAAACTTAATGTCTTACAAAAATTTTTAGCAGAAGACGCAGGCAAACAATTATTAAATGCTTACAAACGAGCTAGCAATATAATCGGTGATCAGAAAATTATCGGCTTAGTTGATACAAGTCTCTTTAGTACACAACCTGAAAAAGAATTATTTGAAGTAATCCAAAAAATTTCGCCGCAAATTATAGATAGTATAGCTGATAAAGATTATAAGAAAGCTTTAAATTTACTATCATCGCTATTAGTTCCTACTACTAGCTTTTTTGATAATGTACTCGTTAATGATCCTGATCCAAAAATTGCAGAGAATCGTTTATCGTTATTACAAAATATTTGTGAATTATTTGA
Source organism: Rickettsia endosymbiont of Hedychridium roseum (assembly GCF_964028255.1). Classification (NCBI taxonomy): domain Bacteria; kingdom Pseudomonadati; phylum Pseudomonadota; class Alphaproteobacteria; order Rickettsiales; family Rickettsiaceae; genus Rickettsia; species Rickettsia endosymbiont of Hedychridium roseum. Next base: position 41,290 of record NZ_OZ034753.1, read on the forward strand.
TAAAATAGCTAAGTTTAACCGCTTATGATTGAAACTTTCCTATGTCATTCCTGTGTTAGGGGTTGCATGGCTCTTAAAAAAGCATTCTATGTCCATTCCCACGGAAGCGGGAATCCAGTCACTAAAAAGTATAAAAACACTAAATTTTTAAAATTAAAAGCTCAAATAATTTCGCTTTTTTCTGGATTCCCGCTTCCGCGGGAATGGACATAGAGAAGCAGATATATAACAAAACCAAAATAACTAAATTAATGTTCAGTAAAGCAGTTCAATTTATAAAATCAGGCAAGGTAGTTGTTTTTCCAACCGAAACAGTTTATGGAATCGGAGCGGATGCTACTAATAATGAAGCTTGTTTAAAGATTTTTCAATTTAAAAATCGCCCTGCTATTAATCCGCTTATTGTGCATGTCTCCTCCATAGAGCAAGCAAAGGAAATAGGAAAGTTTAATGATTTAGCTACAAAAATAGCAGAAAAATTTTGGCCTGGACCTTTATCTATAGTTGTCCCTTTAAAAGAGAATGCAAATGTTAGACCTCTTCGGAAACTCGCTTATAGGGAGGAATTTGAAGGAGACACGGAACGCAGCACCGCAACGTATATAGACATACGTGAGGATGCGAGTACCGGATCGACGTACAAATTACCCCTAGAAGTAGAGTTTCCGAAGAGGTCTATTGCTCCTAGTGTAACGGCAGGACTTAATACAATAGCGATTCGGATACCGTCTTATCCGCTAGCATTAGAACTTATCAGACAATCAGGCGTACCTATAGCCGCACCAAGTGCCAACCCTTCAAACTATATTAGTCCGACTAACGCCGAGCATGTTACAAAACATTTTTCAGAAAACGCAGAAATTTTTATTTTAGCACCTGAAATTTATCAATCTGAATATGGGCTAGAGTCAACGATAATCGATACAACAACTGTTACTCCTACTATTCTTAGAGAAGGGTTTATAACTGCTGAAGTTTTAGAAGAAGTACTTGGGGTAAAAGTTTTAAAAGCATCAAAGACAAGTAATATAAAAGCTCCGGGAATGCTTGCTAAACACTATTCACCGAATATGCCTATTAGATTAAATGCTACAAATTTGGGGGATAGAGAAATTGGATTAAATTTTGGCAATATTAATCTTACGGGGAAATTTTCATTAAATTTAAGTGCCAAAGGTGAACTTATAGAAGCTGCTGCAAATCTTTATGCTTATTTAAGAATACTTGACGATTATGCGGCAGTTCATGATGTAAGCGGTATAGCAGTTAGCCCCATACCCTCGGTAAATATAGGGGCTGCAATTAATGATCGCCTAAAACGTGCCGCAAAATCATAAATTTCGGCGTTCTATTCTCCCTAATAGCTTTTTGATGATATTTGGTAATTATATAATTATCATGCGGCTTTAAATAATCATCTTTATTCATAATTTCAAAATTACCATTCTGCTCTATTAGCTCTATTGCTTCATAAAAATAATTTTCGATATCGGAAGCAAATACTAAATTACCGTTATCTTTTAGTTTATCCTGTAAAATCTTAAGCCGTTCTTTATTGAAAATACGTTTCTTTTTTTGCTTATTTTTTATCCATGGATCAGGAAATAAAATATAAATTCCATCTAAACTGTTACTTGGTATCTCATTTAATATTAAATCCAAATTATTAGGAAATAATAAAAAATTCGTGATATAGTCAAATGATTTGAATTCACTGAACGAGTCACTCGTCGCTCTCCTATTAGTTATAGACTTCGCTCCTTGCTCCTTGTAATTAAATCCAACTGATTTGACTACATTCTGCTCGCCGGCAAGTTTTAAAACATTTGCAACGCCGTTTAAATATACCTCTACCCCAATAAAAAGTGCATCAGGATTCATTTTGGCTTGGTTAATGAAATGCTCGCCCATACCAAAACCTATTTCTAAAAAGATTTTACGTTTTTCATCAATAAGTTTTTCTTTGGAAAATAAATATTTCGGTAGTTCGTTATCTAATAAATTCTGTTGCAGCCCTGATAAGTTTTTTCCGATACGCCTTGCGTATGACCGAGTTAAGTTAATAGGAGAAAATAATATTACCCTACTGTGACCTTGTAGGTCTTTATAAACATTTTCAATATTATAACCACAATCTAAGAAAATTTGAGTTATTGCTTCTTCCTGTTTAAACCCTATCTCTAATGCCAACTTACCGTTTGGTTTTAAGAATTTTTTTGTATTTTCAGCGATTAAACGGTAAGCTTGTAAACCGTCTTCTTCAGCAAATAAAGCTATAGACGGTTCATAATTGATTGTTTCAATTGCCATCTCTGATTTTTCACTATGAGATATGTATGGTGGGTTGCTAACGATAAAATCAAACTTCTGATCCTCAATATTCTCAAACCAATTACTGTGAATAACCTGAATTCGATCCATCACGTGATATTTTAGAGCATTATTTCTAGCAACTTCTATTGCATCAAGACTGATATCAGTAGCAATTACATTAGCATTGGGTAGTTCGCATAATAGGCTGATAGCAATGCAACCGCTACCTGTACCGAGTTCGAGTATGCTAAAGAGTTTGTCATTGCAGGTTTCTCTTATGTCATCCCCGCGAAAGCGGGGATCCAGTCGCTTTTTTTTTGGATTCCTGCCTACGCGGGAATGACATTGAGACACAACATCAACCAAAACTTCAGTATCGTTTCTTGGAATTAATACATGTTTATTAACAATAAATTCACGTGAGTAAAATTCTTTAACGCCTGTAATATACGCTATAGGTTCATGCTTTAATCTTCTCTCTAACAGTTTTTCAAAAGCTTCTATTTCAGCTTCATTTAACTGCTCATCAAGATTAATAAGCAAATATTCAATAGGTTTATTTATAACATACCGTAGTAAGATTCGTGCTTCTAATTGCGGTGAATTGATGCCTATTTTATTTAATTTATCTGTTGCTTTACTCAAGACTTGTTTTATAGAATATTGCACGGAACAGGTCCAACTCCTATAACTTCTAATATTGCTTTATATATTGTTTGCATAATGATAGGACTGCAAGTAGTTAGAGGCCCTAGGATTAAGCGTTTATTATCTATGCTACGTATTTGGTCTATTAAAAGATCTGAATCTCTTTCTAATTTATTATGAGCTTTAATACGAATTCGTAAAGGAAAAGCATCATCTATTAAATTAGTTGTTAAAGGGATGATTAAAGTAGATGGGTGATTTGCATCTAATAATACTTGATCTTGAATAATCAATACAGGTCTTGTTTTACCAAGCTCACTACCAACTCTAGGATTTAAATCGGCAAGCCAAATTTCTCCGAGATTAATTTTCAGGGTCATGCTCTATATTAGAAAATTCGGAATTTATTTTCATGCTTTCTTTTCTTGTTCGCATACTAATTGCAAATAATTTTTCTTTCCTTTCTTGCTCATATAGGCTTTTATTCATAGTTTCAATAGATCTTCTAATATACTGACTACGTGAAATATGAAGTTTTTTAGCCCTTTTAGCTACTTCCTCGGCTAAATCATCGGGTAATCTTACAGTAAGTGCAGACATAACTCTTAAGTATTACAATTATAAACACATAGTGTAATTATAATTGTAATACAATTTATGTCAAGTTCTCATTTTCTACCTAGATTTTTCATCTCTAAAATATCTTCTATACTATCCAAAGGAGCTTGTTTCTTAAGTTCAATGAATTTGTGTAATGCATCGGTGGCTATAATTTCTTCCATATCCCTTGGCAACTCACAAGAAAATTCCATAATTTCATTACTAGTCGGATGAGTAAAGCTTAAATACCAAGAATGCAGGGCTTGGCGTTTAAAATCGATTAATTTTGCTTTTAGTTCAGGAGAAGAATGAGCAATTTTTCGGTCGTTATTGCCGTAAGTTTGGTCGCCAACTACCGAATGCTTTAAATGGCTTAGCTGTACCCTAATTTGATGAGTCCTACCCGTGCTAAGCTTGCATTCTACCATGCTAATAGTACCCTTGTGAAACAATTCTAGAGTTTTATAATGTGTTACGGCTTCTTTACCACCATATTTTAATATGGTCATTTTTTGGCGGTCTACTCTACTGCGACCGATATTATTCTTAATGACTCCTTCTAGCGGATTAATTACTCCCCAAACTAACGCTTTATATTTCCGTATTACCTGCCTTTGCTCTATCTGATTTGCAAGTAGCATATGTGCTTTATTATTTTTAGCAGCTACCATTAAGCCCGTAGTATCTTTATCCAAACGATGCACTATCCCGGGTCTTTCTGCTGAACCTATATCCGATAAATTTTTCGTATGGTGAAGTAGTGCATTAACAAGAGTATCATCATGATGCCCTGCTCCCGGGTGTATCGTCATACCTGCAGCTTTGTTAATTACTATCAAATCATCATCTTCGTAAACTATATCAAGTTCTATATTTGTTGCCGTAATTTTTAGCTCTTCAGGTTCTTTAAAAGAAAATAATATAATATCATTCTCCTTGACCAAAACATCAGGATCAGAAATAATTACATCATTAACTAGTACTTGCGAATCTTTAATAGCTTTTTGGATTTGGTTTCTAGAAACATTTTCAAGAAGTTGTGACAAGGCTTTGTCGAGTCTTATATTATTTAGTTCGTGTGGTACGGAATATTTTAACATATTTTATTTTAAGATAATGAGTAATACGCTTAAATGGTTAAGTGCAATCGGTGTTGAATATTACTGCTCTGAGCATCCGCCGAAATTAAAAGTGAGTAATAATATCAAGCCACAAGTAAAACCTATGTCTACAAAAGAAACTGCATTCAATATGAATGATAAAGTTCATGATAATATAACCCTAGCAAGATCTCTTGCCGATAAAGCTAATAATATCGAAGAACTAAAAGAATCTCTACTAAATTTTAATGGTTGTGAACTTAAGAAATTTGCTACTAATACGGTTTTCGGTGATGGTAATTTGGAAGCTAAAATTATGTTAATAGGCGAAGCTCCCGGAAGTACTGAGGATTTGAAAGGAATACCTTTTTGCGGCGAAAGTGGCAATTTACTTGATAATATGCTGCACGCTATCGGAATTTCACGGAAAAATAACGCTTATATTACTAATACGGTATTTTGGCGTCCTCCTGCTAATAGACAGCCAACACTCGAAGAAGTCGATATTTGTAGACCGTTTGTCGAGAAACATATTGCTCTTATTAACCCGAAGCTAATTATTCTAGTCGGTAGCACGGCTGCAACTAGCTTACTTGGAAAAAATTCGGGTATTACTAAAATTAGACAAGAATATTATTTTTATACCAATAAATATCTATCCGCTCCTATCCAAACTACGGCAATTTTCCATCCTGCTTATTTACTTCGCCAACCTATGCAAAAACGCACCTCTTGGTATGATTTACTAAAGATTAAGGAGTATCTCATGAATAATAAACTCATTGCATAACTTGTACATTAATCTAGTACTCACAGCTTTACGTACTTTTCAAAATAATTTTCTACTGGACAATTAGTCGTATTTATGCGACAACATAATTATCTCTAGGTTCTGTGAAAGAAAATTAAATTATTTGTATTTTTAGATATTTTTAAGCGAAAATTAATAAGATTTTTGCAGTAATAGTTGTTCTTATTTCAAAAAAATCTTATAATTTGCAGCAAAAAAGAACAAAAATATATTAAATTAATTTTCCTTCACAGAACCTAGTTAAGCTTAATATGCAAAAAACTAAACAAATACAATTTTTTATAACAGCAAACGGTAAATCTTATATTAAAGATTGGTTAGAAAAATTAGATATTAGGACGCATAGTAGAATTCTTAATAGATTAGTTCGGTTAGAATATGGAATTTATGGTGATTACAAACAGATAAAAGGAAGACTATATGAGCTTAGGTTTTTCTTTGGCAAAGGTTATAGAATATATTTTACTGAAAAAGATAATAAAATTATTCTACTATTAAATGCAGGTAATAAAGATACGCAAAGCAAAGATATTGAAAAAGCTTTAGAAATAATAGAAGAAGTTTATAAACGAAATTGAGGACGTTATATGGAAAAGTTTACAGATTATTTAAAAGAAAAATTGCAAAATGAGAAAATATTAGCAGAGTATATTAATGAAGCATTAGAGCAATATTTCGTGGATCATAATAAAGAGCTATTTTTGGCTACTTTAAAAGAAGCCATTATAGCAAGGGGAGGTATAGCAAAGATCTCTAAAGAAGCTCATATAAATAGACAACATATATATAAAATGTTATCTAGCAAAGGTAATCCAAGTTTCGACAATATAGGATCTTTATTAAACGCTTTAGGCTTGCAGTTGAAAATAGAAGCATGTGCGTTTTAAACGAATTTATAATTAATTTCCGGAGAAAAAGCGTTACAAGATATTCGTGATTTTTGTAAAGAGTAGTTAAACTCCAATGTCTAATTATAATTTTTCATTAATCTTGTAAGCTGAGCAAGATATCAAAGAAAATTTTTAAATCCTCATAAATAATAATTCGTTTCTAATTTCATTAAATTAGGGTTATACTTACTGATGTATAAAAATAAGGTATATCCATATGACCAATGAAAATAATAATGATTCAGAATTTGCCGAATTAAAAATCAGAGGAAAAATATTTAAATTACCTATACTTAAAGCAAGTATTGGTGAGGATGTAATCGATATAAGCAGGATATCTTCGGAAGCCGATTGTTTTACTTATGACCCGGGCTTTATGTCTACTGCTTCTTGTCAGTCTACTATCACTTATATAGACGGTGATAAAGGAATCTTGCGACATCGAGGATATGACATTAAAGATTTAGCCGAGAAAAGTGATTTTTTAGAAGTGGCATATTTGCTAATCTATGGAGAATTACCAAGCATCGAGCAGTATAATAATTTCACTAAACAGGTTGCTTATCATTCATTAGTGAATGAAAGATTACACTATTTATTTCAAACCTTTTGTAGCTCTTCTCATCCTATGGCTATTATGCTTGCGGCCGTTGGTTCTCTTTCGGCATTTTATCCTGATTTACTGAATTTTAAAGAAGCAGACTACGAACTTACCGCTATTAGAATGATTGCTAAGATACCAACTATCGCCGCAATGTCTTATAAATATTCTATAGGACAACCGTTTATTTATCCTGATAATTCGTTAGATTTTACTGAAAATTTTCTGCATATGATGTTTGCAACGCCTTGTACAAAATATAAAGTAAATCCAATAATAAAAAATGCTCTTAATAAAATATTTATTCTGCATGCTGACCACGAGCAGAACGCTTCTACTTCAACAGTCCGAATTACCGGTTCATCCGGGGCTAACCCTTTTGCTTGCGTAAGTACAGGGATTGCCTCACTTTGGGGGCCTGCTCACGGCGGGGCTAATGAAGCGGTAATAAATATGCTTAAAGAAATCGGTAGTTCTGAAAATATTCCTAAATATATAGCTAAAGCTAAGGATAAAAATGATCCATTTAGGTTGATGGGTTTCGGTCATCGTGTATATAAAAACTACGATCCCCGTGCCGCAGTACTTAAAGAAACCTGCAAAGAAGTATTAAAGGAACTCGGACAGCTAGAAAACAACCCACTCCTGCAAATAGCAATAGAACTTGAAGCTATCGCTCTTAAAGATGAATATTTTATTGAGAGAAAATTATATCCAAATGTTGATTTTTATTCAGGTATTATCTATAAAGCTATGGGTATACCGTCGCAAATGTTCACGGTACTTTTTGCAATAGCAAGAACCGTAGGCTGGATGGCACAATGGAAAGAAATGCACGAAGACCCTGAACAAAAAATCAGCAGACCTAGACAGCTTTACACCGGTTATGTACATAGAGAGTATAAGGGTATCGGGGAGAGGTAAAACCCGCTGTGTCATACCGTGGCTTGACCACGGTATCTAGAAAAGCAGTTCAAGGTGTACATTTTTTGATATTTTTACTGGATACCGTGGTCAAGCCACGGTATGACACAGAGGTACATAATGAATTTTATTGATGAAGTTAAAATATATATAAAAGGTGGAAACGGCGGCAATGGTTGCGTTAGTTTCCATCGTGAGAAATTTATTGACAGAGGCGGACCGGACGGTGGTGACGGTGGACGTGGCGGTAGTGTTATTTTCAGGAGTAATCACCATCTTAATACGCTAGTAAATTATCGATATAAACAGCATTTTACCGCAGAAAACGGCGAAAACGGTAAAGGTTCAAATAGAAGCGGTAAATCAGGAAAATCGTTAGTTCTTGATGTTCCCATCGGTACTCAAATCTTTTCCGAGGACGGCAATATATTATTGTATGACTTCACTGAGGATGACCAAAGCTTTGAAATGATTAAAGGAGGAAGCGGCGGTCTTGGCAACAGTCATTTCAAAACGTCGGTTAATCAAGCTCCAAGAAAGCGTACGGAAGGCGAAATTGCTGAAGAAATGTGGATTCATTTAAGCTTAAAACTCCTCTCTGATGTTGGGCTTGTGGGTCTTCCAAATGCCGGTAAATCTACTTTTTTATCGGTTGTAACGGCAGCCAAGCCTAAAATTGCCGATTATCCCTTTACTACTTTAGTGCCGAATCTTGGAGTGGTGTATGTTGATGATGAAGAGTTTGTTATAGCCGATATTCCTGGCTTAATTGAGGGAGCTCATCAAGGTCACGGACTTGGCGATAAATTCTTAAAGCATATAGAAAGATGTAATGTATTAATACATTTAATAGACGGCTCTAGTAATGATGTAGTGGCAGATTATAATACAGTACGTCTTGAGCTTGAATCATATTCCGATTATCTAAAAAATAAAATCGAAATCATATGTCTTAATAAATGTGATGTTCTTACCGATGAGGAAATACAAGAAAAAATAAATAAGTTGCAAAAAGCTACTAATAAAGAAGTTTTTTCTATCTCTACCTACACTAATCTAGGGGTAAATAAAATAGTTAAACTAGCTTTAAAGACTATAAAAAATCAGGAGTAATATATTGCCGGAGCTAAGAAAGACGGGTATTGCCCGCGTGGATACCGATGTCATTCCTGTGAAAGCAGGAATCCAAAAAAAAGTATAAATACAGCAAATTTTTAAAATTAAAAGCTCGATTTATCTCGCTTTATGTTGGATTCCCGCCTACGCTGGAATGACATCAATGACAATTAATAAACTTTAAATCAAAGTAATACGTTGCTCTTTTGCCTCTAGATATTTCTCTAGCTCTTCCTTAGTATATTTCTTTTCTTTAAGCTTTATTTCGTTATTAAATATATATTGTACAGCTTTATCTTCTAAGGCAGGACCTTTAAGTCCTTCAATTGCTCTAGGATTATTTTTATAAAAATCAAATATCATATTTTCCTGCCCAGGAAAATTACGTGCTTGTTGCATAATAACTTTTCTTAAATCATCAGGCTCTAATTGCAAATTTTTAGATTTTGCGTATTCAGCAAGTAATAAGCCTATTTGCACACGGCGTAGGGCTAATTTATTATAATATTCTGTTATTTCTTTAGGGGATTTATCTTTTAATAATGATTCATCTTGGTCATTTTTATCGGTTTCGGACTTTAGAATATTTTTTTCTTGCTCTAATAAAGATTCCGGTACGTCAAAATCTAACAATTTTTCTAACTTATCAAATAAGTTCATTTTCATTATAGTATTAATAGCTTCTTCCGATTCGTTTTCTATTTGTTTAGCAAAATGTGTACGCAATTCTTCAAGGCTATTACTTTGGAATTTTTTAGCAAACTCCTCATCAATAACGGTAGGTTCTGCATTATGTACTGCTTTAATTTGTACTGCAAAACGAGCATCTTTACCTGCTAAATCTTTAGCATGGTAATTTTCAGGAAAAGTAACATTAACATCTACTTCACTACCTGTTTTAGAACCTATTAATTGTTTCTCAAAACCTGGAATAAGTGCATTACTACCTATTACTACCTTAAAATCATTTAATTTACCGCCTTCAAAAGCTTCATCCTTGATGTACCCGATTGCATCAATAGTAACCTGATCTCCGTCTTTTATTTTTGCTTTACTTTCTTTAGTATAGCTTTTTGTTAATGCGGCAAGTTTTTCTAGTTGTTCTTCAACATCTTTAGAGTTTACTTCTAATTTTGGACGATCTAGTGAGATTTTCTTTAAATCCGGAATAGTAATTTTAGGTAATAGCTCTATTTTTACGGTAAATTCTAAAGCTTTATCGGGTTCGTTTTGCAATTCTTCAATTTTGGGTCTACCGATTATATTTAGATTATGTTCTTTAATAACGTGATTTACCGAATGGTTAATTCTTCTTTCTATTATATCATTCCTGACGGAAGTACCGTATTTTTTCTTAACAATTGAAACCGGTACTTTACCGGCTCTAAAACCTGCTATTTTAACTTTTTTGGTTAAATCAAGCAATTCTTTTTGAATATCGTCATCTATCTCACTTAAAGGAGTAGAGATTCTTGCATGAAAATCCAATCCTTCGTTTTTTAATACGGTAATTCCCATTTTAATAATCCATTAATTCTGTACATAGTTTGCTAACCAAAATAAACTAATGAGCCGAAATATGCAATAGTTTTTATAAGCTCATCGGTATTGCTTAGTAACTATCTATATCGTCGTTAGCTAAGAGACTGAAAGCATTATTGCGTGTATACTATGTCATTCCTGCGGAAGCAGGAATCCAGTAAAACCTAAAAAAATTTGTTTTTTTAGGTTTATTTTATTAATTAATATGTAATTTTTGTACTAGTATTAAGGTTGTTTTCTGGATTCCCGCCTACGCGGGAAGGCCTTGTTGCGTGGATCGGTAAAACCTACTGTGTCACCTAGTTCGCTTGACTACGGGGTCCATAAAAACAATAAAAAATACTAATATATTAGTATTTTTAACTGGATCCCGTGGTCAAGCCACGGGATGACAGAGGTGAAATTGATCCACGCAACAATGCCACGCGGGAATAACATAAAACGAACCATGCAACAAAGTTGCAAATTCCTCACAATGACGTGAAGTTAAGCAATAAGATTCAAGCGTACTTCTTCGTTTAGTTCTTTTGTAGAAGATAATTCTATATCAAGTTTGGCAAATATATGCACTAAGGCTATAGATAAATCATTTATCATTTTATCGGTATGGGCTGGAGTTGGGATGATTCGGAGGCGTTCCGTACCTCTCGGTACGGTTGGAAAATTGATATGTTGAACGTAAATACCGTATTCATTAAGGAGCATATTTGAGGCACTAGCTGCTTTAATCGGATCACCAATAATTATCGGCACTATATGATTTTCATTTTTCAAATAAGGTATATTAAAATTTTCAAAAGAATTTTTAAGTTTTGTAACTACTTCTTGATGTTTTATTCGTTCTTCATTCGATTCTTTAAGGTGTCTAATACTATGCGTTGCAGCGGTAGAAATTACCGGCGGTAATGAAGTAGTGAAAATAAATCCCGGAGCGGTTAGCCTTATAGCATCGACTAAATTATGGTTGCTAGTGATATAACCACCGATAGTGCCATATGCTTTGGCAAGTGTACCTTGAATAATATCGATTTGATCGCTACAATTAAGAAGCTCGGCAATACCGCCTCCATGTTTACCATATAAACCGACCGTATGAACTTCATCGATAAAGGTTAAAGCATTATATTTTTTGGCTAAGTTGATTATATCTTTGATAGGTGAGAAAAAACCGTCCATAGAGTAAGCCGATTCAAAAACAATAATTTTCGGTCTATTAATATCGACTGATTGTAAAAGCTCTTCTAGATGCTTAACGTCTAAATGTCTATATATATATTTCTCGGCTCTTGAACTTGTAATTCCTGCAATTATTGAAGCATGATTTAGCTCATCGGAGAAAAATACTATATCTGGCATGATTTTAGCAAGACTTGCAAGCGTTGTATCATTTGCAACAAAACCGGATGTAAAAACTAAAGCTGCTTGCTTTTTGTGTAAATCTGCAAGTTCTTTTTCAAGCTCAAGAATGGCAATATTATTACCGCCGATATTGCGAGTTCCGCCTGATCCAACACCGTATTTTAGCAAGGCATCTATAGAAGCTTGCATTACTTTTGCATGTTTACTCATACCCAAATAGTCATTAATGCACCACATAACTATTTGTTTATTAGCGTGTTCTGCAAAAGGAAAATTATCGGCTTGTCTTTTTAAGGCTTTAAATTCTCGATATCTTCCTTCGCTCTTAATTTTGTCTATATGTTTGCTAAATATAGTATCGTAATAAGACATTTTCTCTATGTCATTCCCGCTTACGCGGGAATCCAGTATTTTAAAGTTTTTTAAAAGCTTAGGTTATCTCGCTTTACGCTGGATTCCCGCCTACGCGGGAATGACATAAACCGAGCCATGCAACAACACCCCGCCTACGCAGGAATGACATCGAACAGAACAATACTTCCAAACTCACGTTTGCAACCATTCTATAGTCAATTCAGTTGAATTTTGTGACAGGCGTGAAGAGCGACGCCTATACTAATAGGCGAGTCGACGAACAACGAAGCACAAAGTTCAAATCAATTGACTATACATTAAAACTAATTAATTTTGAAGTTATAATATAGCTTTTTGTACAATATCGTTTAATCTCTTTGAAAATGCACCGGTATCAGCAACCGGTTCGCCCTCTAAAATACAGGCTTGATCAAATATTAGATTAACCAATTCTTCATTATTTTTATTATTTGCTTTTAAGTCGTTAAAGATTTTCTCTATGATTTTATTTTTAGGATTTAGCTCTAAATTTTTGGCAGATGCAGCAGCTATTTGTTTCTGCTCAATCAAAAATCTCTCCATACGAATATCCATAGCAGCGTCGCTAACGGCAAGACAAGCAGGGCTTGAGGTTAATTTTTTAGAGATCTTAACTTCTTTTACTAACTCCCCAAGCGTCTCTTTAAAATAATCGGTTAGCAATTTATATTCGTCATCGGATTTTTTACTATCTGCATTTTTATCCTCAGATTGTGAAGTAGTTTGCTCTACATCGATATCGCTTCTTGTTGCTGATTTAATAGCATGTCCTTTATATTCGCTATTAACATTTACCCAAAAATCATCCACTGTATCGGTAAAAAGTAATACATCGATATTTTTACTAAGTAGTCCTTCAATTTGTGGGCTTGAAAGTAATTTATCGGGATTATCCCCGCTTAAATAATATATAGTATTCTGCCCTTCTTTAAAATTTGCTATATATTCGTCAAGGCTGATCATTTTATTATGCAAGGCACTTCTGAATATGCATACTTCTAATAATTTTTCATGGTCGGTAGTAGCCTCACACAAACCTTCTTTTAAAGCACCACCGAAATTAGCCCAAAACTTATTATATTCTTCAGGTGATTCCTCTTTCTTTTTTCTAAGCTCGTCAAGCACTCTTTTTGTAATAGCATTCTTGATTTTCTCAAGTACACTATTATGCTGCAATGACTCACGGCTAATATTTAACGGTAAATCTTCTGAATCAACCACGCCTCGTAAAAATCTTAAATATGACGGAATTAAATCAATATTCTCATCAGAAATAAACACTCTTTTGATATATAATTTAACTCGTCTCTTGCGATCAGGATGGAATAAATCGAATGTTTTGCTCGATGGAATGAAAAGCAAGTTAGTAAATTCTATAGCTCCTTCGTTTTTATTATGCATAGTTATCCAAGGGTCATCAACGGCATAAGATAGGCTTTTGTAGAATTCTTTATATTGTTCTTCCGTAATTTCTGATTTCGGTCTTGTCCATAATGCAGAAGCTGAATTAAGCTGGATTTCATTATTACCGGCTTCATCAAAGAAATATATCGGTACTGCTATATGATCGGAATAGCTTTTAACGATATGTTTTAACCTGAAATGATCAAGGAATGTATCTTCTTCCTTTTTGATATGTAAAACGATTTCCGTGCCTCTTGTGAATTCTTTGTCCGAATCTGAAATAATGTACTCGCCAAGTCCGTCCGATTCCCAAGTATGGACTTTATCTTCGCCTGCTTTTCTTGAGGTGACAAGCACTTTATCGGCTACCATAAAGCTTGAATAAAATCCAACACCAAACTGACCGATTAACATATTGTCTTTTTTAGAATCACCGGAAAGGCTTTTAAGAAAATTTGCCGTACCTGATCTTGCAATAGTACCGAGATTTTCAATTAAATCGTCTTTATTCATGCCGATACCGTTATCACGGATGATGATTTGTCCTTTATCTTTATCGACTTTAACCGTAATTTTAAAATTGCTATCGCCAGCTACTAATTCACTATTACTTTGAGATAAATAACGTAATTTATCGCAAGCATCCGAAGCATTAGAAATTAACTCCCTCATAAAAATCTCTTTATTACTATAAAGAGAGTGAATCATTAAATTTAAAATCTTGCCAACCTCAGCGTCAAATTTCTTTTTTTCTTGTGTCATAATTATTCCAGTTAATGAATTATTTTTTAGTCATATAACTGCTGATATCATTCCCGTGAGGATCAGCTTTTCCAGTGTCATCCCGCGACTTGATCGCGGGATCCAGCTTAAAATACTAAAATTTTAGTATTTTAAATTTTTTTTCTGGATACCGTGGTCAAGCCACGGTATGACACCGAACGCGTTTTTAGATCCACGCAACAATGCCACGCGGGAATGACATCGACAGCTTAGCAACCATTGCACCTTATTTAATATAGGAATTAATAATCAAATTTAAATAGTCTTCGTCAATATTTTTTATCAATATCGTTTTTAAGCTATTAGTATGACCTTTAATAATTTCTATATCCTTGCGTGATAATTTCCATTCTTTTGCTAGATAATTTATGATTTCTTCATTAGCTTTACCTTGTTCCGGTGTTGCTTTTATAGATAATTTTAGATATGGGATATTATTGATGATTACAAAATCGCTAATTAGATTCTGTTTAGAATTAGGCTTTACTTTAAGATTAAGTAAAACCTGATGTGAAGAAGACTTGTAATTATAGAATTTATTCATTATGTTATTTATCACATTTATTTATGATAATAAAAGAATACTTGAAAAAAACTATTAAAACTGATATAAAGTTTACCGTAAATGCTTAGCACCCTTAGCTCAGCTGGATAGAGCAACAGATTTCTAATCTGTGGGTCAGAGGTTCGAATCCTTTAGGGTGCGCCATTCTTCATTTTTCGGTATTTCTACAAAAATATCAAACCGCAGATGCAGCATAAAATCAAGCTTTTTGCCGTTTAATGAAAGGTTCGATAAAACTAATTTTTATTAATTGTCTTTCACCAAATCTCTAAACTAAGCAGCTTTTCTCTTTCTTCTAAATAGTAAATTTATTACCTTATAAAAAGAAATATTAATAATTTAATTAAGCAACAAGTAAGCAACAAGTCGCCTTAATCTCATTTATCTTTAATTTTGGTAGCGGGAAGTTTCAAGCATCAACATTACGGCAGAAGTTAAACCGAGTTGAATATTTAGCGGCTGTCGATAAACTGCCAAGATAATGGTATGGACTTACCCTATATACGGAATCGATAAAAAATGTTATCGTTCTAGAGTAGGAAATTAATCCTAGACAACAATAAGGAGGTCCACAAATGGAAGTTAGCACAATTGGCATAGACATTGCAAAAAGAATTTTCCAAATTCATGGAGTAGATAAAAACGGGAAGACAGTATTAAAGAAAAAATTAATGAGGGATCAAGTATTAGGTTTTATGGTTAATCTGCCAAAATGTTTAGTAGGTATAGAAGCTTGTGGCGGGGCTAGTTATTGGGCAAGGGAGATAGTAAAATTAGGGCATGAAGTTAGGTTAATAGCACCGCAATTTGTAAAACCATATGTAAAAACTAATAAAAACGATCAAGCTGACGCAGAAGCAATTTGTGAAGCAGTGACAAGACCAAATATGAGATTTGTACCAATCAAGAGTATAGAGCAACAAGATATTTTTATCAATTCATCGGGTGAGAGCTAGATTAGTAAAAAACCGTACTGCACTAGCCAATGAGATTAGAGGCTTGTTGCATGAATTTGGTTTAATCATTCCCCAAGGGATAAATAAAGTTATCAGTACATTAACAGAGATTTTAGATAGTGGAGCTTTAAGCCAACTTAGCTATCAAACGTTTAGCGAGTTGAAAGAAGAATTTATAGATAATAATAAAAAAATAACAGAGTTAGAAAAACGATTAAAAATAATAGCTGGTGAATTGGATAAATACAAACAATTAACAGTTATACCTGGTATAGGTTTAATTACCGCTACGGCATTAATAGCAGTGATAGGTAATGCTAAATATTTTGATGCACTTATAGTTAAAGTACGTCAAGATAAGAGAATTATCAATAAGGCAGTATATGTAGCTTTAGGTGTAGATTTAACCGGAAGGAAAGATATTTTAGGCTTGTGTATTAGCGAGAATGAGGGAGCTAAATTTTGGTTAAATAATTTTACTGAAATGAAAGACAGGGGATTAAAAGATATCTTAATTGCTTGTAGCGATAATCTAACGGGCATGAGTGAGGCGATATCTGCAGTATATCCACAAACTGAGCATCAGCTGTGCATTGTACATCAAATCAGAAATAGTTTGTCATATGTAAGCTATAAAGATCGTAAAGAACTTGCAGCAGATTTGAAGCTAGTATACAGCTCTATCACTGAGGATGAAGCACTTACTGCCTTATCTGATTTTGATATGAAATGGGGCAAACAGTACCCACATATTGCAAAATCATGGCAAAATAATTGGCAGAATTTGATAATTTTTTTACAATACTCAGAAGTGATTAGGCGTATCATTTATACAACCAATGCAATCGAAGGTTTAAATAGTCAATTACGCAAGGTTACTAATAACAAAAGGGGTTTTCCTAACGACGACTCTGTATTTAAGACTTTGTACTTGACAATTGACTATATTACGCGAAAATGGAATATGCCTATCCAAAATTGGGGAGAGGCCATGGCTCACTTTTTGATAAAATTTGAGGGGCGAATTTAATGCCTATTTTAGAATTTACACACTTATATATCTAGAGCCTCTTCATAGGAGAGTCCGGTCATATCTACCGTAGTGTGATCATTATGCTCTGTATTGTTGTTAAGTAGAGGAGCGTTATGCTCTTCAGTATCGTTAGCAGCAAGTTTATCTTCAGCAGCTCTTTCAGCTTCAATTTCATCAATATATTGTTTTAATTTAGCTTTTTTTGCGTTTTTATTTCTAACATACCAAGTTAATCCTGCAACTATTGCTACACCGATAACGGCAATTCCAGCTATACCAAATTTTATATACGGAGCAACTAAGGAAGTATCGTTATCACTCTCATCAAACATATTTTCTTGAGGGTTATAAGTTGAATTGAAAGCAGTATTAGTAAGGTTTGCTACGGTGTTATTAATTAAATTTATTCCCGTTTCAGTCCAACTTTCAGTGTTATCGGAAAAGATTGATTCAGAAATTTCAGCAGTAGAATTTGTTATTGTATTATTAACTGCATTAGTCGCCATTTCAGATAAATATTCTGTTACGGACTCTGTCCATCCCTCGGTTGTATTAATATCACTTGCTTGAGTAGTGCTAGATATCGGGTTAGCTATTAAATCCTTTATTTCTGAGAGAATCGCCTGTAGAGCATTTTCTTTCTCTACTTCAAATATTTCGCACCCTTTAATATCTCCTATAATAGGGTTATTATCCACTGCGATATTAAGTATACCCTCAATAGTAAGATTTCCTTGAAGATTTTCTTGACATATTTTAAGCAAGCGTTCCTCATATATATAAGTCTTATCACCTTGTTTTTGCAATATATAATCCCGTATAGTCTTTCCATTATCATTAATCGCTGTAATAATAGCTTTATTTACAGTTAATACTTCCTTTATTTTGAACATTCCTTCAAATACAAAATTGCTTGTTTCAGTATTTAATAATTCAATTCCTTTATTACACAGAGTTGTTAATATATTCTCTTTATGGCAAGTTGGTTCAATTAAACTAAAGGTAGTTAGATAGTAACTGGCCACATTATGCCCTATTTTAAGCATGTGGTATCCTTGACCACCAATTGTTTTTATTGTATTAGTTAAGTCTTGCTGCGGTAGTTAAAGAAAAATGTAATTCATGCCGTTCTATCCCTTAAGTTTTAAATTAAGGTGGCACAATAGATAAAACTAATAGATTAGTCAAGAACTTACTAATAAAAATTAATATTTAATATATAATCATTGCAATTTTAGTCTTAATTGATAATTTTATTGTTTGAGTGATGTAAAAGTGTTACAATAATAATACTAATCAATAAAAATAATTCTATATGTCTAAAAGTCCAAGAGTTAATGTTACTTTTGAGCCGGTAATTTCCACTTTGCTTAGTAATTTAGCAGTTCAAGAAAATAAATCTTTATCGAGTTTAGTCAGAGAATTAACACTTGAAGCTCTTGAAATGAGAGAAGATTTATTTCTGTCAAAAGTTGCTAAAAAGCTTGATAAAGAGAATGCTAAAACTTACTCTCACGAAGAAGCGTGGAAATGAATTATAAAATATGTTATCTAGAAGAAGTAACAAATAAGCATATCCCAATGCTTTACTCCAATGCAAAAACTCTTATCAAATGTGCAATTGAAGAACGATTAATGTTTGATCCCATAGCTTTTGGCAAACCGTTACGCTATAGTTTGAAAGGTCATAGAAGATTCCGAATAAGTGATTATCGTATTATATACCGTATTGAACAAGAAACATCTACGGTAATTATTATTGCAATCAAACACAGAAAAGAAATATATCAGGAATTTATATAAACCCTGTTATCTCTTGAAGTATCTAAAGAAATGTTATAAAGTCAAAAAGTTCATAAAAATTTGAGGATATTATGCAAGTAGTAAAAGCTTTAGAACAAATTTTAGCAGATAGTTATGCTTTATATTTTAAAACACAGAATTATCACTGGAATGTAGAAGGAGCAGAGTTTAGAAGTCTACATTTATTATTTGAAGGACAATATGAAGATTTAGCTGAAAGCTTAGATGAACTTGCTGAAAGAGTGAGAAGTTTAGGTGCTAAAGTCCCCGCATTATCAAATTTAATAAAGCTTGCATCTATAGATGAGGCAAATCCAAACGTAACAGCAAACGAAATGCTTAAAAGTCTAACAAAAGATCAAGATATTATTAGAGATACATTATATAAGGGACTCAAAGTAGCACAAGCAGAAGGTGATGAAGGGACAGCCGATATGATTATCGGGCGGATTAAGGTGCATGAAAAAAACAGATGGATGCTGAAGAGTAGTATACTCTAGTGTCATTCCCGCTTTCGCGGGAATGACATAAGTTCATACAGAGATGGCAATAAACCTAACTAACAAAACAAAAATAAAATGGAACAATACGATGTAGCCGTTATAGGCGGTGGTCCTGGTGGATATGTTGCGGCAATTAGAGCAGCACAATTAAAGAAAAAAGTTGTATTAATAGAAAAAGAACATTTAGGAGGGGTGTGCCTTAATTGGGGATGTATACCGACTAAATCCCTGCTTAAATCTGCTGAGGTTTTTGAATATATAAAACATGCTAAAGATTATGGAATTGATTCTAAAGGTGCTGAAATCAACATTAAGAAAATAGTCGAACGCTCAAGAGAGATTTCAAATAAACTTGCAGGTGGCGTTAAGTTACTACTGAAAAAAAACAAAGTTACCGTGATAGACGGAGTAGCAAGCCTTGCAGGAAGTAAGGTAATAAGTATAAATGATAAACCTATAGTAAAAGCAGATAATATTATTATAGCTACCGGAGCAAGATCTAGAGTTTTAAAAGGCTTTGAGCCTGACGGCAAGCAAATATGGACTTCAAAAGAAGCTATGATACCGCAGCATGTACCGAAATCTATGATTATTGTCGGCTCAGGTGCAATAGGTATAGAATTCGCTTCATTTTATAATAGTATTGGTGTGGATGTTACCGTAATTGAGGCACATAATAGAATATTACCTGCTGAAGATACGGAAATTGCCGGAATCGCTCATAAGAATTTTGAGAAAAAGGGAATAAAAATTATTACAAATGCTAAGTTAATTAAGCAAACAAAATCAAAAGATAAGATAGAAGTTGAGCTAGAGTTATACGGTAAAACACAAAAATTACAAGCTGAAATCTTACTTATGGCAGTAGGTATTACGGCAAATACAGAAAATTTAGGACTTGAAAAGACCAAAATTAAAATAGAAAATGGCTATATAGTTACTAACGGACTAATGCAAACTGCAGAATCGGGAATTTATGCTATAGGGGATGTAGCAGGAGTACCTTGTTTAGCTCATAAAGCAAGCCATGAAGGGATTATTGCAGCGGAAAGTATAGCTGGCTTAAAGCCCCATGCTATCAATAAGCATAATATACCGGGTTGCACTTATTCTTCGCCGCAAATAGCAAGCGTCGGACTTACGGAAGAAGCGGCGAAAGCTTTAGGTTATGAGCTTAAAATAGGCAGGTTTCCTTTTATGGCTAATGGTAAGGCTTTAGTAAGCGGTGATAGCGACGGCTTAATTAAAACTATATTTGATGCTAAAACCGGTGAGTTACTCGGAGCTCATATGATAGGTTCGGAAGTAACAGAATTAATACAAGGATATGTGGTTTCAAAAAATTTAGAAGGAACGGAGTTGGATTTAATTAATACTATCTTCCCGCATCCGACTTTATCGGAAATGATGCACGAGTCGGTGTTAGCTGCATTTGATAGGGCAATACATGTATGAACAAAGATAATTTAATCGAGAATTATGCAGTGGCGTTATTTAATAACGCTATGGTTGATAATATACAAGATAAAATCTTTGAAGAAATTACCGCTATAAATCGTATAATTACCGATAATTTTGATATTAGAGAATTCCTATTTTCTCCTATAGTAAATAAGGATGATAAAATTAATGTGGTTAATTCGTTAGTAAAAAATACTAAATTTAACAAAATAGTGAATAATTTTTTATTGTTATTGGTAAAAAATTCTCGTACTGCTATTTTATCTAATATAGTAGATGCTTATAATACTTTACTATATGAAAGTAAAAACATAAAGATAGTTCAGGTTATTTCTGCAAATAAGTTACAACCTAAAGAGCAAGAGTGGATTAAATCTCGTATAGAAAAAGAATTAAATCAAAAAACAGAAATAATTTTTAACATTGATTCTACTATTATCGGCGGTATTGTAATTAAATATGATAGTATGTTGCAAGATTACTCAATAAAAGGTAGTTTAGAGAAAATAACGAAAGCTTTAAAGAAAGTTAGGGTTGCTGCTTGAGTACTATTGTCATCCCGTGGCTTGACCACGGGATCCATAAGCAATCTAAAGCTATATATTATTTTGTCATTTTTAACTGGATCCCGTGGTCAAGCCACGGGATGACAACGCGTAATTAGGAGTCACCCCACATGAAACTAAAGCCTATTGAAGTAGCTGAAATATTACAAAAGGAAATAGCTAATATTAATTGCTTGAGTGAACTTGAAGAAGTTGGGCAGGTAATCTCGGTCGGTGACGGTATAGCTAAAATTTACGGTCTTGCTAATGTAAAATCCGGTGAAGTAGTAGAGTTTAAATCCGGTGTTAAGGGTCTTGTTTTAAATTTGGAGAATGATAGCGTCGGTGCTGTAATTATGGGCGATGATAACCAAGTACAGCAAGGCGATAATGTCAAAAGAACTAAAGAAGTTTTAGAAGTACCGATAGGAAAAGCTTTGCTTGGTCGTGTTGTTGATGCTCTTGGTAACCCTATTGACGGCAAAGGCGATATTGCAAGTAAAGAGTACAGACATATCGAGATGAAGGCTCCGGGAATAATAGAAAGAACGAGCGTAAGCGAACCTGTACAAACCGGAATAAAGGCTATAGATTCGTTAATTCCGATAGGTAGAGGGCAAAGAGAGTTAATAATCGGTGATAGACAAACCGGAAAAACGGCGATAGCGGTTGATACTATTATTAATCAAAAACAAGCTCATTCACTTACTAATGAAAGCGATAAAATTTATTGTATTTATGTAGCTATTGGGCAGAAAAGATCAAGTGTTGCACAGATAGTAAAAAAACTAGAAGATGCTGGAGCAATGGACTATACAATCGTTGTTTCGGCTACTGCTTCGGAAGCTGCAGCTCTTCAATTCATTGCCCCTTATTCTGCCTGTAGTATGGGCGAATATTTTCGTGATAACGGTATGCATGCACTTATTATTTATGATGATTTAAGTAAGCATGCCGTCGCATATAGACAAATCTCATTATTACTTAGAAGACCGCCCGGGCGAGAAGCTTATCCCGGTGACGTGTTCTACCTGCATTCAAGATTGCTTGAGCGAGCTGCTAAAATGTCAGAGGAAAAAGGCAACGGTTCACTTACTGCTCTTCCTATAATCGAGACGCAGGCAGGTGATGTATCCGCATATATCCCAACAAATGTTATTTCAATTACCGACGGTCAAATTTTCTTAGAAAGTGAGTTATTTTATAAAGGCGTAAGACCTGCCGTTAATGTCGGTATTTCAGTAAGCCGTGTTGGTTCTGCAGCACAAATAAAGGCTATGAAGCAGGTAGCAGGTTCGGTAAAGCTAGAACTTGCTCAATTTAGAGAGCTGGAGTTTTTCTCGCAATTTGGATCAGATCTAGACCCTGCCACTAAAGCACAAATCGATCACGGTAAAAGATTAGTTGAGATATTAAAACAAGCTCAATATCATCCTTTTCCGATAGAAGAACAAATAGTAAGTATTTATGTCGGAACTAAGAAATATTTAAATGATGTACCGCTTCAGAAAGTAAAAGAATTTGAAGATAAAATGCTTACGGAGATAAGGTTAAATAAAAAAGATATTTTGGAATCAATAAAAAACGAGCAACGTATAACCGAAGAAACCGAGCAGAAACTAAAAGCATTTTTAGAAAATTTCGTTAAGGAATTTGTGAAAGCAGGTTAATTAGTGTTATATTATTACCGTACTCTATGTCATTCCAGCAACGGCGGGAATCCAGTTTAAAGCGAGATAAATCGAGCTTTTAATTTTAAAAATTTAGTATGTTTGTATTTTTTAATTACTGGATTCCCGCCTACGCGGGAGTGACATAGGTTTATAAAGAAATAAAACTATATGTCAAATTTAAAGCAATTAAGAACTAGAATTAAAAGCGTTAAATCTACACAAAAGATTACTAAAGCAATGCAACTAGTATCAGCTTCTAAAATGGCAAAAATAAAAAGTCAAATAGCCAATTCAAATTTTTATATTGAGGCTATTAGTAAAATGATGTCTGATATATTATCAATTTATATGTATGAGTTATCTATAGAAGAGCAGAAATTTTTTAATACTATACCGAATAAAGCAAATTTATTGATAGTTATGACATCACAGCGTGGTTTATGCGGAACGTTTAATTACAGTATAATTAAGCAAGTTAAGAATGATATTAAAGAGTTAGAAAATAAAGGCGAACAAATAAAGCTTATCATTATAGGAAAAAAAGGTTACGAAGCACTAAAAAGGCAATATGCAAATTATATTGATAGTTATTTTGAGTTACCCAAAATTCATGATGAAAATCTAATGCTGGAAGTAAAACAAAAAATTATGTCGCTAGTCGCAAATCTAGAAGTTAGTAATTGTGTTATATATTTTAATAAATTTAAGAACGCAATGACTCAAATTATGACTAGACAACAGGTTTTACCGGTAGAAAAATATCATGATGATTCTAAAATAGAGAATGACCACTATGAGTATGAGGGAGAAAATCTAATTTCTAATCTAATTAATTTATATGTGAATTCCCAAATAAATTATGCTTTACTACAAAGTAGAGCAAGTGAAGAGGGAGCTAGAATGACCGCTATGGAAAATGCAACAAATAATGCTAATGATTTAATAAGTAAATTAGTTTTAAAGTTGAATAGATCAAGACAGGCTATTATTACTACGGAGTTGATAGAGATTATAGCCGGCTCTGAGGCGGTGTAGATATAAGACTGTGTCATCCCGTGGTCAAGCCACGGGATGACAAAACAAAAGAAAAAATTATGACAAAAAATATCGGTAAAATTACTCAGATTATTTCAGCGGTGGTGGATGTAAAATTTACGAATAACGGTGAGTTACCGGAAATTTTAAATGCTCTAGAATGCTATAACGATAAACAAAGGATAGTGCTGGAAGTAGCACAACATATAGGCGATGATACGGTGCGTTGTATTGCTATGGATTCTACTGAAGGATTAGTGCGGGGTGTAGAAGTAATAGATACAGGCAGTCCTATTCGTATTCCTGTAGGTACTGAGACGCTTGGGCGTATTATGAATGTTGTAGGTGAGCCGATTGACGGTAAAGGAGACATTAAAAGCTCAAATATTTCTTCTATATATAAGTCTGCTCCTGATTTTACCAATCAGTCAACCGAGCGTAATATATTAGTAACCGGTATTAAAGTTGTTGATTTACTTGCTCCTTATACTAAAGGCGGTAAGATAGGATTATTCGGTGGTGCAGGGGTCGGTAAAACCGTGTTAATTATGGAGCTTATTAATAACGTAGCTAAGGCACATGGCGGTTATACGGTATTTGCAGGAGTCGGTGAGAGAACTAGAGAGGGTAATGATCTTTACCATGAAATGATTGACTCCAGTGTGATTGACCTTGAGAAACCGGAAAATTCAAAAGTAGCTCTTGTTTATGGACAAATGAACGAGTCGCCGGGAGCAAGGGCAAGAGTTGCGTTAAGCGGTCTGACCATTGCGGAAAGTTTTAGAGATATGAATGAGGGGCAAGATGTTTTATTCTTTGTAGATAATATTTTCCGTTTTACTCAAGCAGGTTCTGAAGTATCGGCGTTGCTTGGTAGAATTCCGTCAGCGGTAGGATATCAGCCTACTCTTGCTACTGATATGGGAGAGCTACAGGAGCGTATCACCTCTACTAAGAACAGCTCAATAACTTCCGTGCAGGCTATATATGTACCGGCAGATGATTTAACCGATCCTGCTCCTGCTACTTCTTTCGCACATTTAGATGCTACAACAGTACTTAGCCGTCAGATAGCCGAGCTTGGAATTTATCCGGCAGTTGACCCGTTAGATAGTAATTCTCAGGTACTTGACCCGATGATTGTCGGTGAAGAGCATTATAGCGTAGCAAGACAAGTGCAGCAGATTTTACAAACTTATAAATCGTTGCAGGATATCATTGCTATTTTAGGTATGGATGAGCTATCCGAAGAAGATAAACTAACCGTGTCGCGTGCTAGAAAAATACAGCGTTTCTTATCACAGCCTTTCCATGTCGCTGAAGTATTTACCGGAGCTGAAGGCAAATTTGTTAATTTAGCTGATACTATAGCAGGCTTTAAAGGGCTTGTAGAGGGTAAATACGATGATTTACCGGAAGCTGCTTTTTATATGGTCGGAACTATGGACGAGGCTATTGAGAAGGCGAAAACTCTGAAGATGTAGTCATTGTCATCCCGTGGCTTGTACCTGCGGGATCCAGTGAAAGTAGCAATATAACAAGTCGTTTTTCTGGACCCCGTGGTCAAGCGAACTAGGTGACATTAAGGATAAACTAAAATATGAACGAAACAACTCTAGTCAAAATAATTACTCCTTTAAGTATTGCATTTGAAAAGCAAGCTAAAATGGTAACAATGCCGGGTGAGGAGGGTATGTTTGGAGTGCTGCCGAATCACGCTCTGATGATCGTTAGTTTAAAAGCCGGTTTAGTACAGGTTTATATAGATGATATACACAACCCACAAATTACTTATCTTGTTTCCGGCGGTGTAACCGAAGTAACGGGAAGTTATGTTAATATAGCAACGGAAACTGCTATTAACGTTACAAATTTAAATGAAGCAGAAATAGCAACAAGCTCCTAGAACTTCAAAAACCTTTATCAGAACAACATTAATTTGTTTGAAAAATCTACGTTTTGGGATAAGGTTTAAGGTGTCATGCCGTGACTTGATCACGGCATCCAGCAATTTAAGCTTATTATATTGCTTTGATGTTTTTACTGGATCCCGTGGTCAAGCCACGGGATGACAATAGGAAAATCAATTCACGCAATCAAGTGAGAAACAAATGTCAAAAGTGCATAATTCAGAATATCTTAAAGAACTATCAATTGATAATACTTCCTACAAAATTTACGATATAAATAAAGCGGCAAGCGATATCGAACTTCCATTAAAAAAGCTTCCATATAGTTTAAGAGTGTTATTTGAGAATGTATTACGTTCTAATGGTTCAAAACAAAACTTACTTGTATTTAAAGAATGGCTAAAAACTAAAAAATCTGATGCGGAAATAGATTTTATGCCGGCAAGAGTTTTGATGCAGGATTTTACTGGTGTGCCTGCTATTGTAGACTTGGCTGCTATGCGTGATGCGATGAAGAAAATAGGAGGCGATCCGTTAAAAATTAACCCGCTTATTCCTGTTGATTTGGTAATAGACCATTCCGTAAGCGTTGATTCTTATGCAGCTAAGGATTCATTCGATAAAAACGTACAGATGGAAATGAAACGTAATATAGAGCGTTATGCATTTCTTAAATGGGGGCAACAGGCATTTAATAATTTTAAAGTAGTGCCGCCTGGTACGGGTATTTGTCATCAGGTAAATTTAGAATATTTAGCAAAAGTCGTGTGGCATAAAGACGGACTTGCTTACCCTGATAGTTTAGTTGGAACTGATAGCCATACAACCATGGTAAACGGGTTATCGGTGCTTGGTTGGGGAGTTGGCGGAATAGAAGCAGAAGCTGCAATGCTTGGACAACCTCTTACTATGATTCTACCGGAAGTAATTGGAGTAAAACTAACAGGAAAATTAACAGGCATAGCTACAGCAACCGATTTAGTTTTAACCGTTACCGAGATGCTACGGAAAAAGAAAGTAGTAGGTAAATTTGTTGAGTTTTTCGGTGAGGGGCTAAAAAATCTAACGATTGCCGATCGTGCTACCATTTCTAATATGTCGCCTGAATACGGTGCTACTTGTGGCTTTTTCCCGATTGACCAAGAAACTATAAAATATTTAGAGCTAACAGGTAGAGAAAAAACGCAAATCAAATTAGTAGAAAAATACGCAAACGAGCAGAATCTTTGGTATGATTTTGAGCATGAGGCAGAATATACCGAAATTTTAGAGCTAGATTTATCGAAAGTACAAAGTTCACTCGCCGGTCCAAAACGCCCGCAAGATAGGGTAAATCTAAATGATGTAGCAAGCAGTTTTAAACATGAATTACCGAATTTTGCTTTAGAAAATAAAGACATTGATAAAAAGTATGTTGTAGCAAATCAGAATTACGAAATCGGTAACGGCGATGTGGTAATTGCAGCAATTACTAGCTGTACTAATACTTCTAATCCTAGCGTGATGATTGGTGCAGCACTTCTTGCTAAAAAAGCACTAGAACAAAGATTAAAGGTAAAGCCTTGGGTTAAAACTTCTCTTGCTCCGGGTTCAAAAGTCGTAACGGAATATTTGAAGCTTAGCGGTCTTGATAAATATTTAGATGAATTAGGGTTTAATCTAGTAGGTTATGGCTGCACTACTTGCATCGGTAATTCCGGACCTCTAAATCCGGAAATAGAGGAAACTATTAACAAAAACGGGCTAGTCGTTGCTTCTGTTTTATCTGGTAATAGGAATTTTGAAGGGCGAATTAATCCACTTACTAAAGCAAGCTATCTCGGTTCGCCTATTTTAGTCGTAGCATATGCACTTAGTGGCACTCTTAATATAGATTTAAATAATCAGCCGATAGGAAAAAATATTTATTTAAAAGATATTTGGCCAAGCAAAGAAGAGATAGATGAAGTTATTGCAAATTCAATTAGTTCCTCTATGTTTATAGAAAAATATTCCGATATATTTAGCGGAACGAAAGAGTGGAAAGATTTACAGATTACAACTAGCTCTACTTATAACTGGAATAAGAACAGTACCTATATTAATAATCCGCCTTATTTTGAGGATATAGGCAGCAAGAATAATATAAAAGATATAAAATCTGCAAAAATTCTAGCAATTTTCGGTGATTCTATTACTACCGATCATATTTCGCCGGCAGGAAGTATTAGTAAAACCAGCCCTGCTGCTAAATATTTAACGGACCATCATATAGAGCCTCTAGATTTCAACTCTTACGGATCACGTAGAGGGAATCATGAAGTGATGATGCGTGGCACATTTGCTAATATCCGTATAAAAAACGAAATGTGTAAGGGAGTAGAAGGCGGCTTTACTATAAACCAATTAAGTAGTACGCAGCAAACTATTTACGATGCGGCTATGGACTATAAAGCTAATGATGTACCTGTAGTGATTTTTGCCGGTAAAGAATATGGTAGCGGTTCGTCTAGAGATTGGGCGGCAAAAGGTCCGCAACTGCTTGGAGTAAAGGCAGTGATTGCCGAGAGCTTTGAGCGAATACATCGTTCAAATTTAGTTGGTATGGGTATTTTACCGCTAACTTTTACCGGTAATAATACAAGATTAGATTTAAAGTTAGACGGTTCGGAAACTATTGATATTATAGGCTTAACTGAACAAATAAAGCCTTATAATCCTGTTAAATGCGTGATAAAAAAACAAACTGGCGAAACAAGAACAATCGATTTAATATTGCAAATATTTACGGATAATGAGATAAATTATATAAAGCACGGCAGTATTATGCATTTTGTGGTAGAGAGTTTGAAAGGATAGGGGCATTGTTGTACGGGGCGGGTCGTTTATGTCATTCCTGCGAAAGCAGGAATGACATCCAACACTTTTCTCGAGCCACGCAGGAACGACATAAAAAGGAAAAACATATGGACAAGCATCTTAAAGAATATACCGAGAGCGGTAAGAAAAACTTAATTGTAGTATATATATTATATTTATGCGGGATAGTAGCACCTATATTACCATTAATAGGGGTATTTTTTGCATATCTCAATAAAGATAAAGGTGATAATTTTGCAGTTAGTCATTATATGTTTTTATTTCGTACTTTTTGCCTTGGGGTACTTGGGTGGATTGTATGTTTCATATTTACGTTTATCATTATTGGAGTAGTACTATACTTTGCACTTGCTGTTTGGTATGTACTTCGTGTTGCCATCGGTTTTAAATATATGATAGAGGATCATGCATACCCAAACCCTATGACTTATTGGATTAAATAAGATGATAAAACTGAACGTAGACGGCTCTGAAATAGAAGTATCAGAAGGTAGCACCGTTTATCAAGCCTGTACACAAGCAGGTAAAGAAATTCCTCATTTTTGTTATCATGAGCGTCTAAAAATCGCCGGTAATTGCCGTATGTGCTTGGTTGAAATGGAAAAATCACCCAAGCCTATAGCTTCTTGTGCAATGCCGGTAAGTAACGGTATGGTTATTCACACCGATACGCCTATGGTAAAAAAAGCACGTGAAGGGGTGATGGAGTTTTTACTTATTAACCATCCTCTAGATTGCCCTATTTGTGATCAAGGCGGTGAGTGTGATTTGCAGGATCAGGCTTTTAGATACGGTAAAGGTACTAATAGATTTCATGAAAATAAGAGATCTATTAAAGATAAATATATGGGACCGCTGATTAAAACAGCGATGACTAGATGTATACAATGTACAAGATGTATTAGATTTGCAAATGATATAGCCGGAATAGAAGAAATGGGAGCTATCCATCATGGCGAGCATATGGAGGTAACTTCATATTTAGAGCAAACGCTCGATTCCGAAATATCCGGTAATATGATAGATATTTGTCCGGTCGGTGCTTTAAATTCCAAACCTTATGCTTTTAAAGCTCGTAAATGGGAACTAAAACATACTGCTAGCATTGGCGTACATGATGCTGAAGGTTCCAATATTCGTATAGATAGTAGAGGCGATGAGGTAATGAGAATATTACCTCGTGTTAATGAAGAAATAAATGAAGAGTGGCTTTCAGATAAAAACCGTTTTAGTTATGACGGTTTGAAATATCAGCGTTTAGATCGCCCTTATATCAGAAAAAACGGTAAGTTAGTAGAAGCCAGCTGGAACGAAGCTTTAAAAACGATAGCAGATAAAATTAAATCTATAAAACCGGAGAAAATTGCAGCTATTGCAGGTTCTCTTGCTTCTGTTGAAGCAATGTTTATATTAAAAACATTACTGCAAAAGCTTGGCTGTAATAATTATAGCGTTAATCAGTTTAACTATAAAATAGATACAAACGAGCGAGGAAACTACTTATTTAATACAACTATTGCCGGCGTAGAAAAGGCTGATTTATGTTTACTGATCGGAGCGAATCCAAGACAGATAGCTCCGGTATTAAACAGCAGAATAGGCATGCGAGTACGTGCCGGCTCATTAAAAGTAGTGCGGATAGGCGAAGGGCATAATCAAACTTATAAAATTCAAGATTTAGGAAGTGATATTAAGATTATTGAGGAACTAGCCATTGGTACTCATGAGTTTACGAAATCCTTAAAAGCAGCAAAATATCCGATGATTATAGTAGGTGACGGCGTATATGCAAGAGATGACGGATATGCTATATTGTCGCTTATTCATAAGATAGTGGCTGAATATAATATTATGCGTGATGATTGGAAGGGCTTTAATATATTGCATAACCATGCTTCTATAGTCGGCGGTCTTGACATCGGTTTTAATAATCCTATTAAGCTTGAAGAGTTAGAACTCACTTACCTACTTGGAGCTGATGAACTCCCATTTGATAAGCTAAAATCGGCTTTTATAATATATCAAGGACATCATGGGGATGCAGGTGCTGCGAATGCTGATGTAATTTTACCTGCGGCTGCTTATACAGAGCAGAGCGGAATTTACGTAAATTTAGAAGGAAGACCTCAAATAGTGGAAAAAGCAGTATCGCTTGTAGGAACAGCTAAAGAAGATATAGAAATTATTAAAGAGCTTGCCGGTTATCTGAAAATAGATATCGGAATGAGTGATTTACAAGAAGTAAGAGTAAGGCTTGCTAAAGAATATAAGATATTTGCTAATATTGATAAAATTGTAGAGAGTAAATTTGCTAAATTTAGCTCTAAAGATAAGTTATCAAAAGAGCCTATAACTACAGAACCTATTAATTATTATATGACTGATGTAATTAGTAAAAACTCGGTCACTATGGCTAAGTGCATAGAGGCTAAGGAAGCAAGAGGAAATTGTCATCCCGCGACTTGATCGCGGGATCTAATAATTAAAAATAAACATGAAAGAATACTATGTTTATATACTTTCAAATAAATATGACGGTACTTTATATATCGGCGTTACTTCTGATATTATAAAACGTGTTTGGCAACATAAACAAAAAATAATAAAGGGATTTACTACAAAATATAATTTAGATAAATTAGTTTATTTTGAACAGTTTAATGATATTAATCTAGCAATTAGTCGTGAGAAACGCTTAAAAGAATATAAAAGAAAATGGAATTAGATTTAATAGAAGCTAACAACCCTAATTGGTATGATTTATATGAAGATATTATAAAATAATTTTGCTTAGATCCCGCGATCAAGTCGCGGGATGACAATCAAATAACATTATGACAGAAATCTTTTTTGAATATATTTTCCCGTTAATTATAATCGCTCTAAAGGTGGTGGCGATCACTATCCCTTTAATTTTATGCGTTGCGTATTTAACATATGCAGAACGTCGTGTTATTGGATTAATGCAGCTACGACGTGGACCGAATGTCGTGGGTCCGTTTGGATTACTTCAGCCTATTGCTGATGCGGTTAAGCTTTTATTCAAAGAGCCGATAATTCCAACCAATTCCGATAAAATATTATTTATTTTAGCACCGATGATAACTTTTATATTAAGTTTAATCGGCTGGGCAGTTATACCTTTTGCAAAGGGCGTAGTTCTTGCAGATATTAATGTCGGTGTTTTATATATTCTTGCTATATCTTCTTTAAGCGTTTACGGCATTATTATTGCCGGTTGGGCTAGTAACTCAAAATATGCCTTCCTTGGTGCTATACGTTCCTCGGCCCAAATGATTTCTTATGAAGTATCGATGGGACTAGTTATTATTACCGTGCTACTTACTACCGGTACTCTCAATTTAAGTGGGATTATTGAAGCACAAAGAACAATGCCGTGGTGGATTGATTTAATGCTACTACCTATGGGTGTCGTATTTTTTATCTCGGTGCTTGCCGAAACAAATAGATTGCCTTTTGATTTACCTGAAGCAGAATCGGAATTAGTAGCCGGCTATAATGTTGAATATTCCTCTATGGGATTTGCTTTATTTTTTCTAGGTGAATATGCTAATATGATATTAGTTAGTGCAATGACTACGACTTTCTTTTTAGGAGGTTACTTACCGCCGTTTAATATATCATGGTTAGATTGTATTCCGGGGTTCTTTTGGTTTGTATTTAAGGTCGGATTCTTATTGTTCTGCTTTTTATGGATTAGAGCAACCTTGCCGAGATATCGTTATGACCAATTAATGAGACTCGGCTGGAAAGTATTTTTACCTCTAACTTTATTTTGGGTGGTGTTAGTGTCGAGTGTGCTTTTTTACACTGATAATTTGCCGGGTGTTTAGAGGGGGAGAGTATCATTGCTCTACATTGTCATCCCGTGGCTTGACCACGGGATGACAGGTATTTTTTTAATATTATGATAAACTATTTAAAATCATTTTTTCTATATGAGATAATAAGGGGAATGGCTTTGACTTTAAAGTATTTCTTTAAGCCCAAAGTTACCATAAATTATCCTTATGAAAAAAGTCCTGTTAGCCCTAGATTTAAGGGTGAGCATGCACTGCGTCGCTATGAAAACGGTGAAGAGCGTTGTATTGCTTGTAAGCTTTGTGAGGCAATTTGTCCGGCACAAGCGATAGTGATTGAAGCGGATGAACGAGATGACGGCAGTAGACGTACCACTCGTTATGATATAGACATGACAAAATGTATTTATTGCGGGTTATGCCAAGAAGCTTGCCCTGTAGATGCGATAGTTGAAGGTCCTAATTTTGAGTTTGCAACTCTAACTCATACGGCACTTATTTACGATAAAGAAAGATTACTGCAAAACGGTGACAAATGGGAGCAGGCACTCGCTAATAAGCTACATAAGGATTATGAATATAGGTAATTATAGTTATAGTACCGGATAGTTTTTGAAAAAGCTCTCGATGTCATCCCTGCGAAAGCAGGGATCCATCATAAAGCGAGATAAATCGAGCTTTTAAAAAAATCTTGGTTTTAAAGGTTTTTTTTAATTAGATTATCTTTTTAAAATAAAGCTTCTAAAAGCTTTATTTTAACTGGATTCCTGCTTTCGCAGGAATGACATAGAGTAAAAATGATCCAGTACTATAGAATTACACAAGCGTTACTATATCTTTAACCGGCATAACGGTTATATTGCTTCCTAATTGATATCTTTTTTTACCTGGATATATAACAAATAATTCATCTAATTTTAAATAGTCTATGGCTTTATACATCGAAGAAGTAAGAGTAGGAGCATCGCTAAATTTAAACTCAAAACCCAGCTTTAGACCCTTATGTCTTATAAATAAATCTAGTTCTCCTTCTTGATGTATCCCCCAGTAATAACAATCCTCACTGCGTTTATTAAAAATGCGTATTATTTGCTCTAGAGCAAATCCTTCAAAGCTTGCTCCTAGTTTTGGATGTCTTAATAATTGCTCAGGTGAATAAATATCAATTAAATGATGAAATATTCCTGAATCAGTAAAATATATTTTAGGTCGTTTTTTCTGACGTTTGGAAATATTTTCAAACCAAGGATATAATTGACGCACCATAAAAGTACCTGATAAAATATCTAGATAATTTTTGACGGTATGGTCACTCACTCCTAAAGACTTCCCAATTTCAGAAGCATTAAAAATATTTCCGTGATAATGAGCAAGCATAGTCCAAAAACGACGTAATGTAGCAGGCGGAATAGAGAAGCCAAGGTTTGGAATATCTTGCTCTAGAAAAGTCCTAATATATTGTTCTAACCAATCAAAGCCTGTTTTTGGATAGAGATAACAATTTGGAAATCCACCGAATAGATGTAATTGTTCTACATTATCTACTTCTAATAAAGAAAAAGGATGCACTTCTATATAAGCTATTCTGCCTGCAAGTGTTTCTGACGATTGTCTAATTAAATCTTTTGAAGCACTACCGAGTATTAAAAAACACTGCTCTGTATCTTTATCAGCTAGAACTCGCAAAATAGGAAATAAATCCGGTAATCTTTGAATTTCATCAATAATAATTAAGCCTTTTTTACTTTCAAGAGCTATATAAGGATTTTCTAAAGCAGCTAAATCTCTTATATCTTCCAAATCAAAAAAATGTATTTCTTTTTGTCCTTTCGCAAATTGACGGGCTAAAGTAGTTTTGCCGCATTGCCTTGGTCCTAAAAGAGCTACAATTTTATGACTTAAAAATTGTGTTGTTATCTTTTCTAAATAATGAGGGCGTTTAACAATAGCTTTCATAAATTATAATTTTATCTTTGAGAAGATTATACCATGAAATCTCGAACTTTGCATTCGAAATTTCATATATTATATATCCAGCTGTAATGTCTGTGCAGATTTTATGGAATTTTCTAGGTGAGAGGATAGAAGAACAATACCTCCGCTATTTGCTTTCATAACAATTAAATTATTTAGCAAATCTCTATTTTCTTTGCTTAAATTAGTTTCAACTTCATCAAGTAGCCATAAGTCAGATTGGCAGGCAATAAGCCTTGATACGGCTACGACTTTCTGCATTCCGCTAGATAGACTATAGCATTTTTCATCTAATAAATCTTGTAATTTAAAGTAATGAATAGCGGCGTATAGAGTTTCGGCAGAATTATAAATTTCCGACCAAAATTTTAGATTCTCCAAAACAGTCATTTCGAGTTTTAGACCTAGAT
The DNA here is from genome assembly GCF_964028255.1 of Rickettsia endosymbiont of Hedychridium roseum. NCBI lineage: Bacteria > Pseudomonadati > Pseudomonadota > Alphaproteobacteria > Rickettsiales > Rickettsiaceae > Rickettsia > Rickettsia endosymbiont of Hedychridium roseum. The sequence continues at coordinate 76,322 of NZ_OZ034753.1, forward strand.
TATGACCGATATAATTGCAGTATGGTTTAGGGATATTGTTGATATTACTATTTTTATAGTAGATATTACCGCTACTCGGTTGCATAATCCCTGCTATCATTCGCAGTAGTGAGCTTTTACCGCAACCATTAGCTCCTTTTATATAGGTGATAGAAGAAGGAAGAAAAGTGATACATAGATCAAATAAATTTCTTTGTTCTATATTAAATTGTAATTGATGAAGTGATAGCATGTTTTTGTTACTATGTATTCCCGCAGAAGCGGGAATCCAGTAAAACATATAGAATTTTTATATGCTTTTTATTAAATATATAATTTTTGTACCAATACTGTAAGTTGTTTTTTTCTGGATTCCTGCTTCCGCAGGAATGACATCGCAACACTAAATTTAATTTTCATGATGCTCTTCTGGTGTAGCCCCAGTTAATTCTGTATTATCTTGTTGATTATTATCGCCTTTAAGTTTGGCTTGAGCATCTTTTAATGCTTCTTTGTGACGAGATGCATTAGGCTTAAGAGCTTGACTTATCTCTGTACCTACCAACTTATTAGCTTCTTGACCTATATCTCTAGCTGCTTCATCTAATTTTTTATTTATTTTTCCTATTTCTTTTAACATATAGACCTCAATTTTAAGTTCTATAATTAGAGTAGCATTTATATTTTTTGTAAGCAATTAAAATTTAACCAATAAATTCTCCACCGATAAACGAAATACGTTTAAAATAGAACTGGGCATTAGACCAAAGTAAATAATCAATAATATTAAAGGAGCTATTGAGATTATTTCATATTTATATAAATCTCTGAAATGCATAATTTCTTTATTGGTAATTTCACCAAGCATAACTTCTTTATATAATTTCAGCATATAAACCGCCCCAAGGATTATGCCGAGAGCCGCTATAAAGGTTGCTATTACGTTCACCTTATAAATCCCAAGCAAGCTTAAAAATTCTCCGATAAATCCGCTAGTTCCGGGTAGCCCAACAGAACCAAGCATTGCAATCATAAAAAATGTGGCAAGCACTGGCATTTTACTTGCTACACCGCCGTATTTAGCTATTTCTTTGGTGTGCAATCTTTCATATAAAGTACCGACTATTAAGAATAGGCATGAGGAAATCACGCCGTGGCTAAGCATCTGAAATATTGCTCCGCTAACTCCGGCTTCAGTAAAGCTAAAAATACCTATCGTAACATATCCCATATGTGCAATTGATGAATAGGCTATCATCTTCTTCATATCTTTTTGAGCAAGAGCAATAAGGGACGCATATATTATAGCAATAACGCTAAGGTAAATTACATAAATTGCAAATTCTTGTGATACACTTGGAAATAGCGGTAGTAATACTCTTAAAAAACCGTAGCCGCCGAGTTTTAGCAAGATACCGGCAAGTATAACAGAGCCACTGGTTGGAGCTTGTACGTGTGCATCGGGTAACCAAGTATTAAATGGAATCATAGGAATTTTAACGGCAAAAGCAATAAATATAGCCCACCATAAAATTTGCTGAGCAAATAACGGGATGTTATAGGTAAGTTCAGAAATATAGGTTAAATCAAAACTATGAATTTTGCTATAAATATAAATTAATGAAAGTAGGAAAAATACCGAACCAAAGAAAGTATATAAGAAGAATTTAAGAGCCGCATATATTCTATTCTCACCTCCCCAAACGCCGATAATAATATACATCGGCACTAATATTGCTTCAAAAAAGAGATAGAATAATAATAAATTTACTGAGGTAAATGCCCCTATACAAAAAGATTCCATTAATAAAAAACATACTAAATATTCTTTAATATATTTTTTAACGGTAAATAAGCTTCCGATTATACAAATAAGAGTAAGAAAAGAAGTTAGAGCCACAAAAAATATTGATATACCGTCAACACCAACATGAAATTCAAGCCCGATTTTATCAAGCCAAGCGTAGCGTTCAACAAATTGATAAGCGGGGTTTGAGGAGTCAAACTCTATTAAAATATAAATAGTTGAGATGAATGTTAAAACAGAACTAAGTACTGCAACATACATTACATATATCGCTTTATCTGCCTTTTTACTTTGACTAATAAACAGCAAAATATATAGCACGCTTATTAGCGGCAGGAAAATACTGATAGATATAATAGGTAATTCTAACATTCTTTTAAGATTTTATGAGTTTTTTTAGTAGTATATATCATTCTTGCGTGGATCGAAAAACGCATTCGGTGTCATACCGTGGCTTGACCACGGTATCCAAAAAAGAACTAAAAATACTAATAATTTAGTATTTTTAACTGGACCCCGCTATAAGCTCGCGGGATGACAAAAGTGCTGGATACCGTGGTCAAGCCGCCGGTATGACACTAAAAACCTTTCCAAACGAAAACGCTAATTACAACAACAATAAACGATACAATATACAAAGCATAATTAAAAACATATCCTGTTTGTGTTTTACCAGTAAGAACGCTAAAGCAATTAACAACTCGTGAAAAACCGTTTGGTCCAAAACGATCGATTATTTTCTGATCGCCAAGATAAAATAAAGAAGCTAAACAGTTAATAGGTTTCACAATTAAGAAATTATATATTTCGTCGAAGTAATATTTATTTCTTAGTATGTTGGATATAAATGCCATACTGTGACCCAACCACGACATCCAGCCTTTTTTAATATTTTTGCTGGATTCCCGCTTTCGCGGGAATGACATAGAAGAAGATGGATATGACATAATAGTACTTGACTTATATAAGTAAATACCAATAACAATCCCAACTACGCCGACAACCATAGGTAATAATTTTATATATAAAGGCGGGTGGCTAATTAGTAGTTTATAAATATGTAAATTAAATAGACTTTCATGGAAATAGCCGTTTGGTTTGTCCATAGAAAGTAAATAATAGCCGATCATACCGCTAAAAAAGCTCCCAGCGACAAGTAATATAAGAGGATTATTCATTATTTTAGCTGGTTCATGGGCATGCTCAAAAACATCTTTTTCTAGCTTAGTTTTACCATGAAATACCAACATAATAATCTTCATTGAATAAATAGCGGTAAGTATTGCTGCCGCTATCCCAAAAATGAACATAAACGAGCCGCTACTATAGGCTGCTTCTAAAATCGAATCTTTAGAGTAAAACCCTGCCAAAGGATAAATACCTATCAATGCAAGTGAGCCGATTAAGAAATTTCCGTAAGTTACCGGCATTTTATTTCTTAAATCACCCATTTTAAAAATATCCTGCTCATGAACTGCATGTATTACACTGCCGGCTGATAAGAATAATAAGGCTTTAAAAAAGGCATGAGTTACTAAGTGAAATATCCCGCTATTATAGGCAGATACCCCGCAAGCCATAAACATATAACCAAGCTGACTACAAGTTGAGTAAGCAATAATCTTCTTAATATCGCTTTGCATAATAGCAATGCTTGCGGCAAAAAGACAAGTAACACCGCCTATTATTGTAATAAACTGTAGAACTAAAGGGCTATATTCAAACAAATATGAGCAGCGTGCTACTAAGAATACTCCTGCCGTTACCATGGTTGCCGCATGAATAAGTGCAGATACCGGAGTCGGTCCTTCCATCGCATCAGGCAGCCATACATGTAAACCGATCTGTGCAGATTTACCCATACAGCCGATAAATAATAACAAGCAAATAACATCTAGAATAGAAAATTGTAAAAATATTTTTGTATTAGATAATAACTCTGCAGATGAAAATACATCTTTGTAATTTGCCGAACCACAATAAACAATAATCGTTATTACGCCTAAGATAAAAGCAAAATCGCTGGCTCTATTAGTTATAAAAGCTTTAATCGCTGCTTTATTGGCGGATTCTTTTGAATACCAAAAACCAATTAGTAAATATGAGCAAACGCCGACGCCCTCCCAACCGAAAAATAACTGTAAGAAATTATCAGCTGATACTAGCATTAACATAAAGAAAGTGAACAAAGAAAGGAAAGACAAGAAGCGTACAATTCCCTTATCCTCCGCCATATAGCCAAGCGAGTAGATATGCACGACGCTAGATACCCATATTACGGCTATAAACATTATGCTAGTGAGCTGATCGATATAAATCGACCAATTTACTTTAAAATTTCCAACCTCAATCCATGGTAATAATTTAATATGGATTATATTCCCGTCTAGACCCGCATCGCAAAATATTATTAATGAGAATAAGGCAGATAAAGATAAGAGGCCGGTTGCAATTATTTGAGCTAATTTTTTATCTATTATCTTTACGAATAACCCGTTTATTAAGCTAGATGCAAGCGGTAACATGATGATCATTATGGCAAGATTTTGATACATCTTATCCCCTCATCTGATTAATGTCAGTGATTTCAATTGAGCCTTTATTACGGAAATATATTAGTAATATCGCAAGCCCTATTGAGGTTTCGGCAGCTGCTACGGTTAAGATTATAATACTAAAAATTTGTCCTGATAATTCTTGCATATATATGGAAAATGCAACAAAATTTATGTTAACTGCAAGCAGCATTAACTCAATGGACATTAATATATTGATAATATTTTTGCGATGCATAAATAATCCAAACATCCCAATAGTAAAAACTAAGCTGCTTAGGATTAAATAATGATTAAGCGAAATATATTCATTCATATTTAATATTCTCGACCCCTTTATTTAGAGTAGGCTTTGTCATCAATACAACATTACTTTTATTATGGGAGAGTTGCTTTGTAATACCTTGATGTTTTACTCCCTCACGCTTCTTTAGCGTTAATGTAATACATGCAATCATAGCGACAAATAAAATAAGCCCCGCCATTTGAAACGGTAGCATAAAATCGGTGTAAAGCACGTTACCTATTGCTTTAGTATTTGAGATACTATTTGTTATGGCAAACGATACCTCCGAACTGAAATTAATATTTTTAGTGCCAAGTAAAATAATTGTTACTAAATCAGCAAACATTATTAGAGCTATAAAAATACTTAAAGCAAGATTTTCTTTTAACTGTGTTATTGTCTTATTAAAATGCATATCTAGCATCATTATCACAAATAAGAATAATACTGCTACAGCTCCAACATAAATCACTATCAGCATCATAGCTAAAAATTCTGCTCCAAGCAAAATCATAAGTCCTGCACCGTTGATAAATGCAAAAATTAACCATAATACCGAATATACGGAATTTTTGCTTAAAACAACGCATAAGCTGCTGATAGTTATTAATGTTGCAAATAAATAAAAAAATATGAACATGAGTTATTTTGTGTTTTTGAGTACCGCTTACATCGTCATCGATGTCATTCCTGCGAAAGCAGGAATCTAGAAAATAACCTTAATATAAATCATATTTGACAAAGTAAACCTATAAAAACTTGTTTTTATAGGTTTTACTGGATTCCCGCCTACGCGGGAATGACATAAAACGATCCATGCAACAATGCTTACAGTCGCTCGCAATGACGAAATATATATTACACCAACAAAGCATTAGAAGAAAATTTCTCGATCATCGGAGTAAATAAGCTTTCTAGTTCTTTGCGTATTTCTTCTTTATTTTCTACTTTTTGACCTTCTTTACTTAAAGTTAATTCGCCTTTTTCTACATGACCAAGTACAGCCTCAATGATTGCTTTTTTATCATGTTTACCGTCCATATATCTAAGTGCAAACTTCTCAAAGAAATTAACGCCGATCGGTTCATGTTTTAAATTTGTAACCCACATAGAAGGTGTATGGGTTGCTTGATGTATCACCATTTTTGTTGTTTTAGGCTTATCAAGCTCAGGGTTATTTCGATGCTTCTGATTTGTAATACTAATATAACCTTGTAGTACTAGCTTCATTGCATTATTTAAAAGCTCAGCTTTGATTTCGTTTAATTTAGTATTATGTAGCTTTTTATTGGCTTCAGAGGTTATTTTCTCAAAGCTTAACGGATTATTTAGATTCTCGCTGAAAGTGTATAAAATAGCTTTCATGTAAGGCGAACTAGTTGTTAAATTAGAATCTTTATTACCGTTTAAGAAGAATTTTAAGGCTTCGGAAGCATTATTAAGATCTACTTCTTTAATCGGCTTTTCAGGCACTATATTAAAGATTATATTAAATTTCGTTATATCATCATTATTAATATTTCTATTAATTTTCATATCACTATGACATAGTAAAGTGGTTCTAAAACGACGATTCGTAATGAAATCCATATATTGTTCAGTTCTAACTATATCGTTCACCGCTTTTAACTGCTCTACTACTTTTGGCGGCATATTACCAAGATACATAGTCGAAAGATTACAATCGGCTAAATATTGTAAATTGTGGTTTCTTGCTTCATTCATAAATTCATGAAAATAGAATTGAGCATTTTCTTCTTCTAGATGATCATGACGTAAATAATGATCGGTTTGTTTAGCAAGCAGCCCTGCTTCGGTTTTTAATGCTTCTGCATAAGGAGTTTTAGAGTTTTCTAAGCTATCCTTAACAAATTCTAGTAACAATCTAGATTGAGCTATTCTATCACGTACATTTGCAAATGAGCTAGAATGATACATCATCATATCTCTAATAGTACGGACCATATTCCAGCCAGGGAGGGTATTATAGCTAATATATGCTATTCCGTTTGGACTAAGATTTTTATTACAAACTTCAAAAATTTTATCTCTAACGGTTTTTGGTACCCAAGAAATTACGCCATGGCAAATTATATAATCAAACTTACCGAAAGAATCATCAATATCGGTTATCGAACAATGATGGAACTCTATATTTTTTAATCCTAGTTCTTTAACATTTTTATTTGCTTCGTCAATTTGTACCTTAGACAAATCAACCCCAACAAAATGAGCTTTTGGATAAAGAACTGCATGTGGTATTAAATTACCCCCTGCTGCACAACCAAGCTCTAATATTTTTGCATTCTCGACTTCAGGAGCATTCACACCGAAAAGAGTTGCAAGTGTACTTAAGTGATAAGGATTTGTAAGAGCATATGGGTAGCTTTCATACGGCACTTCATCATAAGTGTTATGATTTGAAACCGCACCATTCAGAACAGGATTGGTAGTTTTTGCTGTCTTATCATGAGCGTTAGGGGTAGAAGAAGAGTTAGTAGTTTTTGAGGACATATTTTTTCCTTATATAGTTGGATTATTCGTGTTATCCCGCGGCTTGACCGCGGGATCTTGTATCACAGGCTGTGTCCTGAGATCCCGGGGTCAAGCCACGGGATGACATTGCAGCTTTATATAAATATTTCACAGAATTCTTAAAATGGTAATCTATAAGTAAATCCTACGCCAAATTCTCCAACGGCTATAGTTTTTTTGATAGGATTTGCCGGCACGAATTGTCCTGTTTTCATATCAAGCGTATCATAATTAATTCTTACTCTATATGCCGTTTGTAATTTTGCGGTTGCATCAATACTTAAATTTGAAGTTACATCTTGTGAGACTCCAAGACCTGCTTGCCACGCAACACAATTTTTATGAGTTCTTCTTACTTTAAAATAATCACCATTTATAACACTCCACCTAGAGGAGGTAGGCTTAACTTTTACTTGTGCTATTCCACCTCCAAGTATTACAAAAGGTGTGAAAGTTTTTATTTTTTCTAAATCACAAATAAGATTTAGCATATATATATTTGATAATACGGTAGTATTACCTGGGGTTTTAGGAATAGTGAGACCATTACTTAAATTTTGCTGAGGTAATACGTAATGCAGACGATATTTAGGTTGATAAGTTGCTGAGAATTCAATAGCTATCTGTGGATATATTATATAGCCTATTTTTCCGCTATACATACTTGATTTTTTTAAAATTATTTCGGTATTTGAGTGTTTATGTCGGAATTTACTAACGACCGGTTCAACTATTCCGCCTTCTGCTCCTATATAGAACCCTGTTTCTTTTGCAAAAGCAATGTTATTAAAAATGATGATAGTAATAAAAAATAATTTTAGTAATTTAGTCATTATAATTGCTTAAAAAATAAAAAAATATTATATACCCCCTTTATTAATGGTCAATCATATTTTTTCTAATTATGGAAGCAATTATACCAAATAGTAATAAAGTAATAGTTACAATGAGCGAAACATATGCCGGAATTGCTATATAATGATGAATAAATATTTTAAAGCCAATAAATATTAAAATTAAAGCCAAAGAATATTTTATATAACTGAAACGTTCTACAATTTCTGCTAAACAAAAGAATAACGCTCTAAGCCCTAAAATAGCAAAAATATTTGAAGTATAAATTATATAAACATCATTAGTAATTGCAAATATCGCCGGTATACTATCTATAGCAAAGACTAAATCTATTGCTTCTATCAGCATTAACGATATAAAAAGGGGAGTAAAATATAGTTTATTATTACGTTTAACAACAAATTTATCCCCTTCAAGATTAGGAGTAATATTTAGATTTTTTACTATTGACTTGTAAATATAAGAATTCTGTATATCAAAAGTTTTATGTGATACATAGAAAGTTTTTATACCTGTAGCAATAAGTATTACGGCAAAAATATATAATAACCAAGCAAATTTATTTATAAGAATAATACCGCCGTAAATCATTATGGCTCTGAATATTATTACGCCTATTATACCAAAAAATAAAATACGATGTTGATATTTCCCGGGAATTTTAAAAAATTGGAAAATAATAGAGATAACAAAAATATTATCAAGGGACATAGCTTTCTCAATGAGAAAGCTAGTATAATATTCACGAGCATGTTCTGCTCCCGTATTATAATAAACATAGATACCGAATAAACAAGCTATTACAAAATAGAAAAGACTAAAAAGTACGCTTTCTTTAAAGTTCATTACGGTATTTTTTTTGTGTACTATTCCCAAATCGAGAACCAGTAAAGCAGAGATTACCGTATAAAAAATAATCCAACTCATTTATTTATCTCTTCATTTTATATTGCATGTGGAAATATAGCCCCCCACCAAACATAACTCTTAGCTGGAATCTGATAGTATTTTCTCCTTGTTTTAAATAACGCTTTATATCAATCGGTAAGTTCTTAGCTTGTAATGCTTGACCTTGGTCATTTCCATTGTTACAGTACCTTTTCTCATCTAGAGAATTAACGTCAGTGGGGAGGCTAAGTAGCTTTTGGCCGTTGACATATATTAATGTGCAATCATCATACCATAAATCTTTTACTTCAAAATACTCAATATCGTCCATTATTGCATCTAAAGTTACTTTGAATTCTACAGTATGCAATATTGTATTTTCCGGTTTATTTGTTGCATCTATAAATGCCCCATCCTTTGGAAATGCCATAATGCTCCCCTGTGGTACCGGTTTTTTGTTTAAGATATAGTCACCTATTTTAGTTACCGGATTATAAGGGGTCTCAGGTAATTGACTTGATGGAAAGTCGTTATAACCAACTTTTATAGGCAATCCTGTAGATTCTCTACAGCCGACATTTTGACCTAAAGGTTCAAATTCAACAACTTTTCTATCAAAGTATGATAAACAATGGCGTTCTAAAGGTTTACTAGGATCAATAACTATCCAATTCGTCGGGCATCTTCCTATTGCAAGTTCACCTATATCGCTTTCATCCCATTCTGCATTACCGTGGGTGCTACCAGAAGGAGCATCAGCTGTGCTAGGAATTTTAGCACAAGTAGGTACTAATATAGGAGCACAAAGATCTAGCTCTTGCCAAGTTTTATCTCTTACATCCTCAGTCTTAGCTTTATATGTCGGTTCAGGAGGAGTGTTCTCATCTCCTTTTGTGTATGTCACTGTATAATATTTTGATTTATCATCTAACGGTACTAATTTTGGTCCTTTGTCAGGTCCTGGCTCGATTCTATCTTTATAATCCCTACTTAAAACACATACTGGAGTATTAGGGCTTTTATTATTAGTATAGCAGTTACTTGGAATATTATTTATATTGCAAGCATAAATAGTAATACCTTCCACTGTTTCTTTTAGAGTACAGCTACTTGTATTTATATCTTTGCTGCATAAACCAAGGTTTGGATATTTAAGGCTATATGTATTTTTAAAATTCTTACAATTTATAGTATTGTTATTGTTTAGTTTAGCAAGTACACAATTTATCGAGTCATTATTGTAACCGGGAATAGGTGATCCATCAGGTAAAGTAGGAATCGGCATAGGATTACAATGTTGGAAATTTTTCGGCATCAAGCAGGCATGCGTTCCACCTTGGATATATTTACCGTTTATATATTCTAAATATTTTAAATATACCGCACTTGAGTCAGGTTTTCCATTGCTATCATAAGGTTCTTTATCGTCTTTATATTTACCGTGAATAGTCAACTGATTTAGAGCATTCTCTCCTGAAAACGGCATAGCAATATATTTATCATTTGTCGGATCTTTTGGTGGATCTTTAGGTATAAACGCAACGGAAGAACTATACTTATAACCGGCAAGCATTACTATACTTTCTGTGTCCGTGGGGTTGGGAGGTGGAGGTCCGGCGTATGCTAACGGTGTTACAAGAGTGCTTGTTTCATCTATAATGTTAATAGTCCCATCTGTTTGTTTCTCTCTTACTTGCACTGAAGCAATGAATTGCGGTTTATAATAAGCATCGTTGGCATTGTTATTAGTACAGGTAATTCCGGCATATTGTCTTGAACATTCATAAGCAGCTAGACTATAAGAATGATTTACTCTCGGTACGCAATCTATTAATTTACCGGACTCAAATAAGCAAATATTATTAGGATTTTGCTTATCGTCTTCGGTATTACTAATAGAGACATAAAGTTTTCTATCTTTACCGTTATTGTCTTTTAGGGTGACATCTGTCTTTATAGGTATTAAGCTATTTGTATCTTGCCCTTGTATCTTAGGAAACTTTACGCTTACATCCTTAAATTCGCCTATATTAACTCCCCATACTTTTTGGCAGGTAGTTGAACTAGAACTTGGACAGTCCGGTATATCCTCTATGTAATAATCGCTAGGTGTTTCTACATTTCCAATTTTCTGCGAATATACTATTCTAAATCCCTCATTACAACCGTTAGCCGTAACACTACATGGCGTAGAAATTTCTGTATTAATACATGGAGTACCTCCTGAAGTATTCTTACATGATTTAATTAAATCTTTAAAAGCCGTATTAGTATGAGTAATTTTTGCTGAAAGAAAATCTGTATTACGTGGTTCTACACAAGTTTTGAGATCAGAGGTAGAACTCGTGCAAAGCGGAACAAGATTGCTAAAGCTAACACGTATGGTATTATTAACAATATTGTTGTTAACATTTGATACTACACAAGGCGGCAAAGTTGAAGATTGTTTAAATACAGGTTTTCCTTTCTGAATATCCTCTGGGGTATTTTTTATGCTACATATATTATTAGCATTAGCATTAATACTAATATAATCTAAATTTGGACAATATGGCGGTGGAAAAGGTCCTAAAGGTAATTGTACACAACCAAAAGAATAGCTATCTACAGAACCGTTTAATGATCCAAGTTTTTCAATAACTGTTATTATTAAACTAGGGAAAAAATTAAAAACCTCTCCTATTGCGTTAAGTATTGATTGAAGTACTTTTATAAATTCTAAATCTTGATCTATCATACCAAGAAGCTGCCCTAATAAACTTGGTAAACTTGCTCCTTTTACCGTTTCAACTAAAAATTTTAATACTTTTGCAATAGGACTAAGTTCGTTAGTTTGATGAAGAGGTTGACGATTAGGATTCCAGTCCATCGGATCAAGATGTACACCGGAATCTGAAACAAGGTTAACAAGTCCAGGGTCGCTATAAGCACAAAGTTTAGGAGATTTTAAAGTAACTATTTTTCCGTCTACACCTATTATCTTATTATCAGTTTCTGTATAACCGACTTTATTGAGATGTACTCCATCGGTATAACCTGGATCTGCAGGGGAAGGTGTGGCGTTTATTCCGGGAGGTGGAGGCATATCCGGTACGGCAACTCTAGCACAGACTCTAGTTAGAGGTAGACCGTAACCTGTAGGCCATAATACACATTCTCCATCCCAATTTAAGGTGGAGTTTTGATTCCAACAAGCTGCGGCATTACAGCTTTGAACTCTAATACGAATTTTTGGAGTAAAGTAACTACTATCAGGGGCTTCTTCCGCACATCTATTAAGTAAAAAACCGATAAATGTACCTGGGTAATCAAATTTTAATAAACAAGTATCATTATCGCGACCGTCGCTTTTATTCCAAGGAGGACATAATGTGCCTGGTTTAAAGGGTCCTCTTTTTACTTCATTTTTGCTGCCTCTATTCCAAGTTTCCGTTCTATCGCTTTGTCCGCAATTACAGGGATCGCTAAGACAATCGGCTATATCACCCCAAATAGATGCCTGCACATTAAATGAGAAAAATGAAAATAAGAAAAGTAGTAAATATTTTTTTAACACTTTGAGTATTCTTTATGTTCGTTGTTTTGTTGTCATTGTGAGAAAGCATTGCCCGTGTGGACCGATTTTCCGTCATTGCGAGCGACTGTAAGGAGCGTGGCAATCTCATGAAATTAAAACTAGATTGCAACAAAGCTTCGCTCCTCGCAAGGCATTGTTGTGTGGACCAATTTCACCTTTGTCATCCCGTGTCTTGACCACGGGATCCAGTTAAAAATACTAAAATTATTAGTATTTTTTATCGTTTTTATGGACCCCGTGGACAAGCCACGGGGTGACACATTGGGTTTTATCGGTCCACGCAACAACGCCTCCTCGCAATGACGATTTGGGTATCCACGCATGCAACACCGTCTCGCAATGACAATGGTTTTAGTAGCTATTAACATCAGTCCGTATTTAACTCATTATATAGGTAATTAATCCAATTATCCGGAGGACCTTGGTGTTGTTCAAGTATTTTGTTATAAATATCCATTTCCTCTTGTCTGCTTGATAAAATACGGACAATTCCTATTAAAGCGGCAATACTTAATTCAGAAGCTATCGATTCATTATCCTTATTAATTAAGAACATTCTTGCAGAAAGTATTAGCTGTGATAATTTTCGTATTTCCGCCTCGCTTAAACCTAAAATTTTATCTAAATCTTCTATTTTAACGTCAGACGGTAGAATAATTTTCGTATTAATTAAATCAAGCCAAGGTTTTATAGTATATTTTGGATATGACTTAAGATAAATAAAATTGAAATTACTGACGAAAATACCGTTATTTTGAGATAAATTATTATAGATTAAATTTATATTATCATAATAAACTTCAGGTCTGTAAAGTTTATCAAAATTATCGGCAGCAAATATTTTAGGTTTTGTGCCAACTAGGCTTAAATGATAAGTAAAAGTATAAATTACTGCTGCACTAATACTTTGATGTTTCTTTAAATTATTATTAAATTGTTCTAAAAATTTCCTCTCCGTTGGGTAAAATTGTTTAGAAAACGGCTCATCAGAAAGTTTATATAAATTGAACCCTATAACTTTCCCTTCTTCAATGTTAAGAGATGGTCCGTCAAATAATCCGAAATATAATTGTCCTTCGGTAAAAACTTTAAGTTTATCAAGTATTTGTATTCCTCCTTCCTCCTTAAAATCCTCTAATTTTAAAATATCGGAAAAAATACGTTTTTCTTTTTCAATTGATAAAATTTTATTTTTTAATTTCTCTAGAAATGATATCTCTATTTTGCTAAGAGGTGCAATGTAATGACCGCTGATTAATTTTAAAAATTCTAAAATGAAAGCTTGTGATTTTTCTGTATCATCTACTAAAAATGGATTGATAATTTGTTTGTCCGGTTCTAACCATTTGCCTTCTATTGACTCGATAAAAATTTTAGAATCATTATTATTAGAAATATAAATTATTGTTGGATTGTATTTAGTCGATTCTGATATTAGAAAGTTCAATAATACGGTTTTGCCGGTTTTTTCCGTACCAAAGATGCAAGTATTACCTTTATTCGTTTTATCATGAAAATTCATGAAATATGGAGTACCTTTCTCGGTTCGCAGTAAAGTTATAGCCTTACCCCAAGGATTATATTGATTACCGAGTGTAGTATTATGAAGAGCGGTAAGAGAAGCAATATATTCTACGGATAATGGTGACATTCTGCGGATAAAGGCAAAGTTAGCAGGTAATTGTGACCAAAATATTTGTTCAATATTAAGATCTTCTTTTACATGAATAATACCAAGTTTAAAAAGTTCGGTTGATGCTTTAGCTACGTCTGCATCTAGTTTATTTTCATCTTCTTCTATAACGGCAATTGAAATTTGCTGATTACAAAATTGAAAATCTAAATTAGCTGCATCAAGCTTATTAATCCCTTTATGATTAAGTAAAGTTGAGTCATTAGTAATTTTTAGAATATGATCTTGACCACGCAATTTGGATATTACTTGTTTTTTGCTAACAAAGTAAAATATTTCAGTTATTATTAATTCAATCGGTAACTGTAAAAATTTATCTAGTGTATTAGAAGGAGTTTCTTGATATTCTTTTATAGATAGTAAAGAAGCGAATTTGTTATTTTTCTCATGATCCGTAACTACCATTTTATCGCCGCTAATTGTATAAATACTTCTACCTAGTGCATCGGATAAATCTATTATAGGTACCAAACAATCATTATTATTAAGGTTAGCTATTCGATTATATAAAAATAAAGGATTAGAAAAAACATTATCATTTTCAAATATTATGCCGAGTTTCTCAGCACCGAATTCGTTTAAATCGTTTAAAATATTATTAGTGATATTTTCTAGTTTTTGAAAAGCTGAATCTAAGTAGTTATTTTCAAAATCAGTAATTAATTTATTAGATAAAGAATTTATTAAAGAGTTAAAATTTTTGATGTCAACTTTAGCAGAATCATGTACTATAGATATATATAAAGTATTAACGAATTTATCATTCCAATGGTTTTTTCTTTGCCATAGTGCATGAATATTTGCCGGTAATAATTTTTTGTAAGGAGTGGAATCATCTAAATTTTGTTTTTCTCGTATTGTATGTAGCCAAAAAGCAAAATCATAATCGGTTATATTCTTTTTTATAGAAACTCTAACCATTTCACGTAAATTTTGTATGTTATCGCTTATTTTCTCTGAGTTAATGCCGTGTATTTTTATAATTTGTAGTAATTTACCGTCTTTGGTGAGTAAAGTATTTTCATTATAATGACATGCTATAGGTATAAAATGAGGAGCATTATAATTATATATATCTTTGTCAAATTTTCGTAAATCACTAAACACAAATAACCTGAATTTAAATTATCGTTTTGTATACTGTGTCACCCCGTGGCTTGACCACGGTATCCAGCAAAAAACTTACAATACTAATTTTTAGTATTATAAACTGGACCCTGTGGTCAAGCCACGGGGTGACAACGGAAAAATCAACTCATGCAACCGCATCTTCTACACTACATAGCCAATTTTTCAAATTAAACGAGTATATCACAAAACTTTACCTTATTATTTATATTTAATAAACAATTATTCACTATATGTAGTGATTTTTTGTAACCCTCCCATGTAATTTATCAAGACATCAGGTATAGTTATTGATCCATCTTCATTCTGATAATTTTCAAGTATTGCAACCATAGTTCTTCCGATAGGTAATCCTGAAGCATTTAAAGTATGAACTAAGGTAGTTTCGTTAATGCCGAATTCCTTATATCTTGCTTTCATTCTACGTGCTTGAAAATCTCCACAATTAGAACAGCTAGCAATTTCGCGATATTGCTTTTGTCCCGGAAGCCATACTTCTATATCATAGGTTTTTTTTGCTGCAAATCCCATATCTCCGGTGCAAAGTAACATAACACGATAAGGAAGATTCAGTTTTTGTAAAATAGTCTCTGATGCATTAGTTATATATTCATGCTCATTTTTTGATTCTTCAGGGGTAGTAATAGATACTAGCTCAACTTTACCGAACTGATGTAATCTAATCATACCTCTTGTATCTCTACCGCTACTACCTGCTTCTGATCTAAAGCACGGGGTGTAAGCAACATAACGCATCGGTAATTTTTCTCTTGGTATAATAGTATCGGCGACTATATTTACTAAAGATACTTCTGCGGTTGGAATTAGTCTATAACCATTTGTTGTTGCAAAAGACTCTTCGGCAAATTTAGGTAGTTGTCCTGCATTATACATAGCATTATCTCGAACTAATACCGGAGGTGATATCTCAAAGAAGTCAAACTCTTTAGTATGAACATCAATCATAAAGTTAATTAAAGCACGTTCTAGCTTTGCTAAATCACCTTTTAACGTTACAAATCTAGCTCCAGAAATTTTAGCAGTTTGTTCAAAATCCATTAAATTTAATTTTGTACCTAGTTCAAAATGCTGTTTATTCAAAGCATTCGGATTTGTCTCTCCGTAAGTACGAACTAATTTATTCATACTTTCATCCATTCCGTAAGGTACTTCTTCGTCCGGAATATTAGGAAGCATATTTAATAGTTCATTTAATTTGTTATTATTATTTAGATCCTGTTCAAGTTCTTCCAACTTCTCATTTATATGTTTGACATCTCTTTGTAGCCCTTCAAACTCTTCGCCGCTTTTAGAGGCCATATTACCTAAAATCTTTGATTTTACCTTACGTGCATGCTGAAATTCTTGAATTAAACTCGTAATTTTTCTTTTCTCTCCGTCGAGCATAGCAATTTTACTAGACATAGGTTCAATAAATCTTTGGCTAAGCTTTTCATCGAATAATTCTTGATTTTCTCTAATCCATTTGATATTTAACATTTAGTGTCCTCGGTTTTTCTATAAAATTACATATCATTATTGAAGTTTCATATAATAAAAGTAGCGGTATTGCAAGAGCAAACTGGCTTAAAATGTCAGGAGGCGTTAATATTCCTGCAATAATAAAGTTAATTACCACGGCAATGCGTCTTTTTTGCTTAAGTGTTTGTACCTTAACTATTTTTAGTATATTTAATATTATTATCACAACCGGTAGTTGAAAAGCAACTCCAAAAGCAATAATTAAATGAATAACTAAATTTAGATACTCGCTAATTCTTGCTTCCAAAACTATCGGTACTATCATATCACGTTTTTCAAAACTAAGAAAAAAATTCCAAGCTTTCGGCATTACAAAGTAAAAAACAAAAATACTACCGCACCAAAATAAAATAGGCGACATAAAAAGAATAAAAGCGATAATTTTTCTTTCATGGCGGTGTAACCCTGGGCTGATAAATAAATAACACTCCAAAGCAATTATAGGTATAATAATAGTAAAAGCAGTAAAAGCTGCAAGTTTAATATAGGTAAAAAATGCTTCTGTAAGCCCTGTATAAATTATATTTCGTACTGTATCACCGCTTAGCTTAGCAAGCGGTTTTAATAAAAAACTATAAATATTGTCGCTAAAATAATAGCAAATAGCAAATATAATTATAAAAGCAGTAAATATTCTAAGAAGTCTTATTTTTAATTCTAATAAATGTTCTTGAAAACTATATAATTTCATAAAAATTTTGACTCTTCATTTCGCAGAAGTATATATATCAATATTATAAACCTTTTTTAATAATTGTCATATCTTTTTAGAAATATTCACAAAGTCTAGTTTCTTTCTATATATTTTATAAAATATCGGTATAAATAACATGCTAAACAGAGTGTTACCTAAAAAGAATACAGACCAAGTAAGATATTTTGCACAAATACCGCCAAGGCTAGCTAGAATAATACGGCTAAGAGAGCTAAAAGATGCAATAATAGAATATTGCGTGGCAACAAATTCACTATTGCAAAGGCTAGCAAAATAGATAGAGATAATAGTTCCTGCAAAGCCTGCACAAAAGTTTTGTACTGTAACGGTTATTATAAATATCCTTATATCATAGCCGATAGTAGCAAGAATCATAAACATAAGGGGTGACAATAATTGAATAACTCCACCAATTAAGACACTATGAAATATACCCATTTTTGTAGCTAAAACGCCGCCTAAAGCTCCTCCGACGATCATGATCAGTAACCCGTAAGCTTTGTAAATAACGGCAATTTCATGAGTAGTAAAACTTAAATCTAGAAATAAAGGCGAACTCATAGCCATAGGTATAGAATCCGCAGCTTTATATAAAAAGACAAACAATATAATTAGCAATAAATATTGTTGTTCATTTTTTAAGGAGATAATACTTTTTTTAATAACTTCAAAATATTGTTGTAATCCTATTAAATTAGTAGTCGTATGACGTTTTTCTTTAGGTTTTGGTTCTTTGATACATAAGATTACTATAGGACCAACTACAGTAATAAATAAAGCAAATTTATATACTGTATCCCAGCCGAAAATAATTGATGAATATAAAGCACCGACGCTGCCAAGTAACATACCTAAACGAAACCCTATGCTACTAAAGGTAAAAGCCATTGAAAGCTCTTCTTTAGATATAGGTCTCTCAATTCTATATGCGTCAAGTACAATATCCTGCGTAGAACTGCAGAATGAAATAATAAATAAGATAATTGCAGTAATATATAAGTTATTACAAGGGCTTATGTTTAAGAACCCCGTCATCGCTAGGATTAAAAATATTTGTGATACCAATGCCCAGCCACGCCTGTGACCGAATTTAGAACATAAAAAAGGTATAGAGTATTTATCTATAAAAGGTGACCATATGACCTTTAAGCAATACGGAAAAGCAGCTAGTGATATCGAACCTATTATATCAGTGGTGTATTTTGCTTCGGATAATTGATATGGAACTGTGAAAAAAATTAAATTAAACGTAAGACCGGAAATTAAGCCTAAAAGTAAAATACCGATTAAATATAATTTTTTGTACACGGAATATAACTATTTATAGTTCATTTTTAAGGAGTAAGGTGCTACTTTGGAAAATATTTTACCGACTACCGGTATTTTAGTTACAATAGTGCTGATTAAGAAAAAAGAAGGAATAACATTTCCTTTAACCGTAATTAATTGCTGTTTGGTATCAATATTACCTTTCATAGTAAAATCAAAGAACGGTCCATGTGCTTCCGTATCGAAAATTGTAATTATATTTCCTCTATAATTAAATTTACCGGTTATATCTTCAAATAAAATATTTTTATTATTAGTTATTGAACTAAGAAAACCCGGCAACGAAACAAAGGAAACAAGCCGTGTTAAAAAAGGAGTATCGACTACCGTAAAATGTTTTATAGAAAATTTGCCGTCTAATATCGGCACTATTTCCCCTTTTTTTACTTCATATCTTCTTGTATTTAAGTTGATGTTAATCTGACCGTTTTGCATAGTGGTATACATTCCAAGGCCCTTAAGTAATGCTCCGGCATTATCGGATTCAATTAGCCATTGTTCAAAACTGTCCTTAGCAGTAAGCGACATCTTAACTTTTTTATTATCGATATTAGCATTTAGAAAACCGGAAAAACACCGTACTTTATCACATTTAATTGCTAAGTCAAGATTACCTAGAATTATATTATTCTTTAAAATTATTTTTGATATATTAGTTTTTAAATTAATATTACGTGTAGAATCTCCCTCTTTTTCTAAAAACTGCATCATATTAGCATTTGATAAATCTAATCCGCTTCCATAAAGTTCCGTATTAAGATTATGGTTATCTATGATTATTTTTCCTTTTAAATCCGTATGATTATGTTTAACAGAGGCTAGATTAATATTATAAATATTTTTCTTAATTAGGGCATTACCGTTAATTTTTAGATTATCCTGCCCCGACAGGTTAAATTCAATATTTCTATCGAAATTTTTATCATTTAATTTAGTATATAAATATAAATTAGCTTTTTTATATAATTTTTTATGAATAGATACTTTATCTATATAGAATTCTAAATTATCAAGATTAGAATTAACGGTAATAAAACTCTCATTATTATGCTGTTTTTTATACTCAAAATTTAAAATGCTGCTGCCTGAAATTAATTTAAATACTCCAAATCTTTGATTATTTGCCGTAATATTACTTTTTATTTTAAGTAAACACTCATTATTTTTATCTGATATATCATGATCATAAGTAAAGCTGCTTGCATAATTATTAATTTTACCCTTACCGTTAATATTTAGTTTGTTGTCTTTAAAGCTACCTTTGGCTTCACCGTTTTGTAATAGGATATTATTGTCTAAGGTGTTAAAAGAGATATTTGTTAATGTCGACAAAACATTATAGCTATTAGGGATATTTGGGCTAATAGGAATTATTAGCTCTATTATTGAATTTGCCGTTCCTTTGATTTTTTTAAGATCAATATTTTGAGCTTTAATATTTTGATAGGCATCATTTGGAACAAAGGCAATTAAGTCGTTAATTTCACCTTTAGCAGTAGCATTAAAAACAAATTGTGATTTATCCGGTCCTTCCCATTTGAAAGTCATAATACCGTCTGAAACAACGCTTTTACCGCTATATGCTTCATTAATTAGAAATTTTATTTCCGGTCCTGAAATGATTATATTAGTATCAACTTTAGTCAAAGGCGGTAAATCTGTATGATATTTATATTCAAAATTCGAGATATGTAAATTTGCTTTTAAATTATCTTCTACTAAAATATTTTTTTTTAAAAATTTTTTATCTAATTTAATATTTAATTCTCCATTTTGGATGTAACCTTGTTTTATATGTTCTCGTAAATATGAGATTATAGGGTTATCCGGAATAATTTTTTCGACTGTTTGATAAATTATTAAAGGCATATTTGCGGCAGCTGCACTTGCATCGATATTTTTATCGGTTATTATACCGCTTAGTGATAAAAAAGCTTTGTCCCCAAAGGTAAGTTTGCAATTAACGGTCTTTGGATTATCTTTAGAATAGGCGGTTTTATATGAGCATAAAGCATTTCCTAGAGGTAAGTCCGCTCCTTGCTCATCGGTTAAGATATCGCTTTTTATTGAAGTTAGTCGTATGTCGGTTAGGGAATCTTTTTTAATTATATTTAACGAATAATCACCGGTTGTTGAAGTGTTTATAATCTCTTCATCGTTATTTGAGATTACGGAAATTTTATCAATATTAAAATTAGCCTCTATTAACGAATTAGAGAAGAAATTTTTGAAATTAAAGAAAAGATTAAAATCGTTAATTTCTCCTCTAGCATTATCTATAAGACTTAAGGAAATTTTATCTATGGATAATCGGTTTTCTTTAAATTCTAAATTATGTAGTACAGCCTTTATATCATTTTTACTTAAATAAAATTCAATTATTTTTTTCAAAGGTTCATTTAAGTGTCCTTTATTTGCACTATAAACAGTTAGAGTTATAGCCAAAGATAATGAAATTAGAATTATAAAAATACTAATAAAGGTTTTTTTAATAAAATTCATTTGAGCTTGTAAATCTATTGAAATATGATAAAAGCTTTAGGCTTGTCACGTTAGTTGAATATAGCGTATAATCTAAAAATTTAATATAAAAATCACAAAAAATTATGAATATTACATTTATCGGTAGCGGATATGTGGGATTAGTCTCAGGTATTATTATGAGCTATTTAGGTCATAATGTTACTTGTCTTGATAATGATGAGGTTAAAATATCCAAATTAAATAAGCAAATATTACCGATTTATGAAGCTAAACTTGATGAGTATCTTAAGCAAGCTTTAGAAGCTAATAGGTTAAAATTTACAAATATTTATAATAATGAACTTCAAAATGCCGAGGCAATATTTATTACGGTCGGCACACCTTCAAAAGAGTCGGGAGAAGCAGATTTAAAATATGTCTATGATGCTATTGATAAAGTTTCCGAGCATATAAATAAAGATTGTTTAATAGTCATAAAATCTACTGCTCCGCCTGATAGTTGCAGTAATATTATAGCTTATTTAAAATCAAAAGGCTTTTCATTTAATGTTGCTTCTAATCCTGAGTTTTTAAGAGAGGGCAGTGCGGTAGAAGATTTTTTATATCCTGATCGTATAGTTATCGGGGTAAATAATAAAGAATCAGAGGAAATATTGCGAAAAATTTATGCACCTTTAATAGAACAAGGTGCAAAGTTCGTGGTTACCGATTTAGTGACGAGCGAGCTTATTAAATATGCTTCCAATAGCTTTTTAGCTACCAAAATTGCTTTTATTAACGAGATGGCTGATTTATGTGAAAAAATCGGCGGTAATATTAAAGATTTATCTAAAGGTGTAGGACTTGATCAAAGAATCGGTCAAAATTTTTTAAATGCAGGACCGGGTTTTGGCGGTTCATGTTTTCCAAAAGATATCCTAGCATTAAATAACCTTGTAGAAAACCATCATATCGATTGTAAAATTCTTAAGGCAGTAATTAAAAGTAATAAGCAGCGTCCAAGTAATATGGTAGATAAAATAGCTACTTTGTTAGACGGAGATTTAAAAGGTAAAAATATAGCAATTTTAGGCTTAACATACAAAGCAGAAACAGATGATGTTAGGGCAAGTCCTGCCATCGAAATTGTAAAGATCTTATTAAATAAAGATGTATATGTTAAAGCATTTGATCCTATCGGTCTTGAAAATGCTAAAAAGAATTTAGAACATAAAAATTTGCTATATTTAGATTCGGTAGCTGAAGCCTGTAAATCAGTAGATATTATAGTTATTGCAACTGAATGGTTAGAATTCAAAGAACTTAATTGGCAAGGAATTTATGATTTAGTAAAATCCCCGATAATCATTGACCTTAGAAATATACTAGATAATGAAGCAATGAAAAAAATCGGTTTTAGATATTATGCAGTCGGGAGTAAGATTTAGCCTTGGTGTATGGAACGGAAAACACACCCGGTGTCATACCGTGGCTTGACCACGGTATCCAAAAAAAATTAAAAAAGACTGGACCCCGTGGTCAAGCTAACTAGGTGACACAGTGTCATGAAGACAATAAAATTTAACATTAATAAAAAATGCGACCTGAATTTATTCATTTAAGAACTCAAAGCTCTTATTCTTTTCTAGAAAGTGCATTAACAATCGAGAAAGTAGTAGAGCTTGCTTCATCAAATAAAATGCCTGCTATTTGTTTGGCAGATAAGGGAAATTTATTCGGCTCGTTAGAATTTGCATTATATGCAGTAAAAAAAGGACTGCAGCCGATACACGGAGTTATTCTAAATATAAAATACGATATAGATATTTTTGCTCAAATTTTACTTATAGCTAAAGATGAAACCGGCTATAAAAATTTACTCAAACTATCAAGCCTTACTTTTACTAAAAATGATCGTAAGCTATGCGATCACATTGATTTTGAAGATTTAATTGAATATCAAGAGGGATTAATAGCGTTATGCTGTTATACCGACGGTATTGTCGGAAAATGCTTGCTAGCTCGGTGCGAAGAGCAAGCGATGCTATTTGCACGTAAATTACAGGAAATTTTAGGAGATCGTTTTTACTTTGAGATTATGAGACACGATCTACCGGAAGAACAGTTTATTGAAGATAGTTATATTAGAATTGCTGCCGAGCTTGCTATTCCGCTTGTTGCTACTAATAAAGTTTTGTTTAGCGAAAAAAGCATGCATGATGCACATGATGTATTATTATGTATATCAGCCGGTGTTACTAAAGAATATCCTGATCGTAAAACAGTTAGTGAAAATTGTTATTTTAGATCACCGCATGAGATGATAGAGCTTTTTTCTGATTTACCTAGTGCCATCCAAAATACCGTGAATTTAAGAGAGCGTTGTTATTTTGCAGCACATGCAAACCCGCCGATGCTGCCTAATTTTGCCACCAAAGATATTAGTGAAACGGATTTAATTAGAAAAGATGCAAAAGAAGGGTTGCTTGCAAGGCTTGCTACAAAGTTTAAATCTGAAAATATTCCACTGCAGAATCAAGAAGAATTGAAAACCGAATATTTTGCTCGTCTTAATTATGAGCTGGATATTATCTGTAATATGAATTTTGCCGGTTATTTTTTGATTGTGTCCGATTTTATTAAATGGAGTAAAAAAGAGGGTATTTTAGTTGGACCGGGTAGAGGTTCGGGAGCAGGCTCGGTTGTTGCTTGGAGCTTGCTTATTACTGATCTCGATCCGATTAAATTCGGCTTATTATTTGAAAGATTTTTAAATCCTGAACGTATTTCAATGCCTGATTTTGATATTGATTTTTGTCAAGAAAGACGTGAAGAAGTAATTAATTACGTACGCTCTAAATACGGTAATAATAGAGTAGGACAGATTATAACTTTCGGTAAAATGCAGGCAAAGGCCGTAATTAAGGATATTGCTCGTGTGCTTAGCTTACCTTATAAATTCGCTGATTATCTAACGGAGCTTGTACCTTTTAGTGCGGTTAATCCCGTTACGCTTGAACAGGCGATGCGTGAAGTTCCGGAGCTTGCAAATGCCGCTAAAGGTAATGGGTTGTATAATTTAGAGGGTGAAGCGGAGTTAATTAAGCTAGTACTTGATACTTCGTTAATTCTTGAGGGGTTACATAGGCATTCCTCAACTCATGCTGCAGGAATCGTAATAGCAGGTACTGATTTAGTCGATATAGTACCGGTATATAAAGATGCTAATTCCGATATGCTGGTAGTCGGTTATTCTATGAAATATTCCGAAATTGCCGGTTTAATTAAATTTGATTTTTTAGGACTGCAAACCCTAACGGTTATTACCGATTGTAAGAAACTACTTAAAGAGCAAGGGATAGAAGTAGATTTTAACAACATGACCTTTGATGATAATAAGACTTATCAAATGTTGTGTAAAGGTAAAGGAGTCGGCGTTTTCCAGTTTGAAAGTATCGGGATGAAAGATGCACTTAGACGCCTTAAACCTGATTCTATACATGATTTGATAGCTCTTGGGGCTTTATATCGTCCGGGTCCTATGGAAAATATCCCTACCTATATAGCTTGTAAGCATAAATTACAACAGCCTGATTATTTACATGAGCTATTAAAGCCAATCCTAGAAGAAACTTATGGAGTGGTGATATATCAGGAGCAGGTACAAAGAATTGCTCAGATTCTTGCAGGTTATACGCTAGGAGCTGCTGATTTGCTTCGTAGAGCGATGGGTAAGAAGATAAAAAAAGAAATGGAGGAGCAGGAAGAAATCTTCGTTAAAGGAGCAATTGCTAATAATATTTCGGAATCTCAAGCTAAATCCATTTTTGCAACCGTGGCTAAATTTGCAGGTTACGGTTTTAATAAGGCACATGCTGCAGCTTACGGCGTTATTTCATACCAAACCGCATATCTTAAAGCTAATTATCCGGCTGAGTTTTTAGTAGCATGTTTAAATCTTGAATTAAATAATCATGATAAAATTAATTTATTTTTACAAGAAGCAAAAGATAGCGGCATAAAAATTATTGCTCCTAATATTAATATTTCTGAAGGGTATTTTAGTGTAAAGTCTTCGGATACTGCCATCCCGCATAGTGTAAAGCCTGTCATACCGCGGCTTGACCGCGGTATCCAGGAAAAAGACTTAAAAGATCCCGCGATCAAGTTGCGGGATGACATCGAGAGTGCAATAATCTTCGCCTTAGGGGCTATTAAGGGAGTTACGCCAAATTTCGGTAAGTTAGTGACGGACGAGCGAAAAGCAAGAGGAGCGTTTAAATCAATTACCGATTTTATTGAAAGATTACCGCCAAAAGCTATTAATAGTAAATTACTAGAAAATTTAATTAAATCAGGCTGTTTTGATGAGTTACATGATAATCGATTGCAATTATTTTCAAGTATTTCAAAATTGCTTGCTTATTCAACTTCATATCACGAAGAGCAAGAATCTAATCAATTTAGTTTAATTAAAGTTTCTAGTTTAAGTCCAACTATTTTAGTATCAAGTGATTATGCCGATAAAAATACTTTAGCTTTTTATGAATTTGAGTCTATGGGTTTATTTATCTCTAATCATCCTCTTACGGAATATCAAGAAATATTTAGTCGTTTAAATATTTTAAATAGTGCGGATTTGCATAATAATTTACCTGAAGGTACTAACCGAGTAAATCTTGCCGGTGTAATACAAAAAAAGGATTCTCGTATGTCGGCAAGGGGTAGATTCGTGACGCTCGTGCTTTCCGATCCTGAGAATATATTTGAACTTAGTATTTTTAGTGAGGAAGTTTTAAAAGATTATGTACATTTACTCTATGTTAAAAGTTTGGTAGTCGTTAATTGTGATATAGTTAAAGATGAAGGAGGAATAAAACTAACGGCAAAAAGCTTTTCATCAATTGAGGATGCAATTAATAATAAACAATTTGAGCTACAGCTTTACCCACAAAATCATGAAGAATTACGGCAGATAGTAACCTTGCTTGCAGCTCGCACTAATAATGGGGACCGGAGTAATGCTAAAGCTACAATCTATTTACAAAGCGAAGATGTAAAGAATTTTGTAGCAAAAATTACATTACCTGAAAAGTTTTTTCTCCAAGGGCAGGATTTTGAGGTTTTAAAAGGATATACTCGATGAACTTCAAAAATTGGCTACGTCGTTCTACAAGTACTGCGGTACTCACGTATTAAGTATACGCTCCGTTCCTCGTCTTGTGAACTCCTTGCTCTTTTTGAAGTTGATCTTCGTATATTGCAATTCTTTGTATTGTTTTCATAATTGAGTAATATTCTTTGATGTTTTTTTACCGCTAAATACTGCATTATTATTTTTATTATCGCTAAGTTCCATATATTTTGTTAGTCGATGTTTGTCTGCTATTAACTTTGCTTCTTTTTCTAAATTGATATTTTGCTCAAGATTTGGCTCTTTAATTAAATCTTTAAAGTAATTACTTATGGATTTTAATCCCAATTTTCCCGTTAATTTACTTAAATACTTATAAAATTTATTTTTGATAGTTTGTTTTTTAGGTTCTGAATTTTTATTGAATATATTATTAGTTTTAACTTCTTGTTTTTTATCGTCTACTACTTTCGTACTATCAGGTAGATTTTTATTAGCTTCAGTTATTAGTTCATTTACTAAATTTTGTTTTTCTTCTTTAAGTACAGTGTCATTCAAAAAGCTTGATACAGGCGAATTTTTTGAGTGTATTGTATCCAAGTTAAGATTAGTAGTTTCTTGTTTTTCTATGTTCGGGAGAGGTATATTAATATGCTCGTTTTTTGTTTCAATTATAGGTGAGTCTATTAATTTATTCTCTCCAAAAATATCTAGCGTTGCTTGTGTAAATTCATCTACTAATTTTTGAGCTTTGATAGGTGTGATTTCTTCATTAAATTTATTTTCACTGTAATCTTTAACTACTTGAGTGATTTCTTCAGATGCTTTTGCTTCCGGTATGGTCATTTTGTATTTTTGTGCCATATCTTTTATGACATCATCCAATTTCTTATGTTCTTCCGATAGCTCTAGCGGTTTAGGGTTAGTATTACTTTGTTTCATTTGCCGGAAAATATCTATAGAAGGGCGGTTTTCTATTTTCGCTTGTATTTGTGCTTTGATAAGTATATTTACATCTTTATCATTTGAGCATTTTTCTGATAGTTCTTTAATGATTTGTTCTTTGTTAGATTTATATAATCTATAATTTTCTAAAACTGTTTTTGAGGGAGCTATTTCGCGTTCTTCAAAACAAGTTTGAATATGGTTTATGACAGGCTTTAAAAGATCCTCGGTAATAGGTAAATCAGTATCCTTATAGGGAACACGGTAGATAAAAAATCTACTAGATCAATCTTGACATACTTTAAATTGGATTCTTCAGCAACTTTATTAAATAACTTTTCCTTTGTGCTTGGTGTATGCCCTTCATTATAAAAAAAAAGCATCAAAATGATTAGTAGCTGAATTGGCAATATCTTTTTGAAATTGATTTTGATGAGTTGTATTTGAGATACTTTGTTCTTTTGTTAAAGGTATATTTAAAGTATTTGCTAAATTTTTTTGTTCGCTTTCTAAGTTTGATATTATTTGAGATACTTGATTTTGTGTAATAAAATCATATATTTCACGAAATTCTGAATCCGGTACATTGTCTCTTAAAGCTTCTCTTATTGACCTGCTGCTACAATTCCCTAAAGTTTGTCCGGTAACTGTTCTTCTTGAATCAGCTTTTGGGTTAATAAGCTGCTCGATTTGAATCTGTTAATCTCGTTATTATGAGCTTTTATTGCTTCTAGTTCATTTATAGATAATATAGAAAATATACTATCTTTTACTTCTTTATCTGTTTGATTTTTGAGTTCATACTTAATGGAGCTGAATTTTGCTTTACTTCTTGCTTCTATTGTTTCATTTATTTTAGATAATTGATCTTTTGGTGTTTGATTTAGCTTTGAATTATCTGCTCTTACTCCAGCACCGGCATTATATATAATACGATAATTTTTTCCGTTTTCTTTAGAATATTTTATAACATTTGCATGTAATCCTGTATTAGTAGGAGCATTAGAATATGATAAATATGCTTCTCCGGTTTTTTGCAGTTTATCGTATATTTCATCTGTAGTTGTTTCTAAAAATTTTTTTAACTGTTCTGCGGGTGGTAATTTATTTGAGCTAGTTAAATTACGTGCTGAAAAGGATTGCTTATAAATCTCATCTAAGCCATTCATAAAATGGTCTAATTTTTTATCTGTATTTTCGTCAGGATTTAAAGCCTTATAAGCTCCAAGTAAGGCTTTATAACCGCTAGCCGTTATAAAATGAGCTGAGCCTAAATTATAATCTTTTGTGGATTTATCATAGGTACGGGCATCGTCAAGCATTTCGCGGTACTGAGTTGCTTTTGCTTCATACTCATATTCCCGTATGTTATTTAAGGCTTGAGTGATATTTTCATAATGCTCTCTCAGCTTATTTTGATTATTCTCTTTTAGAGCAGTATTTGTAAGTTCATTATCATAATTTTCTAAGTCACTGAACTTTCTATCATTATTTATATTCTCAGCCATATTTTCAACTAATTAGTTAAACAAGGATAAAAATAATCATGTATTACGAATAAATAAATGTCAATAATTACTCACTTCAATATATCTACTTTATCTAATTGCTCCCATGTAAAATCTTCGTCTTCACGGCCGAAATGACCGTAAGCAGCCGTTTTTTGATAGCATGGAGTGCAAAGCTTAAGATGTTTAATAATCCTGCCGGGACGCATATCAAAATGTTGTGTTATTAGTTTAGTAATTTGTTCGTTGCTTAATTTGCTAGTACCGAAAGTTTCAGCGTAAACAGATACGGGAGCAGCAACACCAATTGCATAAGATATTTGTATCTCACATCGATCGGCAAGTCCTGCTCCTACTATATTCTTAGCAATATAACGTGCCATGTAAGCAGCCGACCTATCTATTTTGGTTGGGTCTTTTCCTGAAAAACAACCGCCGCCGTGTCTTGCCATTCCGCCATAGCTGTCCACGATAATTTTCCTACCGGTTAAACCGCAATCGGCAACAGGACCGCCTATAACAAATCTACCTGTCGGGTTAATTAAGTATTTAGTGTCTTTATTGAGCCAACTGCTTGGTAAGGTAGGTTTAATGATTTCTTCCATTACTGCTTCAATAAGATCTTTTTGTTGTATTTCCGGATGATGCTGAGTTGATAAAACTACTGCATCAATGGCAACAGGTTTGTTATTTTCATATCGTAACGTGACTTGTGATTTTGCATCGGGTCTAAGCCAAGGCAAGACATTTTGTTTACGTAAATATGCTTGTCTTCTCATTAAAAGATGAGCGTAGTAAATCGGTGCAGGCATTAAGCTATCCGTCTCATTACAAGCATAACCGAAAACCATACCTTGATCCCCTGCACCTATTTTCATCGTCATTTGCATTGTCAACACCCATAGCTATATCGGGTGATTGTTTAATGATAGATGAAATTACGGCACAACAGCTACCGTCAAATCCATAATTTGGATTATTATAGCCGATTTCTTGTATCTTGCTACGTACTATTTGCTCAATATCTACATAGGTACTAGTAGTAATTTCGCCGCCTACTAAAACTAGACCGGTTGTTACAAATGTTTCACAGGCAACACGACCACTAGGGTCATGCTTTAGAATTTCATCAAGTACCGTATCTGAAATTTGATCGGCAATTTTGTCCGGATGCCCTTCAGAAACCGACTCAGATGTGAATATAAAATTTTTCATACATTACGCTCCTTTTAAAATTCTTCAAATGTTATATTAATATATGATTTTTTATGTCATTACTGCGAAAGCAGGAATCCACTATAAAGCGAGATAAATCGAGCTTTTAAAAAGTTTTAAAGTAATGGATTCCCGCTTTCGTGAGAATGACATCGAGCAGGAATGACATAGAGCCATGCAACAAGCCTTGACACAGCTTTATATAACTCAATGAATCTCCATCCAGTTATTACCTATTCTAATTTTGGTTATAATCGGTACATCCATATTAGTAGAGTTTTCCATGATTTTTTTGATAATAGGCGTTACGAGTTCTACTTCATCCTCCGGCACTTCAAATAGTAATTCATCATGAATTTGCAGTACTAATCTGGTTTTAAGCTTATTTTTTTCTATTTCTTGATCTAGATTGATCATAGCAATTTTAATTATATCGGCATTAGTTCCTTGAATAGGAGCATTAATAGCTGCACGTTCTGCAAATTGTTTAAGCTTTTTATCATGAATTAGAGGTACAAAACATTTTCTGCCAAAGAAATTTATGACATAGCCGTTGCTACTTGCAAAAGCTTTTGTTTGCTCCATATATTCTTGTACTCCTTTATATTCGGCAAAATATTTCTTGATATATTCGGATGCTTCGCTGTTACTAACGTTTAATTGCTTGGCAAGCCCAAAAGCACTTATACCGTAAATGATACCGAAATTTATGGCTTTTGCTTTACGTCTATGTTCGCTAGTTAGTTCATGTTTTTGCAAGTTAAAGATTTGACAAGCCGTTTGAGTATGGATATCGTCTTTATCGATAAATGCTTGTTTTAGTGCATCTATATTTGCGATATGGCTTAATATTCTAAGCTCAATTTGGGAATAATCTGCAGATATTAATTTATAGCCTTCTTCAGCGATAAAAGCTTGTCTGATTTTATTCCCCTCACTAGAGCGAATAGGTACATTTTGCAAATTAGGTTCTTGTGAGCTAAGTCTTCCTGTAGTAGTAGAAGTTTGTAAAAATGTCGTATGTACTCTATGTGTTATATTATCTATCTGTTTCGGTAAACTATCAGTGTAGGTATTCTTTAATTTTGTAAGTTGCCGCCATCTTAATAACAAGTCGGCAATATTATATCCATGCTCGCTAAGCTTTTCTAATATTTCTGCTCCTGTTGAGTAAGAGCTTGCTTTAGCCGAAGCTTTACCGAAAGGTAACTGCATTTTTTCAAATAAAATCTCACCTAGTTGTTTTGGTGAACCGATATTAAATTTAGTTCCGCTAAGAGCAAAAATTTCTTCTTCAAGTCTAGCTATTTCTGCACCAAATTCAGCAGATAACTGATTTAGATAATTTGCGTCTACTTTAATCCCAATTTTTTCCATTTTATCTAAAATAAAACAAATAGGTAAATCAATATCGCTGTAAAGTCTAAAGGCTTTATTATCTTTAAGCTCCAGTATATTTTGTTTATAAAGTGAAGTAAAATCGGCTACTATTTTTGCCGATTCATTAATTATATTTTCCTCTTTTAAAGCCTCTTCAAATAAATTTTTCTGTGATAAACCGGCAGATAACGCATATTGCATTAGTTCTAAATCCTCTATAGCCGTAATTTCATGAGATTGTTCTGCATAGAATTTAAGTAGAGGCTTTAGAGAGTAGGTAATTTTTTTTATAGATTTATCGGTTAGTAAATTGAAGATTATCTCCGAAAACCAGTCGTTATTATTTTTAGTATTATAAGAAAATAGATCATGGGAAGTGTTAGAAATTTTAATAATATAGCTTTGGTTTTGCAATGATAAAATAAAGGCAAGATTATCCCCTTTATGCTGCAGTAAATATATCCCGAATATTCCTATTTTCTCAGCTTTTTTAGCAAAATCCGCTAACTCGCTAGCGTTACTGATTTCTTTTGCTTCGGTTACTTTATTGTCTACTATCTCTTTATGGTCATTAATTTTAATATCAAATAAATTTTCTGCTCTTTTATATAAAGATTTAAAACCGTATTCCTGTAAAAATCCTGTTAATTTATCGCTATTTGGAGGTGACCATTCTAAATTATTCAGCTGAAAATCTAAATCAACATTAGAATCAAGCCCGATTAATTGCCATGAAATTAACGCCGCTTCTTTAGAATTTTGTAAAGTTTCACGTTGTTTTAGGCTTGAAACTTGGTCTAAAGAGTTAAATATATTTTCTACAGAACCAAATTGCGTTATAAGACTACTTGCCGTTTTTGATCCAATAGACGGCACACCCGGAATATTATCCGATCTATCGCCGATTAAAGCCATCACTTCACGTAATTTATCAGAAGTAGTACCGAACTTTTTAACAACATCATCCTCTGTAATATATTTTCCTTTTAACGGATCATATATTTTGATGTTTTTCCCCATTAACTGCAATAAATCTTTATCGGAAGAGATAACGACTACATCTTTGCCGAGTGCAGCTGTTTTAGCGGCAAAGGTTGCAATAATGTCATCGGCTTCATAACCGTTTTTCTCTAGAATAGGAAAATTTAAGTTACTAGCAACATCCCGAACTAAAGGTAATTGTACGACTAAATCCTCAGGTGGAGGTAGGCGGTTAGCTTTATATTCAGGATAAATATGATGGCGGAAATTTTTCCCGCCGCTGTCAAATACTACAGCGACATGTTTAGGCTTAAAGTCGCTCAGCAATTTTAGGAGCATTGAAGCGAAGCCGTAAAGAGCACCTACAGGCTCACCTTTCGGGGAAGTTAAAGGCTGTTGTGCATAATAGGCTCTAAAAACAAATCCATATCCGTCTATGAGCAATAAAGTATTTTTTTGAGTCATCTCGTGATTTTATTTTTAATTCTATCGTCATTGCGAGTGAACGTTAGTGTTATTGCATGGCTCATTTTATGTCATTCCCGCGTAGGCGGGAATCCAGCATAAAGCGAGATAAATCGAGCTTTTAATTTCAAAAATTTGCTGTATTTATACTTTTTTTCTGGATTCCCGCTTTCGCGGGAATGACATCGAGTAGGTTTTTCGATCTATGCGGGCAATGATGTAGCAAAACCTCACAACCCGACCAAACTTTTAGCAAAATCATGTCGGTTGAATATTTTTAAATCTTCTATCTTCTCTCCTATACCGATAAAGTATACGGGTAGATTAAATTTCTGTACCACTCCGACAAGCACTCCGGCTTTAGCACTACCGTCTAATTTAGTCACGATAAGTCCCGTCAAATTAGTAGCATCATTAAAATGTTCTACTTGGTTATAAGTATTTTGTCCTGTAATAGCATCAATTACTAAAACGCTATGAGTAGGAGCATTCTCGTCTAGTTTTTTTATAACCTTTACAATCTTAGACAGTTCATCCATCAAATTTTTCTTATTATGAAGCCTGCCTGCCGTATCGATAAAAAGTATATCGATATTTTGTTTTATCGACTCTTCCATAGCACGGTAAGCAACACTCGCAGGGTCAGCCGATCCTTCACCGGTAATAAGTAGTGCATTTGCTCTATCTACCCAAGTGCTTAGCTGATTCACGGCAGCCGCTCTAAAAGTATCACAGGCCGCAACTGCTACTTTTTTCCCTTGTGCTGAGTACATTGCAGCAAGCTTACCTATAGTGGTAGTTTTACCTGCTCCGTTAACACCACAAACTAAAATTACGTTTAATTTATTTTCGTTTAGTGTAAAAGGAATTTCTGATTTTGATAACTGCTGCTCTATTAATTCAGCTAGGGCTTCTTTTACTGTATCACTATCTATTTCTTTGTCAAATTTTACCTTTTTAAACTCTTCAATAATATTAGTTACTACCGAAACGCTCATATCACTTGCAATAAGCAGCTCTTCAAGCTCTTCTAGAGTTTCTGTATCTAATTTTTTCTTGTAAAATATTTTGTCGATACCTTCCGATATTTTATTAGAAGTTTTAGATAAACTTTGTTTTAATTTACTAAATATCGAAATCATATTAAGATAGTTTTTGTTTTATGGGTGTTGGTGTTGTTCTTGCTTCGTTGTCATACCGTGGCTTGACCACGGTATCCATAAAAATAACCAAAAATATTAATATTATTAGTATTTCCAATTGGATCCCGCGGTCAAGCCGCGGGATGACAATAAAAAAACAATTAAGGACACTTATCTCTTCTTCTTATTCTTGCTTTTGTTTTTATTTCCGTCGGTAGTTTTATTGAATCTACCTAAATTTTTAACAAATTTTTGTAGTCCGTTAAGTTCCGTTCCATATGTCCTAGTATATTCACGGACTGTTTCTATATCTTGTCTATGAGAATCATCTATTACTACTACTTCCTGCATAAAATTATTAGCATCAAACGTAATTTTTACTATCTTCTGCTTTTCAATTTTTGGATTGAGCCAAGCTCTTTGAGACATAACTCTTTCAACATAATACCAAGTATTTTGGGAATATTCCGGTACCATAGTAGGCGTACCTATTAACTCTACGACTTCTGTTTTATTTAGTTTTTTAGACTCTAATTTTACAAGTGCCGAATCATCAATGGATTGTCCTCTATTTTCGATAGTTTTGCAGCCGCTTAAGGAAAAAAAGGCTAATATACTAAAAATGTATGTTATAAAAATTTTCATAAGTTTAATTTTATCTAGATTTTATTACAAGATTATAATATACTGCTTCACTAATTTGACAAATACTTTTTAATTTATATTTAGAGAGGCTAATAATGGCAGTTCCAAAGAAGAAAACATCAAAATCAAGACGTAACATGAGACGTTCGCACTTAGCACTTGGCAAAGTTAACGTAATAGTTGACTCGCAAACCGGTGAATATAAGCTTCCGCATCACGTTTCTTTAGTCGACGGTACTTATAATAATCGTCAAGTAGGAAAATTGAAACTGAAGAAGAAGTAGCCTAAAGATTTTATGACCTGTAAAATTATTGGTTGCGGCGGGTATCTTCCTTCAAAAATAGTTAGTAATGACGAGCTTGCAAAATTTGTAGATACTAACGATGAATGGATTAGAACAAGAACAGGTATTACGCAGCGTCATATAGCAGGTGATACAGAATATACTTCCCATCTTGCTTTAAAATCAGCTGAAAAAGCTATAGCAGATGCGAGGGTGTCGGCAAATGATATTGATTTAATTATTACATGTACTACTACTCCGGATAATAGCTTCCCTTCAGTCGCCTCTAAGCTTCAAGGTTATCTTGGTTTAACTAATATACCGTCTTTTGATTTACAAGCAGTGTGTGCCGGCTTTGTTTATGGTTTACAAGTAGCGAATTCTCTTATCTCATCAGGGAAATATAAAACTATTTTGCTTATAGGAGCCGAGAAAATGACGTCATTATTAGACTGGAATGATAGGACTACTTGCGTTTTATTCGGTGATGGGGCCGGTAGCGTAATATTGCAGCGTAGTAGTGATGATTCCGGTTTAATAGATAGTAATATCTTCTCAAGCGGGGCTGATTATGAAATATTATACACAAACGGTGGTGTAAGTATGAATGGTATTAGTGGCAAGATAGTTATGCAGGGGCAAAAATTATTTCGTCATGCAATAGAAAAAATGCAACAATCTATAGAAGATTTACTACATGCTAATCAATTCAGTGTAAGCGATATTGATTATTTTATACCTCATCAAGCAAATATCCGTATTATAAACAAACTTGCTGAACTATTAAATATAGAAGAGCATAAAGTAGTGAAAACCGTAGAAAAACATGCTAACTGCTCTGCGGCTTCTATTCCTCTTGCTTTGAGTACTCTTAAAGCATCAGGCAAAATAAAAAAAGGTGATATTCTACTATTCTCAGCTATAGGTGCAGGTCTTACTTGGGGCAGTGCATTAATTAGATGGTGAATATACTCAGGTAGAATTTCAAAAATTGTCGTCGTTGTTTAATATTTCTTGATCCTCACATATTATATATACGCTGCCGGTTATAAGCTTCAAAATCGATTCCTCTTTTCTACATTAAACTTCATTTATCTATTTATCCAAAATATCTACTCATATTATAAAAATGATATTTTTACCACATTTATTCATGAGTAATTGCATTTTATAATATTTTAGCCTTTAAACTAATAAAATAATGATATATACTAACTCACATAGCTTTTGGTTAGTTTAGTTTTATAACTAGCTAAAATGAATTCAATATTAATAAATTATAATCTCAAGGAGTTTAATTATGAAAACAAAAATTACATTAGCTTTTCTTGCATTATTTGTGCTTGCAGGGTGTAATACAACAAAAAGAACACCGCAATTTGACGGTAATATGAACCAAGGTGAAGAAACCTCATTAATGAAAGATTTCGAGAAGCATGCAGGAAATGCAGTATGGTTTGCTTTTGATAGCTCTGCTTTATCACCAAAGGCTAAAGAAGAACTAGAGAGACAAGCTTGCTGGTTATCAAAGCATCCTGAAGTAAAAGCTACTGTTGAAGGACATTGCGATGAAAGAGGTACCAGAGAATATAACTTAGGTTTAGGTGAAAGAAGAGCAGTAGCAGCGAAAAAATTCTTAGCTCATAAAGGAATCGACCATAGCAGATTAAATACAATCTCTTATGGTAAAGATAGACCTGCTATGATGGGTAATACTGAAGAAGCTTTTGCTTATAATCGTAGAGCTGTAACAGTTGTACATCACTAAAATTATTTACTAATTATAGTATCCTAAAAGGTCGAGTAATAAGCTCGACCTTTTTTATTTATAACCTGTTATGTTATTCCTGCGGAAGCAGGAATAACATAAAATAGGTTTTTCAATCCATGCAACAATGCCTTTAGTCGCTTGCAATGACGAAAAAACTGATCCACATTGTCCTGTTTTTTAGACAATACCTCAAAAATATAAAAATTTTACTAGACTTAACGGCATAATAATTATATAAATTTCAAATGAAAAGGGGCTGTAGCTCAGTTGGTTAGAGCACGCCGCTCATAACGGTGTGGTCGTAGGTTCAAGTCCTACCAGCCCCACCACACAAATTCTTATTTAAATTCGTATTAGCACTGAATTTATAATGATTAATCTAAAAACACTTTCTTGGTATCTTACTAAATTATATTCTAAGTGTTTCTTTATTATATTATTTCTTTTAATCGGGCTATTAATCATCTCAAATATTTTTGATTTTTTACAAAAATTCAAAAATATTTATGTTCATTTTAGTTTTTTTTGGAGACTTATTTTATATAAGATTCCTTATTTACTAGGTCAAGTATCTGCGTTAATTAGTTTTACCTCTATGTTATTTTTTCTTAGAAATCTAACAAAAAATAATGAATTAACGGCTATGTTATCTAGCGGTATTCATATTTGGCAAGTGCTTGTTATTCCATGTATTGTAACTTTAATTTTAGGTATAGTTTTTACGACTATATTGAATCCTATCGGTACTATAGGCTTACAAAAATATGAGTTATTAGAAGCAAAACTAACTAAAAAAGCCTTGAGTGAGGGTATAATATCTAAATCAGGTTTATTATTTTTTGAATCTTTAAATGATGAAAATCAAATTATCCAAACACAGTTTATTAATATTGCCGAGAAAAAATTAAATAATATTACAATTTTATTTGTTGATAGTAATAATTCTTTTTTAAAGAGAATTGATGCATTATACGGTATTATTGAAAATAAAATGTTACATTTAAATAGAGTTAAGGTTTTTACAAAAGAGGAAACTAAGGCTTACAATAATTTAACTATACAGACAAATTTATCAATTAATAGTTTAGTAAATAAATTTATTCGTCCTGAAATGGTTTCTATTTGGGCTTTACCTAAATTAATTAATGAATTATTAAATTCAGGTTTACCGGCTATTAATTATCAAATTTATTATTACAAGCAATTATTTAAGCCTATAATGATGATGGCAACCGTAATTTTAGCAAGTTGTTTTATTAGTCTTAAACAGTGTGATAATTCCCAAGAAAAAATACTGATATTAGGTTTATTTTTAGGTTTTATAGCATATTCGTTATCAGAAATATTATTAAAAATACTTACTTATAATAATTTGTCTTTAATTGCTGCTATTTTATTGCCTAGTATGCTAATATTTTTTATTAGTAACTTTATTATTTTACATTATAAGGAAATTTAATATATACTCGTTTAATTTGAAAAATTGGCTGCGTCGCTTCTCATTTTTGATCCTCACGTAGTATCCTACGCTGCGGTCAAAAATTCCGAGGCTTCTTGCTCTTTTCCAAATTAAACTTCGTCTATAATTAAATTTTTATTTACTATGGGACTGTTAATAAAATAAACAGTCCCATAGAAGCGTTTTTAGAATTTAGAGAGAAAAAATAAAATGATAATGAAATTTTTGGAAGGGTTTTCTTCCGGTATGGCCATAGATCTTGGTACGGCAAATACTATTGTCTATCAAAAAAGTCGTGGAATTGTTCTAAGGGAACCTTCTGTTATTGCGTTAATAAAAAAAGACGGTGCTTTTGTGCCTTATGCTTATGGTCATGAAGCAAAAATGATGCTTGGGCGTACTCCTACGGATATTGAAGCAAAAAGACCTTTAAAAGACGGTGTTATTGCCGATTTTAAGGGTGCAGAGGAAATGATAAAGTATTTTATTAGAATGGTGCATAATCATCGCTCTTTTTTTGGTCCGACAATTGTTATTTGTGTACCTTCCGGTTCTACGCCGGTTGAGCGTCGTGCTATTCAAGAAGCAGCAGAAAGTGCAGGGGGTAGGGATGTCTATTTAATTGAAGAACCTATGGCGGCAGCGATCGGAGCAGGGCTACCCGTAACGGAAGCGACCGGTTCGATGATTGTTGATATTGGAGGAGGCACTACGGAAGTTGCAGTTTTATCACTAGGGGGCATAGTATATGCAAGGTCGGTAAGAGTCGGCGGTGATAAGATGGATGAAGCTATTATCTCATATATAAGGAGGCACTATAACCTATTGATAGGTGAGGCTACTGCTGAAAAGATAAAGCAAGAAATAGGTACGGCTTATGTAGATGAAAACGCTGAACCGAGAAAAATGGAAATTAAAGGACGTGATTTAATTTACGGTATTCCTAAAGAAATGATATTGAACGAAAGACAAATTGCTGATAGTCTAATTGAACCGGTAAGTCAAATTGTTGAAGCGGTAAAAGTAGCACTAGAAGCAACGCCTCCTGAGTTATCTTCGGATATAGTTGATAAGGGAATTGTTTTAACAGGCGGCGGCTCATTATTACGAAATCTTGACTTTGTCCTTAGTGAAGCCACTAAATTGCCGGTAATAGTTGCAGATGATGCCCTCTCTTGCGTGGCACTTGGAACAGGAAAAGTACTTGAAGATTTTACAAAGCTAAAACATGTACTATTTAAACAGGATTAAAAATGGCAATACTTGCAAATAGAGTAAAAAATTCTTCAAATTCATTAGAATTAATAAGAATAATATCGAATACTCTTAAGCGTTTTTTTGTTATATTTGGGCTTGGATTGTCTGTATATTTATTTTTTACTACGCCTAAAAAAATATCTAGTATATCACTTGAGATAACCGGTAGTATAGTATCAACCGGTTTAGCAGTTTATGAAGATATATTTGAATATATAAATTCAATAACACAAAAATTTGTTTATTTTCAAGATTTAGAACGAAAAAATATAGAACTTAAACTTGAAATAGCAAGATTACAACATTTGCAAAGTGAAGTAGAATCGGTAAGAGCTGAAAATATTGCATTAAAAGATTTGTTAACGATTGCTGAGGAAGAAGAATTTGAATACATTACTACTAAATTACTTAGTGTTTACTTTAATCCCTTTTCTAGAACTGCTTTGATTTCTGCAGGTAAAAAGCAAGGCATTGAACCTGATCAAATCGTTGTTAATTCAGGAAAATTAATAGGAAAAGTAATAGAAGTGAGTAATAATTATGCTAAAGTAATGTTAATTAGCGATGTTAATTCTAGAATACCTATTAAAGCTAATTCTTCAAGAGAACAAGGTATTTTAGCAGGTAATAATAATAATAGTAAAATTTTATACTTGCCTAATAATCATTTAGTACAAAAAGATGAGGAGATAGTAACCTCCGGACACGGTAATATTTATCCTGCAGGTATTTTAGTGGGTTATGTGTCTAAAGTTACGGAACACGATGTTATGGTAAATGTAGCAGCTGATCTATCTAAAACGGAATTTGTGCAAGTATTGTTACCTAAGGAATAATGAGAAAGGATTATTTCGGTATTATTGCCGAATATATTTGTATAATAATCTATAAATTAAAATTTTATCAAATACTGCATCATAGAAAACGTTATTATGTCGGTGAAATAGATATTATTGCGTTACGTAATAAAGAGATTGTTTTTATTGAAGTCAAAGCAAGAAGCTCTAAAATTGATGATAGATTTGTATCTTTCAATCAGCAAAGAAGAATTACTAGGGTTGCTGAAATGTTTTTAAGTAGCAATTCTAAATATAGAAATTATAATATCAGGTTTGATTTGGTAATTATAAGATCTTATAAATTACCTATAATTATAAAAAATGTTTGGTAATACTCGTTGTTGTATGGCTCGAAAAACCCGTGCGATGTCATTCCCGCGTGGATCGGAAAATCTACTCAATTGTCATCCCCGCGTAGGCGGGGATCCAGTTCTTTGTCATACCGCGACTTGATCGAGGTATCTAATTTATTATTTTTAGATCCCGTGGTCAAGCCACGGGATGACATCCCAAAGCCTTGGATTCCCGCCTCCGCGGAATGACATAAAACGAGCCATGCAACAAAGCTCTGCCTATGCGGGGATGACATTGAGTAGGCTTTTCGATCCATGTAACAATGCTGGTAATACTCGCCAAACTTTGTATATATCTATCCTTTATTTATTCAGAGGTTATTAATATGGCACTTGCTACTAAAGTGAAAGAATTTTTAGAAGAAAAATTAAAACAAGAAAAGATAGATCGTAAATATCTTGCCGAAGTCACTAATATTCCTTATACAACTGTTAGTAGAATTATGAGAGCGGAAGCTAATCGTGAATTCAATCCTGAAATAGATACAATCTTAAAAATAGCAAAATACTTTAATTGTACTATGGATGAGGTAATAAAAAGAAAAGTACGACATAATTCATAAAGCTTGATGCAAGCGAATTTTGTATGATTTGGCTGTACTCACGTAGTTTATCTACTGCTTTCGCAGGCTTGCATTTAAATTCATCTTGTCTGAATATTTCTGAAATATGCTGTACCTACGAAATAAAACATAAAATATGACAATAAAAAATAAAGGACTGATTATAATTTTATCTTCCCCTTCAGGTACGGGTAAGTCAAGTTTAGCTAAAGCATTATTGAAAATAGATAATAATTTGCGTTTATCTATTTCGGCAACTACAAGAAAACCTCGTCCAGGAGAAGTAGAGGGCATAAACTATTACTTTAAGACCAAGCTAGAATTTGAAGAATTAGTTAAGCAGAATAAATTTCTTGAATATGCTAAAATATACGATAATTATTACGGTACGCCTAAAGAATATGTCGAAATGTTATTAAATCAAGGCTTGGACGTTTTGTTTGATATTGATTGGCAAGGAGCAAAGAGCATTAAGAAAAATGCTACTAATGTTGTTGCTATATTTATATTGCCTCCTAGTATTGAAATACTGGAGCAACGCTTAAGAAATAGAGCGACCGATAATGAAGAAGCAATAAAATTACGTATGCAGTCGGCACAAAACGAAATGTCACATGCTAATGAGTACGATTATGTAATTACTAACGATGATTTCGACCAGACGCTTAAAAAAATACATGCTATTATAGTTGCAGAACGAGAAAAAGCTTTTTGACTTTATCACTTTTTCTTTTTATACTGAAAATTAGAAGCTTAATTTCTAATTTTCATGGTATACTCGGTGAATTTCAAAAATTGGCGTTGTCGTTCTACAAGAGCTACGGTTCTCACGTATTAAGTATACGCTCCGCTCCTCTCGCCTTGTGAACCGATTACTCTTTTTGAAATTGACCTTCGTCTACTGATTCTTCATTTTACTTCGAATTATACTAGTTTAAATGCTTAGAAAACAATTCCTTTCATCAATAATAAAACATTTTAAAACTCATAAAGTTTGTGCTTTGTTAGGACCAAGACAGTGTGGAAAAACTACCCTTTCTAAACAATTCGCAGAAGCTTATAATATTTCTAAAATCAATGCAAATATCCTTAGAAGATTTAAAACTTGATCAAATTAATGTAATATTCCCAGGTGATATTAGCTTTAAATTGTCAGAAAAAATACAGGCAATAGGCCTCTCCTGCTTAATTCAAAATGATACAAGAGCTGCAACTATATAGTTACACTCTTAGAATGTTATATTATTTCACATACGCCTTTTTTAGCACCTTTGCCGGCAAGTTTTGTTTGCTGAGCTTCATAATCATTATTAAAAGTCTGATCGTTTATTAAATTTGGTGTTTCGGTAGTTACCATACTTGTCACAGGTTTAGATTTTATTTCCTTTGATAAAGTTGTTGTTTTAGCTTTAATTCTTTGTAATGCTGCTAATGTCTCCATATCATTACTTTGTTTACTCATATTTTCTCCTATATTTTATTTGTTAAATTTTATCTTATCCACACGTTATTTTGTTTTTTTTGTTGAACTTGATTACTTTGCTCAACTTGGTGATTCTTTGTGGTAGCTATTGGGTTATTTAAAGAATCTTTTATTCTATTTGCTTCACGTTGAGTATTAATTTTACTACATATATTTTTACGTATATCTTGATCTTCACTGCTTAAATTTTTATTATTGACTATTGCTTCCTGTTGGTTATTGAGTAAAGAATGCTTCTGTTTAAATTCTTGATGTTTGTTAGGATCTAGAGTATTTTTTGATTTCTCTATAGCATCTCTAAGCTTATTTATTTTTTCTTGGTTTTCTTGATGAAATACCTTAACACTTTCTATTTCTTCTTGAACGTGCTTTTGAACTTTTCTAGCTTCTTTTACTACAGTGTTTTTAACTGCTAGATTTTCTTTCTTTACTTTTAAATTCTCTTCTAATTCTTTAATTTGTTCAGGTAATAAATTTTTATCTTTTAATTTCTCAGTTAAATCATTAATCTCTTTTTCTATAATCTCTTTTTCTTCATTAGTTTTTTTAAGTATTATATTTACTTCTTCTTGTTCCTCTTTAAGTCCTGCAAGTTTTTGTCTACGCTCTTCTATTTCTTCTTTAGTTAAAATATTTTTATTAATCGCCTGTTCATCGATTATCTCTTCTCCCTTTTCATTTGTTTTAACCATTGTTTCTATAGGAGGAGATAATTTTTTATATTCTTCTAATTTGCTCGTAAATCTATCATGAATAGCATTAAGTTCCTGAATTTGTCTTGCAGCTTCCATTTTATATTGTATTATTGCTTCTTCCCGTTCCCTTTGTTTTTCTAACCGTTCTAGCTCTTTTTGAGTAATGTCAGAATTAAGCTGGCTTTCTGCTAGTTCTTGCTTTTTTAATGCCATAGCCTCTACTTTTTCTGCTATATCATTAATAAAAGAACTATCAGATTTAATATTTCGAGCTGCACTTACTAATCTACTTAACTCTGCAGGATTATTAGTAGCGGTAATTTGAGCAAGAATAACTTTGATATCATTAAGTGCTTGAGGATCAGTTGTTTTTTCTTTTTGTGGATATTCTTTATTCGTAATTTTACTCACAATAACCTTCTTATGTGTGTTTCCATCATCCACAAAACGTTAACAAAAATTAATAATTAAGTCAAGAAAATTTTAACAAAAATTAATTTTGTATTTCTAGCCATTGATTTAATAACTCGTCTAGTTTCTTTTTATCATTAATTAATTGACTAGTAATATGGTTATATTTTTGAGGATTATCTAGATATAGATTAACGTCTTCAAGTTCTTTTTCTAAGTGTTTGATGGATATTTCTAGCTTTTCAATATCGTTGGGCAATGTTTCAAGCAAACGCTGGTATTTATAAGATAGCTTTTTATTTAGAGGTTCTTTTTGAGGAATTAAGGAGAGGGGTTTTGAAGCTTTTTTAGTTATAGGAGAGGTAGTAAAATACTGTTTATAATCTTCGTAACCTCCTGTTAAATCATGAATTTTACCTTGAGCAAAGACTAAAGTTCTAGTAACTAACCTATCTAAGAAGTCACGGTCATGGCTCACGACTATTAAAGTGTCTGAATAATCTGCAAGTATATCTAGTAAAATTTCTAGACTATCCATATCTAGGTCATTGGTTGGTTCATCTAAAATTAACAGATTTCCAGGGTTAATTAGAATTTTTGCAAGTAATAATCTATTAGCTTCGCCGCCCGATAGAATAGAGGTTTTTGCATTAAGTAGTTTAGGATTAAACATGAATTGTTTTAAATAACCAGCAACATGCATGGTTTTACCGTTTGGCAAAAATACTTGATCACCGCCTGTAGGACATAAAGTTTGTTGTAATGTATGATTAGGCTCTAGTTTTTCTCTATGTTGATCAAAATATGAAATATCTAAATTACCGCCATATATAATTTTACCTAAGTCAGGTGTAAGTTGTTTTGTCAGTAATTTGATAAAAGTAGATTTGCCTGAGCCATTTGCACCAATTATGCCGATTTTTTCGCCTTTTTTTACA
Organism: Rickettsia endosymbiont of Hedychridium roseum; assembly: GCF_964028255.1. Classification (NCBI taxonomy): domain Bacteria; kingdom Pseudomonadati; phylum Pseudomonadota; class Alphaproteobacteria; order Rickettsiales; family Rickettsiaceae; genus Rickettsia; species Rickettsia endosymbiont of Hedychridium roseum. The sequence continues at coordinate 121,142 of NZ_OZ034753.1, forward strand.
CGAAAACTGAAATTATCAATGATTTTAGTATTTTTATAGCTGAAACTAATATTATCTGCTTCAATAATGAATTTACTTTTAGCTATATTTTCGGCAAGCTCTGCCCTAACTCTTTGTTTTGAACTAGCTAGTTTTTCAGTCTGTTCTCTTGTTATTACTCTTAAAGCTTTCAACTCCGCAAGTCTCTTTTGATTCCGCTTACGTCTAGCCGTAACACCGGCATTTAACCATTCATTCTCTTGAGATAGTTTTTTATTTAATTTCCGAAGCACTGCTTCTTCTTGCTCTATTATAACATTTTGCCATTCATCAAAAAATTTAAATCCTTTATCGGATTTACGTAAAATCCCTCTATCAAGCCACCAAATTTTATTAGTAACATTTGAGAGAAATGTTCTATCATGACTAACGCAAATAATAGCACCGTTATAAGATTTAACAAATTCTTCTAGCCACTCAATCGTTTCAATATCTAGATGATTGGTTGGTTCATCAAGTAGTAATATTTCTGGCTCTAATATTAAAGCTTTAGCAAGGCTTGCTCTTCTAAGCTGACCGCCTGAATAGGTTGATAAGTTATCTGTTCCGTTGATTTGTAATTTTTCTAGAATTATATCGATTTGGTATTTATCTATTTCTTTTGTACTATCTGTTTGTTGTAAGATAAAATCGTAAACAGTTAGATTAGTTTTTATAGAAATATCTTGTCTTAAATAGCCGGTTGTAATTGCAGGATCTTGAAATAGTTCGCCGTTATCTAGTTCATAATCCCCTGATATTACTTTCATTAAGCTTGATTTTCCGCAGCCGTTACGTCCTATAAGACAAATCTTATCACCTTTGTATAAATAAAGTTCTAAATCAGATAAGATTACTTTATCCGCAAAGCTTAGATTACCGTCTTTTATGTAATAAATTGGGGGCATGAAAGGGAATATATTGTTGATGTTGTTGCGTATGCGTATGCAAACTTCGTCATTGCGAGCGACTGAATACTTTGTTGCATGGCTCAAGAAACCTGCTCTATGTCATTCCCGCGTGGCATTGTTGCGTGGACCAAAAAATCCGTTCGGTGTCATACCGTGGCTTGACCACGGTATCCAAAAAAACAATAAAAATACTAATAATTTTAGTATTTTTAACTGGATCCCGCGATCAAGTCGCGGGATGAACAGAGGTGAAATTGAACCACGCAACAACACCTTCCCGCGTATGCGGGAATGACATAAACTGATCTAAGCGGGCAAGGCCTTTAGTCGCTCGCAATGACAGTGTAGGCTCAAATCTTCCTAATGACTAAGCTAGCATTAGTACCGCCAAACCCAAACGAGTTGGAAAGCACGTAGTCTATTTTAGTTTCTCTAGCTTTTAATTTTACTAAATCTATCTTAACCTCATCCATAGGGTTATCTAAATTTAAAGTTGGTGGTGCAATCTGATCTCGAATTGCAAGAGCTGAAAAGATAAACTCAACGCTTCCTGCCGCACCAAGCAAATGTCCTATTGATGATTTAGTAGAAGACATTAAAATTTGGGGATTCGCTTCTAAAAATAATTTTTGTACGGCTGCTAATTCTATTCCATCACCGAGATTAGTAGAAGTGCCATGTGCATTAATGTAATCAATCATATCGGGAGTGATAGCTGCATTTAGCATTGCATCTCTCATCGCTCTATAAGCTCCTCTACCTTCAGGATGCGGTGCTGTCATATGGTACGCATCACCTGTAGAGCCGTATCCTATAACTTCACCGTAAATTTTAGCCCCTCGATTTAAGGCATGCTCATATTCTTCCAAGACTACAACGCCTGCTCCTTCACCCATAACAAAACCGCTGCGGTCTTTATCCCAAGGTCTTGAGGCTTTTTCAGGATTATCGTTATATTTAGTACATAATGCTCTAGCAGCAACGAAACCTGCAACTCCAACAGGTGTAACCGGAGCTTCTGCACCGCCTGCGATCATAACGTTGGCATAGCCATGCTTTATCATACGCATAGCATCGCCTATAGCATGTGCTCCTGTAGAGCAAGCCGTTACTGCTGCTTGATTTGGACCGCTAAAACCGTATTTTATAGAAACAAGACCGGATAAAAGATTAATTAATGAAGCAGGAATAAAGAAAGGACTAACTTTACCGTTATTTTCTTGAAAAAGTTTTATAGAGGTGTCTTCGATCATTTTAAGTCCACCAATTCCTGAGCCTAATATCAAACCGGTTCTATCACGAGATTTTTCATCTTCGGGTAACCAGCCGCTATCTTCAACTGCTTCGGTTGCGGCTGCTACTCCGTAATGGATAAATTTATCCATTTTACTTAGTCTATTAACGTCATTTGCTTGTGTGAAGTTTTCAAGTTTAAATCCATCTTTCTCAGAGTTATCTATAAGTCCGGCAATTTTACACGCAAGTTTAGAAGTGTCAAATTCCGTAATAGTTTTTATACCGCTTATCCCATTTACAATATTTTTCCAAGATGAGCTAACATTAAGCCCAACAGGAGTAACAAGTCCAAGTCCAGTAATAACTACTCTTTTATTTACTCTTTGGTTCGACATTTTTAATTATCTATTAGGGATTTAATTTATGCAGATTAAGATTGGCGTTCTTTGATATATTTTATAACATCGGATACGGTTTTAATTTTAGTGGCTTCATCATCAGGTATATCAATACCGTATTCAACTTCTATTGCCATCATTAACTCTACGGTATCAAGACTATCGGCTTTCAAATCTTCTATAAATCTTGAATCCGTAGTTATTATCGATTTATCTTTATTTAGCTTTTCAGCAACCATTTCAATAACTTTCTGTTCGATCTTGTCCGTTGTACTCATAATTTTGAACTCCATAAATCATTTAATTTTATATGCCGTATAATAGCGGTTATTCAGCTATTAGACTTTATTTTAACTGTATGAATATTTATTTAAAATATTCATAGCATTTTATCTTTAAAAGAACTTCTAGCACAAAAAATTATTTTATGCTAGCACAAAATTTTACACCATTAACATTCCCCCGTTTACGTGGATGGTTTGGCCGGTAATATATGATGCCTGATCGCTTGCTAAAAATGCGACTGCGTTTGCCACGTCTTCCGGCATACCGTAAGTACCTAGCGGAATTTTTTGTACTATGGCTTCTCTTTGTTTTTCGTTTAGTTTATCGGTCATATCAGACTTAATAAATCCTGGAGCTACTGCATTAACCGTAATTCCTCTGGTTGCAACTTCGTAAGAGAGCGATTTGGTCATGCCTATTAAACCTGCTTTAGAAGCACAATAATTAGCCTGCCCAGGGGTGCCTGAAATTCCTACTATTGAAGATATATTAATAATGCGTCCATACCTGTTTTGCATCATTTTTTTTATTGCTTCACGATTTAAAATAAAATTTGCTTTCAAATTAATATCAATAACTTTGTCAAAATCTTCATCTTTCATTCTAATTGCTAGCGTATCACTAGTAATACCGGCATTACATACTAAAATATCTAGCTTTGGTGCTTTAGATATTAAATTGCTACATTCTTCCTTATTTGCAAGGTTGCATATTTCTATCGTATAATTATCTTTTAAAACCTTTCCAAGGGATTTTAATTTTTCCTCATTACTACCGCTAATAATTACATAGCTTCCGAGTTTGTGCAGTAATCTCGCTATAGCTCCGCCTATGCCTCCTGAAGCTCCCGTAATTAAGGAAGTTTTACCTGTTAAATCAATCATTTTCTTCCTCCGTTTGATCAAGATTTATATTAGTAATTTTTGACGATTTTTCGCGTATGATTTTCTCAATTTCGTTGGAAATTTGTGGATGTTCTTTTAAATATTGTTTGACGTTTTCACGTCCTTGTCCAATGCGTACGTTATTATAGGAAAACCAAGAGCCGGATTTCTCAACAATATCAAGCTTAACTCCAAGGTCGATTATCTCGCCTTCTTTTGAAATACCTGAACCGTACATTATATCAAAATCTGCAGTTTTAAATGGAGGAGATACTTTGTTCTTGACTACTTTTACTTTAGTTTGGCTGCCTATTACTTCTTCTTTATCTTTAATGGAGCCTATTCTTCTTATATCGATCCTAACAGAAGCATAGAATTTCAAAGCATTACCGCCTGTCGTAGTTTCAGGACTGCCGAACATCACGCCTATTTTCATTCTGATTTGGTTGATGAAAACAGTAATACAATTGGTACGATTAATTGATGCGGTAAGTTTACGTAAAGCCTGGCTCATTAATCTTGCTTGAGAAGCCATTTGGGCATCACCCATCTCGCCCTCAATCTCTGATTTTGGTACTAAAGCCGCAACACTATCTATTATTATCATATCAATACCGCCGGAACGAATTAACGTATCGGCAATTTCTAGAGCTTGTTCACCTGTATCTGGTTGTGAAATAATAAGCTCATCAATATTTACGCCTAATTTTTTAGCATAAGCAGGGTCAAGGGCATGCTCGGCATCAATAAAGGCACATGTGCCGCCCTTTTTCTGTGCTTCGGCAATTAAATGTAGCGTTAAAGTGGTTTTACCTGAGCTTTCAGGACCGAAAATTTCAATGATTCTACCTTTAGGAACACCGCCGATTCCAAGAGCTATATCTAGCCCAAGTGATCCGGTAGATACGGCTTCTATATCAACATTCGGACGCTGCCCTAGTTTCATTACCGAACCTTTACCGTAGCTTTTTTCGATTTGTGCGAGTGCTGCGGCAATGGCTCTTTCTTTATCTGTATTTGACATAAATTTCCATATTATAAACTTATCAATTAAAATATAAGCTTGAGAAAAAAAAAGCAAATTTTATTTATTTTGTATCGAAATGTATATTCATACGATTAGTAATTCTATTATAAAAAAGCCAAAAATACTACTTTTAGTATTTAAAATACACTAAAAGTATCAAAAAATATATTAGACTTCCTGCATAAGTCACTTCTAAAGGTAATTTGTACGTCGATCCTGTACTCGAATCCTCACGTACGCTTGTGTACGCTGCGGTTCTGCGTTCCGTGTCTCCTTCAAATTCCTCTTTATAAGATGACTTAAGCAGGAAGTCTATTAATAGAAAATCCATTATGAATGAAATAACAGCAAATACTACTGATTTAATAAAAGATATTAGTGTTCTTATTGATAATGCTAAAGTACGAGTTGCCATTAAAGTTAATTCTGAAATGACGATGTTATATTGGAATATCGGCAAAAGAATTCAGGAAGAAATACTTAAAAGTACTAGAGCTGAGTATGGGCAGGAAATTGTTAGAACCTTAGCTAATGGTCTTTCATCTTTATATGGTAAAGGATTTACTTATACAGCACTAGTGCGGATGAACCAGTTTTATCAATCTTTTCAAGGTCAACAAATTGTTGCGACAGTGTCGCAACAATTAAGTTGGAGTCATATCGTTGAGTTATTGCCTTTAAAAGAACAGAATCAAAGAGTTTTTTATGCTTATATGTCTATACAAGAAAATTGGAGTGTTAGGAAGTTGCGTAGCAATATCGATAAAATGCTATATGAAAGAACTAAGTTATCGCAGAAACCTAACAACGAACAAGTATTATCATTATTAAAAATGAATTCTCAGTTAGAGCCTGATTTAATCCTTAAAGACCCGTACATACTTGATTTCTTAGAACTTCCGGATGAACATTATGAAAGTGATTTGGAAAATGCAATATTGCAGCAAATTGAACAATTTATTTTAGAACTTGGTATCGGTTTTTCCTTTGTAGCAAGGCAAAAGCGTATGACTATAGATAATGAACATTTTTATTTAGATTTACTGTTTTTTAATAGAAAATTAAAAAGATTAGTAGCAGTTGAATTAAAAACAGGCAAGTTTAAAGCGGAATATAAAGGTCAAATGGAGTTATATTTAAATTGGCTAAAGAAGAATGAATGTTTTGAAGCTGAAAATTCCCCGATAGGTATTATTCTCTGTTCCGAAAAATCAGATGCTCAAGTAGAACTTTTAGAAATGTCAGCAAGTGGTATTCACGTTGCACGTTATTGGACAGAATTACCGCCTATAGAGATTTTTCAGAGAAAAATCGGTGAAATAGTATTACAGACAAAAAAAATATATGAAAATAAAAATTTTCGTACGTAGCTTAGGATGTATGAAAGTAAATTAATTTACCTATATTTCAGGTCTTTTTGGCTGCAAATTATAAGTTTTTTTTGAAATATGAATAACTATTCCTACAAAAATCTTATTAATTTTCGTTTAAAAACCTATTTAATTATTAATTAAAATAAGATTGTGAACAGGCTCTTACCAATTAAAGTATAAGCTTGAGAAAGAAAAATCAAATTTTATTTATGTTATTGTGCTTGTAAGATTAAATCTTGACTTCCATACTAGGTGATGCTTAGATGTTAAATTTACTTGTGCTATAAATTTTAAAGCTAATTAAATTACTTGTTAACAGTCGCATAGTTTCCGAAAAAGATAGATTTAGTAAAACCCTTGGTTAAATAGCTTATCATATATGATATCACAATTCTCACAAACTGAATATATCACTAAAGATAATTCATCATCTCAATCTTATAAATTTAGATGGCATATTTTAATTATTTTAAGCATTTGCTTACTTTTAGTATCGATGGATGCTACAATTTTGCATGCTGTTATGCCTACTATAATTCTTGATTTGAAACCATCTAATTTACAACAATTATGGATAATCAATGCATATGCATTAGTATTATCAGGTCTTTTAATTACCGCAGGTGCATTAGGAGATAGATTTGGTCGTAAAAGATTATTACTTTGGGGGCTTTTAGTTTTTTCTATCGCTTCAATGTTAGTTTATGTATTTGATAGCTCATTGGGATTAGTATTATGTCGTGCTTTACTTGGGTTAGGAGGATCAATGATTATGCCTTCCACTTTATCAATATTGCGTAACATTTTTACTAATACACATGAACGTATGATCGCAATATCCGTATGGGGAATAATGGCAACCGTAGGAGCAGCTATAGGACCCGTACTAGGGGGAGTATTGGTTGAGCTTTTAAGTTGGCAATTTGCATTTTTTATAAACGCACCTATTGCATTAGTAATTATTGCTTTTGGTATAGTTTGGATTCCTGAATCATCTAATCCTAGTAATGAACCATGGGATTGGATAGGAGTATTTCAATCATTTTTTGGGATGGCAGCTTTAGTTCAAGGCATTAAGATGTTGGCTAAATACGGTATTATGAATCTAGCATCTGGCGGAATGCTCTTAATTGGTATTGTGTTACTAATAATATTTACCTTACGCCAACTTAAAAGCGATGATCCGTTAGTGGATATGCGTTTATTCTTAATTAGCAATTTTAGTATAGGAGTGATAGTTTATTTGCTAATTACTTGTGTCTTAGGATCCATAATGTATCTTATGTCTTTATGGTTACAGTTTATCAAAGGGTTAAGTCCTTTGTATGCAGGTTTTTATATGTTGCCTGCAGCAATTTTTGCTTTAATTGCATCTGTAGTTATGCCATATTTACTCACACGATTTACTGCACGTATAATAATATTTAGCGGGCTTATCTTTACTACTATATCATTGATTTTACCTAGTATATTAGACTATAGAGATTTACTATCAAATACTATATATCTTGGATTGCTTGGTATAGGAAGTAGTCTATGCCTCTCTACCACCGTAACAGTTATGATGAATGTAGTGCCGGCAGAGAGATCCGGAGGTGCAGCAGCACTACAAGAAACAGCATATGAATTAGGTAATGTATTAGGTATAGCTGTTATTGTGAGTATTACGTCTTTTATATATAGTAACAATCTAGTCATCCCTAACGGTGTTTCTGTATCAATGGCAGAAATAGCTCGTGACTCAATCGGTGAAGGAATAATTATTGCTCAACAATTACCGCCTTCATTTGCTCACGAATTAATTAAGGAGGTTAATATTGCTTTTATAAATGCATTTAATATAGTAGGTATTATTTTAGGAATAATCATGCTAATATTGGCGGGCGTGATTATGTATGTTCTTCCTCCTTTTAAAGCATCAACCTCTTTGCATTAATGACTTTATTACACGATGAAACGGGTATAGAACTTTACAGTTTTGCACTATTTATCATAATGGTTACTATAAATTATCTTAGTGCTTATTTTTGTAGTAAGTAGTTAATAAAATGGGATGATGATATTTTCAAGGCTATAAATCATTACTAAATATTTTTTCTAATTCTGCTAAGCGTTGTTCTATTCTTTCGATATCGCTTTTTGTTATAGGTCTTTCTAGTAAATCTGCTATCTCTCGGCTCTTAGATTTTTTTTATTTTCATTTAAAGTAAATTCTATGATGAGTTTTGAGATGGTTTTAGTATCTTGGTCAGACATATTTACTCCCGATTGATTAAACTTAAATTGCTCAAGTTTCAACCACCGAAGTTTAACTTTGGTGGTCGGGGAAGTAAGAAAACCATCAACGATAGCCATAATAGCCTTTAGGTTCTAAGCTTAAGCTTTAAACCTTGGACATAACTATTATAACCCCGACCGGAATAAAGCCGAGGATTGCATCATTTTTATGGTCGACACAAATACCACATTGATTAAGAGGTTCTTACGCCCCGAAATAGCATTTTGCTATTTCAAGTATCATTTTATAGATAACTTTCAAAAAGTCAATCGGTAAATTAATTTCTTAACTAATAATTTATTTATCTAGAGGTTTTTTATTTCTAATATCAGTTGTGAAATTTATACATACGAATCTTGCTGAATTATCTACTAGTCAAGTAGCAGAAACTAATAATGCAACAGGAATGGAAGAAAATAAGGTTACAAGTAAGATAGGAGGAAGTATAGCTAAAAACACTAAAACGGTCCTAGAAAATAAAACCGGTAAAAAAGTAAGTTCAACAGAGAATTATTTACCGCCTAAACTTACAAAGTAACTAGGATATGTGAAGGAAAATTAATTTTTAAGCGAAAATTAATAAGATTTTTTCAGTAATAGTTGTCCATATTTCAAAAAAAACTTATAATTTATAGCCAAAAAAAGCAAAAATAGATTAAATTGATTTTCCTTTACACAGCCTAGGCTTAATTTGAAATATTTTAAGTTTTTTAACCACCAATGAGCATAATTTTTGGTGGTCGGGGAGGTCGAAAACTGCCAAAAGTCAGCCACACTAGGTTTTAAGCTTATAGTAACCCTTAAGCTCTGGACATACCTAATATCTCCCCGACCGTGAAGTCGAGGATTACATCGGTTTTGTGAGAAATGTTCTCACTTTTGGCAGAGGTTTCGACACCCCGAAATAGCACTTTGCTACTCCAAGTATCATTTTATATATAATTTTTAAAAAGTCAATGATGGTTTGTTATTATACTAACAACGTTCTATACTACTATGACTGAAGAGCTAGATGATACATCGGCTAATAATGGCATTTCATGATTTTGTAACTCTTCTGGAATATAAGTATATTCTCCGCTTGAGGTTTCATCAATTCCAAGTAGCGTCTCGAATATTTTCTCAAGACAGTTTTTGCGTTCTTCGGATTTAATATCCGTTTCCCTCGATTCTTTTATTAAATTTGCAAAAGATTTAATAGCAATAAAAGTATCCTTTCCATTAAGAAGGTCACATATTTTATGTAATGTATTACCTAAAGAATTTATATTACTACATATGTTAGAGACAGAATTTAACTTTATAATTGCTTTATCTAGACCTTGTATTTTTGATTTTAATAGAGAAATATCATAATCTTGACCATGTAAATTTATCGTATCTTGATTAGTTTTGCTTAGTATTGCAAGTATATCTGTTAAATTTCCAATTTCTATAATTTCATCTAATATAGCTTGAAATTCAATTAGTGTGCTAAGATTTATATTATCCTTTTGTAACTGTATGTTTTTACCCTCTAACTTTATGTTTTCACCCTCTAACTCTAAATTTTTATCTTTTATATTTTTTCCCTTATACCTATCCCATCCATATTTAGCTACCATCAATGAGGCTGCTATAAATCCTACTGTTCCAATAACATAGCCCCACGTTCCACCGCCATTTGTATCGTCGTTAGGTTTTTCTGTAGTGGAAGTGGTTGCCTCAGTGAAAGGTTTACTTAGTAAATCTAAAATATTTTTACCTACTTCTGTAGGGGATATATCGTCCAGAGTTACGTTGAAAGCATCTAGAATAACCTTAAGATTATCAGTAGTGAATTTGACTGGTATATTCAATAAGTTAAAAATTTCTACCCCTGCTTCTTGAGCATTTTTCAAAGTTATTTCCGAATGATTTAAAATATCTCTCAAATTATTAACAAGCATTTTGGCATTATGCTCTTGTAAAATAGCTTCGCCTTCAGTGGTAGTGCATTCCTTTAATTCTACTAAGGTAGTGTTTTGAAGTAAGTGCTTACCTTCTTCTAAAATAACGCTAGTACTGTTTCCATAAGTAGCAATAGATTTTATAGGGATTTTAATGCCTGTACACTCCCTAATTACTGCTGATAAATCGTTAGGTACATCTGTTAAATGATTAGAGATCCCTGCCCAATTACATTTTATATTCTCAACTAAATAACCGTTAGTGAAACTTCCTTTAACAGTATTATATACTGATGAAAGTATAGTATTGCCTAACTTATAAATAGTATGTTTTGTATTTCCAGGTAAGCTACTCACCATTTCATTTGCAAATATAGGCATGAAACAGTTTAAGTTTATATTTAATACAGGTGCCATAATTATTACTCCTTTAATTTAATTAATAAAACCATAAAACGTGGTTTCTAGAGTATGTTAATGTTTTTGTCAAGATAAAGTTAAAATAAATTAATATATAGAGAAAGGGTGAGATGGGTTAGGGTGATTGTGGTTGGAGATTTATGTCATTCCCGCGAAAGCGGGAATCCAGCATAAAGCTAGATAAATCGAGCTTTTAATTTCAAAAATTTGCTGTGTTTATGCTTTTTTTACTGGATTCCCGCTTTTAGCTAGGAATGACATCGATCCTTAAGTTGACATCCATGCCCTTCCGCAGGAATGAGCTATACAACATTACTTACCTATGCAGAAATTTTTAAAGATCTCGCCTAGTATTTCTTCTACGTTAATAACTCCCGTAATAGCACCGATGCAGCGTGCCGTCATTCTAATATCTTCAGTTGCTAGGACTAAATCATTATCTAAACTAAAAGCCGTTAAATGTGAGAGAGCTTGTTTTAAATAATGACGATGACGTTGATTTGTTATGTAAGGCGTTTCGGTAAAACCCGCCATATTTTCGGCAATATTTTCGATATTTTTTAATATACTTGAAAGAGCAATATTATTTTTTACTGAAACTCTTAAGCATTTATATTTATCTTCAATAGAAAAGATTTTACTAGGTTCAATTAAATCGATTTTATTAATTATTACGATAGTATTTTCATCAATTAAACCTGTAATATCTTCATTTATAGAGGAATCTAATTTTTCGGCATCAAACATAATAATTTTAATATCCGCTGTTTTAGCCGAATTAATAGCTCTTTTTATACCTTCTTGCTCGATAATGTCACTACTTTCTTCTCTTATACCTGCCGTATCCTGTAAAATAATAGGATAGCCGCCAATGTCTAAATGACCTTCAATTATATCTCTAGTAGTTCCTGCAATATTCGAGACAATTGCTATATCTCTCTGCATTAAGAAGTTTAGTAAGCTAGACTTACCGACATTCGGCGGACCGATAATTGAAAGCTTAAGACCGCTATTTAGTAATTCTCCTCGTCTATTATCATTAAGATAATTAGATATTTCGTTTACAAGGTTTTTATGAGTGTTGTTAACGTCATTAAGAACGCTATCAGGTATATCTTCATCAGGGAAATCTATATAAGCTTCAAGCAGAGAGATAATTTTTAAAAGCTTGCTACGCCAGTTATTATATAATTCTTCAAGTCCACCGCTTGCCTGTCTAATTGCTTGCCTATGCTGCATAATAGTTTCAGCATTAATTAAATCGGCTATCCCTTCTGCTGCCGTTAAATCAAACTTATTGTTTAAAAAAGCTCTTTTCGTAAATTCTCCTGCTTCTGCTAAACGAATATCAGCTATATTTAACAATGTGTTAATAAGCATTATGGAGATAGCTTTACTGCCGTGCGTATGAATCTCAACTAAGTCTTCACCGGTAAAGCTGTTAGGTGATTTAAAATAAACAACCATAGCATTATCAATTAGCTCCTTAGTTTCGGGAACTGTAATTTGTTGATAATACATGATACGTGGTTTAAAGTCCGCTCTGCCGGTAAGTAGCTGTAAAACTTCTAAGCTTTTAGGACCAGAAATCCTAAAAACCGCTACGCCTGCTTTACCGAATGCAGAGCTTTGTGCAAATATCGTTTCCATTTATTTTATACACTCTTGTTTATTAAATAATATATAATATAATAGCATAGCATATGATAGTACATGATAGCATATAATATTATTCTTGAGAAAATCATGACCCCAAAAACAACCTCTTTAAATTTTAGTCGTTTAAATTGTCAAATCCCGAATTATAAAACTAAAATTCTAGAACTTAGCAAGGAACGTGAGTCAAGTTCCATATATATAGATTTTGTTCAAAAGTTTTTAAATTATATTCCGATAAATTATGATTTTGAGAATAGAGAAAAACTATTTCAAAATTTTGCAGATGAAGCCTTTAAGTTTTTTAAGCAAAGGGTAGAAAGAGCAAGAAAAATAGCAATAACAAAGACGGTTATAGAAAATGATCCGGCAATAAATGTCTTGATATTACTTGATAATAAACCGCATATTGTTGATTTTATTATATGTCTGCTTAAAAATATGAATTTGCAAACTAAGTTTTTACTCCATCCGGTAATAAACTGCGTCCGAAATAGTAAAGGAGAATTAGAAAAGATATTAGAAAATTCTGTGTCGGATGAAAAATCAGAATCGATACTGCATTTAACCATTTTAGGAAATTTTGACGATAAAACTACTACATTTTTAACTGAAGCTATAAATGAAAGATTAGAAGAGTTAGAGCAAAGCTATAGCCATTTACCGCAATTACTCATAAAATTACAAGGTTTATCTAAAAATATAATTGATAATGATAAATTAAATTTTGAAGAGGCTAAAGAATTCTTAAATTGGCTACAAAACGATAATTTGGTTTTATTAGGGACTCTTGATTTTGAGGTAAAATCTTTAAAATTAAGCAATGAAATAGGAGCAGCAAAAATATGGCAAGAAGTAAAAGACGAGATTGATGATATTATAAAATGTTCTGCTAATCCTTTATATCAAAATCAATTAATAATACTCGGTAAAATAAATAGTGCGTCGCTTATCCATTCAGATAATTTAATCGACTATATCTTAGTGAAAAAATTTAACTCTTCGGGCGAATATATTTCAGGAAGTATAATTTTCGGCATATATAATTCAAATATGTATTACCATTCAATAAGTGATATTCCAATCCTACGACAAAAATTTAATTTTGTAATTGAGAAAGCCGGTTTTGCATTATCCGGTTATAATGCCGATAAGTTAAGAATTTTAATGGAGTCGTTACCGAGAGAAGCTTTAATACAAATTGATCAAGGCGATTTATATTGTATGTGTTTACATATGCTCTCAAGTATGATGAGTAAGAAGCTTAAATTATTTATTCAATATGATTGGTCGAGTTCTTTTCTTAATATCATAATTTTTCTGCCACGAGAACGTTTAACGGCTGAAATACATAATATGATAGATTGTTATTTAGCGGAAAAATTCGGTAGTAAAATTTTATCCAACTATATAACCGAAGTAGTCGGTAATTTTTCTTATCTTTTTGTAACGCTTGAAGCACAAGGGGAACATAAAATAAATTTTGAAGCAGAAATAATACAGCAAGATTTAGATCGTATCTCTACACGTTGGAGTGAAGATTTTTATTTTAAGCTTTCTAAAAAATTCGGTGAATATCAAGCAGGTATTAATTTAAAGCTTTTTGATAATGTTTTTCCAGCAGATTATAGACAAAAATTTTCTCCGGAAATAGCTTTAATAGATATTGAATATTTAACGGAAGCAAGCAAGTCACAAGAATGTATGTTTAATCTAGTTTCTGTAAATGAAACGGAATTTTACTTAAAAATATATAGTCCAAAAGTAAAACTTGCCCTTTCTAATATATTGCCGCCAATCGAAAATTTAGGTTTTAAAGCAATTGATGAACAAACTTTTGCAATTAAGGAGGCTCTGGAAATTAAAGAAAGCTGGATATATAATTTTATCTTAACTTCTATCATACCGGTAAAGGGTAATATTACCGAATTAAAAATAAATGTTGAAGAAGCTTTAGATCAAATGGCACTTGGGATGCTTGCTAATGATTCTTTAAGTAAACTGATAGTGCTTGCCGGTTTTAATTGGAAGCAAGTTAAACTCGTCAAAGCTTTAACAAGATATTTACATCAAACGGGATTTAGTTACGGTAAAGGTTATGTGCAACTAACACTACTTAAACATCCCGAATATACAAAAATGTTGGTAAATCTGTTTGATATAAAATTTAATCCTAAACATCCTGATAATAATTGTGATGTAATTCAAGATAAACTGAATAATTACTTAGTAACCGTTGAGATGAGTAGTGAAGATAAAGTACTACGTAGTATGCTTGGTATAATTAATGCTATTACTAGAACAAATTACTATCAACCGCATAAACATGTTTTTTCATTTAAGTTTGATTCTTCAAAAGTACCTGGTTTACCTAAACCTGTTCCGTTTGCTGAAGCATTTGTTTACTCTAAGGATTTTGAAGCTGTTCATTTAAGAGGCGGTCCTGTATCACGCGGAGGACTTAGATGGTCGGATAGAGCAGAAGATTATAGGCTTGAGGTCCTTGGACTTATGAAAGCACAGATGACGAAGAATTCCGTTATTGTCCCTGTCGGCTCTAAAGGCGGTTTTTATGTTCATTTTACTGAGGAAGGACTTACTCGTGATGAATATATGGAAAAAGTGGTAGAATGCTATAAGAATTTCCTGAGAGGTTTACTGGACATAACCGATAATATCGTTGACGGTAAAGTAGTACATCCGAAAGACGTTATTATTTATGATAAAGAAGATCCTTATTTAGTGGTTGCTGCCGATAAAGGTACAGCTTCATTTTCGGATTACGCTAATAGTGTGGCAAGAGAATATAATTACTGGCTTGATGATGCTTTTGCTTCCGGTGGCTCTGCAGGTTACGATCATAAAAAAATGGCTATTACCTCTAAAGGAGCTTGGATTTCCGTAACTAATCACTTTAAAACTTTAGGGTTAGATGTCCAAATAGATCCTATTACCGTCGTAGGTATAGGAGATATGTCGGGAGACGTGTTCGGTAACGGTATGCTAAGATCAGAGGCTATTAAGTTAGTTGCTGCCTTTAATCATAAACATATATTTATTGATCCTACCCCTGATCCTGTATCAAGTTTTAATGAGCGTTTGCGTTTATTTAATTTAAAGGGTTCTAATTGGTCCGATTATGATTCTAAGCTTATTTCTAAAGGAGGCAAAGTATTTGAACGTAGTAGTAAATTAATAAAATTATCACCGGAAATTAAAAAATTACTTGATATAAATGATAATGAATTATCACCGGAAGAATTAATTAAAGCTATTTTAAAAGCAGATGTTGATTTATTGTGGAATGGCGGAATAGGCACTTATATCAAAGCTAAAACGGAAAATAATTTAGAAATCGGTGATAAAACAAATGATAACCTTAGATGTAACGGTGAAGAAATTAGAGCAAAAGTTATAGCAGAAGGCGGTAATGTCGGGGTATCACAGAGAGGTAGAGTTGAATATGCTAAAAAAGGCGGACGCATAAATGCCGACTTTATTGATAATTCAGCAGGTGTTGATTGTTCCGATCATGAGGTAAATATCAAGATTGCTTTAAGTAGTGCGGTAACCTCAGGAAAAATTACTTTAGAAGAACGTAATAAACTCCTAAATGATATGACAAAGCAAGTTGAAGAGTTAGTATTGCTTGATAATTATAAGCAAACCGAAGCAATAACAATTATGCAACTATCTCCTACTTTAACCGTTAATATACTTAGTCAATTTATAGATATTTTAGAAGAAGAAAAAGTATTAGAACGGGAAAATGAATTCTTGCCTAGTGCGGAAGAATTGAATAGAAGAGCTATCAGCGGTGAAGTACTAACTCGTCCTGAGCTTTGCGTGTTGCTATCATATAGTAAAAGGTCGGCTTATCACGAGTTACTTAATTCTACTTTTTCTCATGATAAATATTTTGATGCATATCTTATAGATTATTTTCCTGAAATGATGCAAAAAAAGTTTCGTAATGAAATTTTATCTCATCCTCTTAAACATGAGATTATTAAAACTGTTACCATAAATAAAATAATTAATCAACTTGGAGGACCGCTTATTAGTATTGTAAAGCGTGAGATTGGGGCTCCTCTTTGTGATATAATAAGGTCATATACCATTATTTGTGAAATTTTTGATCTTGATTATATATGGGAAACGATAAGTAAGCTACCTACTAATATTGATTACAATGTAAAAATCGATATGTTTACCGAAATAACGAAATTAATGCGTCGGGGTATTTCGTGGTTTATTAAAAATTTAAAGCATCCTATTAATATTAGTGAAACTATAGAAGAGTTTAGAGTTCCTGCACAAAACTTAAGAAAAACAGTAGGTACTTTATTAGTCGGAGAAACTAAAATAAGATTTGAAGAAAAATTAAATTATTATACAACTAGCGGGGTAGAGGAATCATTTGCTGCTACTATCGCTACATTTGACAATTTAATTTCAGTATTTGATATTATATATGTAACAAAACAGACTTCAGGAAATAATAAAGAGGTAGCAAAAGCTTATTTTGCTATAAGCGATATGTTTAGTCTTGATTGGTTACGTAAAGCTTGTGATAAGCAATTGAACGATTCATTTTGGCGACGCCTCGGTATTCAATCGCTAAAAGATGATTTATATGACAAACAACGTAGATTATTAATAAAAATAATTAATAAATCTAAAACAACTATTGATTTAGATTTATGGATTGATAATAATAATAATAACTTAGTTAGAAATTTTCTTGATTTTATTAAAGAAATTAAATCTCAAGAAACTATAGACTTAAATATAATTATTTTAGCAAATAAGAAATTTGAAATATTCTTACAAAAACTTGAGTAAATTATGTCGTCAATGCTTAAGCAAATTAGGTTAGATTCGGGTAAAGCTTTAAATCAGGTATCTAGTGATTTAAAAATTAGAAAAAAATATTTAGTAGCTTTAGAAGAGGGTGATTTTGATATTTTACCGGGAGAAGTATACGTAAAAGGTTACTTAAAATTATACTTGGATTATCTTAATGTAAAAGATCGAAATGCAGAGCAGATAGAAGCTACTAAACAGAACGAAACCGAAAAATTATTAAGTAATAAAAGAGCTACGGCATTGATAAATTATAAACGTAAAAAACAATTAGTACTTATATCTATTATAATGTTATCGATTATTATTGTAAGTCATCCATTCCATAATTAATGCTTAGAAGAAAATGGATAATGAAATATTAAAGAGATTAATGGAAGAAGTTGAGCATAAACTTGACGAGTTATTGCATGCACAAGCGAATAATCAAAATGAAGTTAAAAAATTACAAAACGAAAATAAAGAATTAAAAGATAATTATATAAAAATGCTAGATCAAATTAACATTTATATTAATGAACTTGAAGAAATAAAAAAACAGCAAAAATAATTATGTCAATTGTTACGGTAACATTAAATAACAAGAGCTTTCAATTATATTGTAATAATGGAGATGAGGAAGAATTACTATCTTTAGCGAATAAATTGAATGATAAAATAGCGGAAATTAAACTTGGTAGTCCCACAGCCTCTTTTGAGCTATTATTAGTTATGGCATCTCTTAATGCTCAAGCTGAAATAGCTAGTCTAACAGAAAAACTTAATAAAAACGGCTTTCAAAAAAATCATCCCGACGAAGAAAAATTCGCAGAAACCTTAACTACTATAGCAAGTTACCTAGAAAACCTTGCACGTAAAATGGGAAAGTGATATATTAGCTCTTGGCTGCTTGGTTTGTGAGCTTAATATTAACCTAGGACTACCACTAACTTTTAGGACATCGTCCCTGTCTAATACTAATTCAGTTTAGATATATGAAGTCCACCTTTACATAAAGGTCTTTGAAGGATTTTAAGTAACGGTCAAAGCGGTCATGTATACCTATGTCATTCCCGCTTTCGCGGGAATCCAGCATAAAGCGAGATAAATCGAGCTTTTAATTTTTAAAAACTTGCTGGATTTATTTTATTTTTCTGGATTCCCGCCGTTGCTAAGAATGACATAGAGTAGGTTTTTCGACCCATGCAACAAAGCCGTATGACACCAAAAACGACGTATTACCTTTAAAAAATGAAACAAGCAAAATCAAGCAATAAAGTTCTTGGTGCTTTTTTAGGCACTATTATTGAATATTACGACTATAGTTTATATGGTTTTTCAGCAGCAATTATCGCCGATAAATTCTTTTCAGCCGGTACTGATCCGTTAACAAAGCTTGTAAATGTTTTTGCCGTTTATGCGGCGGCATATTTATCAAAACCTATGGGTGCTTATATTTTTGGACGTATAGGGGATATATACGGTCGAAAAAAAGCCTTAAGTTTTACGATTATCGGTATTGTAATACCTACCTTAATAATAGGTTTATTGCCTGATTATTCTTCGATAGGAGTTTGGAGTACGATAATTTTAGTTTTATGTCGCTTCATGCAAGGTATTTTTATTGGAGGGGAATATGATGGTGCAGCGATTTATGTTATTGAACATTTAGGAGCAAAATACCGATTTACTGCCTCGGCAATAACTAGATGTACAGGAGTAATGGGTTTATTATGCGGGATTGGTGCAACTAATTTCTTTAATTCTCATATTTTTCCGGAGTGGGGTTGGCGTATTCCGTTTTTACTAAGTTTACCGCTTGCATTAATAACTCTTTATTATCGCCGGAAATTTGATGAAACACCGGAGTTTAAAAAAGCACATCATAGCCAAGATTCTATTGAAAAACTTAGCTCTATAATTAAAAAGCAATGGAAAAATATTGCAAGGTTAATATTTTTAGCCGGAGGTTTTGGAGCAACATATCAAATTGCGATCATCTTTATGAAGCAATATTTACCGATTGTATTACCTTCAGTCGGTATTATTATGAGTTCTTTTTCAGTCTTAATAGTAATATGTTTTGCTGTTTGCATGCCGATTGCCGGCTTTATTGCCGACCGCTTAGGAGTTAATTCAGTATTAAAAATCGCATTTATATGTACTATTACAGCAAGTGTATTTTTTGTGATAGCAGTAAAATATCAAATGACTAATTTAGGGCTTGCAGCTAGTTTAATGTTAGCTGCATCAGTTGCACCTTTTAATGCTCTTGCTCATAGTATAGTTATTAAGTCTTTTGTAGTTAAAGAACGCTATCGTGTTATAAGTTTAGGACATAATATCGGTTCAATGTTAATGTCCGGTACTGCTAATTATATTTGTGCAAAGGTAATAAAATCATTTGATTTCAATCTATTCCCGATTTTATATCTTTGTATGTTTGCCATACTTGCTTATTCTATGACTATGTTGTTTAGTAAGGATACTATATTAAATAAAGATCTAAAAAACGGCAAATAAACATAAGTAATAAATTGTAATTATCTTAAAAATGACATATTATAATAAATGTTAATTTAGAGTTATAATATGGAAAGAATAGTGACCAACATGGTAGAGTGCTTATACCGGTATCAATTAGAGAAAGATTTAATATACATCCGGGTGAAAAAATCACCATAGAAATTGAAAATAGTGAAATTAAAATCGTTAGCGTTGATAGTATAATTGATGAGATGCATAAGATTTTTACCAAAAATCAAATTGATAAAAATATTTCTATAGTAGATGATTTTATTGCTGAAAGGCGTCAGGGATATTTAATTGAAGAAAAAAGAAGTAAAAGATGTCCAAAATAATATTTGATGCCTCTGCACTAATTGCCTTATTTGCTAAAGAAGATGGTTACTAATTGATTAAGAAATACATGAGAGATGGAGTTATTTCAAGCGTAAATATTGCTGAAGTTTATAAATATTGTATAGAAAAACAAGACTTAACGGAAGAAACTGCAAAAATTCTTATTAAATTATTAGATATCAAAATTATAGACTTTTGTCCTGAGCAAGCACTAATTAGTGCAAATATAATTAATAAAACTAAAATTTATGGTTTATCACTTGGAGATAGAGCATGTATAGCTCTGGCTATCTTTAAAAATTATCCTATTCTTACTTGCGATAAAATTTGGCAAAAATTAGATTTAGGTATTAAGTTTATTATGGCACGATAATTATTTTATAGTCAATTGATTTGGACTCGCCTACATCGTCACTCGTCGCTCTCCTATTAGTTATAGGCTTCGCTCCTCGCTCCTTGTATGCAAATCCAACTGAATTGACTATATATGCTTTAATCAAATAGGAAAAATTTACCTATTTCAGGGATAATAAACTTATTTTCATTAATATTATGTTTTTTCATAGCTTGTCGGAGTTCCAAAGGAGCCGCATTAAAGGCTTCATCAGCTAATTGAAAGACATCAAAGTGACTAGGCTATAGAGTATTTAGAATTTAAGTCCAAATGAGTAAATACGGCTTCTTCAGGATTCATATGCACCGGTTTCATAAACCATCTTGGTTCATAAGCACCTATCGGAATAAGGCTTATTAAAATATTATGTTTTTTTCCGATCTCTTTAAAAAGAGTATTGTTATAACCCGAATCACCTATAAAACAAATATCTCCTATCTTAGTTTTAATGATAAAAGTTCCACATAATGCTTTATTTTTATCAAATATTCCTCTAGCTGACCAATGTTGGGCTGGTTCTAGATAAATATTTTGTTCTTTATATGATTCTCCCCATCCCAAGGTAATAATTTCTGCATCGCTAATATGTTTTTTGATTATTACGTCATTCATTAGCGGTGTAATAATCTTAGGCTTATCCCTTATCCATAAATCTTTAATTGTTCTGATATCTAAGTGGTCATAATGATTATGACTTACTACTATAATATCTATTTTAGGTAAATCGGTAAAATTAATGCCGGGTTTTACTATTCTCTTTGGTCCTGCAAAAGTAAAAGGACTAACCCCTCCGACCATACCGGATCAGTTAAGATATTTAAACCGCCTATTTGAATTAAAAAGGTTACATGTCCTATATAGGATATCCTTATAGTCTCATTATCAGTTATTTTTTGTGGTGGAATATCAGTGGAAGTAAGCGGCAGTGTTGTTGGCCATTTTGGTCGTTTTGAAGTTATTTTCCATTTTAGAATATCAAGTAAGGTTTTAGGTTTTATATTAGGATCAATATTGAAAAACATATTTTTATTTAGATAGACCTTCCTTTCGGTTTATTAGAATTTTTAACTTGTTCAGTAAAAGATTTTGTTTCTTTAGTTGTCGGTTTATGTATAAATCCTCTAGTTTTTTCTCCTATCAGCATGGCTTCTTGAAGTATGTCTTTTGGTAGTTTAGCTATAGATGCGGATATTTCCGGAGTTTGTTTTATTTCTACCGTTATCTTTTTTTCTTTATTTATATCTCTGCCTATTACTTCATCTAGCGGAACATTTTTATAATCGGCAAGAGCAACAATTGCTCCCATATCAGGCATTTTTGTACGACCATCTAGGAAATTTTTCCACGCTGTTTCATGGGTACCTGTTTTTTCACTTAACTTATACGGGGTTATATTGTCTGTTTCTAATATATTCAGTACAAATTTTTTTAAATTATTTCTAATTTCTTCTGGACCATCTTTATTTGTTTCTGATATATCGTTAATCCGATTAAATCTTTCTTTTGACCTTATATCTTCGCTCATTATTTTTTCCTGTAAAATTTACTCCTAAAAATTGAGAGTTAAAATAATTTTTTTAAATGATAAGAACTTATGATTTTTAAGAGGCTATCTATAAAATTATTTTAATTGATAATTAAAGAGATTTCATAGCAAAAAAGAATTTAATTAGCTTTAAAATAACTTCATAGATAGCCTATTAGACTTATTTATTAATATATAACTAATAAATAGTAAATAGAAGATAATTATAATGAAAATAATAAATTTAAGCTATTTAATTAAGTATTTAGGTCTTATATATGAAATTTAAATTAATCTATTTTAACTTTTTTTGTCACAAATTATAAAATTTTCTGAAATAGAAACCATGCCTTTTCAAAATCTTATAATTTTAATATAAAATAACTTAAGATATAAATTAAATTTCAGATGCAGAATCTAAGATATTTTAAAAAGATTATATAAATTAAAAATTGTTTTTTCTGCATCTTGATCATTTATTAATAAGGTAATTTTAACTTCTGATAATTGTATCATGTTAACATTTATATTATTTTTCGTTAAATTTGATAATATCGTTTCAAGTACTTTACAATCATTTTTAATCCCATAACCAATAAGAGAGATTGTAGCAATTTCGGCATCAAAAGTAAAATCTTGTATCTGCTTATCATTTTTTAAATTAGTAAGTAAAGCTTGTAAATTATTTTTATCGGTTAAATTTGTAATAAAACTATATTCTTCATTATTTTTTATCTCTTGCATAAATTCAATATGATTATTATTTTGTGTAATCATATTTGCAACTTGCAAAAAACTTAAAGAAATGCTCTTTACAGATATTTTTAATAAATTTTTATTAGAAGTAATGCTGTTAATAATTCCATTCTCCATATTTTTATCCTTTGAAGTAATTAACGTACCTTCTGTATTCGGTGAAAATGTTGAAAGAACGCGCATATCTATTTTATACCGCATTACTAGCTCTACGGCTCTAGGATGTAGTACTTTTGCTCCGCTTGATGCTAGTTCTAACATTTCTAAAAAATCTATTTCTTTTATCTTCTTAGCATTTGGAATAATTCTTGGATCAGCAGTAAATATTCCCTCTACATCGGTATAAATATCACATCTATCGGCTTTCATAGCTGCAGCGATTAAGGCGGCAGTAGTATCGGATCCTCCTCTGCCCAAAGTAGTTAACCTATTGGATTTGTTAGTTCCTTGAAAACCGGCTATTATAGGTACGGTATTTAACTGTAAATATTTTTCTAGTAAATCTGTAGTAATTGATTCTACTAAAGCTTTGCTATGATTATTATCGGTGAGAATCGGTAATTGCCAAGCTAGAAATGATTGTGCCTTTATGTCTTCTTCTTGAAGAGCGAGTGCTAGTAATGAAGCAGTGACCATTTCGCCGCTAGAAAGTGCTACATCATATTCTGCAAATTGAGAAATGTTGTTAAGGCTTGATACTTCATTACACAATGTGACAAGTTGATTAGTAACACCTGCCATAGCCGAAACTACTACAATTACTTGGTTATTTTTAGCTATTTCGGCTTTTATGATAGGAACGATTTTTTTTATTCTATCAATATTTGCAACGGAAGTACCACCAAACTTTTGAATTATTAAGGCCATAACTAAAGGAAGCCTAATATAATATTATATAATTAATTTTCTGCTTGTTGTTATCTAGGTTACTGACATTGCCAGCGTGGTTTGTTTTATGTCATTCCTGCGAAAGCAGGAATCCAAAAAAATATAAATACAGCAAATGTTTGAAATTAAAAGCTTGATTTATCTCACTTTATTCTAGATTCCTGCTTTCGCAGGAATGACATCGAATACTTTTCTCAAGCCATACAACAACGCTTATGTTCGCTCGCAATGACGAAGTGATACCTACGCAACAATGCCATAAAAAGCATTTTTTGTTCCATTTAACAATAGTAGATCAAACTGCAAAAAGGCATTGCTCAATAACTATTGATATTTTTCAAAGCTTCTGTCATTGCGAGGAAAAACTGCAAGTTTTGACGAAGCAATCCAGTCAAAAACTCTGATTTATAGAATTTTTTTAATTATTTTCTGGATTGCCGCACAGTCTACGACTGCTCGCAATGACAAAATCTATACTTATTGAGCAATGCCTACAAAAAAATACTTAAGAACTTGCAATTTCTTTAACATTAACGATTTTATGATTTCGCTTAGTTAAAAATTCTACTCTACCTTCTATCAAAGCGAATATTGTATGATCTTTGCCAAGACCTACATTCGTTCCAGGATAAATTTTTGTGCCGCGTTGTCTTACTATAATATTACCGGGTATTACATATTGTCCATCGGCTTTTTTAACTCCCAGCCTTCGACCGGCCGAGTCTCTTCCGTTCCTAGAACTACCACCGGCTTTTTTGGTTGCCATTTTATAATTCCTTTTAAGTTATTATTATTGTTTGGTAATATCTAATATTTTTAATTCCGTCAGTTCTTGACGATGACCGGCTTTACGACGATAATTTTTTCTACGCTTTTTCTTAAAGACTATAATTTTATTATCTTTAAGTTGGTTAGTAATTTCAGCCGTAACGACAGCCCCTTTAACTATTGGAGTACCAATAAAAGAAGGCTTTGAGTATTCGCCAATCATTAAAATTTGATCAAACTGAATTTTAGAGCCAAGTTCTCCATCAATTTTTTCGACTTTAATAATACTATTTCTGTCTACTTTATATTGTTTTCCACCTGCTTTTATAACTGCGAACATGAAAACTATCTCTTTAAAAATTTATAAATATTTGTCGTATTATATTATTATATTAGAAATTAGTCAATGATAATATTATGTTATGTCTATTAACACAAATATAATTGCGTATTGAGTTACCGCAGCAAATATTGCGGCTAACAAATCATCAAGCATAACGCCGATACTGCCCTTAATATTTTTGTCAAACCAATTAATAGGCCAGGGTTTTACTATATCAAAAAATCGGAATAGACAAAAAGGTAATATGAAAAGTAATATAATATTTATTGTTAGCGGACTAAAATATTTAATTAAATGCGATTCGTTAGCAAATAAAGCAGAAAAAAATACTAAAACGATAGTTAGCATTTGCCCTACTACTTCATCAATTACCACTTCTTTGGGGTCTTCTGAATTTGTATAATTTAAATATATTTTAGTAAAATAAGTGCCGAGTATTAAGAGTATCAAACATAGGCTAAAGCTTATAATAAATATACTGACAAGTTGAGCTTCACCGAGAGTAAGATTTGAGAAAGGAATGATTATTTTGTTATTAACAATAAAATATATTAAGAAGTAAGTTAGAGGGAAAGCGGCAATTGATCCAAAAGTGCCTGTACAGTATTTTATTTTCCCTATATAAAAAAAAGTAGCAAAAAATTCTGAAAATTGTTTTTTAGTAAACATTTCTTTAATTATTTTATCCTAGATTAGAGCTATAATATCTTATATAATAAAATTTTAACTTATACAGCAAAAATATCATGGGAATGAGCTTTAGCCATTTATTAATAGTTTTATTAATTATTTTTGTATTATTCGGTGCCGGTAAATTACCTCAAGTTATGTCCGATTTAGCCAAAGGTCTTAAAGCTTTTAAAGATGGCATGAAAGATGACGGTAGTGATAACGATAAAAATAAATAATTAACTTGATGTCTCTTTGTCATCCCGTGGCTTGACCACGGGATCCAGTAAAAAATACTAAAATTACTAGTATCATAAATTGTGTATTTTTTTGGATACCGCGATCAAGTCGCGGTATGACACTGAAAAAGCTAAATCACACAACAACGCCCTAATTCCCTGAAACAGTAGAATATACACCATTCTCTTTCCTGATAATGTCATACCGTCTCTGTGCTACTCCGTCGATGAAATGAATATTACCGGATAAACCTATATAAGGTTGTCTACTGTTCATTCTATTTAGAAACCTTTCAGATGCAAATTCATTGCCTATATAGTTTGCAGTCATACGTCCTAAATCATAAGAAAGAAGATGCATGAAGCCCATATGGTTAATACCTAAGTCTTTTGCCCTATCCGGAACGTTGCTATTGAGTAAATTTAAAGAACCGGTAAAGCTAATATCGATATTTTCAGGGTAATCGATATCAATACGATTATCACCGATTAAAATAGCTTTTTTATCTAAATTATATTTACGAATGCTATCGGCAAGTATGTTTAAATTTTTTGGATCATCTGATAGATAAATAACCGGTTTTGTTGTATCGCTACGCTCATTTATAATATCGGTATTGTCTGAAATATTTCTTGCGGCTTTTGCTATAGATTCAGGATTATCCTCATAGAATTCGGTGCGTGATAATGATGCATTTTTCTGAATCAATATATTTTGCATTACTTGACTAATAGTCTGTGAATGTTTCCCTTTAGGTAATAAAGCCATAAAATCTTTATGGTCGTTACTTGCGTAATAATTGATGATGCGTATCAGTTGTTTTAAAGGTGCATGACCGAATACAAATAATTTATCTTCTGCAAGAGCCGGGTTATTTGACATGGTTATTATAATAATATCATTAGCTTTTGCTTTTTCGGCTATTAGAGAGGTAAAGTTAGAATATAGAGGACCTAAAATAATCTTAGTTTTACGTGCTACTATTTTATCCATAGCGGCTAAAACATTTTTTTCATCTGAACCGTCGTAAGAAGTAACATGTATGTAAGATTTAATCCCGTCGTTAAGTCCTATTTTAATTAAATCTTTATATTGTTTCCCGACAATACTATCAGGACCCTGATTTGGCATTAAAATTGCAATCTCAATTTCTTTTTTAGGAAAACTTATAGGTTCTTCTTTAGGAGTTTGACAGGACGTTAAATATATCAAGCAAAAAAATGATAGAACGATTCGTAGTTTATGTTTTATACTAGCCATAATATTACTTAAAATTTAAAAATTATGATTAGACATCTTTCCAAACCAGCTTATAGAGAGGGATTTAAAGGAGACACGGAACACAGCACCGCAGCGTATATAGACATACGTGAGGATGCGAGTACCGGATCGACGTCTAAATTACCTCTAGAAGCGAAGTTTGGAAAGATGTCTTTAAAGCCGGGATTATATATTGTTTCAACACCGATCGGTAATTTTGAAGATATAACGCTTCGTGCTATATCGACTTTAAAAAATTCGGATATTATCTTATGCGAGGATACTAGAATATCACAAAAATTGCTAGCAAAACATGACATTCATACAAAATTACAAATTTATAATGATCATAGTGACGAGAAAGATAGAGAAAATATCATAAGTTTAATAAAATCGGGCAATATAATAAGCTTAATTTCTGATGCAGGGACTCCTTTAATTTCCGATCCCGGCTATAAGTTAGTTAGAGATTTGTGTGTTCTTAATTGTCATATAGACGTAGTACCAGGGGTATCTGCACCGGTTACTGCTCTAACTTTATCAGCTCTTCCTACTGATCGATTTTTATTTCACGGGTTTTTACCTAAAACTATAGAAAGTAAGAAAAAGATTTTTTCTGAATTAGTAAATCTTAAGGCTACATTGATTTTTTTTGAAACCGCTCCTCGTTTGATAAACACCTTATCGGTAGCTAAGGAAATACTAGGAAACCGAGAAATATGTGTAGCTCGTGAGTTAACTAAACTGTATCAGGAAATAAAAACAGGGGATATAGATGAAATAATAGAGTTCTATCAAAATAATATTTTAAAAGGTGAGATAGTATTGTTGATTTCAGGAAATATACAAGAACAAAACCAACAAAAAAATTTAGAAAAATTTATAGAACTTTGCTTAAGTAAAAACTTAAGTAGCAAAACCACTACCGAACTTGCTTATGACAAATTCAAAGATGTTTATAGTAAGAAAGAAATATATAGATTAGTGAATGAGAGTAAGTAGATGTAGGCGTTGTGGTATGATTCTTATGTCATTCCTGCGAAAGCAGGAATCCAAAAAAAAAGTATAAATACAGCAAATTTTTAAAATTAAAAGCTCGATATATCTCGCTTTATGCTGGATTTCCTGGGCTCTGGATAATAAGTGTGTAAATTCTAAAATAGGCATTAAATTCGCCCCTCAAATTTTATCAAAAAGTGAGCCATGGCCTCTCCCCAATTTTGGATAGGCATATTCCATTTTCGCGTAATATAGTCAATTGTCAAGTACAAAGTCTTAAATACAGAGTCGTCGTTAGGAAAACCCCTTTTGTTATTAGTAACCTTGCGTAATTGACTATTTAAACCTTCGATTGCATTGGTTGTATAAATGATACGCCTAATCACTTCTGGGTATTGTAAAAAAATTATCAAATTCTGCCAATTATTTTGCCATGATTTTGCAATATGTGGGTACTGTTTGCCCCATTTCATATCAAAATCAGATAAGGCAGTAGTGCTTCATCCTCAGTGATAGAGCTGTATACTAGCTTCAAATCTGCTGCAAGTTCTTTACGATCTTTATAGCTTACATATGACAAACTATTTCTGATTTGATGTACAATGCACAGCTGATGCTCAGTTTGTGGATATACTGCAGATATCGCCTCACTCATGCCCGTTAGATTATCGCTACAAGCAATTAAGATATCTTTTAATCCCCTGTCTTTCATTTCAGTAAAATTATTTAACCAAAATTTAGCTCCCTCATTCTCGCTAATACACAAGCCTAAAATATCTTTCCTTCCGGTTAAATCTACACCTAAAGCTACATATACTGCCTTATTGATAATTCTCTTATCTTGACGTACTTTAACTATAAGTGCATCAAAATATACTATAGCATATATGGCTTCCAGAGGCCTATTCTGCCAACTCCTGACCTCATCCATAACATTATCGGTAACCCGACTAATAAGGCTTTCACTGTTCTCTGCACCATATAGCTCATGAATCTGAATCTTAATGTCAGAGAGGCTCATCCCTTTAGCATATAAGGATAATATCTTCTGATCTAATCCATCAATCCTAGTCTGACGCTTTGGCACTAGTACAGGAGAAAATTCAGCATTTCTATCACGTGGTACTTCAAGTTCCAATACTCTACCTTCAGTAATTAGGCTTTTTTTGCATACACCATTTCTACTATTGTTAGTCTCTATCCTGCCATATTTGTTATAGACAAGATGTTCATCCATCTCAGCTTTTAAGGCTCTTTCAAATATATTTTTAGTTAACTGCTTTAATATCCCGTCTTTGGCAAAAAAACTCGTTAAATCAGTATCTTTATCTATTAGCAAATCTACTGCTTGTTTTATCTTCTCTTGGTTACTGTTACTCATGTTATTCCTGATAAATTATATTATTGTTAATATAACCTATCCTAGAAATTTACACACTTAGTGAGACAGCACCGATTCCTGCTTTCGCAGGAATGACATTATACGGCAAGTATATTTTAGTGACAGCCGCAACCTTTTTTAAGCTTATTTCTTTCTGCCGAGTCCTCAAGTTTTTTACCAGCTGCCTGCATATCTTGACCTGCACCTTGCATTGTATTACAAGCACTTGTTAAGAAAAAGCTACAGCTACTAATATAGAAGTTATAAGTGCTGAACGCATAAATTTACCTTTATCAAATTGAGCTTAGATATTATGAAGTAAGCAAAAAATTGTCAACTTGAAAATTATTTTTTACATATGCATTCTTAACTGAAAGATAGATAGAAATGCCATAAAAATACAGACAATAGGATTAAATTCATACTTACTATATTTTTCTTAAATCATCTAATATAAAATTTTCAAGAAGACTAGTGTTATTAGACTTTTACATAAACGATTAATATTAACTTCACTAGCGTCTATAGAGAGAATACTTGCTATTCTAATAAAAACTTTAAAATCCTCTATTTTTTCCTCTATATAATCCCAGTTCGTTTTTAGTATAAGGAAAAACTTATTACGTTTAATTAGGTATCGCATCATATTTTTTGTATCATCCTGTTTAACTTCTTTTAATGAGGATGCCGTAAGTTCAGAAATGTCTTTTTCTATAAATTCTTTTACTCTTAAAATAAATGCTTCTAATGCAGGACGTATTGTAAAGCCCGGTTTCCATAGTATTAAATCATCTAATGTTTCAATATCATAGTTTTCGATAGTATATTCTTTTTCGTTTGGTAAGGGAGGGGTGCTTAATGTAGTAGAATGTAATTCTTGTTCCTTATGAGTTTGATCAAAATATTTATTTATTATAGTGTCAACATCACAAAAATTACCGAATTTCTCTTTAAAAATTTCTATTACCTTATCTAACGGTATGTATATATCGGTTTGTCCTCTATTACTTGTTGCCATAGTAAATAAAAACTTACCGAATAATGACTGGATAGTATCTGGAATTCTTGAACTTGGGTTATCGGTATGAAGAGTTCGTACTTCTTTTAATTGTGCTTGTGCTAGGCGTTGGTTATTATCGGTATCTAGATGAATTCCTAAATCAAATATTTTATTAATAAAGCTACTTATAATTTCTGGGGAACTATCTTTTGTTATACATATATCACATAGATCGGTTAAGTCGTTACCCAAATTAAAATATTCGGTTATTCTATCGGAAAATCCAAAAGTGCCTACTTTATATTGTGTTATTTCCTCAATATAATAATTAATTATAGTGTTTTTAGCAAAGTTCATTTTTATAAAGCAACCTAGTTGTTTGTCTTTTTCATTTAAGGTTGCTTCCATAAATATTTTTAAAGCTTCTAACTCATTTGGAACAAGTTTTTTTATTCTAGTTAATAATATTTCCTGATTAGCTCGTTGTGATATTTGTATGGGTTGTTCTAATATACTATTTGCCCATTCTACCGCAGCTTCCATCTGTCCTTTGGAAATATCCCCTAAAACTAATGCATATGGTTGTAATCTGTTTTCCAATAAGCAGGCTATAGCTAAAATATATTGATGATAATCATACCCTTGTGTTTTATCATTAAAAACAGTTTTTATCCCTTGTAGATTATCGGTATATAGTTGTAATATATCTTTGCACTTGTGTTCTGATTGTGGTTCACGATAGTAATTTAAGTTTTTAATTAATTCAAAGCTTTCTGTAGTATGCATGGTAATCAAGTCACCGAATAATCGAAATCCTATATTGTTTTGACAATATTGAATAGGTGTTTCTGTTGGTGTGTCGGCGTAATTCCATGAACAATTATCTAAATCTTGCGACACGATATCCAAAAAAGGATATGCCTGTATTAATTTAACAGCTTCTTTATAAGTTGAGTTCCAAGAATCTAAACTAATTTTATCTGGAACAATTTCAAGTTTAATAAAAATTCCCATATAAATACCTTTGAATATAAAGAATTATTTGTATTTAGAGCTTTAGTAAATAAACACTAATATAATTCTTTTTTATTGATTACATTTTAGTTTGCTGAAAACATAACATCACTTATTTCTAAAAGATAATTAAAATTAAGCTCTGTTATGTAAGAAAAGTGTATTTAACATTATTTAATTAAATATGCAAATTATTTTTGCAATTAATAACTGAAAAACTATTTTTTTAAAGTATTATTATCTGAATTATAATACTCACAATACTCTTTAATAGGGCAGATGTCGCAATCGGGTTTTCTAGCTTTGCAAATATATCTACCGTGCAGAATTAGCCAGTGATGGGCATGAGTTAACCATTTCTCATTAATAATTTGCAGTAGCTCTTTTTCTACTATTTCAGGACTATTACCTTTAGTAAGCCCTATCCTTTTGGCTACTCTAAAGACATGTGTATCAACTGCCATTGTCGGCATACCAAATAAGCAGTTTAGTACAACATTGGCAGTTTTTCTGCCGACGCCTGGCAGTTTAACTAATTCCTTAAAATCATTTGGTACTGAAGCTTGATAATTGCTTATCAATATTTTACATAATGCGATAATATTTTTTGCTTTGCTGTTAAATAGTCCGATAGATTTTATATATTTTTTAAGCCCGTCTTCGCCGAGTTCTAAAATTTTTTCCGGTGTATCATAAGTTTCAAATAAAGATTTAGTTGCTAAATTTACTGATATATCGGTGGCTTGAGCAGATAATATTACGGCTACTAATAAGGTAAAGTCATTCTTATATATTAATTCAGTTTTTGGGCTTGGATTGTCCTTGCTTAGAATCTCAAAAATTTTATTAACTATTTGTGCTTGCATGATGTATTATGAAGAGTATATTTTAGAGAATAATATTTATATCAGGTTTTGAATGACGGAAAATAAAAATTTTGAATTTATAGCAAATGAAATAAAAAATAATAAAGTAGTGCTGTTCATGAAAGGTACTAAGGAAGCTCCAATGTGCGGCTTTTCTGCTAAAGTAGTAGCTATTTTGAATAAATTAGGTGTAGAGTTTCGTGATATTAATGTATTTGTTAATCCGGAATTTCGTGAAGATTTAAAAAAATTTAGCGATTGGCCAACATTTCCACAATTATATATTAACGGGGAATTAGTCGGCGGTTGTGATATTGCAACGGAGCTATACAATAATGGCGAGCTTGAGAAGATGTTGAAGAGTTGAGATGTCATTCTTAACGTCATTGCGAGGAGGCGTTGTTGCGTGGACCAACTTCACCTCTGTTATCCCGTGGCTTGACCACGGGATCCAGTTAAAAATACTAAAATTATTAGTATTTTTTGTTGTTTTTATGGACCCCGTGGTCAAGCCACGGGGTGACACAGTGGGTTTTACCGGTCTACGCAACAATGCCTTACGAGGAAAGGCGATGCCTTGACGTGGCAATCTCATGAAGCAGTACTAAATTCCTGAGATTGCCGCACTCGCTTGCTCGTTCGCAATGACGGAAAAACAGCAAATTTATATAAAAACTATGAACAAATATTTAGAATACCCAGAAGTAGAAAGTAAAGAGCAGCCGCCGAAGAAGCTAGTAGTATTACTGCACGGTGTCGGCTCAGACGGACATGATTTAATAGGACTTGTGCCTTATATCAAAAATGATTTACCCAATTGTCATTTTATTTCCCCGCATGGTATCGAGGCTTATGATATGATGCCTTATGGTAGACAATGGTTTAGCTTGCAAGACCGTAGTCCGCATATTATTGCAAAACTAATTGCGAATAATATTTCTAAACTTGAAGATATAATAAAGCAAAAACAAGAAGAGCTAAATCTAACCAATAAAGATACTATTATTATCGGTTTTTCTCAAGGTACGATGATTGGTTTATATTTAACTCTGATTCAGCGAGAACCGTTTTTTTGTACTATAGGTTTTTCGGGTGCATTAATTCCACCTATGGAAGTTAATAATAAGCTTACCCCTATATGTTTAATTCATGGGGAATTAGATGAGGTGGTCGGTGTTAGCGAGATGTATAATGCTTCAAATTATTTATCTAAGCTTCATATAGAGCATAGCGGGCATAAATTAACATCGCTTACTCATTCAATAGACGGACGAGGACTTGAGATTGCGATTAATTTTATAAACACATGTCATACCGCGACTTGATCGCGGTATCCAGTCTTTTTTATTTTTTTGGATACCGTGGTCAAGCCACGGTATGACAATGAGAGCGTTGAAGCATGCAACAAAATCAAAACATATGAGGATGAATGAATATTTTTAATAATAATTTACACGAAACGGATAAAGAAATTAATGAAATAATAAAGCATGAAAAGGCACGTCAAAATAGCGTAATTGAGCTTATTGCATCAGAGAATTTCGTAAGCCCCGCAGTGCTTGAAGCTCAAGGATCGATTCTGACTAATAAATATGCTGAAGGATATTCCGGTAAACGTTTTTATAATGGTTGCGAAGAAGTCGATAAAGCTGAGAATTTAGCTATAGAACGAGTAAAAAAATTATTTAACTGCAAATATGCAAACGTGCAACCTCATTCAGGCTCACAAGCAAACCAAGCCGTGTATCTCGCTTTATTACAGCCGGGTGATACAATTCTTGGCATGTCCTTAGATAGCGGCGGGCATCTAACGCACGGTGCAGCCCCGAATATGTCCGGTAAATGGTTTAACGCCGTTTCTTATAGCGTAAATAAAGAGACTTATTTAATCGATTATGATGAGATTGAACGCTTAGCGGATTTGCATAAACCAAAATTACTTATAGCCGGTTTTTCTGCTTATCCTCGTAATATTGATTTTGCAAGATTTAGAGAAATAGCGGATAAAGTAGGAGCTTACTTTATGGCAGATATTGCTCATATTGCAGGACTTGTTGCCACAGGCGAGCATCAAAGTCCTATTCCTTATGCTCATATTGTTACCTCTACCACTCACAAAACGCTCCGAGGACCGCGAGGCGGTTTAGTTTTATCTAACGACGAAGAGATAGGTAAAAAAATAAATTCTGCATTATTTCCAGGACTACAAGGTGGTCCGTTAATGCATATAATCGCCGCAAAAGCCGTAGCTTTTTTAGAAAATTTGCAGCCTGAATATAAAAGCTATATTAAGCAGGTAATAAGTAATGCTAAAGCTTTAGCAAGTAGCTTGCAAGAAAGAGGATATGATATATTAACAGGCGGTACAGATAATCATATTGTTTTAGTAGATTTGCGTAAAGACGGGATTACCGGAAAGCTTGCTGCTAATTCTTTGGATAGAGCAGGGATTACATGTAATAAGAATGCTATCCCGTTTGATGAAACTTCGCCTTTTATCACTTCAGGTATTCGTCTTGGCACTCCGGCATGCACTACTAGAGGATTTAAAGAAAAGGATTTTGTATTAGTCGGTCATATGGTAGCAGATATTTTAGACGGCTTAAAAAATAATGAAGATAATAGTAAAGCTGAACAGAAAGTATTAAGCGAAGTAACAAAACTAATTAAATTATTTCCGTTTTATGACTAATTTAAACAAAAGACCGGAGTGGATAAAAGTAAAAGCTCCGAATTCCGCAGAGTATTATAATACAAAAGATTTAATAAAGAATCTGAGATTAAATACTGTGTGCGAAGAAGCTGCTTGTCCTAATATTGGTGAGTGCTGGTCAAAAAAACATGCAACCGTGATGATTTTAGGTTCGGTTTGTACTAGAGCTTGTAGGTTTTGTAATGTCAAAACCGGTAGACCGGATTTACTTGATCCGCATGAGCCGCAAAGGTTAGCGGAAGCGGTACAAAAGTTAAATCTTACGCATGTAGTAATTACTTCCGTCGATCGTGATGATCTTGATGATGGTGGAGCTACGCATTTTGCACAGTGTATTAGCGAAATTAGAAAATCATCGCCAAATACTACTATTGAGATTCTAACTCCTGATTTTTTAAGAAAAGAAGGAGCAGCCGAAATAATAGCTAATTCAAAGCCTGACGTCTTTAACCATAATGTCGAAACAGTACCGTCTTTATACAAAACGATTAGACCTGGAGCTAGATATTATAATTCTTTAAACTTACTTCACAATATCAAAAAATTATCTCCTGAAATTTTTACAAAATCCGGTATGATGGTAGGGCTTGGGGAAGAAATAAGTGAAGTAGTCCAAGTTATGGATGATTTAAGAGAAGCAAAGGTTGATTTTCTAACTATTGGGCAGTATCTGCAACCTACCAAAAATCATGCTGAGGTCGCAAAATATGTTACTCCCGAAGAGTTTAAATATCTAGAGCGAGTAGCAAAAACAAAAGGATTCTTGATGGTTTCGGCAACCCCGCTAACCCGTTCTTCATACCATGCCGATAAGGATTTTCAAAAATTAAAAGAGAATTATCAACAGCGTCATTGTGAGGAGGCATTGCCTGCGTGAATCAATTTCACCTCTGTCATCCCGTGGCTTGACCTATAGTACCGGACAATTTTTAAAAAGCTCTCGATGTCATCCCTGCGAAAGCAGGGATCCATGATAAAAAAACCTTGATTTCAAAGATTTTTTTATTAGATAATTTTTTTTCAAATAAAGCTTTTTTAAAGCTCGATTTATCTCGCTTTATTTTGGATTCCTGCTTCCGCAGGAATGACATAAAGTGAAAATTGTCCGGTACTATGGGTCAAGCCACGGGGTGACAGTGAAAAGTACTGGATTCCCGCCGTTGCTGGAATAACATTGATGTGATAGGATTAAGAAATGATAAACGTAGAAATCATAAAAAATTACAACAAATGGCGTGAGCATAAGCAGATAAATAAGAGTTTAATCAAAAAAATAACTCAAAATATTTTATTGCGGTTTGATAATTTTAGTAAAATAAAACAATTTGAATTATCAATTTTACTAACAAATACTGCAGAAATATTGACCTTAAACAAACAATTTCGTAATATAGAAAAAGTTACTAACGTTCTTTCTTTTCCAAGCAACGAATTAAATTGCAACGAATTAAATTGGCAGGATTTATATTCTAAACTTGAATTTTTAGGCGACTCTGATTGTATGCATTTAGGTGATATAGCATTTTGTTATGAGGTAATATATAATGAATCGTGCGAGCAGCAAAAAAATTTTGAGAATCATTTTATTCATCTTTTAATACATAGTATTTTACACTTAATTGGGTTTGATCATCAAAATGACACAGAAGCAAATATTATGGAAAATCTAGAAATTGAAATATTATCATATTTCGGTATTTCTTCCCCTTATTAACTAAATAAAAAAATTTATGTTAAAATCTTCAAAAAAAGAAGATTCTAGTAAAAAAAATCAAAATAATAAGTTAATTTTTACTGTACGAAAATTATTCTCTCCGATAAAAAATTTTTTTAGAAAAACAAAAACGCCTGATAATTTTTTTGGTGTCATAAAACGCCTTAAAATTAATAGCCAAAAAATGACTTTAGACGAGCGTAATATTTTAGCTAATTTATTGGAGCTAGAAGATAAAACTATTGAAGATATAATGGTACCGCGTTCCGATATTGCGGCAATAAAATTAACTACGAATCTAGAAGAATTAAGTGAGTCTATTAAGTTAGAAGTTCCACATACACGAACTCTTATATATGACGGTACTTTAGACAATGTAGTAGGGTTCATTCATATCAAGGATTTATTTAAAGCATTGTCTACAAAGCAAAACGGTCGTTTAAAAAAGCTTATACGTAAGCATATAATTGCAGCTCCTTCTATGAAATTATTAGATTTGCTAGCAAAAATGCGTCGTGAGAGAACACATATTGCAATAGTTGTTGATGAGTATGGCGGTACTGACGGTTTAGTTACTATTGAAGATCTTATAGAAGAAATAGTAGGGCGAATTGATGATGAGCATGATCAGCAATTAGATAGCGATAATTTCAAGGTTATTAATAACTCAACAATTATTTCAAATGCACGTGTTGAAGTAGAAGTGCTTGAAGAAATAATAGGAGAAAAGCTAAAAAATGATGATGATGAGTTTGATACGATAGGAGGACTCGTATTGACTAGAGTCGGTAGTGTTCCGGCTATCGGTACTAGAATAGATATTTCAGAAAATATTGAAATTGAAGTTACGGACGCAACTCCTCGTTCTTTAAAACAAGTCAAAATTAGACTAAAAAACGGCTTGAATAGTAATAAAATTTAATCTTAAATAAATATGAA
Organism: Rickettsia endosymbiont of Hedychridium roseum; assembly: GCF_964028255.1. Taxonomy (NCBI): domain Bacteria; kingdom Pseudomonadati; phylum Pseudomonadota; class Alphaproteobacteria; order Rickettsiales; family Rickettsiaceae; genus Rickettsia; species Rickettsia endosymbiont of Hedychridium roseum. The sequence continues at coordinate 158,732 of NZ_OZ034753.1, forward strand.
TTTATAGGCTATCTGTAAAGTTATTTTAATTAATAATTAAAGAGATTTTATAGCGAAAATTATAAATTTTTTACAGAAATAGCTGTTCCTATTTTAAAAAAACTTATAATTTGCAGCAAAAAAGAATTTAATTTATTTAGTATATTTCAGCTTGTGCTTCATTTCCTATCAGTTCCATCGGACTTTCTTGCGACGTTGCTTCTGTATAATGCTCATATGCTAGAATAGCTCCCATTGTTGCTACTACACCGGCACCACATTTGAGAATAAAAGCTGGAGATTTAAGTAAATCACCTGCTATCACATAAATTCCAACAGCACACGCTCCTACTACTGCAAGCTTACCATACCAAGGGGTTGTATTATCGTTTACTATATCATTGATTATTTCTTTAAGCATAGATATAAATCTATTAATTAATATTAAATTTTAGAAGTATAATATATAACTAAGTATTAATTGATTGTCAATGATAATTACCACGAAACATGGTAAAATGTAATTTTATAACATTATTTTTATTTGACTTAGCAGAGAAATTTGAGTTAAATATCGAAGCTCTATACATAAAAAATTATCGTTATGAATGAATTACATATTAAACTACAAAATTACAGTAGCACATATCCTGAAGAAATTGTTACAAAAACAAAAATGCTTGAATTTTTAAATGAATATGACAATCCTTTTAGCCGAGATTTACAAATAGGACATTTCACTGCTTCAGCTTTTTTACTTAATAATGATAAAACGAAATTTTTATTGATGCACCATAGAAAGCTTGATAAATGGCTTCAACCAGGCGGTCATTGTGATGGAGATAGTAATATATTAAATGTAGCGGTTAAAGAAGCTATAGAAGAATCCGGAATTAATGAGATTAAAACGATAAATAAGGAAATTTTTGATATAGACACCCATTATATTCCGCAAACTCATAAGGAGCCTGCTCATTATCACTATGATGTACGATTTTTACTAAAAACAGTAGATAATGATAATTTTATAAAAAACAACGAATCGAATGAACTTAAATGGTTTAACTTTTCTGATTATTCAAAATTAGATATTGAGCTAGAACGCTCTGTTATTAGGATGATAGAAAAGTTTATGAAAATTAACCATCCTGCTTGTTAAATATAAATTATTTCTCTATAATGCCATTATCTAGAATTTTTTCATTCCGTAGTAAGAATAAGGAAACTAACACTCCAAAAAAACCTCAAAATTACCTCATCCAAAGCCAATTAATGAGAGTGGACATGCAAACTCTCTAGCCGGCGAAGTTGTTACTATTAAACTTAATGATCAGTCTCATAATTTTATAAAGAGTGAAAAAGTTGTTCTAACTTCATTTAAGTCCGCTTCTCCTGAAAGTGATATTCAAAATATCTTGAATGAACTTGACGTTTTGCTAGATAACATTAAAATGGATATTAAAGCTTTAGGAGAGATTGATTCATAGTAAAATCGATAGTTTTATGCATGACTCTCAATGTCATTCCTGCGGAAGCAGGAATGACAATCATTATGCTATTTTTTGATATTCAAAATATATTTTCCTTACTGCATAAATCCACGCTAAGCATACAAAAGTAAATACCACCATTAGAATCGGTGAGATTGAGGTAAAAGTAGCAGTCGGAACTAAGGTAAAGATAATAGATTGTACAAGACCGCTAGAGGATTTGCCGACTTTCGCACTTATTACGTCAACCGCTGCTTTGCCTTTGGTTTTAAGTTCATCATCAAGCGGTATATATAACATTTCTCTAGAAGTATCCCATATAGAATATTTAGTACCTTTAGCTAAAATATTTTGAATACCGCCGATCGAAACGGCAAGAGCAAGCGGTGACATTAAAATTGCTCCATCAAATAATGATAAAATTTGTTGATCAAATACGATAAGTACAAAGAACAAAATGCCGGTCACCATTATTATAACCGGTGAAATAACTGCTGCTACAAACCAGTTGTGCATACGCATAACGTTATTACCGATGATGGTCATAACCATTATTGCAACGCCCGTCCACAGTATATACAGACTGTTAAATTCAGCATAGGTATTTACAGTCGGATATAATTCCTTAATTTTTGCTTTCCATACGGCTTCGACTAAGTTAATAGCAAATCCGAAAGCTGCCGAACAAATTAAAAGTAGCCATAAATATTTTGATTTCGCAATATATTTAAAGCTTTTAATCAGTCCCATCCGTTCTGAAGTTGATCTACCGCTTTTTGCTTTAGCATAAAATAACGGGTTAGTAAAAACGTTCTTGCTAATAAACCTAACTAACACACAACAAACAATAGCAACAATTGCTACAATTGTCGTGGATACTTGAACTAAAGTGATTTTACTATCCGAAATACTCATAAACTTCTTAATAATAGTATCTTCCGATGATAGATTCATCATTAAAAAGCCGACTAATATTAAAGAAGAGTTGCCAAATAGCGAAAAGAGAGTATAAAATCTTTTTGCTTCTTCGGTAGTAGTAAGTTCATTAGTGAACTGCCAAAATAATAATACGTAAAAAATATTAGGCCAAAGCTCGGCAAGGCTATAATATACTATATAACCCCAATTACCTACTAATGAGATATACCACTTAAAATGAGGATAGCGTTCCATCCAGTCAGCTAAATTATCGGGATGTACGTGAAAAACATGGATATTAGGATAGATTACAAAAGCAAATAAAACAAAAAAGCTGATGAAAAATGCACTTAAATAATAAAAGATCTTCTCAAAAGTAAGATGATTAATCATTTTAGCATAAATAATCACGAATAAGGCAGCTGCGGGCGTAACGCAGTAAACTTTAGCAAAACCTGCTATTTCTGCACTAATCTCGGAGATTAAAATACTGTCTTTTAAGATCCGTAAAATATTTTGATTGAATAGAATGCAAAACATTAAGGCACTCATCGGAATAAACTTTCCGAGTTCGTAATTATGCACAGGCCAAAATGCCGCTCTGAATTTGCTTTTAAACGATCGTGACGGTGAGGTACTTAGCATTATAAAGCCCTAAGGACAAAAAAAAAACTTAAGCACTTCAAGATTTTACGAAAATATATTTACAGATAACATCTTGGAGATGGTATACTGTTTATTACACTCTGAAGGTGCTGAAACTTATATAATGTATTTAGTCTTTTGTCAAGGATTATTAACATAAAATAATATATTTACAATGCAAAGTAACGATAAATATCAAGAATATTTTGATCTCTATAATAATTATATAAGGACGCATAATTTAGGTAATAAATATTTAGAATCCGGTAAAATAGTAATGCAAACTGAGCATTATAGGGTGTTGTATTACTCTTCAACCAATGTCATACCGTGGCCCCGCCACGGTATCCAAAAAAACATTAAAAAAGACTGCATCCCGCTACAAGCTCGCGGGATGACAAATCAATTTACCAATTTGCATAATAATACCTTCCTAATCATTCCTTCTATCTTCAACTCACCGGAAATATTTTTTTTAGCTCGTGACAAAAATTTTATTGAAAATTTGAGAAGCTATGGTGAAGTTTATTTAATAGATTGGCTAGAGATTGAGGAACCTAAATATTTACTAGATGACTATGTGCATAAAATAATTGAAGTAATAGATAATTTGAAAATTAAGGACATTAATTTAATAGGTCATTGTATCGGTGGTAACCTTGCGATAGCTGCAAAAATACTTATACCTAAATTTATAAAAACTCTGACTTTACTTACCTGTCCGTGGGATTTTTCTCATTTTTTCTATATAAGAATGTTGCATCGATATTTAAAACTAGATAGTGGCATAGAAAATTTACCGATAATTCCTAAGATTCATATTCAAATTTTATTTTTCCTGTTATTTCCTGATTATTTTAATGCTAAATTAAAAAAATTTTTCTCTATAACTTCCTATAAGGAGCAAGAATTAGCGTTTAGAATAGAACATTGGCTTATGTCGGGTAATAATATATCTAAAGGGGTTTATAATCAAATTATGCAAAATATATCAGATGAAAATATGTTTATAAATCTTAAATGGAAAATCGATAATTTTATTATTGATCCGAGTTTAATTGATTGCCCTGTATATATAGTAGGAGCGGAAGATGATCAAATAGTGCCTAAATCTTCCATTTTATCTTTGCAAAAATTATTAAAAAACTCTAAACTTATAGAAGTAAAAGGCGGACATATTAGCTATTTGATAAATGATAAATTAGATAAATTATTTAAGGAGTATGAGTGTTAATGCTATAGCTCAAAAATTTAAGCCCTATGTCATTCCCGCGAAAGCGGGAATCCAAAAAAAAAAGCGAGATAAATCGAGCTTTTAATTTTAAAAACTTACCGGGTATGTACCTTATTTATTACTGGATTCCCGCTTTCGCGGGAATGACATGAAACCGCTGTGTCAATCGAACAAAAAAGCTTTTTACGTTTGCTAAACTTTTTTATACTTTCTTGCCAAGCTTGCTCTCGGATTTCTTGAAAAGAAAGAGTAGTATTTTTGTTGTAATCAGCGAGTGAGCTGCTAAGTTCAAGCATAGATTTATTATTACTCTATATGTAATCTATCATTCAAAAGTTTACATTTTTAAATTATATTGATAAATTTATTATATTACTACTTTCAATATAAGTAAATAAATTATTTAAGGAGTACACATTATGACAAAACCGGTTTATATAACTCATGCGAAAAGGACGGCTTTCGGCTCGTTTATGGGTAGCCTTAGTACAACAGCTGCACCTATGCTTGCTGCTCATTTAATAAAGGATATATTGCAAAATAGCAAAATCGATCCTGCTTTGGTAAATGAGGTAATACTTGGGCAAGTAATAATAGGCGGTAGCGGACAGAATCCGGCGAGGCAAACTCTGATTCATGCGGGGATACCGAAAGAAGTGCCGGGTTATACGATTAATAAAGTATGTGGCTCAGGTCTTAAAAGCGTAGCACTTGCAGCAAATTCTATTATGACCGGTGATAATGAAATAGTTATAGCAGGTGGGCAGGAGAATATGTCGCTCGGTATGCACGGTAGCTATATCAGAGCAGGAGCTAAATTCGGCGATATTAAAATGGTTGATCTAATGCAGTATGACGGACTAACTGATGTATTTTCAGGAGTATTTATGGGAATTACTGCCGAAAATATCTCGAAACAGTTTAATATTAGCAGACAAGAGCAGGACGAATTCGCCTTAAGCTCTCATAAAAAAGCAGCTAAAGCACAGCTAGCAGGAATTTTTAAAGATGAAATCTTACCTATTGAAGTAACGATTAAAAAAACTACTAGTTTGTTTGAACATGATGAAACGGTAAGACCTGATACCAGCCTTGAAATCTTAAGTAAATTACGTCCTGCTTTTGATAAAAACGGTGTAGTTACTGCCGGTAATGCTTCTTCAATTAATGACGGTGCGGCATGTCTTATGGTAGTTTCCGAAGAAGCTTTGAAAAAGCATAATTTGATGCCGCTAGCTCGAATTGTTTCTTATGCTTCAGCCGGTGTTGATCCAAGTATTATGGGTACTGCCCCCGTTCCTGCCTCCCAAAAGGCTTTAAGTAAAGCAGGTTGGAGCGTTAATGATTTGGAAGTTATAGAGGTTAATGAGGCGTTTGCTGCTCAAAGTATTTATGTAAACCGTGAAATGAAATGGGATATGGATAAGGTTAACATAAATGGCGGTGCAATAGCAATCGGGCATCCGATCGGGGCAAGCGGCGGACGTGTTATTATTACTTTAATACACAGCTTGCGAAGAGCTAAAGCTAAAAAAGGCTTAGTCACTTTATGTATCGGTGGCGGTATGGGTATGGCTATGTGTGTTGAATCGGTTTAAATGTGCATTTAATCGCCAGTGAATTATTTAATAATTCGCTATTCGTATATTTTACTATGCACGTTAAAGAGGAAGGCTATATTCATCTGAATTGACTATAATTCATTGTAATATATATCCGATCTAATATCTCTACAGCCTAATAATGCATCGTTACAGTGTGTTATTGTACTTATAAACTCATGAAATGTAGAAAAATTAGAGAATACCTCCGGTTCATAACTCTCCAAATAATTTTCTGCTTCTTCTATATTATTACAAACACGCTTTAGCTTTTGACCAAAATATTTAGGAATATTCCCTAAATTTTTTGCCCAACTCCATACCATAAAATAGTTAGGATTAAAATCAGTAGGATCTATAAGAGGAGTTAGTTTAAAATGCTTCAATAAATTAGAAAAGTTATTTATGAGTTTATGAGAGGCTAACGCTTCATTGGGTACGTAATTCTCATCATCAAATTTATGAAATATTTTTAATCTTTTTAGGCATATAGGTATCTCTTTTGCAAGTTCCACATAACGAGAAGATGGAAATTGTGTATTATAAAAGGTATAAGTTTGATTGATTTTAAGCCATTCCTGGTCATTATTTATTATTTGTGCATCTTCCATCATTCCCATCAATTAAACAAGACAATATATAACTTAAGGTAGCTAGTTGCATGCTTGGTGACCAGTTTATAGGATTCCAAGAAGACCAAATGCTAGACACTATATATTTAATAATTTCCTTATTATTTTGCATTTATTATATCCTGTTTGGGTTAAGGAAATATATTAAATGAATTTGTAAAAGATAATAAAGTTTTATTAAAAATCATTAATAATTTAGCGATAATTGTGTTAATTATACACATCTTTATATGCTGTAAGTAGTAACATTAAAAAGTTGTTTACTTCTTCTAGTTTCATACTTAGGATATTTCTATTTTAAGTGTAAACTTCTTTTTATGTACAATCAATCCGATGAACAAATCAAATCTATTTTAGATGTATGGAAGATTATTGAAGTACTGACTCCCAATAAAAACGAAAATTTAAATAGATATTTTGAAATTATTAGAGAACATACCGATAAAAAAGGCAGCTTTAGTTGCAAACTAGATAAGAAAGAAACGCTTTTTTTCTTAAAAGATGCTCCGTTTGAAAAACTTGATAAAACAAAACTCGGTATTAATCTTGAGGAAAACGAAGTAGCGGTTCATTGGCATATTTATCTTGGTTATTTAAAATGGTCGGAAGCTGAAATCGATCTTTTAAAGAAAATCCAAAATATAACCGAGTTAGATCAAGAATTCTTAAATGATTACAATAATAATCAAGATCGTCAAGAGCAGCCGACAATTACACCGATTGCAGGACTTACTATCGATGAGAAGGGGCAATATGTTGAAGGATCGATGGTTATTTCTACTGCTGCTTATGCTCTTGGCAAAATCATGAAAGATGATTTCCAAGAAAAAGAATTAAAAGATTTAGCAAATTTTGTAGATAATAACAACAATCTAATAGAGGAAGTATTTTCAGAAAGCAAAAAAATATATTCTAAGGATATTCTTGATTTTAAAATGATTAATCTTATGATTGATCTTTTAGTACAGAAGTTAGAAATTGATGAAAAATATTTATTTAATCGTACTGAAATATGCGTAAGAAGAGTTACCTCGCATAAAAAGAAAAAAGATAAAACGGTAATTTATAATTTTGCTGCTCCTTCTTTAGAAATGTTTAATAGTTTTTTTCTAAGACCGTTAGATTTTATACGAAGTAATAGCAAAAATATTGAACCGGAATCAACAGTTGCAAAATATCTCGGTAAAGAAAATAAACCGGATTCCATAGATGTTTTAGGGCATCAAGAAAGCCTACAAAAACTGTTATCTCCATTTATGATGCAACCGGCACGTTGGTGTTCCTCACCGAATCACTCTCTTGCTGCTCTGCAAGCTGCTGCAATTAATTTGATATTACCCTCTTTTTCAGGAAAGCTTTTTGCCGTTAACGGTCCACCGGGTACAGGTAAAACCACTATACTTTTTGATCTTATAGCAAATATCTATGTAGATCGTGCTTCATCTTTAGCACTTTTAGAAGATCCTAAAAGTGGTTTTCAAAATAAAAGATCTTCCTTCCATACACCGAATTTTGATTATCATATTAATTCTTTAAAACCGGAATTACAAACTTACGGGATGGTTGTAGCATCATCCAATAACAATACTGTTGAAAATATATCCAAAGAAATATCGTTATATAGCAAAATAGATAAGCTATATCATAAAGATTTAAGTTATTTTAAACAACTTTTAGATGATGAAGATAAAAATAATAATTGGGGTATATTTGCTGCCGCTTTAAGTAACCGAAAGAATAAAAAGAAATTTATAAATAAGTTTTGGAAATATAAAGATGAAGAAGAGAGGGATGATAAGGAAGATAAGGATAATGAAAATTATACGATGCTGCAATATCTTAATCTGCTAGTTAATAATAAATGCAAAGACAAAGCCCCTGCATATTTTAAACCTGAATATTGTAATTCTATAGATGAAACTAATAATGAATGGCAAGAAGCATGTGCTGATTTTCACAATTTATACATTGAAATTCATGAAGTCTATGAGAATATTGCATCAGTTATTGAACTTAATAAAAAGAAAAGAGAGTTAATTAAGGAAGAGGATTTAGGAGCGGAATATGCAGAAAAAAAAGAAGAGCAAAATGAGTTAGAATTAGAGCTTGATTATAAAAGCTCTAAAATGCTTGAAATTGATTGCGAAATAAAATTATTAAATTTTGGTTTTTTTGAAAAAATTCATGCATTTTTTAAAACCGCAAAATACAATTCTTTCTATGAGCAAAAACGGGATTTAATTAAGCTAAAAAATAAATTTTCAGAAGAAATTGATCAGATAAAAACTGATATTAAGAATATTAAAGCTGAAATTAAGAAAATTGAAGCTTCTGTAAAAGAAATAAAACAGCTTAACCACGATATAAGTTTGGCTGTTTTAAGTTTAAAAGATAAATATTTCAATATTAAGGATTTTGAAGAAGATGTATTTTGGAAAAATTGGCAAGAAAATTTTGAAGATTTAAACAAAGTCACTCCTTACTTTGATAAAGAATTTGAAAAATTAAGATCAAAATTATTCATAAGTGCTGTAAGATTACATGAGATATTTATAAATGCCAATGCTGATAATTTTTGGCATAGTCTGAAGTATTTTGTTGATATGGCAATGCATTCGTCAGGCGATCCTAAAATGAATGAGATTGCTTGGCAAAATTTCTTTATGATAATACCTGTTGTGTCTACAACTTTTCATTCTTTTGATAGAATGTTTGCAGCAGTCGGTCATAATGAAATTCCTTGGTTATTTATTGATGAAGCAGGGCAAATACCACCGCAATATGCAGCTAGTGCTATTTATAAATCAAACAAAGTTGTAGTAGTCGGCGATCCATTGCAAACAGAACCTATTTCTATATTAAAGCAAGATTTAATCAAAAAACTATGCGAGCATTTTAAGGTTTCATATCCTGATTTTTGCTACCTCTGACTGTAAATCGGATATTAGAAATATTTTAGGTATTTCAAAATGGATAAATGTAAAAGATAATAAGGTTCAACGTTATAAATATGAATCAGAAGCCGAATCCCAAAAATTACTAGAGTTACTGAAGCAAATTTTAAAAGAAAAAGACGGTGCTAATTTACTAAAACAAATTTACATTATTACAATGTATAAAGATTACAGCGAATCTATTCGCAGAAAATTGAACGAAATATATGACGATTCAAGATTTGAGAAAATAATTAAAGAATTTGGATATAAAAATATCGGTACTATTCATGCATTTCAAGGTAAAGAAAATGATACGGTAATAGTACTACTAGGAGCTCAGCATCCTCTTGATAAAGGGGCAAGAAATATAATGACAAAAAAACCGAATGTGTTAAACGTCGGTATTAGCAGAGCTAAAAATAACCTTTATATTGTTGGAAATTCTGAGATTTGGCTGAAACATAAATATATGAAAGAAATCTATAATATGCTTGGTGATAAAGAGTAGACCACCCAATAGATGGTCTGCTATACTCTTCTGCTTTTAAGAATTACTGGCTCTGGATATATAAGTGTGTAAATTCTAAAATAGGCATTAAATTCGCCCATCAAATTTTATCAAAAAGTGAGCCATGGCCTCTCCCCAATTTTGGATAGGCATATTCCATTTTCGTGCAATATAGTCAATTGTCAAGTACAAAGTCTTAAATACAGAGTCGTCGTTAGGAAAACCCCTTTTGTTATTAGTAACCTTGCGTAATTGACTATTTAAACCTTCGATTGCATTGGTTGTATAAATGATACGCCTAATCACTTCTGGGTATTGTAAAAAAATTATCAAATTCTGCCAATTATTTTGCCATGATTTTGCAATATGTGGGTACTGTTTGCCCCATTTCATATCAAAATCAGATAAGGCAGTAAGTGCTTCATCCTCAGTGATAGAGCTGTATACTAGCTTCAAATCTGCTGCAAGTTCTTTACGGTCTTTATAGCTTACATATGACAAACTATTTCTGATTTGATGTACAATGCACAGCTGATGCTCAGTTTGTGGATATACTGCAGATATCGCCTCACTCATGCCCGTTAGATTATCGCTACAAGCAATTAAGATATCTTTTAATCCCCTGTCTTTCATTTCAGTAAAATTATTTAACCAAATTTAGCTCCCTCATTCTCGCTAATACACAAGCCTAAAATATCTTTCCTTCCGGTTAAATCTACACCTAAAGCTACATATACTGCCTTATTGATAATTCTCTTATCTTGACGTACTTTAACTATAAGTGCATCAAAATATACTATAGCATATATGGCTTCCAGAGGCCTATTCTGCCAACTCCTGACCTCATCCATAACATTATCGGTAACCCGACTAATAAGGCTTTCACTGTTCTCTGCACCATATAGCTCATGAATCTGAATCTTAATGTCAGAGAGGCTCATCCCTTTAGCATATAAGGATAATATCTTCTGATCTAATCCATCAATCCTAGTCTGACGCTTTGGCACTAGTACAGGAGAAAATTCAGCATTTCTATCACGTGGTACTTCAAGTTCCAATACTCCACCTTCAGTAATTAGGCTTTTTTTGCATACACCATTTCTACTATTGTCAGTCTCTATCCTGCCATATTTGTTATAGACAAGATGCTCATCCATCTCAGCTTTTAAGGCTCTTTCAAATATATTTTTAGTTAACTGCTTTAATATCCCGTCTTTGGCAAAAAAACTCGTTAAATCAGTATCTTTATCTATTAGCAAATCTACTGCTTGTTTTATCTTCTCTTGGTTACTGTTACTCATGTTATTCCTGATAAATTATATTATTGTTAATATAACCTATCCTAGAAATTTACACACTTAGTGAGACAGCACCGAATTACTCTTTCATTTTACTTCAAAGTATACTGCTTGAATAAGAACTTTTCTGAATTCAGCTTGGTTATTTTAGGGGGTTTAGCACCAATTTGCTGTATTATTTTTGCTGCTGTTTTTGTTCCAAATTGTCCGCATTTTTCTAAATCATAATTATTTAAAAAACCATATAAGAATCCAGCTGCAAATTGATCTCCAGCCCCAGTAGTGTCAGTAATATATTTAATATTATATGCAGGAATATAAATTTTCTGATCACGATATATGATGTGAGCACCATTTTTGTTATCTGTAACGACAAAAATAGTATCATATTTTTGTAAATTATTAACTACTTCATCCCAGTTTGTATTTTTAAAAAGTGCATAAATTTGTTCTCTATCAGAGAAAATAATATCTATTTCTTTTATTAAGTCTGACCATTTTTTTTGATATTTTTTTACTTGCTCGTAACTTCCAAAAGTAAAGGCTGTAATTACCTCATTATTTTTTGCAATATGTAGAAATTCCTTAAGTGCATCGTCGTCACCGTCTTCATGCCATAAATACCCTTCTAAAAGTATTATTTTATAATCTTTGATAATTTTATAATCTAAAGGAGGTAAATCTCGTGATATTCCGGGGTAGGCAAGCATAGTACGCTCTCCATCAGGAGAAATAATAATATTAACAACGCCTGTTTCTTTAGAACTATTAACTTTTCTTATTAAACTATATATTCTATAGCTTCGATATACTGTTTTCCTAGATTATCATATGCGACTGACCCTAAAAAACTAACTCTAGTTCCCAAATTTGCTAGACCAGCAGCGGTATTATTTACACTACCTCCTAGTTGCTTGCTAATTGATTTTAAATCCCTTGAGATTTTTGCAGCTATGTCTTTAGAAATTACTACCGACTCCCCCTTTGGTACTTTAACTGATTTAAGATATTGCAAGTGCTTTTCTTCATCATCAAATTTATAGATAATATCATATACTGCTTGCCCTACTGCTAATATGTCATTTTTTTTACTTTGCCATTGGTGATTTTCGCGTTTATCTATTACGGCATAGCTAGTATGCGATAATAATAAAAAACTTAATATAAAACATATATTTTTTAGCATCGATATCCCTATTTACTATAATAAAAACTTATATTTAGTTAGATAATATTAACTATTTCTTAGAAATTTTCTATATATTTATTAATATTTAATTTAAGATAATGATAAAAACTATATTTTTTATTTCAAGCTAGGTTTCGTGAAGAAAAATGTGAATTTTTAAATTTTGTATTTGTGAATCTAAATTTGAAAGGCGGAAAACTTGATTACTCCTTGGCTTTTCAGAGTTGACAGGGAGCGTGGTACGTTATGCGAACCTTTAACGAGTTTAGATTAGCCTTAGTTTAGGCTACACTTAAGCCTTTTTATACATTAGTACCAGCTCCAAATATTTAGTTTAAATATATTTTGCTACATCATATCCCATACTCATTAAGCCGGCTAAAATAAGCCCCTCATCATTATTATTAATTGCTTCTTGGATTAAATCAGGGCTTAGTTTACTATCTACGGCAGTTTGTAGTAATTTCGTATGATTCAAAAGCGGGTTGTCATATATTATTTCTTTTACTGCAAATGTAATTACATTAGTGGATTCGTTTATTTCTTGAAGCATTATTGCATCAATTTTCTTCTTTAAATCTATAACTGTTCCTCTAGTGATTTTGCCGTTTATAAGTTTTTCCATCCAGTTTGTTATTTGTTCTATACTAACATTATTTTCTAAAGTTTGTACTTTACTGGATATTTCCTTTATTTGTGTTTGTATCACTGCACTATCTTTAGTGTCAGCAATCTCTAACTTCGTAATTATTTTTTTTACTATGTCGTTAAATATATTTAACTTCTTTTGAGCTTGTTTTTCTACCATTTCTTTAACTTCATCTTCTAAATCTATAACTACTCCTTCGGTAATTTCGTTTCCTATAAGCTCTTTTATACTTTTAGTTATATTTATTATATCGTTTTTATCTGTTAGCTTCTGAATCTTATTAACTATTCTATATAAGCTATTCTCTATTATGGGTTTGTCTACTTCATCAATATTGCTATCTTGTAAGTCAAAAATTATCTTGCCGATTATTTGGTAAATATCTTCTTCCTCTTCAATAATAAGTTTTTCTTCCTCGTTCTTATATGTATTTGTTTTATTGATTTGATTATTTAGCTCATTTACTCTTAAATTTAATAAGTCATATATTTTTTTTAAATTATTTTGTATAACTAAATTTAATACTGTTTCACCTTTATTACTAACATGATGAATAGCTTGAATAGTCATTCTAGGTATTAGTAACTCACTTACCTTTTCTAAGCCGTTCCATACAGCTAAGGTTAATGCTGTATCACCGCCATTAGTGATATGATTAATAGTTTGATCCGGCATTCTTGAAATTAGTTGCAAGCATACCTCGCTTAAACCTTTCCATGCAGCACAAGTTAGGGCTGTAGTACCGTAAGTTTTGGTAATAGTATTAATGGCTTGATCGGTCATTTTGGGAATTAGTTGTAGGCATACTTTACTTAAGCCTTTACTAGCAGCCAAAGTTAAAGCCGTATTGCCGTTATCATCAATTTTGCTAAGCGTATCGCTATTTAGCTCTTTAACTAACTTTTCTGCTTCTGCTGCTTTATTATCTCTTATTGCTGAAATTAGTTGATTATATTTTAACTCATCAAGCTTTAGGCTCTGCTGCTGTTTTTCTTGTTTTTTTTCTGTGGCTGCTTTATTAGCTAAATTATCTTTTTTATTCGTCAATAAATCACATATATTTTTAAAACCATTTTTTGTAGCTAAGCTTAAAGCTGTGTCGCCATTCTTATTAACATGATTAATAGCCTGGTCAGTCATTTTAGGGATTAGTTGCAAACATACATCGCCTAAGCCTTTACTTGCAGCCCAAGCTAATGCCGTATCTCCTGTATTAGTAGCTTTACTTAATTCAGTAATATCCATAGTGGCAATTAATTTCTGTGCTTCTGCCGTATTTTTTGCTTTTATCACCTCTATTAGTTTTTTATATGTATGTTGAAATTGTCCTTTAAACATAATTATATCCTTATTAAATTCTATAAATTTTAATATTTCGTTAAAAATGAGCTTATAGACAGAATCATAATAAGGAGCTTTAAGAAAGCAATAGAAATTTAACTAGAAGTGTGAATAAATGAATTAGGATTGATTTAAGGAATCTATGAATATATAGAGGATTAGAGGAAATAATAGAGAGCTTTAATAAATAGTAATAATTACAATTACTAATTTACTATATTAGTTAATTATTTTAAATAATCAGTTACTACATTTGAAGTAAATTTAAAAACAATAAAAAATACTAATAATTTTAGTATTTTTAACTGAATCCTGTGGTCAAGCCCATAGTACCGGACAATTTCTATTCTATGTCATTCCCGCGTAGGCGGGAATCCAGGGTAAAGCGAGATAAATCGAGCTTTAAATTTCAAAAATTTGCTGTATTTATAATTTTTTTCTGGATTCCCGCCTACGCGGGAATGACAGTAGCAGCTCAAATTGTTTAACTAAGTCAGTCATAATTTAACCACTTAAATAATATCTCAACTACTAAGCAATAATTATTATATAATAATTATTGTAAGTTGAGTATTTAGGTGTTATAATATCTATGTGGGTTCGTCCTTTCCCACCAATGAGCTGAAGAGGTCGTTTACTGCGTAGCGGGATACGGTCTTTTTCCTTTATTGAGCATAGGACTTGCTCTATGGGTATAAACTCTATTTCTTTGATTCTAAAACCCTCCTGAAGTCCAAGAACTGTATTTATAAATTCCTTTAATCTCTCTAAATCTCGAAAGATTTTTTTAAACAAACTATCATTCGTTTTTTGGTGTATAATTGCTAATCATATATAAACCATATTAAACTTAAGGCTACAGGAGATAAATCTTGTATCTATATAGTTTTTTCTACTTTTTACTACAAACAATATGTTTATTAAGTTTTTACAAATTTTAGGTTGTAATCAAAAGCTGAAATAGCTAGGCTATTTTAATAAACAGAATTTAACTATTGTAAGAGGTAAAAAATGAAAGAACAAAAATTATTTATAAATTATATAAATCAACACTATACAATAAAAATTTTTGGTTTTGTTCCTAACAGTAGTTTTCAAAAGAAAATAGAGCCATTCTGTATATTTAATAATGAATCTTTTGGATTATCATACGTACCTATCACCGAAACTCTACAATTCAGATTAACAAGAAATTTCTTCGTAAAACTAGATCTAGAACCCATAAATGCTAGAGAAAATATTAATATATTAAATGCCCTTTCATGCGATGCTCAAAATCAATGGTATGAAGCAAAAGATGGCGAGGTGGTTAGTGTTCATTATGCTAACTTACAAGAAATAAAAGAATTAAGAGAGTTAGTAGAAAATGGTAAAGTTAAATTATCATCTCATGATAAAACAGAAACACTTGAGCTTATAGCTCAATATGAGCAAACCTATCCAGACTTAATTAAATTAATGGGTGAAGAAGATGATATTATATAATCTTAAATAGTTAAAGTTTTTAATAAAATTTAAAAAGGTAAGGTATGAAAAGACATTTTACATGTAAATCTAATTTCCTTGTTAAATAAAGGAAATAAGGCGATAATTTGTATTCTCTAACCTAAATTTGAAAGGCGGAAACCTTGATTACTCCTTGGCTTTCCCGGAAGTTAAACTACAAGAATTGGCTAACTGTCCAGACGCTGGCGGGAGCATGGTACGTTATGCGAACCTTTAACGAGTTTAGATTAGCCTTAGTTTAGGTTCTGTGGACATCTCTAAAAAGATTTAATTCCTGCTATTTTTTGCTGCAAATTATAAGATTTTTTTTGAAATATGAATAACTATTCCTTCAAAAATCTTATTAATTTTCGCTAAAAAATACCTCAGAATAGGAAATCAATTAGAAATGTCCACAGAACCTAGGCTACGCTTAAGTTTTGTTATGTCTACTTTGAAAACTATTAATTTTAAAATATGGTTTATTACCCATATAAATATATGGACATTTATTATAAAACAAACTATTATTAAATTAATAATTATAGGTTAAAAATGTCTTGCTCTTTTGAATGGGATGAAGAAAAAAATAAAATTAATATAAGGAAGCATAACGTAAGTTTTTATGAAGCCCAAGAAGCTTTTCTACTTTTCTAGATATGAATAGGATAATTTTAGAAGATATAGACCATAGTATTCTCAAGAAAAGATATTTTTGTTTAGGTCAAGTTGATGGTAATATTTTAACAGTCCGTTTTATGTTTCGAGATAATCATATAAGAATTTTTGGAGCAGGATACTGGCGTAAAGGTAAGGGAATTTATGAGCAAGAGAATAAAATACACTGATGGGGAAATAGGGGAAGTAAAAATAGTAAAAGATTTCTTACCACATCCTAGAGAACTGTTGTTAAAAGATGATTCTGTAAAAGTAACCATTTCTTTAAGTAAAGAGAGCGTAGAATTCTTTAAATCAGAAGCAGCAACTGCACATGTTCCTTATCAAAAAATGATTAGGATGTTACTAGATAAATATATTAAGCATTATAAAGAAAATAAAAGAGCATAGAGCTGGCGGAGAGAGAGGGATTCGAACCCTCGATACGGTATGACCCGTATAACGGTTTAGCAAACCGCCGCCTTCGGCCACTCGGCCATCTCTCCGGTTATGGCTTAACTTTATATCATCTAAATTATAAAATTTCTAGAATTATTTTAGAATTTTTATTATTGATTTAAATATTATTCATAATCATTTTCTGATAATGCAGAATTGCCAATAATCAAAGATTTCGTATCAAAGCCTGGTAGCCCTTTAAAGTCCATATGCCAATAACTAGGTAAGCCATCCCAGCTTCGGTAATATTCAACATATTTGTAAAAACGTTCAGTCTCTGTTTCTATAGTTTTAATATTTGTATTATCGTTACAAATATTAAAAAGTTGTTCGGTTATGTAATAAATAGATTTAATATCGTTTTTATATTTACATATCAGGATTCTATAATTTTGGTTCGCTTGTTTAGGTTCAAATTATAAGAGTCTGAAATTAACAATTTTACAAAACCATCTTTATTGTTGCAAATATTAAAAAGCTGCAGGGCTACGGGATAAACGGATTCAATATCATTTTTATATTCGTCTATTAAGTATTTTATAATTTCGACTCGTTTGTTTAAGCTAAGGTTTATAGAATCAGAAATTAATAATTCTACAAAATCCTCATTATCGCTACAAATGCTACATAGTATTTCTGAATGTTCTTCGCTAAGATTATTAAATAATTTCTGATATTTAACTAAAAATCTATTCCAAGTTATTGCTTCGATATTTATAAAGTTCTTATAGTTTTTTGGTTGGCATTCAGTATTATATTTTTGTGATGGTACTATAAAGTTGAGGTTATCTAAATTTTGATGAAAATTTTGTAGTTCTTCAAAATGTGCAGCCATAAAAATGATCGTATACTGAGTAATAGCAGAATCTACAAAATAAAATTGATAAATGAATTTGATTATATTTGATATATCTGCTACTACACTCGCTGTCTAGTTTTCTAATATCATTTACTATATCATCTATATATGTTAACTCTTCATTCTTGTGTTCTTCATATTTAATATTTAAATCCTCAAATGTAATAATTTTACCTTTAGCTATTTTATCTGTTATTATATATTTTTGAATTATAGGTTCTTCATAATTAGCGATAATGTAAATTTCTGGATTATATATATCTTTGAAATTATTTCGCAGCATATTTTTTACTGCTTTTACCGTATTTTGATTTAGATAATCAAGCTCTAGCATGTGAATATTGGTAAGTAGTAAACTTGCATTATCTTTTTTATAAAAAGGAACAACATACCATGGATACTCACCTTCTTTAATGTATCCTTTAATAAGAGCAATTTTTCTATAACATTCTTCTTTTAAAAATGTATCATTAGTATCTGTTAAAGCTAACTTTTCAAGTTCCGTTATTACCTTATTTAAATAGCTCCGCCAATCACTAGTTAATAATTCTAGCAATTGCTTAAAAAAACTAAAACTAATTTTCATATAAT
The DNA here is from genome assembly GCF_964028255.1 of Rickettsia endosymbiont of Hedychridium roseum. Taxonomy (NCBI): domain Bacteria; kingdom Pseudomonadati; phylum Pseudomonadota; class Alphaproteobacteria; order Rickettsiales; family Rickettsiaceae; genus Rickettsia; species Rickettsia endosymbiont of Hedychridium roseum. Next base: position 177,203 of record NZ_OZ034753.1, read on the forward strand.
AATAATATTAAGTTAATTTAAAAACTTTATATACTCTGCTGCTTTCAAGAATTGCTTTTTTCTTTTATCAAGGATTCGCATCCTCACCTATTTAAGTATAGGCTGCGGGTGCTCACCTCTCAAAATAAAATGAGGGTTCTTGAAATCATTTGAGTATAAATCAGAAGTTATGATAGAGTGTCTAAAAAATTCTGTAGTTCTTCTAAATTACTTATATTACTTAACTTATATGGATAATTAATTTTTCGGAGCATATTTGTTAATACGCTTCCGGCACCTATTTCTACTATATGAGTTATATCTAAGGTATTAAATAGTTCTAAAGTTTCACGCCATCTAACTCGTCCGCATATTTGAAGAATTAAATTTTGTTTGATTTCTGTAGGATTTAGAGTAGGTTTTGCAGTATAATTTTGGATTACTGGTATCAAAGGCTTATTAATTACAATTTTATCAAGAGCTACTCGCATTTTTTCTTCTGCCGGCTTCATTAAGCTACAATGAAATGGAGCACTGACTTTCAGTTTTATCGCTTTATAGCCTAAATCTTTAATTATGCTAATAGCATGATCTATAGCTGTGGTCTTGCCGCTAATAACTATTTGTCCTTCGATGTTATCATTGGCAATTTGGCATAAATTTATTTTGTTTATATCTTCTAATATTTCTTCAAGTTTTTTAAGTGGAATATTGATACAAGCTGCCATGCTTCCCTCACCTTCGGGACATGCTTCTTGCATAGATGTACTACGTATATGCAGTAGTTTTGCTGCTGTCTCAAGACTAATACTTTCAGTGCTACATAAAGCACTATATTCACCTAGCGAATGACCGGCAGCATAATTGCAAAGACTATCCAAACTTTTACCGGTTTCAGCTTTGATAATATTTATTATTGCCATAGATACTGCCATTAATGCCGGCTGTGCGTTGGTAGTTAGGGTTAGTTCCTCGGAAGTGCCGTTAAAAATTATGTCGGTAAGTTTTCGATTTAGTGCTTCATCAACGATTTGAAAAGTTTCTTTGGCGGGTTTAAAATTATCATAAAAATCTTTTCCCATGCCGATCAATTGCGACCCTTGACCGGGGAAGATAAAAGCTGTTTTCATATTTGGTATTATCGATTGAGTTTATTAATAGATTTTATTAAAATTTTCTAAAATAGTCAAATTATTTTAAGCATTTTAAAACTGTTTTTCAATTGCTACGCTACATATAATTTTTACAAAAGTATTAATTTTTCTTAGCTCTATAACTTGATTACTTCCAACTAGTACTATAAATTAAACTAAGAAAATATAAACAAGGAAATTAGTTATGAAGTTAAAAGAATATTTTAAAAAGTTAGAAAGTACAGCTTTTGGTCCGTGGCTTGCTGCATTTAAAAGATTATTTACAGAAAAGGAATTAGAAGAGGAAATAGCGAATATAAAAATACAATAGAGCATGAAATTTCAAGAGTTAACCAATATAAAGAGAATATACGTTTGGTATTTACTCTAATTACCAATATTCAATTAGAAAAATTTGCAGAATTTATCTCTAATTTACCGAAAAAACATAGTGAATTTAAGAATTATTTTCATAGTGAAGAACAAAAAGACGGGTTTTTTAAAGAAGATGCTTATAAAAAAGTTTTTAATAAAGGTAAATTAGTTGAAAAATTTCAAAACTCACATAAATATAATTATGAAAAAATAGAACAAAATGTTCATGAATTACAAGCTTATTTAGGTTCATATGAATATAAGTGTGATATTCCTAAATCTGATTTATTAGGTCATGATTATTACTATAATGCATAAATTATTATGCTATCTGAAGTAGCGGTTTCAATAAAATCTTATTAATTTTCTTATGACAATATTTAAACACAAATGATTTAAATTTAAGATATAGGAGTTAAATTGAAATAAAAAATATTTAAGTTGAAATTTAAATAAATGTTACTACTATTATGTAGTGTAAACTAAATTCTATGAAATTTATAATGTTTGATCAGTTAAATATCTTATATCCTCTGTTAATAAGTATTTTTATTTTTCTTGTTGTAGTCGTTATTTCTAAAATAACAAGGTATAAAAAAACCTTAAAAGAAAAAAATTTAAGTATTATTCAATTTTATCTAGATAAAAAATTTCTTCATAATCATTTGAATAAAAACCTTAAAAGCCCTAGAACTGAGAATTATGCTAATTTTTTTTTAGAAAATATAAAATCTTATTTTAAATTAGATGATATAAGAGTAATTTCGCAGAAAGAGCTAGAAAGTGATCAGGAGCTCAGTAGTTTATTTAAAGAAAAGTTAGAAGAAGTTGCTGCATCTTTTTTAGATGAAACAAAAAAAGATATAACAGCTTTGTATGAGGTGCTGCATGCTAATAAAGAGTCGCAGGATCAAGAAGAACATAGATTATATATATATTTACCGCCTGATCAAATAAAGAAGCAAGATGCCAAAAAACTTATTTATGTAAAATCTCCTTATAAATTTACTAAGGAAGAAATTGAAACACTGGATATTTATATACATTTAGTGCAGTTATTTAATACTAGTTCGGAGTAAGCTAGGAAGTAATTGCTAAAAGCGGGAATAATATTAAGGGCATTTTCCGAGCCATGCAGCCGTTCTTTGACAATAGCTAATTGACTTTTTTAAAAAATTAATTAAAATCTTCCGCAAGAGTAGCAGTAACGTTATTCTGGGGTTTCAAAGCCTCACTCCTAAGCGGTATTATCAGCCGTATAAATGGTATAATCCTCGACTTCATCACACGGTCGGGGAGATAATAGCTATGTACAGAGCTTAAAGCAATGCTTTAAGCTTAAAGGCTATTGTAGCTGTCTTATGCGGTTCTTTGAACTCCCCGCCACCAAGGGATTATTTCTCTTTGGTGGTTGAAACTTGAGCAATTTAAGTTTGGGAGCATTTAAGTGTCAAATCAAGATAAAAAAAGCATTTACGATATAGTATTAGATTCTACTGAAAAAGAGATAAACATGCTAAAAGATGAAATTGCATTTTTATTAAAAAATCCTGTCACAAAAGAAGATATAGAGAGAATCGAGCAACGTTTAGGAGAGTTGGAAAGCCGAATAATGACTTAATAAGGCATTGCTAACTAAAGAGAGATGATAATAAAAAAACTCGATGTCATCCCGTGATTTATTCACGGGATCCAAAAAAATACCTAAATATCTAGTATTTTTAGTTGTTTTCCTGGATACCGTGGTCAAGCCACGGTATGACATCTCTCTTTAGTTAGCAATGCCCTTAATAAAGCAGCTGTTAATCAAAAGTTTGCTTGGCTATTTCATACCAACAATTTTCAGGAGCGGCTGCTTTATTACTAAAACCGCATATAATCAGCCTGTCTTTAGCTCTTGTCATTGCAACATAGAGTAGTCTTATATACTCCTGTAAATCTTTTAACTTTTCAGCTTCTTTTAGTTCTTGTAGGAACTCCGGTGTATCTACAATATTGGCAGAAAAAAACATTTCCCCTTTATCGTCCCAAATAAATTTATTGCTACTTACCGGCAAAGTAGTAGAATCGCATAATATAACAATAGGAGCTTCAAGTCCTTTAGAGCCGTGGACGGTCATTACTCTTATTTTATCTGAATGCTCCATATCACGTTTGATGTAGATATCGTTATTCTCAAACCAAGCAATGAATCCTTGCAGTGAATTATCTATATCATTTGCATAGTTTTTGCTTAATGTTAATAGCTCATTTATCATATTATCATCGTAAATTTCTCGTAAATTTAGATTATTCACTACTAAATCAAAGAAATTCTCAACAGTCGATATTTTATAAATTTCAATTAGGGAATTTAACTTAGCGTATATTTCTTCACAAGCAGATAGATTATCCCATAAACTATTATCGGTTTTATTTACAAGAAGTTTGTATAATTGCTCTTCGTTCATGCCGATAATCGGCGATTTTAGTAAGCCGGCAAGGTTTAAATCATCGTCAGATAATAACACAAATTTAGCTATCGAGATTAAATCCATTATCGTTAGATTTTCTTTAATGTTAATTCTATCGCTTATCTCAACTTTAAGCTTAGCTTTGCTAAGTTCTTTTATCAGATTATTACTAAATTCATCTCGTTTTCGTACTAATATCATGAAATCTTTTTCAGATATTCTGCTTGCGGTAGAGGGTAAAATTTCTTTGCTTTTTATTTGTTCTTGTATAAAATTTATGATTTTTTCTATGAGTAAATCAGCGGCGGATTTAGAATTTTCATAATCTTCAGGCAATGCCCAAAAAAGCTCTTCTTGTTTTTTGCTTGTTATTAACGGCCAAACCGTTATAGAGCCTTGATGTGTACGAAATGAGGATATTAAAGGATTATTTGAAAGGAATAAATTCGGGTAATTGGATTTTATATTTTTCAAAACATTATGAGTAAATTGTAAAATCTCTGCACATGATCTATAAGAATATTCAAGAGTGATATTTTTGAATTTCTTATTGGCACTTGTAAACTTTGCTTTTAGGCACTCATTTACTAAGCTGAAATTATGAAGATCAGCCCCTTGAAAACTGAAGATAGATTGTTTATCGTCACCAACTATGAAAATTGTCATCCCGCGAGCTTGTAGCGGGATCCAGTCTTTTTTTATTTTTTTCTGGATACCGTGGAGGGGCCACGGTATGACATTTTGTTGTCTATCTACCGCATTAAACTCTGTTATTAAAGTGGTGATAATATTCCATTGCTGGGGGCTTGTGTCTTGTGCTTCATCGACAAGAATATGATTTATTTCACTCTCCAGCTTATTTAGCAACCATTCATGTGTAGTTTTATTATTCAGTAATTTCTCGGTGTAATAAATTAAATCATCGTAATCGAGTAAATTATTTTCTTCTTTATATGAATCGTATTTTTTTAAAATAATATGAGCAAGTTTAGTAAGTAAGTTCGTATGATATTCTAGCTCCTCTATGCGACGCAACTCATCCAAACGGTAAATTTCAGAGATAATTTTTTCTAGCTCTAACAATAATTTAGGATATTTTCTTGTTAATTCTTTCGATAAAAGGCTTTTACGTTTTTTTCCGTCTTTGGTAAAAAAGATTTCTTTCGGTTCTATTTCCAAATCATATTCTGCAAATAAGTTTTTCACCTTATCGTAAATATTATTTAATTCCCCTAACGCTAATCTTTTATTAGATATTTCTTTAGGAATTTGCTTATTTATAAATAACTTTTTGAATTTAATTTTCTGCTCGATTATCTCGGTAAAAATATCTTGCAGAGTTATTTCATGAAAGCGGTTAAGTAAAATTTTAATTAAGTCATTATGCTCATCACTTAAGTAGATTTCATTTCTGATATTTAGGAAGATATCCTGTAATTTAGTTTCTTCAAGAATCTTAAATTCCGGTGTGATACCTGCTTCTAAAGGAAAAGTGTTAAGGATTTTTTGACAAAACGCATGAATTGTATAGATATTTAAAGGCTCGTTGCTATTTAGGATTTTATCGTATAAAGTTTTTGCGTTTTCTATTTCTTGTGGTAGCGGCTTATTGCCGCTCATTAAGAAGAGTTCATTTTCTAATTTTTCTGCATCACAAAGAGAAAGATGTTTAAGTTTACTATTAATTCTTGCTTGCATCTCTATAGAAGCAGCATTAGTAAAAGTAAGGCATAAAATATTTGTAGGTTCTACGCCCATTATTAACAGACGTAAAAATCGATCGGTTAGGATTTTGGTTTTACCGGTACCGGCAGATGCCGATACCCAAACGGAATAATTAGGATCAGATGCTTGTTGTTGTAGATTGCTCATTTATAAATCTTTATTGTATAGTTATTATGTCATTCCCGCGGAAGCGGGAATCCAGTGCTTTAAGACTTTTTAAAATCTCGATTTATCTCGCTTTACCCTAGATTCCCGCTTCCGCGGGAATGACATAGATGACCTACGAAGAAATAACATTACGCTTATAAACAATATAAATCACTATTAAAGAAATAGCGAGACCAAACCAAGTTAGGGCATATTCTAAATGGTCATTTCTGATTGCTGCTAAATGATTTATTGAAAGAGGTAATAAAATATCTAGATTGCTAATATCTTTTCCTTCCGCAATAATATAAAAATCCTCTAGATTTAATTCTAAGGTTTGGGATGCTTCTTTTAAATCTAAAGTTAGCCACACATTATTTTTTATATCATTAGCAGGTAAGTAGCTACGAGTTTTTTCAGACGGCATAGTAACACCGATAATCTCGTGCTGCTGGTCGTTTGTAGCTTGCGTGATAATATTTTTATTGCGATTACTAAACCAACCTCGTGCTACTAAAATAACTTTATCTTCTATAGTTTTAAAAGGAGTAACTAAATAATATCCGTCTTTTTCACTCGACATTGACCTTCTACCATATAAATATATGTCTTTATTAGGCAAAAATTGACCGGTAATTTTTACTTTGTGATAAGGTAAATTGTCTTGAATTTCTGCTAAATTAATTGCTGGTGAGGTGAGGTTAGCTTGCATAGAAGCTAGAAATAATTTCTTTTCTTTTAAACGACTAAGCTGCCAAAAGCCTAAAGAGATGAGTATTATAAAAGTTATAAGTACAAGGAAGTTTGTTTTCATAGGTAAGTTTTAAGGGAATTGTTGTTAAAAAAGCCTGTGGTGTCATGCCGTGGCTTGACCACGGCATCCATAAAAATAAAAAAACTGGATACCGTGGTCAAGTCACGGTATGACACCGGACGTATTTTTAGATCCACGCAACAAAGCCCCGCGGGAATGACATTAATTAAGCCGGTATTAAAATCTTATTTATGAACTCTTTATGTTTTTGCAGCTCTTCTTTTGTAGGTTTAATAACAATAGTAGCTTGCTCTGTTTTGTTATTTACTTGATTAGTTGCTAAATTATTTATTCCGGCAGATTTATCAGCCATTTTAAAAGCGGATTGTCTACCACCCGTTAGTTCCACATATACTTCTGCAAGTAATGCCGCATCTTTCAAAGCCCCGTGAAGCTGCCTACCTAAATTATCAACTTTAAATCTTTTACATAATGCGTCAAGATTATATTTTGAGCCTGGAAACATACTTCTAGCCATAACTAGAGTATCTATAGCATTGGACAGTTCTAAAAGTTTGATTTCCGCTCTTTTTAATAATGATAATTCATGATTTAGAAATTTAATATCGAACGGAGCATTATGAATAATAAGTTTGCTATCTGAAATAAACTCTAAAAAATCATCGGCTATTGTATGAAATAGAGGCTTGTCTTTTAAAAATTCGCCGGATATGCCATGAATTCTATAAGCCTCAAACGGCATATCTCGCTCAGGATTAATATAAAAATGAAAATTCCTGCCTGTTAATACCTTATTCACCATCTCAATTGCACCGATTTCGACGATTCGGTGACCTTGTCGTGGGTCAAGTCCCGTAGTTTCGGTATCTAAAATTATCTCTCTTAAACTCGACATTTCCAATCCTTTATTAGTCTTTTAAAATCGTCATTGCGAGCGGGTATTGTTGCGTGGATACCAAAATCGTCATTGCGAGGAGCGAAGCTTTGCTGCAATCCAGCAAAATAATTAAAAAAATTCTATAAATCAGAATTTTTAACTGGATTGCTTCGTCGAATTACTACGTAATTCTTTTCGCAATGACGACTGGGGGGCTACGCAACAATGCCTACGCGGGAATGACATAAGTGCCATGCAACAAGACAACATTTTCTCGCTAATAGCGAGAATTACCTTGCTTTCAAATCCTTTATTAGTTTCTCTATTTGTTTTTCCAAGTCTAACATATAAACTCCGCTATTTATAGCAAAATCTGCTTTTGCTATTTTGCTCTCTTGTGATAGTTGAATTTCTTTGATTTTATTATTGATTTCTATATCAAATGAAGATCTCGTTATCGCTCTTTGCATTCTTATTTCTTCAGAGCAGTATATTGTTACGACAAAATCAAAATATTTATCAAATTTAGCTTCATAAAGCAACGGTATTTCGGCAAAGCCAAATTTGGAATTAGCATTTTCTTTTTTAAATAAAATCAGTTTATCTATTAGTAATGGGTAAATAAAATTTTGTAGTTTTTCTCTAGCTAGGTCGTTATTGTAGATTAAATTACTGATTTTTCCGATATTGAAAGATTCAAGTTCAGGAAGTAATTTTAAGATTTGAGTTTGCACGCTTAAATCTTGATATAATTCTTTTATACATCTATCGGCACAAAAAGTTTTATATCCTTTTTCTGCTAAATAATCCAAAATAAAAGTTTTCCCCGATGCATAGCTACCGGTAATACCTATTGCTAACATTTTGTTATAAAAATTTTATGTTCATTAGCGAGTTTTATAGTTAATTCTTCTTCGACTATAATTACGTTATTTTTCTGAATCGCTACTCCTTTGTAATTATATTTAGCAAGATTCTTTATAGTATCAGGACCAATTGTTGGCATATCTAGTCTATTATCTTGACCTAATTTCGGTATTTTTACTAGCACTCCTCCATAAGGATTTTTACGTAAATCTGCACATCTCGCTATTAAATTATCCGTCCCTTCAGCAGCCTCTATACCAAGTATGTAACCATTTTCAACTATAACCGATTGTGCAATATCGAATGAACTTAAATGATTCAACAATTTTACTCCAAGCTCAATATCATTTTTATCTGAATTCGTAAGGGTGGTATCAGTTATAATATTGGAGTTACCTTGTTGATTTTTATATATTTCATTACTTGAAATTACTTTAAAACCATAGCTTTCAAAAAAATCTGCTACTATTTTTAGCAAATTATCATCTCCTCGAATTTTTTGCCCAACTATTTTGAAAAGCAATAAACCGCCTATTTTATCTACGGATAAATTTTTAAAATTCGGTCTATTAACTCCGCCGATAAAAATAATATTTTTTACCTCATTATCCTTAAAATATTTTATAGCTTCACCAATCATACCGATTTTTAAAATCTTATATTCAAAATCTTTAATTTGATCTATATCAGCTTCGTCTTTAATCGCCGCTATATAACACTTGCCGCCTTGCTTTGTATAGTTACTTGCTATTAAGTAAGGTAATGAACCTCTGCCTGCAATAATTCCAAGATTTGGTAGCATGATTAAGTTTTTAATTTTGAATTCTAAAAATTTATTATAAGTCCATTTTTAATATAAATCTAGAATTCTTATTTGACCTTTACATTTTAATCAAATTAAGGCATAATATTTGGTGCTAATATAGCTATAGTAATAAACGTAATTTAGAATAGAGGTTGCGGACTCGGGGGCAGTACCCGACGCCTCCACCAAAACTTTCTAAATAACTTGCTTCTAAAGGTAATTTGTACGTCGATCCGGTACTCGAATTCTCACGTACCAAGTGTACGCTGCGGTTCTGCGTTCCGTGTCTTCTTCAAATTCCTCTTTATTAGCGGCGTCATTTAGAAAAGTTTAAATATATAATAAAGAGTAGACAATACGAAGATTAACTTCAAAAAGAGCAAGGAGTTCACAAGGCGAGGAGTGAAGCGTATACTTAATACGTGAGCACCGCAGCTCTTGTAGAACGACGTAGCCAATTTTTGAAGTTCATCGAGTATTTTATGGGGGCGAAATAGGATCGACGTACCTAATAAAAAGATTGCTTTTACTCGGGATGATTCCGCCGATGGCTTTTGCCATATGGGTCAAAACAAAGAAACGCAAACGATAATAATCGTAACGTAGGTGCAGCTTTAGCAGCTTAATCCTACGCGGCTGGGGGTTTGCCGGGCAACAGAAAAACCCCACATAACTCATATACCTATTTTTATTTTTTTCGTATGAATATTGAATATAAAAAATTTGTGAATGAATATATGCTAGAATTTGTGAAAAAAATTCTAACTAAGATTCAGCATGAAAATTTATATTGGGATCAGTTAATATACATATCGTACAGAACCGATAACCCTGCGGTAATTTTACCTTCAAAAGTTAAACAGGCATATCCAAAACAGATAACAATAGTACTTCAATATCAGTTTGAAAATTTAATAGTAAATGATACCGGTTTTTCCTTAACGGTAAGTTTTGACGGTGTTAAAGAAATAATTTACGTACCTTTTGATGCACTTATTAGCTTTGTTGATTCCAATAATAATTACAGCCTAACTTTTAATCAGTCGTTAAATATACAAGAAAATCACCAACATGAAGAGGAAATAAGTAGTAATAAAAGTTATAAAACTTCATTATCTCCAAATCCAAATGTTATAATGTTAGATAAGTTTCGTAACTCTTCTAAACCTAAACCTAGTTAATGCCCATATATGGATTCAAAAGTAGTTATATATACTGATGGTGCATGTGCAGGTAATCCCGGTCCCGGAGGATGGGGAGCTTTGCTTCAATTTAATGATACTAGCAAAGAAATATTTGGGTATGAGTTGGATACGACTAATAATCGTATGGAAATTACGGCAGCACTTGAAGCATTAAGGATTTTAAAAAAATCTTGTAATGTTGAGATTTATACCGATAGTAAATATTTGCAACAGGGAATTACCGCTTGGATTCATAATTGGATAAAAAATAATTGGTGTAAAAGCAACAATGAACCCGTTAAAAATGCCGATTTATGGCAAAAATTATACGCAGAATTGAGTAAACATACTATTATTTGGAAATGGGTAAAAGGTCATGCAAATAATAGCGGTAATATTGCTGCCGATAAACTTGCAGTGCAAGGAAGAGAAACTGCTATAGAAATTTTAAAATGTCGTGGATAGATAAGTTTTTTATTACTTTTTTTCACAAAAAAGTAGGAGAAGATGAATTTTTGAATCAATATTATGAAAGCCGTAATATTGATTATTTAGGGCGTCCAAGGAGGTTTGTTATTTATAAGAATGTAAATGAACCTACAAAAATTCCGCCGAGTTGGCACGCTTGGTTACATCATTTAGTAAATGAGATACCGAAAAATATTCAGCTTTTCCCGTGGCAAAAGAATAATAAAATAGTTAAAAAGCCGCCTAAAACATCAAATCTTAAATATAGTAGATGGCAACCGTAATTAATTAATAAAATATAAAAAAACAATGAAACAGAACATTATTGAAACAATTATCGGCTTTGTAGTATTAATTATTGCTTTGCTATTTTTGATTTTTGCCTACAAAACAGGTAGTTCTATAACTAGCTCAAAAGGTTATCAGTTAACTGCTAATTTTCAGAGTGCAGAGGGTATAGCAGTTGGAAGCGACGTAATGATCTCAGGTATAAAAATAGGTAGTGTAAAGAAAATTACTTTAGATCCGAATAGCTTTTATGCAAGTGTATGTCTAAATATTAATGATGATGTTAAAATACCTAAAGATTCTAAAGCCCAAGTAGTCACCAGCGGGTTACTTGGAGGTAAATATATTTCAATTGTACCTGGTAATGATGATGAAAATTTAGCGGCTAATGAAGAGATAAGATATACTCAATCAGCAATTAATATTGAATCATTAATTAATAAAATTGTTTCTTCATTCGGTAGTAAGTAGTATAGTACCGGACATTCTTTAAAAAGATCTTGATGTCATCCTAGCTAAAAGTAGGGTTTTGTTGCATGGATCGAAAAACCTACTCGCTGTCATTCTTAGCTAAAAGCGGGAATCCATCATAAGGCGAGATAAATCGAGCTTTTAATTTCAAAAATTTGCTGTATTTATACTTTTTTTTGGATTCCCGCTTTCGCGGGAATGACATTTAAATTTAGCCGAATCTAAACTAGATTATCAGATTTTGATATAAAATTATCAATAAAATAGTTTAAAGAATCTTCAAATAATTCGCTTAATTGCTGATCATTTTGAAGTTCTTCATATGATAACGATCTTGCAGTTTTCAACTTAAAATATGATTTAATCATTTCAAGAGCAGAATATCTATCGCAGTTATTATTAAGAATTTTATATAACATTTTTTTATCAAAATATGCAGGTATCATTTTTAAATCCTTATTAATAATTTGCTGTTTGTAATAAGATAATTGACGCATAAAAACGATAATTGTAGCTGTAAGACCTGCAACTAAGATAGAGTATAAATTTAGTGATTGAAAAAGCATATTTTTAATATATTTAATTATACTACCAACGATAGTATAGTATTTTTTGCTTTTCAATCTAAAAATGAACCATTACTATATATTACTTATTTTTTTCTTTCAATTAGTTTATTTATCACATATTTATTGTGCTAATAAATAATTAAATGTTTTTTTGCTACAAATTATAAGATTTTTTTTGAAATAGGATTAGCTATTCTTTAAAAAATCTTATTCAATCCACAAAGTGTGTTAAGTTGCACTTCATTTTCTTATTTATCGTGTAAAGCGAAATTTCCTATTGACTTTTACATAAAACAGTATAAGTTTCTTTACAATTTAATTTTTTGTAAAGAATTTATGCTAGGCTACAAGAAGAGAAGGCACAAACAAGTTTAAATAGAGTGCAAAAAGAAGCAATAGGATTACTTTCCATAGGTACATTTCTTGAATACTTTGACCTTATGCTTTATGTACATATGGCAGTGCTTTTAAATGAACTATTTTATCCAAAAGCTGATGCACATGTTGCAGCACTTTATACGGCTGCTGCTTTTTGTTCCACATATCTATTAAGACCTGTAGGAGCTATAATATTTGGTTGGATAGGAGATAATATCGGACGTAAAACTACTGTAGTTATAACTACAGCCATGATGTCTTTATCTTGTGTAGTAATGGCTACTTTTCCTACATATGCTCAAATAGGAGCAGCAGCTGCTTGGGTAATTACCATTTGTCGAATCGTACAAGGTATGTCCTGTATGGGAGAAATAATAGGTGCTGAACTTTATATAACTGAAATAACTACACCTCCTATACAATACCCAGCAGTCGCTATAATTTCAATTTTTACAGCTTTTGGAAGTTTTGCAGCTTTGGCTATTGCTTATTTTGCTACAAAATATGGTCTTAATTGGCGTATAGCTTTTTGGATAGGAGCAGTTATTGCTATTGTGGGAGCAGTTGCTAGAACACATTTAAGAGAAACTCCAGAATTCATTGACGCAAAACGTCAATTGAAAAAAAAATTAGAACAAGCTTTAGAAAAAGTTGAAGTTAATAAAAAGCAATTAGAAAATAGTGCAGTATGGAAAGAAAAAGTTAGTAATAGCACTTCATTAGCTGTATTTTTATTGCAGTGTGCATGGCCAGTATGCTTTTATATTATCTATTTTCACTGTGGGAATATTATGAAAAATAATTTTAATTTTACCAGTGAGCAAATTATTCATCAAAATTTTATTGTTTCAATATTTCAAATATTTAGTTTCATAATATGGACTTATTTAAGCTATTATATCTATCCCTTAACTCTTTTAAGAGTTAAAATAGTAATATTTGGCATTCTTATTTTTCCTTATTTATTAAATATAATAACTACTCCTTTGAGTTTATTGATATTACAAGTTATACTAATTTCATTTTCTCTTAATTATTCACCTGCTATACCTATACTTTTTAAACATATTCCAGTTTTTAAACGTTTTACGTATGCGAGTCTTTTATATGCTTTATCTAGAACTTTTATGAGTATTCTTACTTCATTTGGTTGAGTATATTTTATTAAATATTTGGGTAATTGGGGAATATCAGTTATAACTGTTCCTATAATATTAAGTTCAATGTGGGGGGCTCACATTTTTACAAGCTAGAGAAAAAGGCTAAAAATTATCCTTAAAAGGAAAATATGTTTTCTAAAAATATATTTTGTTGTATTGGTTTAAAGCTAGATATACCTAAATTTTCGTTACATAATTCAATTAAGCGATGAGTTAAAACAGGAATTTCTAAATATGTAGCAAAGCTAATAAAATGTATTAGAGTTTCCTTTATTACTTTTCTAGCTTTCTCAGGTGATTTAGCTGCTAATGTTTGTACATTATGAATACGATCAAATAATTTTATAAGTGCGGTATCATATCTTTTTTGTTTGATTAACAGGTTTAAGCTTTCCTCGGCACTGATTTTTCCATAAGGTTTGATTCTAGTTAAACCCTCTACATGTCTCGCTACTTCTATTTCAAAAATTTCGGTAATCATCTCTTCAGTAAGTTCTGTATCCTCAATAGTATCGTGAAGTAGAGCAGCATTTATCATATTAGAAGTAAAAAGCTTAGGGGCTTCGTCTGCTACAAACTCCGCAAGCATAATCGCTACCTCAATTGGGTGAGAGTAGTAAGGATCGCCTGATTGACGCATTTGCAAGCCGTGATATTTACGGGCGTAGTAGATACCTTTTTTGATTTCCTCTATATCAACAGGATTTTTTACTTTATCGTTTAAATATTCGAGTTTATCAATCAGCTTTTTAGCGTAAATGCAAATTTCAAACTTTTCTTTCCAAGAGCTTATATCTTCCATAAAAGTTATTTTATTTATATTAATAATAGTTGATTACAATTAAAGCAAAAGTTAAAAAATTGCAATAACAAATAATTTTTTAACTTTAAATAGATTAATAACTTTTGATTACATTGTATTTAAACAACTTCATTCTGTTTTATTATTTACTTTTGCTTCTTGTTCTTGCTGTAATTTATACTCTGCTGCTTTTTCTTCTATATAGTTAAAAAAGAAATAACAAAAAGTTAAAAAACTAGTGAGAATAATAGCAAATGTTATTAATATTAACTTAAGCTCTTTCCTTGCATTTTGAGCTTTTAAACGCTTTTCCTCCTCTTCATCTATTATTAACTCAGAGGTTAAAGTTTCTTCTTCTTTATTTTCCATATGTTAACTCTTAAAAATTAGATTATATTATGAATGACAGAGTTTAATTATAATTTAAGAGAAGTAATCTATAGAAGTAATTAAAATAAGTCAATAACTATAATTATTGATTGTAATAATTATAGTTTTATAAATTTAATTCACCTATAAATATAATTATTTAGAGTTAAAAATATCATTAACAGAAAGGAATAACATTATGAATAAAGAAACAATAAAAGAAAAATTTAAAGGCATTGCTAACTAAAGAGAGATAATAATAATAAAAACTCGATGTCATCCCGTGATTTATTCTATAGTACTGGACAATTTTTACTTTATGTCATTCCCGCGAAAGCGGGAATCTAGTCAAATAAAGCTTTATTTGAAAAAAATTATCTAATAAAAAAATCTTTGAAATCAAGATTTTTTTAGCATGGATCCCTGCTTTCGCAGGGATGACATCGAGAGCTTTTTGAAAATTGTCCAGTACTATAGATTTATTCACGGGATCCAAAAAAAATGCCTAAATATCTAGTATTTTAAGTTGTTTTCCTGGATATCGTGGACAAGCCACGATATGACATCTCTCTTTAGTTAGCAATGCCAATTTAATAATGTAGTTAAAGCTATTTACAATGCTTATAACGGTGAAATCACAGAAGAACAAGCACGACAAGCAGCGAGGAATTTTATCGCATTTTGTCAAAAGCTTATAGAGGTACAAACTAGATTAGAAAAGGAAAAAAACAATAAAACGTAAAGTTTAATTGACTTTTTTGGGAAGTTGTATATAGAATCATAACCGGAATGGCAAAATGCTATTTCGGGGCTTAGAAACCTCTTGCTATTATGGTTATGCATCAGCCATTATATGGTGCAATCCTCAGCACTTATGGTTGGGGATGACGATAGACATGTCCAGAGCTTAGGGGTTACTTTGAGCTTAAAATCTATTGTGAACTGTTAGTAGCGGTTTTTCTAACTCCCCAACCACCATAAAATATTTTGTGGTGGTTAGAACTTAAAAATCTAAGTTTAACTAAACGGGGTAAATCAAAATGACTTCCACTAAAAAAATAATAATCTTTCTAACACCACTCTCAAATTCTGAAAATCGTAAGCGTCGTAGAGAACTCCTTAATTCATATTGTCGGCAAAATAATTTCACTATATTAAAAATCTTAGAGCAAAGCTCATTTGATCATGCTATTTTAAGAGAGCTAGTTGCTCAAATCTTACACGAGCCTAAAGGAACCATTACTGCTTTTATTGAAGATAAATTATTAAATACTCCAAACAGTATAGTTCTCTTTTCAGTAATTGGGACTTTATATTTACTTGGACTGATTAAAACGGAAATATATAATAAATCTTATACTGAGTTAAAACTTTGTGGTTCAATACTTGATGATTTTTTAAGTATTGCGACCTTTAATCTTAATTTTTATATTCCAGGATAAATTATAGTATGCTAAGATATTGCTTTTAAAAATAAGTGATTATTAGTGTCAAAATTTTCTTTTAATATTCATCATCAGAATAAAAAAGCTAGAAGCGGTGTTATCACAACCGTACACGGTGAGATTCGTACCCCTGCTTTCATGCCGGTCGGGACTAGAGGAACCGTTAAGGCAATACTGCCTGAATCAGTAGCTGAAACCGGAGCGGATATATTACTCGGAAATACTTACCATTTAATGCTGCAGCCGACTGCCGAGCGTATAGCACACCTTGGCGGTTTGCATAAATTCATGAATTGGGATAAGCCGATATTAACCGATTCCGGCGGTTTTCAGGTAATGTCGTTATCGAAGTTACGCAAGATAACCGAAGAAGGAGTAAGTTTCAGCTCTCATATTAACGGTGATAAATATATGTTAACGCCTGAGCGTTCTACCGAAATACAATATCTGCTCGGTAGTACCATTACTATGGCTTTTGATGAATGTACGCCTTACCCTGTAACCTTTGAAGAAGCTAAAACTTCTATGCAGCTTACGACTAGATGGGCAAATAGATCACGTAATGCTTTTGTTAAGCGGGAAGGCTACGCACAATTCGGTATTATTCAAGGTAGTGTTTACGAAGAATTACGTGAGCAGTCAGCTAAAGATTTAGTAGAACTCGATTTTGAGGGCTATGCTATAGGCGGGCTTGCAGTAGGTGAGGGGCAAGAGCTTATGTTTAAAGTACTTGATTATGCTCCTAATTTTCTGCCGCAAAATAAGCCGCGTTATTTAATGGGAGTCGGTAAGCCTGCTGATATTATCGGTGCGGTTAACAGAGGTATAGATATGTTTGACTGTGTAATCCCAACACGTTCAGGTCGTAATGGTCAGGCTTTTACCAAATACGGCACGGTAAATATCCGCAATAGCAAATACGCAGATGATAACGAGCCGTTAGAGCATGATTGCCTATGTCCTGCTTGTAAAAACTATAGTAAAGCTTATTTGCATCATTTAGTTAGAATCGGTGAGATACTTGGCTCTATGCTAATGACTTGGCATAATCTTACATATTTTCAAAGCCTCATGAGTCGCATTAGAGAATATATTAAACTAGGTAAAGATTTTGATTTTGATTCTTAAGATGGTTTGTTTTATCATATGACCTAGAAAAACCTGTTCGATGTCATTCCCGCGTAGGCGGGAATCCAGTAATAAAAAGGTGTATACACAGTAAGTTTTTAAAATTAAAAGCGGAGGTTATCTCGCTTTGCCCTAGATTCCCGCCTACGCGGGAATGACATAAAAGAGTCATTCAACAAAGTCACTTAAAAAACATGAATTACTAATGCAAAATATTGATTTAATATCTGAAGAAGAAGCAAAAAAATTACTAGAAGAACTCAGCTGTAAAATAGCAGCGTATAATCATGCTTATTACATAGAAGATAATCCTTTAGTTTCAGATGCCGAGTATGATCAGCTATTTAATACCAATCTAAAGCTAGAGCAGAAATTTCCCCATTTAGTTTTAGAAAATAGTCCTAGCAAAAAAGTAGGAGCTAAAATAGCAAATAAATTTGCTAAAGTTACGCATCAAGCACCTATGCTATCTCTTAGTAATGTTTTTGATGAGCAAGATGTAAGAGATTTTATAGACCGCATTAAAAACTTCTTACGTCTTGATGAGTTTGCTCCTATCTTTTGTGAGCCTAAAATAGACGGTTTGTCTTTTTCTGCTATTTATAAAAACGGGCTACTTATAACGGGAGCTACAAGAGGTGACGGATATGTCGGTGAAGATATAACGGCAAATATTAAAACAATCAAAAATTTTCCTCATAAAATAGATAATGCTCCGGAGTTTTTAGAAGTACGCGGGGAAATTTATATTGAAAAACAAGATTTTTTAAACCTAAATGAAGAACAAGAAGAGCAGGGCAGAGATAAATTTGCTAACCCCCGTAATGCTGCTGCCGGTTCGCTTCGTCAGCTTGATGCTTCTATTACGGCTCAAAGACCGCTCAAATATTTTGTTTATTCAGGAGGAGTAACTGAGCAGAATCTCGCTTCTTCACAAGATCAATTACTTATAAAGTTAAAAGAATTCGGTTTTAGTGTTAATGAAATATCTAAGCTTACAAATTCCGAAGAAGAAATTTTCACCTTTTATGAATATCTCAAAACAAATAGAGAAAAATTACCTTATGAAATTGATGGAGTAGTATATAAGCTAAATGATTTTGTACTGCAAAATAGAATGGGGTTTATCGCTAGATCTCCAAGATTTGCTACCGCTCATAAATTTCCTGCAATAATAGGGCAAACGAAGCTGCTTTCTATTACGGTGCAGGTCGGTAGAACCGGTACTTTAACGCCGGTAGCCGAGCTTGAACCTATAGAAATAGGCGGGGTAACCGTTAGCAGAGCAACGCTGCATAATTTTCAGGAAATCATGCGAAAAGACGTACGGATTGGTGATTATGTATTTCTGCAGCGTGCCGGTGATGTTATTCCTAAAATCATGGGAGTTGATTTTGATAAACGCCCTAATGATACCGCACCGTTTGATACTCCTTTATTTTGCCCGTCATGTAATTCTAAGTTGCATTATGTGCCTGAATATATTATTATACGCTGTGATAACGGTCTTAACTGTCCTGCTCAGAATTATGAGCGTATCCGTCATTTTGTATCGAAAAATGCTATGGATATTGAAGGGCTTGGACGTAAGCAAGTTGAGTTTTTAATAGATAAGGGATTAATTAGCAATCCACTCGATATATTCTTTTTAAAAGAAAAAAATGATTCTAGTTTAACCAAATTAGAGAATATGGATGGGTGGGGCAAAAAATCAGTAGAGAATCTTTTTAAAAATATCGAGAAATCAAAGAACGTTAGCTTACCAAGATTCATATATGCTCTGGGTATAAGGCATATCGGTGAACAAAACGCTAAATTGCTTGCTAGAGAATTTGGCAGCTATGCTAATTTTATAGCTCAAGTGGAATTGCTTAGCAACAATGATCCTGATATTTATCAGAAATTAAATGATTTAGAGGGTATCGGCGATAAGATTCTAGTAGATATTATTGATTTTTTTGATATTAAAGAAAATACCACGCTTATCAAAAAACTTGGTGAAGTATTAAATATTGAAGATTATAAAGAGACTAGAGAACAAAGCAGTTTAACGGGTAAAATAGTAGTATTTACCGGTAGCTTACCGACGATATCTAGAGCGGAATCTAAAGCAACGGCTGAAAAACTTGGGGCTAAAGTTGCAGCTAGCGTATCATCTAACACGTATTTAGTCGTAGCAGGCGTTGATGCAGGCAGCAAGCTTAAAAAAGCTAAAGAGCTTAATATTAAAATTATTGATGAAGAAGAATGGCTTGCAATAATAAAAAATGTTTAGGAAAAGCAGCTGTTGCATTTTTTGCCACAACTGCTACTGATGGTAAAGCATATCTAGAGGAATAAGAGCTAATGAATAAAGAAATGGAAAGTCAGATAGTAATTTATCAAGATGAAAATGGGGAAGTTAATGTTGAAGTCAAGATAATAGACGAAACTGTTTGGCTATCTTTAAATCAAATAGTAGAACTATTTGCTCGAGATAAATCAGTAATTTCAAGACATTTAAAGAATATATTTAAAGAAAGAGAATTAGAAGAGAACGCAACTGTTGCGTTTTTTGCAACAGTTCAAATAGAAGGAGAAAGGAGGGGCGAAAGACAAGTGGAATATTATAATTTAGATGCAATAATATCAGTCGGGTATAGGGTAAATTCTAGGAGAGGGATTGCTTTTAGAAAGTGGGCTACTAACTTACTTAAAGAATATCTCATTAAAGGCTATAGCATTAATCAAGATAAAATCACTCAAAAGAAATTAAATAATCTACAACAAGCAGTAGAACTATTAACTAATACTTTGATAAATCAAAATTTGGTAAATAGTACAGGACAAGAATTAATTAACCTTATAAAGAATTACTCTAAAACATGGAAGATATTAGTTAAATATGATGAAGACAAATTAAATCCACCGACAAAATTACAGTTAGAAACTAATGGATTATTAAGCTACCAAGAATCTTTAGAAGCAATTAAAAAATTAAAGCAAGAATTAGGCAAACAAGAGGATGCAGAAATAAGTAATTTATTTGGAGCTGAAAGAGACAATAGTTTTAAAGGAATTTTAGGTAATATTGATCAAACTTTTGAAGGTAAATCTTTATATAACTCGGCAGAAGAAAAAGCAGCTCATTTGTTGTATTTCATAATATAAAGAGATCATCCATTTAGTGATGGTAATAAAAGAATAGGTTGTTTACTTTTTTTACTTTATCTTACCAAAGCAAATATTGGGTTAAAAAATATTGGAGTAAGTGCTATGACATCACTAGCATTACTTATTGCAGAAAGCGATCCTATACAGAAAGAATTAATGATTAACTTAATTATGAATTTAATAAATGATTAGTTTTATGGCTAGTAAAGCTCAATTAATATGGGTAGAAATTAAGAATTACTTACGTGAATTAAAAGAAAATAGAGAAGATGCAGAAATTGCTTTAGCAAGAAGAAATAATAATAGTGATAAACTTCTTACTTCAGAAAAAGCAACAGAATTGTTAAAAAAGAAATACGGTTTATAATTTTGAACTATCGTCATATTTACCATGCAGGCAATTTTGCTGATATAGTCAAACATTTAGTGCTAATTAGCATTTTAGAACAGCTTAAGAAAAAAGAAAAGCCTTTTGCGGTTTTAGATGCTTTTGTGGGTCTTGGTCTTTACGATTTAAACTCAGAGGCGGCTTCTAAGACTTTAGAGAGTAATAACGGCATTGACAAATTATTGAAGCTTACAGACCCTATTCCTGAACTTCTAAAAGTTTTTTTAAATATAGTAAATCTAGCAGGTCTTAATCATTATCCCGGTTCACCTTTTATAATTAAACAATTATTACGACCGAATGATCGTTTAATTGCCTGTGAGCTTCATCCAAGCGATTACTTGAGTTTAAAAAAACTACTACCGAATAATACGCATAATATAGATGCGTATAATGCGATTAAAGCTTTTCTACCGTTTAAAGAGAATAGAGGGTTAATTTTTCTTGATCCGCCTTTTGAGGTCAAAAATGAGTTTCAAAAACTACTCGAAGCTCTTAAAAAAATTAAGCTACGAGTTCTTAATAATCCCGTCTTAATTTGGTATCCTATAAAAGATTTACCTTTAGTCCGTGATTTTTTACCACAACTACAAGAATATCGGATTTAAAGAAACTATAATTATTGAATATGAGCTTTTAAATAGTGATAAAAATATGGTAAAGTGTGGGTTAATGTTAATTAATCCTCCAAATATAAAAGAGGAATTAGAAAAATTAACGGAATATTTAAGCAACCTTCTTAATTTAAAATTTACGTATTATACTCGTTGAACTTGAAAAATTGGCTTCGTTATTTTTTGCTTTTAATCCTCACGACTAGTATGTACGCTGCGGTTAAAAGCTTCAAAATGCCTTGCTCTTTTCCAAGTTGAACTTCGTATATCAACTCTTCATTTCACAGGAGTATAGTGATCTTTAATGTCTCTTCAAAAATATATCTTTTTACTGTTTATAGTTTTTCTTGTTCAAGGTTGCAGCAGTATTAAAGAATCTAGTGATACTACATTACTTTCTACGACTTCATCTCAATTAAAGCAAAAATATAAAATCAGTCATGCAAATTTAGTAGTACAGTATGATTTAACAAATAAAAATAGCAAATGTATATATGCAAAAAACTTAGGTCTAATAATTAATAACCCTAAACAAAATAAGATTTTTCTACAAAAATTCCATAATAAAAATCCGGCAGAATTTAATAAAGCAGCCGAAATAAAAATAGCTGATATAAAGACAGTTGTAACAAAGCTAAATTCAAAATATAAGTTTCTCTCTAAACCGGAAGCTAGCTATTTTGCAAAAAAACAAACTCATAGGAATAACATCTCGGAATTAACCAAACTTGATAGAATAATTAGCACGATTCCGCTTATGATGCCGGAATACGAGCCAAAAATTACTAGCCATTACGGAACTAGGAACAGTCCTCATAAAAAGAAAAGAAAAAAGAAATGTTTCCATAGCGGTATTGATTTGCAAGCTAAAAAAGCAGCACCGATATATGCAGCAGCAAGCGGAATTGTTATAAAAGCCGCTAGAGCATCTGATTACGGGAATTTTGTTGAGATTAAACATGGACGCAAATTTGTTACGAAATATGCTCATTTAAAGGAAATGTCAGTTAAGGAAGGAAATAAAATTAAGCGGGGTCAATTTATCGGTATACAAGGAAAAACCGGTAATGCTACGGGTGAGCATTTGCATTTTGAAATTCTACTAGACAACAAAGCAATCAATCCGTTTGACTTTATTTTTAATTGCCGTAAATGTTGATAAATAGGTTTTATTGTATAGTTTCATGTCATTCCCACGTAGCATT
Organism: Rickettsia endosymbiont of Hedychridium roseum; assembly: GCF_964028255.1. Classification (NCBI taxonomy): domain Bacteria; kingdom Pseudomonadati; phylum Pseudomonadota; class Alphaproteobacteria; order Rickettsiales; family Rickettsiaceae; genus Rickettsia; species Rickettsia endosymbiont of Hedychridium roseum. The sequence continues at coordinate 199,961 of NZ_OZ034753.1, forward strand.
GTTGCGTGGATCAATTTCACCTCTGTCATCCCGTGGCTTGACCACGGGATCCAGTTAAAATACTAAAATTATTAGTATTTTTTATTGTTTTTATGGACCCCGTGGTCAAGCCACGGGGTGACACAGTGGGTTTTACCGGTCCACGCAACAATGCCACGTGGGGATGACATAGAGTAGTTTTTTTGAGCCACTCAACAACACGAATATTAACCTAATTTATATTAATATGATCAAACTTTTATATCCTGAATTTTGGCAGAAGCGAAATATTATAGCTTATTTGCTTTTGCCGGTAAGCTTGATATATCAATTTTTAGGCTATTTACGAGCTAGTTTAGCACGTCCTATTATGTTGCCTGCTAAAGTTATTTGTGTCGGTAATTGTAGCGTAGGAGGTACGGGTAAGACACAGATAGTAATGTATCTAGCCAAATTACTGAGAGCTAAAAATGTAAGTTTTGTAATAGTAACTAAGGCTTATGGTAGTAACCTTAAAAGTGCCACTACCATACATCAAGGACATACAGCATTAGAGGTAGGAGATGAATCTATAATACTTGCAAAGTGCGGAACAGTTATTGCTACTAAAAATATTAAAGAGATTTTACCATTAATTAACGAGCTTAAACCTGATATAATAATAATTGATGATTTCCTACAAAATCCTTATTTTCATAAAGATTTTACTATAGTTTCAGTAGATAGCCAAAGGCTTTTCGGCAATGGCTTTCTAATTCCTGCCGGTCCTTTAAGACAATATCCAAATAAAGCCCTTGATGCAGCTGATTTAATCTTTTTAGTCAGTAGCAATCACGATAAAATACAAAATGAACTAGTGCCTTATACAGGTAAACTAATAAATGCTCAAATCATACCCTCAAGTAATATAGACAAAACTAAAAATTATTTTGCTTTTAGCGGTATCGGTAATCCTGAGCGTTTCTTTTCGACTTTAAAAAATTATGGATTGAATATAACCGGTTACAAAATTTTTCCTGATCATTATAATTATTTACAAGCGGATTTAGAAAATTTATATTCATTAGCTAAAGAGCATAGTGCTACCTTAATTACTACAAGAAAAGATCATATTAAGTTCAATGATTTAAATAATAATATGGTCTGTTTAGATGTAGAACTATCTATAAACAACCCTGATTTATTAAATGAAAAAATTTTTAAAAAAGCTCAGATATTTAATTGAGTATTTTATCGTCGTTATATTCCTTAAAGTAATAGGAATATTCGGTGTAGATAAAGCGGCAGATATTTGTAGTTTCATAGCAAGAAAAGTCGGTATATTATTCGCCGTTAATAAAATTGCTAGACGAAATATTAAAGCAGTATTCGGCGATATGTGTGATGTTGAAAAAATCATAGATCAAACTTGGGATAATTTCGGCAGATTTATAGGCGAGAGTGCTTATGTTAATAAAATGAGTGAAACCGAGTTAGAAAATAGAGCCGAGATAATAGGTATTGAGAATATTAAAAAGCTAGGAGGGCAACCCTTTTTATTATTTAGCGGTCACTTTGCCAATTGGGATATCGGTCTTAATCTTCTGCATAAATCTTATCCGAAATTTGCCGTAATTTATCGTAAAGCAAATAACCCGTATGTTAATAAGCTAATTAATGAAAGTCGGGCTAGTGATAAATTGAGGCTTATACCGAAAGGTCCTGACGGTAGCAGAGCTTTAGTTAGGGCTATCAAGGAGAGTGAATCTATTGTTATGCTTGTTGATCAAAAAATGAACGATGGAATTGAAGTGCCTTTTTTAGGATATCCTGCTATGACTGCAAACGCCATAGCTAAAATTGCTTTGCAGTATAAATATCCAATTATACCTTGCCAAATCATTAGAACTAAAGGCAGTTATTTTAAAGTAATAGTTCACCCGCAATTAAAGTTTGAGCAAACCGGTGATAATAAAGTTGATTGCTATAATATTATGCTTAATATTAATCAAATGCTAGGAGCATGGGTTAAGCAAAATCCTTCTCAATGGTTCTGGTTTCACAATAGATGGAAGAAATAATTTATACTAGTTTAATTTGAAAAATTGGGATTGTGGCATGAATCGGCTTTCCGTCATTGCGAGCAGGGATTGTTGTGTGGATCAGAAAACCTACTCGATGTCATTCCCGCTTCCGCGGGAATGACATCAGTATCCTAGCAACAACCCACTACTGCTTAAGAAAGCATAGTCCGTAATTTTTCAAGTACTTCTTGGGCGTGATTTTTAGCATTTACCGAACGCCAAATATGTCTAACGATGCCTTCCTTATCAAGCAAAAACGTAGCTCTCTCAATGCCCATATATTTTTTGCCGAACATCGATTTTTCTACCCATACCCCTAATTGTTCGCATAAGTTTGAATTTGCATCGGATGCTAAGTCAAATCCCAAGCCGTATTTTTCTTTAAATTTATCATGAGAATCGAGTTTATCTTTAGATACTCCGATAACTACCGTACTAAGCTTATCGAATTCCGGTTTTAGCCTATTAAAATCTTGTGCTTCAATAGTACATCCAGGCGTATCGTCTTTCGGATAAAAATATAATACTATGAATTTTCCTTTTAAATCCGATAGTTTAATTATTTTATCGTTACCTATGTGCAGCGAAAAATCAGGAGCTTTTTTTCCTAGTTCTAATGTCATAACATCCTCAAATTTATTTTATATAATAACTATATATTAAATAGGTATTTTTTAAAATTGCTTTTTAAGATTATATTATTTATGATTCTGAATATATAATATTTAAGTTTAACTTTTATTAACTATTTTCAAAAAGAGGTGTTATGAGAACTATAGGTGAAGCACTTGAAGAATTACATAAAAACCTTAAGAATTCTGCTGAAATTATTACTGCCGACTTTAATAAAAAATGTCATGAAGTAGCAGATAAATTATCCGTCAAAATTAATGATTTAGAGGAATATGCTAAGGATAGTAAAGACCACTCTTTAGAAACTATAAAAGAGCAATATAAAAGTTTAACGAAAGAGTTGCAGGATTATCAGAAAATTAAAGATGATAAAGTAGAAGAATATAGACAAACTCTTGTAAAAAAACTTGATGATTTAAGTAAGAAAATTGAACAATATAACAATAAATATAAATAATCGGAGAATATAATGAAAAGAATATTAATAACACTAGGGGCTACCGCTACATTATTATTAACACCTAGCATTTTTGCAGATTCGCCTACCAAGGATGAAACAAAAGCAAATGAAGTGCAAACTGAAGAAATAGCTACAAGCAGTACAAAAACAATTACCGAAAATTTACAGGAATTAAAAGACAATTTAACAAACTTAGCCCAAACGGGAGCCGATAAATTTAATCAGACCTTAAGCAATACTTATGATCAGATAGCACAAAGTGTTGCAGAGATAAAAAAGAATGTGAAAGATCAGAAAGATAAAAAAGGTGAAGAACAGCAAAAATCTATAGATGATGTAAAAGCAAAAATGGAAGGTTATAAAAAAGCAGGAAGCAAGAAAAAATACGTCAGCACCTAGTGGATAAATTAGAAGAGCTAAATAAAAATATTAACGAATATAATAAAGAAAAAGCAAATTCGTGATTTTATTTAGTGGGCTTTGGTTCTACCATTGTTACCCCGTGGCTTGACCACGGGGTCCAGCCTTTTTTAATTTTTTCTGGATACCGTGGTCAAGCCACGGTATGACATCATTAAAAAATCGGTATTATTTATGACTATTACCAAAGAAAAAATTTCAGCTATGTTAAGCTCCAAATTGGGTTTTTCAAATAATTTATGCGAGGAAATAGTTAATACGGTTTTTTCTAATATTTTAGAAATAGCAAAAGAGCAAAAATTAACTTTAAAGAATTTTGGCAGTTTTGAGGTTAAACAAAAAAATCCACGTCCCGGAATAAATTTTCATACTAAATCACCAGTAATTATAGAATCAAAAAAGAATTTACGTTTTGTCCCGTCTTCCAAATTAAAAGCTTTAATTAACGAACATGACAAACAATAAGCTAACAAAAAAATATTATTCTGCTAGTGAAGTGATTAAGCATTTAAATATTGCTTTAAATCAATTAAGATATCTAGAGACAAAAATCCCTGATTTATCTAATTATAAAATAAATAATAGAAAATATTATACTGCTAATGATATAGAACTACTTCAAAAATCTTGTTACAAAACGAGTTATACGAAGATCAACTTGGAAAAGAGCAATGAGCCTGTAAGCCGAGGAGCGGAGCGTATAATAATACGTGAGCATCCGAGGACTTACAAAGACATTGTCGCCAATTTTTCAAGTTCATCGAGTAGAATTGATATATTACTTAACCAACTTCCATAATTTATCTCTTCAAATAAAAAAAATTCTTGCCGATTCCTCTATGACTTGCGTATAGTACTTGTCATATTACGTTTTAAAGGAAAGAAGGGAGCATATTATGACAATAAGACAAATGGTAAAGCCGGTAATTATAGGTATATCCGGTCCTGAATTAACCGATGCCGAAAGAGAATTATTTGAAGAGCATAATCCTTTAGGTGTAATTTTATTCCGTCGTAATATTAGAAAGAATGATAACGGTGAGCAGGATAAAGAAACTCTTATTAAGCTTATTGCAGATATAAAAGAAGTATTAGGAGAAAATACTATCATCTCTATAGATCAAGAGGGCGGTAGGGTAAAAAGGCTCATAGCACCGACTTTTTATGACGCTCCGGCTGCGAAGGACTTTACTGATCCCCAAACATGTAAACACAATTATAGCAATATAGGCAAAGAGCTAAGAGAAGTAGGTATTAATCTAGATTTTGCTCCGGTAGCGGATTTGATTCACGAAGGAGCAGACAAGATAGTCGGAGATAGAAGTTTTGGTTCAGAGCCGGAAGTAGTCGTACCTTTATGTTTAGCTGCTATAGATGGATTACAAGAAGAGAAAGTCGGGGCTTGCATCAAGCACATTCCAGGGCATGGTAGAGCTAAAGTAGATAGCCATATAGGGTTACCTATTGTTGATACTAGCTTAAAAGAACTAGAGGATACAGATTTTAAAGTATTTAAGGAGCTAGCGAAGCACGATAATATTAAGCTTGCTATGACGGCACATATAATTTACAAAGCTCTTGATTCTGAGAATCCTGCCACCCTATCAAAAAAAGTTATAGACTATATTAAAAATAATATCGGCTTTAAAGGGCTTATTATTTCCGATGCAATAGATATGAAAGCTTTAAGCGGTAGTATGGCAGATATTACCAAAGGAGTTTTAGATGCAGGCGTAGATGTAGTGCTTGAATGTACCGGAGAATTTAACAAAATTTCTGAAGTTCTACGTAGTGTTTCGGAAGTTTCTATGGATAAATTTTCTGACCTGTTAATTGCTTGATGCTGTGTTCATTTATGTCATACCGCGGCCCCGCCGCGGTATCTTAGGACGCAGTCTGTGATGCAAGATCCCGTGATCAAGTCACGGGATGACAACGGAACTACATTAATCTAAGTTAAAATTAATTAAACAATTTTATTGAAAAAATTTATTTTTACTATTAATCTGTTTTTTAATTTTTAGTTAAAGAATTAATTTTATAAATTACTTGAATAGTATTATGAACAATCTTGTGGATTTAAGTTCTAAAAGCTATAGGTAATATTTACTAAGAATAGAGATATATAGAATTTTAGGTAGCAGGAGGGGATTTGATTTGTGATATTATTAATCTGCTTAAAGAAGATTTAAATAAAGCAGATATAGAAAATGAGATATATATGCGTCTTAAAGAACCTTATTCTGTTTTAAAAAAGATGAAAAGGAAAGAAGTGCCGATTGATGCGTTGAAAGACTTAATTGCATGTAGGATTATAGTTAAATCTAAAGTTCTATGCTATAATGCTTTGGACGTAGTTAAGAGTTCTCCGCATTTAGATTGGTTATACACCAAAGATTATATAAATAGACCAAAAAGCAACGGCTATCAGTCTCTTCATAATATAATGCAGCTTTTACACTCTAAACGTAATTTTGAAATACAGATAAGAAGTGAAGATATGCATAAAGATGCTGAGCTTGGTAGAGCGGCTCATTTAAATTACAAAGAAGAACAAGACCGTCATTTGAAAAAAGTTTTTGACGTTAGTAATGACACGATACTTTCTAAAGCACATCAAATGGTGAAACAATTTGAAGGATTAGAAGAGCAAATTGTAGAATATGAAAAAGAAATTATGCGTATTTGGGATACTAAATACGACGAAATGCTAAAATGGGAAAATACTGCTGAAGTGCTAATATTTAATGAAGAGTAGTTTTCTCGTCATTGCGAGGAGGCATTGTTGCGTGGATCGGTAAAACCAACTGTGTCACCCCGTGGCTTGGACCACGGGGGCCAGTTCTTGGTGTCATTTCCACGCTCCTCTATGTCATTCCCGCGAAAGCGGGATCCAGTTTAAAATTTTAGTATTTTTATTTGTTTTACTGGATACCGTGGTCAAGCCACGGGGTGACAGCAAAAAGTAATGGATTCCTGCTTTCGCAGGAATGACATCGGTATCTACGCGGGAAAATAACATAAAGGGCTGGATACCGTGGAGGGGCCACGGTATGACACTGATAAGGCATAACACCAATGTGATAAAAATATAACATTTATTAAAACTTTATAAAAAAACTACAGCGATGCTTGTAATTATATACAATATATAGTATGCTACAGCCCGTAGTTTAGAAACTATTGAAACAAAATATTAGGTTATTTCCTTATCAAATGCGGGATATATTGACTCACGTTTGATAAGTTTGTTTTAATACTAGGTACTAAATTTTAACTTAAATATAGGAAAAAAAATTATGGCTCAAAAACCAAATTTTCTAAAAAAATTAATTTCCGCAGGATTGGTAACTGCTTCTACAGCTACCATAGTAGCCGGCTTCGTAGGCTCAGCTATGGGTGCTGCTACACAGCAGAATAGAACGACAGCTGGAGCTGCTACAACTGTTGACGGTGCGGGATTTGACCAAACTGCCGCTCCTGCAAATCTTGCAGTTGCTCCAAATGCAGTTATTACGGCTAATGCTAATAATGGTATTAATTTTAATACTCCAGCAGGTAGTTTTAACGGTTTGTTTTTAGATACTGCAAACGATTTAGCAGTGACAATTAGCGAAGATACTACCTTAGGGTTCCTCACGAATGTTGCTAATAACGGTAACATCTTTAACCTTACTCTTGCTGCCGGTAAAACTCTTACCATAACAGGACAAGGTATTACTGCTGCACAAGCTGGTGCTACAAAAAATGCTCAAAATGTTGTTACACAAGTTAATGGTGGTAATGCTATTGCCAATAATGATCTTAGCGGCGTAGGAACAATAGATTTTGGTGCTGCGGCTTCTACATTAGTATTTAATTTAACAAACCCTACAACTCAAAAAGCTCCTCTTATACTTGATAATGCTGCAATAGCTAATGGTGCTAACGGTACATTAAATGTTACTAATGGATTTATTCAAGTTTCAGATAAAACTTTTGCTACTATTAAGACAATTAATATCGGTGACGGTCAAGGTTTCATTTTCAATACTGATGCTACTAACGGTAATGCTTTAAATTTACAAGTAGGTGGTGCTACTATTAATTTTAACGGAACAGACGGTACCGGTAGATTAGTATTATTAAGTAATGCTGCTGGTGGCGGTGCTACCGACTTTAATGTTACAGGAAGTTTAGGCGGTAATCTAAAAGGTATTATCGAATTTAATACTACTGCAGTAGCCGGTCAACTTATAGCTAATGCAGTAATAGGTACTAATAATGGAGCTGGTAGAGCTGCAGGGTTTGTTGTTAGCGTAGCTAATGGAAATGCAGCAACAATCGCTGGACAAGTTTATGCTAAAGACATGGTTATACAAAGTACTAATGCAGGCGGACAAGTAAACTTTGACCACATAGTTGATGTTGGTACAGACGGTACTACTGCCTTTAAAACAGCAGCTTCTAAAGTTGCAATAACTCAAAACTCAAACTTTGGTGCTACTGATTTCGGTAATCTTGCAGTGCAGATTACAGTTCCTGATACTAAGATCCTTACAGGTAATTTCACAGGTGATGCTAGCAATAACGGTAATACTGCAGGTGTAATAACTTTTGCTGCTAACGGTACTTTAGCAAGCGGTAATGCTGATGCAAATGTTGCAGTGACAAATAATATTAAAGCAATCGAAGCAGCAGGTGTGGGAGTTGTTAATTTATCAGGAACACATACTGCTGAGCTACGTTTAGGAAATGCCGGTTCTGTATTTAAACTTGCTGACGGTACAGTTGTCAATGGTAAAGTTAACCAAACTGCTCTTATTGGCGGTGCTATTCAGTTAGATGGAAGTGCTACAATTACTGGTGATATAGGTAACGGTGGTGGTAATGCTGCGTTACAAGGTATTACTTTAGCTAACGATGCTTCAAAAACATTAACACTTGGTGGAGCAAATATTATCGGTGCTAATGCCGGTGGAACAATTGATTTCCTAGCTAACGGTGGTACTATTAAATTAACAAGTACTCAAAATAATATTTTAGTTGATTTTGATTTAGCTATCACTACTGATCAAACAGGTGTTGTTGATGCGAGTAGCCTAACAAATAATCAAACTTTAACTATTAGCGGTAATATTGGTACTATTGCAGCTAATAATAAAACTCTTGGACAATTTAATATCGGCTCAAGTAAAACAGCTTTAAATAGTGGTGATGTTGCTATTAATGAGTTAGTTATTGGAAATAACGGTTCAGTACAACTCGCTCACAATACTTACTTAATAACAAAAACTACGAATGCTGCCGGTCAAGGTAAAATAATATTTAATCCTGTTGTAAATATTAATACGACTCTTGCAGCCGGTACAAATTTAGGTAGTGCAGCAAATCTGCTTTCTGAAATTAATTTTGGATCTAAAGGAGCTAATGCTGATACTATATTAAATGTTGGCGAAGGTGTAAATTTATATGCTACTAATATTACTACTACCGATGCTAATGTAGGTTCTTTCAGCTTTACGGCCGGTGGAACAAATATAGTAAGCGGTACAGTTGGTGGACAGCAAGGTAATAAGTTTAATACTGTAGAATTAGACAACGGTACTACTGCTAAGTTCTTAGGTAACGCAATATTTAACGGTGAAACTACAATTGAAGATAATTCAACCTTACAAATCGGTGGTAACTATACTGCGGACTTTGTCGCATCTGCCGATGGTACCGGTATAGTAGAATTTGTTAACACCGCTCCTATTACCGTAACATTAAACAAACAAGCTGGACCTGTTGATGATTTAAAACAAATAACAGTTTCCGGTCGCGGTAACGTAGTGATTAATGAAATAGGTAATGCAGGTAATGACCATGGTGCGGCGACTGATACAATTTCTTTTGAAAATGCAAGTTTAGGTGCAGCTTTATTCTTACCCAATGGTATCTTATTAGACGGTTTAACAATTAAAAGTACAGTAGGTAATGAAACAGCTACAGGTGATTTTGATGTTCCTAGACTGATTGTTTCAGGGGTTGATAGTGTAATCGCTGACGGTCAAGCAATCGGTGATCAGGGTAATATTGTAGGTCTTGGTCTTGGAAGTGATAACGGTATTACTGTTAATGCTACTACATTATACGCAGGTATTGGTACTGTAAACAATAATCAAGGTACTGTCACACTTAGCGGCGGTATTCCTAACACCCCTGGTACGGTTTATGGCTTAGGTGAAGGTATTGGAGCTCCAAAGTTAAAGCAAGTAACGTTTACTACAGACTATAACAACTTAGGTAATATTATCGCAACTAACGCAACAATTAATGACGGTGTAACTGTTACTACAGGTGGTGTAGCCGGAACAGATTTCGACGGTAAAATTACCCTTGGAAGTGTTAACGGTAACGCTAATGTAAGATTTGCTGACGGTACATTTTCTGATTCTACAAGTATGATTGTTACTACTAAAGCTAATAACGGTACTGTAACTTACTTAGGTAGTGCATTAGTCGGTAATATAGGTAGTTCAGATACTCCTGTAGCTTCTGTTAGATTTACAGGTAGTGATGATGGTGCAGGATTACAAGGAAATATTTATTCACAAGTCACAGACTTTGGTACTTATGACTTAGGTGTTTTAAATTCTAACGTAATTTTAGGCGGTGGTACTACTGCTATTAACGGTGAAATCGATCTTCTTACAAATACCTTAACATTTGCAAGCGGTACTTCAACATGGGGAAGCAATACTTCTATTGAAACTACTTTAACAGTAGCAAACGGTAATATAGGTCACATCGTTATTGCGGAAAATGCTCAGGTTAATGCAACAACTACAGGAACTACAACCATTAACGTACAAGATAATGCCAATGCAAATTTCAGCGGTACACAAACTTATACTTTAATCCAAGGTGGTGCTAGATTTAACGGTACTTTAGGAGCTCCTAACTTTGCTGTAACCGGAAGTAATCGTTTCGTAGATTACGGTTTAATACGTGCTGCTAACCAAGATTATGTAATAACACGTACTAACGATGCAGCAAAAGTAGTTACTAATGATATCGCAAATAGCCCATTTGCAGGTGCACCGGGTGTAGGTCAGAACGTTACGACATTCGTAAATTCAACTAATACTGCGGTGTATAATAATCTTCTTTTAGCTAAAAATAGTGCTGATTCTGCTAACTTTGTTGTAGCTATTACTACCGATACAAGTGCAGCAGTAACTAATGCACAATTAGATGTAGCAAAAGACATCCAAGCTCAACTTGGTAACAGATTAGGGACCCTTAGATATTTAGGTACTCCTGAAACTGCTGAAATGGCTGGACCTGAAGCTGGAGCAATACCGGCTGCGGTTGCTGCAGGTGACGAAGCTGTTGACAATGTAGCTTACGGTATATGGGCAAAACCTTTCTATACTGATGCACATCAAAGTAAGAAAGGCGGTTTAGCTGGTTATAAAGCTAAAACCACTGGTGTCGTAATCGGTTTAGATACGCTAGCTAACGATAATTTAATGATCGGTGCTGCTATCGGTATCACTAAAACCGATATAAAACACCAGGATTATAAGAAAGGTGATAAAACCGACGTTAACGGTTTCTCATTCTCTCTATATGGTGCCCAGCAGCTTGTTGAGAACTTCTTTGCTCAAGGTAGTGCAATATTTAGCTTAAACCAAGTGAAGAACAAAAGTCAGCGTTACTTCTTCGATGCTAACGGTAAGATGAATAAGCAAATTGCTGCCGGTAATTACGATAACATGACATTCGGTGGTAACTTAATGGTCGGTTATGATTACAATGCAATGCAAGGTGTATTAGTAACTCCAATGGCAGGACTTAGCTACTTAAAGTCTTCTGATGAAAACTACAAAGAAACCGGTACAACAGTTGCAAACAAGCAAGTTAACAGCAAGTTTAGCGATAGAACCGATTTAATAGTAGGTGCTAAAGTAGCCGGTGGTACTATGAATATAACTGATCTTGCGGTATATCCGGAAGCTCACGCTTTTGTAGTTCACAAAGTAAATGGTAGATTATCTAAAACTCAGTCTCAGTTAGATGGACAAGTTACTCCGTTCATCAGCCAGCCTGACAGAACTGTTAAAACATCTTACAATGTAGGTTTAAGTGCAAGCATAAGACCTGATGCTAAGATGGAATACGGAATTGGTTATGATTTCAATGCTGCAAGTAAGTATACTGCACATCAAGGTACTTTAAAAGTACGTGTAAACTTCTAATCGCTCCCGATTAGCAAGTTTATAACTTTCTAAAGAAAAAAGCCCTCTTTGAAAAAAGGGGGCTTTTTTTTATTCTTTCTTCGTGCCTACAGGTCTTGTTTCATGAATACTGAGTCGTCATTGCGAGGAGGTATTGTTGCGTGGACCGTAAAACCCACTGTGTCACCCCGTGGCTTGACCACGGGATCCATAAAAACAATAAAAAATATTAATAATTTAGTATTTTAAGCTGGATCCCGCGATCAAGTCGCGGGATGACAAGAGTGAAATTGAGCCATGCAACAATGCCTCGCCTATGCGAGAATGACATCACCTACTTTTCTACCCAGTGCAATATCTTCATTAACCTCAAATTTTTATTGACTTCTAGTCGAAAATATATCTAGCTTTACAGCTAAAAATTTAAAATTAATAAATATTATGAAAAAATATATATTAGGGATTATTATGCTTCTAATAAGCGGAAGTATATTTGCTCAAAGTCAAATATCTAATTTAGTTGTACCGGTTAGCTATTTTATAAATCATGTATCGCAATTGGAAAAGCTAAAAGAAAATCTTAATAAATACAAGCAATCTAGTATAGTAGGGGTAAGCGGTATGGGTAAAACGCAGCTTGCTAGGATGTACGCTTATGAAAATAAAGAAAACTATAACATAATTTGGTTTATTGATTGTAATCTAAATATAGAGCAGCAGTTACTCAAATTATCTAAAGCTATTAATACCGAGGTAAAATCACCGGTGATTTCAGAAGATATGGCAGTGATGAGGAAAGATTTAATAGCTTATCTAGCAAGTAAAGATAAATGGTTGTTGGTGTTTGATAATTTAAAAATAGGCGAGAATAAGAAAATAGAGGATTTTATTAATTGGGAATATAACGGTAATATTATAGTTTGTTCTCAAGATGATGAATTATTATCTAATATAATCAAAGCAAATGCTTTCACTAAGTCGGAAACTGCATTACTTGCAAAAAATATATTGGAAAATAAAAATCCGGAATTAATAAATTTTTTGACTCAAGAATTTGGAGGATATCCGATTCTCGTAGTTCAAGGAGCACAAATATTAAATCAAGTACAAGGTTTGAACTTAGAGGAATATAAGAAAAAGATAAAAGCCTCTAAGGATAAAATAGAGCTAAATATAAAACTTTTGTTAGCAATGAATTAAAGCCTAGTGCTAAAAGATTACTATATGGGATAGCATTGCTTAATAATCTTGAAAGTTTTTCAAAAGAATTATTAAATTCTATTACTGAAGATAAGCATAGTCTAGACGATGATATTTATCAGCTTTCTAAATTTGCTTTGATCTCTAATATTGAACCTAATGAAGTTAATCCGATATTTGAAATGCATGATGTTATAGCTGAAAAAATATTACAAATAAATGGAGATAAAGGAAATAAAGAATATCTAGAACTTAGTGTTACTAATCTTTTAAATTCTATACCTAAAAGTTTAGTAAAGGGGCGTATTTTTAGAAATGCTAAAACTATATCGGATAATATTGAGATAATTACAAAAAATGCAGAAAAATATGATATACCAATATATAAAATTTTAGAGTTAAAATTAAATTTATTAATACAATATGCTAATTCTTCCGATTTATATAACTCAAAAAAATTAGTAAATTGGTTTGATAAAAACGATCAAAAAGGTAAATTTAAATTATGGACAATGAATAATGAAGAAAAATTTGCTTATGCTGCATATTTAGGACGCATAGGGTGGTATTATAGAACTTGGTCGAATCCTAAAAAAGCAATTGAATATGATACGAAAGCTAACCAGGTATTTGATGAAGTAAAAGGATATGATTCCATAAAATGTAATGTAGTTTTCGGTTCGGCCATATCCAATATTCAGCTAGGAAATCTAGAGGAGGCAGAAATTATGGAAGCTATGTTCGATCAAAATCTGGTAGATCAAACTGATATAGCAACTATATATTATGCAAAAGCTAAATTATTTAATATCCAAGGTAAAAATTATGAAGCATTAAGAAGAATTGACGATACTATAAATGCTTGTATTGAAAACGGCATGAAACCTCAAGATTTATTTCTTACCGGTTCATATCTCATTAAAGTAGATGTATTAAATAATCTTAAGAAACATCAGGAAGTTCTTTCTTTATTAGAACAAGTATATGATATGAATAAATCGAGTAAAAAAGAGGAAAATCAAGTATTTGGACGAATTTTTATCCAAAAATCAAGAGCAAAGCTAGGACTCGGTGATGTTACCGAAGCTCTAGAATATGCCAAAAAAGCTAAAGCAATTTTCTTTAATGATCCAACTAGACCTAATAAAGAGGTTATTATATCACCAGATATAGATTTGGCAAAAACGTTCGTTGCTGAAGGGAATGCACTAGTGTTACTTAATCAAAATGAGGGGGCGGTAGATGCTTATGCTACTGCTGAAAATATATATTGGAATAACTATAAAGAAAATATGAAAAATGTGTATGAAATAAGTAATATGTATCTTGCAGCCGCTAAAGCTAGTTGCACTTTACCTAAGAAATTTTGGTATGAAAAATTCCGTAATAATCAGATAGAAAAATTCGGAGCTGATCATCCGAATAGTATTAAAATTTTAAACCTTAAATGTGATGGTTCAAATTAGCTAGAATTTTTTCGGTGCTGTCTCACTAAGTGTGTAAATTTCTAGGATAGGTTATATTAACAATAATATAATTTATCAGGAATAACATGAGTAACAGTAACCAAGAGAAGATAAAACAAGCAGTAGATTTGCTAATAGATAAAGATACTGATTTAACGAGTTTTTTTGCCAAAGACGGGATATTAAAGCAGTTAACTAAAAATATATTTGAAAGAGCCTTAAAAGCTGAGATGGATGAGCATCTTGTCTATAACAAATATGGCAGGATAGAGACTAACAATAGTAGAAATGGTGTATGCAAAAAAAGCCTAATTACTGAAGGTGGAGTATTGGAACTTGAAGTACCACGTGATAGAAATGCTGAATTTTCTCCTGTACTAGTGCCAAAGCGTCAGACTAGGATTGATGGATTAGATCAGAAGATATTATCCTTATATGCTAAAGGGATGAGCCTCTCTGACATTAAGATTCAGATTCATGAGCTATATGGTGCAGAGAACAGTGAAAGCCTTATTAGTCGGGTTACCGATAATGTTATGGATGAGGTCAGGAGTTGGCAGAATAGGCCTCTGGAAGCCATATATGCTATAGTATATTTTGATGCACTTATGGTTAAAGTACGTCAAGATAAGAGAATTATCAATAAGGCAGTATATGTAGCTTTAGGTGTAGATTTAACCGGAAGGAAAGATATTTTAGGCTTGTGTATTAGCGAGAATGAGGGAGCTAAATTTTGGTTAAATAATTTTACTGAAATGAAAGACAGGGGATTAAAAGATATCTTAATTGCTTGTAGCGATAATCTAACGGGCATGAGTGAGGCGATATCTGCAGTATATCCACAAACTGAGCATTAGCTGTGCATTGTACATCAAATCAGAAATAGTTTGTCATATGTAAGCTATAAAGATCGTAAAGAACTTGCAGCAGATTTGAAGCTAGTATACAGCTCTATCACTGAGGATGAAGCACTACTGCCTTATCTGATTTTGATATGAAATGGGGCAAACAGTACCCACATATTGCAAAATCATGGCAAAATAATTGGCAGAATTTGATAATTTTTTTACAATACCCAGAAGTGATTAGGCGTATCATTTATACAACCAATGCAATCGAAGGTTTAAATAGTCAATTACGCAAGGTTACTAATAACAAAAGGGGTTTTCCTAACGACGACTCTGTATTTAAGACTTTGTACTTGACAATTGACTATATTACGCGAAAATGAAATATGCCTATCCAAAATTGGGGAGAGGCCATGGCTCACTTTTTGATAAAATTTGAGGGGCGAATTTAATGCCTATTTTAGAATTTACACACTTATATATCCAGAGCATCGCCTTTTTCTTCATTAGAAACAAAAATAGCGTATTTCTCTAGTAATATTGCATCTAATTTATCAGTCTTTGCAAAATGGTTACTAGCTTTAGCAAAAGCATATACCTTATTTGGGTGTGTTCTATGTACCGCAATATCCCACTCTTGAAGCTTCTTCATTACAAGACGCTCATAACCTCCCGTCGATTCTAATACACAAAGCTTAATTTTATTAGAAGCAATAACTGATTTTATAAAATCAGTTATTGCTTCATCTGTATTTTTAATTTTATAATGTTTTTTATTCATAGATATATCTAATGTTGCTTTTGATACATCTATACCTATAAATAACTTGTTTTCTTCTGTCATTTCTGATACCTTGTTAACGTTGTTCAAAGTGCGATTACAGGATTATAAATTCGATCTCTTCAGGACCATCCTACCGTTCGTACTACAACACTTTGTAGATTATGAGGTGTGTACCTAGATTCCTTCGATCTTTTATGATCCATCCAGTTAAACGGTATCACTCATTATTTTCTACTCTATACTCTTTTCAATACTTGCTTCAAGATACAATCCAGCATAAAAATATCAATATAGCAAATTTTTAAAATTAAAAGCTCGCTTTATGCTGTATTCCTGCTTTCGCGGGAAGGCGTTGTTGCGTGGATCAATTTAGCCTCTTGTCATCCCGCGACTTGTTCGCGGGATCCAATTAAAAATACTAAAATTATTAGTATTTTTATTGTTTTTTGGATACCGTGGTCAAGCCACGGTATGACACCGAACGGATTTTTCGTTCCACGCAACAATCCTTAGCGAGAATGACATAAAGTAAAAATTGTCCGCTACTAGAGGACAAGCCACAGGTTGACATCGAGTATATACACTGTTGCGTTAATGGCACTTAAGAAATTCCCACTAAAAACAATAACTAGTTTTCCCTTTATTAATTAACTTATATATTATCTAATTAAGTTAGTGATTAATTTATTAAGGGGTTTATGAAGAAACAACATATAATAAACGAGACTTTTTTAGATGCAATTCTAGCTAAGAAATTAGGTACTACTTATACTCCTCCAAAAGAAATTAACGATCCTGACTTTGATGAAGCAGCAAAGCATTTCATCATCTATTACTTAGAGCCGACGGCTTTAAGCCTGTTAAAACTGCAGTAGTTCATCCAATCGATAAAGAATCATTACTCGGTGCAGTTAGAGCGGCACAATTTAATGTAATAAAACCGGTCTTGATTGGTCCGCAACATAAAATTGAATCAGTAGCAAAAGTTAATAATGTTGATCTTGAGGATTATCAAGTAATTAACGTTGAGCATAGCCACGAAGCAGCAAAAAAAGCCGTAGAGCTTGCGAAGAAAAGAGAAGTTGCGGCTATTATGAAAGGGTCGCTTCATACTGATGAGCTTATGTCTGCAGTAGTTCATAAGGAGAATGGACTACGTACCGAACGCCGTATAAGCCATGCTTTTTTAATGGCAGTTGCAACGTTCCCAAAGCCTTTTATTATTACTGATGCTGCTATTAATATTCGTCCTACTCTAGAAGATAAGCGTGATATAGTGCAGAATGCTATTGATTTAATGCATATGATTAAAGAAGACAAGCAGGTTAGAGTTGCGGTATTATCAGCAGTTGAGACGGTAACCTCCGCAATCCCTACAACTCTTGACGCAGCCGCTTTATCGAAAATGGCAGATCGAGGGCAAATTACGAATGCTATAGTTGATGGGCCGCTTGCGTTTGATAATGCTATATCTTTATTTGCTGCAGAAGCAAAAGGCATTAGTTCTTCGGTTTCAGGAAATGCCGATATATTAGTAGTACCTGATCTTGAATCAGGCAATATGCTTGCAAAGCAGCTAAAATATTTGGGTCAAGCGGTTATGGCGGGTATCGTTCTTGGAGCCCGTGTGCCTATTATTTTAACAATTAGAGCCGATCCTATGGATATGCGGGTTATTTCCTGTGTACTTGCTTCATTTATCTATAATCACACTAAGGCAAAGCTACATATCCAAGCAGGTAAATAATATGAAAGATGTTATTTTAATAGCTAATGCCGGCTCATCTAGTTTAAAAATTTCTATTTTTGAAATTCAGAATAAAAAAGTTAAGGATAAAATTTATAATATTTTTTTAGAAAAGAACGACAATAAAATATTATTTCATATAAATAAAAAACAGGAAGCTGCTACCGATATTAAAGATGATGCTATTGAAATGATGATTGATCTTTTTGAAGATTGGTGGAAAAAACAAGAGAATCTCAATTTAATTGCAACCGGTCACCGTATTGTCCATGGCGGAAAAAATTTTAATAAACCGGTTATTGTTAATGAAAAAGTTAGTGAAGATTTGAGAGTATTAATACCTATAAGCCCTTTGCCTCAACCTTATAATTTGCAGGTACTGGATTTATTTCTTCAAAAATATAAAGAAATCTCGCATATAGCATGTTTTGATACGTCGTTTCATTTTACCAATCCGCCTATTACAAAAGCTTTCGGTTTACCGAAAAAATATTATGATAAAGGGATAATTCGTTACGGTTTTCATGGGTTATCATATAAATATGTTAGCAGCCATTTTAAAGAAATGACAAAGGAAGATTTATCTACAAAGACTATTATAGCTCACTTAGGAAGCGGTAGTAGTCTATGTGCTATTAAAAATGGTCTTAGTCTAACAAGTTCCATGGGCTTTAGCGTACTTGACGGTGTTATGATGGGTACAAGGACAGGTAACCTTGATCCTGGAGTAGTGTTATATCTTATCGACCATGAGAAAATGACTACGAAAGAAGTAACTGAGTTACTATATAAGAAATCAGGGTTACTCGGTATGTCCGGTGAGAGCTCTGATATGCGTACTTTGCTTGCCAGTAACTCACCTGATGCTAAATTTGCTATAGATTTATTCGTGTATCGCATTGTACTTGAAATAGGTAAGTTAACTGCTGCCCTTGAGGGGCTTGATTGTCTAATTTTTACTGCCGGTGTCGGACAGAATTCCCCTGTAATACGTGAAATGATTACCGAAAAACTTTTATGGCTAGGCATTAAAATAGATGATACAAAAAACCAAAAAAACGAGCATCTAATAAGTACATCTGATAGTAAGGTTAAAGTTTTTGCTGTGCCGACAAACGAAGAGCTAATCATCGCTGAAGAAGTGATGAAGTTTTTATAACACAAATTGGTTAATTTTTAATTACTTCTACCTCTATTTTTCTTTATTAACTTTTTTTGAAATAAAATATATGCAACTATAGATATATTTTTAACTTAAATTTTGAGGGAAGTTATGCCGGAAGATTTTGATAAAAAGAAAGCAGAAAAACAAATAAAGGATATTAAAAATAATAAGATAAATCCATATATAATGATGCAATGAAGAAAGATTCTAGAGTGAATTTTATGCAGAAGCAAGTTATAGCTAAAAACGCAGCAGCAGGTTATAAGACAGCATTAAAAATAGAGCAGCAAGCAAAAGAAGCAGGTATTAGTTTAGATAAAGATGCTATGAGACGCTTAGAGAAAATAAAAAGTCGTTATATAGAAGCTACTAAGAAAGCAGAATTTCAAAAATTTCAAAGTGATCAAGCTTATAAAACGAATCAACAAAAAGCTGAAGCATTTAGGAGTGGTGCAACAGCTGCTGCTAAAAAACAAAGAAAAGAAGATTATAGGACAGGTGGGTGGGGTAAATAATTAAATTATAATTTTATTGCATTAATTGGTACTGGCTACTATTTTTAAGGTATGTCTATACTTCACGCTACAATCTTAACAGTTTTTCCTGAAATGTTTCCTGGTACTCTGAGGTATTCTTTAGCAGGGCAAGCACTGCATAAAAATATTTGGTCATATGATATTATCAATATTCGGGATTTCGGTCTAACTAAGCATAAAAATGTCGATGATGAAGCTTACGGCGGTGGTGACGGGCTTATAATGCGTCCTGATGTTTTAGGCAGTAGTATAGATCATGCCCTTTCTTTAAATCCTAATGCTGAAATTTACTATCCTTCACCTCGCGGTAGAGTCTTTACTCAAAGCTTTGCTAAGGAGATGTTAAAAAATAAAAACCTTATATTCTTATGTGGACGTTACGAAGGGATTGACGAACGTGTAATTGAAGAGTATAATGTTAAAGAAATTAGTGTAGGCGACTACATTTTATCCGGCGGAGAAATACCTACCCTTGCCATTCTCGATTGCTTAATTAGACTACTGCCAGGTGTTTTAATGAACCAAAATACCTTATCTTCCGAGTCTTTTGAAGAAGACGGGGAATTTAAGGGCGGGCTTGAATGCTGTCTATATACAAGACCTGAAATTTGGCGTGATCGAGCTGTACCGAGTGTTTTATTATCCGGTAACCACAGTCTAATTAATGAGTGGAAAAAAGAGCAATCACGTATGATTACTAAATTACGCCGTCCGGAGTTACTTAAAGATTTATAGAGTTAAGGAGTTAAAAAAATGAATATTATTGACCGCTTTGAACAGGAAAATATTTCAAAGCTTACTGCAAATAAAAAAATTCCTGATTTTGAAGCCGGCGATACAGTTAAGGTAACTGTTAAAATTATTGATAGATCGATTGAGAAAGACGGTAAGGAAAAATTAACGGAAAGATTTCAAGCTTATGAAGGTGTAGTTATCGCAAAAAGAAATCGTGGTATTACTTCATCTTTCTTAGTACGTAAAATTAGCCATGGTGAAGGTGTCGAAAGACGCTTTATGACTTACTCGCCGATAGTACACTCTATTGATGTAGTAAAATACGGGGTAGTTCGTCGTGCTAAACTTTATTATTTAAGAAATAGAAGCGGTAAGTCTGCTAGAATTAAAGAGAGACATATCCCTATTGCTAAAACCAAAGCAGGAATCGGTGCTGTCTCACTAAGTGTGTAAATTTCTAGGATAGGTTATATTAACAATAATATAATTTATCAGGAATAACATGAGTAACAGTAACCAAGAGAAGATAAAACAAGCAGTAGATTTGCTAATAGATAAAGATACTGATTTAACGAGTTTTTTTGCCAAAGACGGGATATTAAAGCAGTTAACTAAAAATATATTTGAAAGAGCCTTAAAAGCTGAGATGGATGAGCATCTTGTCTATAACAAATATGGCAGGATAGAGACTGACAATAGTAGAAATGGTGTATGCAAAAAAAGCCTAATTACTGAAGGTGGAGTATTGGAACTTGAAGTACCACGTGATAGAAATGCTGAATTTTCTCCTGTACTAGTGCCAAAGCGTCAGACTAGGATTGATGGATTAGATCAGAAGATATTATCCTTATATGCTAAAGGGATGAGCCTCTCTGACATTAAGATTCAGATTCATAAGCTATATGGTGCAGAGAACAGTGAAAGCCTTATTAGTCGGGTTACCGATAATGTTATGGATGAGGTCAGGAGTTGGCAGAATAGGCCTCTGGAAGCCATATATGCTATAGTATATTTTGATGCACTTATAGTTAAAGTACGTCAAGATAAGAGAATTATCAATAAGGCAGTATATGTAGCTTTAGGTGTAGATTTAACCGGAAGGAAAGATATTTTAGGCTTGTGTATTAGCGAGAATGAGGGAGCTAAATTTTGGTTAAATAATTTTACTGAAATGAAAGACAGGGGATTAAAAGATATCTTAATTGCTTGTAGCGATAATCTAACGGGCATGAGTGAGGCGATATCTGCAGTATATCCACAAACTGAGCATCAGCTGTGCATTGTACATCAAATCAGAAATAGTTTGTCATATGTAAGCTATAAAGACCGTAAAGAACTTGCAGCAGATTTGAAGCTAGTATACAGCTCTATCACTGAGGATGAAGCACTTACTGCCTTATCTGATTTTGATATGAAATGGGGCAAACAGTACCCACATATTGCAAAATCATGGCAAAATAATTGGCAGAATTTGATAATTTTTTTACAATACCCAGAAGTGATTAGGCGTATCATTTATACAACCAATGCAATCGAAGGTTTAAATAGTCAATTACGCAAGGTTACTAATAACAAAAGGGGTTTTCCTAACGACGACTCTATATTTAAGACTTTGTACTTGACAATTGACTATATTGCACGAAAATGGAATATGCCTATCCAAAATTGGGGAGAGGCCATGGCTCACTTTTTGATAAAATTTGAGGGGCGAATTTAATGCCTATTTTAGAATTACACACTTATATATCCAGAGCCTTGCAGCTTAAACCCCGTCTTTAGCGTGTATCCATGTATGGACCTATCCCGCAATGCAAGAAAAAAATAATATAGTAAAAAAATCAAATGCAGCCATGTATCCGGCTTATAGCTAGTAAATCAATAACCCTATAGCCCTGATGGAATCCGCTACCTACAAACTTTTAACTTATCATCTTGTCGACTTCATTAGAGCCTTGGATGCCCTCAGTTTTTTTGTAGGTTAAGGTTTGTCTTATTTACCATCAATATTATCGTCTCACGCATATTCAAGGTTAGAATCTCTATATTATCCTATATTCGTTATTAATATTTAACTAAGCATTATTAATTTATTAGCTACAAACTTTAGTTTCATCATAATCATTACCGGTGTGTAATACTGCAAATACTACCCGTGCCAGTTTATTTGCTACTGCAACAGTAGTTCTATTATGTCCACGTCGTTCTAATAAATTAAACATCCAGTCAGTAAATTTACTAAAATCTTTATTAGTCTTTTGTACTTCAGTTGTAACTCTTCGCTTAGCATTTAGAACCGCCCTTGCTCCTTGAATTAATAAAGTACGTAAGTAAATATCACCTCTCTTACTAATACCTAATAATTTTTCTTTACCTCCGCTTGAATACTGTCTTGGTACCAAGCCAAGCCATGCTGAATTGTCTGCCGTTTTCAAAATATTTAGCATTACCTATCACTGCTATTAATGCCGTAGCGGTAATTAAACCTATACCAGGTATAACTGTTAATTGTTTGTATTTATCCAATTCACCAGCTATTATTTTTAATCGTTTTTCTAACTCTGTTATTTTTTTATTATTATCTATAAATTCTTCTTTCAACTCGCTAAACGTTTGATAGCTAAGTTGGCTTAAAGCTCCACTATCTAAAATCTCTGTTAATGTACTGATAACTTTATTTATCCCTTGGGGAATGATTAAACCAAATTCATGCAACAAGCCTCTAATCTCATTGGCTAGTGCAGTACGGTTTTTTACTAATCTAGCTCTCACCCGATGAATTGATAAAAATATCTTGTTGCTCTATACTCTTGATTGGTACAAATCTCATATTTGGTCTTGTCACTGCTTCACAAATTGCTTCTGCGTCAGCTTGATCGTTTTTATTAGTTTTTACATATGGTTTTACAAATTGCGGTGCTATTAACCTAACTTCATGCCCTAATTTTACTATCTCCCTTGCCCAATAACTAGCCCCGCCACAAGCTTCTATACCTACTAAACATTTTGGCAGATTAACCATAAAACCTAATACTTGATCCCTCATTAATTTTTTCTTTAATACTGTCTTCCCGTTTTTATCTACTCCATGAATTTGGAAAATTCTTTTTGCAATGTCTATGCCAATTGTGCTAACTTCCATTTGTGGACCTCCTTATTGTTGTCTAGGATTAATTTCCTACTCTAGAACGATAACATTTTTTATCGATTCCGTATATAGGGTAGGTCCATACCATTATGTATAAATAAATATTATATACTCGATTTATCTCCGCATAATTCTCTAGTATCTTTTTTGGTAGAAAATAATTTTCAAGTTTTTCTTATTTCATGGGTTAACCCTGATATTTCTCTATCGGAAAAAGGCTTCGAGGATTACTTAAAAGACGGTATTTTAGCACCTTTTGAGTATGTGAGAAACCTTGGTTTTAAAAAAATTGATTTTGTCGGATATTGCATGGGTGGTACGTTCCTTGCTATAATTATCGCCTACTTTAAAGTAAAAAAAATAGATTCTGTTCACAGTAGCACTTTCTTTACTACTTTGCTTGATTATACTCACCCGGGCGAGCTTGGAATATTTTTTAATGAAGCTACGATTAATTACATTAAAGAAGATATAAAGCTAAAGGGCTATTTTGACGGACAATATTTATCAAATAGTTTTAGTTTGCTAAGGGCAAATGATCTAATTTGGACGTTTTTTGTCAATAATTATTTGCTTGGTAAAAAACCTATGCCTTTTGATTTGCTATATTGGAATGCGGATTCTACTAACTTGCCGGCAAAAATGTATGAGGAATATTTACAAAATACATATTGTAATAACTTGCTAAAAGAGTCTAATAATTTAGAGCTACTCGGAACAAAAATAGATCTTGGAAAAGTTGATTGCAACACTTTTTTCGTAGCCGCAAAAGAAGATCATATAGCTCCATGGCGTTCAATATATGATGGAGTAAAATTATTAAACGGACATAAGATTTTTTGTCTCACGGATTCAGGGCATGTAGCAGGTGTAGTTAATCCTCCTGCGATTGCTAAATATAATTATCGGCTTAACGATGACTTAAGTTTAAGTAGTCATGAGTGGCTTATGAAAGCTACGGAATATGAAGGCTCATGGTGGAACTATTGGCTTGATTGGCTTATAAAAAATAATGATAATAAGCTAGTAGATTCTTTAGATTATCAGAATCTAGAGGCTATTGAAGAGGCTCCAGGCAGTTATGTAAGAAGATAGGTGTTGTTACTTCTATGTCATTCCCGCATGGATAGAAAAAAGCACTCGATGTCATACCGTGGCTTGACCACGGTATCCATAAAAACAATAAAAAATACTAATAATTTTAGTATTTTTAACTGGATCCCGCGATCAAGTCGCGGGATGAACAGAGGTAAAATTGATCCACGCGGGAATGACATAAAACCACACACAACGCCTAAAATATAAATAAGTCATGAAGAGAAAAAATAATAAATTTATAGAAATATCTATTGTCTTTATCTTGGGAGTTGCTTTAGGTATTTATGGACAAAATCCGGATTATTTTACTAATCTAATAAATCAAAAATCATTAGCTTCATCTGCACCGAAAATAAAGCATTACAATATTTCAGAGCTTTCAAGAAGTAAAGTTAGTACATGTTTTACTCCTCCTGCCGGTTGTACTAAGTTTATAGCAAATCAGATAGATAGAGCTGAAGAATCTATTTATATGCAAGCATATGGTATGAGTGATGCGTTAATTACTACTGCACTTATTAATGCACAGATGCGAGGAGTAAAAGTTAGAATATTGCTTGATCGTAGTAATCTTAAGCAAAAATTTTCTAAATTGCATGAATTACAACGAGCAAAAATTGATGTGGGTATAGATAAAGTACCGGGAATCGCTCATAATAAAGTTATAATTATTGATAAAAAGAAAGTAATAACCGGTTCGTTTAATTTCACGGCTGCTGCTGATAAACGTAATGCTGAAAATGTAATTATTATAGAAGATCAGGAATTAGCAGAGTCTTATTTACAAAATTGGTTAAACAGGAAAGCGAGTAATTGAGGGGAAAGCCGTTATTGCGTGCGATACCGAGCCGTCATTGCGAGCAGCCATATGTCTCCTTTATGTCATTCCCGCGTGACATTGTTGCGTGGACCAGTAAATGCTCTTTATGTCATTCCCGCGAAAGCGGGAATCCAGAAAAAAGTATAAATACAGCAAATTTTTGAAATTAAAAGTTCGATTTATCTCGCTTTATTATGGATTGCTGCTTTCGCATGAATGACATAAAAAAAATAGTTAAAAATTACGCAGATTTCTTATTAAAGTTTTTTTGTACTTGTTCTGCCATATTTTGCATATTATTAGAAGCATGATGAACATTTTCGGCAATATGCTTATTTGCGGCTTCTAATATTTTGTTTGAAGACTCATAAGCAATACTTGCTAATTCCTTAGCATTATCCATAGATGTTTCATAAATAGATTTTAAACATTTTTGATGACATTCACTAGCTTGTTTGAAATCTTTAGAATTTGCTGCTTCTTTAGTAGTATTCAAAATAGTATTAACATTATTTTGTATAATCTCGGAATTTTTCTTAAGCAAAGATTGCATGCTTTCTGTAGCAATTTGATTAGTTGTTAAAAGAATATTCATAGCTCTTTGCATTGTATTTGTGATAGATGAAAGATCTACACTAGGGATATTTTTCATAGAACTCATATAAAATTCCGGATTCATATAGGATTTCATTAAATCTAAAAATTGTGTATTATTTAACATTATTCATTCTCCTAAAATAAATTAAATTTTTTACTTAAAAAATTTTTTGTGTTTTATAGGTTACGTATATGTAAACATAAACCCTCAATTCATGCTAACATTTATAAAATTATGAGTCAATAATTGTTAGCATTAAGAATAATATTAAAAATAGTTAAGTTTTTATAAATGTTAGATACATCAATTCAAGAATTAATAGATAAGTGGCAAAAATACCTCGTTTTGCAAAGAAATTACTCTAATCATACAGTAATTTCTTATAATAATGACCTTAAGCATTTCCTTGAGTTTATGAATTATTATAATTCAGAGCTTGTAACGATAAATCATATTAAAACCGCAGATATAAGATTAATCCGAAGTTGGCTTGCAAAACGTAACTGTGATAATTTTACCACTTCTTCAATTTCACGTGGTTTATCTGCAGTAAAAAATTTTTATAGGTTTTTAGAGAAAACAACACAATTAAATAGTCATATAATTTTTTCTATAAAATCTCCTAAAAAAACTAAATTATTACCAAAAGCTTTATCGGAGGATGATGTAGTAATATCACTTGAACATATTGAAGAATACGGGAATGTTAAGTGGGTAGAGCTTAGAAATAAAGCCCTACTTGTTCTTATATATGCTTCAGGTCTACGTATATCGGAGGCATTATCAATTACGAAACTTCATCTACAAAATCTAGAATTTATAAGAATAATAGGTAAAGGTAGTAAAGAAAGAATAATTCCGTGGTTACCGATTGCTAAAAATTTAATTACCCAATATTTAGAAATATTGCCGTATAAGCTAGGTGATAATGAACCAATATTTAGAGGAAAGCAGGGTAAGAAATTGCAGCCACCGGTATTTAATCGTGAATTAATTAAATTAAAGCATTTTTATGGTTTACCGCAGCATTTAACTGCCCATTCATTTAGACATAGTTTTGCTTCACATTTGTTTGAGCATGGTGCAGATTTACGCTCTATTCAAGAGCTATTAGGTCATAAAAGTCTATCTACTACACAAAACTATACTAAAACAAGTATAAAGCATTTAGAGGCTGTATATACTACTGCATATCCAATTAAAAAATAAAATATATTAATATTCATAATCTTCTTGCGTTAATTTTAAGTTATATATTATATTATTTTAAAAACCTTATAAACATAATATACTAAAGCTAATATTGAGATATTAATATGCTAGAAACACCTAAATTACCTAGGGGATATAAACCTTCTAAAGATGAAGAATATATGTGTCCTAATCACCTAGAATATTTTAGACAAAAACTTTTAAGATGGAAAGAGGATTTATTAAAGGAATCTCAAGAGACTTTAAATCATTTAAAGGAAGAAAATTTAAAAGAATCCGATCTTAACGATTGTGCTACTCATGAAACAGAAAGAGCTTTTGAGCTTCGTAGTAGAAATAGATATTGTAAATTAATGAGTAAAATAGAAGAAGCATTATCACGTATTAAAAATGGGGAATACGGTTACTGTGAAGAAACAGGCGACCCAATAGGTATAAAAAGATTAGAAGCACGACCTATTGCTGCATTATGTATTGAAGCTCAAGAGCGTCATGAAAATTATGAGAGAAGTCATTTGGATGAACCTGGGAATTAAAATTGTAATTGATGTGTATGGCTCGAAAAACCTACTCAATGTCATCCTAGCAACGGCGGGGATCCAGAAAAATAACTTCAATATTGATATAGAAGTTACATATTTGACAAAATAAACACATAAAAAAACTTATTTTTTATGTGTTTTACTGGATTCCCGCCTATGCGGGAATGACATAAACGATCCATGTAACGAGATCAATCTTTACAGAGGCAACACTACAATATTAATATACCTTAAAACCTAAAGAAGTTAGAGCATTTACCGTTTCAAATAAAGGTAATCCCATAACATTTGAATATGAGCCGGAAATAAATGAGATAAAAGCTTCTGCATAACCGGAAATTTTACATCCGCCGGCTTTATTTGTTCCCTCATCCAAAGAACAATAAAAATTAATCTCTTCATCACTTAATTTTTTGAACTTAACAATAGTCTGAACTATTTTTTGTCTAACTGTAAGCTGATCATTCTCTTTTTTGATAATACATAAACCGGTATAGACGCGATGACGACGTCCGGATAACATCTTAATACAATTCTTGACTTCTTCATAAGTAGTAGCTTTCGGCAATATTCTTCTACCTACTGCCGCTACGGTATCGGCAGCTATAATTATAGCGGATTCCTCTATTTGAGATGCAACTTTTATAGCTTTTTCGTAAGCAAGCCTTATGGCTAAGGGAGCGGGTAATTCACGCAAATTAGGTGTTTCATCTATATCTGCCGGAATAATTTGTGAAGGGATAATTTTGATTCTGTTTAGTAACTCAATTCTTGCAGGAGAGCTTGATGCTAATATAATCGGTAGTTTTTTTTTGTTCTGCTTCATACTTATAAAGACTAGTGACGATGAATCACACGCCCCTTAGTTAAATCATAAGGAGTCATTTCTATCGTAACTTTATCTCCTAGTAATATTCTGATACGATTTTTACGCATCCTACCGGAAGTATGAGCAATAATTACATGATCATTCTCAAGCTTTACTCTAAAAGTAGCATTAGGTAAAAGTTCAAGTACTGTACCTGTAAACTGAATGAGGTCGTCTTTTGACATTATAATTTATGTTTTTATGGTCGGGGCGGAGAGATTCGAACTCCCGACCCTCTGGTCCCAAACCAGATGCGCTACCAGGCTGCGCTACGCCCCGAGAATTAATTATGTCTATACTATATACTCTATTATTCGTAGCAAATCAATTTGTTTATGCAAAAATTTATAGATTTTGCCTAGAAAAAGCGGTTTTGTTTATATCTTTAAGTATCATTGTGTCATTCCTGCGGTTTGTTATATGGTCTTGATGTCATTCTTAGCTAAAAGCGGGAATCCAGAAAAAAAGTATACATACAGAAAATTTTTGAAATTAAAAGCTCGATTTATCTCGCTTTATGCTGGATTCCTGCTTTCGCAGGAATGACATCGGTATCCAGACCTCCTCGCAATGATAGTGACGGTTTGGGTATTCCTTTCTATACAAAAATTAATAAAATTTTGCTGTTTTTATTAAAGGACTAAAATAAATAGGTTTTATCCTTGTATTTCTTAAGTTTTATATACGATTTATCAAATTTCTATAAAAAATACATAAAGTTTAATTTATTTTAAACAAGAAAAAGTAACTTATAGTTACTTTTTATATGTAGGAAATACTTTATTTATAAGTATTCTTATAGACATTTTAGTATTTAATTAATGTTTTTCAATTAAAAGTAATGTGTTATTTATATAACAAAATTATAAGTTAGAAAAATTTTTGTTCTTTTAATAATTATTAATCATTTCATCTTATCCTCTTTTATTATTAATTTTAATTAAAGCCCTGAATAAAAAATTAATTTTATTATTAACTTTTTTTAAAAGTGCAACGTAGGTTCTGTGAACATTTCTAATTGATTTACTATTTTTAGGTATTTTTTGCTGCAAATTATAAGATTTTTTTGAAATATGAATAACTATTCTGCCAAAAATCTTATTAATTTTCGCTAAAAAATACCTAAAAATAGTAAATCAATTAGAAATGTTCACAGAACCTAGCGAAAATATTAAGAATTTTTATCTTAATCTCATTTACCAAAGATTTTTAAAAATCTTCCAAAATACAGAAAATTTATATTTGTTTAATGAATACTAGTCTCGAATTGATAATTTAGAAAATTAAGCCCAAATTTAGGAGATGTTATGTCAAGTCAACGAAAAAATACTCTAAAAAATTTAATAAAAAAAGGCATGTTCGCATCAACTGCGGCAGTGATGCTTGCAAGTACGAGTAGCCTTGCTGCTGCTATTCCTAACCCATCCGTAACGGCCAGGCGGTGCAGTTTTATCCACAGGGGTAGGTCTTAGTGGGCCATTTGTATCCGGTAACCTTCTAACCCTTGGCGGGGTAAATAATTTTACTGCAGATGTGGCAGCAATTCTTGCTATATATTTAAATACCTTTAACGGTGCTGTAATGACCGTGCCGAATAACCTAAATCTTGGACCTGTTATACCTCAAGATCTTAATGCGGCAAATGTCGGGCTAGATGTAGATGTTACTAACCCTGTAAATATTACTTTAACAGGTGCTCCGATTACATCGGCAACTGCAAGTGTGGTAGTTCCGCCTTTTGCACCGAATCCCGGACCGGGATAAGCTAAAGGGAGTACGTACTATTTTAATAGCTTTAATTTTAACAACCTTGCTAGTACTTTGACTATTAACTCCACAGATCCTGCTGCAGAACCTATTATTTACTTTGATGAACACACTCTTACAACTATCGTTCAGGGGCAAAACAATCTTACAATAGCTGTTGCTACTGAATTTGTCGTTAAAGATCCGGCTTGGACTAAAGTGCAGGCTATTAATATCGGTAACCTTACTAACTCAAGATATAATTTTGCAACCGATACTTCAGATTTGACGCTTTATCCCGGCGGTCCTCCTGAAGTTATGGACGCACAACCTATAGCAAATATCAATTTTTCCGGTGCAAATTCTAGTTATGTAGTAAGTAATGAATCAACAAATGACGCAACATTTATAGCTACCGTACCCATAGTTCCGGCACAAGATTTGTGGGGTCAATTAGGAGTACATGCGGCTACCGGTAAACGAGAAATTGCATTTAATGCAGGTAGCGGTAACGGAACGGCGGGAACAAAAAGGCTTAACATATTTTTTACCGATGGGATAGCTAATGAGGCTGGACAATCTCTAAATGATAATCCGGTTACAGTTACAGGAACTATCTTTGCACAAACTATTCAGATAGGAAACCAGTATCAGCCTCTTGTCGGAGGAGATCCGGATTACGGCGTAGATTGGGCAACGGCAATTGATACCGGCGTTGGAGGGGTAGTACAATTTACGCACCCGGCTTTAACACGATTTCAACAAAACGTAATTTCTGACATAGATTTTAAGGGTACTGCAGCACATAACGATAGCTAGCGGTGCGAATGTCGGCGGTGCTACCGGCGGGAATATAATTAATTCCGTAGCCGGAGGTGCGAATATATTAAATTTTGTAGGAGATAGTACTGTTTCCCGAAGTGTAGGGGGAAATACGGTAGGAAGTAATCCTATTAATATATAAAATATCCAAGGTGATAACACGACAGCTGTTAATCTAGGCAGTGATGTTACAGTTAATCAGTTTAATTATACTAGCACCGGTGTTGCTGCCGTAGGCGGTAATTTAACTGCAACGACAGGAGTAAATTTTGGCAATTTTGCATCAACGCTTACGTTTAACGGTATGGCGGGACCTTATACTTTTGCAAGCCCTGTAGTTAAAGCAGGAGCGGCTACTTTAAATGTTGATACGACCCTTACGGTAACCGATCAAAGTATCGGTACACTAAAAACAATTAATATAGGTGAAGTCGGAACACCTCAAGATTTAACCGTAGCAGTAAATCAAGCTGCTTTAGGGTTACTTGCAGGAGGAAATAAAATTAATTTCAGTGATCCGGGTTCGTCATTAATATTTCAATCACCTCAAGCTCAAGTCGTAACATTTAACGGTAATTTAGACGGTACGGCCGGTGGAGGCGGTAATGTAATTTTAAACGGTACTAACGCTTTAACGATTCAAGGATCAGGAGGAGGAAACGGCTCGTTCGGCGCTGTTAATAAGATAGGCTCGGTGAAGACCATAGGAACGGTTACGGCGATGGCAGGGGCAAATGCTATTAACCTTAGCGGTATTACTAGCTTGAACCTTACGGGAGGCAGTAGTTTTACCGATCAAACCGCTACTTCGGCAGTAGCTACTAATATAAATATCGGTGATAATGCCGGGCTTGCAACATATATTCTAACACCGTCGGCGAATTTTAATATTAGTACTGCTAAGATGAATTTTGGCAATCTTAATTCGACATTAAATATTACAAGTATCGGTAATATAACTGCTACCATGAATGGAGACTTAAATCCCGGTGCAGTAGGTAACGGTATGATTTTGTTAAGTTCTACCGGTGGTCTTTTAACAATAACAGGTGCAAATAATTTAGGTATTAACGCCGGAAATACTTTAAATAGTATAACCTTTACCGGTACCGGTAATATTACGGTAACGCCTGCTATTAATATATCTAAAGCTCTTTCTACAGGTATAGGCGGTGCTTTAACTCTTAGTACCGTTAATGGGGATATTAACTTTACCAATACTACTAACTGTAGATGATGTTACCGGAACAATAGATTTTGTAGGGCTTGGAGGTACAACCAATGTTACTGCCGGTGGACAAGTAGCAGCTGTTACAAGTAGCGGTGCGACTATTGCCGGAACTTTAGCATTTGCAGGAGACGGTACTGCTACCGGCGTTGTAAATAATATTGCGGGAGTTAGTATTAACGGTAATAATGCTACAACCGTCACATTTCAAGACGACGTTACTGCAACTAACTTTGTCTTTACTAATACCGGTATTGCTGAGATGGAAGGGAATCTTACTTCTAGCGGAGGAGTGAATTTTAATAATTTTGCGGCTACTTTAGCCTTTACCGGCGTCGGTGGACCTTACACTTTTGCAAGTCCCGTAGCTGCTGCCGGTAATGCTACGTTAAATGTTGATACGACCCTTACGGCTACCAAACTATAGGTACGATTAAGACTATTAATATCGGACAAGCTGCTGCCCCTCAAACTTTTACGATTGCAGTAAATCAGCCTGTTTTAAACTTACTTGCAGCAGGCGGCGTTATTAATTTCAACGATATAAATTCAGCATTAATAATCCGGCCCGGGCAGCCTCAAGCACTAACGTTCGGCGGTAATTTAGAAGGAACCGGCGGTGGCGGCGGGCTTCTTACTTTTGATGCAAGTAACGGTGCGATGACGCTGGCGGGAGCTACCGGTACTGAGACTATTGGAGCAGGTAATAAGTTAACTGCAATAGATATTAAAGGAAATGTTACGTTACTTGGTGCAGCTGATAAGCTTGATATAAGCGGTACCGGTACTTTAAATCTGAAAGCAGGTTCCGTATTTACCGATCAAAGTCTTACTTCTCCGGATATTGCCGTAATAAATATCGGTGAAGTAGGGGGAGCTGCTACTTATATACTTGATGCAGTAAACGGCAATTTTAATCTAACTCCGGGAGTAACTTTCGGTAACCAGAATTCTATATTACAATTACAAACTACAATAGCAGGCGGCGGTAACAGCCTAATAACTTTACTAGGAGATATTGACCCGGGTGCTGCTAATACCGGTATAATTCAGATAAATGCAGCAAATGCCGGGGCTACTTTAACGGTTGCCGGAGCATTTAATGTCGGTACTGCCGTTAATACCGTCCAGCAAGTGAATTTTACCGGTAGCGGTAATGTTATAATGCAGCAGCCGACGATTAATTCTGCAAGCCCGATTACAACAAGCGTCGCATTCTTAACGCTTGGCGATATTAGCACAATTACTTTTATGGGTCCAACAAATTTAACCGTTGGGAATGTTGCAACTAATATCAATTTCAATAATCAAGCAGGGATTGCTAATTTATCTAACGGTAGTACGGTCGGCGGTACGATAGACGTTAGTACTACGGCTACTTTAAATTTCTTAGGAGCAGGTACGGTAAATGATACAATAGGTGCAACTAGTACACTAACAGCAGTAAATTTTAACGGTCCGGGGGCTGTAAACTTACAGAAAGCAGCAAGTGCTACTAATTTCACGATAAATAATGCAGGAGCAGTGGTTACGGCAGCAGCAGGAGTAACCGGTCAGATTGACGGACAGACTGATTTTGCCGGTAAGGCAGGTACTGTTAATGTTAATGACGGCGGTAATTTAGCAGCAGTGACAAGTAGTATGGCAGCAGCGGGTGATTTAGTATTTGCCGGTAGCGGTACCGTAAACAACATAAATACAATAACAATTGACGGTGTGGCTGGTAAAATAACGACTTTCCAGCAAGACGTGTCTATTGCTTCTTTAGTCTTCAGCAATGGTGCAACAGCGAATTTACAAGGATCACTTACCACTACCGGTAATGTAAATTTTGGAGCCGGCGGTATCTTAGAATTTTCAGGAGCAAATCCTGCAGGTTATACGTTTAATAGCGTAGTTACCAACGGTGCTACCGGAGCATTGAACGCTTTTGCTAACTTAACTGCTACGGATGTATCTATCGGTACGGTACAAACAATTAATATCGGACAAGCTGCCGCTCCTAAGACATTTACCGTAGACGTCAGTAACGGGCTTTTAACTCTCTTGCAGCCGGCAGGTAGTACTATCAATTTCGGTGATACGAACTCAGTATTTGGCTTAACGACTGCTAATCAGCAAGTTACCTTTGCAAATAGTTTCGGCGGTTTTGCCGGCGGTGGCGGTAACGTCAATTTAAGCAGTACAAAAGGTGCTAAACTTGAAATTCAAGGCAGTGATGCTACTAAAACGCTTGGTACCGTCGCAAATAAACTAGCTGCTATAAATGTTACTGCGGGTAGTGAGGTCGGCGTTGTCGGTGGCGGTAATAGCTTAGACGTAAGTAATGCGCTTGCTCTTAATATTGGAAATGGAGCAATATTTGCCGACCAGTCAATTACCTAGGCACAAATTGCCAAAATCAATATCGGTGATAATACCGGTTCCGGTACTTACGCACTTGATGCACTAAACGGCGACTTTATGTTAAATGCACCGGGTGTTACATTTGTGAATCCTGCATCGGTATTTAAACTAATGACTACCGTAGCCGGCGGTAATACTAGTACTATAACCTTAACAGGCGATATAGACCCGGGCACTCCAAATACCGGCGTACTTGAGCTAAATGCTACTAATGCCAATGCAAAATTAGCGATATCAGGGAAATTTGCTCTCGGTACAAAAGCTAATCCGTTAAAAGCAATAACATTCTCGGGTAAAGGTCTAATTGGATTAGAGCAGGTTATTAACACTGCTTTAATTAACCTTGATACCCCCGGTGTTGCAATCGCAGATATTAATGCAGACGTTAATTTTACTAATGCTACCTCCAAATCACAACTTGATACCGGAAGTATTACCGGTAATGTAAATAAGACTTTGTACTTGACAATTGACTATATTACGCGAAAATGGAATATGCCTATCCAAAATTGGGGAGAGGCCATGGCTCACTTTTTGATAAAATTTGAGGGTCGAATTTAATGCCTATTTTAGAATTTACACACTTATATATCCAGAGCCCTATATAAATTAATAAGGAGTAAAAATAAATTTTACTCCTTATATAATCTAAGCATTATAAATATTAGCTCTGTGAATATTTATAATAAAGATTTAATTTTGGTTATTTTTTGCTGCAAATCATAACATATCTAAATCAACATTTAAAACAGTACTTAGTTTTTTTAGCGTATCTATTGTGCCTTTTCGTAATCCTTTCTCAATAAATGATATATATTGCTTAGTTTTACCAATTTTAATAGCTAATTGTTCTTGAGATAATCCTCTATATTCACGATAAACTTTAATAGGATTTTCGCCGTTTAGAATTTTTTGTACCAAATCTTCAGGAAAATATTCCTCATTTCTGGCTATAGCTTCAGCGTATAATGTTTCATCAGTAATACCTCGTTTTTTATTGATAAGTTCCTGATATTCATTAAAAGTTATAACAACAAAAGCAGGCTTTCCTTGATATTCTATTATATGTTTATTACTCATTTATATACCTATCCTCTAACATCAACATTAATTACTAGAATTTCTAACTTTCCTTTATTTATTCTATATGTAAGAATAGAAGTCAACAATATGTTGACTAATGCAAAAGTTAATTTAAAATTTGGTTTTATCAGAAAAATTAAATCTTTTTAGAAAGCTTCATAGAAACTAAGTAAGTATAAGCTTAAGTAAATAATAAGTTGAATTTGTGCAAGATTTATTATATTAATATTTGTAATTATTTTTCAGGAACTGCGATAGTTTTTATGGTAATTGCATGTAGTTTTTTATTTAATATTTCAGACAGGGCATTTTTTACTAATTTATGTTGATTAATTAAAGAAAGTCCATTAATCAGAACATCTGATATTTCTAATGCATAATGGTCTTGATCTCCTACTAAATTAGTAATTTTTATTATGCTGTTTGGAAAGGATTCCTTAAGTATTTTTTCTAACTCTTCTGCAGATATTGCCATTATTTTATCACTTTTTAGATATAAAAGCCTAAATATTAATTAAAGTTTTTTTTGGTTAAAGTAAAGCTTTATATGAATTTTTATTATAGAATTTTAAACATTCATTGATAAACTCTACTCTTATGCATATAATAATTAATATTATTATGTCATTTATTAATTATTATGAAAAAAGAAGCTGAAGAATTAAAATTATTTATCTTAGAATGTTTGAATGAGAAAAAAGCAGAAGATATTGAGGTAATTGATTTAACAGGAAAACATAAATTAGCTGATTATATTATATTTGCTAGCGGTCGTTCGACTAAAAATGTTGGAGCAATTGCTGAATATGTAGCTTTAGAATTAAAAAATAATGCCGGTATAAATAGTAATATTGAGGGGCTTGGTAAATCAGAGTGGGTACTAATAGATGCAGGTACTATTTTAATTAATATTTTTTATCCTGAAGCACGGGAGCATTTTAAGCTAGAAGAAATTTGGAAAAGATGAACGATCATATTCTTATTAACGTTATAATTTTACTCGGTACTGCGGTTTTTATCGTGGCTATACTTAAGCGTCTTAGATTAAGTCCGGTACTTGGTTACTTAATTGCAGGAGCTGCAATAGGTGATCACGGTTTAAAAATCGTAACATATGACCAAACTAAGTTACTAGGTGAGCTTGGTGTAGTATTTCTATTATTTGCAATAGGTCTTGAGTTATCCTTCGAGCGATTAAAAGCTATGAGACGATATGTCTTTGGTCTCGGTAGTTTGCAAGTTTTAACGACTGCTATAGTAATTGCCGGTGCAATGGTACTTATAGACGATAATAGTAGTGCGGCTATTATTACCGGCGGTGGTCTTGCCCTTTCATCTACGGCACTTGTTATGCAGGTTATTGAGGAAAATCGTAGTCAATCAACCCAAATAGGAAGAGTTTCTTTAGCTATTCTGTTACTGCAAGATTTGGCCGTAGTTCCATTGCTTGTGGTAGTGCCGCTACTTGCCGATAGTAATAAAGCTTCGCTTGCAGCGGCTCTTGGTATTGCACTCTTAAAAGCCGTAACGGCCTTACTTACAATATTTATTGTCGGTCGTGTTTTTCTTCGTCCTGTATTTTCTTTCATTTCATCAGAAAGTAATAATGCAAGCGAGTTACCTATTTCAATGACTTTGTTAATAGTACTTTCTGCTGCTTGGGCTACCGAAACATTTGGTTTATCTTTAGCTCTAGGAGCATTTGTTGCCGGAGTATTAGTTGCAGAAACCGAATTTAGATTGCAGGCAGAAGAAAGTATTTATCCTTTCAAAAGTTTATTTTTAGGATTGTTTTTCATGACCGTCGGTATGAATATCGACGCACTAGAAATGTATGAAAAAATATCTCATATTCTTACTTTATCTATTGTTTTAATAGGTATAAAAACCTTAATCATAACAGCTTTTTGTATTTTATTTGGTTTTAATAAAGGAGTTGCTTTTTATTCAGGCTTATTATTATCGCAAGGTGGAGAGTTTGGTTTTATATTATTCAGTTTAGGTAAAGATAGTGGAGTATTAGAAGAAAGTACTGCCGATATATTATTACTCGTAGTTACTTTTACTATGGCACTTACTCCATTACTCGCAGCTTTAGGGAAAAAGATTGCCGAGAAAGTCGATAAAGGACTCGGTAAAACTCCGACTCAAATGATTGAGCTTGGGGCAAGAGATTTAACAAACCATATTATTATTGCCGGCCTTGGTAATACCGGTAAAATGGTAGCAAGAGTTTTGGAAGCGGAAGGTATAAGTTACGTAATACTTGATTTAGATGATGATAGAGTCAAAGAAGAGCTATCAAACGGTTTACCGGTTTTTAAAGGTGACGTATCGCAAGCCGATACTCTAAAGGCATTAGGTACGGAAAGAGCATTCGCTATAATACTTACTATGAATAATCAAGTAACTATTAAGAAATCGCTTAAAACAATTAGCGGTAATTATCAGGATATACCAGTTGTCGTTAAGTTAAAAAATTTAAAAAATGCTAGAGAGTTTTATGATTTAGGTGCCACAACTATTATTCCGGAAAGTTATGAGACTGGCTTACAAATCGGTGGAACAGTCCTAAAAAATATAGGTATTAGCGAGCAGGAAATTAATAGAATAAAAGTACAATTTAGGCTTGGTAATTATATAATAGCAAAAAAAGAGGATGCTTTATCTGAAGTGGAAGATAATGATTAAAGTTTTTATCATTTTAATTACGATAATATTATCAACAACAATTAACGCCGATAATAAAAAATTGCCTATTCCAAGATTTGTTTCAATAAAATCTAATGAAGTAAATGCAAGGAGCGGACCAACCACTAAATCTGCCGTAGAATGGGTTTTTGTTAAAAAAGGCGAGCCGGTAGAAATAACTGCAGAGTACGAACAATGGCGACAAGTATGTGACATTAACGGCGAAGGCGGTTGGATACATTCAAGCGTTTTATCAGGTAAAAGATCAGTAGTTATTACCTCCGGTAAGGAAATAGAGCTTACCAAATCCGCAGACCATAAAAGCCGAGTTATAGCAAAATTAATGCCCAAGGTTCGCTGCGGTTTAAAAAAATGCAAAGAACAATTCTGTCAAATTACATGTAAGAATTACACAGGTTGGATTTCTAAGAAAGTAATTTGGGGGGTATATGATGATAATGATAGGTATTAATAGACTTTTTGCATAACCTCCTTCTAAAGGTAATTTGTACATCAATCCGGTACTAGCATCCTCACGTATTTATATATGCTGTGGTGGCAAGTGCTTCCGTGTTTCTAGGGGGATTCCTCTTTATAAGATAAGTTATGCAAGAAGTCTAATACTTATAATAAATTGTAAAAGTAGTTTACTATCTGAGGTTAATTTGCTATATATGCAAACTTACTAAAAATATAATTATTTATGCAAAGATATTTAGACGGTACAAATGATGTCGCATTTAAAAAATTATTTAGCGATAAAGTAAAATTAATAAATTTATTGAACTCTCTTCTTAGGTTATCGAAATGCAGCGTAAAATGGAGAAAGATTATCTTAATAGAACGCAGCTTTACGGTTGTTATACCTATGTTAGTCAAATTAAGAAAGGTATGAAACATAGGGATTTATTGCCGGTAGTAATAATTTCTATCATAGGAACAAAAGCTTTGCCTGATGAATTGCCGTATGTTAGCTATCATCATATAAAAGAAAGCAATACCCATAAACAATATTTGTTTTCATTAACTTATGTATTTATTGAACTAGGAAAATTTAAAAAAAATGATCTTAAAGATGATACCGATGAATAGTTGCATTTATTAAAATATGCTTCGCAAGAACAAGAACCGCCAAAAGAAATTAAAAATGAAATTGTGTTATCGGCATATGCAAGTTTAGAGCAATATAAATGGACGGACCAAGAGCATGATGATTATTTTAGGGCTGAAATGGCTATACAACAAGAAATAGACAAGTTTGAAGAAAAGTGTAATGCCGGTATGGAGAAGGGTATAGAAAAGGGCATAGAGAAAGGAAAAATTGAAATAATAAAGAAAATGCTAACTAAAAAAATACCTATAGAAGAAATACATGAGATGACAGGAATATCCATAGAAGAAATAAAAAAGCTAAAAGCAGAAATATAAAATATAGATATTTAAATGAAAACCACCTTACCCGAACGTTCTCTTAAAATTAGAGCAAGGCTTAATTTTATAGTGCAGCAAATTTTAGATATTGCACAAGATAAAATCGCTATGATTATTTTGTACGGTTCTTTTGCTAGAGGCGATTGGGTACGTGATCTACCTAACGGCTATCATAGCGATACCGATATTTTGATAATTCTGAAAAAAGGTAAATATAAAGGGTATACTACTTTAAGGTTAGAAGATAATATATATAAGAGATTAGAAAAAACAGGAGTAATAAATCCTAAGCAAATTATCCCTTATGATTCATTAATATCGATAATTCTTGAGTCAATAGACGAAGTAAATAGGCAGTTAGAGATAGGGCGTTATTTTTTTACTGATATCAAAAAAGAAGGTATTCTTTTATATGATAGCAGGGAATTTATGCTTAGTGAAGCTAAAGATTTACCTTGGAGCGAGATGAAAGAAATCGCTAAAGATTATTATGAATATTGGTTTGGCAGAGGTAAAGGTTTTTTAAAAGGTGCAACTACTTATTTAAACGATTCGGAATATGCGTTGTCAGCCTTTTCGCTTCATCAAGCTACGGAAAGTCTATACAGTACTATTTTATTAGTTTTCTCAAATTACAAACCTAAATTACATAATTTGCAAAAATTAGGTAGTATGGTAGGAAATTATGATAATGAATTATGGAGTGTGTTTCCTCAATTAACCGAAGAACAAAAAGAGTGTTTAGAACTTCTTGAAAAAGCTTATGTTGACGCAAGATATGATAAAAACTATAAAATTACAAAAGAACAACTGCTTTATTTAATAGAGAGAATAGAAAAATTAAAAGAAATCACCGAAAGAATATGCACAGCAAGAATTAATCAGTAAATTATGGGCATTGTTGCATGGATACCCAAACCGTCATTGCGAGGAGCGAAGCGACGCGGCAATCCAGGAAAAATAATAAAAAAATTCTGTAAATCAGAATTTTTTACTAGATTGCTTCGTCAAAATTTTCAATTTTTCCTCGCAATGACGAAGTTTTTTCAAGCTATCAATCCTTATTTTGCAATGCTTCTTTTTTATAGTCCAAAAAAAATTTCTCTAGTGGATGAACTAATTAAAACAAGAAGAGCAGAGGCAAAACATGAGTAATATAGTACTAGATGCCTCAGCTTTACTTGCCTTAATTCAAAATGAAAGAGGTGGCGAAATAATAAAACCGCTACTGTCATATACGATTATGTCGACTGTAAACATTACCGAGGTGTTAACTGCTTTAAAACGCACTAATATAGATACGGCAGAAACATTAACTTTAATTACGGATTTTATAGCAGTAATTATTCCGTTTGATTTAGAGCAAGCAAAATATGCTGCGAAGTTACAGGCATATACGCAGCATAAAGGATTGTCTCTTGGAGATAGAGCTTGTATAGCTTTAGGTATTAAACTTAGTACTACAATATATACTGCTGATAAAATATGGGCAGAGTTAAAAATAAAAGATGCTAATATTAAATTAATTCGCTGATTATGAATCCTGCTCCCAGCTCATTTAAAATTTGATAAAATTATTTAAATAGAGTATAATATAAAACTTTTTATAATATTAAAAATTTTATGAGTAAGAAGCTTTATATTAAGACCTACGGATGTCAGATGAATGTTTATGACTCCGTTAAGATGCAAGATTTGCTTTATCCTTTCGGTTATGAACCCACAGAAAATATAGAAGATGCTGATGTTATTATTCTAAATACCTGTCATATCAGAGAGAAAGCAGCCGAGAAAACTTATTCTGAACTTGGTCGTATTAAGAAACTACAAGATACGAGAAAAAAACAAGGCTTAAACTCTGCAATAATAGTTGTGGCGGGCTGCGTTGCTCAAGCGGAAGGTGAAGAGATTTTCTCAAGAACTCCTTATGTTGATATTGTAGTGGGGCCGCAATCTTATTATAACCTACCCGAATTAATCTCAAAAGTCGTTAGACACGAAAAATATTTAATCGATCTCGATTTTGTTGAAGAAGCAAAATTTGATAATCTACCGGAGCAATTATACCCGCAAGGAGCGAGTGCCTTCATATCAGTACAAGAAGGATGCGATAAATTTTGTACTTTCTGCGTGGTACCATATACAAGAGGGGCTGAATTTTCAAGAAACGTAGAACAGGTTTACAGAGAAGCGTTAAAAGTAGTTAGCAGCGGTGCTAAAGAAATTATGCTGCTTGGCCAAAACGTCAATGCTTATCACGGTAAAGGTCCTGCAGATAAAATATTTAGTCTAGCCGATTTACTTAGACATCTAGCACAAATTCCAAATTTAGAGAGACTGCGTTATATGACATCACATCCGATAGATATGACTGATGATCTAATAAGACTGCACGGTACTGAGGCTAAATTAATGCCGTTTTTACATCTTCCAGTGCAATCAGGTTCAAATAAAATATTAAAAGCCATGAACCGTAAGCATGATCGGAATTATTATTTTGATATAATTAATCGCTTAAGAGAGGCAAGGCCCGATATAGTTTTATCCTCTGATTTTATTGTCGGTTTTCCCGGTGAAACGGATGAAGATTTTGAGGATACTTTAGATTTGGTCCGCAGAGTAAAATACGGTCAGTGCTATTCGTTTAAATATAGTCCTCGTCCCGGTACGCCGGGAGCGACTAGAATAGATCAAATTTCGGAACACATAAAATCAGAGAGATTAACTATATTGCAAAAAGAACTCATGGCTCAGCAACTAGCTTTTAATGAAAGTTGTGTCGGTAGTACTATGAAAGTTCTATTTGATCGTAGTGGTAAATTCGATGATCAAATAATAGGTAAAACTCCATACATGCAGTCCGTATATATCCAAAACCCTAATAAATCTTTACTTGGTAAAATCATTGATGTAAAAATTACCAAAGCTGGAATGAATAGTTTAAGTGGAGAGATAGTTTAATTATGTAATTTACATATTACAAAAATAAATGTTGTAAATAATAGCTCATGTATGATATTATTTACAACATGATCAAAAGACATATAACATCATTTGTAAAGCAATCATTAAAAGATTTTTCTGCAGTTCTTATTATTGGAGCGAGGCAAGTAGGTAAGTCTACAGTAGTAAAACAATTATATGACGAAGGAATTTTTAAGTCATATATTACTTTAGATGATATTTCGCAATTAGAAGCAGTAACTAATGATCCTCACGGATTTATAAAAAATGCAAGTTATCCTCTTGCTATTGATGAGATTCAAAGAGTCCCTGATCTTTTAAAGGCTATAAAAAAGTCAATTGATGAAGATAAGAGACCGGGGCGTTTTCTCTTAACTGGATCTGCTAATATTTTTTTTTATCCGGGAGTATCTGAAAGTTTGGCAGGACGTGTTGACATAATACATCTTGAAGGGTTAAGTTTAGGAGAAATTTTAAATCAAAATAACCCTTCTTCTTTTATATTAGATATTTTTTCAGGAGCAACTATTCCTGAATTAAAAGACAAATGGACTAAAGAGTTAGAATATAAACCAAAAATAAATAACCAATCTTTAAATGAATATATTTTCTATGGTGGATTTCCGGAAGTTGTATTAAAAAAGCAAGAAAGATTTCGAGAACGTTGGTTTTCTTCTTATCAATCAGCCTATATTGAGCGAGATGTACGAAATATAAATAAATTTTTAGATGTTGTTTCCTTTGCTAAACTTTTTCGCTTAATTGGTTTACAAAGCGGTAATTTATTAAATCAAAAAAATTTAAGCATTGAAATAGGACTGGATCAAAGAACAATATCAAGATATTTAGAGATTTTAGAAACAACTTTTCAAGTAAATCAATTAACGCCTTGGTTTAGTAACACACGTAAAAGATTAATAAAAACCTCTAAAATTTATATGAATGATTCAGGTTATGCATCGTATTTAAACGGCATAACAAGTCCTAACTTATTGTTAAATAGTCCTTATTATGGAACAATATTTGAAACATGGTTATGGGCAGAACTGAGAAAAATATTAACCTTAACTACGGGTATAGAACAAGCATTTTATCGTACACATTTAGGAAAAGAAGTTGATTTTCTTTTATATAAAGGCGATGTATTTTGCGGCATAGAATGTAAAGCCACAGAAACTATTCAAAGCCGGCATTTTACGGGTCTTAAAGATTTATCAGAAGCATTAGCCCCACAAATTATGCATGGCATTATACTTTATAACGGTGATGAAATAATCAGTTTTTCTGACAAATTTCTTGCACTGCCTATAAAGTGTATAATTTAAATGCTCTTTATGTCATTCCCGCGTAAGCGGGAATGACATTGGTATCCATGCGGGCAATACCTATATTCTATTATAATGTAAAAAAATATTATCTATTAAATGTATAAATCTCTGTTTTTTTGTTTAAAAATTTTTGCCGTGCTTATTCTAATAGGTTGTGCGGTTGTGGGGTATATAATATATCACTATTCGCGTGATTTACCTGATTACTCGCAGCTTGCACGTTATTATCCCCCCTCGGTAACGCGTATTTATTCTAGTAACGGTAAATTAATGGAGGAATACGCTTTTGAACGTCGTGTATTTGTACCGATTAATAGTGTACCGAGTTCATTAATAGAAAGTTTTATTGCAGCTGAGGATAAGAATTTCTATAACCATCCCGGCGTCGATTTACTTGGAATAGTTAGATCGGCATTTTTAAATATATCTAATTATTTACATC
Source organism: Rickettsia endosymbiont of Hedychridium roseum (assembly GCF_964028255.1). Lineage (NCBI taxonomy): Bacteria > Pseudomonadati > Pseudomonadota > Alphaproteobacteria > Rickettsiales > Rickettsiaceae > Rickettsia > Rickettsia endosymbiont of Hedychridium roseum. Next base: position 244,625 of record NZ_OZ034753.1, read on the forward strand.
ATAGGCGTATGGAAGGAGCGTCTACAATTACTCAGCAAGTGGTTAAAAATTTTCTGCTAACTAACGAAGTTTCTCTTGAACGTAAGATTAAAGAAGCGATTCTTTCTTATATGATTTCAAGAGTATTTACTAAAGATCAAATTTTAGAATTATATCTTAATCAAACATTCTTTGGTCGTGGTGCTTACGGTGTTGCGGCAGCTGCACAAAATTATTTTAATAAATCCGTAGAGGAACTTACTATTGCAGAATCAACTTTTATTGCGGCACTGCCTAAAGCCCCTTCCGAACTTAATCCAGAGAGAAACTACGCTAGAGTAAAAGCTCGTCGTGATTATGTAATAGCACGTATGTTTGAAGATGGTTACATAACAAAAGATGCTGCGAAAGAAGCTATGGATAGCCCGATAGTTTTACGTAAACGAGCTAAAGAAGAAACTGTTACGGCAGATTATTATGCTGCACAGGTTAGAGAAGAAGTAATTAGGATGTTAAATAGTAAGGAAGAATTTTATACCGGAGGTCTTACTATTATCACTTCTTTAGATGCAAAGATGCAGCAATTAGCCGAAAATTCTCTAAGAAAAGGTCTGAGAGAGTTTGATAGAAGGCGTGGTTTTAGAAAGCCTATAGCTAATATTCCTCTTGATAATTGGCAAGAGGAGCTAAAAAAACTACCGACTCCTCCATCGCTTTTAGAGTATAAATTAGCTGTAGTTCTGGATATGACCGATAATCATGCAGAGATTGGGCTTATAGACGGCAGTAAATCTAAGATTCCTATTGCTGAAATGAAATGGGCAAGAAGTAATCTTAAATCAGTGAAGACTTTGCTTAAAAAAGGCGATGTAATAGTGGTTGAACCCATAAAAGATACTTATGCTTTGCGTCAGATTCCTGAAGTAAACGGGGCTATTATGGTTATGAACCCGAATACCGGACAGATACTTGCAAGTGTTGGGGGATATGATTTTTCTACAAGTAAATTTGATAGAGTAACTCAAGCACTTCGTCAACCGGGTTCTTTGAGTAAAACCTTTGTTTATTTAGCAGCTCTTGAAAACGGTATTAAGCCGAATCAGATTTTTAACGATGGACCTATTGAGATTTCGCAAGGTCCGGGTATGCCTAGTTGGCGTCCTAAAAATTATGAGGGTAAGTTTTTAGGCGAAATCACTATGCGTACCGGTCTTGAAAAATCTCGTAATCTTATAACTGTAAGAGTTGCAACTGCCGTAGGACTTACAAAAATCGTTGATATAATTAAGCGATTCGGTATTAATAATGAACCAAAAAAAGTTTACTCTATGGTACTTGGTTCAATTGAAACCACACTTAGCAGAATGACTAATGCCTATGCAATTATTGCTAATGGTGGTAAAAAAGTTGAACCTCATTTTGTAGAATTAATTAAAGACCGTAACGGTAAAATTATTTATAGGCGAGATGATAGAGAATGTCTTTCTTGTAATGTTTCGGACGCCAATTTAGATATCGCAATATTAGAAATACCGAAAGAAGATATTTATATAGTTACGGATGAAGCTAGCGATTATCAAATTACTTCGTTTTTAACAGGAGCAATAGATAGAGGAACAGGTTATGCTGCGAAGAAGTTAGGGAAAATTATCGGTGGAAAAACCGGTACTAGTAACGATAGTAAAGATACATGGTTTGTAGGCTTTACGCCAAAAATAGTAGTCGGCAGTTATATGGGTTATGATACACCGAAAGAGCTTGGAAAAAGAGCAACAGGTTCAAACGTAGTATTGCCGATTTTTATTGATTTTATGAGTAATGCTTATAAGGATGAGCCATCGCTGCCTTTCAAAGTTCCAGATTCAATTAAGCTAATCGCCGTAGATAGAGCAACCGGTAAAATTACGCCAAGTGGCACTGTTATAGAAGCATTTAAAGTAAATAATGTTCAGATGCTTGAGAATGAAGATATGATCGATAATCACGATAATAATGATATTTTTGATTATGTGCCTAGTAAAGAGGATCAGTCTCAAGAGATTTATTAAGTATACTGTCATACCGTGGCTTGACCACGGTATCCAGAAATACAGTTTAGAGTCTATGTTGTTTTACTATTTTTAAACTGGATACCGTGGTCAAGCCACGGTATGACACCGAGCGTGTTTTCCGATCCACGCAACAATGCCTAGCGGGAATGACATCGGTATTATGTAACAAAACCACCTATTTTTATTTTAACCTATGAAAAAAATTATTTTATCTAACTGCCCTAATATCACTTACTATACCTTTTATAACTAGAGCAGATTGCTTTTTAGTTAAAGAAAATGACAAATTTATCAAGGAGGATGGTGATTGCAAATCACGCTATGCTCCATGTTCAACATTTAAAATTGTCTTAAGCTTGATGGGTTACGATGATGGTTTTTTAATTGATGAAACTCATCCGGAGTTACCTTTTAAAGAAGGATACGACGATTATCTTGAAGTTTGGAAGCAGTCACAAACTCCTAAAAGCTGGATAAAAAACAGCTGTCTTTGGTATTCACGTCTTATTACTAAAGAATTAGGTTATGAAAAATTTCATAGTTATGTGACAAAATTTAATTACGGTAACCAAGATATTTCAGGAGATAAAGGAAAGAATAACGGTTTAACTAATTCATGGCTTTCTAGTTCTTTAGAAATTTCACCGGAAGAACAAATAGCTTTTCTTCAAAAACTTGTTGCAAATCAATTACCTGTAAGCCTTAAAGCTCAGGAAATGACAAAAAATATTATGTTTATTGAAGATTTTGCAGATGGGTGGAAGCTCTACGGCAAAACAGGTAGTGGCAACCGCCTTAATGAAGATAGAACCGTAAAACTACAAGATCGTCAAATAGGGTGGTTTGTAGGTTGGTTACAAAAAAATGATAGAACAGTTTTCTTTGTACATTTCATTGAAGATACTAAACCTTATGATTCTTATGCAGGAAGACGTTCTAAAGAAGTAGCAAAAGAAAAGCTAAAGGAATTGATAAATAAAGAATTGAAATAAATTTCAATTTTTATTTTCGAGGAACAACCAACAGTGAATTTGCTATTGGTTGTTGATTAAAAATCAAAACTCTAAGTTATCTATACAGGAGTACCTTCGTCTTCATAGGTGCTGTCTCACTAAGTGTGTAAATTTCTAGGATAGGTTATATTAACAATAATATAATTTATCAGGAATAACATGAGTAACAGTAACCAAGAGAAGATAAAACAAGCAGTAGATTTGCTAATAGATAAAGATACTGATTTAACGAGTTTTTTTGCCAAAGACGGGATATTAAAGCAGTTAACTAAAAATATATTTGAAAGAGCCTTAAAAGCTGAGATGGATGAGCATCTTGTCTATAACAAATATGGCAGGATAGAGACTGACAATAGTAGAAATGGTGTATGCAAAAAAAGCCTAATTACTGAAGGTGGAGTATTGGAACTTGAAGTACCACGTGATAGAAATGCTGAATTTTCTCCTGTACTAGTGCCAAAGCGTCAGACTAGGATTGATGGATTAGATCAGAAGATATTATCCTTATATGCTAAAGGGATGAGCCTCTCTGACATTAAGATTCAGATTCATGAGCTATATGGTGCAGAGAACAGTGAAAGCCTTATTAGTCGGGTTACCGATAATGTTATGGATGAGGTCAGGAGTTGGCAGAATAGGCCTCTGGAAGCCATATATGCTATAGTATATTTTGATGCACTTATAGTTAAAGTACGTCAAGATAAGAGAATTATCAATAAGGCAGTATATGTAGCTTTAGGTGTAGATTTAACCGGAAGGAAAGATATTTTAGGCTTGTGTATTAGCGAGAATGAGGGAGCTAAATTTTGGTTAAATAATTTTACTGAAATGAAAGACAGGGGATTAAAAGATATCTTAATTGCTTGTAGCGATAATCTAACGGGCATGAGTGAGGCGATATCTGCAGTATATCCACAAACTGAGCATCAGCTGTGCATTGTACATCAAATCAGAAATAGTTTGTCATATGTAAGCTATAAAGATCGTAAAGAACTTGCAGCAGATTTGAAGCTAGTATACAGCTCTATCACTGAGGATGAAGCACTTACTGCCTTATCTGATTTTGATATGAAATGGGGCAAACAGTACCCACATATTGCAAAATCATGGCAAAATAATTGGCAGAATTTGATAATTTTTTTACAATACCCAGAAGTGATTAGGCGTATCATTTATACAACCAATGCAATCGAAGGTTTAAATAGTCAATTACGCAAGGTTACTAATAACAAAAGGGGTTTTCCTAACGACGACTCTGTATTTAAGACTTTGTACTTGACAATTGACTATATTACGCGAAAATGGAATATGCCTATCCAAAATTGGGGAGAGGCCATGGCTCACTTTTTGATAAAATTTGAGGGGCGAATTTAATGCCTATTTTAGAATTTACACACTTATATATCCAGAGCTTTTTTTCTGATTAGTGCAATAAAAAAGCCGAAAGCGGTAAGAATAATTCCAAGCCAAATAAAGCTCATCATTGGCTTGTAATATATTTTAGCATGAATTATATCGCCGTCTATATTACTTAAAACTGCATAAAGATCATATGATAAGTAAGAATATATATCACTTTCTTGCGATAAGCTCTTCTCAACTATATAAAGCCTATTTTCCGGCTTTAATATAGTTATATTACGGCTATTATCCTCAAGCCAAAATTCAGCAATTTGTCTATAATAATTTTTACCTTGAGCAAACTTAATATTTTGCAATGTTACTTTAAATTCATTAAATGTTTTACTTGTTCCTACTTCTCCGGTAAAATCCATTTCACTTTGTAATAATGCATTCGTTGTAATACTGAAAGCAATTAGTGCAAAACCAAAATGCCCAAGGATCATACTAGCAGCACTTGCTTTAAGTCTATTTCTAAAATAATTAGTTTTAATCAAAAGATAATGAACATTATGAAGCATCAAAAATATAGATGCGATTATAGTTAAAATCGATATAACACTAAATGTTACTTTTAATGATATTAAATAAGTAATTATTAGAGATAATATTAGAATTATAATATGTTTTTTAATAGTGCTTCTGGTAGTAAATAATCCTATAGTACAAAGAATAGGGATAACGAATATAATAAAATTATTAACAAAAAATGTTTCACTAATAATAATTGGTTTATCGTCAAATAAAGAGTAAATTGGCGGGTAAAGTGTGGCAGCTATTAGCACAATAAGGCTAAGTAGGAAGAATATGTTGCCAAGGAGTATGGCTTTTGCTATTGTTATCATCCCGCGGCTTGACCGCGGGATCCAGTTAAAAGTATTATCAATTGTTTTTTGGATCCCGAGGTCAAGCCGCGGGATGACACACAGTCCTCCAATCCCCATAATCAAAAATATCCCAAGTAAGTATATTCCTCTCTCAGGTGAGAATGCAAAAGAGTGAATTGAGGTAATAAAACCGGAACGTACTAAAAAAGTACTAAATATTACTAATAAAAAAGTAACAATTGATAAGATTATCGTCCAGTTATGCAAGGGGGCTATACGGTTTGTTTTGGTAGTAACTATTATAGAATGATGTAACATAATTCCGGATAACCAAGGAAATAGCGAAATATTTTCTACCGGGTCGAAAAACCAAAATCCACCCCAGCCGAGTTCTCTATAGGCCCACCAAGAACCTAGGCTAATTCCTATGGTAGTAAATAAGATACCGATATTGGAAAATGTTTTGAGAAGATGAATAGGTGTCATCCCGTGGTCCCGCCACGGGATCCAGTTAAAAATACTAAAATTATTAGTATTTTTTATTGTTTTTATGGACCCCGTGGTCCCGCCACGGGGTGACACAATAGAGGCACAAACAATAGTAAAAGGCACTACATAGCTGACATAGCCTAAATAAAGCAGAGGAGGATGGATGCTCAAAGCAATATCTTGTAGCATCGGGTTTAGTCCAAGCCCCTCTTTAGGAGCGAAAGAAAACACGTTAAAAGGATTGGAGGTAAAGTAAATAAAACTGCTAAAAAATAATTGTATGGCTGATAGAATAATAATAGATAAAAATTTAAGCCGGTTATCTTTAAGTAAAAATATATAACAGCAACTAACGATTTGTAATAAACAAAACCATAATAACATTGAGCTTTCGTGGCTCGACCAACTACCGGCTATTTTATATATTAAAGGTTTTAAAGTACTGGAATTTAAGAAAACATTTTGTAGTGAAAAGTCAGAAATAATAAAAGCATAGACTAGGGTAAAAAAGGCAAGTATAGCACATGAGGCAGCTATGTAGAAAAGAAAAACGGTTGTCATTCCGCGGCTTGACCGCGGAATCCATTTACTAATTATTTTGTTGGATCCCGTGGTCAAGCCACGGGATGACAAAGGTACATAAACAATCGACATCCCGCTTAAGCACATCGTTGTTAGCAGTAAAAAATTACCGATTTCACTCACTGCTTATTGTTTCCTCGGTAGTAGGCTCTGGATATATAAGTGTGTAAATTCTAAAATAGGCATTAAATTCGCCCCTCAAATTTTATCAAAAAGTGAGCCATGTCCTCTCCCCAATTTTGGATAGGCATATTTCATTTTCGCGTAATATAGTCAATTGTCAAGTACAAAGTCTTAAATACAGAGTCGTCGTTAGGAAAACCCCTTTTGTTATTAGTAACCTTGCGTAATTGACTATTTAAACCTTCGATTGCATTGGTTGTATAAATGATACGCCTAATCACTTCTGGGTATTGTAAAAAAATTATCAAATTCTGCCAATTATTTTGCCATGATTTTGCAATATGTGGGTACTGTTTGCCCCATTTCATATCAAAATCAGATAAGGCAGTAAGTGCTTCATCCTCAGTGATAGAGCTGTATACTAGCTTCAAATCTGCTGCAAGTTCTTTACGGTCTTTATAGCTTACATATGACAAACTATTTCTGATTTGATGTACAATGCACAGCTGATGCTCAGTTTGTGGATATACTGCAGATATCGCCTCACTCATGCCCGTTAGATTATCGCTACAAGCAATTAAGATATCTTTTAATCCCCTGTCTTTCATTTCAGTAAAATTATTTAACCAAAATTTAGCTCCCTCATTCTCGCTAATACACAAGCCTAAAATATCTTTCCTTCCGGTTAAATCTACACCTAAAGCTACATATACTGCCTTATTGATAATTCTCTTATCTTGACGTACTTTAACTATAAGTGCATCAAAATATACTATAGCATATATGGCTTCCAGAGGCCTATTCTGCCAACTCCTGACCTCATCCATAACATTATCGGTAACCCGACTAATAAGGCTTTCACTGTTCTCTGCACCATATAGCTCATGAATCTGAATCTTAATGTCAGAGAGGCTCATCCCTTTAGCATATAAGGATAATATCTTCTGATCTAATCCATCAATCCTAGTCTGACGCTTTGGCACTAGTACAGGAGAAAATTCAGCATTTCTATCACGTGGTACTTCAAGTTCCAATACTCCACCTTCAGTAATTAGGCTTTTTTTGCATACACCATTTCTACTATTGTCAGTCTCTATCCTGCCATATTTGTTATAGACAAGATGCTCATCCATCTCAGCTTTTAAGGCTCTTTCAAATATATTTTTAGTTAACTGCTTTAATATCCCGTCTTTGGCAAAAAAACTCGTTAAATCAGTATCTTTATCTATTAGCAAATCTACTGCTTGTTTTATCTTCTCTTGGTTACTGTTACTCATGTTATTCCTGATAAATTATATTATTGTTAATATAACCTATCCTAGAAATTTACACACTTAGTGAGACAGCACCAAAGAATCTTTGATATGTGTTAAATAATAATCTCTTTCTATCATCCTTGTAATTTCATAATGACACTTTGAATTTACAATATAATTTAAATCAAATAATAGCAAGATTTTTCTGGGTCTTGTGTACTTTTGATTAATGATTATTCTATTAAAAATGCTCAGGATTTAGGCTCCTCTACCGGGTTTTCCTATCTCTCTTTGTCTTTCTTCTAATACCTTACTTGTATGCAGTCCTACCGCTTCTTTATCTTTACTAAATTTACTTTTTCCTAAATTAACTATAGTTTCTGCTACTACTCCTAGAACTTTCGGGTCTGATAATAATTTTAACGCCGGCACTATAATTTTACCGTATTCATGTTTGCTAAATTTATCGGCAATTTTAATTAATTCAGGTGCATGTTTACCGGCTATCTTTACTAATTTTTCACCGTCTAGTTTTAATTTTTGACCCTTAGGTGTTTTGTTTAAAAACTCATCTACAACAGGTCCTAAACTACTTGCATGTTTTGTTAATAGTTCAGGAAGGTCTTTTTCAATTATTTTGCTTATTTCAGGATTATTATTTTTAATTTCTATCAAAGTACTAATCAATTCCTTGACCTCTTTTGATTTCTCTTCCTTTGGAAGTGACTTAATTAACTGGGTTTTTTGTATTATATCGGCAACTTTATCGTTATCAGAAAGAGCAAGGCTAGAAAGTTTAGTAATTGACGGCAGAACATCTTTTACAAAAGGCATAGAGGCATCTAGTACTTTATGTATAAACTCAGGATCTTTTCCTTTTGATTCTATTCTTTCTATTACTTTAGTATGTTTTAAAACATCTAATATATCCTGTTTATTATCATCTAAATATTGCGGTAATTCTTTTTCTAAAACAGGAGATCAATTATCGATAATTTTTTTGGCATTTTCAACTAACTCTACTATTTGAGGTTTTTTTCCTTTTAATAACTCTTTTTTAGTTTCAGTATCTAACCCTTCCATATTTAGGTTAATTTTAGTCCAACGCTGATTTTCTTTAAGCTGACTATAAGCTTTTATAGCTGAAGGAGTACTTTCAATTAATTTTTCGCTAGAATTTGCAAGTAGTGCTACTGTATTTGCAATTAATTCAGGTTTAGCGATTTTTTGTGCTTTATTATTTATTATATTTTCCGTAATCTGAACTAACTCCTTTTGATTATCAGGATTTTTTAAAAATTGTACTAAATCGTGATTAAGAAAGGGCTTTACTTTGTCTGAAGTAATAATGTCATGTATATTTTTTAATATAGCACCTTGAGATAACTCGTTTTTTTGTTTAATATTCTTATATATTTCTTGTAGTTTTGGGTTTAAATCGCTTTCTAATGCTTTAGATATTAAATCTACTCCTAGGGTAGATAATTCTCTGACAAATTTAGGACTTATTTTGTCTAATATATTTATTTTTTCTGTTTCGGAAGTTTGAAAGTTTTTTGTTATTTTACTAAGCCTCTTATTTAAAATAGGCGTGAGAAGATATGGGATAACTTTAGATTGTAAAATAGTTTCTTTTGAGCTATTAGATATAGTTTCGGAATGTAAAACAGCAGCACATTTTTTTATAAGCGATTCTGCATCTGCTATTATCTTGCAACCGGCTTCAATAGAATCTACATTAGTGGTAGCACTTCTCGCTTTTCTGAGGTTATTAAGCTCCATTGCAAGATCAGGTAAAACTTGAGAAGCCTCCCAAGTAAATTGCAATGCACTAGGGACATTCCCGACTGCTTGGATAACACTTTGTATTATACCTAAATTATCTTTATTAAGATCTAGATATTGTTTATTTAACTCATCATATTTTTTATTACCTGTTTCAGACCCAATAGCTGCCCATCCAGCTTCAACCCAAGAAAGTTTTTTATATTCTTCATCAAGCTGTTGCCTTATATTATCAATGGATTCCTGCTCTTGGCTTTTAGACATTCAAATACCTTTATATAATTTAATATTATTTTACTATAATTATTTAAAGGCTTATAAAATTTTACTTTTTAATTTTTAAAGTCATGGTTATCTTGCAATGGTTTTTTACTGTAATTCTTCATTTACTGGTAAATCAATACTAACCTCTCCACACAATGAAATAATATTCTTCGTTACCTGAAAATCTATATCCGGGTTGTTATACTTTTCATTTTTCTGAATCCGGTAGTAGTAGTAATCAGGATCAGGACATAATTCCATTATTTTCGGTAAAGGTTTTTGCTCGATAGTACTGACATTATACTCACGTTTTAAAACTTCAGCCGGCACCCCTTTTGTATCACCATTTACCGGTAAATCCATACTAACCTCTCCACATAATGAAACAATATTCTCCATTACCTGAGGATCTATATCCGGGTTGTTATGCTCTTTATTTTCCCGAATCCAGTCGTAGTAATAAGGGTCAGGCCATAGTTCCGTGACTTTCGGCAAAGATTCTGGCGGTATAGTACCAAACTTATACCCGCGTTTTAAAACTTCAGCCGGCATCCCCCCTGTATCACCGATACAATATATTTGCGAGTAATGCAAAATCGATTTAATATTATTATCGATATCTATATGGATTATATAATATTCACGTTGTACATAATTAAGAAATGTCGCTGCTATAAGCGATATATCAGGATACGTTTTTATATTTACTAAAGCTATATTTTCTAAGTTTTCAGGACATTGAACTATTCTATCTGAAGCCATTAATCCTTCAAACTCTTCCTCGCCTATTTTTTCTTTTAGTCTACTTTTGTATTCTTGCTCTTTATCTGAAGGAAATACTATTTTATCATTTTTACAATCAACCAAAAAAGGAGTTTTAATAGCATATTTAATAAATAAATCTTTTAGTTTCATAATAATAAATTTTTTAATATATGCGGCTATAATATTAATAATTTGTTATATGTCAAATCATATCTTCTAGTCTATCTAGGTAATGCTTTACCAATCGTAGCAACTTCGCTTCAGGACTTAAGTTTTTCACTGCCCATTTTTTAATCCAAGGTTCGGCGAGTTGCCACATATTAACATTACCGTCTAGCTGTCTGCCTATCCCTTCAACCATTATCAAAGTCTTTTGCAATAACAATAATTCCGGTTGTACTTCCATGCCGAAATCTTCAGTGATTTTAAATAAATGTGCAAGCAGCTTACCTATGGAAATATTTTTTGTGGGTGTCCCTACTATAGGCTCGGTAACTGCTCTACAACTTTGAGCGAATAAATCTAAATCGGTATTTGATGGGATGTAGCCGGCTCTTAAATGTACTTTAGCAACTAATTTATAATCACGGTTTAAAAAACCAAATAGACTTTCGGCAACGGCTAAACGATCTTTTTCTTTAAGTCTTCCCATAATACCGAAATCAAGTAAAATTATCTTACCTTGCTTATTCACTAAAATATTGCCTGCATGTAAATCAGCATGAAAAAACCCGTCTCTATAGGCTTGATTGAAAAACATTACGGCGAAATTCTGAGCTATTTTTGCAGGCTCTAATCCCAATTCTTTTAGCAGCGAAGTATCATATATAGAAGTTCCTTCTAACCACTCGGTAGTTAGTATATTTTCTGATGTTAAGTCCCAATATATTTTAGGGATTATCACATTAATATCATTTCGCATATTATCCATAAGCTCAGAAGAAGCTGCCGCTTCTAGCCTTAAATCAAGCTCAAATCTCATAGTTTCATGAAATTTATCAACTACTTTAATCGGTTTTAGCCTTTTTGCTTTAGAAAATTTTGAGATAATTTTTGCAAGAAAATATAGCAGCTTAATATCTCTGTTATATTTTTTATGAATACCCGGACGCAGAATTTTCACCGCAACATATTCACCAGTTGCGAGTTGTGCCTTATGTACTTGGGAGATTGATGCTGCGGCAATGGGCGTATCGTTGAAGTATGATATTGTCATACCGCGAGCTTGTAGCGGTATCCAGTTATTGTTATGGATTCCGTGGTCAAGCCACGGAATGACATCATTCTCACCAAACTCCCTCTCTATAATTTCTCTAGCCACCCCACTATCAAACGGAGGTAATTTATCTTGCAGTAACCTTAAATAACCTGCTATCTCTGCTCCTACTAAATCGGGTCTTGTCGAAAGAGTTTGTCCGAATTTTATATAAATAGGTCCAAGTTCGCTTAAACAATCTATTAGGCGTTTGCCGTAATCTTCATGCGGTTCTTTAAATAATGATAATGGAGCAGAAAATAAAGCTAATATATAACCGATAAACCTGAAATATTTAGGGCTTTTTGAATCAATTAGGATTCGTTTTTTACTGATGATACGGAAAATACGTATTAAATTAAAAAAATTACTTATCATATCTTATACGCACTGTGAATAGCAACTATTCCGCCGCTCAAATTTTTATAACTAACTTCTTCAAATCCTGCTTCTTTAAGCATTATTCTAAACTCGTCTTGCGAGGGAAATAACTCGATACTTTCAACCAAATATTCATATGCCTCTTTATTACCGGTGATTGCCTGACCGATGGTAGGTATAATACTAAATGAATAAAATTTATAAAAATCTTTAAAATAACTTTCTTTTACCTTTGAAAACTCAAGGCATATAAACTTACCCATTGGCTTTAAAACCCTATATGCTTCTTTTAAAGCTTTATTAATATCAGGTACGTTTCTAATACCGAATGCTATAGTATAATAATCAAAGCCATTATCTGGAAACGGTAGTTCTTCTGCACTTGCTACAGTAAATTTAAGGTTCTGAAATAAATTAAGATCAATTGCTTTTTTCTTAGCATTCTTTAGCATCTCTTCATTTATATCGCTTAAAGTTAAAGCAATATTATTGCCTCTATCTCTTGCTTTTTTAGCAAGCTTTAAAGCGATATCACCGCTACCGCTAGCGACGTCTAATATATGAGAGTTAAGATTTGGAATTTGCCTAATAAATTCATCTTTCCACAAACGATGTAGTCCAAAACTCATTAAGTCATTCATTAAATCATACTTATCGGCGACATTAGAAAAAACGCTATTTACTAACCCTTGTTTTTTAGTGTAGTCTACTTTTTTAAAGCCAAAATTTGTTTGGTTCATAGTTTTTTATTATAAATATTAGTATCAAATGCCGGAACTTCCTGAAGTAGAAACTCTTAAAAACTCCCTAAAAGATAAGCTAATCGGGCTTATTATAGGAAATGTAGAGTTAAAAAGAGATAATTTACGTTATAAGCTATCCCCGCTTTTAGCTTCCGAAATCTCAAATACTAATATACTGGATGTTAGGCGTCGTGCAAAATATTTAATTATAGATTTTAATAATGATTATTCTTTAATAGTTCATCTAGGTATGAGCGGTAGATTTACTCTGCAACCTTCTAACTATGAAACTAAAAAACACGATCATGTAATTTTTGATTTAAGTAACGGTGAAAAGTTAATTTTTAACGATACTAGACGATTCGGAATGGTTTATAGCTTTAAAACTAATTTCTTAGAAAAAGAATTTTTTAATGATTTAGGAATAGAACCGCTTTCTGATTTATTAACACTGGGATATTTAAAAAGCAAATTAATTACTCGAAAAATACCGATAAAAAACTTGATTATGGATAATAGAGTTATAGTCGGAGTCGGCAATATTTACGCTTCAGAAAGTCTTCATTTAGCTAGAATTCATCCGGATAAATTAGGTAGCAATTTAAGGGATGATGAAATAGAAAGTTTAATTAAATCGATTAGAGAAGTATTAGCTAAAGCTATAACTGCCGGCGGCACTACCCTTAAAGATTTTGTAAACGGTGATAACAAACCCGGTTATTTTACCCAGCAACTTACGGTTTACGGCAGAGAAGGACAAAATTGTTTAAACTGCTCTAGCACTATTATCAAGACAAAACATTCAGGCAGGAGTACTTTTTATTGTAGAACCTGTCAATATAGTGAATTTACTTGACATATTTTTTAAAACTATTTATAAAGCTCTCTATTGCTTATTCAATTAATAGTTGTAAAATATATGAGAATAAAGCCAGTGATTATAGCGGGGGGTAGCGGTAAAAGACTATGGCCCTTATCCTCTAAGGATAAACCGAAAAAATTTAAAAAAATATTGAGTGATCTAACTTTACTTCAGCAAACATTAAACCGAAATAAATTTCTAGGACAACCTACTATTATTACTTCCAAAAAATATGAATCAATCACTAAAGAACAAGCAGCAGAAATAGATGTAGAAATAGAATTAATTACCGAGCCTTTACAAAAAAATACTGCCGTTTGTGCCATTATTACGGCATTATCGGCTAAAGCACAAGGGTTTGATATCGTAGTGTTACTACCTTCGGACCATCATATAGCGGATAATCTAAATTATCTTAATACTATAAATAAAGCTTTACATTATGTTAATGAATTCGGTATTTGCACTATAGGCATTCCTATAAATTTTATAAGTGCCGAGTATGGCTATATAAACACAGGATTATCAATTGCAGAAAATGTTTATCTAGTTGATCATTTCATTGAAAAACCTATATTAGAGTAAGCAAAAAAACATTTTCAACGTAATGAATATTTTTGGAATTCAGGAATTTTTGTATACGATATTAACTTCTTCTTAAACTTAGCAATGAACCTTCAACCTGATTTATTTTGTATTGCAGAAAAAGCATTTAATACTGCTATAAAAAATGAGAAAAGTTTGGCAATAGACGATGAAGCTTATAATGAAATCGAAGCAATTTCTATAGACAATGCTATAATGGAATATATTTCGGGAATGGTCATGATAAAAGCTGATTTTGTTTGGAACGATCTTGGTACTTGGCATTCCTTATTACAAGTAAAACATCAAAATATAAATGATAATTATTGCGAGGGGAACGTAGTAACAAGCAATACTACAAACTCTTTCATTAGTTCTAATAATAAATTAACTACCGTAGTAGGTCTTGACAATGTCATAATTATCGATACTATGAACGGTCTTTTGGTTGCCGATAAATCAAAAATGAATGAAATCAAAGAATTAGTAATGAAAATAGAACAAAATTAAAATGAATGATCTAAGAAAGCTAAAATCCTATTTACTGCTCTTTTTAAGAGAAAATCTGATTCATCACCGAATTATAAAATATATGAAAAAGCCTTTCTAAATAATATTTTGTCTTCTGAAGAAATAAAATTAGAAATTATGAAAGGAAATAACGAAGCTTGTTATATTCTTGCTAAAACTTACGAAATAATTAATCGTAATCCCCAATATGAATATAACTCTATGTTATTAATATTGATTGGAAGTAAATTAGGAAATACAGAATGTACACAGCTTGTTTATTCATATCCTACAAAATATACAAGCTTTGAGTCTACTGTTAATAATTTTATTCAGAATTATATAGGACGATCTGATATCACTTTTGATGATGCTATATTACAGCTGCTTACTCCGATACTTTAAATACTTCAATTTTAGGAGACCCAAATTATAATAATATGTATAACCATGGTTGAACACATATTACTACATAATTTACTACTAATATTCAAGATTATTGACATAGTATTATTGCTTATATATCCTATTTTTACGAGGCTTAAACCTCATCATTATAGTAATAGATGTTGAATTATATCCAATTTATAGGAAATATTTTATTTTTTTAAGAATATAGCGAATACCGGCAAATAGCTAACCCATTTACGGTATGAGGTATGTTTTTAAAAAATTAAAAGATAATGGATAAATTAGACCTCTTCGGAAACAAGGGTTTAGGGAGGAATTTGAAGGAGACACGGAAGTGCTTGCCACCGGCAGCGTACAAAAGCGTACGTGAGGATTCGAGTACCGGATTGACGTACAAATTACCCCTAGAAGTAGAGTTTCCGAAGAGGTCTATTGAATATAATTCAACTTCTTTTACTATAAATATAGCTAATCTTATAAACTTCAAAAATCTTTAAGTTATAGGAACAACTTAGTAATAAAGAAGTTCATTTTAGTTGAGTTACAACATGGAAAATACTACAGAAGAACAAATAATAATATCTGAATTCAAAAATGATGAAGAAGAAAAAAGATTAAAAGCAGAAGATTCACGAAAGCAACTTAAAGCAATATTAATAACATTTGGTATTATTTTGACCGGTTTTTTAACTTTTACTTATTTCTTTTTTAATTACATAGAAGAAAAAGCGGAAGAATACAAACAACAGCAACAACAAGAAATTCAACAAACTAATAAGAGTTGAATATTAGATGGTGCTGTCTCACTAAGTGTGTAAATTTCTAGGATAGGTTATATTAACAATAATATAATTTATCAGGAATAACATGAGTAACAGTAACCAAGAGAAGATAAAACAAGCAGTAGATTTGCTAATAGATAAAGATACTGATTTAACGAGTTTTTTTGCCAAAGACGGGATATTAAAGCAGTTAACTAAAAATATATTTGAAAGAGCCTTAAAAGCTGAGATGGATGAGCATCTTGTCTATAACAAATATGGCAGGATAGAGACTAACAATAGTAGAAATGGTGTATGCAAAAAAAGCCTAATTACTGAAGGTAGAGTATTGGAACTTGAAGTACCACGTGATAGAAATGCTGAATTTTCTCCTGTACTAGTGCCAAAGCGTCAGACTAGGATTGATGGATTAGATCAGAAGATATTATCCTTATATGCTAAAGGGATGAGCCTCTCTGACATTAAGATTCAGATTCATGAGCTATATGGTGCAGAGAACAGTGAAAGCCTTATTAGTCGGGTTACCGATAATGTTATGGATGAGGTCAGGAGTTGGCAGAATAGGCCTCTGGAAGCCATATATGCTATAGTATATTTTGATGCACTTATGGTTAAAGTACGTCAAGATAAGAGAATTATCAATAAGGCAGTATATGTAGCTTTAGGTGTAGATTTAACCGGAAGGAAAGATATTTTAGGCTTGTGTATTAGCGAGAATGAGGGAGCTAAATTTTGGTTAAATAATTTTACTGAAATGAAAGACAGGGGATTAAAAGATATCTTAATTGCTTGTAGCGATAATCTAACGGGCATGAGTGAGGCGATATCTGCAGTATATCCACAAACTGAGCATCAGCTGTGCATTGTACATCAAATCAGAAATAGTTTGTCATATGTAAGCTATAAAGATCGTAAAGAACTTGCAGCAGATTTGAAGCTAGTATACAGCTCTATCACTGAGGATGAAGCACTTACTGCCTTATCTGATTTTGATATGAAATGGGGCAAACAGTACCCACATATTGCAAAATCATGGCAAAATAATTGGCAGAATTTGATAATTTTTTTACAATACCCAGAAGTGATTAGGCGTATCATTTATACAACCAATGCAATCGAAGGTTTAAATAGTCAATTACACAAGGTTACTAATAACAAAAGGGGTTTTCCTAACGACGACTCTATATTTAAGACTTTGTACTTGACAATTGACTATATTACGCGAAAATGGAATATGCCTATCCAAAATTGGGGAGAGGCCATGGCTCACTTTTTGATAAAATTTGATGGGCGAATTTAATGCCTATTTTAGAATTTACACACTATATATCCAGAGCCGAGCAAGTATTACCTGCTGTTCTATAACATTACGTTCCTTTAACAAATTTTTTAATTGCTCTGTAGATTCTATACCGATAATAAATAATATAGGTGCATAGCCTGCTTTAAGCAAAGCAATACCGGTTTCAATTTTATGTCCTCCTCCTGCAAATACTATTATTGCATTAGTAGTATTACTATTGAGCTTATAAGAATTTATTAAATATAAATAATAACCAAGACCACCAACCCAAAGAGCAAAAATTGCTAAAATTGTGAGTAAAAATTTTCTGATCATTTAAATATTTTATTAAATTCAGTTTGAATAATTTTATCAAATTCAGACATTTCAATATGAATTCCTAACTGATTTAAAGATGTTACTAAAGAATTTTCAAGTCCACAAGGAATAATCCCACTAAACTTACTTAAATCTGTTGAAATATTTATAGCTACACCGTGATATGTAACCCATTTTCTTACTCTAACACCTATTGCAGCAATTTTAGCAAATTCATCTTTTCTTACTTTTACCCAAATTCCTACTTTATCTTTAATAATATATGCTTTAATTCCAAAATAATTTAAGCTATTTATAATCCATTCTTCAAGCATTTTTATATATAGCTTTAAATCTTTGTGTCGATTTGGTGAAGCTAAATTAAGAATTGGATAAATAACACGCTGACCCGGTCCATGAAAAGTAAATTTACCGCCACGTCCTGTGTAAATTACCGGAATATCACCGTAATTTAATAATTCTTCTTGTTTATAATTAGTACCGGCTGTATATACTTCCGAATGTTCAACTAAATAAACAATTTCCGGCTCATTATCACTAATTACTTTGTTAACGTAATCTTCCATTAATTTCAAAGTAACCCGATAATCCATAAGATTCGGTATAGTTATAAATTGTAGCATATTATAAATGTGTCATACCGCGAGCTTGTAGCGGTATCTATATATTAATTTTTTGTATACTGCTACAAGCTCGCAGTATGACATCAACTTTGTTGTATCATATTAATTACTTAACTCAGATTTATATTTCAATATTAATGCATCTAAAATTGCTATGGTTTCAGCATCCAAATCGCCAGAAAAATTACTAGGACGAAAATGTATTTGAAACGAAATTATAACATCTTTCATTTTAGAATCTAAAATTCCGGTAGCTTCGAGTTTATAACCGTATGTAATAAATTTTTGCTGAATTGCTGCAATATCGGTTATGTCGATTTGCGGCAATAGATCGTTAAACACTTGTTCATCATACCAAGCTCCAATATCGTTATCATATAATAGTTTCCAAGGAAATAGCGGACCAGGGTCCTGTTTTCTACCTGGAGCAATGTCAGAATGCCCAACCACTCTAGTAGGTTTAATATCATATCTAGCGATAATCTGTTTACACAAACTTATGACACTATTAATTTGTTGCTTTGAATAAGGCAGCCAGGTTATATTATTGTTTTTTGCATTTACTTCAAAAGCAGGATTTACGATTTCAATACCGATTGATGTATCATTAATACGCTCATGACCTTGCCAGTAACTTACTCCGGCATGCCATGCTCTATCATGCTCTTCTACTAATTGAAATATATGTTCAGGGTTTTCATTGTTTATTAAATAATGGCTACTTAACTTTTCACCGGTTAGAAAATCTAAAGACTGCTTAAAATCATACTGTGTATAATGTAGCACTAGGAATTTAATACGTTTATCAAACCCCACAGCTCTATAAGATGTTTTATCGATTACTATCATAGTTTAAAGGATGTTAATCTTAGTTAAAAACGGCTTTGTTCCTCGCAATGACAATTTGGTATCTATACAACAAGAATTGATAGCTCCAACAAGAAAAATTTTGATGGTGCCGGATATCGGATTTGAACTGATGACCTACCGCTTACAAGGCGGTTGCTCTACCACTGAGCTAATCCGGCATATTAATATGATTATAGAGAAAAGTATATAAAAAACGTTATCGTATGGATCTAAAAACGCACTCGGTGTCATACCGTGGCTTGACCACGGTATCTATTTAAAAATACTAAAATTATTAGTATTTTTTATTGTTTTTATGGACCCCGTGGTCAAGCAACTAGGTGACATACAGTGGGTTTTACCGGCATACGCAACAATGCCTGCTCACAATGACGAAAATACACTATAAATTAAGCTTCTTTAGCTTCCTTTTTACTTGGTCTAGCTTTGCGGTTTTTTGCTTTAACTTCCATTTCCTTTTTAACTTTCTCAGGAAGAGTAACACCTGCTTGCTCAATAAATTTTGCGACTCGCTCGGTTGGTTTAGCACCGGTGCCAAGCCAATATTCTATACGATCTTTTTTTAAAACCACACGCTCACTATTATCTGAAGCAAGCATTGGATTATAAGTTCCGACTTTTTCTAAAAAGTCACCGTCACGAGGTGCTGTTGCGTTAGCTACTAATACACGGTAAAAAGGACGCTTTTTAGCACCGCCTCTAGCTAAACGAATTTTTACTGCCATATATATATTACTTACAATTATTTTATTTTTTCTTCTTTAAAAAGAACATGTTTTCTAACTACTTTATCATACTTACGAAAAGAAAGCTTCTCGGTTTGGGTTTTCGGATTACGTTTTTTTACCCAAAAAACACCTGTGCCGGCAGTACTTACTAGCCTTACCAAAACATTTTTATTTTTCTTTGCCATTAGCTGACACCTTAAATCAAGATATTATTTTATTATTACTCAAGAAAAGCAGAATAAAACGAAATTGAAAAATAGTCAAGTAAAATACTTTACACAGAGAATAATATATACTCCAATAATAGTAACAAAGTTTTATTTGGAAAAGAGCAAGGCGTTTCATATTTTTTGACCGCAGCGTAGATAAACTACGTGAGGATCAAAAAATATGAAACAACGACGCCAATTTTTCAAATAAAACGAGTTACCGTCCAAATAAGCGTTCGATATCCTTAAGCTTCAACTCAATATAAGTAGGTCTGCCGTGATTACATTGACCTGAAAACGGCGTATTTTCCATTTGACGCAGTAAGGAATTCATTTCATCTGCCGATAATTTTCGTCCTGCTCTAATAGAGTAATGACAGGCATAAGTTTCCGTCACATGCTCTATTAACTCCGTCAAAGCTATATTCTCACCGAAATCCGATAAATGATCAGCGAGATCCTGAATTAACTTTTGTACGTTTACATCTCCAAGGATATTTGGAATTTCAGTCACTATAATAGATTTCTCACCGAATTTTTCTAGAGTTAAACCAAGTTTATATAGTTTTTCTCTATTTTCATATAAACAATCTGCTTTTCTTTCATTTGGCAGTTCTACTATCTCAGGAATAAGCAAACGCTGTTTTATTAACTCTTCCGTTTTAAGATAATCTTTTATTTTTTCATATCCTAAACGTTCATGTGCTGCATGCTGGTCGGTAATTACTATACTATCTTCGGTTTGTGAAATAATATAAGTAGTATGAAGTTGTGCTTTAGCTGCCCCAAGTTTATATTGTTTATGGGCTTGCTGCTCATGTTCTATACGTCTTTCTACTTCTTGTTCTATTTTAGCGTGCGGTAATGTATCGATTAGTTTTTGACAAGCAGTATTTGGCGTAGGTTTAAAACTAGGCGGCATAGCAGGTTTATAATCTGCCGGTTTACTATTCACGCTTACAGCTTTACTTACTGACGGTTGTTTGTTAACTAAAGGATTTTTAAATAACTGAAGAGCATCAGAGGCGATAGTAGTAGAAGTAACATGGCTTTTATTTGTTAAAGCATTTTTAATTGCTTCTATTAATAAGTTTCGTACATAATTCGGGTCATGAAACCTAACCTCTGCTTTTGCTGGATGTACGTTAACGTCAACAAGTTGCGGATCAATTTGTAAGAATATAGCACATAACGGATAACGATCACGAGCTAAATAATCCTGATATGCTACCCTTAAAGCTACTTGTAGCAACTTATCTTTTACCGGTCTATTATTGATAAATAAAAACTGATCTTCACTTGAAGCTCTATTATATGTCGGGATACTAGTATAGCCGCAAATAGAGAAATCAGGAGTTTTGAAATCTATATAAGCGGCATTTTTTATAAAATCATCACCTATTACATCAATTATACGCTGTTTTAGGTTAGTTTCTGTATCTTTATTTTGTCCTTTAAACTTTAGCAGATTTCTGTCATCATGCGTTAAGCTAAAAGAAATTTCAGGATGTGCTAGAGCGATTTTCTTAACCACGTCTACGGTTGCTGCAAGTTCAGTCTTATCGGCTCTTAGAAATTTTAAGCGAGCAGGTGTTGCAAAAAATAAATCACGTATCTCTATTTTAGTACCTTCATTATGGACAGAAACAGTAACTTGTTTTTCATTTCCACCGATTAACTTAATCTGAAATGCTTTGTCAGCCCCTTGTTTCTTAGAAGTAATTAGCATTTTGCTAATGGCAGCAATAGACGGCAGTGCTTCACCTCTAAAACCGAAAGTATGAATATTTAGGAAATCGCTTTCATCAAGCTTAGAAGTTGTGTGACGTTCAACGGCAATTTCTAATTCCTTATCAGTCATACCGATACCGTCATCGGAAATAATGATTAGATTTTTACCGGCACGTTCTAAAATAATATCTATTTTGGTACTACCAGCATCAACAGCATTTTCAACTAATTCCTTTACTACCGATGCGGGTCTTTCTATAACCTCACCGGCAGCAATTCGGTTGATAGTACTTTCTGAAAGAAATTTGATAGTCATTTTGTTACTAATTTAAATTTCTTACTACAATATGGGCAGATAACTTCCTTTTTTTCTTTATCTATCTCTAAATAAACTTTTGGATGGTCATATGGAGGTTCTTTGCCCTGGCAAGATACAGATGCATCAACGCTATTAACAATTTCCATAGATTTATACATTATTTCTTTAAGTGAAATCTAATATAAGTTACTTTTAAATAAAAGACAAATAATACTTGATTAACTATGTCATGCCGTGGCTTGTACCGGCTAAATCGTCATTGCGAGCAGCCGTAGGCTGCGTGGCAATCTCATGAAATAATAACAAAACTCCTGAGATTGCGGACGTACAATTGCTACGCAATTTCCTCGCAATGACGGTTTAGCTTACAAGTCGCAGAATGACACACGACAGGAGGTGAAAATGAAAGACAAAGTAGCAGTTATTACCGGTTCTACTAGCGGTATCGGGCTTGAGATAGCAAAACATTTTGCAAAACTTGAGTCTAAAATAGTTATTAACGGTTTTGCAAAAGAAGATGAAGTAGCCAAAATTTTAGCAGAATTGAAAGAGCTTGGTGCAAGTAGCGTATTTTATCAAGGAATAAATTTGGCAGAACCTGAAGAAATACGTTCTATGTTTGAGAGAATAATAAAAGAATTCGGTAAAATAGATATATTAGTAAATAATGCCGGTATTCAGCATGTTGCTCCTATCGATGAATTTCCTGAAGATAAATGGGAACAAATTTTGCGTATAGATTTAATAGCCTCTTTCTATACTACGAAATATGCAATACCGATTATGAAAAAAAACGGTTTCGGGCGAATTGTTAACATCGCTTCCGCTCACGCATATGTTGCATCACCTTTTAAGTCGGCATATGTAGCAGCAAAGCATGGTATCCTTGGGCTTACCAAAACCGTTGCTTTAGAAGTGGCTGAGAATAATATTACAGTTAATGCTATCTGTCCCGGTTACGTCAACACACCGCTCGTGCAGAATCAAATAGCAGATACTGCTAAAGCTAGACATATCAGTGAAGAATCGGCACTCCGGGATGTAATCCTTAAATCTCAAGCTACGAAAAAATTTGTAGAAGCTGATGAAATAGCAAACTTAGTAATATTCTTATGTGATGAAAAAGCATCATCAATAACAGGTAGTGGACTCTTGATAGACGGCGGCTGGACGGCACAGTAGTTTTTAATTCTTAATATTTGTTAGTTATTGAGAAATAACTAACAATAAAAACTTCTTGCAAAAATTTAATTTACTCCTTTACACTTGAAATAAATCAAAATTTATTCAAGGAGGAATTTATGCCAGAAAAAAAACATCTACATTTTCAAACTGAAGAAATTGAATTAAATAGAGTAAAAAATGCCAAATTAATTCATTTTAAAGATGAACTGGGTAGACCCATAGATGGGCAGTTAGTTATAGGAGAAGTTGAAGAAGTAAAAGAAAAAGAATTTTCTAGACCCGTAGAAGTTGAGGTAAAGCGTAATTTGGGTAAGTTTAAAAAAGCTCTAGCCTATCTTGGAATTATTAAAAATACTAAAAAAGTTATTAAAGAAGAAAAATATACGGAAAAAGTAGTAAGCAAAGAAGAGAAAATTATAGGTACTTATGAATTAGGCAATTTTACTAATGATAAGAATTCCATAGAGAATTTTTTAAACAACTTAGATTTCCATGAAGAAAAACTTTACGCATATGATCTTAGCGGTAAAAAAATTGGAGAGGTAGGTGATTTTGGAAAAGTAGTATTAGATGAGAATATTAAGCTTGATGAAACTATTCTTCAAAAAAATGGAAAAGTATTTGCTATTGAAAAAAATGGTAAATTCTTAGATTTAGAAGGCAAAGCTTTACAAAATCAAAATCAGTTTATACAAAAAAGTAGTGGAGTTTATCATTTAAGCACTTCTACAGACATAAAATATTTTGACAAAGATGAAGATATTAAGACTTCAAGAGGTGTTACGAATCTTAACACAAAGCCTGTAAAAAGTGCTCTTAAAGGTAGCAGAGAAGCTACAAAAATAGGAGAAAAGCTACGAAAACAACAAGAGGAACAGAAATTTGCAGGAATTAAAAAGCCAAAAGGAGCTAAACTTACAAAAGTAGGAATTCCGGTAGTTCCCACTAGAGGATAACTAAGTTATAAGTGCTTGACCATTATAACGTGTATATTATAATAGTTATGACCAAATTAATATGCACGTTATAATAGTCATAATAAATATATGAAAAGGATTTATGAAGTAGTAATAAAAAATCACCTGTACGAAAACAAGCAAATGATTTTTATAGAAGGAGCCCGTCAAGTCGGTAAAACTACTTTAGCTAAAAAAGTAATAGATAAAAATTACTACTTAAATTGGGATGAAGAAAAGGCTCGTTTGCTAATTCTAAAAGGAACAACAGCAATAGCAGATTTTATAAATCTACATATTCCGGATCAAAATAACCCTATCGTGATTTTTGATGAGCTACATAAATTCTCAAACTGGCAAACTTTTTTAAAAGGATTTTATGATGTTTATGGAGAACAAGCTCACATTATAGTTACCGGCAGCTCAAAGCTTGGAGTATATAAAAAAGGCGGTGATAGTATGATGGGGAGATATTTTCCATATCGTATGCACCCTTTGACACTAGCTGAAGTAATAGAAAATTTTAGTAGTCTAACCAAAGAAATAAATCTACCAAAAAAAATATCTGAAGAACAATTTGAATCCTTATTTAAATTTGGTGGTTTTCCTGATCCTTATCTTAAGAATTCTTCCACATTTTGGCATAGATGGAAGAAAACTAAAAATACTCAGCTTTTTAAAGAAGATATTAGAGAGTTAACACAAATCCAAGAGTTATCTCAAATGGAAGTCTTAGGAAACTTTTTGACTTCCTCTATAGGAGGACACGCATCTTATAGCTCTCTTGCAAATAAAATTAAAGTATCAATTCCAACCATTACAAGATGGCTTGAATCATTTGAGTCATTTTTTTATAGTTATCGTATTTATCCATGGTCCAATAATATTCCTAGAAGTTTAATAAAAGAGCCGAAAATATATCTATGGGACTGGTCGCTTATAGAAGATATGGGAGCAAAATATGAAAATTTTATTGCAAATCATTTATTAAAATTCTGTCATTTTTGGAGTGATTTAGGATTTGGTGAATATGAATTATATTTTATTAGAGATAAACAAAAGAAAGGAGTAGATTTTTTAGTAACAAAAAATAACAAACCATGGATGTTAGTTGAAGCTAAAACTTCTTCAAATCAAGAATTAAACTCAAATTTAAAATATTTTCAAGAACTTTTAAATTGCCCTTTTGCCTTTCAAGTAGTATTTAATATGGAATATAAGGAAATTGATTGCTTCAATTATAATCATCCTGTAATTGTGCCGGCAAAAACTTTCTTATCTCAATTAGTTTAAATAAATCATATTTAACACTTTACACTTTATAAATGATGGAATTCGTCTATAATAACTAATTAGTAATTAAGTTATTTAAAGCCCGATGAATAGGTCTAAGTTCATTTTTTTATCTGCTATTTCAGGTAATGTACTCGAATATTATGATTTTACGGTATATTCAGTTTTTTCGTTGATTATTGGACAAGTTTTTTTTCCAGGTGAATCAGAATTCATTAAAACTCTTCTAAGCCTTGGAGTATTTGCGGTCGGCTTTCTGACAAGACCGATAGGAGGTATATTATTCGGTTATATCGGTGATAGATACGGTAGACGTATCGCTTTAATAATCTCGATGCTAGGTATGACTATTCCGACCTTTATTATGGGTCTCATACCCTCATATGCAAGTATTGGGATTTATGCCCCTATAACTTTAGTTATAATGCGGCTTATTCAAGGTTTATGTATTAGCGGTGAAGGAACGGGAGCGGCTATTTTTATCCTTGAACATCGTCAAAACTTAAGAGCCGGTTTTACGGCAGGGTTAGTACATGGTTCAAATATTGCCGGTACGTTAATTGCAACATTTATCGGTATTATAATTGAACATTATTTTTCTCATATAGATTTTGCTTGGCGTTTTGCTTTTCTGCTTGGTGGATTTATGGGTCTTGCCGGATTTTACTTGCGATTACGTGTATCGGAAACACCGATTTTTAAAATGCTTGAGAAAAAGAAACAAGTTCTTAAAGCACCTTTTTCCAATGTAATTAGAACTGCTTGGAGATCGATGTTTTTAACTATGTGTATAGGTGCTATTGCTAGCAGTGTTATGTATTTAGTAAAAACTTATATAAATGTTTTCTATTATAATGTAATGCACCTTAGTAGTACTATTGCTTTATCATATTTAGCGTATAGTTCATTTATTGCAATGATAGCGATGCCGCTTGCCGGCGGTACTGCCGATATTATCGGAAAATTTAAAATGGCAATGCTTGTTGGTACTGCTATTTTGATATTGATTTTACCGACCATGTTACTTATGTCAGCAGAAGAGATGTGGCAACAAATTATAGCTCTTACAATGCTTGGTATGCTCGCAGGAAGTATAGCAGGTACGGCTTATATATTCGTTATATCCTTGTTTACGGCAGAACAAAG
This sequence comes from Rickettsia endosymbiont of Hedychridium roseum, assembly GCF_964028255.1. NCBI lineage: Bacteria > Pseudomonadati > Pseudomonadota > Alphaproteobacteria > Rickettsiales > Rickettsiaceae > Rickettsia > Rickettsia endosymbiont of Hedychridium roseum. The sequence continues at coordinate 271,370 of NZ_OZ034753.1, forward strand.
ATTTACCGGTGTTGCTTTCAGCTACAATTTTGCGATAGCGATATTCGGCGGAACTTCACCTATTATTTCTCGTTGGCTTGTAGAGCATACAGGCTTATTTTATGCTCCGGCTTTTTATATCATGATCATTGCTGCTGTATTTTTAGTGATTATGTATATGATGAGGAAAGTAATTAAATCGTTGCTTAATAATTATGAAAATAGAAAATAAAGAAATAACAAGTAATTGGTTTACTAATTTACGTGATTTATTGTGCAAAGAATTTGAAAAAATCGAAGAAGAATATGCACAGACAAAAGGTTTAAAACCGGCTAAGTTTGTACGTACAAGCTGGCAACGTAATGACGGTGGTGGTGGTATTATGTCTCTCATGAAAGGAGAAGTATTTGAAAAAGTCGGGGTTAATATATCTACCGTATTCGGTGAATTTTCTCCCGAATTTCGTAGTGAAATTCCAGGAGCAGAGCTAGACGGGAAATTCTTTGCAACAGGCATTTCATTAGTCGCACATCTTAAATCTCCACTAATTCCCGCTATGCATTTTAATACTCGTTATATAGAAACTTCTAAAAGTTGGTTTGGCGGCGGTGGCGATTTAACACCTTTTTATCCGGAAGAAAACGAAACTGCAAAGTTTCATGTAGCTTTTAAAGAAGCGTGCGATAAGTATGATTCTAGCTATTATCCTAAATTTAAAAAGCAATGTGACGAATATTTTTATCTAAAGCATCGAAAAGAGCCGAGAGGAGTAGGCGGAATATTCTATGATTACTTAAATAGCGGTAATTTTGAACAGGATTTTGCCTTCACGCAGGATGTAGGTAGGGCTTTATTGTCGGTATATCCTGAAATCGTTAGAAGTAAGTTATTTTTACCTTGGACAACTGAGCAGAAAGAATACCAACTTATAAGGCGGGGTAGATATGTAGAATTTAATTTGCTATATGACCGCGGTACTAAATTCGGCTTAATGACCGATGGAAATGTTGAAGCAATATTAATGTCGCTACCACCTGAAGTAAAGTTTAATTGACTTTTTGGAAGTTATATATAGAACCATAACCCAAGTACAAAGTCTTAAATACAGAGTCGTCGTTAGGAAAACCCCTTTTGTTATTAGTAACCTTGCGTAATTGACTATTGACTATTTAAACCTTCGATTGCATTGGTTGTATAAATGATACGCCTAATCACTTCTGGGTATTGTAAAAAAATTATCAAATTCTGCCAATTATTTTGCCATGATTTTGCAATATGTGGGTACTGTTTGCCCCATTTCATATCAAAATCAGATAAGGCAGTAAGTGCTTCATCCTCAGTGATAGAGCTGTATACTAGCTTCAAATCTGCTGCAAGTTCTTTACGATCTTTATAGCTTACATATGACAAACTATTTCTGATTTGATGTACAATGCACAGCTGATGCTCAGTTTGTGGATATACTGCAGATATCGCCTCACTCATGCCCGTTAGATTATCGCTACAAGCAATTAAGATATCTTTTAATCCCCTGTCTTTCATTTCAGTAAAATTATTTAACCAAAATTTAGCTCCCTCATTCTCGCTAATACACAAGCCTAAAATATCTTTCCTTCCGGTTAAATCTACACCTAAAGCTACATATACTGCCTTATTGATAATTCTCTTATCTTGACGTACTTTAACTATAAGTGCATCAAAATATACTATAGCATATATGGCTTCCAGAGGCCTATTCTGCCAACTCCTGACCTCATCCATAACATTATCGGTAACCCGACTAATAAGGCTTTCACTGTTCTCTGCACCATATAGCTTATGAATCTGAATCTTAATGTCAGAGAGGCTCATCCCTTTAGCATATAAGGATAATATCTTCTGATCTAATCCATCAATCCTAGTCTGACGCTTTGGCACTAGTACAGGAGAAAATTCAGCATTTCTATCACGTGGTACTTCAAGTTCCAATACTCCACCTTCAGTAATTAGGCTTTTTTTGCATACACCATTTCTACTATTGTCAGTCTCTATCCTGCCATATTTGTTATAGACAAGATGCTCATCCATCTCAGCTTTTAAGGCTCTTTCAAATATATTTTTAGTTAACTGCTTTAATATCCCGTCTTTGGCAAAAAAACTCGTTAAATCAGTATCTTTATCTATTAGCAAATCTACTGCTTGTTTTATCTTCTCTTGGTTACTGTTACTCATGTTATTCCTGATAAATTATATTATTGTTAATATAACCTATCCTAGAAATTTACACACTTAGTGAGACAGCACCTTCCCGCGTGGCATTGTTGCGTGGAACGATTCTGTCGCCCCTCTCTCTGTCATCCTGTAAGCTTGTAGCGGGATCCAGTAAAAAATACTAACCATATATAGCTTCTACATGATATGCATGGTCAGCGTGCCCTATTTCCACTACTCCTCCATTTTCACAAATTTTTTGAGTTAAATGATTATAATGTCCGCTGTTCACTGGTAAAGTATATAATTTACCATGATAAATAGTGCAAGCCGGATATAATGGTTTGCTAGAAAGAACTGGAGGATTTGGTAAAGATAGCTTAATTATTCTTCCATCATCAGTATAATCAAGTACTAATGCAGCACGTGGGTCATCTACTTTTGAGCCGTCTAATCTGTAGAAAACAAATTCTAGATGAAGCTCTATAATGTCTTTTACAGTATCAGGAATAGTAATTGCTCTATATTCTTTAATTTCCATTATATCTTTCTTATTTAATTTCAATTTTAAAGAAGTTTTTATTGTTTCTTCTTGCAATTTCACTACAATGCCATGTATTGGATCTTTAAGTTCAATAGTTTTGCTCGTAATATGTGAAGTGGAAGTAGTATTTATGGTAGTAGTTGATGTAGTAGTGGTAGAATTATTATTTGAAGTAGCAATATTAGGTTCAGAATTTTTGATTACTACTTGAGTTTTACCATTTGCATCAGTATTAACTATTTCAGTACTACCGGTAGAAATTTTGTATGCATTTACTAAAGTGGTGGCTGTAGTTTTTCCTACTTCTATTGCTCCCTTAGCCAGTTTAGTAGTAGCAGTAACCATAGAATTACTATTTGAATCAATAGTATTATTAGATTCAGAGTTTTCTATTGTCTCTTGAGCTTTACTATCTGTGTCGGTATTAACCACTTCAATACTACCGTTAGTTATTTTATATGCATTTATCAAAGTATTACCTGTAGTTTTTCCTACCTCTATGGCTCCCTTGCCTAAATTATATATCCCTTTACCTACCCATGTTATACCTTTGTCAATAGGATTATTTTCAGGTACATAATTTAGACGGTCTAGTCGCTTTTGTTCTGCTTTCCTTTGTTCTTTTTGTTTGTCTTGTTCAGCTTTTAGTTTATGATAGTCTCTATCATTATAATATGCTTTCTTCAACAGTTCTCTATCCTTATACATATCAAAACTCTTTAAATTTTATTGTTAACAAAAGAAGTACGGTATATTAATAAGATAAGATTAACATATTTCGTAGCCTTCTTTTTCTTGAAGTTGCCTATGTTTTTCTCTTTCTGTTACTATTTGTTCAGGAGATTTATCGTATTTTTTTCTTCTTTCTCTTGCCTCGATCTCATTTGTTGCCTGTTTATTTGCAATTTGACGTGTAGTTTCTGGATCTTGTTTAAACATAATACCTCCTGTATGATTGAATAGGTTCATTTAACCATGTTACAATCAAAAGTCAAATATTATTTTAGAAATTCTATTTTTATTAACTGAGTTCAGCTATCAAAGAAACTTCGTAATTACCTGTAAATATTCATCTAGGACTTTTTGGTTATTCTCAACAAATTTTAAAGCTTTTTCACGATAAGCTTTAAGTTCTAGAGAATTATTAGGGCTAAGTAGATATGTTAGTTTGGTTAGTAAATCTTCACCGTTTTTGATTTGGATAGCTGCTTCATTTTGCAGTACGCCTTTAGCGATATCGGTGTTTTTACTCATATCGGGACCGAATATAATACAATTAGAGAAATATGCCGCTTCTAAAATATTATGCCCGCCTTGTTTAAAAGAACCGCCGATAAAAGAAATTGTAGCTACGGAAAAAAACAATCCCATTTCACCGAATCTATCAACTATATAAAGATCGTCGCTTAATACAGGTAAATCATTTTGCGATTTAGCGGTAGCGGATAAATTATGTGACTTACAATTATCGATAATTGATTTAATTCGCTCAGGATGTCTTGGAATTAATATGATATAGCAATCTAAAAACTGCTCTTTTAGGTTTTTTATTATAGGCAAAATCACCTCTTCATCTTCGGGGTGAGTGCTGGCAAATACCACGATTCGCCTATTGTCTAAATGTAAACTTAGTTTTGATAACTCTTCTTGATTAACTGGAAGTTTTTCGTTGGCAAATTTAATATTACCTAAATTAACTGTATCTGATACGCCAAGTTCATTGAATTTTTGTAAGTCACGCTCGCTTTGCACGATAATTTTACTGAAATTTTTGAGGATAAGCTGAAAGAAGCTTTTTCTTTTTAGCCAAGCTTTAAACGATTTATCGGAAATACGAGCATTTACTAGCAGTAATTTACACTGCCTCGCTCCTTCATTAATAGTACACGGCCATAATTCCGATTCTATAAAGATACCTAAATTAGGTTGCCAATTTTTTAAAAATTTTCGAGTAAAAATAATATTATCTATCGGTAAAAATTGGTGAACTGCTATTTTAGGTAATTTGGCAGTTAATATTTTAGCGGAGCTGTTAGTCCAAGAAGTTACTAAAAAACGAATGTCAGGATAGCGTTTACTTATATTACTTATTAAAGTTAAAGCTGCCATTGATTCGCCGACGCTAGCTGCATGAATCCATATTAAGAAAGAGTTGTCTTGTCGATACTTACCTATAGCAAAACGTTCTTGGATGCGTCTTATATCTTCCTTACCTATTAATAAACGTATAAGAATTATGATGAAATAAATAGGTAATAATATAAAGCTTAAAGCATAATATAATAACATCATTTCTTTAAACTCTCTGTTAAGCTTGCTAGTTGTTTTTCAAGGCTTATATGGTTTTGTATTTTATTATTTGTGAGTTCTAAAGGTAAGCTAACTATGATTTTAATGATACCAAACGGTAGGGGTATTATTAATTTATCCCAACTTTTTAATCTGAAACATCTAGAAGTGGAGCTGACTATAGGAATAAGTTTTTTGTTATATCTATAGGCAATTTCGGTAATGCCGCTATTTACTTTATATACCGGTCCTTTAGGACCGTCCGGCGTGACTATTATATTTGCACCTTGAGATAACTTACCTATAATATTACGTAAAGCTCCAATTGGATTTTTATTAGTAGAACCTACTATCACTTTGCAACCGAATTTTCCTACTAAATCGTTTAAAATTTTCCCGTCTAAATGCGGTGATATTAAAGCATAGATATTTCTATGTCCTATAAACATAGCCGGGCTTAAGGCAAGCATATTATGCCAAAATGCAAAGATTACTCCTTGTTCGTTTAGGAATTTTTCCTTATTGCCGTTATCGTAAAATATAAATTTCTGCCTTGAAGTAAAATAAACAAAACGCAAATACCAATATAGTAAAATAGTAATTATACTAAGTACGTATTTATTATTTTTTAAAAATTTTTTAAAAACTTTCCGCATTGTTTGTTCTGCCAGTGTCATACCGCGGCTTGTACCTGAGGTATCCATATAAATATTTACATTGTTAATGTTATTTCTGCTTTATTAGATACCGCGGTCAAGCCGCGGTATGACATCTTAGTATTATAAAGCATCACAAGCTCTTTCAATCCTAATACAAGCTTCTTCTAGCTCTTCCATAGAAGTGGCGTAAGAGATTCTGAAATACCCTTCTAAGCCGAAAGCGATACCGGGTACTACGGCAACTTTTGCTTCTTCAAGTAAATATTCGGCAAAATCATTACTATTTGCAATAATTTTTCCTGATTTAGTTTTATGCCCAAATATTTTATCGCATTTAACAAATAAGTAAAACGCCCCTTCTGGCTTATAACACTCAAAATATTTTACTCTTTTCAAAATTGATAAAGCAAGATCACGCTTTTTTTGAAAATTTAAAGCATTAGGCTTTATATAATCTTGAGGACCGTTTAATGCTTCAATAGCAGCCATTTGACTTATTGAGCAAGGGTTTGAAGTACTTTGCGACTGAATAATAGTCATTGCTTTAATCAAAGCTTTAGAGCCTGCACCGTATCCTATACGCCAACCCGTCATAGAATAAGCTTTAGATACACCGTTTACGGTAAATATTCTCTCTTTTAAATCAGGTGCTATTTGGGCTAATGTATAAAATTTAAAATCATCAAAAGTAATATGCTCGTAAATATCATCGGACATTACGTTCACATGAGGATATTTTCTTAAAACTTTAGCAATATTTTCTAGCTCTTCAAAATTATAGCTTGCACCTGTCGGGTTACTAGGTGAGTTAATAATAAGCCATTTAGTTTTATCGTTAATTAAACGTTCTAAAGCTTCCGCACTTAATTTAAAATTATTTTCAATTCCGCAATTTACAAAAACAGGCATTCCTGTGCTAAGTGCAACCATATCAGGATATGAAACCCAATAGGGTGCCGGAATAATTACCTCATCCCCTTTGTCCAAAGATGCCATAAACAAATTATATATAACTTGCTTACCGCCGGTGCTTACTATTATTTCATCAAGTTCGTAATCTATATTATTTTCACGTTTGAATTTGTCTTTTATTGCTTGCTTTAAAAGCGGCATCCCCTCAACGTTAGTATATTTAGTAACGCCGTCTTTAATGGCTTTGATTGCTGCTTCTTTAATATTGTCAGGCGTATCAAAATCAGGCTCACCGGCACCTAGTGCAATGATATCAACTCCCGCTTTTTTAAGTTCAAGAGTTTTTTTTACGACTGCAAGGGTCGGCGACGGCTTTATAGAATTTAGTCTCGTAGAAATAATTGACATAATTTTGAGTCCGTATTAAATGAAAGCTATAGTAAAATCAGTAATTTCAAGAAATAAATATTAATTTTTATAATGAAATCTACAATTATATATTATAATTTGTTTAGGATTGACAGAATATATTAGTCTATGTTCGTGGTTAATTCTACGTGACCATAAACCTGATAATATATGTTTAAAAGGTTCGGGCTTACCTATACCTGTAAACGGTGCTTCTTGGATATTTTTTATTAGAAGTTTAATACGTTCATATTTTTTAATATCGTATTTTTTCCAATACGCTAAGTCCTCCGCTGCTTCTAGTGTCCACTCAATCTCAATCATCTAAATTAACTTTAGCAAATTCTCCTCTTTTTGCTTGTTCGATAGATTTTTTTATTCGATTAGCATTAGCCGGATTAGATAATAAATATAATGTTTCTTTTGTAGATTCATATTCTTCTTCGGTTAAAAGAATAATATTCTTATGATTCTTTCTTTTAATAAGATAAGGGACATGATCGTTTTCTACGGTATTTAGTACAGAGCTTAAGTTTTTTCTAAATGAAGTGCCGCTAATTGAGTTCATGAGCTACCTATGGATGTACATATAACATGTACATCCTAGCTTCAATTCCATTAATTTACAAGTAAAATTATTATTTTATTTAAAAATTTATCAAGATATGCTTTATTATAGTAAGTAATATTAATTTAGTAATTAAACTATGCTCGGTAAAATAAAAGACAAAATCAAACATTATTGCTTAACTATAATAAATATACCGAATTTTATTAAGAATAAAATTTTAGAATTTAAAAATTATATAAGTGATTGTAAATATAAATTCTCTCATTTAGCCGAAACTAATTATCAGCTTGGACTTGATCATTTATATAGAGGTAATTTAAATGATGCATTGCTTAGGTTTAAACTAGTCGATAAATTTTTTAATCCTAATGATTCTAAAGTATATTATCAACTCGGATGGGTTTATTTTTTAAAAAATAATTACAGACAAGCTATAGAATATTTAGAAAAATCTAATGAAAAATATAAAGCTATATTTATAAATTTTTTGAAAAATTATAAGGATATTACTGAAATACCGGGGGAAATTTGGGGAAAATATCGTGATTTAACTGCACAATATTATCCTACTATTTTTAATAACGATAAAAATATCCATCTCCCGTATAGGTTTGTTAATGATACACTCAAGCAGATATCTGATTTACCGGATAATTATTCTATTTTGGAACTTGGAAGTAATATAGGGCTGGTAGGTTATGAAATACAAAAACGTTTTCCGGAAAGTTTTACTTTAACCGGTGTAGAAATTTCTACTTTAATGAATGATTTACAAGAAACATATTACCCGAACACTAAAATTTACGATCAAATATATAATATTGCTATCGATGAATTTTTAAAACAAAACTCTAATAAATTTAATATTATTTTTAGTTTTTGCGGATTATCGTTTACTAACAATTTAATAGAATATTTTAATTTAATATACTCATCTCTTAGTGAACAAGGGTATTTTGCCCTTTGTTTACCGAACACGGCAAAGACACAATTTTCAGTAAAACGCAAAGAATTTATTTTTAACTTGAATGAAATAAATAATATTTTACAAAAAAATAATTTTACTATATTAAATTCGGAAGAAATAATACTAGCGGAAAACAATAAATATAGTATTATTGTTTGTAAGAAATAACATAAATCAATGAGAATTTTAATTATACTATCTATTATACTATGCTCATTATTCGCAAGAGCTGATCTTGAATATGTTGATAATGACATATATAACTATAATGGTGGAAGAAATGAAAACGGTTGCTTGGAAGTTTACGATCCATACGAAAAATTTAACCGTAAAGTGTTTGCATTTAATTCTGTACTAGATTATATAATATTGCGTCCTTTAGCAATAGGTTATAAGAATATCACGAATGATTACGTAAAAGCACGTGTTAATAGTTTCGTCAGTAATGTTGATACACCGCTTACGGCGGTAAATTACGGGATTCAGTTAAATTACGATAAAACTATGAAAAGCGTTTGGCGGTTTCTCATTAACACGACGCTTGGCATAGGAGGTTTATTTGACGTAGCAGGTAAAGTAGGTTTGCCGTCTGAACGTCAAACTTTCGGCAGTACCCTCGCACATTATGGAGTTGCCCCAGGTTCTTATTTAGTATTGCCGATAATCGGTAGTACTAACGCAAGAGATATGACGGATTCGGTAATTACTAATTATGCTCTTAATCCATTAATGTACTACACTCATAATGATTTTGACTTAGGAGTACTAGCAGTTAGTAAAATAAACGATCGATATGTTGTATTACCGTTTAGTGATTATGTGATGAAGAATTCTACCGATCCTTATGTGGCTATTAGATCAGCATTACATCGTGCTCGTGAAGCATCGGTTCAATATCCTGAAAATTTTAAATGTCCTAAACCCAAGAATTAATTAAATTAACGAGGATTATATGCAAAAAATTATTACAGGCTTATTTTTATTAGTTATGACGTTTTCCGCTTATTCTAGCGAGAAAGTGCCTGCTGGTTTGAATGATTATGTTACTAATTTAGTAAATGAAGCTTCTAGTATATTAAATGATAGTAAGCTATCTGAGCGAGTAAAAATTGCTAAAGCACGTGAGTTAATGTCTCAGAACCTAGATTTTGATTGGATGGCTAAATATACATTAGGCAGAAATGGGATAAAAACTTTATCAGGTGGGCAGGTTCAGGAATTCATCAAAGTTTACTCTAAATATGTTACTAAATCTTATACTGATTTAATAAAAGATTATAAAGGTGAACAGCCTAAAATAGTAGGAGTTCGTCCTTTAAGCTCGACCGATTTTATGGTTGCTATGAATATCGTTAGTAATAAAGAGCAAGACCCTATTAAAGTAGAATATCTTGTACGTGAAATGAAAGGGAACGGAAAAGATGTTTTTAAAGTTTCTGATATAATTACGGAAGGTGTAAGTCTTATTGGGGCTCAACAAGACGAGTTTACCGATACTTTAAAAAATCAAGGCTTTGAGGCACTAATACAAAAATTAGAAAGTCGTTCTTAATGACCCGATGTCATTCCTGCGAAAGCAGGAATCCAGAAAAAATAGTCTTAATATTGACAAAATAAACCTAAAAAAACAAGTTTTTTGTCGGTTTTACTGGGGATTCCCGCTTCCGCAGGAATGACATCGATATCCACGCAACAAAGTCCGTTTGCTAATAGCGTCAAACAACATAAATCACTCACATGAAAATCCTAGCAGGCAGTAGTAGTAAGTTACTTGCATCTCGTTTAGCTATAGCATTAAATATTAGATATATTGAGCCGAGAATTACCTATTTCAATGATTCCGAAATAAAAGTAGAAATTCAAGAATCGTTTCATAATGAAGATGTAATCATAGTACAATCCACATCAAAGCCCGTTAATGATCGCTTAATTGAGCTGTTCTTGCTAGTAGATGCAGCAAAAAAAGCAGTAGCAAATCGAATAATTTTAGTAATGCCTTATTTCGGTTATGCAAGGCAAGATAATATAAATTCTCAAAATATAATTCCTGCTAAGTTAATAGCAGATTTTTTAGAGAAGCTCGGAGTAAACCATGTAATTACTATTGATTTACATTCCGATAAAATAGAGAAATTTTTTAATATTCCTATTTCTAATCTTGAACCTATAAATTTATATATCCCGTTTTTAAGAACTTATAGCAATTTCGTTATAGTTGCACCTGATAAAGGAAGTATCAATCGAGTTCAAAAAATTAGTAATTTATTAAATATAGATTCAGCTTATATAAACAAAGAAAGGGATATAAATAATAATTGCGAGATGATATCAATAATAGGTTAGTGTAGAGGGCAAAAATTGCATATTAATTGATGATATTATAGATAGAGGCGAAACAATTGTAAAAGCAGCAAGATTTTTAAAAGAACATTCGGCTTTATCGGTTAGTGCTTTTATAACTCATGCTGTGCTTGCTGCCGGTTCTAAAGATAAAATTGAAAATTCGGTAATAGATAATATTTTTGTTACCGATACTATAGAAGTAGGTGACTTACCTCCAAAATTTCATATAATACCGGTAATGCCAATTATCGTAAAAGAGTTAAGAAATATACTATGAGCTTGTGTACTCTAGAAATAAATCTATCTGCAATAAAAAATAATTATCTTTTATTACAAGATATTTGCAAAACCTCATTAGTCGGTGCTGCCGTTAAAGCTAACGGTTACGGTCTTGGAGCAGTGCAAATTTCTAAAGCTTTAATAGAAGAAAATTGTAGGCATTTTTTTGTGGCCTCAAGTGAAGAAGGAGTGAATTTACGTAAAGCTCTAGCTTCGTGGCATGGCTCAAAAAACCCGCTCGGTGTCATACCGTGGCTTGACCACGGTATCCAGAAAAAAATTAAAAAAGACTGGATCCCGCGATCAAGTCGCGGGATGACAGAGAAGGAAGTGAGTCATGCAACAACGCCCAAAGCACTAGATAATGATGTTAATATTTTAGTTCTTAACGGCGTTTTTGAACATGATGCTTTAGAGCTTATAGAATATAATTTAACCCCTGTTCTAAATAACTTAAAACAAATAGAAATTTGGCAAAAATTTAGTAATTTGAAAAACCGATTATTGCCTTGTTATTTACATTTCAATACGGGGATTAATCGCCTTGGATTAACTCATAATGAAATAGAACAGCTAATTAATGATCGTGATTTATTAAAAGGGTTAGATTTACAATATATTATAAGCCATCTAGCTATATCCGAGGAAATAGATAATCCTTATAATCTAGAGCAATTAAACAGATTTAAAGCTTATTTACAATATTTCCCAAACGTTAAAGCAAGTCTTGCTAATTCCGGCGGCATATTTTTAGGACAGGACTATCATTTTGATTTAGCAAGACCAGGTGCTGCTTTATATGGGCTTAATCCTGTAATGAAAAATCCCGTAACCTTAAAAGCTCCTATAATTCATTTACAGAATTTGACACTAGATAGCCATATCGGTTATAATATGACTTTTACAACTAAGCGTGATAGTGTTATTGCAACGTTACCGCTTGGTTATGCCGATGGGTTTAGTCGTAATTTTAGCAATCAAGGAGAAGTATTTATTAATGGTCGCAGCGTTCCTATAGTAGGGCGAATATCGATGGATTTGATAAATATCGATGTTACCGATCTACCACCGCTTGATATTTTTCTAGGGCAGGAAGCGGAAATTATCGGAAATTATTGCACGCCCGATAAAATAGCGAGTATTATAGGTACTATAGGGTATGAGGTATTGACTAGTCTCGGTAGCAGGTATAAAAGAATTTATAAGTAATCGTCATTGCGAGGAAAAACTGTAAGTTTTGTACGTCCGCAATCTCAGGAGTATTACTTCACGAGATTGCCACGCAGCCTACGGTTGTTGCAAGGCATTGCCCGCATGGATCAATTTTACCTCTGTCATCCCGTGGCTTGACCACGGGATGACACAGTGGGTTTTACCGGTCCACGCAGCAATGCCTGTTCATGACGATTTAGATAATAATTATAAAACAAAAAAATATACACAAATGTTATTAAATATAGCTAATTCGGTCGGTAAACGTACTATAAAGTTTGCACAAAGTGTAGGTAGTTTTTCTCTATTTAGCTTTGCTGCCGTTAGCAGTATCATAAGACCGCCTTTATATTTGAGTTTAATCATCAGACAATTATTATTTATCGGGTTTCACTCGCTTCCGGTTGTTGCGATGACGACTTTTTTCTCAGGTGCGGTACTTGCATTACAGAGCTATACAGGCTTTTCTCGTTTCTCGGCTGAAAGTTCCATTGCAACGGTAGTAGTATTATCGCTGACTAGAGAGCTTGGACCTGTCTTAGCCGGACTAATGGTAGCGGGAAGAGTCGGGGCATCAATCGCCGCCGAAATAGCTACGATGAGAGTAACGGAGCAGGTAGATGCTTTATATACTTTATCTACCGATCCTATTAAATATTTAGTTTTTCCAAGAGTAATAGCCGCTATTATTACAATGCCTTGTCTTGTTTTAATCGGCGATATAATTGGTGTTATGGGCGGTTATTTGGTAGGGGTATATAAACTTGATTTTAATAGCACGGCTTATTTAACCAGTACTTTTCAGTATTTAGAACCGATTGACGTAATTTCCGGTCTTGTTAAAGCGGGAGTTTTTGGGTTTATTATTTCTATAATAAGTTGCTATAGCGGCTATTATTCAGGTAAAGGGGCTAAGGGAGTGGGAAGAGCTACTACCTCGGCAGTAGTAAATTCTTCTATCCTTATCTTAATCAGCAATTATTTAATAACCGAATTATTTTTTAAAGTATAAATATGAGTACAAAGGGACAATTTAAAATTAAAATTCGGTCATTATATAAATCATTTGCTAATCATAAGGTGTTAGACGGAATAGATTTAGATGTAAAAAAGGGCAGTTCATTAGTTATTTTAGGCGGTTCCGGTAGTGGCAAATCGGTTCTAATTAAAAATATAGTAGGACTGATTAAACCTGATAAAGGTAAAATTTTTATTGATAATGTAGAAATCCAAGATATCTCAAGTAAACAAAAATTTGAGATTATGGACGGTATAGGCTTTTTATTTCAAGGCGGAGCATTATTTGACTCCTTAAATATACGTGATAATATTACTTTCGAGACTAGAAAATTATCTAAGAAAGAAAAAAACGACCTTGCCGGTGCAAAGCTTAATTCCGTCGGTTTGTCCCCTAGAATACTTGATCTTTACCCTTCCGAATTATCCGGAGGAATGCAAAAAAGAGTAGCCCTTGCTAGGGCTATTTGTAGTACACCGTCGATTTTATTTCTTGATGAACCGACCACAGGGCTTGATCCTATAATGGCAAATGTTATCAACGAATTAATTATAAAAATCCAAGAAGAGTTAGGGGCAACTACGATTACTATAACTCATGATATGATTAGTGCCGAAAAAATAGCTAAAGAAGTAGCTATGATTTATCAAGGAAAAATTAAATGGTACGGTAGTAAAGATGAAATGCGTAATAGTGATAATCCTTATTTAAAACAATTTATAAATGGATTAACTACCGGTCCTATAGAGGTATAAAATGTTTAAGAACTTATTATGTATAATAATATTTCTAGGTATAAACCTAAATGTTTATGCTATAAACTCTAACTCTTATACGACAGATGATATAATAAAAATAGTAATTATTCTTGGAATAGTTATTTTAATTTTTAGTCCTGCAAAATTCCGTATAATCGTTATCGGTACTATGTTAGGCTTGGCCTGTGCCTATTTCACATATAAATACATCGTACCTATCTTTATTTCTTCACTAAACGGACCGTAATTATCTCTTGACACTAGGGTAGGATTACTTTATATTTTTTATCTATTGTATATACTCAGATAGAACTTCAAGAATTGGCTACGTCGTTCTACAAGATCTGCGGTACTCACGTATTAAGTATACGCTCCGCTCCTCGACTTGTGAACCGATTACTCTTTTTGAAGTTGATCTTCGTATATGTCTTCATTTACTTGGAGTATATTTTATAAGTTTTAAGGTATTTAGCTTATGTCACGTAAGTGCGAACTCACAGGTGTGGGTGTTTTATACGGCAACAATGTATCACATTCTCAACGTAAAACTAGAAGACGTTTTGAGCCTAATTTAAGGTCAGTTAAGTTTACAAGTGATATAACAGCCGGAGAATATAGATTATCGGTTAATGCTAGATGTATTAGTTCAGTGGAAAAAGCCGGCGGTTTTGATGCGTATATTCTAAAAGCCGATGATAATGTTTTATCAAGTAACGCTAGAGCTATTAAGAAAAAAATAATTCAGACTAAAACGGCAAAATCATTATGAAAAGCGGTATACATCCAGAATATAAAAAGTTTTTGATTAAAGTAGGAAGCGATGTTTTTGAAACAATGTCTACTCATCCTACAGGTGAAATTTTAATGGATGTTGATTTTAGAAAGCATCCGGCATGGAATAAAGATTCCGGAAATGTAGTAAATCAATCGAACAAAAGTGTTAGTGATTTCAATAAAAGATTCTCAGGTCTTTCTTTCGGTGGTAAGAAAGAAGCTAGTTAAGCTTTGTTTGTGGATACTAAAGGTCGTCTGAGCTACGGAAATTGCATAGCAATTGTACGCCCGCAATCTCAGGAATTTATTATTATTTCATGAGATTGCCACGCAGCCTACGGATGCTCACAATGACTACTCGGTATCTATGCAAGAATGACACTAGCAATATTCGCATATATTGGACTAAATCACAATATAACACAGATAAATCGTCAATTCTCAATTATTGCGGGGTGGAGCAGCTTGGTAGCTCGTCAGGCTCATAACCTGAAGGTCGTTGGTTCAAATCCAGCCCCCGCTACCATATTTGATAAAATAACCATATAAAAACTTGTTTTTATATGGTTATACTGGATTCCCGCCTATGCGGGAATGACATTGAGTAGGCTTTTTAAGCCATGTAAAAAGTATTCAGTCAGTTTGCAATGATGACTCTGTATCTACGCAGCAATGCCTAATTACATCCAATACGAAAGCAAATTATGACTACTCAGAAAATAGTATCTACAAAATCATCTGACGGCAGTAAGCTTTTTCGTCATCAAGCTAAATTTGTAGCTGGTGCTATGAATATAAATCAAATCCCCAATTTTTCATTACCGGAAATTGCTTTTGTCGGTAAGTCAAATGTCGGTAAATCAAGCCTAATAAATACGATATGTAATAATAAAAATCTTGCTAAAGTTTCTAATACTCCTGGCCGTACTAGGCAAATCAATTTTTTTAACCTTGCAGATAAACTTATTATAGTTGACCTTCCCGGTTATGGTTTTGCTAATGTTCCTATATCAGTCAAAGAACAGTGGGAAGTGTTAATTAGTTATTATTTACGAAATAGTTATAATTTAAGGTTAGTTAACTTATTGATTGATTCAAGAAGAGGTATAAAAGAAAACGATAAGAAAGTAGCAGAGCTATTACTTGCAAATAAAAGAGAATTTCAAATTATTTTCACAAAATCCGATAAAGTTACGGATCGTAAAAACCTTAACGATGAAGCACAGAATTTTCTTGCAACTTTAAACTACTCATGTAATGTTATGTATGTAAGTAGTAGGAGTAAAGAAGGTGCAAGAGAACTTAAAGCTAGTTTGGCAAAATGCATCAAACCTCAAAGGTAAAGAGGTAGATAGTATTTCTTCATTAAATAACATTGCTATAATTAAGAATATAATAAAGTGTAGTAGTGAGCTGAAGAATCAAGCAATAGTTCTAAAATTACCTGCTACTATTATTATTGACAATAAATTATTTACGGCTTTTATTGAATCTGTTAGATTGCTTGAGATGTGCGGTGCTAAAATATATATAGTACATGATCATATTGATTTGCGAAGTTCGTCTTTAATATCACAAATAGATGAAAATTTTAGTCAGAAAATTAGTAAAATAAGCGACTATAGTTCTCTAAATAATCCTATTATTATGGAAATTTTATCTAGTTACGTTAACAAGCTTATAGTAACAAAGTTAAGTAGTATAGGTTGTTATGCAGTTGGTATTTCAGGTAAGGATGCTAATTTACTGCAAGTAAAAAAGTCAAAATTATCTCACCGAAAAATTGTAAATCATGATGTTATAAATATTGGTTTTTTAAGTGAACCTATTATGATTAATCCGGAAATTTTATTAAATTTTGAAGATAATAATATTATACCCGTGATAGCACCATTTGCTAATGATGATCAGGAAAAAACGCATTTATTAAATGTTAACTTAACGGTAGCAACAATTGCTTCTGCATTAAGTGCAGAACATTTAATATTGCCATATCAGATATTACAGGTATCCGAGACATTTCCGTATAATATAAAAATACGAGATATCAACTTATTGAAATCAATGTTAGATGATAGTAATAATTTCATCGAAGAAGAATTAATTAAGATAGCAGTTAATGCACTTGAAAATAATAACGGTTACGTACATTTTGTGAATAGTGAAGTACCGAATTCAATATTGTCAACTATGTTTGATATTAATATAAATTAATAGAGGTTTTTTATGGCAGGAGCATTAGAATCCGATCTTTTATTTGTAGGGTTAACTAGACCGCCGATGATATTTGGAGTAAGTATTAAGTTTGCTGCATTAAATATGATAATGACGATGATAGTATTTATTTGGAATAACGGCATTATGATTTTATTCATTGCAGCTGCTTTGCATTTGGTAGCTTATATTATATGTTTTAAAGAACCGAGATTCATAGAGCTATATTTAAATAAAATGTCAAGAACTAGCCAATGTCCTAATAAATTTTACTACGGAGCAAATTCGTATAATATTTGAGTTTTATGTCATTCTCGCGTGGATGCTAAACCTACTCGATGTCATCCTCGTACAGGCGTGGATCCAGAAAAAAGGTATAACCGACAAAATAAATCAAAATAGTTAAATCAGGTGAGGTAATGAAGTTATTTAGAACTAGAGCAGCTAAAGAATTAAGGTCTAAACAAGAAAGACCAACTTCGCATTTTATTCCTTATAAATGTCATTGGGATAGTAATACTATTTTAACAAAAGATAATTCTTTATTACAAGTTATTAAAATAAACGGATTTTCTTTTGAAACTGCTGATGATGAAGATTTAGACATTAAAAAGAATGTCAGAAATGTCTTACTTAAAAATATGGCTTCGGGAAATATCGTTATGTATTTCCATACTATTAGAAGACGTAAAGCAGTAATATTTGACGATACGGAATTTACTTATGATCCTACCGTAAAAGTCCCTAATGATTTTATTACTTATTTAGGTGCGGAATGGCGTAAGAAACATGCGGGTGCTAGGTCATTTTTTAACGAATTATATGTTAGTATTTTATATAAGCCTGATACCGGCGGTGCTGTTATAGTTGAGTATTTTCTAAAGAAGCTTAGACAAAAATCTAATAAAACCGCTTGGGAAAATGACATGAAAGAGATGAAAGAAAATCTTCAAGAAATGTCAACTAGAGTGTTTAATACATTCAGAAGTTACGGAGCAAGATTACTTGGAGTTCGTCAAACGCAGTCAGGTAGTTATTGTGAAATTTTAGAATTCCTTTCATCTTTAATCAATTGCGGCGATTCACCAGGTCCTATAGCATTACCGCGTGGTACTATTGACGAATATTTACCGACTCATCGCTTATTTTTTGATTCTCGTACTATTGAAGCAAGAAGTCCGCTTGGCAAAAAATATGCCGGAATGATTAGTATACTTGAATACGGGCCTAATACTTCAGCAGGAATTTTTGACGGATTTCTGCAAATGCCTTTTGAATTTGTCATGACTCAAAGCTTTGTCTTTGCTAATAGAACCGTAGCGATCGGTAAAATGCAATTACAGCAAAATAGAATGATACAATCCGGTGATAAAGCTACTTCGCAAATTGCTGAAATTAATACGGCCCTTGATATGGCCACTAGCGGTGATATCGGTTTCGGTGAGCATCATTTATCGCTTTTATGTTCTGCGAATAATATTAAAGCTTTGGAAGATATATTATCAATGGCAGCAGTTGAGCTTTCTAATTCAGGAATTCAGCCGGTTAGAGAAAAAGTTAACATGGAACCTAGCTATTGGGGACAGTTGCCGGGAAATATGGATTATATAGTACGTAAATCCACTATAAATACTCTTAATATGGCTAGCTTTGCCTCACAACATAATTATCCGCTCGGTAAAATTAGAGATAACCATTGGGGAGAATATGTCACAGTACTTGATACTACTTCAGGTACGCCGTTTTATTTTAATTTCCATGTAAGGGATGTTGGACATACTCTAATTATCGGTCCAACTGGTGCCGGTAAAACAGTTCTTATGAATTTCTTATGTGCGGAAGCACAAAAATTCAAACCTCGTATGTTCTTTTTTGATAAAGATCGAGGAGCAGAAATATTTATACGTGCTTTAAACGGAGTTTATACGGTAATTGATCCGGGATTAAAATGTAATTTTAATCCCTTGCAGCTTGAAGATACTAGTGAGAATAGAACATTTATTTTAGAGTGGCTTCGTGTACTTGTAACTTCTAACGGTGAAAGTTTAACTGCACAAGATAATAAAATCTTATCGCAAGCAGTAAGCGGTAATTTTAGATTAGAGAAAAAAGACAGAAGGCTTAGTAATGTTATAGCATTTCTTGGTATTGATACACCAAATAGTTTGGCAAGTAGGATTGCAATGTGGGTTGGTAAAGGTTCACATGCTAAGATATTTGACAATGAAGTAGATGATATTGATTTACAAAAAGCAAGGGTATTCGGGTTTGATATGACTGAATTACTTAAAGACCCTGTAAGCCTTGCACCGGTATTGTTATATATTTTCCATCGCATTAATATCTCTTTAGATGGACAAAAAACTATGATAGTACTTGATGAAGCATGGGCTTTAATAGATAATCCGGTATTTGCACCTAAAATCAAAGATTGGTTAAAAGTGTTGAGAAAATTAAATACTTTTGTTATATTTGCTACGCAGAGTGTTGAAGATGCCGCAAAAAGTAGAATTAGTGATACGTTGATTCAACAAACAGCTACGCAGATTTTTTTACCTAATTTGAAAGCTACGGATATTTATCGTAGTGCATTTATGTTAAGTCAGCGAGAATATATTTTAATTAAAACTACCGACCCTACTACACGTTATTTTTTAATAAAACAAGGAATAGATGCCGTAGTTGCTAAAGTTAACTTAGACGGTATGAATAATATAATTAGTGTTTTATCCGGCAGAGTTGAGACTGTAATATTGCTCGATCAAATTAGAGAGAAATACGGCAATGATCCGGATAAGTGGTTACCTATATTTTATGAAGCAGTTAAAACATTATAGATTTAATGGATACCGAGTCGTCATTGCGAGCAGTCGTAGACTGCGGGGCAATCCAGAAAAAGTAATAAAAAAATTCTGTAAATTAGAATTTTTTACTGGATTGCTTCGTCAAAATTTTCAATTTTTTCTCGCAATGACGTTAAAAACTATCTCATACGAGGCAAGTAACTAGTCATGAAATTATTTCCTCGTAGTATACTTATAACATTAGTATTAAGCTTTGCCCTAAATTTAGGGCTAGTTACTAAAACCCATGCCAAGGATACTCTTGATAGCATTGTAGATATTTTGAGTGGCTTAACTTGCGAAACCCAAGGCGTAGGCGATCTGCTGCGTACTGAATTTTCTCATACATGTATTATTGCTCCGTTCTTTACTTTTGCGGTAATGAATCTTGTCTCTCCCGTTTTATATATGAATACGTTTTTAAAGCTTAAAATAAACGACAGTGATTTATTTAACGATAGTAATTTTGGAAATTTCCCCGGAGGTCAATGTACTCGTGAAAACAGAATTGATCCTAAAAATCCAGAATTACGCTTTGCTTTATGTAATAATGCTAAATTAATTGTATCTCGGGCAAAATCTGTTGCTGAATCGGCACTTGCTATTGCTAAAGCTGTCTTAACAGGGGGCGACCCTTGGGATGATATAAAGAAAGCGTGGGAAAATAAAAAAAAGGAATATCATATTCCATATAGTGGTAAGCCCGGTGATGACGGTTTTGCATTTGATGTAGGCTTCCCTGTAATATATTGGAAAGTTATTCAAGATAAAGATAGAATATGTGTTTCAACAAAGGGGTTTACAGGAGACGTCCCAGTCGGCTGTAAATATATGAAAGAGCCGTTTCCGAAATCCATGTATAATAGTTTTATGGATGTAGCAGATAAGGATTTTATTCAGGATCCTAAGGAAACGCCTACCGATCCTTTAGCTTTAGTTTCCTGTAGTGCAGCAGGCGGCGGATGTTATCAAAAAGCTTATAATGCTTCAAAAACTGCAGTAGTCATGACTTCTCCTCTTATAGAATGTATGAGGCAAATGATTGCTAGATTACTAATTAGTAAAGATGTTTGTAGTTTTGATAATGTAGAACAAGTGGTTAATTTGGCTTCAAGGCAAGATAGTGCATTATTTCAGTTCCAAGTAGGAATGTATAAAATAGTTACGGCTTTTCTAACTTTATATGTTATGTTTTTTGGCTTTAAACTATTACTTGCAGGTGAAGTACCGCCAAAAAGTGAGTATATAAATTTTATATTGAAAATGATATTCGTAACTTATTTTTCAATAGGAATTAATATAACCCCTGGTAATGGCTCTCCGTATGACCGACTAGACGGTATGATTCAGTGGGCGTTTCCTTTCTTACTTGACGGTATAAACGGTTTAGCAAGTTGGGTTATGAATGCTGCTCCGTCCGGTTTATGTAAATTTAACAATCTTTCTTATGACGGTACCGTTTCTTATATTGCATTATGGGATGCGTTAGATTGTAGGGTAGCTCATTATTTAGGGCTTGATATATTATCTACGTTACTTGTCGAAAATGCTTATCGAAGCCATGATTTTTTAAATTTTGATTTCTTTAGTTTTAGTGCTCCACCATATATTTATTTGCTAATTCCGGCGATAATCTCCGGTAATATGATTTTGGTGTCACTCGCTCTTTCTTATCCGTTACTTGTGATTTCGGTTGCTGCCTTTATGGTTAATGCAACGATTATGTGTATGATATCTATAGTAATACTCGGTATTTTAGCTCCTCTTTTTGTACCGATGTTTTTATTCACATATACACGAAATTATTTTGATAGCTGGGTTAAGCTGATGATTTCGTTCTTGCTACAGCCTATGGTGGTAGTTACTTTTATGATTACGATGTTTTCGGTATATGATTATGGTTTCTACGGTAAATGTCAATATAAGAGCAAGTTAATTCACAATAGTATAGAAAATCTTGCACAGAGCGGCGGTACTTCAAGTCGTGATGTTTTGATATTTTATATTAATAATGATTGGGATGATATATCACAATATCCTGATAAAGATGCCGTAGAAAGCTGTCAAAATAGTTTAGGTTATATGTTAAATAACCCGATTACCACGGCATTTAATTTTGCAAAAGATAGTGTAAGTGAAATCGTCGATAGTAAACCGGGAGATACCCCTACTGATAAATTTCTTGCTAAATTCCAGTTTTTATCGGGAGTAGTTTTGGGACCCGGAATGTTTTTCATGTCTCCAAAAGTGCTTTTTGAGAAAATTAAAAATATTTTACTTGCGTTAGTTACGGCATGTTTTACATTGTATTTGATGTATAATTTTAGTAGTCAGCTAGCTGAATTTGCTGCAGATATGACGGAAGGAGTAGCTCTTAATAATGTTGCTATAAAACCGCAAGCAATATTTAAGGCAGGTATGGCAGCCCTTGCTGCTGCGGGTACGGCAACTAAGGGAGTAGATCAGATAGCAAGTAGAGGAGGAGTTGGTGATTTAAAAGCTGGTCAAGATGGAGGAGTAAGTGATAATATTGCTACGAGCGGAGGCGGAGGACCAAATGATAATATTGCTGCAAGCGGAGGTACGTCGGCACCTACGGTAACAACACCGACAGCTTCGTCTTCTATAGCAACTTCTAGCCCAAAAACAGTAAGTAGTGAAGCAAGATCAGATGTTGTTACTCCTCCTCCTGCTCCTCCAGAAGCTGTTTCACCACCGCCTGCTAGTATTAGAACTTCTATTTCTACACCTGCACCGCAAAGTAATATTGAAACTGAAAGTGTTGGAAAAATCATAAGAGATAATAATCAAGAAAGTAAAAAAGAGATTGATAATACTCCGCCTCCACAGGAAAAAGTTGATAATGCAGCTCCACAAGAAAAAGTTGACAGCACAAGTAAAGGTACAGGAGTAATTGATTATAGTTTTAACTTAAAGGAACATGAAAATCCGGCAGGAGTAAAGCAAATACGGGAAAATGCAGAGATTCGGGATAAACGTGCAGAAGTAGAGAAAGCATGGAACGAATTAGTAGCAAGCGGCGGAGGAAGAATAAGAGATCAGCAAGGTGAAGAAACATCGGAGCGACGCACGAATGCGGAAAAGAAATGGAATGAATTAGTCGATAGCGGTGTAGTAACTGAGATAAGAGAAAGAGATAATAGTGTAACTAATAAATTTGATAAATTAGCTGATGAACTTAATAAGTCAGAAAAAGCAAAGGTAGAAGAAAATAAAAATATAGAAAACGACAGAAAAGAAGATAATACTACTACGTCACCGCAAGAAAAAGTTGACAGTACAAGTAGGGGTACAGGAGTAATTGATTATAGTTTTAACTTAAAGGAACATGAAAACCCGACAGGAGTGAAGCAGATACGGGAAAATGCAGAGATTTGGGATAAACGTGTAAAAGTAGAAACAGCATGGAATGAACTAGTAGCAAGCGGAGGAGGAAGAGTAAGAGAACAAGAAGGAGGAGAAGTATCAGAACGACGTGCAAATGCTGAAAAGACATGGTATGAGTTAGTAAAAAGCGGCGTAGTAACAGAAAAAAAAGATAATAGTTCTAATGAAAACTCTTAAAACCTTAAAGATATTTATTATAGTTTGTATAGCGTCTGTAAGCTTAGCTAGCTTTGCCGGCTTTGGAGAATCATGTTCTAGTTTACCGACTACTTCAGATGGGTATTTAGAAACGGACACGGCATATGGCTATATAATTCGTAATATTGATATGAAAGATCCGAGAGGTAATTGTAACTCAGCTGCATCTAGTATAACGTTTTGTTTTAAAAATATAGAAGGTAGTAGTAGCCCTTGCACCATATATAATTTAAATGAAGGGGACTCTAAGAAAATTAGTGATTTAAGTACTGATAATAATCCTGATCTTGGAGCAAATCCTGTATTAAAGAATATCGTTTTAACGGTTAAAAAATGGGATAATGATCTATGTTTAGTTATGCCTACGTCAAGAGGACCGATGCCGGTAGCATGTAAATCTTTAAGTGCTACTCCGCCGCCTACTCCGCCTGATGATGAAAATTGTAATATAGGAAAAAGTTGCTATACGGGAGCAAATTATAGTCAATCGTTAATTAATTTTTCCGGTCTTGCAGTTCAGTGTTTGAGCGAAACGCTTAATAAAATATTTTTTGCCGGAAATGGTTGTAGCTCTCAAGATCAAAATTCTAGAATAACTAATCTTGCTGCTTTTTCTACGTTTCAAGGTTATTTAAAGAGAATTATAGGTGCGGCATTAATTCTTTATACTATGTTTTTTGCCTTTAATATGGCTCTAAATAAAGAATATGCAAGTACTGAAAAAATAGCTCTTTTTGTAATAAAGTTCTTATTTGTTGCTTATTTTTCTATCGGTCTTGGACCTTTAGATTTTAGCGGCGGTCAGCCGACAAAAGAAAACGGTATGTTAAAATATGGATTACCTCTTTTGACGGGGGCAGCACCGGACTTTGCACAGATGATCTTTAATTCAGCAGGTTCTAGAGGATTATGTCAATTTGATAATTCAAAGTATAAGGATGGTTATAAATTTTACGGTTTATGGGACGCAATTGATTGCCGTATAGGTTATTATCTTGGCTTGGATTTACTTTATAATATAGATAAGAATGGAGTTTTAGGGAATTCAGTCGGCAATGGTCCCAGTGGTAATAATACACCTATACCTAATTTTGATCCTGACGGCAAAAAAGACAGACCGAAAGATTTAAGTAAAGCAGGAGCACTTAGATTTTTTACCGTTATGTTTGGATTCTTTATGGCCGGAAACGTTATTATACTTGCAGCAGGTCTAGTATTTTCTGTAATATTTTTATCTATACTTTTATATTTTATTACGCATTATTTAGTTTGCATGATTACTATTTACGTTATGACATATATTTCTCCTATATTCATTCCTATGGCTCTATTTACTCGTACAAAAGCTTATTTTGATGGGTGGTTAAAAGTATGTATTTCATGTGCATTGCAGCCGGCAGTAGTAGCAGGTTTTATAGCTTTATTAATAACTATGTATGATTCTGCAATATTTAAAAATTGCGAATTTCTTAGATATGATTATGAAAAAGGTGATATTAGATTTAGTACTTTTGAGTTAAGGCTTCCTGTCGGCGGGGCAGATGAATGTCAGAAAAGCTTTGGATATAAAATGTTAGAATATTATGCAGGTGAAGGTTGGGAAGAGCATTTATTGATAATTTTCCCAATAAAATCAATTGTTAGAGATGTTGTATCTATTTTAGCGGAACTTTTGTGCGTATTAGTATTTTCGGTTATTTTTTATTACTTCTCTAAATCTATAGGGCGATTTGCTTCTGATTTAACTAATGGTCCTAATATGGATGCAGTAACGGCAAGTCCAACTAAAATCGTTGATTTAGTAAAGAAAGGAACAGCTTTCCTTAAGGATGCAGCCATGGCTTCACAAGGTAAGCCGCCGGTAGGAGATAAGCCGGATGTTGGAGGTAAACGCCAAGAAGGACAGAAAGGAGATGATGCACTTGGTACAGAAGGAGGTAGTAGTGCTAAAGACGCCTTATTGACGGGTGGAGGTAAATAATAGAATATGCAGAGTAACTTATTAAAAGTTTTAGGAGTACTCGCTATAGTAGCAACGTTAGTTTGCTTTATTTTTGCAGCACTTGGTATGATAGGAGCAGTAAAAGTCGGTGACGGCTGCTACATGAGATATGCTCCGGATGGTAAAGGAGGTTCAGATTCAATAACCGGTACTATAACCCTTAATGCTAATGCTAATTATGTAAACACTTCTAAGATGTTGCCCGACGGCACGACTCAGCTTATTCCTGATCCTAATCGTTACGGTGAATGGTTAAATACTCAGGTGCTAGTAGAGAACAATCAACCGGTGAATTTACAAGTGGTCGGTCAGGTTAGTTTGTGTTTAGCTTATGTACCAAAGGATAATGTACAATTTACTGAAAGTACAAGGCCTGGTAAATCTAATTTAGACGATAAAGGTAACATGATTCCGATTCCTCGTATTACCGATGCAAATAATCCGCCTCTCTCTCTAATAATGGATGCAAAAAATAATGAATGGCGTAATATTGCCGAATTATACGCTAATGATAGAGTTTTAGTTTCCGTATCTCCTAATTTTGCCAATACGGATGCAACAGTTGAAGATGCTTTTAAAGATGATAAGGTTACGAAAGATTGTTCCCAAGGCAAAACTTCTTACGATCCGATTTGTGGAAAATATTCTATTTATTCCGGTAAATATGTTAATGCTTGCGAGTTAAAAGAGAAGTATTGGAATTGTAAAGTCACATGGAGGTGTCCTAACTGGTTTGAGCAAATAGGTTGCGACTGGGGACTACTCGGCTGTAATCCTAATTGTGGTAAGATACCAGAATGTAAAGAGAAATGTCCGGCTTGGGCTAATATAACTGGTCCAGCACCAGAAAACTACCTAGATGATGGGAGTTTTACATTTTCGTGGTCTGACGACATAGGTAAATTATTTATCGACTATTCAGCTCTTCAATGTTCTAATAATGTTAATATTCCTCCAAATGGTCGATGTCCTGATAGTGTTAGCGATCGCAACCCAAAAGATAAAGATTATATTGGAGGTGTAAATTGTACTTCAGGAATATGTAAGGACGGAGATTTTCAAAAGAATCGAAGATTTTGGTATACGGCGGACGGTAAAGGAGGCAAAGGACCAACCGGACTAATATATCAAATGAATGATGCGGGTTCTGTAAGTCAAGCTCTGCCTTCTAAGCTAGAATTTGCTGAATTTGTTGCAGAGACAGAACAACCGCCTGACTATAAAGATAAAGACGGTAAATATTTATATAAAGTTATATATAATAGACCTTTTAACAGTAATATTGAAAAAAGCTATTTACAATATAGGCTTTGGTATCCCGCTTCACAAGATGCTAGTAAGAATACGGGAGGATACGTTTTAAATATTAAACAGACTAAATGCTATAGAGAGAACGGTAATAGTTTTAACGATACTTTTGATGATCGTGGGCGAGTGCAATACATAATAGTAAAGCCTTCGGAAAACCCGAATACTAGCGGTAAAACCTATTCACCTCAAGGAATTAACGTTAATAGCGACGGTAAATATAACTTTAACGCGAATGAGGCGGGTTATATATGGATGAAAATTCTAAATGATCCTAATAATAATTTAAGGGACTATAAAGATAGTGAAGGTAGCTATAAAGTACATTTCTCAACATCCTTAAAAGTAGGAAGTTTTACTATTAAAGTAATGAATCCGTTACTTCAGTTATTTAAAACTAAAGTACAAGGGGCTGCTACTTCTATTTTTAAAAATATGGTATGTTATAAAGCTAATGATAGCTCGTCCTGTACTAACTTTTTTACCTATATTAAAGCAATTTTAATTCTGTATGTGATGACTTACGGAGCAATGTTCTTGCTTGGTTTTGCTAAGATAAACCAAAAAGAGCTAGTAATTAGAATAGCAAAAATCGGCATAGTTAGCGGACTTATGAACGGTAATACTTTTGAATTTTTCAATAACTATCTTTTTGATGCAATTACCAATTTTTCAGACGCAATTATTGCTAATATGAGTGGATATAGTTTGTTTACTTCTACTAATACTATTTCTAATCCTTTCATGTTTTTAGATGCAGTAATGAGTAAAATATTTTTTAGTCAAACCTTTATCGCTCAATTACTTTCACTTCTTTCTCTGGGGCTTAGCGGTATTATATATTTTATAATTACTTTTATTGCGGTTGGTATAGTAATTATTACGGCACTTAGAGCTGTTGCCGTTTATATTATGGCATTTATGGCAACTTGTATATTAATCGGTATAGCCCCTTTATTTATTAGTTTCTTATTATTTGATGTTACTAGGTATTTATTTGATAATTGGGTGAGGTTTACGATCCGCTATATGATAGAACCGGTAGTTATGATGGCAGGTATTATAGTGCTAACCCAGCTATTTACCATTTATCTAGATTTTGTTTTAGGTTATAGCGTTTGTTGGAAATGTGCTTTACCGATAAAAATTCCGTTTATCGGTACTATTTTACCTATTGCATTGCTGAATGTACCTATCTTCTGTATTAATTGGTTTGCCCCTTGGGGAATGGATTATATGTCGGGTATGATGGGAGTAAATATGCAAAATATCGTAACTCTAGTTATTATTGCTTATGGTATGTATGGTTATGTCGAATTTTCAGGGCGTATGGTAGCAAAATTAACTAGTGCTGCTGGACCTTCGGCTACTGAAATTGGTGGTAGAATGTCTCATGATGCAGGACAAAAAGCATTAAGTCCAATAGGAATGGATGATAAAACAAGACAAGGTATTACCGGCAGAGCAGAAGCACGATTAAAACAACGCAATAAGACATTAGACCAGGCTGAGAAAAATAGGAAAAATACGCCAAAAGAAGGGGGCGAGAAGACAAATGAAGAACCGCCGCAGCCTGAAGCACGAGGATAGGGGGTGAATCGAAAATCGTCATTGCAAGTGGGTATTAGTGTTGTTGCATTGCTAGTTTTATATCATTCCCGCTTCCGTGGGGATGACATCGAGTGCATTTTTCGAGCCATGCAACAATGTCTTTGGTTGCTGGGTTGTTGCATGGATACCCGAATCGTCATTGCGAGGAGCGAAGCGACGTGGCAATCCAGAAAAATAATTAAAAAAATTCTGTAAATCAGAATTTTTTACTGGATTGCTTCGTCGAATTACTGTGTAATTCTTCTCGCAATGACGGAAAACCGAGTCATGCGACAATGTCTTTGGTCGCTCGCAATGACAAAAAATAAAAACCACGGTATGACATGTTGGATAACAATTTAAAATTATGAAAATTCTTAAGAGTTTAATTTTATTAGTTTTGTTTATGGCGATGCCAGCTAAAGCTGATGATGCTTTTTCATGGATGTCAACCAGTTTTGGTGGGTTAAAAAGCTTATTCGGTTGTTTAGAAGTGCCTGAATTTACAAGTTTTAAAGAGGGTAATATAGGAATTAGTTTATCTACAGCCGGAACTTGGCAATCAACAGGTAATACTGTTGAGAAAGGTAAATTGTTAAAAATAAACTGGTCTACTTCAGGTATTACTCCTGAACCTAGAAAATATCTAGTATTATATAGAATTGATCCAAGATTTAGTACGCCGCAAGTTTTCATTAAAACTTATAATTATTCTAAATTACAATTTGAAGCTTTAGGATTTCCTCGTTTTGTTACGGACAATAACAGTGCAACACCTGGGGCTATACCGCCTGATAAAGACCTTGATGCACTTTCATTTACTAAAATGTCTGATTCTGTTAAATATTTTAACTATTCTAACGGTAATTCGAGAATTGAAGTTAAGGCCGGCGATGTAGTAAATATTAGTTTAGTTGGTAAAGATAATTTTTTTAGTCCTAATACTCTAGATAATATTTTAACGCAGGAACTTGATAGTTCAATATTTGCTGCTTCTGCACTTTATACTCAAAGTAACCTTGGAAATTTTGATAATAGAATAATTTACTCATCTGCAAAGGAGGTATGTGATCTTATAGACGCTTCAAGAGATCCTGATAAACCAAGCGGGTGTAGCGGTACTGGCTCAGCTACAAAATATAAAAGTATAAATAGTAACGAAGCATTAGTCGGCAAACCTATGATGACGGGAGCGGTACAGAATTTCATGGGCTTAATTAATTCTTGTCCTGCTAATGCCGGTATAAATACTAGCCCTGCTTGCTATTACGATCAAGGTAGAGGGATGATAATTAAAGTAGGCGGGCAGGTTATTAAGGAACGAGATCAGAGTTTTGTAAATTCAGGCAGCACTCAAAGTAGCTTTATATATTATCAAGCCACTAGCGGCGGTACTATGGATTTTACTAGCGATTGGCAAGTTAATAACATGTTTAGTAATTCAGTTTTAATGAGTGATTGGAGCCGAAATTTTTCAAATTATGCTAATTTTGTAGATTATATAAATAAGAATGATTGGTCAGCTAATTTTTTATATTTCGGTCGTTATTCGATGATTGTTGAAATAGGTAATGGGGCAAATTCAATTAGTCCAGGTGATCAGCAAAATATAAGTTTAGAATATTTAATAACATCTGATGGTACGTTACCTGATCCATCTGTTCGTGGTACGCCGGTAGATTATAACTTTGCGGCTGATGCACCGCAAGATGGATATTTATGGTTAAGGGTGGTAAACCCTAATAGTAATATACAAGGGGTGGTTAGTGTAAATTATGCTAATTATACCGGTACAACTTGGTTTTCTGATATAATATATAACGGTGCTATTAAACCTATTACCGATCAGTTTAGAACTTTTAGTCAGAACTTTTATATTAAGTTAGTTAAAAATTCTGCAGTGCAGAATATAGCTAAAGCTGCATTAACCCTTTATGTTACTATATTTGGGCTAATGTTCGTTGCGGGAGCATTAAAATTAACTGCCGTAGAAGTAATAACACGTATATGCAAAATAGCTATAGTAGCTTTTTTAATTAGAGAAGAAAGTTGGAGCTTCTTTAATACATACTTCTTTAGTGCATTTACTGACGGTATTGATTTCTTTGTAACTAACGTAGTAGGTGCTACAAGCTCTAGAGCTAATATTTTTGGTTTTATTGATCCTATATTTGATAAATATACTAACGGTAGGATTTGGGGATTACTATTTATTGAATTATTACAAATACATAATGGTTTAGCATTTATCGCTATTATAACCATTTATTCACTTATTACTTATTTTAGAGCTATTTTAGAAGTTATAATAGGCTATGTTATTGCATTCATAGGGCTAACTGTTATGATTTCATTAGCACCGTTTTTCATAATATTAATGTTATTTGAAAAAACTAAAAGTTTATTTGATAATTGGATATCGACATTGCTTAGCTATGTAGTGCAGCCGACAATATTATTGATTTTCTTTTTATTGATAGATCAGGTTTTATCTGAGCAGCTTTTAAAAGTAGTAGTTAGAGCCTGTTGGGATACTCTGATACCAATAAAAATAGGGCTTGATTTAACAAATCTTGGTATTCCGATTAATTTCTCTTTTACATTACCGTTCTTACCAGGAATACCTTTCTATGTACCGGATGTACCGGAAATTAGTAGCTCGAATATTCTAACGAATAACGCTAATACTTTCTTAGTATTGTTTACTACGGCTTTATTATTTTATTCATATTGCTTAATGTCATATGGTTTAGTAACTTTTGTAAATATAGTAGTCGGAATGCTTACAAATGTTACACCGGCACGAATATCAGGAAATTATCAAGAACGTTCTGATCCTGTGGGAGCCGTTATGCAGGATATAGGTTCGGTAACAAAACCGATTAAAAAGGCTGCAATGGCTCCGGCTAGAGTTTTCAAAGACAAGATAATTGATCAAAATTATAAAGCTAGAAAACCGGAAGGAGGTGGTGAATTTACAAATAAATTCCTTGCCGAGCGTAATGATGTACCGAAGAAAGAGGAAGAGAGAAAGTAACAAAATTATTTTAGTGTCATCCTAGCTAACTTGATTGGAGTTGTGCCGGTTGTCGATGTCATTCCCGCGAAAGCGGGAATCCATAGTCAAGAAAACACAAAATAATATTAAAAATTATAAACGCAAATGGTTTTATTTTTTCTGGATTCCCGCTTTTGCGGGAATGACATAAACAAGAAATAACACATAAAAAATAAATGAACAAAAATATTTTTATTACATTATTAATATCGCTATTGCTGCTTTCCGGTTGTACCGGCGATACTTGTATTGACCCTGATGATTTCGGTTTTATCAAATTCAATGTCTCTTCTAGATATAATCCGGAAGAAATTACTTCAAGACAGGAAGGTGATCAGGTAGCACCATGGCGTGATAGTGCTTATAAAGTAAATGGTTATCCTTTAACCGTTATGGTAAGACCGTGGAGTTATATACTTGGTGATAAAAATACTTCAGGTCAGTTATCTGCATGGTGTCCGTGGTATGGTCAGAAAAATAACACAACTACTTTGGCTGCTTTTTGCGTTAAGCTACAACCGTGTACTTTTTGGGATAATGCTAGACTTGATATGTGTACTCCTAATCCCGCAAATCAAAATGACGCAATGATTAGTAATCCTCCATGTATAATGACAGACGGTGTCGGGCTTTATTTTCTTATTGCCGCTAAAAATACCGATCCCAATATTTCACCGGATTCACAGCGTAAACCGCAAGGTATAACTCAGCATTTAGGAGAGCTTACTTCGAGTGTAGGCTATGAATTTTATAGTATTAGTAGTACAGGACAATTCTTGAAAGCCGGCGGTATAAATTATCAATATAAAGGTGAGGATAAGTCAAAATATGCTCAATCTCCTATTTATTTTAAGATTATAGATAAATTTTATGATGATAATAGCGGGCAATATAGATTAGTAATCAAGTCCGGAGTTACTGATACTAGACCCGATCCGCTACAATTTTTAACGGATTTAATAAAAGGAGTATTATTTGGTAAGGATGGGATTATAAAGAAAACTTATCAACAAATAATTGATACGCCGGGTTATAGGATGAGTGTCTCGGCTATTTTAACTCTATATATAATGTTTACGGGCTTTTCCTTTTTAATAGGTAATATAAACCTTACTCATGTCGAACTTATAGTTAGAATATTAAAAGTTAGTATAGTCTCAATATTATTAAGTACGGATAAAGCTTGGACATTTTTTCATGATTATTTATTCGTATTTTTTATTGACGGGGTTCAGCAAATACTGCAAATAATTAATGAAGCTGCGGCTACCGGTCCCGGTTCTCAAAGTTTGCTGGGGTTACTTATTTCTCCTCAAACTTTATCTAAATTATTTTCTTTACTATTTGTTGATTGGCTTGGTTTTATATATATCATTCTATATTTAATAGCCCTATATTTTATTTTCTTTCTTATATTTAAAGCTACTATTATCTATCTAACCGCTCTTATAACTATCGGTATGATTATAATTATGGGACCGATATTTATTTGTTTCATGTTATTTAATATAACTCGTTCGTTATTTGAGAATTGGTTAAGACAATTAATATCATATGCATTACAGCCTATAATTTTATTTGCCGGTATCGCTTTTATTTCAATGATCATCAGAACCGAAATATATTCAACTCTTGGTTTTGGGGTATGTAAACATGATTTTCCTAATTTAGGTCCGATAAATGAAATATTCGGTAGTTTTCTTGAGGATATAGATCCAAGCCTTGGTAATTCAATATTTTATTGGTGGTTCCCTGTACCAATGAAAGGAGGTATAAATAATTTCCACAAAGCAAAAATATTAGTTCCAGAAGATCATATAATAGTAGATGATTCTTGTAAGAATGATCCTGATAAATGTAAGCATTGTGCTGCGTATGAGTGTATAGATGAACGCTATATTGAATTACCGTTTTTAGATTTAGTTAAAGATGCAAAAAGGATTAGTAATTTTATAAACGGGAAATTTGTCCAACTTGATGGGATATTACTAATTTTTGTGTCTATTTATTTGCTAAGTAAATTTAACGATACTGCTATATCGACGGCACAATTTATTGCCGGTACCTCAGGTAATTTAACAGACATACAAAAAGTTAATCAGCAATCTTATGAATCTGCAGCGAAGCAAATGAATAGACCGTTAAGTTATGTAGCTAAGACGGTAAGTGCACCTGTAACTACCCGTGTAAGTGCGAAGTTAGAAGAAACTAGTATGTTCTTTGCTAAAGGATTTGAAGGTATAATGATGGGAAGGCTTGAAAAGCAAGCTCTTGGTTCTTCAGCAAACAAAGCCGTACAAAATGAGGTTAAGAGAAAATACGGCATAGATTCTAAAGATGTAAAAATGAATGCTATTACTGATTATGAAAACGGTATTTCAGGATTGTTAAAGAATTTACCTAAAGGGAATGAATTAAAAGCAAAAGAACTATCGCAAATGAAATTTACTCAGCTTCGAGATAAAATTGCTGCAAATAAATATGGAGTGAAAGATTACGCTGCTTTAAGTAAAGAACAAAAAACAGAGCTTGATAAGTCCTTAAAAGATGCTAACTTACGTGAACTCGCTAGCGATGCGAGTTTTACTAAAGATTATCAAGATGCTTATAAATATGCTCACAAAGAAATGTCAGGGCGAGGTGTCGGTCTGTTCGGTAAGAATATAAAACCGCTTAGAAGTTGGCAAGAGATGGAGCATCGTGTTGATACAAAACGTAAATTAAAAGAAGAAAGGCGTGTAGGTATAGGTGAAAAAATATATGCAGGTTATACAGGAATAAAAAGAGGAGCTTTAACTGCAATAGTCGGTAAAGATTTACGTGATGCTTATGAGGGTAATCTAACCAGTGCCGAATGGCATGATTTTGAATATAACGATCCAAGGCTTAGAACTTATAGCGAAAAATTAAAAGATGATGAAAAAGCACGGGAACGTGAAGAACTCCAAATGCATATTAATAAGGAAACGTTAGCTGCTCAGGCAGATATATTATCACCGGAATATCTAGCAAGGCTAGAAAAAGCAGGTAGACAGAGTGATGTAGAATATTATCAAGAATTAGCTCAAAGAAAGCTTATTCATGAGGTGCGTGGTAGGTTATTCGAGGAAGGTGAACCGGTAATGATGGGCGACAGATTTATGCGTGAGAAAGCTACTGATTCTCAGATGCGAGATATGATAGATAACGCCCATAGAAAACATGCAGAATTTATAGAGGAAGATCGATATACTCGTCGCCAAGAGCATTATGATATTATGCACGAGAAAGCTGAAGGAAATTTAGAACAAACTTATAAAGAGCTTAAAGATCATTTCAAAAGAGATGATATCAACATTGAGGAAATGCCGGCATTAATAGCACAAAAGATCAAAGATACTGAGCAGGGACCTGAAGTAGACGCAAAGATTACGGAAGAGCTTAATAACTTTAATGCTGATGTTAAAAATTATGAATATAGTACTGAAGTATTAAATAAAATAGAGGACAGAAAGCAAGCTATTACCGATGAAGTCAATGCTCAGATCGATCAGATTAATAAATATAGGGAAAATGCCAAAATGGAAAAATATGTGAGACCAATAGTAAATGAAGGCAGAAAACTAAGAAAATTAGAAGATCATTTAAGAAATATGAAGTAGAAGAGTTAGTACTGCCTAAAAAGAATTGCTTGGGGTTATCCTAGTGCTTCGATGTCATTACCGCGGAGGCGGGAATCTACCGTCTTAAGAGTCAAGAGTAAAAAGCGTTAAATTTGATAAATTTCGTTATGTTTTAGCATAGAATTTAAACAAATAATAATTTTACGCATGACGGCAACCAAAGCTACTTTAGCTTTTTTGCCTGAAGCAATTAAACGTTCATATAATTGCTTCATTTTACAGTTATATCGCATAGCAACCGGTGCTGTCTCACTAAGTGTGTAAATTTCTAGGATAGGTTATATTAACAATAATATAATTTATCAGGAATAACATGAGTAACAGTAACCAAGAGAAGATAAAACAAGCAGTAGATTTGCTAATAGATAAAGATACTGATTTAACGAGTTTTTTTGCCAAAGACGGGATATTAAAGCAGTTAACTAAAAATATATTTGAAAGAGCCTTAAAAGCTGAGATGGATGAGCATCTTGTCTATAACAAATATGGCAGGATAGAGACTAACAATAGTAGAAATGGTGTATGCAAAAAAAGCCTAATTACTGAAGGTAGAGTATTGGAACTTGAAGTACCACGTGATAGAAATGCTGAATTTTCTCCTGTACTAGTGCCAAAGCGTCAGACTAGGATTGATGGATTAGATCAGAAGATATTATCCTTATATGCTAAAGGGATGAGCCTCTCTGACATTAAGATTCAGATTCATGAGCTATATGGTGCAGAGAACAGTGAAAGCCTTATTAGTCGGGTTACCGATAATGTTATGGATGAGGTCAGGAGTTGGCAGAATAGGCCTCTGGAAGCCATATATGCTATAGTATATTTTGATGCACTTATAGTTAAAGTACGTCAAGATAAGAGAATTATCAATAAGGCAGTATATGTAGCTTTAGGTGTAGATTTAACCGGAAGGAAAGATATTTTAGGCTTGTGTATTAGCGAGAATGAGGGAGCTAAATTTTGGTTAAATAATTTTACTGAAATGAAAGACAGGGGATTAAAAGATATCTTAATTGCTTGTAGCGATAATCTAACGGGCATGAGTGAGGCGATATCTGCAGTATATCCACAAACTGAGCATCAGCTGTGCATTGTACATCAAATCAGAAATAGTTTGTCATATGTAAGCTATAAAGATCGTAAAGAACTTGCAGCAGATTTGAAGCTAGTATACAGCTCTATCACTGAGGATGAAGCACTTACTGCCTTATCTGATTTTGATATGAAATGGGGCAAACAGTACCCACATATTGCAAAATCATGGCAAAATAATTGGCAGAATTTGATAATTTTTTTACAATACCCAGAAGTGATTAGGCGTATCATTTATACAACCAATGCAATCGAAGGTTTAAATAGTCAATTATGCAAGGTTACTAATAACAAAAGGGGTTTTCCTAACGACGACTCTGTATTTAAGACTTTGTACTTGACAATTGACTATATTACGCGAAAATGGAATATGCCTATCCAAAATTGGGGAGAGGCCATGGCTCACTTTTTGATAAAATTTGAGGGGCGAATTTAATGCCTATTTTAGAATTTACACACTTATATATCCAGAGCCTTTTTAGAGTACTTTGATCTTATGCTATATGTTCATATGGCAGTACTACTTAATAAACTATTTTTTCCTCAGACAGACGTTTTTACTTCTTCACTTTTTACAGCATTAGCTTTTTGTTCTACTTACATTCTTAGACCTCTGGGTGCTTTAATTTTTGGTTGGATTGGAGACACTATCGGACGAAAAACTACAGTTATAATAACTACTTTCTTAATGTCTATATGCTGTATAATTATGGCAAATCTTCAGACTTATGAAGAGAAAGGGCTTGCCGTCTCGGTGATTATAACCTTATGTCGTGCTATTCAAGGTATTTCATCAATGGGAGAAGTAGTAGGGGCAGAGATTTACTTAACTGAAATGATCTCTCCGCCGATTAGATATGTAGCTGTTGCAGTAGTATCAGTATTTGCAACATTAGGAGGAACTATGGCACTTGGGGTTGCATCATTAGTAACTTCTCAAGGTTTTAGTTGGCGTGCTGTTTTTTGGATAGGGGCTGCAATAGCACTTGTAGGTACAACAGCTAGAAGGAGTCTTCGAGAAACTCCAGAATTTGCAGATGCTAAACGTCAATTGAAAAAAACTTTAGAAGTTGCAAATCAAGATTTATCTATTATAAAAAATAATCCTGTAATAAGTGCTAAACTTTTAAACAAAAATTTTCTAGCATATTTTTTAATAGAATGTTGTTGGCCAGTAATGTTTTACTTTATATATGTTTATTGTGGTGAAGTACTAGAGCGTGTTTTCAATTACACCCCAGCACAGGTTATTAATCATAATTTCTTTATTTCATTAGTAAATCTATTGGGCTTTATAATATTAACATTTTTAAGCTATTGGATTTATCCATTAAAAATCTTAAAAGTAAAATTTGGGGCATTTATAATCTTTACAGTAGCTATTCCTTATTTTCTAAGT
This sequence comes from Rickettsia endosymbiont of Hedychridium roseum, assembly GCF_964028255.1. Taxonomy (NCBI): domain Bacteria; kingdom Pseudomonadati; phylum Pseudomonadota; class Alphaproteobacteria; order Rickettsiales; family Rickettsiaceae; genus Rickettsia; species Rickettsia endosymbiont of Hedychridium roseum. Next base: position 309,048 of record NZ_OZ034753.1, read on the forward strand.
AATATGACAAGTCCTACCGAATTGTTTATACTACAGAGTTTAGTTATTTTATTTGTTTCAGATAGTATGCCTGCGGCTCCAATTTTTTATAAACATTTTCCAGTTTTTAAACGTTTTACTTCAGCTACTCTTACATATGCTTTATCAAGAGCTATAATGTATGTATTGGTATCCTTTGGTCTTGTTTATTTAACTAAGTTTTTTAATTATTGGGGACTATTTATTGTTTTTGCTTTAGTAGCAACTGGTTTTGCAATTGGTTTATCTCATTTTGAAAAGGTAGAAAAAGAAGCTGGGAATTATCCTCTATAAACAATTCTTTTTGTTGGTTTTGTATTGATAAATGTGTATAGCATAGTTGAGTTAATTTTTGTACTAGTGTAGGTATTTCTAAGTGCATGCTAATTGCTACAAATGCACTTAAACTTTCCTTTATTACTTTTTTAGCTTTCTCAGGTGATTTAGCTCCTAAAGTCTGTATATTATTGACTCTATCAAAAAGTTTTATAAGTGCCGTATCGTGTCTTTTTTGTTTAATTAATTGATTTAAACTCTCTTCGGCACTTATTTTTCCATAAGGTTTGATTCTAGTTAATCCCTCTACATGTTTCGCTACTTCTATACTAAAAATCTTAGTTATCATTTCTTCGGTTAGTTCTGTATCTTCAATAGTATCGTGGAGTAGGGCAGCTTGCAGCATAATAGCAGTATAAAGTTTTGGGGCTTCTTCAGCTACAAACACCGCAAGCATAATCGCCACCTCAATCGGATGCGAATAGTAAGGATCGCCTGATTGACGCATTTGTGAACCGTGATATTTACGAGCGTAGTAGATAGCTTTTTTGACTTCCTCTATATCAACGGGATTTTTTACTTTAGTGTTTAAATATTCGAGTTTATCAAGTAGCTTTTTAGCATAAACGCAAGTTTCAAACTTTTCTTTCCAAGAGCTTATATCTTCCATAAAAGTTATTTCTTATTTTTGTTAATAATAGTTGATTACAATTAAAGTAAAAATAAAAAGTTGCAATAATAAATAATTTTTTAGCCCTAAAGAAGTATTAATAATTGTAACTTTTGGTATTTCAGCGGCTATCATTCTGTTTTATTAGTTGCTTTAGCTTCTTGTTCTTGCTGTAATTTATACTATGCCGCTTTTTCTTCTGCATAATTAAAAAAGAAATAACAGAAAGTTAAAAAACTAGTCAAAACTATTCCAAGAATTATTAGTATTAACTTAAGCTCTTTCCTTGCATTTTGAGCTTTTAATTTCTTTTCTTCCTCTTCATCAATATAAGACTCAGAGGTTAAAATTTCTTCTTCTTTATTTTCCATATTTTAACTCTTTAAAATTAGCTTATATATTAATGATAGAGTTTAATTATCATTTGAGAGAAGTAATTTATAGGGGGAATTAAAAGAAGTCAATAAGTATATATTTAATAAATCTATCTTACTCAAAAATACGGCTTTTTCTATTTACTAGGTAAATATGCATTAGTTCTTGAGTCTTATAATAAGGCAATTGAACTTGATCCTACAAATTCTGAAGTACAATATAATAAACAAAATTTATTAAAGCGTATGTATTGTTAAGTAAAAAATGCTGGAAAGCTTGATTTTATGCTGTGTTCGCCGTTTGATACATTGGTGAATTTGCCTAAAAATGGCGAATGGTACCCGCGGCCGGACTTGAACCGGCAAGAGCTTACGCTCCACGGATTTTAAGTCCGTTATGTCTACCATTCCATCACGCGGGCAAATACAGAACTGTATTTTTCTAAGTGGACAGGTTAATAAAAAAAATACAAAAAAGCAAGTACTTTTATCATTAATATATTAGTCTGATATGAAAAAATTATTAAACACCTTTAAAATAGTTAGTTTACGCATTAATTTATTAGATAATTAACTTAAATAGTGACAAAATAGTAATAATATGATAGATTAGTTTCAGAAAGTAATACTTTCTCTTGCATGTTATTGACATGTTTATTGACAAATGCCGCAAGGTAAGGTAGTTTTGCATAATGAATTTTTATCGGCTCTTATATTTAAGTAAGATTTAAAGTAAAATTTAAGTTTTAGTTATTATAAGCGTGTGTTAAGTTCAAATAAGTAATTTCTATCTAATAAAGGTTTTTATGGCTACAAATATAGTAGGTAAAGTTAAGTGGTATAATTCTACGAAGAATTTTGGATTTATTGAACAGGAAAATGGCGTCAAAGATGTGTTTGTACACAAATCAGCCGTAGACGCAGCAGGTTTACATAGCCTTGAAGAAGGACAAGATGTAATTTTTGATCTTGAAGAAAAGCAAGGAAAAGCCTATGCTGTTAACCTCAGAATTAAATAAATATATTTATAATACCAAAAGCAGCTATCCAAAATTGTTTATAATTTAGGGTAGCCTAGTCATCTTTATCAATATAGTAAATATTTTGTTTTTGTCTTATAATAACCTATATAATTTTAAGTATAATAAATTATTTTTACTAAAGGGCATGAAAATGCCCTAAATCTAATAATATTATTCTGGCTTGAATAAGATTCTAAAATAGTTTCATTATTCATTATCGTTTTATATATTTAGTTGGTTTGTAATCTAGCTTAAGCATATTTTTTGATTCAGGATAATTATATAAGTCGTTATTTTAATTTACTATAACTTATTTTTTATACAATAGACCTGCATAACTTATCTTACAGGTAGGCTCTTAATAAAGGGAATAAGAGATTTCTACTCTACTCAAGCGTACTATAGTTAAGTATGTAAGGCTGAGAGAGAGCGTCTCATAATATCTTTAAGAAATGGGTTATGTAAGTGGTCTAATCAATAATGTGCATATTTTGATTTAAAACTATATTGGATTATATAATGAAAAATTTTAATTTATCTGAAGAATTAATTATCGCTCTTGAGACAATGAATATCACTGAGCCGACTGAAATACAAAAGCAATCGATTCCGGTTGCAATGGCGGGGTCGGACATACTCGCTTCTAGCCAAACAGGTTCAGGAAAAACTCTCGCTTATTTATTGCCGTTAATTGATTCATTTATTAAAAATAAAACTACTGCGTTAATTCTTGTTCCGACTAGAGAATTAGCAATGCAAATACACAGTACTTTAAATAAAGTAACTACATCCTATAAAATTAATAGTGCAGTTTTGATAGGCGGTGAACCAATGCCTAAACAATTTATGCAATTAAAAAAGAATCCGAAAGTGATTATCGGTACGCCGGGGCGTATTATCGATCACTTAAATAGAGGAAGTTTAAAAATTGATCGCATAGGCATAACCGTACTTGACGAAATGGATAGAATGCTTGATATGGGGATGAAAGAACAGTTAGAAGAAATCAATAAATTTTTACCGGAAAAAAGACAAGTTTTAATGTTTTCCGCTACTATGCCAAAACATATTATTGCTGTTTCTCAAAAATATCTAAACAATCCATTACGTATTACGGTAGGTGCTACTAATAAAGCAGCTGCAGAAATAAAACAGGAATCAATGCATGTTTCTGATAAAGAAAAATTTAGTGAATTAACTAAACAACTTGGTAATAGGGAAGGATCGGTAATTATTTTTGTGAAGACTAAACGCTCTGCCGATCAATTAGCTAAAATGTTAAAATATGAAAATCATAAAGCAGAAGCTATACATGGTGATTTAAGTCAGCGTCGACGTGAAAGAGTAATTTTATCATTTCGTAAGTCAAATCATAGAATAATGGTAGCAACTGATGTAGCGGCTCGTGGGCTTGATATTCCTCATACACAGCATGTTATTAATTATGATTTACCTATGTGTCCTGAAGATTATTTACATAGAATAGGTAGAACGGGTAGAGCAGGGGCTACCGGACATGCACTGTCTTTTATTTCTCCTGATGATGTTATTAGATGGCGTGCAATTGATCGTCTAGTAAATAAAGGAGAATCTACACCACGCAGTGAGTTTAGGAGTGATAAAAATAATCGTAAAAGATCATTCGGTAAAAGAGCCAGCGGTGAGGGTAAAAATTTTAATTCTTTTGATAATAATCGTAAAAAAACTTTTGACGGTAATAGCTACGGTAATAAAAGAAAGAAAGTATCGTAGTTTAGATTTACGTCATTGCGAGTGATCTTTGATTTCGTGGGTGGTTATTATATTGTCACCCCGTGGCTTGACCATGGGGTCCAAAAAACAACTTAAAATACTAATATTAGTATTTTAAACTGGGCCCCGCTACAAGCTCGCGGGATGACAGAAGTGGAATTGATCTATGCAGCAACGCCGATCAAGCGGTGGGATGACAAATATAAAAAAGGAGGATAAATTCATAAATTTAAATTTTTCACGATTTCAATATATATCTAATATTTTCTTTATATTAATAATTTCTTTTCCCGGAGGTTTAATTTATTTACTTACCGGTTCAACTCTTTCTTTTTGGCTTCGAGAATCCGGTTTTGATAAAATCACTATCGGGCTTTTTAGTTTAGTTAATTTTATTCATATATTTAAATTTTTATGGGGTCCTTTACTAGAAAAAGTAAGTTTTGCTCCTTCAAGTAAGCGAGGATATAAATATTGTTTAATTATTGCTTTGGTTAGCTGTATTTGTTGTGTATATGTTCTAACAAATTTTAACCCTAACACTCATTTTATACCATTTGCTTTATGCTTAGTAGCTGTGGCATTTTTTTCTTCCATTTATGATATGTTGCTTCAATCATCACAGATGTTACTTATTATAAATAAAAATTGGGGCATAAGTGAGGCAGCTTGTACTACAGGCTTTAGAATAGGTATACTTATAGCAGGTTCAGGAGCGTTATATTTATCAACTATCATATCTTGGCAAGATGTTTATCGTGCTATGGCAATTTTATGTATACCGTCATTACTATTAATTATAATTTATCCGCTTAAATTTAAAGATAAGATAATTATTAATGATTTTGATAGATTTTGGCATGCTTTTTATGACTTTATCAAGAAACCTAAATGGCTAATAATTGTTAGTTTTATGCTTCTATATCGTCTTCAAGATAATTTTCTTTCAATTATGCCGAATATGTTTTATCTCGATATTGGGTATACGAAGAAAGATTTAGCTCTTGGATATAAAGCTTTCGGTATGTGTGCTACAATCCTTGGAGGTTTTATAGGCGGGTTTTTGTGCCGAAAATATGAATATTCTTATTTGCTTAAAAGAGCATTAATATATCATGCTTTATCTAGCCTATCTTTTTTATTTCTCTATTTTTATAATCGAGATATTACAAGTCTGTATATAGCGGTCTTTTTTCAAGAATTTACCAAAGGCTTAACTATGTCCCCGTTTTTTTCTTACCAATTAAGATGTTGTAGTTCTAAATATTGTATAACCCAAATTGCTTTAATTACTTCTATTGCTTATATTAGTACCATATTGTTTGGTAGTATTTCAGGCTATGCAGCTACTTATTTAGGTTGGACTTATTTTTTCATCGTAGCAGGATTTTGTTTTATACCGGCTTATATATTAATTAGATATTTACCGCCTTATGTTATTTCCGCGTAGTATTGTTGCGTGGATCAGCTTTCTCGTCATTGCGAGGAAATTACGAAGTAATTGACGAAGCAATCCAGTAAAAAAATGCTATAAATTGACATTTTTTATTATCTTTTCTAGATTGCCGCAGCCACTTGACGATTAGGTGTCCACGCAACAATCTTCAAGATAAATACAAATATATTGTAAAAACGGTACTATCGATTTATAATAATCAACAAATTTATTAGTGTACTTTAATTATGTTTATTCAAACTGAAGATACTCCCAACCCTGATGCAATAAAGTTTTTCCCGGGACAGGAAATAAGTAGTGAACAGCCGGTATTTTTTAGCGATATTGCTGAAGTTAAAGGAAGAAGCAAACTTGCAGAGTCACTATTTTATATTAATAATGTAAAATCAGTATTTTTTGGTAGTGATTTTATAACGGTGACTAAGCAAGCTGAAAGTAATTGGCAAGTTATAAAGCCTGAAGTTTTAATGGTTATTATGGATCATTTTGTTTCGGGATTTCCGGTATTTGAAGAAAGTACAAAAGCAGATAATGTAAATCATAACCTTGATGGGCTTTCGGAAATAGAGAAGCAAATCGTAGAGATTATTGAAACTAGAGTGCGTCCATCTGTTGCACAAGATGGTGGTGATATAATATATAAAGGCTTTGAAAACGGTATAGTTAAATTAGCTCTTCGCGGTGCATGTCTTGGCTGTCCAAGTTCTACTATTACCTTAAAAAACGGCATTGAATCCATGCTTAAACATTTTGTACCAGAAGTGCAAGAAGTTGAAGCTGTAGAGGAAGATTTTGAGTAATTTAGGTATTGCTAACTATAAGAATTCAACGTCATTGCGAGGAAATTACGTAAGTAATTGACGAAGCAATCCAGTAAAAAATTCTGTAAATCAGAATTTTTTTAATTATTTTTCTGAATCGCTGTGTCGCTTCGTTCCTCGCAAGGCGTTGTTGCGTGGATCAATTTTATCTCTGTCACCCCGTGGCTTGACCACGGTATCCAGTTAAAAATACTAAAATTACTAGTATTTTTTATTGTTTTTATAGACCCCGTGGTCAAGCCACGGGGTGACAGTGAAAAACCCGTGAACGCTCACGTTAAAGAAGCTAACCTTCCTTTGCAGAATTGATTATATCATTTTGATGCCAAATAACGTAATGTAGTTCAACATCTTTTGGAGCATATACTACGATAGGTAGTTTGCTATTATATCTTAAAAATGTTTCATCGCCTAAAAATACACTAACCGGTTTTATGGTTGCTTTTACCCCAGGGCATGCCATCATTGTACTAGCAGGCTGATCGCTAACTTGATCGATTATATAATAATTATATCCCCATCCTTCATTCTAAAGTTTTTGTTTCCAGCTTACCGCCAAACCAAACACGATTACAATCTTTGCATTTTTTCTTTGCATTTTTTGTTGCTTGCAATTCTACTTTTAGCTTTTCTTCATTAGACTCTGTAGGTAAATGAATTACATATCGTTTTTGGCTATCTGTCGGTAGAGGGTAGGGTGCAATATCTTTTAACCGCTTATCGGTATCAGCTAATAAATGAGTATTTAAAAAACATAATGTAAGAAGTAGTATAATTTTTTGAAACATATTAATAACCTAGTCTATAATATCAAAAGTATGTTGATAAGCTTCATTAGTAGGAAGCCCTATTGCATTAATATCAAATTTAAGCGACGGTTCAACTCTGCTACTTGCATTATGAATTCTAAAATTAATGCTAAATCCACGATTAAATACTATAGTTTTAGAATAAATTCCTCCATTTTTAGTATTAATAGTATGAATATAGTTAGGGTAATTAGTTTTTTTGGTGTTAAGTGTATTATTAAAATTATATGCTTGAATGAAAACTTTATTTGATCCATAATACATTATTTTATAAAAATCATATTTTCCTATTAAATAAGATATTAGTGCCTTACAAACATTATTAGCTTTTTCTTCATCAACTGAACAAAGATTTGTGATTTCCTCAGACCAAGCATTGAGTATAGGTCAGTAATATTTATTAGCTTTATCAAGTAAATTTTCCCATAATGCAGTTTTATTTGAAAGAGTTTTAATTTGTCTTAATTCTCCAAATAATGGTTTTACAATATCCCAATATTTAGCACTACAACCATTACCATCAAGTCCCCATTTTTTTACAAAGTCAATTGAATCGGAAAGCCTTGGATGTTTTAACGCTTGGTGATTCGTTTTGCAAGATATGCCTATAGTAGTATTTATTCTCGTTTTTCCTGACCGGCAATTTTAACCATTTTTGGGGCTTGGGGATGGAAAGGTATATGTCTATAAGTAGCTAAAATTGTAAAAGATTGTTCTTCCCAGTTTCTAACTCGATTTCTTGACATAAAAATAGGAGAATAGCCTGAGTCTAAAAATTCATGATTATTTATTGTACTAGTTATTCCTGCTTCTAAATTAGATAAATCACCTATAGCTTGTTTTAAAGTAACTTTAGTTTTTAAAGTCTCAGGAAACTGAAATTTTTTATTTAATGATTGATGGTAACCAACAATAAAAACACGTTCACGATCTTGCGGTACTCCATAATCACTTGCTTTCAATAACTTCCAGTTTACTTCATAGCCTTCTTCTTGAAACATGTCTATTATATTCATAAATGATTTTATATTTCTAGAATGAATTAACCCATGAACATTTTCTGCCACAAAAAATTTTGGTTTTGTATGTCAAATAACTCTAATTTGCTCATGAAATAACATGCCTCTAGGATCTTGCAAGCCTAGTTTTGCTCCTGCTTCTGACCATGACTGGCAAGGAGGACCGCCTATGACACCTGTTATTCCGATAGGAATATCTTCATTAGGGACATTTAAAATAGAACGATTATCAAGTTTGGTTTTAGGAAAATAATTTTGATAAGATTTAGCAATAGTTTTATCATATTCATTTGCCCAAACAGTTTTAAATCCTGCTTTTTTAAATCCAATATCCATACCGCCAGCACCTGCAAATAATGAAATTAATGTAAGGTTAGGTGTATTGCTCATTTAAATCAATCCCGTTTCTTTCTTAAAAAAGCAGGTATGTCATGAATATCAGACTCTTTATTATCTTGATCTAGAGTATTAACAACAATGTTTTTGCGTTCTAAAGTTTGATTATTTGAAGCACGCAGAGAACCCCATATTTTTCCTAAAAATGATGGTTTTGGTGAGTCATCTTCAGATTTGTTAAAAGTATTTGCATGTAGCCCTAGCTCTTTTTCATTTCCGATAAAATTTTGATTTATTGGAGAGTCGGTAATTTCAATATTTTCGGTACTATAGCTGTTAAAATCAGGAATTTCTTCTATTTGTGTAGGTTGTACTATAGGTTCATTATAAGTTTCTTCAGGAACTATATTGGTAGTTTCAGCTATTGCGGGTTTATATGTCGGTACTTTATCGGCATCAATACCGGTAGCAACAACCGATACTCTGATAATTCCTTTTAGTTCCGGATTAAATGTTGAACCGAAAATAATATTAGCATCAAGGTTATCTACTTCTTCTCTAATTCTATTAGCAGCGTTATCAACTTCAAATAAGGTCATGTCGGAACCGCCTGTAATATTGATTAATACACCTCTTGCACCGCACATTGAGCTATGATCTAGCAGCGGATTTGAAATTGCAGATTCTGCCGCTTTAATAGCTCTATCTTCACCGCTAGCTTCACCCGTACCCATCATTGCTTTACCCATTTCGCTCATTACTGCTTTAATGTCGGCAAAATCAAGATTAATAAGTCCCGGCATAATCATTAAATCCGTTACTCCTCTAACGCCTGCATGTAATACGTCATCTGCCATTTTGAAAGCATCGGCAAACGTCGTTTGTTCATTAGCAATACGGAATAGATTTTGGTTCGGTATTACAATTAAAGTATCAACGAATTGCTGTAATTCAATAAGTCCTTTATCGGCAGTTTTCATACGATGACCGCCTTCAAAATGGAAAGGTTTAGTTACTACCCCAACCGTAAGGATGCCTAGTTCTTTAGCAATGCGTGCAATAACCGGTGCAGAACCGGTACCTGTACCGCCGCCCATACCTGCCGTAATAAATACCATATTGCTATTTTCTAGATAACTACGAATTTCGCTTTCTGATTCTTGAGCAGCAAGTGCTCCAACCTCAGGAGAAGCTCCTGCCCCAAGACCTCTAGTCGTAGAAACACCGAGTTGTATTTTGTTAGTGCATAAAGAATGTTCAAGCGATTGTGCATCGGTATTAGCTACTACAAAATTAGCACCTTGCAGATTAGCACTAATCATATTATTTACTGCATTACTACCTGCACCTCCTACACCAAAAACCGTAATGGTCGGCTTTAATACTATATTTTCAGGAGCTTTTATATTTAAAACCATGATACTCTTTTATTTTATATAATTAATGTTTAAGTATAATAAAAGATTAAGGCTGTGTGAAGAAAAATTTAATTAATATATTTTTATTCTTTTTGGCTGCAAATTATAAGATTTTTTTGAAATAGGAACAGCTATTTGCTGCAAAAATCTTATTAATTTTCGCTCAAAAATATCTAAAAATATAAATAATTAAATTTTTCTTTATACAGCCTTAAAATTTCCACAGTATTTTATGAAAAGTTTAAGATAAGTTTTCTTTTAATAGCGGAACACCGTTATTATGACATGCTTTTATTAATGCTTTATCGTTAGTGGCTAGGAAGCCCTTCATGCATGGCAGTTAACAAATAAGTTGCATCGTATGAAGTAAGATTATTGGTTCTTGCAGTATTCATAATTTCGTACATAGGAAAATCAAAATTTGATATATTGATGGGTAAGGAGTTTAAAAAATCTATAGTTTTAATAATTTTTGCTGAAGTTATTCTAGCACGTTTTGCTGCTATTAATATTGTATTAGTTACTTCAAATTTCCAAAGAAATGGTACTACTGCTCTAAATTTATAACAATAATCTAATGTAAAGTCTGAATATTCATCACGTTCATCATTAAAGAACCATGAAGCAGTTATGGAGCAATCGGCTATAAATGGTTTAGAACTCATCTTCTAACTTCATCTCGAAGCTCTTTAATAGTATAAGGAGCCAATGTATTACCTTTGCTGAATTCTCTTATTTGCTCTACTATATTATCCATTTTAGGTTTTTGAGTTATAGGTATAATTTTTGCAACCGGCGTATTATGCTTACAAATAGTAATTTGTTCGCCGTCTTGTACACGCTGTATTAGATCGGAAAAATGAGCTTTTGCTTCTAACAGGTTAATTTGGTTAGGTAAATGTTGTTTCACATAGGTAATATAATAAATAGACTAATTTAATACTAGCCTATTTATAAGATTTTGTACAGTGATATTAATAGTTTAAACTAATATCTTTGTATAAAACTTAGGATTGACTAACCATTTTTTCGGGTACTACTATTTTATCAAATTCTTCTTCGGATAAAAGATTGAGTTTTTTAGCTGCTTCTTTTAAAGTTATTCCGTGCTTATGAGCTTCTTTAGCAATTTTTGCAGCATTATCATAGCCTATATGCGGATTAAGAGCTGTAACAAGCATTAGAGATTTATCACGTAAATCATTAATGCGTGCTATATTGGGTTCTAATCCTTTAACACAGTGAGTAACAAAGCTATTTACGCTATCGGATAACAGCTCTATAGATTGTAGGATATTGTATATTATTACAGGTTTAAATACGTTAAGTTCAAGATGTCCGTTTGAGCCGGCAATAGTAACCGTAACATGATTTCCCATCACCTGACTGCATACCATTGTTAAAGCTTCGACTTGGGTAGGGTTTACTTTACCTGGCATAATCGAAGAGCCGGGTTCATTCTCAGGTAAATGCAGATCACCAAGACCGCATCTTGGACCGGAGCCGAGCAGTCTTATATCATTTGCTATTTTCATTAAGCTAACTGCTATAGTATTAAGAGTTCCTGAAAATTCTACTAGTGCGTCGTGGGCAGCTAGACTTTCAAATTTATTAGGAGCCGTCTTAAAAGGTTGTTTAGTAAACTCTGCCACTTTCTCAGCAAATTTTATATCAAAGCCTATTTTTGAGTTAATACCTGTGCCGACTGCTGTTCCACCTTGAGCAAGTAGATAAACTTTTTTTAGTGCATCTTCTATGCGTTCTAAAGCATACTCTATTTGTGTAATATATCCAGAGAATTCCTGTTTAAGAGTTAAAGGAGTTGCATCCTGTAAATGGGTACGTCCTATTTTTATGATTTTATCCCAATCTTTTGACTTGTCTTGCAAAGAGGTAAGTAAATTATTCAAAGCCGGTATAAGTTGCTGTTTAGTTGCAAGTACGGTTGCTATATGCATAGCGGTTGGAAAAGAGTCGTTGGATGATTGTCCTTTATTAACATGATCGTTAGGATGTACTGGAGATTTGCCGCCTTTCTTGCGTGTTAATTCTTCATTAGCAATAGAGGCAATAACCTCGTTCATATTCATGTTTGTTTGTGTACCTGAACCTGTTTGCCAAACTACTAAAGGAAAATTATCCTCAAATTCACCTTCTAAGATTCTATCAGTGGCTTTATCGATACTTGTAGCTATTTTAGCTTCTAAATCACCAAACTCATAATTAACCTGTGCTGCACATTTTTTTAAAATAGCAAGAGCACGAATTAAAATTTCAGGCATTTTTTGTTTGCCTATTTTAAAATTTTCTAAAGATCTTTGAGTTTGAGCTCCCCAATAAAATTTTTCTTCTATCTGAATTTCTCCAAAAGAATCGCTTTCGGTTCTGTAATTTTTCATAAATTGTTAAATGTTATATAATTATCTATTTTTTTCATAAAATGATCACTTACTACATTCAAATCTAATTGCTGGGCTAATTTAGCAAAGCTATAATATAATTTGTCTGTTAAAGAAGCTTTTTTTAGATTCTTAGCAATAAATATTAATGTGCTTTCTATCATAAGATTACGATTAAAACTATAAAATTTTTGCCAATGTTCTTTATATTTAGGTTCAGAAGATTCTATATAATCGGAATATATAGGTTTAGTAATTACTGCTTTACCTTGATATATATCAAATATAGTATCATTAATTAATCTTTCATTCTTGAGATTATTGATCACTTTATCAAAAAAATTATTTAATATAGCCGTTGTTATCTCTTCTTCTGTAAGTTCATTTATAAATATGTCTAATTGTTTTTCAAAACTCTCGATAATTTGTTCATTTGGTCCCCTTTTCATGACTTTTCTCTCAAATTAATTGATATAATAAAAGTTTATTACTTTAATTTTAGTAGACTAAATATTTATATCGAAGTAAATAAAAAACAATATTTGATTTATTAAAAATATTATTTATGTAATGAATGAAAAATTATAGAAGCGGCATTTGATACATTAAGACTTTCTACTCTCTTAGAAATAGGGATTTTGGCTAAATAATCACATGTTTCTTCGACTAATCTTCGCATGCCTTTATCTTCTGAGCCAAATACTAATGCCATTTTGTCGGAAATTAATTTATCGGTAAAGTAGTCATTTGTAGAACCTGTTAGACCTATAATCCAAAAGCCGTGTTTTTTAAGATAATTCATACATGAGCGTAAGTTAGTAACTTTAATTATAGGTATTAATTCTAAAGTACCGCAAGCCGCTTTAGCAATGCTGCCGCTTTCATTTGGAGAATTATCTTGAGGTAATATTATAGCATTTATATCAAAAGCAGCGGCACTACGAATAATTGCTCCAATATTTTGTGTGTCTGTTATTTGATCAAGAATCGCAATTTTACATTTTGGGTTTTTTATATCTACGTCCTCTAGATTGTAAGAAAAAATTGGTCTAACTTTTGCAGCTATTCCTTGATGTGTTTGGTTTTCCAGTAATTTAGATAAAATATCGTTATTAATAATTTCATAAGATCTAGTACCTATTAATTTTTTGTTTGTATCAAAAATTTCCCTAGTGCATAAAATATTTTCAATTTGACGTTTTGGATTATTTAGAGCAGAAAATACAGGATGTTTCCCATACATATAATAACAATTTTTAGAATCAAGTTTTTTATTTTGCATCTATATTGAAAACCGTCAGTAATTTGTTCTTGACAGAAACTACTATTTATTATAGAAAGTTACAACTAAATAAATGTGCAAGCTGCTATTTGTTTATTTGATGATTCGGCAAGAAGTTTTATTAAGTCCTAATACTAATTATATATTGTATTTTACAGTGAATTAGTCTATTTAATACAGTAAAGTTCTTTAGGAGGGGTGGCCGAGTGGTCAATGGCAGCAGACTGTAAATCTGCCCGCGTAAGCGTTCGAAGGTTCGAATCCTTCTCCCTCCACCACTTAAATGGTTCAGGGAAGCGTATCATTTTATTTTAAAAGATTCATGTATATATGTTTAATTTTATTTAAAAATAAAACATAATTGTGTATATTTATAAATCTGAATAAAATTGATATAGCATTGTTAACAAAATAGCTTTGAAATTATTTTATTAACAGTGCCACAATGCGGGTGTAGCTCAATGGTAGAGTTCCAGCCTTCCAAGCTGGCTGTGTGGGTTCGATTCCCATCACCCGCTCCAGAGATAGTGGTAACAAATAAATTTAGCAAAAAATGCACTTATAAAAAATTAACTTGTATTAAACCTGATTGTAGAGAGTAATAACATGGCAAAAGCAAAATTTGAACGAACTAAACCGCACGTTAATATAGGTACGATCGGTCACGTAGATCACGGTAAAACTTCCTTAACAGCAGCAATAACTATAGTACTTGCTAAGACAGGTGGAGCAAAAGCTACAGCGTATGATCAAATTGATGCTGCTCCTGAAGAAAAAGAAAGAGGTATAACTATTTCTACTGCACACGTAGAATATGAGACTAAAAATAGACACTATGCACACGTAGATTGTCCGGGACACGCTGACTATGTAAAGAACATGATAACCGGTGCCGCTCAGATGGACGGGGCAATATTAGTAGTTTCTGCTGCTGATGGTCCTATGCCGCAAACTAGAGAGCATATATTACTAGCAAAACAGGTAGGTGTACCTGCTATGGTAGTATTCTTAAATAAAGTAGATATGGTGGATGATCCTGATCTATTAGAACTAGTAGAGATGGAAGTAAGGGAATTATTATCAAAATACGGTTTCCCGGGTGATGAAATACCTATTATTAAAGGTTCTGCACTTCAAGCTTTAGAAGGAAAGCCTGAAGGTGAAAAAGCTATTAATGAGTTAATGGATGCAGTAGATAGCTATATACCGCAGCCTGTAAGAGCTACGGATAAACCTTTCTTAATGCCGATAGAAGATGTATTCTCTATTTCAGGAAGAGGTACTGTTGTAACCGGTAGAGTAGAGTCAGGAATAATTAAGGTAGGTGAGGAAATTGAAATAGTCGGTCTAAAAGATACGCAAAAAACTACCTGTACCGGTGTAGAAATGTTCAGAAAATTACTTGATGAAGGACAAGCCGGAGATAATGTCGGTATATTACTACGCGGTACAAAAAGAGAAGAAGTTGAAAGAGGACAAGTTCTCGCAAAACCTGGTAGCATAAAACCGCATGATAAGTTTGAAGCTGAAGTATATGTGCTTAGTAAAGAAGAAGGTGGACGTCATACCCCATTTACTAATGACTATCGTCCGCAGTTCTATTTTAGAACAACAGACGTTACCGGTACAATAAAATTGCCTGCTGATAAGCAGATGGTTATGCCTGGAGATAATGCTACTTTTACAGTGGAATTAATTAAACCGATTGCTATGCAGGAAGGGTTAAAATTCTCTATACGTGAAGGTGGTAGAACAGTGGGTGCCGGCGTAGTAACTAAAATAAATAATTAATTGATTTTATAAATACCTATTATTTTTTAATAATAGGTATTTATATTTTAAGATGTCTGAAAAACATCTTGCTGTTTAAATATTAGGTTTACTGAATGAAAAATAAAATCAAAATTCGTTTAAAATCATTTGATCACCGTAGTCTTGATCAAGCTACAAAAGAGATAGTTAGTGCTGTTAAAAGAACATTTGCTAACATTAATGGTCCTATTCCTTTACCTAGAAAAATTGAAAGATTTACCGTAAATAGGTCTCCTCATGTACATAAGAAGTCAAGAGAGCAATTTGAAATTAGAAAGCATAAAAGATTATTAGTTATAGATGATCCAAATCCGGCGGTTGTTGATGCTTTAAGTAAAGTTGATTTAGCAGCAGGTGTTGATGTAGTGATTGAATTAGAGAGTGGGGAATAAATGAGAACCGGTATAATTGCTCAAAAAATTGGGATGACTAGTGTTTTTAATGATAAAGGGGAAAGAATTTCTTTGACATTAGTAAAAGTTGATGATTGTCAAGTGGTAGGGCATAAAACTCTAGAAAAACATGGATATAATGCTTTGGTTATAGGTATAAAAGATAAAAAAATATCTAGAGTAACCAAGCCTATGAAACAAGTTTTTGCTAATGCTAAAATATCTCCTAAAACTAAATTAAAAGAATTTAGAATTTCTGAAGAGAATTTTATTGATATAGCAGCAAGTCTAGAAGTAGATCATTTTACGGCAGGACAATTTGTGGATATAACGGCAACTACTATAGGTAAAGGGTTTGCTGGTAGTATGAAAAGACATAATTTTAGAGGTCTTGAAGCTTCTCACGGTGTTTCTATATCCCATCGTTCGCACGGTTCTACAGGACAAAGGCAAGATCCAGGAAAGGTTTTCAAAGGCAAAAAAATGGCTGGTCATATGGGATGTAACCAGGTTACTATTCAAAATTTGAAAATATTTGCCGTTGATAAAGAGCGTAAGCTTATTATGATTCAGGGTAGTATACCTGGTCACAAAAATTCGTATCTTTCAGTAAAAGATGCAATAAAAAAGATTTCAATAACTGTATAATAGATATTTAGAGGCTATCAGTAAATGAATTAAATTATCGGTTAAAATTTGTTTACTGATAACCTCTTAGACATGTTTATTGAGGTTAAAGATTATCAAATTAACAAAACGCCATGCAATATTATTTATATAAAAGTTTTATATAAGACTGTATAAGGTTAAATAAAGATGAAAACTAAAATATTAAGTCTTGCTAATGAAGAAGTTGGTGAGATTAGCTTAAATGAAGATATATTTGCTGTTGAATTTATCAGAGATGATATAATAAAGCAGGTTATTGATTGGCAGAGAGCTAAAGCAATGTCCGGTAACCATAAAACTAAAACAGTATCAGAAGTATCAGGAACCACAAAAAAACCTTTTAAGCAAAAAGGTACAGGTAATGCAAGACAAGGCTCCCTTAGATCGGTACAGATGCGTGGTGGTGGTGTAGCTCACGGACCTAGAGTACGTAGTCATGCAACAAAATTACCTAAAAAAGTACGAAAACTTGGTTTAATTCATGCTTTATCCGAGAAATTCGCTGAAGGAAAATTATTAGTCATAGATTCTTTAAAGCTAGATAAGCCTAAAACTTCTGTTCTTGTAAATATATTAAACAAATTTCAAGGGAAAAGTTTCTTTGTAATAGACGGAAATGAAGTAGATACTAATTTTTCTTTAGCTGCAAAAAATATTTATAATACTGTGATTGTTCCACAAATAGGAGCAAATGTTTATGATATAATACGACATGAATATGTCCTATTATCACAAGAAGCAGTGAGCGTTTTAGAAGAGAGGTTAAGATGAGTTCTTATAAATACTACGATTTAATTAGAAAACCTATTATTACAGAAAAAACTACAACCTTTTCGGAACAAAATAAATACGCTTTTTATGTAGATAAATTTGCTGAAAAACTTACCGTTAAAAAGGCTATAGAAGAAATATTTAAAGTAAAAGTAAAAAAAGTGAATATTTTAAACGTTAAAGGTAAGAAAAAAAGATTTAAAGGAATTATAGGGACTCAAATCAATAGAAAGAAAGCTATTGTTACATTAGAAAAAGATCATAATATCGATTTTGCCGGAGGAATTAAATAAATGGCTTTAAAAAACTTTAATCCAATTACTCCTTCTCTTAGAGAGTTAGTTCAAGTTGATAAAACTAGTTTATGGAAAGGCAGACCTTTAAAATCTTTGACCAAAGGTATATCTAAAACCGGTGGACGAAATAATCAAGGTAGAATTACTTCTTGGCACAGAGGTGGAGGACACAAAAAATTATATCGTATTATTGATTTTAAAAGAAATAAAATAGATATTTCTGCTATTGTTGAAAGAATAGAGTATGACCCTAATAGAACTGCTTTTATTGCTTTAATAAAATATGAAGATGGGGAATATTCTTATATTCTAGCACCGCAAAAATTATCCGTAGGTGATAGAGTAATATCAAGTCAAGATGCTGATATAAAAATAGGAAATTGTTTACCTTTAAAATTCATTCCTATCGGTACTACTTTACATAATGTTGAAATGAAAGTAGGTAAGGGTGGTCAAATTGCAAGGTCTGCAGGTACTTCAGTAGTTCTAGTGGGTAAAGATTCAGGGTATGCTCAGATTAAATTAAGATCAGGTGAATTTAGGTTAATACCTTTAGATTGTAAAGCTACTATAGGTAGTATATCTAACCCGGATCAAAAAAATATTAATTTAGGCAAAGCAGGTAGAAATAGATGGCTCGGTTGGAGACCGCATGTTAGAGGTGTAGCAATGAATCCTGTAGATCACCCTCATGGCGGTGGTGAAGGTAAAACTTCAGGAGGACGCCATCCTGTTACTCCTTGGGGATTCCCAACAAAGGGTAAGAAGACACGTAAAAATAAACGTACTTCAAAATTTATCGTAAAGAAAAGAAAATAGATTTTAAATTAATTAGGTATTAGTATGGCACGTTCAATATGGAAAGGGCCTTTTGTAGACGGTTATTTAATAAAGAAAGTTCAAAAATTAATGGAATCAGGTAAATCTGAAATGATTAAAACTTGGTCTAGAAGATCAACGATTTTGCCTATTTTTGTAGGGTTTACCTTTTCTGTTCATAATGGAAATAAATTTATTCCGGTTTCTGTAAATGAAGAAATGGTTGGAAGAAAATTAGGTGAGTTTGCTCCTACTAGAACATTTCACGGTCATGGAGCAGATAAAAAAGTCAAAAGAAAGTAAAGATTTATATGGTACAGGAAAATAAAAATTTTGCTACGGCAAAAGCTAAATCTATTAGAGTAAGTCCAAGGAAGCTAAATTTAGTTGCAGCCTTTATTAGAAATATGAAAGTATCTGAAGCATTGGTACAATTAACTTTTTCTCCTAAAAGAATTGCAAAAGTTGTAAAAGATTGTTTACAATCTGCTGTTGCAAATGCTGAAAATAATTTAGGTCTAGATATAGATAGATTGGTTATTACTAAAGCGACTGTAGGTAAGGCTTTAGTAATGAAAAGAGTTATGCCAAGAGCAAAAGGAAGAGCAACTAGAATAAATAAGTTTTTTAGTAATCTTTATATAACTGTTACAGAAAAAGAGGATAATTAAAATGGGGCAGAAAGTTTGTGCACATGGTTTTAGAGTTGGACCGACTTTAATTAAAGGTTGGGATTCCGTATTATATGCAGAAAAACATTATAAAACTCTTTTTATACAAGATTTAAAAATTAGGGATTTAATAAATAAAGGTTTTAATCAAGCTCAAGTTAGTAGAGTTTTAATTGAACGTCCTTCTAATAAAAGTATTATAATTAATATTAATGCCAAAAAACCAAATATCATTATCGGTAGAAACGGTAGTGAAATTGATAAGCTAAAAAAAGCTATCGAGAAAATGACTTCTTTAAAAGAAGTTTATATAAATATTCACGAAGTTAGAAAATTTAATATAGATGCTGCTATAGTAGCTCAAACTATAGCACTACAGCTTGAAAAAAGAGTTTCTTTTAGAAAAGCTATGAAAACAGCAATTCAGGCTTCATTTAAGCAAGGTGGACAAGGTATAAGAGTTAGTTGTTCAGGGCGACTTGGAGGTGCTGAAATTGCTAGAACCGAGTGGTATATAGAAGGAAGAATGCCGTTACATACTTTAAGAGCTGATATTGATTATTCAACAGCTGAGGCTATAACTACTTATGGAGTTATAGGGGTTAAAGTGTGGATTTATAAAGGTGAATATACAGGAAATAAAAGATATAATTAATTTTAAGTATTAAAATGTTAGCTCCGAAAAAACAAAAATTTAGAAAAGCTCATAAAGGTAGAGTTGCTTCAAAAGCAAAAGCAGGTACGACGCTTGCTTTTGGATCATTTGGTCTAAAATCTATAGACGGTTGGCGTGTTACTGCAAGACAAATAGAAGCAGGAAGAAAAGCTGCTACTAGATGTATGAAAAGGCAAGGAAGATTATGGATTCGCATTTTTCCGGATGTTCCCGTTTCTAAAAAGCCTGCCGAAGTAAGAATGGGTAAAGGTAAAGGTTCTTCTGAATTTTTTGCAGTTAGAGTTTCGCCTGGAAGAATTATGTTTGAAATTGAAGGGGTAGAAGAAAATATTGCACTTAGAGCTTTGGAGCTTGCAAGTGCAAAATTACCTGTTAGAACAAGGATAGTGAGACGTTATGAATGATTTAAAATTATTAAGAAGTAAGTTATCTACTGAAACAATAGAAGAGCTTTATAAAAACCTTAATCTTTTAAAAAAAGAATTGTTTAATTTAAGATTTCAACAAGCTTTAGGTGAGTTAAAAAATACTAGTAGGTTTTCGTTAGTCAAAAAGTCTATAGCACGTATTAAAACTGAATTAACAAAAAGATCTAATAGTGAGGAATATTAAAATGCCGAAAAGAGTGTTACAAGGCGTGGTTATAAGTTCAAAAGCTGATAAGACGGTTACAGTAAAAGTAGAAAGAAAGTTTAAGCATCCTATTTATAAAAAGTTCGTGAAAGTATCTAAAAAATATGCTGCTCATGATTCAGAAAATAAATATCAAGAAGGAGATAAAGTTAGTATAATTGAAAGTCGTCCTATCTCAAAAACCAAAACATGGTTAGTGGTAAATGGGGAATAAAGTTTTTTAATCTTTGACTTTATAAGGTAGATTGTTTATTTTATCTCTCGTGTATAAAAAATTGGAAGTAGTTTATGATTCAAATGCAGAGCATCTTGGAAGTTGCAGATAATTCCGGTGCTAAAAAAGTTATGTGTATTAAAGTTTTAGGTGGCTCTCACCATATGGTGGCAAAGCTGGGTGATGTTATAGTTGTATCTGTTAAAGAAGCTATACCCGGCGGTAAGGTTAAAAAGGGCGATGTTTATAAAGGCGTGATTGTTCGTACAAAGACCGGAGTAGTAAGACCTGACGGTAGTACAATAAAATTTGATAAAAATGCATTAGTGCTTTTGAATAAACAAGATGAACCTATCGGTACTAGAGTTTTCGGTCCTGTTACAAGAGAACTTAGAGCGAAAAAATATGTTAGAATAATGTCGCTTGCAGAGGAAGTGTTATAAATGATTAAATTAAAAGTAAAAAAAGGTGATGAAGTTGTTGTTATTACCGGAAAGCACAAAGGAAAAAAAGGTAAAATATTAAAAGTTTTTCCTGAGGACAGTAAAGTAATTGTTTCTGGAGTAAATTTAGTAAAAAAGCATACTAAACCTAATCAAATGAGTGAAGGCGGGATAATAACTAAAGAATTACCTATACATATCTCAAATATTGCACACATCGATCCAAAAACTGGTAACCCTACCAAAGTAGCTTTTAAATTCTTAGAAGACGGTTCTAAGGTTAGAGTAGCAAAGAAATCAGGGGAAATTATCGGTAAGGAAGGTAAATAATGTTAAGATTTAAAGAATTATATCAGCAAAAAATTATTGAAAACTTACAAAAAGAATTTTCTTATAAAAATAAGCATGAAATACCGCAAATTAAGAAAATTGTTATAAATATGGGAGTAGGGGAAGCGATAGCCGATTCCAAAGTAATTAATAATGCGGTAAATGATCTTACTTTGATATCCGGTCAGAAGCCGGTTGTAACGTTAGCAAGAAAATCTATTGCAACCTTTAAGTTACGCGAAAGTATGAAAATAGGCTGCAAGGTTACATTACGTAAAGATAGAATGTATGATTTTTTAGAAAGGCTAGTAATTGTTGCGTTACCTCGTGTTAAAGAATTTCGTGGTTTTTCTTATAAAAGTTTTGACGGTAAAGGGAATTTTACTTTTGGATTAAAAGAGCAGATAGTTTTTCCTGAAATTAATTACGATAAAATCGATACAATAAGGGGTATGGATATTACAATCGTTACATCTGCTAAAACAGATAAAGAAAGTAAGTTTTTGTTATCAGGGTTTAATTTACCTTTTTATAATTAATTTTTAGGATATATATAATGGCAAAAGTAAGTTCTATAAAAAAGAACGAAAGTAGGAAAAAAAAATCACAAAGTTTACATAATAAACGTTCAGCACTAAAAAGTAAAATTTATGATAAAAATATTTCATTAGAAGAGCGTTTTTCTTTGGTAATGTCACTTGCACAATTACCTAGAAATTCATCATCTACTAGAATAAGAAATAGATGTGAGATGACAGGTAGACCAAGAGGTGTTACAAGAAAATTCGGTATATCTAGGAATAAGCTTAGGGAATTAATAGGTAGAGGCTTAGTTCCCGGTGTAGTTAAGTCAAGTTGGTAAAAGTCGATAGGTAAATAATATGTCAATGACGGATAATGTAGCAGATATGTTAACTAGAATTAGAAATGCTTATAAAAGCAAATTGATAAATGTTTCTTTTCCTAGTTCTAAAATTAAAACTTCAATTTTAGATGTTTTGCAAAAAGAAGGTTATATAAAAGATTATGTAACTACTCAAAAAAATAATATTAGTTATACTGAGGTAGCTTTAAAATACTCTGTAAACGGTGATGCTTCTATATGCGAAATTCATAGAGTATCAAAGCCTGGAAAAAGAGTATATTCTGCTATTAAAGATTTGAAAGGATATTATAATAATATGGGTATATATATTCTTTCTACTCCTTACGGTGTTATGTCTGATAGAGAAGCTCATATTAAAAATGTCGGCGGCGAAGTAATTTGTAAAGTATTTTAAGGTAAAAAAATGTCACGTGTTGGAAAATTGCCGATTACTATACCTGAAGGTGTAAAAGTTGGTTTAAATGATTTAGAAGTAAAAATATCCGGACCTAAAGGCGAATTATCAAAAACTTTTAAAGGTAATATAGCAATTTCATTGGCAGAAAATAAGCTTTTAGTAAAACCTTTAGCCGCAAATAAAAATGCACGTGCTATGTGGGGTACTGCAAGAAGCATAATATCAAATATGGTTACCGGCGTTAAAGAAGGGTTTAAGCTTAAACTCGAAATTAATGGAGTCGGTTACAGAGCAATGGTAAAAGGTAAATATTTAAATTTAATGCTTGCTAAAAGCCATAATACAAAAATTGAAATACCTTCAGATATTAAAATAGAGGTACCTAAGCAAAATATTATTATTCTTGAGGGAACAGATAAAGAAAAATTAGGACAATTTGCCTCAATTATTATAAAACAGAGACCACCTGAGCCTTATGAAGGAAAAGGGATTAAATTTGAAAATCAATTTATACCGCGTAAAGAAGGTAAGAAAAATTAAATTTAAGAGTTAAATATGCGTAGTGCTAAGCTAAAATTTGAAAAAAGAAGAAGTAGAATAAGACATAAAATATCTAAAACATCTAATAGAGTTAGATTATCGATATTTAAATCAGGTAGACATATATATGCACAAATTATTGATGATTCTAAGTCTATAACGATTGTTTCTGCTTCAACTTTAGATGAGAAAATAAAAAAATTAAAAAAATCTCATTGTAATATTGAAAATGCTATCAAAGTAGGTGAAGAAATAGCAAAAAAAGCTTATTCTGCAGGGATAAAAGAAGTATTATTTGATAGAGGCGGATATAAGTATCACGGTGTTGTAAAAGCTCTAGCTGATGCAGCTAGAGAGAAAATAAAATTTTAGGTTATAAGGTTGTAGTAATGTCTAAAGTTAAAAAAAATGAAGAGACTTTAAGCGAAGTTTTAGTTGATGTAAATAGAGTTACAAAAGTAGTAAAAGGCGGTAGAAGATTTGCTTTTTCTGCTTATGTAGTTGTCGGTGATAAAGCTGGCAGAGTCGGAGCGGGACACGGAAAAGCTAAAGAAGTAAACGAAGCTCGAGGAAAAGCAAAACAAGCCGCTAAAAAGAGAATGATGAAAGTGCCGTTATATCAAAATAGGACTATTCACCATGACGTTGTCGGTAAAAGTGGAGCTGCTAAAGTGATTTTAAGAAGAGCTAAAGCAGGTACGGGCGTTATAGCCGGAGGGTCTATGAGAGCAATTTTTGATTCTTTAGGCGTTCATGATATTGTTGCTAAATCAATAGGTTCAACGAATGTTTATGCAATGATTTCTGCAACATTTGATGCCTTAAATAAACTTGCATCACCAAAATCTATTGCTATGAGAAGAGATAAAAAAGTAAATGAAATATCTGTAAAATCCTCTGATATTCAAGTTAATGAATAATGTTGCGTTAAGTATAGGTGAAGTTATGAATAATAATATAAAAATTACTCAAGTTAAAAGTGCTATAGGTCGTAAGTATGATCAAAGATTGACATTAGTTGGGCTTGGTTTAAACAAAATTAATAAGAGCGTTATTCTTGAAAATACTAATTCAATCAAAGGGATGGTTGAAAAAGTAAAGCATTTGTTAAAAATAGAAAATATGTAATTAGAGTTTTTAAATGAAATTAAATGAATTATATAATAATATAGGTGCTAAAAAAAATAAGAAAAGAATAGCACGCGGTATTGGTAGCGGTAAAGGAAAAACCGGCGGTAGAGGAATTAAAGGTCAAAAATCTAGATCTGGCGTTGCAATAAAAGGTTTTGAAGGTGGTCAAACACCTATGATCAAAAGACTACCTAAAAGAGGATTTAATTGTATTTCAACTAAAAAATACAATATAATAAACATTTATAATATTGAAGAAGCATTAGCCGATGGGCGTTTAAGTGCTGCTGATACTATTACGAAAGAAAAATTAGTAGAAGCTGGAGTAGTTAATAATAAAAATAATAAGAAATTAGTGAAATTATTATCTATTTGTAGTGATGATTTCGCTTCTCCCCTATCATTAAAATTAGATGCTTATTCTTCTAAAGCTAAGGATTTAATCGAAAAAGCAGGTGGAAAATTATTATAGTATATGGGGCAGAATTTTTCTAAAAAATCCAGTAATGATTTAGTTAGTCGCATTGTTTTTACTATTCTCATTCTTATAGTATGTAGATTTGGGTCTTTTATACCTATACCCGGTATAGATTCAATTGCTTTAAGTAGTGTGGCTGAAAAGAATCAATCCGGAATACTCGGAATGTTCAACATGCTATCCGGAGGATCGCTAGGTAGAATGTCTATTTTTGCTTTAGCAATTATGCCGTATATTACCGCCTCAATTATTATCCAATTAATGTCAGTTGCATATAAACCTTTAGAAAATTTAAAAAAAGAAGGGGAAGTTGGTAAAAGAAAAGTAAATCAGCTATCGAGATATTTAACGGTTCTGCTTGCTTCTTTTCAGGCTTATGGAGTTGCTATAAGTTTAGAGTCGATTGTAACAAATACCGGTCCTGTAGTAATTTTAGCGGGTTTTTTCTTTAGGGTTACAACCGTAATTACTTTGGTTGTAGGCACTATGCTATTAATGTGGTTAGGAGAACAAATTACACAACGCGGAATAGGTAACGGTACGTCTTTAATTATATTTATAGGTATAATTTCAGGAGTACCTAGTGCTATTATTAGTATGTTTGAATTATCAAGAAAAGGAGCATTATCGCCTTTAATAGCGTTAGCTGTTTGTATTGGAGTAGTTGTATTAATAGCTATAATTATATTTTTTGAAAAGGCCCAAAGAAAATTATTGGTACAGTATCCTAAAAGACAAGTAGGAAATAAAATTTATGGAGGAGAAGCAACGCATATGCCTCTTAAATTAAATACTTCTGGTGTAATACCTCCAATATTTGCTAGTTCAATTTTACTATTTCCTGCTACACTTGCTAATTTTTCTAATAGTAATTCAGAAACTATGGGCATGCTTACTTATTACTTAGGGCATGGAAAGCCCGTATATATTTTATTATATGTAGCATTAATTATGTTTTTTAGTTTTTTTTATACTGCAATAGTATTTAATTCTGAAGAAACTGCTAATAATTTAAGAAAATACGGTGCTTATATTCCGGGTAAAAGACCAGGGAAAAATACGTCTGATTATTTTGATTATATACTTACAAGGCTTACGGTTATAGGTGGGATATATTTAAGTGTAATATGTGTAATTCCGGAGCTATTAATGAATAAGTATGTAATTTCTCTTTCTTTAGGAGGTACGAGTTTTTTAATTGTAGTGAACGTGGTACTTGATACTATGACTCAGATTCAAACTTACTTATTTAGTAGTAAGTATGAAGGTTTAATGAAGAAAGTAAAATTAAAAAATTAAAAATGAGCTTAAATAGTGATAGTAATTTTTTTAGGTCCTCCAGGATCCGGAAAGGGAACACAAGGAAAAAAGATAGCTAAAAAAATTGATTTACCACATATAGCAATCGGTGATATATTTAGAACAATTATTAAAACATCAACTAGTGAAGCAGAGTTAATTAATAATTATGTTAAGCAAGGGGAGCTTATCCCTAATGAAATAGTTAATCAAGTAATTAAAAATTTTTTATTATCCTCTGAATATAAAAACGGCTATATATTAGATGGATATCCACGTAATTTAGAGCAAGCAAAATTCTTTGAATCATTTATTAAAGAAAAAATTAAAATAATATATTTTGATGTTCCAGATGAATTATTAATTAAAAGAGTTTTAGGAAGATATAGTTGTAAAAATTGCGGTAAAATATATAATAATTACTTCTTGCAGCCTAAAACTGATAATGTATGCGACGTTTGCGGTTCAAGTACATTTGACTATAGAAAAGACGATAATGAAGAAGTAATAAAAAAAAGAATTGAAGTATATAAAACAGAAACATATCCATTAATAGATTATTATAAAAATAGTGGTAATTTTTATATAGTTAATGGAAGTAAAAATGAACAAGAAATAGAAATTGATATACAGAAAATACTAAAAATAAATTGACTTTATCAAAGATTTTTATATTATTTTCTAGTTACCAGTAAAATTTTGGAGATTATTTGTGGCAAGAATTGCAAGTGTTAATATTCCCGATAATAAACGTTTAGTTGTGAGTTTAACTTATATTTACGGTCTTGGGTCTACTATGGTAGCAGAGATCTGTAATAAAGCAAAAATATCGAAAGATAAAAAAGTTAAAGAACTTACGGATCAAGAGTTAATAAGCTTACGTAATATTATTGAAAGTGAGTATAAAGTTGAGGGTGATTTAAGACGAGAAGTTACGCTTAATATTAAGAAGAAGAAAGATATAAGATGTTATCAAGGGCTTAGACATATACGTAAGTTGCCGGTGAGAGGACAGAACACGCATTCTAATGCTCGAACTAGAAAAGGTAAAGCTATTGCGATAGCCGGAAAGAAAAAAGCTGTAAAATAATAGTTTAAGTATAGAGTATAAATAATGAATCAGACGGTTAAAGTTAAGAAAAAGAAAAAAACTATCACTCTTGGTGTTGTGCATATCCGAGCATCATTTAATAATACTATAGTAACATTTACTGATATCCAAGGTAATACTATTTCTTCTGCATCGGCAGGAGGTAATGGGTTTAAAGGGGCAAGAAAAGCAACACCTTATGCAGCTCAAGTAACAATTGATAGAGCATCGGAAAAAGCAAAAGAATATGGTCTAAAAACTATTTCTATTAGGATTGGAGGACCGGGAGCTCAGCGTGAATCAGCAATGAGAGCTTTATTCGGGCAAAATTTTGTGGTTACATCAATTTTAGATGTATCGTCAATTGCTCATAATGGAGTAAGACCGCCAAAAAGAAGAAGAGTATAAGAGAATCATAGGTATTAAATGTTATCGTTAAGTAAAAATTGGAATACTTTAATAAAGCCGAATAAAGTCGCTTATGAAAATTTTCCGGAAACCAATAATAAAGCTAAAATTGTAGTTGAACCTTTAGAAAGAGGTTTTGGTTTAACACTCGGTAATGCTATGAGAAGAGTATTACTTTCTTCTTTACAAGGAGCAGCTATCACTTCTATAAAGATCCCTGCTATAGAACACGAATTTTCTTCTATACCCGGTGTAAAAGAAGATGTATCGGAAGTGATTTTAAACATTAAAGGTATTGAAGTAAAAATGCATGTTGCGGAAAAACGTATCATGAAATTAAAAGCAACAGGACCTTGTGTTATAACGGCCGGTATGATTGAAACAGGTCATGATGTGGAAATACTGAATCCGGATCATGTAATTTGTAATCTAGCTAAGAATAAGCAGCTAGAAATGGAATTAACTTGTAAGGTTGGTAAAGGATATGTACTTAGCACAAATAGCTATGAGGATAATTTACCTATTGGTGAAATAGCTATAGATGCTTTATTTAATCCGGTAAAGAGTGTTACTTATAAGGTAGAAAATACTAGGGTAGGTCAGGTTACCGACTATGATAAATTAATTATGTTTGTAGAAACTAACGGTGATTTATTACCTGAAATGGCTGTAGGTTTAGCTGCACGTATTCTACAAGAGCAATTACAATTATTTATTTCTTTTGAAGAACAGGAAGAAGATAAGCAAGTTAAAACTGATGCTTTACCGTTTTCACCTTATTTACTTAAGAGAGTTGATGAATTAGAATTATCGGTTAGATCGGCAAATTGTTTGAAAAATGATAATATAATATATATAGGGGATCTAGTAAAAAGAACGGAATCCGATATGCTGAGAACTCCAAATTTCGGTAGAAAATCTTTAAATGAGATTAAAGAAATATTGGCAAAATTTAATTTAAGATTCGGTATGGATGTACCGGATTGGCCACCGGAAAATATTCAAGAATTATCTAAACGTTATGAAGATTATAATTAAGGACTAATAAAAATGCGACATAAAATTAAAGGTAGAAAGTTAAATGTAACAAGTAGCCATAGGCAAGCAATGCTTGCTAATATGGCTGTAGCACTTGTAACCCATGAACAAATTAAAACTACTTTACCAAAAGCTAAGGAATTAAGACCTTACATTGAAACTCTAATTACTAAAGCTAAAAAAGCTGATTTAACGGTAAGAAGAAGCGTTTTATCAAAAATAAAAGATAAAAAAGCAGTAGAAAAGCTTATAAATATTTTAGGTACCAGATATAAAGATAGACCTGGCGGTTACACTAGAATAATAAAAGCCGGATTCCGTTATGGTGATTTAGCACCGATAGCATATATTGAATTTGTAGATAGAGATATTAATGCTAAAGGAAATATACAGCAAGATGCTAATGAAGAAATTAAAAATTAAAATATAAGGGACTCGGTAATGGCTAATCATTCTTCAGCAAAAAAAGCTGCCAGACAAACAGTAAAAAGAACTCTAATCAATAAAAAAAGATCTAGTGCAATAAAAACTTTTGTAAAGAAAGTTGTACATGAAATCAGTCTTGGTAATAAAGAAAATGCTAACTTAGCTTTATCTGTTGCTCAGTCTAAGATAATGCAAGGTGTGAAAAAAAATATAATTAAATTAAATACCGCCTCAAGAAAAATCAGCAGGTTATCAAAACAAATAAAAAGTTTGAACGAAAGTAAATAACACTTTATAGGTAATTTAAAAGCAAGAGCTAATAAAATTTTGCTAAATTACTTATATATACTTCTTATTAATTATAAATAATGTTATTTTACTAATTAATAAAAAATATGGGCGATTAGCTCAGCTGGTAGAGTATCTCGTTTACACCGAGAGTGTCGGCGGTTCGAGTCCGTCATCGCCCACCAATCGAAATTTTTTAGTATTTCAACGAAAACATCAAACAATCCATGAGCCTTAAACTCAAGCTTTTCAGTTTTAAATGTTACAATAGTTAAACCTATCAAGAAAAACAGTATCTTTGTGAAATGGCATTTCTAACTAAGTATATATTAGTTAATAGTTTAATGCCATTGCAAGAAAATTACAAAGTAATTGACGAAATAATCCAGTAAAAAAATACTAAATTTTAGCATTTTTTATTACTTTTTCTAAATTTCTACGTTCTTTACAGTTATAGTTTTTTGTCGCGTAGATCAGGAGGCACGCTTAGTGTCATACAATAGACCTCTTCAGAAACTCTACTTCTAGAGGTAATTTGTACGTCGATCCTTACCACTGATCCTCACATACTAGTATGTACGCCCGCTCCGGTTCAAAGTGAAGTGTCTATTTGCAAATTCCTCTCTAAATCCTCATTTCCGAAGAAGTCTAATAAAGTTTACGTAATTCGTTGACAAGAAGAAAACGAGAAGAGATTGTCCATTTAGAGATTGATATAGCTAGGGTTAAATAAAAATGGTATGCTATTAATTTGTCATCCCCTGGCTTGACCATGGGATCCAAAACTTTTTAAGGTTTTCTGGATACCGGGAACAAGTTCCAGTATGACAGTTTATATCTTTTTTATCTCACTTTAGTCGTAGTTACGTATTTCATTATATATTACATTACTTGGCTATCTTTTTTGAAACCTGAGGTCAAGCGAGCTAGGATGATATGGGTGGAATCGATCCACGTAATAATGCTATATCGTGGTCAACAAGCTATGATATGACACTGAATAAATTTTCTGATTCATACGAGTTTTTAGAATCTTTTATATACAGTATAATTCATAAAGCTTGATACAAGCGAATTTTGTACTATCGCTTTTGCTCACATGCTAATATACCCTAGCTCGCTCGCCTTTAAATTTATCTTGTCCGGAACCTTTCTAAATTTTACTGTAATTCTTTTCCGCATTATTTATTACTTTTGCCCTTATTTTTACTAGCTTTTCAAAAAAAATAGCAAAGTATAAATTGCGAGAGAAAGTAGGAGTTAAAGCAGTTAATAAAGTAAAATGATAGTTGCTAAAATACAAAATAACCAAAAGTTGATAATATATTAAAAGTTAAAAAAATATTTGTTATTGCAAATTTTTTAATTTTTGCTTTAATTGTAATCAACTATTATTAACAAAAATAAAAAATAACTTTTATGAAAGATATAAGCTCTTGGAAAAAAAAGTTTGAAGTATGCGTTTACGCTAAAAAATTACTTGATAAACTCGAATATTTAAACACTAAAGTAAAAAATCCTGTTGATATAGAGGAGGTTAAAAAAGGTATCTACTACGCTCGTAAATATCACGGTTCTCAAATGCGTCAATCAGGTGATCCTTATTATTCTCATCCGATTGAGGTGACGATTATGCTTGCGGAGTTTGTAGCTGAAGAAGTTCCTAAGCTTTTTACGACCATAATGCTACAAGCTGCTTTACTTCATGATACTATTGAGGATACAGAATTAACTGAAGAAATGATTAACGACATTTTTGGAGCAGAGGTAGCGAAACATGTAGAAGGTCTAACTAGAATTAAACCTTACGGGAAAATCACTGCTGAAGAAAGCTTAAATCTATTAATTAAACAGAAAAGATATAATACAGCACTTATAAAACTTTTTGATAGAGCCCATAATATACAGACTTTAGGAGCTAAATCACCTGAGAAAGCTAAAAAAATTATTGAAGAGACTTTAATAAATTTTGTAACTATAGCTGTATATTTTAAAATTCCAGTAATAAAAGAAAGGCTCTTATTTTTATGCTATCAGTATCTATATCCTAAAGATTATCAGCTGGAACGGTCACTAACGAAGTTTGAGGATAGCTTTCAACCACTTTATCCAGCTTTTCAAAATATAATATTCCCCACGTAAAACCTATACTTACTGGAATTAGTATAAACAATACCCCCCAATTATCAAAATATTTAACTAAAAAAACTAGTCCAAAAGAGGTAATAATATGCATTAAGGCTCGTGATAAAGCAAATAACCAACTTGGATAGGTAAATCGTTTAAAAACCGGAAAACTTTTATAAAATATTGGAATTGCCGGAAATGCACTTGGAGAAAAAGTAACTACAATTAGTTGAATTAAGAGAATTTGCCAGCCTTGCGTTATATTATCTAATATTAATGGACTAAATAGAAGAAAAGTTAAAAATATTACTAATTGCGTTTTTTAAATTTTTAGTGGATGAAATTTATAGCATAAACACGTAAGTGCTAGTGCTACAAAAATTTCTACTATAGAAATAATGAAATTTTGATGTATTACTGCTTCAGCGGTATAGTGTAACGAATCTTTAAG
Source organism: Rickettsia endosymbiont of Hedychridium roseum (assembly GCF_964028255.1). NCBI lineage: Bacteria > Pseudomonadati > Pseudomonadota > Alphaproteobacteria > Rickettsiales > Rickettsiaceae > Rickettsia > Rickettsia endosymbiont of Hedychridium roseum. Next base: position 340,985 of record NZ_OZ034753.1, read on the forward strand.
TATATTACTACAATGAATATAAGCAAAATAGAACCACACCGGTTGTGCTAGTTGTATTAAAAAATAATAGATTGCAGTCTTCTTATTAACTTTTTCCTGCCATACAGGGTTATTTTTTATTTTTGCTACATCAATTATATTACTATCTTTTATAGTTTCTTGTATTCTACGCTTAGCATCAACAAAATCCGGTGTTTCACGTAAAGTAGTCCTAGCAGCACTACCTATTAGAGCAATTCCTGCACCTACCCAAAATGCGATACGCCAATTAAAGCCATAGGATGTAACTAAGGTTGCTACGCCAAGGGCAACAGTCAATCCTAAGCTAGCACATACCCCTACAAACGCTACGGCAGGAAAGCGTTTAGGAACTCCTACGGATTCCGTTAAATATAATTCTGCTCCTACTCTTTCTCCCATGGACGACATACCTTGCACTATACGGCATATTGTTACTATCCAAGCGGCACTAGCACCTACTTGGGCATAAGTAGGAAGATTAGCCATAACGATACAAGAAAACGACATTAAAATAGTGGTAATAATGACTGTAGATTTTCGACCTATATTATCTCCTATCCAGCCAAATAACAAAGCTCCTAAGGGTCTAAAAATAAAAGTAGAACAAAAAGAAAAAGCTGCAAGAAGGCGATTAACGTGAGTATCATATTGCGGAAAGAAAAGCTCATTAAGTAGTATGCCATATGAACATATAGCATAAGATCAAAATACTCTAAAAAAGTACCTATCGATAGTAAACCTATAGCCTGTTTTTGTTCTCTATTTAAATTTTTTTGTTTTTTTTCGTATCCCAACACAATTTTTTCTAAAAAGTTAATTTATAGAAAGGTTATATTGAGAAGATTTAAAGTCAAGAAAAAAGTTACAATATTTTATGATTATACTTATTTAAAACTTCTTTGACTAATGAAGTTGTTATTTTTCTTTTGGAAATTAAAGCAAAATAGTTAATATTTTCTAATATTTCTATAATTTTAGAATATTCCCTAGGTAAATTTACTAAAAGAAAATCTATTATTTGTCCTGATATTGTTACCGAAGAAATAGAAAAATGCTTAAATATTAGAATTTTGATTAATTCATCATCAGGTGAGTTTAATACAATACTAAGTACTGATTTAATACGTGAAGATAAATCGGGTAAAGTAAAATTTCTGCTTTTATTAGATGAGGTAAGTAAAAGATATTTTTGTTTTTCGTTAATAATATTAAATATATGAAGTAATGCCGGCTCTTGCCAGTTTTCAATATCTTCAATGATAAAAGCATTATATTTTTCTAAAATTTCTTCATTTAAAAAAATATCTTTAATAATATAGGCACTGCTTAAATTTTGCCATATTTTGGTTAAATAAGTTTTTCCTGACGAAGAAGGTCCTTTAATTAATAAAGTAAATTTATAAGGATTAACGCCAAAGCTGCACTGCCAATTTTTTATAATATTATAAGCTTGCTCGTTAGAACTAGAAACAATAAACTCATCAGGATGATATTTATTAGAAGTAATAAAACGAAATATATATTGCTGCATTATTAATCCTTAGCAGCATTGTTGTAGGTCGAGGGGGTCATTTTCATGCTTCTCTATGTCATTCCCGCTAGGCGTTGTTGCGTGGATCAATTTCACCTCTGTCATCCCGTGGCTTGACCACGGGATCCAGTTAAAAATACTAAAATTATTAGTATTTTTATTGTTTTTATGGATCCCGTGGTCAAGCCACGGGGTAACACCGAACAGGTTTTTCGGTCCACGCAACAATGCCTTCCCGCGAAAGCGGGAATCCAGAAAAATAATCTTAATACCAGTACAAAAATTATACATTAATTCATAAAATAAACCTAAAAAAACAAGTTTTTTATAGGTTTGACTGGATTCCCCGCTTTTAGCTAGGAATGACATTAGACACTTTTTAAAAATCATACAATAATATTATAACTTAGCCGTCTGTTCGATAGAATTTGCTAGATTTATAAAATTTAATTAGATTTAGGAGTAAAATTTTTGTAATCCCTGCAATCGGTATAGCAAAAAATATTCCAATAATTCCAAATAAACTGCCGCAGGCAAAAATCGAGAATATAATACAAAGAGGATGCAAACCTATTTTATCACCGATAATTTTAGGAGTTAAAATATAAGACTCACAAATATTCCCGACTAGATAAATTATCATTATATATAATAATTTTGCGGTCATGCCGAAAGTTAAATAACCGATAATTAGAGTCAAAAGAAACGATATAAAAGTACCGATAAAAGGAATAATAACTAAAAATCCCGTTAAAATGCCAAGTAAAAGAGCGAGATCAATCCCTATTACGGTAAATGCAATACTATAATAAGTAGATAATAATAAGCAAATATTTAGCTGTCCTCTTATGTAAGCAGATAACAGATTATTAATTGCCGATAATATTTCAAGGATTTTCGGTCGGGTTTTTATAGGTAATAATGATTTCATGTTTGCAATAATTTTAGTCCAATCACGTAGGAAATAGAATAATATTATAGGTATAAGTAAAAATAAAATAAATATGTTAATAGTAATAATGGTATAACGCCAAAAATTATTAGCAATACTGCCAAGTATAGTAAATATACTATTTATAAGATTGCTTAAAGAATTCTTGATTTTATCGGCAATATCAGGTTCTATCGAATAAATTTTTGCCATTATAGGCGGTAATATTTCTGCTTGTAAATAATTTTTATATTTTGGAATATTATTTATAAAAGTAAAAATTTGTCCATAAATTATCGGCACTAAAATAGTTAAGCTTAAGAAAAATATGCTCAAAAATATCAGATAAATTATGCTTGATGCAAATTTATTTGATATTTTGAATTTTGATGCGATAAAACCTATAGCAGGTTGTAGTAAGTAAGATATTATAAATGCGATAAAAAATGGTTTTACTGCGTCTGAAATTAGCATAAAACCGCTTATAAAAAGCCCTAAAAAAACTAGCCAAAATATAGCGGTTCTATTCATATTATTTTTTCCATTTCTATACGAAGATCAACTTCAAAAAGAGCAAGGAGTTCACAAGGCGAGGATCGCAGCGTATACTTAATACGTGAGAACCGAAGCTCTTGTAGAACGACAACGCCAATTTTTGAAGTTCATCGAGTATTAAGATTTTTTAGCTACTTGTACGGTAGCCGGGCGAAGCAGTCTATCTCTAATTTTATATCCTGATTGTATTAAAGTAACAATGCTATTCGGTGCATGATCAGGATGTTCTATCTGCGAAATTGCATTATGTAAATTATAGTCGAACATTGATCCTATTTCCGGCTTTATTTCTTCAATATGATGTTTATGAAAGATTTTGTCCAGTTCATCTTTAGTCATCTGAACGCCTGCAATAATATTTGTGACTTCTATATCAGAATTTGCCGGTTTATGTGCTAATGCTCTTGAAAGATTATCGCTAACATTTAGTAGTTCTTTAGCAAATGTAGCAATTGCATAATCTTTCGCTTCGTCACGTGCTTTTTCTAAACGTTTTCTTGTATTGTCTATTTCGGCAGTAGTTCTAATTAGTTTGTCTTTTAGCTCTTCAATTTCTGCTTTTAACTCTGTTATTTCTGGATTTGCCGTTTCAACTATCTCTTCAGCAATATCATTTATTGTTTGTTCATTATTTTCTATATTATCATTTATCATATTATTTACTTTATATTTATATTCTTTTTTGAGATATATATAGATATAATAAAAATTTTTTCAATGGTATACTCGTTTAATTTGAAAAATTAAACTTCGTCTACTACTTATTTTTACTTATGGAGTACAAATTGTATTATGAGACAGTCAGGAAGAAAAAGCAACCGATTACGTCCTATTTCATTAGAATTATCACCGCTTATTAATACGGAAGGTTCATGCCTTATTAAAATCGGTAATACACATGTCATGTGTAGTGCTACTTGCGAAACTACCGTACCGCCGTTTTTACGAGGGCAGAATCAAGGTTGGGTTACCGCTGAGTACGGCATGCTCCCAGGCTCTACATCCCAGCGTATTAAAAGAGAAGCAGCACAAGGGAAGCAAGGCGGAAGAACCCAAGAAATACAGCGTTTGATAGGAAGAAGCATGCGATGTGTAATTGACTTGAAGAAACTAGGTGAGAGGCAGATTATTATAGATTGTGACGTTATTAATGCCGATGGCGGTACTAGAACGACAGCGATAACAGGAAGCTACGTAGCATTACACCTAGCTATTAGATCATTGATGAAAAAGAGAATTTTAAAGGTAAATCCGTTAATTAGTCAAATTGTAGCTGTTTCCTGCGGGATATATAAAGGTGAGGCGATACTAGATTTGGATTATTTAGAAGATAGCGATGCTGAAGTGGATAGTAATTTTGTATTTGCAGGTAACGGTAATTTAATCGAAGTGCAAGGCACGGCAGAGAAAGAACCTTTTTCCGAAGAGCAGTTTATAGCAATGTTAAAACTTGCTAAAGGCGGTGCGGCAGAATTATTTAAACTACAAAATCAAGTGCTGCTTGGGGCTTAGAGGTGTTATTTTGTGGGGCGGTAAAATGCTCTTTATGTCATTCTGTGAGGCATTGCCCGCGTGGATACCACCCCGTCATTGCGAGCAGGCATTGTTGCGTAGACCGGTAAAATCCAATGTGTCACCCCGTGGCTTGACCACGGGGTCCATAAAAACAATAAAAAATACTAATAATTTTAGTATTTTTAACTGGATCCCGTGGTCAAGCCACGGGATGACAGAGGCGAAATTGATCCACGCAACAACGTATTCCTGCGAAAGCAGGAATGACAGAGAATATCAATAAAATTTAAGCGTAGGGATTATCATAAAAATTAGTATCTTCACCTGATAATATAATTATCTTATCTCGATTAGTATTATTTATAAATACCTTATGATTAAGATCTGTTACTTTAACACTACTATGTGGTCCTAAGATTAATTTCTCAATATTACCTAGGCTTTTAAACGTGACCCGCTGATTAGCTCCAATTGTTATTTTATCGGGAGATATATTAATATTTGCTATTCTACTTTCTTTGGTAAAAGTAATATTTCTATATTTTTGATCGTTCATATTTTCCTCTTTAAATGAATTTTAAGTTGTAAAATCATTACTACAATATTCCATATACTACTTCAATTAAAAATTTTTTAATCTAGCTCTTTACTCAATTTATAATTGCTATTATAGTACATTTTTTAAATTTAAACGGCTATGGCATTAAGATTATATTATTGTCTAATATGCCTTATAATTATTTTTGATATTAATAAGGTACATGCCTCGGCATGGTTGTTAGAGCAGGGAAGATATAGATATATTGTAGGGGGTAATAAAGTTAATAAGATATCAAAAAACGAGAAAAAACAAAGAGAAGAAGCCGTTTTATACCTAAGAGAAAGAGTAACTTATCTATGGGAGTCCCTCAAAAAAGTAAGTGATCAGCCGAGCCTTCATGCAAAAATCTTGCGGCAAATAAAAAGATTAGAGCAGAAGATAGTAGAATTATCATCTTACCAAGATGAGCAATTTGTAAATAGTTCAATAGAATATGGTATTACCGATAATCAGAATATAGGAGTACATTTTTTGTACAAAGAAGATAAATTTTTGAATGAAAAAAACATAAGCACGGATGCTTCTATTTACTATAAATTGAAGCTATTTGAAGATAAAGATTTTGTTATTTCAGCTCAGCCTAAAATTTTAATGAGTAAGAGTAAAAAACTTAAAGAAGATTTTTTAGGAGAGATATCTTTACTAATGGGAATGTCTAAAAATATCCTCTCTGTTACTATCTTTAATCAAAATATATTTAGCTTCGGACATTCAATTAATAATCTCGGTTCTAAGAAAATGTATTATAATTTTTCTACTTGTGAAGGGATTAAATTTAAAAACGGCATAATGCTTACAAGTTTTACAAAATACCATACTCGGCAAAATTACGGTTATGTATATGATAGTTCAGTTTATGAGAAGCTAGGAATTGCAAAGATAATTAATTTCGGTAAAGAGAATAGAAATTCATTAACGACTCAAATCGGTTATTTTTGGGATCACAGTCTTTCAAATAAGAAATATAAAATATCAGGTATAAGTTTTTCAGCATGGTTAGATGTATAGATGAAGATATAATCTTAAGAATAATCAGAGATAAAAACTTATTAGATAAAAAACAAACTACTAGTTTAAAAGCTATTATCGAAGAAGCAATTATCGATAATGAGATAATGATTGATATATTATATGAAAATAAAATATTACCGCTAATAAGCAATGTTTCTTATATTAAAATTTATAATTATTCTTATATACAAGCTTATGTAGTGAATGGTTATTTTATATATGAAGATGTTCATGGTAATAAAATAACTGCTATAAATGATCTAAAAATATTGTTTAATAATAATAATATTTTTAGATCTATAATATTGATTAAGAAATATTATTTTTATAAATTATTAGAAAAAAATTTCTCTCATTTAACTAGTATCAAAGCAAAATATGCTCTTGGATTTAAATTTGGACCGATTATTGCTAAGAATATTAATTATACCAATAAAGTAATAATATTTTTTGTCGTGTTTATAGCCACATTGATTTATATGCCGGTTTTATTTCATGTTGCTAATAATATAAGCTATTGTTTGCAAAATATTTTAAAATCTCTGTTATTTATAAGGGCAGTAAGAGAATCGTCTTCGGTACAAATGCCATTTCTGCACTCCTCTATGTCATTCCCGCGAAAGCGGGAATGACATGAGACTCTACATAGACGACAAAGCAAGTAGTACTCAAAATCATAAGGCAAGCTCACAAATTTCTCAGAATGAGGAAAAAGCTTTACCGGTCTATACAGTTTTAATACCGTTATATAAAGAATTAAGTAAGTTAAGGTCAATAATAAAAAATATTTCATTAATTAATTATCCAGAAGATAAGCTAGACGTTAAAATTATTATCGAAGATGACGATTATTTAATGATTAAAGAAATAGCCTTATATAATTTACCGTCTTATTTTCATGTTATATCTGTTCCGAAAAGTCTACCAAGAACTAAACCGAAGGCTCTTAATTATGCTTTAGAATATTCACGTGGTGAGTATCTAGTAGTATATGATGCTGAAGATAAACCTGAACCTGAACAGCTACTTAAAGCTCTAACAGCGTTTAGAAATTTATCTGATGAATATGTTTGTCTTCAGGCTAAGCTCAATTTTTATAATAAAAATGAGAATATTTTAACCAAAATGTTTAATATAGAATATAGTTTATGGTTTGAATATATCTTGAAAGGATTAAGTTTATTAAAACTTCCTACCCCTCTTGGTGGTACTAGTAATCATTTTTAAACGGATATATTAAATAAGCTTGGCGGATGGGATGCTTATAATGTAACGGAAGATGCCGAGCTTGGTATAAGAATTTACTCACAGAACTATAAAGTAGCTATCCTTGATTCCTATACTCTAGAAGAAGCTCCGAATAGTTTAGGTAATTGGCTAAATCAAAGGTCACGTTGGATTAAAGGTTTTCTGCAAACATTTTTTGTATTTAAAGCACAAAAAGATAAATACCGAAAATTTACTTTACCTCAGATAATAACAATTTATATTTTTATCGGCTTATCTACCTATAATTTTTGGAGTTTACCTTTTATAATATTTTCTATTATTATAAATAAAAATTCTATAATTAATTATTTATGGCTTGTTAATAGTATTTTTTCGCTTTTATATCTTTATAGTACTGCTCTTTATATATTAAAGAATTCTTTAAAAAGCGGAAAAGTAAAATTTCAGGATATAGTAGCTTTGATCTTATGGGCTAGTTATTTTATATTACATACCGTAGCTTCATATAAAGCAGTATTTGAAATAATTTTCTGTCCTTTCAAATGGAGCAAAACTAAACACGGCACTAGTTTAGAGGATTTTGAAAAAGAATAGACCTCTTGTATAAACAAAGAAGAATTTGAAAGAGGTCAGTAAAAAAAATTTTATTCTTTCCCCTTGAACTAGCAAAAATAAAATATATATAGTATGTACATTTAAAGATTTAATAATTGGAGGTTAAAATGTCTTTTAAACCATTACATGATAGAATTGCAATAAAGCCTATCGAACACGAAGAAAAAACTAAAGGTGGAATTATTATTCCTGATACCGCAAAAGAAAAACCGATGCAAGGTGAAATAGTAGCCGTAGGTAACGGTATTCGTAATAAAAAAGGCGAAATTCATCCTTTAGAGTTAAAAGTAGGCGATAAAGTTTTATACGGTAAATGGGCAGGCACCGAAATTGAAATTAAAGGCGAAAAACTGATCGTTATGAAAGAAAACGACGTATTTGGTATTATTAATTAATTATTTGTTTTAAGGAGAAATTAAATATGGCAACAAAACTTATTAAACACGGCTCAAAAGCTCGTGAGCAAATGCTAGAAGGCATTGACATACTTGCAGATGCAGTAAAAGTTACTTTAGGTCCAAAAGGCAGAAATGTACTTATCGAGCAATCATTCGGTTCACCGAAAATTACCAAAGACGGTGTGACGGTTGCAAAATCGATCGAGTTAAAAGATAAAATTAGAAATGCAGGAGCTCAGCTATTAAAATCAGCTGCTACAAAAGCTGCAGAAGTAGCCGGTGACGGTACTACTACAGCTACGGTACTTGCTAGAGCATTAGCTCGTGAGGGTAATAAGTTAGTAGCTGCCGGTTATAATCCTATGGATTTAAAGCGTGGTATGGATTTAGCGGTAAACGCAGTAGTAGAAGAAATTAAAAAATCCAGTAAAAAAATCAATAGCCAAGAGGAAATCGCACAGGTTGGTACTATCTCTTCAAACGGTGATAAAGAAATCGGTGAGAAAATTGCTAAGGCAATGGAGGAAGTCGGTAAAGAAGGCGTGATAACCGTTGAAGAAGCAAAGAATTTTAGCTTCGATGTTGAAGTAGTTAAAGGTATGATGTTTGATAGGGGGTATCTATCACCGTATTTTGTAACGAATTCCGAGAAAATGGTTGCTGAGCTTGAAAATCCTTTCATCTTATTATTTGAGAAAAAATTATCAAATTTACAACCGATGTTACCTATACTTGAGGCTGTAGTACAATCACAACGCCCGTTATTAATTATTGCTGAGGATGTTGAGGGTGAAGCTCTTGCAACGCTCGTAGTCAATAGATTACGTGGTGGTTTAAAAGTTGCGGCAGTAAAAGCTCCAGGTTTTGGTGATAGGAGAAAAGCAATGATGGAAGATATTGCTATCCTAACTAAAGGTGAGCTTATTACTGAAGATTTAGGTATGAAGCTTGAAAATGTGAGTATTAAAAGTCTAGGGACGGCAAAAAGAGTAACAATTTCTAAAGAAAATACCGTAATTGTTGACGGTAACGGTGATAAGAAAAATATTGAAGATAGAGTATTACAAATTAAATCTCAAATAGCTGAAACTACTTCTGATTATGATAAAGAAAAACTACAAGAGCGTTTAGCTAAACTTTCCGGCGGTGTTGCCGTATTAAAGGTCGGCGGTGCTACGGAAGTTGAAGTAAAAGAGCGTAAAGATCGTGTTGAAGATGCACTTGCTGCTACAAGAGCGGCAGTTGAGGAAGGTGTTGTTGCAGGGGGCGGTGTAACATTACTTCACGCTTCACAAACTTTAAGAAATCTTAAAGTAGATAACAAAGATCAACAAGCAGGTATTGAAATAGTAATAGAAGCTTTAAAGGATCCGCTAAAACAGATTGTTGAAAATGCCGGTGAAAACGGTGGCGTAGTAGTTGGTAAATTACTAGAGCATAAGGATAAAAATTATGGCTTTAACGCTCAAGACATGCAATATGTCGATATGATTAAAGCAGGAATTATCGATCCGGCTAAAGTAGTGCGTACTGCACTTCAAGATGCTGCTTCCGTTGCTTCGTTAATTATTACCACGGAAACTTTAATTGTTGACGAGCCTTCTGATAAAGAAGATTCAATGCCGCCAATGCGTGGTGGTATGGGAGGCATGGGCGGTATGGACTTCTAAGTCTATATCTCCATATATGCAATAGGTCTAATAAACTCGTCTTGTTGCATTGCTTGTTATCCATCATTGCGAGGAGACGTTGCTGCATGGATCGGTTTTACCGCCGTCACCCCGTGGCTTGACCACGGGGTCTAGTTAAAAATACTAATATTAGTATTTTTAGTTGTTTTACTGGATACCGTGGACAAGCCACGGTATGACACCGAATGCGTTTTGTGTCCACGCAGGCAATGCTTGTTATAATAACGATTTTAACAACGTACCGTACAACATACTATCAAGTCGCAGTTTAGTATACTGAAAAACTGATTTATGTAACAAATGGGTTTTAAAGCGATTCTTTGCTTAATTTGAAAATAAATTCTTTAATAAAACTCTTCCTTAAAAAATAAAATATAGAATTTTTTGTAATTATTTCAATAAATGATTGCAAATATTTTTTAATTAATTATAATAGCTCAACCTTTGGTATTTATCCTATGAGACTGTTAACAAAATAATTTTAAAGCTCATTAAATTCTTTTTAATTGCAAATTATAAGGTTTTTTTGAAATAAGGATAGCTATCCTATCAAAAATCTTATTAATTATCAATTAAAGTTATTTGGTTAACAGTCCCATATAGGAGATCAAAAGGTTTAAAGAGGTTTTGCCTTAATTATTAAGAACAGATTTCTTGTTGAAGCTATAGGCAAGCTTAATCTATAATATATATTCGTTTAATTTAAAAAATTAGTAATAAAAGTTTCTAGCTTTTGGTCGGTTAACTATGCTAACTAAAATTAGTAAGGTTTTAGAAAAATTACTATTCTTATTTTAAAAAAATCTTATAATTATACAGTTAAGAAAGACTAAAATAAGATAATTTAAATTTTATATGTAAAACTTAAAAAAATTAGGTTCTAAAAGATAAAAATAATAGGGTAGGGTAGTGCGAAGCTCGCCACAAGCTTAATTTTTCCTATTAATATCCAACTAAAGCTGGGTTTTATTAATATTTACTAAAATAGCAAATTAATTGGAAATATTAATAGAATTTAATCAAGTTTATTGCTTTAATTGGTGTTTAGTTATTCGTAAGTATAACTATTAACTAAATTAGTGTAAATTAAGGAGGTAGTTTTGCTCCAAAGGGTTATTAAACATTTAAATCATAATTTATCTGAACATGATATTACTCCTCAAATAACAGGTAGGATCAAACATCCAATATCAATTTTATATAAATTATATCGTAAGGGTATAAAGTTAGAAGAATTAACAGATATTTTTGCGATAAGAATAGTGGTAATAGATGAAGAGAAATGTTATAAAGCTTTAAAAGTAGTTCATGATCTTTATGAGCATGAAAAGGATAAATTTAAAAATTATATTCTTAATCCTAAGCCAAACGGCTATCAATCTTTACATACTATTATTACAACTGAGGATAATTATAAAATAGAGATACAAATACGTGATCATAAGATGCATTATCATGCAGAGAGCGGTGAAGCTGCACACTGGAAATATAAAAATAGTTTTTAGCTAATATACACTTTCTTTCTAAAGTAGTATTGCATACTCTTTAATTTATTTTGTATTATTTTGAAGTTTAAAAAAGAAATTTCGTAAACCGACTTTTTGAAATATTTCTTTTTGTTCTGAAGGGAAATGTTGCTTGATAAAATTAGTGCAAACATTTAATAGTTGTTGTTCTACGGGTCGTATTTCTAAATAAGCTGCTATGAGTAAGAAGCTTTCTATAGTTTCTTTTACTGTTTCTAAAGCCTTTTCCGTAGATTTAGCATTTATAGTTTGTAAATTATGTAGGCGATCAAACACTTTAATAAGTGCGATATCATATCTTTGTTCCTGTATTAGTAAATTTAACATTTCACCGGAGCTAATTTTACCGTACGGCTTAATTCTTGTTAAACGTTCTACGCTATCGGCAATATTCTTATCAAAAATTTTGCTAATATCAGCATATGTAAGTATTGTATCCTCTATAGTATCATGAAGAAGGGCAACATTTATCATATATGATTTGTAAAGTTTAGGAGCCTCAAGAGCCGTAAAATCTGCAAGCATGATTGCAACTTCTATAGGGTGAGAATAATAAGGCTCCCCTGATTGACGCATTTGAGAAGCATGATATTTACGGGTATAATAAAGACCTTTTTCAATTTCTGTTATATCTATAGGCGAGTCTACTATAGTATTCAAATATTTAATTCGATCAATTAATTTTTTACTATAATCACAAACCTCAAATTTTTTCTGCCAAGTATCAATATCTTCCATAAACCTACTAATTATTTAAACTTCTTTTTTCTAGATTGCCGCGTCGCCTATGGCTCCTCGCAATGACGACGAAAAACAGTCCACGCAACAATGCTTAAATTCCGTTACTATCTACTCAAAGCTTTTAGACCTTCCTTTAGACCGTCTTTTATAAAGGAAATTTTAGCTTGTTTACCGTCTGCGGTAATTAGTTCTAAATAATTATCATTAGATAAAATCGCGTCTAGATCGTCTTTTGTAATAATAGCTAAAGCTTGACAGCCGTTTACCGTATAATTTACGTATCTTCCGGCTGATATTCGTTTGTCACCGCTATTAATAACTGTACCTGCCGGAATTTGAACATTTGACGGGACTATTTCTATTATTTTAAATTCCTGTTCTTCTTGCTCCCCATTGAAATAACCTATATGATAAATGGCTAATATTTTCTTTATCTTTCTCTAAATTATTAATTTGTTGATAAGAAGCAAAGTTGTTTTTTCTCATTATTAAGAGTACAATTTAAAGTCCAAGCTCCGTACTTTTTTGGTGCCGTTGATGCGTTGACGTTTTCTATGCTATACAAAACAAAAGTGCCGGTTATTATAAATAACCCGCTAAAAACAAAAGCAATTTTTTTTATACAATTTTTCATATAATTTTTAACCTTTTTAAAATATTTTCTTTTCCTAAAATTTCTGCAATTTCAAATACGCTAGGTGAAGCCGTCATACCAGTTATTAAAGCTCTTACGGGTTTCATAATGTCATTTAGCTTTAAGCCATTATGAGTTGCTATTTCTTTAAATTTATTCTGCACGGATTCCTTATCAAACTGCTCAAGTTTGCTTAAGCTTTCTATAACTTGTTTGATTAAATCTGTATCACAATTTTCTATTATTTCTTTTGCATCTTGGTTGTAGATGATAGGCGAATCTACGAGATAAATCCCGGCAAGCCGTGCTAGATCAAGTAATGTTTCGCTTCTAACTAACAAGCTCGGCATTGCTTGTTTTATATAACTTACCTCTTTCTCACTAATCTTATAATTTTGTTTCAATATCTCTACAGTCTTTGAAGTTAAGCTATCATTGTCAAGCATTCTTAAGTAATGGGCATTAAGGCTATTCATCTTAGCAAAATCAAGCTTAGAAGGTGATTTACCGAGTGAATCAAGATTAAACCATTCTATAGCCTGAGTCATTGAGATAATTTCATCATCACTGTGACTCCATCCAAGACGCAATAAATAATTACATAAACTTTCCGGTAAATATCCCATATCCTTATAAGCTTCAACACCTAAAGCTCCATGCCTTTTGGATAATTTTGCTCCGTCTGCTCCATGAATTAACGGTATATGAGTCATGCTCGGTACTTCATAGCCGAAAGCATGATAAATAGCGATTTGCCTTGCTGCATTGGTTAAATGATCGTCACCTCTAATAATATGAGTTATACCCATATCACGATCGTCTACTACAACGGCTAGCATGTAAGTAGCAGTGCCGTCACTACGCAATAATACCATATCATCGATATGAGAGTTTTCAATTACTACCTCGCCTTGTAAAGTGTCATGAATGGTTATACTACCTTCACGAGGTACTTTTAGGCGTATTACCGGTTTAATATCGGTAGGGTAGGTGGACGAATCTTTATCACGCCACTCGCTATTAAAAATAAAATGTTGTTTATTTTCTAAAGCTTTTTGTCGCTGTCTTTCTATTTCTTCTTGGCTAGTAAAACAATAATATGCTTTATCTTTTTGCAGTAATCTTAGTGCCGCCTCTTTGTAAAGATCATTACGTTTAGACTGGAATATAACTTCACCGTCCCAATCAAGCCCTAGCCATTTTAGACCTGAGAATATGGCTTCTACCGCTTCTTTAGTTGACCTTTCTTTATCAGTGTCTTCAATGCGAAGCAAGAACTTACCGTTATGATGCCTTGCAAACAAATAGTTAAAAAGGGCAGTTCTTGCTGAACCTATATGTAAAAACCCCGTCGGTGACGGAGCAAATCTAGTGATTACGTTAGTCATTTATTATCTTTTTTAAATGTATATATGTTATTGCGAGCAGGCGTTGTTGCATGGATACCGATGTCATTCCTGCGAAAGCAGAAATCCAGGCATAAATCGAGATAAATCAAGCTTTTAATTTCAAAAATTTGCTGATTTATACTTTTTTTCTGGATTCCCGCTTTCGCGGGAATGACATCGGTAGTTTATGTTACTTATCAATTCTCCCCAAACACATAAAATAATTCACGTCTATATCATCGCTTAATTTCCATTCATTTTTAGCAGGATCATATACCAAGCCTTTCAGCTCTTTAATTTCAATGTCGGTATCTGTAAGCATTTCATAAATTTCCGACGGTTTTAGGAATTTGCTATAATCATGAGTGTTTTTAGGCACCCAACCTAAAACATATTCAGCAACTATTATTCCAAGTACATAAGCTTTTTTAGTACGGTTAATCGTAGAAATTATTGCCATACCGTTTGGCTTAATATGCCCCACCAAATTTAGTATAAATTGCTGCACGTTTTCTACATGCTCAATAACCTCAAGACAAATTACCACATCATATAGCTGGTCACTTTCTAATTCTTCTATAGTAGATTGTAAATAATTTATTTTTATGTCGTTTTCCTTAGCATAAGCAGTTGCCGTTTCAATATTACTTTGCAGAGCGTCAATGGCTGTAACATTAAAACCTTGAGCCGTTAGAGGTGTTGCAATTAACCCTCCACCGCAACCAACATCTAATATTTCTAATTTAGAAATATCGTTGTAATGCGAGGTTATTTTCTCTATTATATATTCAAGGCGAATAGGGTTTATTCGGTGTAAGATACCGAACTCTCCGTCCTTATTCCACCAATTATGAGAAATTTTCTCAAATTTTTCTAATTCTTTTTTATCGATTGAAGACATAGTCTATGATATAGGTATTATATTATTGCAGTGTATGTCATTCCCGCGAAAGCGGGAATCCAGTAAAATATATAAAAATTTATTTTATATTAATATGAAATTTATTTATTATGGATTCCCGCTTTCGCGGGAATGACATGAGCATTATCCCACTATACAACAAACATATATAATATACTCAGATGACTTTAATAATACTAGCCTTAATTTTAATTAGCTGCATATTTGCTCCCCTTGGCTGCATTGCCCTATGGAAGAGATATATTTATTTTGGTGACGGGCTTGCTCATAGTAGTTTTTTAGCGGCTAGCATAAGCATTATAGCACATTTCCCATTAATATATTCAGGGATAATAGTTGCGATTCTTTTTTCATTTTTTGTGTTTATTTTTAAAAATAATTCTGAAAAAAATGCAGTTATTAATTTGATTTCTAGCTTTATGCTAGCTGTTGCTTTGGTTATTAATTATTTTACTTCTTTGCAGAATAATATAGTGAATTTGTTGTTTGGGGATATTTTATCCGTGTCTTTTAATGATTTGATTATACTGGGGGTAGTGCTAATAACTATTATAAGCTTTATAGTATATTTTTATAATCAAATTCTTCTTATAATCATAAATAGAGATATTGCAGTAATAAAAGGCTTAAAGGTTAATATTATTGAGCTAATATTTTTACTTCTTCTCTCATTATCGGTATTTTTTGCTATAAAGATTGTCGGTGCATTGATGGTAACCGCTGTTTTACTTATTCCTGCTATGATTGCACGGTTTGTAGCATATAGTCCCTCTCAGATGATTATAATATCAATTCTTATCTCTTTATTTATTAATTTTTGTGCTGTACTTAGTTCTTTCTATTTTGACTTACCTTTAACTCCATTGTTTATTATATTAGGTACGTTTATTTATGGTTTGTTGTATTTAAAGCGATTGTTATGAACAAAAATGAATTTACTGAATATGTCAGAGAATTGTTAGAACCATATGGTTCAGTAGCCGTTCGTGCAATGTTTGGTGGATATGGTATATATAAGGGTGGTGTTATGATAGGAATTATTAAGAGCAATGAATTATATTTTAAGTCACACCTAAGCACTTATGAATATTTTCAATCTTTCGGTTCTGAGCCATTTGTATATCAAAGTAAAGGTAAACTTGTAACTTTATCATATTGGAAGGTGTTATCTGAAATTATGGAGGATCAAGAGTTATTAGGCAAGTGGTTTAAATTAGCTTTGAATGCCGCTATTAACAGTCAAAAGAAAAAATAAATGTTACCCCGTGACCCCTCCGGCGTTGTTGTGTGGAGAGTTTTTTTTCGTCATTGCGAGAAGACGCCATAGGGGTCGACGAAGCAATCTCAGGCAAGATTTCTGAGATTGCCACGCTCCTTGCAGTCGCTCGCAATGACGTTAGAATCTATCCACATTCTTCATAATCTCAAGATAGTCTATCTTACCACTTGCAAGCATAGGTATTTCTGAATCGGTAATAATTACTTTCGGTAAATGTAGTAAAGAAATTTGAGCTTTAGATACAGTATCTGCAAAATTTTCTCTATTTATATCAGAACCGGTAGTAAGTAAAATAATTTTTTCTCCGTGTGTTTTATCGGCGATGGAAATAGCAGCGTGCAAGGAATCAGGAGCAATTTCGCTTGCAAGTTCTTCAATTTTTGTAAGAGATATCATTTCCCCCGCTATTTTAACAAAGCGTTTTAAACGTCCTAAAATTGTTATATATCCTTCAGAATCTATTTTGACTATATCGCCGGTGTCATACCATTCTTTATAAGTACGGTGACCTTCTAAGTCCAAGTAACCAAGCATGATGTTAGGACCCCTAATGAATAAACGTCCCCCTTCATTTATTCCCTCTACTTTCTCAAGCTTATAATCAATTTTCGGTAATAATCTTCCTACCGTGCCTGCTTTATTATGCATAGGGGTATTGCAAGCTATAATAGGTGAGGCTTCTGTAATCCCATATCCTTCAAAAATACGTATGCCGTATTTATTAAGCCAGAATTGTCTTGTAGATTCTTTTAATTTCTCGCTACCGGCAAATATATAGCGTAATGAGTAAAAATCATATGGGTGAGCATAATTAGCGTAACCGTTTAAAAAAGTATCGGTAGAAATTAATATAGTTGCTCCGATATCGTATATAACTTCAGGAATGCTGCGATAATTTAGTGGAGAAGGATATAGAAACAGCTTAATACCGTTTAAAGTTGTAATAATTGCACCACCAAGACCAAAGCAATGAAATAAAGGTAATGAGTTAAATACTATATCTTCAGGACTAAAAGGTACTTTAGCAGTTATTTGATATCTATTAGTTTGTAAATTTCTGTGAGATAGTAATACGGCTTTAGGTTCTCCTTCAGTGCCTGAAGTAAAAATTATCACTGCCGGTTTTTCGTCATCACGATTACGACAAAAATAATTGTAATAAGTTTGGACAAAATAACTTCCTATTTTTGCTTTTAGTTTTAGAGCTGTACCAATCTGATTTTTAAAATCTTCTAAATATATTATTTTAATACCGAAATCTAATAAGTTAGTTATTAATTCATGTAAATTTGCTTTCTCAATAAATTGTTTTGAAGTGTAAACTACTTTAATTTGTGCAAGTTTACAGGAGTTAATAATAGTACTTATGCTGCTGCTCCAGTTAATTATAGCAGGAACATAACCGCTAGATTGCATGGCGTAAAAAGTAATTAACGTATTTGTGGTATTAGGCAACATTAAGCCTAAATTTCTGCCAAAGATATTATTCTTTTTGATTAAATCACCTAGGATAAAAGATTTTAATATTAAATCTCGATAAGTAACCGCATTATTTTCAAAATCATCAACTATTTTTTTCTTAAATCCATGAATTTTAGCAGCTTCTATAAGAGATGAGAATAAAGTATTTTTATAGTCTGAACTCTCAAACATCATGTCAGCCATGATATCATAAAGAGTCCTAGATATATAACTGCGTCGTTCTTGATTACTTGCAGCATCCATATTAATATTAGCGAATTTTACCGGCGGTAAAACGGTTATAGTAATTTTAGGAAATATTTTTCTTTTTAATATGTTTTTTAATTTTGATAAATGAGTAAATTGAGTACCGTCTATTCTAACCGGTAAAACGGTAGCACCGGCTTTATCGGTAATCATTCCCGGTCCTTCGTATATTTTCATTAAAGAGCCGGTAACGCTTATTCTACCTTCAGGGAAAATTGCTACTTTCTGATCTTTTTGTACTTCTTTTACTAAAGTCTTTATTGCCATTGGGTTACTTGGATCAACCGGCAAAGTTCTTGCCATACGTAAAAACGGTTTAATCCACCATATTTTTTGTATATCGGGACTAATTGCAAAAGTCATTTCTTCTCGTAAGTAAGTAGCAATTAGCGGCGGGTCGAGATATGAAATATGATTAGCGACAACTACTACTTTTTTACCGGCTTTTTGGAAATTTTCAAATCCTTTAACTTCAACCTTATACATAAGATCAAAACAGATTTGGAATATTCTTCGCAACAGCTTAAACGGAATAATTTTAACTTCAGGTATTAAGCGGTAAATATGTATAGTAACGATTATATTAGCTAGGCTAATAAATAATATAATCCAGGGTATAGTGAAATTTAGGTAAAATAATAAAGATAAAATAATTGTTGATCCCACCATGAAAATGGAATTAATGAGGTTATTAACGGTAATAATTCGGCTACGATGAGCAGGGTTTGCATAATGCTGTAATATAGCAAAAAGGGGAACGATATATAAACCGCCTATTGCTGCTAAGAAAAATAAATCTATAACTATTCGCCAATTATGTCTTTTTGATAAAAATACCAAAATACTTTTTAGCTGAGTAGGTTCATAGTTAACTGAGCTAATTCTACTTGCGAAGAATAAATCAATACCTAAAATACTAATGCCCAGGGCTGAAATAAATAGATATTTTACGGTAATCTCATCTTCAAATATTTTGCTACATAAAAACGAACCGACCCCAACACCAAGCGAGAAAACCGCTAAAAATAAGTTAGCAACATTCTCATCAGCTTTAAAAGTTATCTTAGCAAGTAAAGGTATTTGTGAAATTATAGCAGCTCCGATAAACCAAAACCATGAAATACCAAGTATAGCTAAATATATCTCTTTTTTTGCTTTGGCATATTTAATCATATTTATGCTTTCATCTATAATATTAAAATTTATTTTAATATCACGATTTGCATTTTTAGATTTTGGAGAGAAAAGGCTTGTAATGAAGCCGAGAAAGGCGATGGTAATTAAGGAATAAATTATAAAATTATTGCTGATTGTATAATAGCTGCCGATTATAGTACCGATAAAAATACCGATAAAAGTTCCGGCTTCAACAAAGCCGTTAGCTCCGAGTAGTTCGTCTTTAGTTAGGTGATCAGGTAATACGCTATATTTTATTGGACCAAAAAAAGTAGAGTGTATACCCATTAAGCAAATAGAACAGAACAGAATTAGCAGATTATTATGATGAAATCCATAAATTGCAAAGGCAATTATACCGATTTCACAAATCTTAATAATTTTAATAAGATTTGCACGTTCGTATTTATCGGCAATTTGTCCTGCTATGCTTGCGAATATTATGAAAGGTAGTACAAAAGTAGCATTAGCAATTAAAACGAGTAGATTATTATATTTACTTAAAGAACCAGTAATGCCGTAAGTTATAAGGATTACTAGAGCATTTTTTAATATATTATCATTAAGACAACCACATAACTGTACTATAAAATTTGGTAAAAATCGTCTATCTTTGAAAAGATATAATTTGTTTGTGTCCATATTATATTAAATATTTAAAATACCGATTTTGTTGGATTTTGATGTCATTGCTGCAAGGTGTTGGCTTTGCCCGCATGGCTTATTTATGTCATTCTTAGCTAAAAGCAGGAATCCAAAAAATAGTCTTAATATTGACAAAATAAACCTAAAAAAACAAGTTTTTTGTAGGTTTTACTGGATTCCTGCTTTCGCAGGAATGACATAGGACTCAAAACAAAATCTAAACTCCCCAAATATTAGCAATTTATATTAATATGTCAAATTGCATATAGATAAATACTTTTTAATGAGGATTATTTAAATCTTCATAATAATCGTGCATTTCTTCTCTATTAGCAGGAATATTATTATTAGATTCCTCTATATCCTGTTTGGGAATAATAAAGAGAAAAAATTTTACTAATTTTAATTATTACTTCATGTAAACTCACATTGTATTCTCCTAAAAATTATTTTCTATTCTATCGCTCTTTATAGATATAAGGCCCTAGTATCAATATTTTTCTTTATTATTCTTTTCTTTTTGTACTTTCTTTCTTCTTTGTAAATTCTTTTTTAAAGCAGTTGATAAGTTATTAAATTTAGCTGTCGGTTTGGCTTTTTTCGATGCTTCTTTGGTATCTTCGGTAGATGACATAAATAATTATCTTTTCACATTAGCATTATTATATTATATTATGGATATTTTGGAAATAAAACTATAAATAATCTATGAATCAAAGTAATATAATCTCTCCTGAGTTACTGGATGAGAGAAAAAATATTGCAAGGCAAGGGGGCGGTGAAGCTAGGATCAACGCACAACATCAAAAAGGTAAGTTAACTGCACGAGAACGCATAGAAGTATTATTAGATCCGAATAGCTTTACCGAAACAGGTATGTTTGTATCCCATAGATGCAATAATTTTGGGATGCAGGATAAAAAGTTTTTAGGTGACGGTGTTGTAACGGGACACGGTACGATAAACGGTAGGTTGGTATTTATTTATAGCCAAGATTTTACCGTACTTGGTGGCTCACTCGGTGAATATCATGCTAAGAAAATCTGCGATATTATCGATCAAGCTATAGCAACCGGTGCTCCCGTAATCGGTATTAACGACTCAGGGGGAGCAAGAATTCAAGAAGGTGTTGATGCTCTTGCCGGATACGGTGAATTATTTCAGCGTAATGTTTTAGCATCTGGTGTTATCCCTCAGATTACCTTAATTATGGGACCTTGTGCCGGTGGTGCGGTATATTCCCCTGCCTTAACCGATTTTATATTCATGGTTAAGAATAGTTCTTATATGTTTGTAACCGGGCCCGATGTAGTAAAAACCGTTACGGGTGAAGAAGTAAGCCAAGAAAAGCTCGGGGGTGCTAGAATGCATACCACTAAAAGCGGTGTTGCCGATCTTGCATTCAATAATGATATAGAAGCATTGCTCGAAATTCGTAAGTTCTTTAATTTCCTTCCGTCATCCAATCGTAGTCCTCTTCCTGTTCGTTCGACTATTGATCCTGCCGATAGAGTCGATATGTCTCTTAGCACGTTAATACCTAACACTCCTAATAAGCCTTATGATATGAAAGAGCTTGTTGAACGTATCGTTGATGAGGGAGAATTTTTTGAACTACAACCTGATTTTGCTAAGAATATCATTATCGGCTTTGGTTATATGGAAGGTTATCCGGTAGGATTTGTGGCTAATCAGCCTTTGCATTTAGCAGGATGTTTAGATATAAACGCCTCAAGAAAAGCAGCAAGATTTATTAGATTTTGTGATGCTTTCAATATTCCTATAGTAAGCCTTGTTGATGTACCTGGATTTCTGCCTGGTACCTCCCAAGAGCATGACGGTATTATTAAACACGGAGCTAAGCTGTTATACGCGTATGCGGAAGCTACAGTGCCGAAGATTACCGTAATTACCCGTAAGGCTTATGGAGGTGCTTATATAGTTATGAACTCCAAGCATCTTAGAGGCGATATAAACTATGCTTGGTTTAATTCGGAAATCGCTGTTATGGGTGCAGAGGGAGCAGCCGAGATAATATTTAAGGAAGAATGTAAAGACCCTGAAGCTAAAAAACAAAAAATCGATGAATATAGAAAAGTAGTAACTTCGCCTTTTGTTGCGGCATCTAGGGGATATTTGGATGATATTATAAGACCGCAAAATACTAGATGGCGAATATGTAAGGCGTTAAATTTCCTGCGTACTAAAAAAGTAGAATTACCTTGGAAGAAGCATGATAATTTGCCGTTGTAATTGTTATTCCTGTGTGGATAAATCGTCATTGCGAGGAGCGGAAGCGACGTGGCAATTTCGTGCCAAAGTCCTGAGATTGCTTCTTCAATTACCTTGTAATTTCCTCGCAATGACAAAAACTAAAATTATAACAAAAAACTATGAAAAAACCATTATTTGATAAAATTTTAATTGCTAATCGTAGCGAGATTGCCGTTAGGATAATACGTACCTTAAAAAAGATGGGAATAAAGTCGGTTGCAGTATATTCTGAAGCAGATACAAACTCAATGTATGTGCAGCATGCAGATGAGGCTTATTATATAGGTGATTCCCCTGCAACGGAAAGTTATTTATCTATTAAAAATATTATTTCAGCGATTCGTGAAAGTGGAGCAAGTGCAGTACATCCGGGTTACGGTTTTTTATCGGAAAATCCAAATTTTGCCAATATTCTTAAAAGAGAAGGTGTGGTTTTAATAGGACCGAGTGCCGGAACTATTAAAAAAATGGGCGATAAAATTGAAGCAAAAAAGATAGCGATAGAAGCCGAAGTTAGCACCGTTCCGGGTTATATGGGAACTATAAACGATGTTAAGCAAGCGGTGGATATTGCTAAAGAGATTGGTTTTCCGGTAATAGTAAAAGCGGCTGCCGGCGGCGGCGGACGTGGTATGAGAGTAGTGAATAATCCTGCTGAAATGGCAAATGCTTTTGAGTCGGCAAAGCTTGAAGCAGCCAATAGTTTTAGTGACGATAGATTGTTTATTGAGAAGTTAATTCAAACTCCCCGTCATATCGAAATTCAACTAATTGCCGATCAATACGGCAATAGTGTATGTCTCGGAGAGCGTGAATGTTCAATACAGCGTCACCATCAAAAAGTAATCGAAGAAGCACCGAGTTCTTTTATTACTGAAGATATAAGGCAAGAAATGTATCGGCAGGTAATATCCTTATCTCAAAAAGTGGGATATTATTCGGCCGGTACCGTTGAGTTTATAGTAGATAGTAATAAAAATTTCTATTTTTTAGAAATGAATACTAGGTTGCAAGTCGAGCATCCTGTTACTGAGCTAATTACCGGTATAGATATCGTTGAAGAGATGATAAAAATCGCAGCCGGTGAGAAATTATCCTTTACACAAGATGACATAAAATTAAAAGGTTGGGCATTTGAATCACGAATTTGTGCCGAAAACCCAAGCCGAGGTTTCTTACCTTCTAGCGGTAGAATTATAGCTTATTCCGAACCTGCAAAGAGTCCTAATATCCGTATAGATACAGGAATTGGGCTTGGCGGTGAAGTAAGTATGTTTTATGATTCGATGATTGCAAAATTATGTACTTACGGTGAAACAAGAGAGCAGGCGATTGAGGTAATGCGTTCTGCTTTGAGTTCTTATATAATTAACGGTATTGCTCATAATATCAGTTTCTTAGAAGCTGTAATGCTACATCCACGCTTTGTTAGCGGCGATATTTCTACTGCCTTTATTCAAGAAGAATATCCTGACGGTTTTTCCGGAGCTAGTCTAACTTCAGAAGTAACTACCGTATTTTTGGCAACGGCTATTTTTATTTATATATCAGAGCAAAGACGTGCTTCTTTAATTTCCGGCAATATTAACAATCAAGCTAACAAAATAGGTACAAGATGGGTGGTAACTATCGATGATAAATTATTCCCCGTATTAATTACACCTGTTGAAAACGGCTATAATATACGTCACGAAAGCGATAGAATATATATTCGTAGTAACTGGAATTTAGGTAATGAACTTTTTACGGCTATAATTAACGGTAAAAAGACAAATGTAAAAATTGAGAATATCAGAACCGGTTATTTATTATCGCATGCCGGTATTAGCGTAAAAGCCTTTGTACGCTCTCCTCGTATATCAGAACTTGAAGCATTAATGGTCTCAAAAGTAGTGGTAGAAGAAAGCTCCGAACTACAAGCTCCTCTAAGCGGTAAGATTGCTGCGATAAAGGTGAAAGAAGGGCAGGAAGTGACGGCAGGACAAGAAATTATGATTTTAACTGCTATGAAAATGGAAAACCTGATTCTTGCCGAAAGAGACGGAAAAATAGCTAAAATTTTTGTTAATGAAAAGGATAATGTTGTAAGAGGACAGATATTATTAGAATTTGCATAAAGTAGTTGATGTCATTTAGTTTATGTCATTCCTAGCTAAAAGCGGGAATCCAGAAAAAAAAGTATAAATACAGCAAGTTTTTAAATTAAAAGCTCGATTTATCTCGCTTTATAATGGATTCCTGCTTTCGCAGGAATGACATAAGTGTCCACGCAACAACGCCTTCTTGCAAGGACGGAAAAGCCTATCCATGCAACAATAGAAAGCAGTTTACTATATTCATTTATTCAGACATATCCATTAAGTCACAATTTTCTCCTAAAATACTAAAGTTAGTATCTTTCTCAAGACATAAAATATTAAAGCTAGTTTCTTCTTCGAGAATATATTTCATTAAGTTAAAACTTTCTTCAATACCTGAAATCTTTGATTTGTCTACTTTATCAGCCATTTCTATAGCTTCAGCATATTTATCTAGATTGTAAAAAGAACTACCGCAATTAAATAAAGCACTTTGATAGAGTGAGAAATGGTTATCAGAGATCTGACTATAATATTTTATGGCTTCTATAAATTTCCCTTGTTGAAAGTAACACTCTCCTATATTAAACAGAGCATAAGGATAAGATGTGCTACTTTTATCTATTTTGCTATAAGCTTCTATAGCTTCTTTATATTGCTCATTCCTAAAATAATTATTTCCTTTCATAAGATTTGGATTAGCCATGTTTCATGGTAATATATATGTATCTAATAAATGTGCAAGAGGTTTTTTATTTGATGTTATTTCTAACTAAAATCAGTAATCCAGAAAAACAACTAAAAATACTAATTTTATTAGTATTTTTAACTGGATTCCGTTAATAAATCGGTGTTGCTGCATGGATACTCGAATCGTCATTGCGAGGAGCGAAGCGACGTGGCAATCCAGAAAAATAATTAAAAAAATTCTGTAAATCAGAATTTTTTACTTGATTGCTTCGTCGAATTACTGCGTAATTCTTCTCGCAATGACGGAAAAGCAGGTCCACGCAACAATGCCTCCTCGCAATGACGAATTGGGTATCTACTCAACAATACTTCCCTGTCTCTGTATGAATAAACATTATTCAAGTTCAAAATGAAATATATCTTTTAGATTTTTTATATCACCGGTTAAGGGAGTTTCTTCATCCAGCTCCTTAAGTTCCTTAAGCGAAAAAGTACGAAATATACCTGATTTAGAAGGAGTATGTTCTAACCTAGAGCCTGTTTTTGTTGATTTAGGTTCAGCTTTGTCAAAATCCGAAACATAGACCTCGTCTTCTACTATAGTATATGTATTTATTGGAATTTTCTTTCTGTTAGAATAATCGTCTAACAGTGCTTTAATTTCTGTAAAATTTTGTAAATCTTGATTCAGTTGTTTTTTGAATTTAGAAAATTTTTGCTTTATTTGTTCTGATGATAAATCCTTATATCCGTCATAATGTGATGCTATACTTGTTTTTAATATCCTCTCTAATATATATTTAAAATTAGCTTTTTTACATAATTTAGAAATCTCAGTGATTTGAGTTAATTGATACGATACATCACTATGTAAGTTATCTTTTTCCCATCCTTTAACATTATAGTTAGCACCGTGTTTAAGTAAATATTTTACTACTGTGACTTGTCCATGCTCTGATGCAAGCATTAAAGGTGATGCATCTTTATTGCCGTTAATATTTGCCCCTGCATCTAATAATGTTTTTACCGCATTTAAATTACCGGATATTATTGCTATTTCTAATGCTGCATCTGAATTAGCATTTTTAGATAAAAGATACTTTGCAATTTCTTTTCTATTTTTTAAATTTGCGGTACTTAACGGTGTGTTAAAACGATATTCAGTATTAACATCAAAACCGTATATATCGACGAATTTTTTAATTACTTCAAGGTTATTTTCATTTATTGCTTTAAAAAAGACTTGCTTATGAAGATCGTTTACATTTTGACACAGCTTGTGTTGCT
Source organism: Rickettsia endosymbiont of Hedychridium roseum (assembly GCF_964028255.1). NCBI lineage: Bacteria > Pseudomonadati > Pseudomonadota > Alphaproteobacteria > Rickettsiales > Rickettsiaceae > Rickettsia > Rickettsia endosymbiont of Hedychridium roseum. Next base: position 367,452 of record NZ_OZ034753.1, read on the forward strand.
TCTTGTGGGGTTGTATTTAAATAAGTTGCTCCCTTTATTAAAAGATAACATGTAATATCTGTTTTATAAGGTTCTGCTAAGCCAGCAGCAAGTCTTAATGGGTTAAAACCAAAATTACTAAAATTGACATCCGCTTCTTGTTTTTCTACAAAATACTTTACTAGTGTTAAACTTTGGTTTTGTATTGCTTGTATTAGGCTAGAATTAGGTTCAAACGTAAGATTATTAAGTAAATATTCAGCTTGTTCTTTATTGTTTTTAAGTGCAAATTCTAATGCTTTGTATTTATTTGCACCTTGCGATATAAGGCCTTCTATGAGATTTATTTTATTTAAATTCGGGTCATCTAAACTAGCTACAATATTTAATGCTGTTCCTTCTAGAGGATGAAATGCATTAAAATATTGTTTTAAATATTCTAGAGTTATTACAATTTCTGTGTTTGTAGTTGCCGTGGTATTAGTTCCTAAACGGTTTTTAATCTTAGAACCTTTCCTCGGAGCTATGGAGGAGTTGTGCATGATAATTTACCTAAATTAATTTATAGCGTGCGTACTATAGATTAATCTAAGTAAATTATCAATATCTTAATTGATAGTAAAATAATTTACGATCTCTTAACTTTAAGTTGTATTTGATGGTTCTCTAATTCTACTTTACTTACATAATCAGGCGTGAAATTTTTAGAAAACTCGCCTAAAGTTTGTTCTTTAATAAAGTCTCCATAATTATCAATTATCTTAGATAAATCAAACTCGCTTATTATCTCAATTAAAATCCTGTCGGTTATAGAGAAATCTGCATCTTTTCGAGCCTGTTGTATGAAGCGTACAATGTCTCTTGCGTATCCTTCCTCTATTAACTCAGCTGTTAGTTCTAAATCAAGTATTAACAAGCTACTATTATTCTTAAAACTTGCTGCTCCTTTGATATGCACGTGCGGCTCTAAAACTAGCTTATATTCGTCACTATTTAAGATTTCACCGCATATAGCTAAACCGCCTGCGATAGCTTCCCACTCGCCTTTTTTAGAAGCGGCTATAATCTCTTTCATTTTAGCGGGAAGACGTTTACCAAGCATTGGAAAATTAATCGATAGTTTTTTGCTTGCGTAATTCTCTAGATCGTCGCGATAAATTACTGATTTAACATTAATTTCGTCTTTTATTAAATCTTCAAAGCTTGTTAGTTTATCATTATGTTTACTAATGATAGTTATAGTTGCAAGCGGTTGTCTTACTCGTATATTTTCAGTACTTCTAATAAACAGGCTATTACTACAAATATCAAGCACGTTATCCATAGTTGCAACTAGCTCGTGATTTATCTCAAAGTTTGAGAGATTAGGGTAGTTGCATAGGTGGACGGAAATAGACCCGTCATTGCGAGGCACTGATGGGGGGTCATCCCGTGGCTTGACCACGGGATCTTGTGCCACAGGCTTATCTCCTGAGATCCCGCGATCAAGTCGCGGTATGACATTTCTGTCCATTAGTCCCTTATATATCGCCTCCGAAATCATAGGCACTAATGCCGACATCGCAATAGCCATGGTCTCTAAACATGAATATAGAGTATTATAGGCATTTTGTTTATCTGCATCTTTTTCGCTTTTCCAAAATCTAGCTCGGCTTCGTCTTATATACCAGTTATTTAACACTTCAAAAAATTCTGAAACTGCATGATAAGCCGTTTGCGTATCGAAATTATCTAAACTCTCTTCAATTTTTTGTACGGCTATTTTAAGCTTAGATAATATATAAACATCAAGCACGTTTTTAGAGCTAAAATTAAGCTCACCTTTAAGCGAATCGGCATTAGCATACATCGTAAAGAAATGGTAAGCATTCCAGATAGGTTTGATGAATAGACGAAGCGTATCAAACACCATCTTACCATCTTTATCGATTAATAGCTCCTGACCTTTAACAACGTTTGAAGATAGCATCGTAACTCTTAAAGCATCAGAGCCGTATTTATCAAATAATTCCAGCGGATCAGCGTAGTTATTAAGACGCTTTGAGAGCTTTTGACCGGTAGCGTCTAAAATCACGCCGTGGCATATACAATTTAAAAACGGCGGACGATCAAATAAAGCGGTAGATAGCACCATTAAAGTATAAAACCAACCACGTGTTTGAGCTGAATACTCAACTATAAAATCAGCCGGGAAATGATCCTCAAACCATTCTTTATTTTCAAAAGGGTAGTGGGCTTGCCCGTATGGCATTGAACCGCTTTCAAACCAGCAATCAAACACGTCTTCGATTCTACGCATTGTTGATTTACCGGTTGGATCATCAGGATTGCCCCTAGTAAGTTCATCGATAAACGGACGATGTAAATCAGTAACTTTAACGCCGAAATCTTTCTCTAATTCCTCTATAGAACCGTAAACATCTATACGTGGATATTTTGGATCGTCTGATTTCCATACAGGCAGCGGCGTTCCCCAAAATCTATTACGGCTTATTGACCAATCACGGGCATTTTCAAGCCACTTACCGAATAAATTATCTTTAACATGATGTGGAATCCAATTTATTTGCTGATTAAGCTCTACCATTCTATCTTTAAATTGCGTTACCTTTACATACCATGAAGGAACAGCCTTATATATAAGAGGCGTATCTGTTCGCCAGCAATGAGGGTAATTGTGAATATACTGCTCGGTTTTAAGCCAGTTTCCTTGTTCTTTCAGTTTGATTATTATTTTGTCGTTTGCATCAAATACTTGTAAGCCCTCTAAATCAGGAATTTCTTTAGTGAATTTACCGCTATTATCAACAGGACAAACAAGTGAGATTCCTTTTGATTCGCAAAGTATTTGGTCATCTTCACCAAAGCCCGGAGCCATATGTACAACACCCGTGCCATCACCCTCAACCACGAAATCGCCTGCAAATATCTTAAAGCTGTTTGGATGATTCTTGAAATAGTTGAATAAAGGCTTATAGCTCAATCCTTGAAGCTCTGAGCCCTTAATTATCTCAAAATTTTCTTCACCGCTAAGCCCTAATTCTTTAGCATATTTAGAAACTGACGAGGCAGCTATTATATAACAAATATTTTCTTTAGGGACTAATGCATAATCGATATCACTACCGACTGCTAAAGCTAAATTTGACGGTAATGTCCAAGGCGTTGTCGTCCAAGCAAGTATACGGTATTCTTTATAATCACCGCCCTCTTCAATGTCATCCCCGCGTAGGCGGGGATCCATTTTTTCCTGGATTCCCGCTTTCGCGGGAATGACATCGGTTATGTTTTTAGGATGACATAGTACAAAACTCACCGTTACAGCTTTATCTGCTCGCTCACGATAAGAATTATCAAGTCTTGTTTCAAAATTAGAAAGCGGTGTTTCGCATGCCCAAGAATAAGGCATTACCCGCATAGATTCATACAATAACCCCTTATTATGTAACTCCTTAAATGCCCAAAGTACGGATTCCATAAAATTCTTATCCATCGTTTTATAAGAATTTTTAAAATCTACCCATCTTGCTTGACGAGTTACATATTCTTCCCAGTCGCTGGCATATTTCATTACCGAAGCTCTGCAATGGCTATTGAACTTCTCTATACCGAAATTAGTTATTGCAAGACGCCCTGAAATACCCAGCTCTTTCTCTGATTGCATTTCAGCAGGAAGACCGTGACAGTCCCAGCCAAAGCGACGCTCAACTTTTTTGCCTTTAACCGTTTGGTATCTAGCATATACGTCTTTAATAAAACCAGTAAGCAAGTGACCGTAATGCGGCAAACCGTTGGCAAAAGGTGGTCCGTCATAAAAAATAAATTCTGACTCTCCATTCCTATCATCAATAGATTTTTGGAATATATTATTGTCTTGCCAAAATTTTAGTATTTCTTGCTCTATAGCCGCAAAATCAGCATTTGAACTAACTTCAGGATAATATTTAGTATTTGTCATTATTTTAGAAATTATTATAATAGTTTGGTTTATAATAATAGATAATGACAAATAGATAAATACATAATTTGTACTAAACTATTTAATTTTTAAGGGACAAATGAAAACCAAGAAACCTTCTAATGCCAAAACTGTGTTATATCCTATTCTGGATGTAGGAGGAATATTTTCAAAATATAAGAAAAATAATGAGTTTTCTTTTGAAGAAATAAGAGATAAAGCTTGGATAGAAAATCTTAAAGATAATTATTGGGGGAAAGCAGCGGCAAATATTGAACAACAATCACCGTGGTTATCAGCAAAAGAATCAGAAGAGTTTTTTAAATGAAGTATTTAAGCTCTATAAAAATAAAATTAGCGAATCAAAAAAATATTGCAACTTAATTGTAAGCTAGCCCACGCTTTATTTGCTGTATATACTGGATAATGTTTTGATAGTGCAAGAGCAAGACAAGCTCTATCACCAAGTGATAATCCTAGTTGTTTAGTTTTGGTTATTAGCTCTCCGCTTAAAAAAGCCTGCTCCTCATCAAAAGGTAAAATTGTTGGAATGAGATTTTGTATTAGCTTATGTATTCGCTCTCTTGTTAAACCTTTTCGGTCTATCAAGAATTTTACTACTTCTGCAATATTTACAGTACTCATTACAGCGTAAGGTAGTACTTCTATAATTTTTTCCTGTCCTTTTTCTTCAGCAAGTAAAGCTATCAAGGAAGAGCTATCTAGAATCACAGATTTATCATTATGAGAAGACATTATTGGACCATAAATTAAAACTTAGAATTTTCTTTATTTGCTTCTTGATATTTCTGCTTTAAAAATTCATCAACAAATGATTCTGATTTAGAACCATGTTGTTTAAACAATGCTTGAGCTTCCTTTACAGCCTTATGAAGAGTTACTAAATGTAGTTCATTATTAACTTTATTTATAATGAAAGAATCGCCTGCTTTAAGTTTCATAGCGTTTCTAATTTGATGAGGAATTAATAATCTACTGTTTTTATCAATGCTACTATGTAAAGCTTTCATAATTATATCACTTAATAAATTCTAAAATAGAATATTATAATATACATATAGTGTCAATTATTAATCATGGGTTTATTTTAAAGCTACCAAATAATTAATATTACACAAAAATATATTTTGCCCCATTAAATATATACCTACGTAAACATTCTAACTATGGGTATATTTGAAGGGTCGAGTAGTTTTTTCATCTGCGAGAAAGTTTTTACTATATTTTCTACGGAAGTCTCTATAAATTTATCGGTTTCAATATAATTCTCCGATTCGTCTTGTATGTAAAAAAGAATAGAGGAGACATAAACCGATAGCAATAAACCTCTTTTAGTATAATAGTTAAAATCAAGAGATTTATCGCCGGTATAACGCCAAATAGCATCACAACTACGGAATGCAACTTCAGTTCCTTGCATTGGGTTTAACGCAAAATAAGCGGCATTCTTACTATGAATAATAGGGAGTACGGTTTTGATCCTAATCTTTACCGCTAAAGATATTTTATCTCTTATTTTTGCCGGCTCTTCTATTGTCTTTAAGCTTTCTAGCATAATATTATCTAAGTAGCTTTCAAAGAATTCTATTATTTCAGATAAACCTTCCGGAAAAACTATTAAAGCATAACCTTTTGCAAAGCCGCATTTTTCTTCTGCTTCCTCAAGTAGTTTATTATTCCATTCATTAAACGGTAATAATTCTAATAAAGATTGCACGAAACTTATTTTTTTGATATGGTGTTCTTCTTTAATGCTCATATTTTTTAACCTTGACATATAACTTAATTATAGGGTATAGTTCAATAAACCACAATATCTTTTAAGGAGAGTAATTTTAGTGATACTAGTAAATGTTCACGCCGGTAATTGTGACAATACGCTTAAGAATTTTAAGAAAAAGCTACAAAGAGAGCTTTATTTTCGTAAGATGAAAGAACAGCGTTATTATGAAACACCTTCAGCGAAGCGTGTTCGTAAAGCACAAGAAGCAGCGAGAAGACAGAAAAAATTTGCTCGTAAAAAAATGTTTGATGAATAAAATTTCAAACAATTTTAATACTAAATAAAAAGCTAGAAATATTAATATTTCTAGCTTTTTTGTTATGTAGATTTTTTCGTCAAATTACTTTGTAATTTTCCTTGCAACAAAGCCACGGGTGTTGCTCGCATGGCTCTATGTCATTCCCGCGGAAGTGGGAATCCATTACTTTAAAGCTTTTTAAAAGCTTAGGTTATCTCGCTTTTTTTGGGTTCTTGCTTCCGCAAGAATGACATTAAAGTACAAATATTCCCAATTAGCTTTTTTTATGTTATAAAGAATTGTTATAGCCATATAAACCGTATATATGCTTAGTTATCTTAAACAAAATTTACGTTCTTATTTTTCTAGTAGAGTACTAATTTTTACTTTAACAATAGCGGCTATTATTTTTGCTTGTGCTACTTTTTATGTGATATCTTTAGAATCAAAGAATTTTAGTACGATTATTGGATTTTTATTAGTTGATTTAGCAATTTTTTTAATTTTAGGCGTTTTACTAACTCAAAAATTTTTTACTCAAAATAGTAATAACGATAGTTCTAAATTACAAAATCGTATTGTAATTGCCTTTAGTTTAGTTGCAGCTATTCCAACTATAATTGTCTCAGTATTTTCTGTTTATTTTTTTAATCTTAGTGTTCAAGCTTGGTTTGATAAGAAGATTTCTACAGTTCTTGATCAATCCGTAATAGTTGCGGAATCTTATATTGCCGAGCATAAATTACAGCTAAAAGAAACGGCTCTAGCCGTTGCTGAAGATTTAAGCGATATGTATTATGATTTAATTCATAATCCCGCTTTATTTACTAAAACACTTAATACCGAAGCAGAGATGCGTTCGCTTGATGAAGCTATAGTTTTAAATAAATCTACTAATACTATAGTAGCTAATAGTTATTTAAGTTTTTCATTATCATTTGCAACTATTCCCGCACATTTAATTAAAAAAGCGGATTTAGGGGAACCGGTGGAAGTAAAATCCGATCCAACCAAAATAAGGATGCTGATTAAATTAAAAGAATATAATGATGTGTATTTATTAGTCGGTAGATTAGTAGATAATAAAATTATCGACCATGTAGATGCAACTAACGGAGCAGCTGCCGAGTATAATAGCCTTAAAAACGAAATAGATAATATACAGATTAAGTTCTCTATAATGTTTATCTTTATTGCCTTATTACTTCTTTTTGTAGCTATAAGTTTTGGGGTTATATTTACCGCTAAAATAGTAAAGCCTATTAAAAAATTAGTTACTGCAACTGACAAAGTTAAAGATGGTGATTTAACGGTACAAGTGCCTGAAAATGAAGTAGATAAAGACGAAATAGGTACGCTTTATGCGGCATTTAATAGAATGATTAAGCAGCTTTCCCGCCAGCAACGTGATTTAGTTATAGCACAGAGGGCTATGGCTTGGTCGGATGTTGCAAAAAAAGTAGCCCATGAAATCAAGAACCCGTTAACTCCTATTTTACTTGCTTCTGAAAGATTGCTTAAGAAATTTAGTCCTGAAATTAAGGAAAAGGCAGAATTTGAAAATTATTTAAAAATGATTATTCGTCATACTAACGATATTAAAAATATAGTGTCCGAATTTGTTCTTTTTGCACGTCTTCCTGCTCCTAAATTTACGAAAAGTGAATTAGTTTATTTAGTTAAGCATATTGTTGAAGCACGTAAATTACTTAATGATAATATTTTGTATAAATTTGAGTCTAACGTAGATCAATTTGATTTTATGTGTGATGCTACCCAAATAAATCAAGTTATGATCAATTTATTGAAAAACGCAGAAGAGTCAATAGAAGGGCGAGAATCCGGAAAAATAGAAGTTACTATAGATGCTAAAGACGATTTTATTAGCGTCATTGTAATTGATAACGGTAAGGGATTTCCGCCTGAGCTAATAGGCAAAGCTACCGAAAGCTATGTTACGACCAGTAGTAAAGGTATGGGGGTAGGGCTTGCTATAGTCAAGAGAATAGTCGAAGAACATTGCGGTGTTTTAGATATCGCAAACATAGAAGAAGAGGGAGCAATAATCGATATAAAATTCGATTTAAAAGAGTTGGATTTGAAAGCCGGGCGTTCCGGAGGTTAGAATTATAGTATAGGACAATTCTTGAAAAACCCTGTATGCCATCACTAGCCCAGCATTATTGCATGAATCAATTCTACCGCTGTCATCCTGTTACTTGATCACTTAATAATAGATAATAGGCAAAAAGTTATGAATATAGAAATTACAGAGCTTCTAGCAAAAGAACTTATTGCAGAACAATTCCCTAATTGGCCTAATTTATCAATTAAATCGGTTGAATTTAGTGGTCACGATAATAGGACCTTTCATTTAGGCGATGAAATGTTGATTAGATTACCAAGTGCAGAAAAATATGTAGATGCGGTTTCAAAAGAACAAAAATGGTTACCAGTATTAGCACCTAATTTGTCATTTCATATCCCTAAGCCTTTAACTTTAGGTAAACCTTCAAAAAATTATCCTTGGAATTGGTCAATATATAAATGGATTAAAGGAGAAAGTGCAAATAGCTTTGATGCTAGTAGCTTAAATTTATCTCTAATTGCTTCTGATTTAGCAAAATTTCTAAATGAATTACATAAGATTGATATAACTGATGGACCTATTCCAGGTACTCATAATTTTTGGCGTGGGGGGAATCTTGCAGTTTATAACCTTGAGACAAAATCAGCAATTAAAAACTTAAAAAATTTGGTTGATGTAGATAAAGCTCTATCTGTTTGGGAAAAAGCATTAAATTCTCAGTGGAATAAAAAACCTGTATGGATTCATGGTGATTTTGCAAGCGGTAATATTATTATAAAAAATGGCAAACTTGATGCAGTAATTGATTTTGGAGGTATGAGTGTTGGCGATCCTGCTTGTGATTTAGTAATAATTTGGACTTTTCTTTAAAATGAAGCAAGAAAAGTTTTTAAAGAAAAGCTAGCCTTAGATGATGATACTTGGGATAGAGCAAGAGGCTGGGCTTTGTGGAAAGCTTTAATTGCTCCATTAGATGGTCTTTATGCTGTTAAGAATTTACAAATTATTCATGATATTTTATATGAGCATGAAAAGTTATGATTGAGATAGGTATTTATTAAATACTATATCAATGAGTAATAGATATCTGCACAGTATATAATAAAGAATATTAGCATTAGTGGTGATTAGATTTTAACTAAAGTTTTGTAATGATTATAAGCTGCAAAAGAAGGATCTAAATTAGATATATAGAACAAAAATAAAAAAAATAAAATAATTTCAAAATTGTAGTTGACAGGGCTGATTATATTGCATATAACTACACCTATCCAAAGCGATAAATGAAAAAAAGTCGCAGCTGTTTTTAAAAGTAAATAATTAGATATAGATAGTGACAGTAAACATGTACATATCACAAAAGTGATAATTAAACCTGTCAATTTTTTAAAGTAAAACTGACAGAATCAAACTTGAGAGTTTGATCCTGGCTCAGAACGAACGCTATCGGTGTGCTTAACACATGCAAGTCGGACGGACTAATTGGGGCTTGCTTCAATTAGTTAGTGGCAGACGGGTGAGTAACACGTGGGAATCTGCCCATCAGTACGGAATAACTTTTAGAAATAAAAGCTAATACCGTATATTCTCTACGGAGGAAAGATTTATCGCTGATGGATGAGCCCGCGTCAGATTAGGTAGTTGGTGAGGTAACGGCTCACCAAGCCGACGATCTGTAGCTGGTCTGAGAGGATGATCAGCCACACTGGGACTGAGACACGGCCCAGACTCCTACGGGAGGCAGCAGTGGGGAATATTGGACAATGGGCGAAAGCCTGATCCAGCAATACCGAGTGAGTGATGAAGGCCTTAGGGTTGTAAAGCTCTTTTAGCAAGGAAGATAATGACGTTACTTGCAGAAAAAGCCCCGGCTAACTCCGTGCCAGCAGCCGCGGTAAGACGGAGGGGGCTAGCGTTGTTCGGAATTACTGGGCGTAAAGAGTGCGTAGGCGGTTTAGTAAGTTGGAAGTGAAAGCCCGGGGCTTAACCTCGGAATTGCTTTCAAAACTACTAATCTAGAGTGTAGTAGGGGATGATGGAATTCCTAGTGTAGAGGTGAAATTCTTAGATATTAGGAGGAACACCGGTGGCGAAGGCGGTCATCTGGGCTACAACTGACGCTGATGCACGAAAGCGTGGGGAGCAAACAGGATTAGATACCCTGGTAGTCCACGCCGTAAACGATGAGTGCTAGATATCGGAAGATTCTCTTTCGGTTTCGCAGCTAACGCATTAAGCACTCCGCCTGGGGAGTACGGTCGCAAGATTAAAACTCAAAGGAATTGACGGGGGCTCGCACAAGCGGTGGAGCATGCGGTTTAATTCGATGTTACGCGAAAAACCTTACCAACCCTTGACATGGTGGTCGCGGATCGCAGAGATGCTTTCCTTCAGCTCGGCTGGACCACACACAGGTGTTGCATGGCTGTCGTCAGCTCGTGTCGTGAGATGTTGGGTTAAGTCCCGCAACGAGCGCAACCCTCATTCTTATTTGCCAGCGGGTAATGCCGGGAACTATAAGAAAACTGCCGGTGATAAGCCGGAGGAAGGTGGGGACGACGTCAAGTCATCATGGCCCTTACGGGTTGGGCTACACGCGTGCTACAATGGTGTTTACAGAGGGAAGCAAGACGGCGACGTGGAGCAAATCCCTAAAAGACATCTCAGTTCGGATTGTTCTCTGCAACTCGAGAGTATGAAGTTGGAATCGCTAGTAATCGCGGATCAGCATGCCGCGGTGAATACGTTCTCGGGCCTTGTACACACTGCCCGTCACGCCATGGGAGTTGGTTTTACCTGAAGGTGGTGAGCTAACGTAAGAGGCAGCCAACCACGGTAAAATTAGCGACTGGGGTGAAGTCGTAACAAGGTAGCCGTAGGGGAACCTGCGGCTGGATTACCTCCTTAAAGACTAAATTAGTATATTGCTTATATTTATATAAGTAATTACTCAGTCCAAATATTTACTGTCACTATCTTTAACTAATTGTTTGCTTTTAAGACTATAATTTTCTTTTCTCAATTTCCTATATCTCTTCTCAAAAACAATACTATCTTTTCTAAAGAAAAAATTAAAGTAATGGGTAACAAAACTTATTTGCTTATGTACTCATTAGACTTATTGCATATACTCTTTCTAAAGGCAGTTTGTCTACAGAATCTAGTAATTCTTGACATATTTTTATATTAATAATATCTTTCTATTAAAATTTGGGAGATATTTAGATTAACTTATGAAAATTGCTAAATCACAGGCAAAGATACTTTTTTCAGCATTAGATGAATGGAATAACACTGGTTTACTTGATGATAATATGACTGTATTACTTAAAAACGATATAGAAATATTAAATTTTGATTGGAAGAAATTAGCTAGATATTCTTTTTGGGTTTCTTTAATATGTATAGTTATTGCTATTAATGCTATTTTGTCTGATCGTTATCTACGAGAATTATTAGAATATATTTTTAATGCCCCGTATCTGCTGAAATTTATTACCTTATCAACTTTATCGGGAATAATTTATTTTATTGGTTTTAAAAGACAGCAACAAAAACCAGAGAAAATTTTTAGCAATGGAGCAATATTATTTTTAGGGGTCTTAACCACTGCTTGTGCTATTTATCAACTAGGAAAAGCATTTGATTCAGGGAGTGGACATTTTTCCATTTTATTGCTTTTATCTTTTATTGTTTATGCCATATTAGGATATTTCTCTAAATCAAATTTAATTTGGTGCTTTGCTTTAATTTCACTAGGTAGTTGGATGGGAGCAGAAACCGGGTATATGTCAGGATGGGGAGCGTATTACTTAGGTATGAATTATCCATTACGTTTTATATTATTTGGAGGAATCTTAACATTTTCTGCTCTTGCACTAGAGGAAAATAAAAAATTCAATCATTTTACTCAAGTAACTCTTGTAATTGGTTTATTATATTCATTTATTGCAATGTGGTTATTATCAATATTTGGAAATTATGCCCCTGAAGATTATTACTTAAAGTCGATAAAGCCAATAGAATTATTTCATTGGTCTTTATTATTTGCCTTAATGTCCGGAGCAGCTATTTATCACGGTTTAAAACAAGATAATTCGATAACTAAAGGATTTGGAGTTACTTTTTTATTTATTAATTTATATACAAGATTTTTTGAATATTTTTGGAATACAACTCATAAAGCAGTATTTTTTACAATTCTAGGAATAAGCTTTTGGTGGCTTGGAAGCAAAGCAGAGAAAATTTGGAATCTTACTGCAAAAAAATAATTAATATATAAAGTTCTGCTTTTATAAGGAACGTATATATTCAGATAGAACTTAAAAAATTGGCGGTAATGTCTTTTTAAGTTCTCGAATGCTGAACATTTAATAACTGTTGTCATTCTTCGTCTTGTGGACTCTTTGCTTTTTTTAGCTGCAAATTATAAGGTTTTTTTGAAATAGGGGATATCCTCTCAAAAATATTATTAATTAAATCTATTTTGTTAACAGTCCCATAAAGTAGTTTTTAAGCAATAATATATAAATTAATTATTTTTAATTCATAAAATATCTTAATAAAACATAATAAATATCCTACAATAATATTAAAAAATATTAAGGGTAAAATATATGAATTACTTAGGATATGGTGGTATTTCTCTTGGAACAATACTTGCAATAGTAATATCATTTAATGTGAATAAATCAATATTATGGGCTATCATTCATGGATTTTTTGGATGGTTTTATATTGTATATTATTTGTTATTTAGAAAATAGACTTCTTGCATAACCTCTTTTTAAAGATGATTTGTACGTTAATCCGGTACTCGCAAGGCATTGGCCCGCGTGGTTCAATTTTACCTCTATCATCCCGCGACCCCGCCTATAGTACCGGATAATTTTTACTTTATGTCATTCCCGCGAAAGCGGGAATCCAGTCAAATAAAGCTTTAAAAAGCTTTATTTGAAAAAAATTATCTAATAAAAAAATCTTTGAAATCAAGATTTTTTTAGCATAGATCCCTGCTTTCGCAGGGATGACATCGAGAGCTTTTTGAAAATTGTCCGGTACTATAGGCCCCGCCACAGGATCTAGTTAAAAATACTAAAATTATTAGTATTTTTTATTGTTTTTATAGACCTAGTTAGCAAGCGAACTAGGTGACACAGTGAGTTTTACCGGTCCACGCAACATACCTACTCGCATCCTAACGTATTTATATACGCTGCGGTGGCAAGTGCTTTCGTGTTTCTTTCAAACTTTGTTATGTAAGAAGTCTAATAATAGGAATCATCTGCGAGAATAAAAGCTTTAAGTTGCTTTAAAGAGTGAAGTTTGTTAATCTCTACAAAAACATATTTGAGATTATATGATAACTACATATTTAAAGGAAAATAATTCTATAGTAAAAAATGAAGAATATATTATTAATGAATCCACATTATGGATTGATTTATTCAATATAACCGATGAAGAAAAAGTAATAGTAAAAAATACATTAAATATAGAAATACCGACTTTAAAGGATATATCACAAATTGAGATTTCCGAGAGGTTATATGTTGAAAATGAGGCGTTATATCTAACTATTACGGAACTCGTTAATAAAGAGCAAGAATTTCCCGAAACACATTCTATAGTATTTATTTTGCATAAAGGTTGTCTTATAACAGTTCGTTACGTAGAATTAATACCCTTTAATGACTGTATAAATAAATTTGCTAAGCAGCTTAATAACAAACATAATGCAGAAAATATTTTATTTATGTTACTTCGTAATATGGTAACAAGATTATCGAATATTGTACAGTCGATTAGTATGGATATTGATGATTATGGACGTTTAATACTTGATAATAACATTAATGATTTGCGTATAGATCATACCAATGTATTAAAGAAAATAGGTAGAAAAGGTGATTTACTTTCTAAAAGTCGTGAGTGTTTATTTTCTTTAACTATGGCTATTCAATATATTTTAAAATCTCCACAAATAACTCAAAATAAATCATCTAAGGATCTATTAGATACATTGCTTCGAGACGTAGACTCAATAATTAATTTTTCACAATTTATATCTAGTGAGATTGCAAGAACTCTAGACGCAGCACTAGGTATGATTGCTATTGAACAAAATAATATTATTAAAATTTTCTTGTTGGTTACTATATTTTTTCTCCCACCTACTTTAATAGCCAGTATTTACGGCATGAATTTTACCGTAATGCCTGAGCTTAAATCACCGTATGGTTATCCTATAGCCTTATTCTTAATGCTATTATCTACAATTATTACCTATAAATATTTTAAGAAACGGAAGTGGTTGTAAGTTTTTATTGATAATAGTTTGATAGAATTTTACATAAAAATCAATGACCGTATTTTATAGTCAATTGATTTGGACTTGCCTACTAGTTATAGGCTTCGCTCCTTGCTTCTTGTATGAAAATCCAATTGAATTGACTATATGACATTGACACTATCTTAATTAATAATAATTAGGATTTGAATATGAGCGAATTAGATTTTGAAGTAGAAAAGACAAGTTTTGTAGTAAGTGTTATTGATGCTATTGAAGAGTATATAAAAGCAGAATTTTTATTTGACTATGAAAAACAAAGAGAAAATTTCCAGTATATTTACAATAATTTAAAGTACCTTAACCAATCAATGCCTATTGAGAATGCTGAGGTTATGAAAGAGTTTTTCAGATTAAAATCAGAATTTAGAAAATATATTAAAGATAAAGTTAGGAATGTAGATAAGGAATTTTTGAAGTTAATATATATAGAGTCTTCTAAATTTATAAAAGAAAAAATTGTAGAAATAGAGAACAAAATAGAGCGTATTAAAAACGGTCAAGCTGAAAATGAAGAAGAAAAAGAGGCTTATAACTGGAGTAAGAGTAATGAATTAAGGCAAAAAGAAATAGAAAATGCTTATAAGAAAAAACAAGATAAGGAAAGTATAGACAGTTTTAAACAATTAGGTGCAAAGGTACAAGCGTTAAGAGCTAAATCATCAATAGAAAAGATGGAAGATCATTTTTTAGTTAAAGAGAAAATATTAAGTGCAGAAGAAATGAAAACTATTATTTCAAATCATGAATTGTTAAATACATTAGCTAGTTATAATGATACGGCTAGTGCAAATGCAGTAACAAAATTATTTGAAATTGCTCGTAATTATTATGAAGATGATAAGCAAAAAGGCATAAATGAACTTGGAGTAATAAACTATACAAAAGCAACTTATCTTCTTAATGAAAATATTCAAAGATTACTTAAACAAAAGCAACTTAGTTTTAAAGATATTGATTACGTAGTTGGTAATGAGTTAGATAAATTATGTGAGTTAATAGCAGGAAATAGTGCGATTCTTACTCTTAATAATGACCAGCTACATAGTGGTAATGATTTTTTTGATTTAGCAATATTAGCTAGGTTAGAAGAAACTCTCAAAAAGTTAGCTGATGATTTTACGGTAAATGATGAGCGAATAAAATTCTATAGAACACTAACAGAGGAAAATGATAAAAAATTCTTTTTTGAAAATTGGAAGTTAATAAAATGGTTTTCCGATACCATAACTTATAAGGAACTATTGCAGTTGTTACCTAGTAAAAAATTTTTATTAGATCTCTTAAAAGATAAAAATCTATATAAACTAGCAGAAAAAATGACTATTGCTAAAAATGAGTTACTTGAAATGTCACAAGAGGCACAAGAAAATTATTTAAAAGAAATAAAGATTGAAGATTGTTTAGATATTCATTTAGATTCTATGAATATGAATACTCTTAAACTTATTATAGCATCAGATGTGATTCTTGGTAATATCTCATTCAATTCTGATACTACCGTAATTATAGAAACAGGAAAATCTTTGAATATCGCTGGTCTACTAACTATAGGATCAGGAAGCACTTTAAATATATCAGGTGAGGGTACACTAACTCTAGGATCAAATATTGTTTCAAAAAATATAATAGAAAATATAAATTATAAAGGAATAACTCCTGAAATTCTTTTAAATAAGACTATTGCACTCAATTTAAATTTTACGGAAGAAAATACGGATAGTAATTCAGATATAACAATATTAGGAAATACTGACCCGGAGATTTAATAAACAATATTACAAAGCTCTACAAACTCGACATTGTTGCATGAATATCCAAGTCGTCATTGCGAGGAAATTACGTAGTAATTGACGAAGCAATCTAGTAAAAAATTCTGATTTACAGAATTTTTTTTATTATGGCTCTGGATATATAAGTGTGTAAATTCTAAAATAGGCATTAAATTCGCCCATCAAATTTTATCAAAAAGTGAGCCATGTCCTCTCCCCAATTTTGGATAGGCATATTCCATTTTCGCGTAATATAGTCAATTGTCAAGTACAAAGTCTTAAATACAGAGTCGTCGTTAGGAAAACCCCTTTTGTTATTAGTAACCTTGCGTAATTGACTATTTAAACCTTCGATTGCATTGGTTGTATAAATGATACGCCTAATCACTTCTGGGTATTGTAAAAAAATTATCAAATTCTGCCAATTATTTTGCCATGATTTTGCAATATGTGGGTACTGTTTGCCCCATTTCATATCAAAATCAGATAAGGCAGTAAGTGCTTCATCCTCAGTGATAGAGCTGTATACTAGCTTCAAATCTGCTGCAAGTTCTTTACGGTCTTTATAGCTTACATATGACAAACTATTTCTGATTTGATGTACAATGCACAGCTGATGCTCAGTTTGTGGATATACTGCAGATATCGCCTCACTCATGCCCGTTAGATTATCGCTACAAGCAATTAAGATATCTTTTAATCCCCTGTCTTTCATTTCAGTAAAATTATTTAACCAAAATTTAGCTCCCTCATTCTCGCTAATACACAAGCCTAAAATATCTTTCCTTCCGGTTAAATCTACACCTAAAGCTACATATACTGCCTTATTGATAATTCTCTTATCTTGACGTACTTTAACTATAAGTGCATCAAAATATACTATAGCATATATGGCTTCCAGAGGCCTATTCTGCCAACTCCTGACCTCATCCATAACATTATCGGTAACCCGACTAATAAGGCTTTCACTGTTCTCTGCACCATATAGCTCATGAATCTGAATCTTAATGTCAGAGAGGCTCATCCCTTTAGCATATAAGGATAATATCTTCTGATCTAATCCATCAATCCTAGTCTGACGCTTTGGCACTAGTACAGGAGAAAATTCAGCATTTCTATCACGTGGTACTTCAAGTTCCAATACTCCACCTTCAGTAATTAGGCTTTTTTTGCATACACCATTTCTACTATTGTCAGTCTCTATCCTGCCATATTTGTTATAGACAAGATGCTCATCCATCTCAGCTTTTAAGGCTCTTTCAAATATATTTTTTTAACTGCTTTAATATCCCGTCTTTGGCAAAAAAACTCGTTAAATCAGTATCTTTATCTATTAGCAAATCTACTGCTTGTTTTATCTTCTCTTGGTTACTGTTACTCATGTTATTCCTGATAAATTATATTATTGTTAATATAACCTATCCTAGAAATTTACACACTTAGTGAGACAGCACCTTTATTATTTTTCTGGATTGCCACGCAAGTACTACGACTGCTCGCAATGACGGGGTGGTATGGTATCCACGCGGGTAATGCCTCCTCGCAATGACGGAAAAACCGCTCCACGTCGGGCAATGTTAAGCCATTAGCCATTCAATAAAATCTAAATATTTCTTAGAATTATTTTACTTAATTCACAATTCAAGTGTGAGAAGTTTATCTCTTCAAATCCTTTTCTTGGGATAATAATCATTGCGAATTTTATAGCATTAAGCTTAGAATCGCTAACAATAATTCTAATCAGATGTCTTATACGCCTTTTAATTTTGTTGCGAACCACGGCTTTTTTATTTAGTTTTCTGCTAACTTTGATTCCTAAAAAGGTGTTATATTTTGATTCAATGAAGATTTTTGGAAGTTTTTTGGCTATTACCAAAATAAAATATCTCTCATGGAACTTCTTTCCAAGCTTATTTATAAGCTCAAATTCTTTTTGATTTTTTAAAGAGGTAATAGACAATTTGATAAGTCAGATTATTTTAAGCAGATAATTTATGTCTACCTTTAGCACGACGTTTTCTTAAGATTGCTCTTCCGGTTGGAGTAGCCATTCTAGATCTAAAACCATGTCTTCTTTTTCTAACTGAATTGCTAGGTTGAAATGTACGTTTCATAATATTTATACCGAACGAAAATAAAAATTAATTGTTATAAATATGTCATCCCGTGGCTTGACCACGGGATCTTGTTATCGTAGCTTGTGTCCTAAGATCCCGCGATCAAGTCGCGGGATGACACTAAATATATGCTTTTGCTTTTTCTACGATACTTGCGAATCCATCACTGTTATTGACGGCAAGTTCTGCAAGTACTTTACGATCTATATCGATTTCTGCTTTTTTAAGACCCCCCATAAATTGAGAGTAAACAAGCCCATGCTCTCTTACTGCTGCATTTATTCTTTGAATCCATAAGCCTCTGAAATCACGCTTACGATTTCTACGATCTCTGTAAGCATATTGGAGGGCTTTTTCTACTTTTTCAATAGCTACTCTAAAACAGCTATTAGCTCTACCTCTATAGCCTTTGGCTAATTTGAGGATTTTTTTATGTCGATTTTTGGAAATTTTTCCTGATTTTGCACGTGTCATTGCTGTAGCTCCTAATTAAATTAATTTATACCGTATGGTAGAAAATATTTTTTAATATTATATCCGTCTTGAGGACAAAGTATTGTAGTTCCTCTAAGGTTACGGATTTGAGCTTTAGTACGACGACGCATAAAATGTTTTTTACCTGCTTGGGATGCGATAACCTTACCGCTAGCAGTAAGTTTAAAACGCTTTTTTACAGCGGATTTTGTTTTTAATTTAGGCATATTTATTCCTTATATTGGTATTTACTAGATTTAAACTGTAATTAGGCATACCAAAGCCACGTACAGATACAAAACTAGATAATAGTTTTTTTATTAGTTATTGCAAGATTTTTTTTTAAAGTCTTAGAGATTCACCTAATAAATAAAAATTAAAACTAGATTAATTATTGATTTTTTAAGAAAAAATTCATATTCTATATGCTATAAATTCAATCTAAAATTAAAATTTTATGAAAAATACTAATTCTTTTGAAGCTCCTACCGATGCTAACTTCAAGCTCAATATACCGCATGGAAAACCGATTAAATTTCATATCCCTAGAGGTAGTAGCGTTACAGTAAATGATGAAATGCTTGGTTTGCTTGAGGGTAGACCTTATATTAAATTCACATGTGATAAAAATTCCAATGCAGTAATATTAGAATCAGGAAAGAGTTATCAGCATTTTATACTGAATGATGAGCTAGTGGTAACTCCTTTGGGTGATGTACCCATGAATAATATTGTAGAACTTGATTAAATTTTTATTGAGCAAACGCTCTATTATTTTTTAAAGCTATTTGCTATAATGGGAATGCTGAATACATAATTAATACTGAAAATGTTCGGACAAAATCCTAAAAGAAGCATATTAAATGGTGACGGTACTAAGTTAGAGGTGCAGTCTATTTTTAAGACTATACAAGGTGAGGGTATTTTTGTAGGTTGCCCTGCGATCTTTATTAGGCTTGGAGGGTGTAATCTTGCTTGTAATTTTTGCGATACCGAGTTTGAAGATTTTGAGTTAATAGATATAGCTAAGATTTTAAATAAAGTTGAAAGTTTGGTATTAAATTCTAAAAATGAAAAATCAATTAATTTAGTAGTCATAACCGGCGGTGAGCCGATGCGTCAACCTATAGAATTATTATGTCAAAAGTTACTAGATCAAGATTTTAAAATCCAGATAGAGACTAACGGTACGTTATATCGCTCTTTGCCGAATGAAGTGTCTATAATTTGTTCGCCAAAAGCAGGTAAAAACGGTTATAGTAAAATAAGAGAAGATTTATTGCCTAAAATTAGTGCGGTGAAATTTATCGTTGCTAAAAATATTTTAGAATATAGTCTCATACCGGAAGTAGGGCAAACCTCTTATAATATACCGGTTTTTGTTCAGCCTATGGATCAAAACGACCAAAGACTTAATGACGAAAATAATGAGTTAGCAGTAAAATTAGCACTAGAAAGCGGCACTAGGTTGTCGTTGCAGACTCATAAATTTTTAGGGATTGAGTAAATATTGTCAAGTCACTTGTCATTCTCAGCTAAAAGCGGGCTTGTTGCATGGCTCTTATGTCATTCCCGCGAAAGCAGGAATCTAGTAAGACATATAAAAAACTTATTTTTCATATGTTTGTTTTATCAAATTATAATTTTTGTACCAATATTAAGGCTATTTTTTCTGGATTCCCGCTTCCGCGGGAATGACATCGAAGCATTAAGCCATCACAGATATTTTAAAAATACTTGAATTTTATATTAATTGAAGCTATTATAATCTTTTTTAAGTTTAAAGTGTTGAAATAATGAGTGAAATATTAGAACTTGAAGCTAAGTCCCGTAATGAATTCGGTACGGGAGCAGCAAGAGCATTAAGAAGAGAAGGGCGTGTTCCGGCTATTATTTACGGAGCGGGTAAAACACCTGTTAGTATTTCTTTAGAAGAAAAGGAAATAACAAAATATTATAGAAAGCCGGCTTTTATCTCTCAGTTAATTAATTTAACAATTGATAAGAAAAAATATAAAGTGTTACCGAAAGCCGTGGAGTTACATCCTGTTACGGATATGGTACGCCATGTGGATTTTGTCTTTTTAGAAGAGAAAACTCAAAAAATGGAAGTGCCTGTAGTATATGAAGGGAAGGAAAGAGCTTTAGGCGTTAAAAGAGGCGGATATTTTAATATAGTAAAAAGAAGAGTTACTTTATTATGTGATGTTAATAATATCCCAAGAAATGTAACTATAGACGTTACTAACATGCCTATTGCTACCTCGCTAAAATCATCAAAAATAGAATTGCCGAAAGGATGCAGTTTTACTACTAAAAAAGAATTTGTTCTTGCAACTATTATAGGACGTAGAGGTGCAAGAACTGAAGCTGAAGGTGAACAACAAGCCGCTGAAGCAGGGAAGTAAGATAATTCTCACGATAAGGACTTGCTTAGATACTTAAATCGTCATTGTGAGGATTCGTAGGTGTTGTTGTTTAGCTCATTTTATGTCATTCCCGCCTACGCGGGGATGACATCGAGTAGGTTTTTCGATCCACGCGGGCAATGCCGGGCAATACCGCTAGAAACGAGAATGACATTCTGAATGTTCATATACTTCTTCCAAATTAATATTTCTTCAAAAATTTTCCATTACTGTTTATTAGGTAAATTATTATGATTCTTGTTATTGGTCTTGGTAATCCAGGAAAAGAGTATCAATATACGAGGCATAATATAGGCTTTATTGCTATAGAGAAAATAGCAAACCAATATAATTCATCATTTAGTACAAAGAAAAAATTCAATTGTGAAATTGCTGAAACTATTAGTGATGGACAAAAGATAATTTTTATAAAGCCCAATACCTATATGAACTTGTCCGGTAAGTCAGTGATATCGGTGAAAACATATTATAATATCCACCCCGCAAAAATCTTTGTTATTCATGATGATATTGATTTAGAAACAGGTAGAATAAAATTCAAAACGGGTGGCGGTAACGGCGGGCATAACGGTTTAAAATCAATTGACGGTGTTATAGGCAATAATTATAATCGCATTAGGGTTGGGGTAGGTAGACCGCAAAATAATCAGGATGTAGCAGATTATGTACTTAATAATTTCTTGAAATCCGAGTATGAAACAGCGTTGCAAGCTATAGATAAAATAGCTAATAATTTTGGTTTAATATTAGAGAATAAGTTAGAAGAGTTTAAGAGTAAGGTTGGATAATGTTATTTTGAGTTGCCTGTATGGCTCAAAAAAAGCCTACTCGATGTCATTCCCGCGTAGGCGGGAATCCATTACTTATAAAACTTTTTAAAAGCTCGATTTATCTCGCTTTATGCTGGATTCCCGCTTCTAGCTAAGAATGACATAGAATAAAAAATGTCTGGTACTATAGGGAACGACATAGAAAGGAAAAATTTATGACACAAGATTTTGAAATTGTTTATGCCGATGAAATGGATAAAGCCTATTCAGCTATAATTTGTGATGCTTTTAATAAAGAGGCAAGAGAAAAGAAAGGTTTAACAGGAGATTTAAAATCTTTTTCTTTCTCATGCTTAGATCAAGATAAAAATTTTATTGCCGGTATACAAGGAATAAGCCTTTGGGGTAGTTTGTATATTACTTCATTGTTTGTAGATGAAAATCATAGAAACAAAAAATATGGAAGCATATTAATGGAAAAAGCTGAAGAATTGGCACGTGAGCGTGGCTGTAATTTTATTGCTTTATCGACTACGGATTTTCAGGCTAAGCCTTTTTACGAGAAGCTTGGTTACAAGCTTGAATTCACAAGACACGGTTATGAAAAAGACTCTATAATGTATTATTTACGGAAATATTTATGACACTAAAACTAGGAATTGTTGGGTTGCCGAATGTCGGTAAGTCGACGTTATTTAATGCCTTAACGGCAAGTCAGGCTGCGGATGCTGCTAATTATCCGTTTTGTACTATTGAGCCTAATAGCAGCAAAGTTTTAGTACCGGATGAGCGTTTGCAACGACTCGCAAGCTTAGCCGGAAGTGGAAAAATTATTCCGTCTTATATTGAGTTTGTCGATATTGCAGGACTTGTTAAAGGGGCAAGTAAAGGGGAGGGGCTTGGTAATAAGTTCTTATCTCATATCAGGGAAGTCGATGCAATATTGCATGTACTGCGTTGCTTTGAAGATGAGGATATAACGCACGTACATAACAAAGTTGATCCAATCCATGATCTTGAGGTTATTGAAACAGAGTTAATACTTGCCGATATAGAATCGGTCGAAAAGCGTTTAGCAACAAGTGAAAAACGCTTGAAGTCAGGCGATAAAATAATGGCAGAGCAGATAGAGCTGTTAAAAGAGGTTTATAAAGTACTAGCAGACGGTAAACCTGCAAGAGTGTTAAATGAAATTTTAGGAGCTGATAATTTAAAGCAATTGCAGTTAATTACCTCTAAGCCTGCTTTATATATATGTAACGTACTTGAAAAAGATGCTGCAGTCGGTAATGAATTTACAAAATTAGTAGCGGAAAGAGCAAAGAAAGAAAATGCTAAAAGCGTTGTAATTTCTTCAAAAATAGAAGCTGAGATTGCTTTACTTGAAAGCATGGAAGAAAAAGAAGAGTTCTTAAAATTTATAGGTTTAGAGGAAACGGGGCTTAGTAAAGTGATTAAAGAGGGGTATAATCTCTTAAACCTTAAAAGCTTCTTTACCATAGGTCCTAAAGAAGCTCATAGTTGGACTTTTAAAGACGGTACTCTTGCCCCGGCTGCTGCCGGTATTATTCATACCGATTTTGAAAAAGGCTTTATTAGAGCAGAAGTTATCGGCTATGAAGATTATATAAACCTTGGTAGTGAAGCAAAAGCCAAGGAAGTAGGTAAAATGCGTTTAGAGGGTAAAGAATATAAAATGCAGGATGGAGATATAGTACATTTTAGGTTTAACGTTTAAATACTTAAAGTATCAATATTATAGGTGATATTGTGAAAGAAGTTTTAAGCAAGGAAAATATTAAGCTTTATCGAATGTGTTGTTTAATAGATGATGATCAGTGTATTTGGAGCGATAAAGAAATTGAAGAATATCATATAAGGCTTAGAAAAGAATATTATGTTCGTTGTATTTCAGTTTTTGACCGCTGGCTTTCTGATGAAGAATATGATGAACTAATGATATATTATCAAAGAAAATTTAATTCTAAGGAAAACAAAGAAAAATATTATCAATATGAACAGTTGTTTATAAAATTTTTACTTATATTAGCTTTATTATTTTTTAATTTAATTTCATATGCTAATCCTAAACCTATAGGGCTTGAATTAAATAAAGCAACCTTAGAAGAGGTGAAAGAAAAATATAAAGTTATAAGCAAGGAAGCTAATAAATGGAACGGTACTAATTATTATATAGATCCTAAAAGTATTGATTTTAAAAATGTTTCAGATGCTTTGATAATATGTAATGATAATAATATAGTGCAAGCTGTAATTTTAGTAATGAGCAAAAATAATTTTAATGAGTTATTTGGTATGTTGTCAGAAAAATATACATTAAAAGAAAAAAATATACCTTTTGTCGGTAATAAAAAGGCAATTTTTGTTGATGATGACTGCACTATTACTTTAGATTCTCCACATCTTAATTTTGATATGGAGTTAATGTATATAACTAATGAGTTTTACAATAAATATTTAGATAAACTACAGCAAAAAGAGCAACTTGAGAAAGAAAAAAAGAAAAATCTATTGTAAATAATATTGAAAACTTTTCATAAGTGTTTATTTTTTCTTAAATTAATATAGCGTATTAGAGTATTATAAAACTTATGAAAATTATTGCGAAGATTCCGGCATGGAGGTGCTGTCTCACTAAGTGTGTAAATTTCTAGGATAGGTTATATTAACAATAATATAATTTATCAGGAATAACATGAGTAACAGTAACCAAGAGAAGATAAAACAAGCAGTAGATTTGCTAATAGATAAAGATACTGATTTAACGAGTTTTTTTGCCAAAGACGGGATATTAAAGCAGTTAACTAAAAATATATTTGAAAGAGCCTTAAAAGCTGAGATGGATGAGCATCTTGTCTATAACAAATATGGCAGGATAGAGACTGACAATAGTAGAAATGGTGTATGCAAAAAAAGCCTAATTACTGAAGGTGGAGTATTGGAACTTGAAGTACCACGTGATAGAAATGCTGAATTTTCTCCTGTACTAGTGCCAAAGCGTCAGACTAGGATTGATGGATTAGATCAGAAGATATTATCCTTATATGCTAAAGGGATGAGCCTCTCTGACATTAAGATTCAGATTCATGAGCTATATGGTGCAGAGAACAGTGAAAGCCTTATTAGTCGGGTTACCGATAATGTTATGGATGAGGTCAGGAGTTGGCAGAATAGGCCTCTGGAAGCCATATATGCTATAGTATATTTTGATGCACTTATAGTTAAAGTACGTCAAGATAAGAGAATTATCAATAAGGCAGTATATGTAGCTTTAGGTGTAGATTTAACCGGAAGGAAAGATATTTTAGGCTTGTGTATTAGCGAGAATGAGGGAGCTAAATTTTGGTTAAATAATTTTACTGAAATGAAAGACAGGGGATTAAAAGATATCTTAATTGCTTGTAGCGATAATCTAACGGGCATGAGTGAGGCGATATCTGCAGTATATCCACAAACTGAGCATCAGCTGTGCATTGTACATCAAATCAGAAATAGTTTGTCATATGTAAGCTATAAAGACCGTAAAGAACTTGCAGCAGATTTGAAGCTAGTATACAGCTCTATCACTGAGGATGAAGCACTTACTGCCTTATCTGATTTTGATATGAAATGGGGCAAACAGTACCCACATATTGCAAAATCATGGCAAAATAATTGGCAGAATTTGATAATTTTTTTACAATACCCAGAAGTGATTAGGCGTATCATTTATACAACCAATGCAATCGAAGGTTTAAATAGTCAATTACGCAAGGTTACTAATAACAAAAGGGGTTTTCCTAACGACGACTCTGTATTTAAGACTTTGTACTTGACAATTGACTATATTACGCGAAAATGAAATATGCCTATCCAAAATTGGGGAGAGGACATGGCTCACTTTTTGATAAAATTTGAGGGGCGAATTTAATGCCTATTTTAGAATTTACACACTTATATATCCAGAGCCAATTAAAAGCTCAAATTATCTCGCTTTATGCTGGATTCCCGCTTTCGCGGGAATGACATAAAACCATCCATGCAACAAGACTGAAATATATAGGGAATGACATCAAAATAAAAAAATGAAAGAGAAAATATCAAATTTTGTAACACTTGATTTCGGTAGTAGTAAGATTGCCGTAATTGCTGCCTATATTAGTAAAAAAGGTGAAATTAAAGTAGCTAGCCAAAATTTGCATCATTCTAAAGGTATTAAATCAGGAGTTATATCAGATTTAAAAAATGCTGAAACTAGCATTGTTTCGGCAATTTATGCACTTGAAAAAGATTGCGGTAAAAATATAAAAAAAGTTATATTATCGTTATCAGGTGCCGACACTAAATCTTATTATATTAATTATACCATTAAAGTTAACGGGCAAACCGTAACGCAGCAGGATATTAAAAAGTTACTACAAAAAGCATTACTTGAGTTTAAAGTTAAAAACCAAGAAATTATTCATTATTTTCCTCTTGAATTTACCCTTGATAATAATTCAGTCGAGAATCCTATAGGTATGTACGGTAGAGAGCTTAGTTGTGAATTACATATTATTGCAGCTAGTTCAAATATGTTATCAAATATTGTACAATGCTTCGCTAAATGTCATGTTGAAGTCACAAATATTACTCTAGCAATTTATGCTTCTGCTATTAGCTGTCTTACGAATGATGAAAAAAATCTAGGCTCGCTTATTATAGATATGGGCGATAAAACTACCTCTTTCGGCATTTTTTTTGCCAGTAAATTAATATATACGGGGCATGTAAATATAGGTAGTTTTCATATTAGCTCGGATATTGCTAAAGTCTTTGGTATTGATCTTGTTACGGCAGAGAAATTAAAAATTTTATACGGTAATGCAATTATACCTTTATTTGAGAAAGATAGTATTATAAATATGGATGATTTTCAGGTTGATACTCATCATAATTTAAATACTTCCGTAACAATTTATAAATTAGCCGAGGTAATAAGAGCAAGAGTCGAAGAAATATTATCAATGGTAAAAGCCGAATATGATAAAGCAACAAAAGGGCAGGTTGAGGTTTTTAGAGTTGTAATTACCGGCGGTGGATCTCAGCTTAGAGGACTTAAAGAGCTTTCAAATAAAATTTTTGAAAAACAGAGTAGAATCGGTAAACCGGAGATTATTGCCGGTTTTACAGAAGATTATAATCCGGCTATGTATTCAGCAACTATAGGAATGCTAAAAATTCATGCTCTAAAACAGCAAAAAGAATTCGCTCATATTAGACTTGATGAAAATAGCAGCTTCTTTAAAAAAGCTTTTGATTGGTTTAAAGAGAATGTTTAGAGATGTTGATAGATATCAAATCGTCATTGCGAGGAAATTACGTAAGTAATTGACGAAGCAATCCAGTTAAAAATTCTGATTTACAGAATTTTTTTAATCTTTTTCTAGATTACAACAATGCTTCGCTCCTCGCAATGACGATCCAATATTACCCGGCAGCTGGGGTAAAGCCAAAAGCCGATTCTTCTCCTATTACAGGCATAAGATCATTTTCGAGATTACTAACTTCAGTAGATTCATTTAATTCAGGCAAAGTAATGTTTGAAGTAATATTAAATTGTTTTATATATTTAATAGCTTCTTTAGCTAGTTCAATATCATATTTTTTGGTTATTACCTCATAGCAGCGTTCATGATCTTCAGGTTTAATATTCTTGATATTAATCTTTGTAAGCAATTTTGGTAAAATTTCTAAATTATTTTCTTCTAGTGCAAGAAAAATTTTTAACATTGAGATTTTACTTTTATTTATTAATTCATCTATAAAAGATGTTTGTGCTTTTTCTCTAATAACATAGTTTAAAGCTAGATCAAAATTACCGTTATATTTGCTATATACAAAATCAATAACTTCTGAGTTTTTTGTTTTAAGAGCTGATTCTAGCTCCTTATGTGCTATCTTTTTTTTGCTATTAAGTACCATTTTAATAGCCGGTAAGTTACATGATTCAAGTACTTTTATTGCCCTTAAATCACTAATATTATCAATTTTTGAAGAGATTAATTCAATTATTTGATTCTTTTGTTGAATCCCAAACTGACAATTAAAAGCTATATCAAGGTTATTTTCGTTTATTATCGATATTTTATCGACTATCATTTTAATTATACGGAAATAACCTGTTTCTATAGCTTTCCCTAGATATAGATTCAACTTTATATCCTCAATTTTTCCTGCTTTATTCAATAGTGTTTCAACTGCAAATGGAGCCTGAGATTTAATAGCATGAGATATATATCGACTAGGATCATCATTTATTTTATTAAGTATTGTTTCAGCAAGTAATATAATTTCACAACCGTTTTCACTAATAAGATCACAAAAAAGATATGTAAGATCGGCCTTATTTATCATATTTAAAATAGTTAACATTTCTTGACCGCTTAAACTCTGATTATATAAATTAAGTATTGTGCCAAACGCCTCCTCTAACTCGTTACTTGTATATATCTTCTCCGAAAAATCATAATCTGGTAATAGCTCTGAATTTAGATGCTCCTGAGAAAAATGTTCTTTGAGTTCTTTATAAAATTCTTTTACTTTTTGATATTGTTCTTGCAAGAATTCTGAAAAACTATTCATGTCCATTGTTTTTATAGTTTTATGATCAAAAGCCAAACTATGTATATTATTATTTAATTTGTAACTAATAGAAAAGCCGACGACTGTTAATAACGGTAGATTTTTTACTATAAAATCAATTAAACTCTCTGAGTTACAGTTTTTATTAAACAACAGATTATCTATCCCTGCCTTTGTAGTATTTGTAGCCGGAATATAAGTACATAATACAACATTGCCTTCAACATCTTTTAAATTATGCTGAGCCACATCAGAATGACAGGAAAATATATGTACAATATTAAGTTGATCTCCTACAGTATTTTTTGCTATTTTTGTCAGAACGTTATGTGCTAGTTGTTCAGAGAGGTTGCAAGTATTATTTTCTTGAAATAACTCTAACCTTAATTGTGATAATAAATTTTTTTCAAAATGCTCCATTCCATGAGCATATATAAATATTTCTTGAGGATTATGAGAAGAAGCAAGATATGTTTTTATCTCATCTTCTTTATAAATTTTTGCTAAAGTTTCTTGGTTTGGTAAGTTTGTTATTTTCGGTCCTTGGAGAACTATTTTTTGCATATATTATTACCTTAAATAAATCATTAAAATTTTTAGAAAAAATTAAGCAATTGAAATAAGATAAAAATATATTTATGATAGTTATAAGGAGTACTAATTTATTATAACTAAAGAATTATATTCATTGCTTATATTGTGAATTATACACGAAAATTTTATTTTTGCAAGATAATAGTTAATTTTTTATTAGGAAATAATATTAATATATAGGATAATAAGAGTATATTTAGTTATGATTAGGTCTATGCTTAGAACAAATTAGTACATTCCCTTTAACCTCGACAATAAAAAGTCGGTCGCCTGTGTTTGCATCGATTTCATTCGGTACAAGATAAGCATTCATAATAGCACCCGACCATCTTACTTGTCCTATAGTATCAGAAGAAACGGTAGAACTATAAACCTCTACCGTTTTGCCTATCATATCCGAGTAATTTTCTGTTTTATCAGTTTTATTATAAACATATTTTTTAAGAGGATAATATAATATGCAAAACCAAATAAGCGATAATATACCAAAAAATGTTATTTGATTTATTAAGCTAACTAGAGGATAGTTATATACCATAAGAGTGTTTGATAATGCTCCAAGCCCAAAGAATAAGAATCCGATACTTGGAACTGCAAAGAATTCAACGACTACACAAATTATGCCTATTATTAACCATATTTCGGTGAGGTAATTATTTATCATGAACATAAGTTTTTAAAAATAATATTACGTCAGCTATGTCTTGTGGTTTTGAGATACCGGCAAAGGACATTTTAGTTCCTGGTGCATAGCTACTTGGTTTATGTAAGAAAGCAAATAAACTATTATCATCCCATACGCCGCCGAGTTTTGATAGAGCAGGAGAATATTTATAGTCTGCTATGCTTGCTTTTGGTCTGCCTGCTACATCCCAAAGATGCGGTCCTAGTTTATTTGGACCGTCTTTATCAAGAGAATGACACATTAAACATTTCTTGGCTATTTCACGACCGTTATCGGCGTTAGCAGTCTTCATTAATTCCGGTATATTTACCGGTGCTTGCTCTAATGCGGTAGTATTTTGATTTTCTGATGATTCTTGAACCGCAACGCTGTAGCCGCGATGCTGTAACTCTAGAGTGGGTTTGTATAATATATTTGCAACAAATCCAACCGTCATAGCAATTAAACTAGCAAATAAGATGGCTGCAACAATTTTATTTAATTCTTTTCCAGACATTTATTTTGTTTTTTTATTAGAATTTATACTATAATTTAAGTTGTAAGAGAAGTTAATTAAATAAATAAAAGAAAAATTTATAAAAATATTTGTTCTTTGGAGAGAAAAATAGATGTCTGATTCAAAAAAATCAAGGGTTAGAAAAATATTTAATAAGTTAAAATCTTATTGGACTAGTTTTAGACAAAGTAAAATCGGTAAAATATTATTTAGCAATAGTTTAAGTTATGCAGTTTCCGTAGCTTCTATAGCAATTGCAGTTTCCGGGCTTTTTACTCCTATATCACCAATAATTATAGCTGTAGCTGTTGTTTCAGGAGTTAGCGTAGGAATTCAAGCTATAAATGAGACTTTGAAAGTGCATGGTTTGCGTAAACTTCATAAAGAGAATAATTTATTAGTACATAACAGAAATGCTAAAAGTCAGCAAGATTATATATTATCATTAGAACCGAGTTTAAAAGATATTTTGAAAAATGAATTATATACGCCGCAAACGGCAGGTAAGGATACTACTCAAGATAAGTATGAGTTAAATGTAAATAAATTGAAAAGTACAGGACGAATATTTGGAAATAATTTAGGTGGAGCCGCAAGTTTGGCTGCCTCTATTATTAAAGGTGCTAGCGGTAATGTGCTTGATATATTAAAAGCTACGGGTTACGGTGTAGTTACGACCGCATCATTAATTATCGACGGTCTTACTGAAAAGGAAAAAATAGAAATAAAAGCAATATTTAAATTAAATATAAATGAAGAATATAAAAAACAAGACACTCCTATATATGAAAATTTAGAACAATTAGAGAATTATACTAAGAATCAAGTATTGCAAACATGGGCTTTAAAAAAATTAATAACGGGTAAGAATTATTGGAGTATGAATAAAGACCAAAAAATACAAAAATTTCGAGAAATAAGAGGTAATTTTAATTTTGAAATAAAAAGAAACGGTTTAGAAGAATTTTTTAGAGAAAATAAAATAACAATGGATAATAGAAAAGAGAGTTATGTTAAAGATATTAAAAATGTAATGAATCCATTTTATGAAAATCCTAGTAAAGCCGAAGGATATAGTCCGTTAACTAAAGCTATGGATAAAGATAAAGGTAATAATGCTGAAATAAAAAGGACAAAAAGTGAAAATTTAAAAAGGATGCAAAAAAGAAAGCGAAATTTAACAATATGAAATGATTATTATAACTCACTGCTAGTTACAAATTTGTAAGAGGTAGTATCGCTAAATATTCTATGCAATAATTCATTATTAAGAGCGTGGCTGGTTTTATAGCCTTTAATTGAACTTACAACGCTAGTGCCGCTGGTATATAAATCACCGAATAAATCTAATAATTTATGGCGAACAAATTCATCTTCATAACGTAAGCCGTTTGGGTTTAAGATTTTATCCTGCTCATCTATTCCTATAGCATTCTCAAATGAGGCACCTTGGGCAAGTCCTTTGCTTTTCAAATAATCAACATCTCTTATAAATCCAAAAGTTCTAGCATCCGCAATATTTTTAGTAAAAGATTCTTGATCTCTAAAACTTAGATTTTGTCTACCTATAGCTTTACTGCTAAAATCAATGGTTAAATCTACAGTCATGTGATCGGAAGGAGTACAATATAATTCACAATCTTTGTGAACTACTTTTATATCTTTTAAAATTTTTAGATATTTTTTAGGAGCATTTTGTAATTTTTTTCCTGCACATTCAATCATAAACACAAAAGGTTTACTACTGCCGTCCATAATTGGTACTTCAGGACCATCAATTTTAATAATTGCATTATCAATGCTGCATCCCCAAAGTGCTGCCATTAAATGTTCAATTGTTGAAATTTGAACTTTATGATCATTACTTATAGTGGTAGATAACAAGGTATCGGAAACATTGAAATAGCTAGCTTCAATATAATTATTTTCAGAAGATATATCGGTTCTAATGAATATAATTCCGGTATTTTCTTTAGCAGGTTCTATAGTTAACTGGGTACGTTTTCCCGAGTGAACCCCGATCCCGTAACAACTAACCGGTTTTAATAATGTACTTTGCTGCATGCGAGGCTATAAAAAATATATTTAAATATATATATTTAATGCCGAATTATACAAGCTATATTATGTTACAAAATATTACACATATACTCGATGAACTTCAAAAATTGGCTACGTCATCCTACAAGTACTGCGGTACGAACTATATTAAGTAACGGTTTCCATTCCTCTTAGAAGCAAGTGATGTAAGAAGTCTAATTAATTTATATATTTTGTGGTATGTAGGTAGACGAAGTTTAATTTGGAAAAGAGCAAGGAGTATATAAGGCGAGGAGCAGAGCGTATACTTAATACGTGAGCACCGCAGCTCTTATGATACGACGTAGCCAATTTTTCAAATTAAACGAGTATACAATTAAAATCTATATAGTTTATACTTAATAAAATACCAAAAATGATAAGCTACAAAACTACCGACTACGGCAAAAACGGAAAATA
This sequence comes from Rickettsia endosymbiont of Hedychridium roseum, assembly GCF_964028255.1. NCBI lineage: Bacteria > Pseudomonadati > Pseudomonadota > Alphaproteobacteria > Rickettsiales > Rickettsiaceae > Rickettsia > Rickettsia endosymbiont of Hedychridium roseum. The sequence goes on from NZ_OZ034753.1 coordinate 400,329, forward strand.
AGAAATCACTGCCGTTAATGGTGCCGTAAGGTACATGAGATGATAAAGCTCCGGCATATATACCGATGCTGCACATTGAAAAATACGAAAATAAAGCTGTTCTAAGTTCGTAATCTCTAAATTTATCAATTAGTATTAAAATATTGCAAATATAAATGGATCCTAAACAACTACCGATTAGTATTATATATAATATATTAAGATTTTTACTAGTTCCATGAAGCGGTAGTAAAATAAAGCAGACGAGCAGAATTATAGTTAGTAATAAATTAGCCAAATATTTATTTACTTTGCTTAATATGTAGCATATAGGAATTATAGAAAAACATATTGCTAGGAAAATATATTTTAATATGAGTCTTAAATTAATTAATGCTAATTCTTTCTTTAATGCAAAAGCTTCATAATACCATAATATATCCAATGTGACATAAGCAACTACGAAACCTGTCAATAATTGTAATTCGACATTTTTTATTAAGGATGAGAATTTTGAATTTAGATTTAATTTATGAGATGTGGGATTATAATGCAGAAATTCGGTTAGTATATTAATACAATATAACAATGCACAAATTACTATAGTATTATTTGTAGGTTTTATAAATGGATTTAATAAATCTACCATTAAGTTTCCACCCACCCATAACAACATTATACAAGCTAAAAAAAAATATTTCTTTTCTTTGCTACTCTCAATAATGTCTAATGTTATAGAAGTGAAATATGAAAATGTTCCAAAATTAATTAAAATAAAATTAATTTTAATTAGAGTATAATTATTTAATAAAATGAGGTTTATTGTACAAATAATTAATAAAGATAAGCTAATTAAAATAATTTTTTTATTACTTAATCTATTAATTAACTGTGTTAAGGCAAAGCCTGCGATTATCGAACCTATAAATTTAGTTTGATTTATATGATTTATTTGTTCTCCGCCTAGATTTTTATTTATCAGTAAAAAGATTTTAAAATTATAAAAATTTATAGCATTGATACAGGAAAAAATAAATATTCCCAAAAGCGAGAAAAAAATAGTTTTATAATTGTTTTTTAAAGTCATAAATTAAGTGTTTGCTAAACATAAATACATGGTATATAACTCATAATTATAATGATTAAGATTATTATCTTAAAAATTAAAGAGATTCGTAATTCCATTATTTAAGTATATATGGATAGTTATTAGATTATCAGCTTTTAATCAAGTATGGTAGTCTTATTTATAATTTGTATATAATTATTGTTTAATTTTAAAAAAATTAATGAATTAAATAATATGAAAATATTTTAATGTAAGAAAAATAATAATATATTTTTTAGTATTTTAAAGAGGTGTTATTTGAAGTTTATCTAGAATTTCATTTTTGCTCTTTAATCATAGATAAATTATCTATTTAAATAAATTAATACAAGATAAACAATGATTTTTCTTAAGATACAAGCATTATATTAATTATTTGTTCTTCAAGTTAGTGAGCAAGATAAATGAATAAAAAGATTATAATTGATGCTAATTTTCCAAGCGAAACAAGAGTAGTTTTATTAGGACAAAGCAACAATATAGAAGATATTGAATTTCAAACAACTGTAAGACAACAAAATAAAGGTAATATTTATTTAGCAAAAGTCACAAGAATAGAACCATCGCTACAAGCTGTTTTTATAGAGTACGGAATGGATAAAAGTGGATTTTTACCGTTTAGTGAAATCCATCCTAACTATTACAATTTATCTGCCTCAGAGAGAAATTTTCCGGTTAATGCTTTTCCTGAAATAGCTCTTTCAAATATTACGGTTGAGGATGATAAAGAGAAACCGGCTGCTATATATGATTCTTTGGTTGATAGTGAAGAAATTGACCTAAAAACCATAGAAGATTTAGTAGAGAGTAAATTCCAATCAGAACTTAATTTAGAAGCGGCTGACGATATTGAAATTATTCAAAGCGGTGTTGAGCAGAACGTTCCACAATATAAACAATATAAAGTTCAGGACGTAATAAGAAAAAACCAAATATTATTAGTACAGGTTACTAAGGAAGAACGAGGAAATAAATGTGCCGCTTTTACTACTTATATATCCTTGGCTGGTAAATATTGTGTTTTAATGCCTAATAAAGGTTCGCAAAACGGCATATCACGTAAAATATCAAACGGGGAAGAAAGAAAAAGACTGAAAGATATTTTAAATAAAATAGTAAGCGGTGACAAAAATGCTTACAGCGTCATTGTTAGAACCGCTGGTAGAGGAAGTAGCACCTTAGATTTGAAGAAGGACTATAATTATTTAGCAAGGTTATGGAATAAAATTCGTAAAAGTACTATTAAATTTCCGGCTCCGTGTTTTATTCATGAAGAAGATAGTATAATACGTAAAACCATACGTGATATGTGCGATCACAATGTTAAAGAGGTGGTAATTCAAGGACAAGAGGCTTATGAAGACGCTTCAAAATTTATGCAGGATTTATTACCTTCAGAGCTTTCAAAACTTAAAGAACATAAAAATAAAACTCCTATATTTACTAAGTTTCAAGTAGAAGAGCAATTAGTTAAATTATATCAGCCTGTCGTGACACTACCTTCAGGGGGATATATCGTTATTAATCCTACAGAAGCTCTTATTTCAATTGATGTAAATTCCGGTAAATCAACTTCTGAAAAAAATATTGAAGAAACGGCACTAAAAACTAATTTAGAAGCAGCCAAAGAAGTAGCGAAGCAAGTAAAGCTTAGAGATCTATCAGGTTTGATAGTTGTTGATTTTATAGACATGAGTGAAGCTAAGAATCGTAAAATTATTGAACGATCCTTTAAAGAGTTTTTAAGTCGTGACCGTGCTCGTATACAAACCGGTAATATTAGTCAGTTGGGACTACTTGAATTCTCAAGGCAGAGATTACGTTCTTCTTTCTTAGAAACTAATTCGGCAATTTGTTCTCATTGCAACGGTAAAGGAGTCATTAGAGCGAGTGATGCTAATGCTATGTTAATTTTACGTACTATAGAGAATGAAATTTTTGAAGAAAGAATTGATGTAATAAATGTTTTTACCAATATCGTTTCAGTTATTTATCTACTTAATAATAAACGTGCTGAGATAAAATTTATTGAAGAAAAATATAATATAAAGCTTAATTTTTATTCTGATCCTAATGCTACATCAGATAGTTATTCGATTGAAAAAGTGAAGCTGTTGAAGAAAAATAATAATAATAATGTTAATCCTGTTAATCCTGTTAAGCCGGTAATTCAGAATCATAGTGCCGATTATACTGAAGAAGAGCCGAAAAAAGAACAGTTACGCAAAAATAAACATAAATGGAAAACAGCTAATAATAGTAATAATATTGCTAATGAAGTAAAAGACAAGAGTTTAGATGTAAAAGAACCGGTAGAGCAAACCGTAAGCGTTGTGGAAGAGGTGAAAGTTGTAGAAAGTAATGCCGGCTTAGAAGAAGCACAAGCTGTTCCAAAAAAGACAAAACGTAGATATCGTAATAAAAAATCAAATAAGAAACGTCCTGCTAATACCGCCGAAGATACGGAAAAGAATGTAGAGTCTTGATTAATATGTATTCCTGCGAAAGCAGGAATACATACTACTTTAAAGATTTTTAAAAGCTCGATATATCTCGCTTTATGGTGGATTCCTGCTTTCGCAGGAATGACATTGAACACTTTTCTTGATCCACGCAACAATACCCGCTCGCAATGACGAGGCAACAAAATAAAAACGTAAACTTAAAATAAAAGTGCAGAAGAGTTTAATTACAAAATGGTTGTTTATAAGTTGTATAATGGTCATAGCGATGATTGTTATAGGGGGGATAACAAGGCTTACAGGTTCTGGTTTATCTATAGTTGAGTGGCGTCCGGTAACCGGTATTTTGCCGCCTTTTAGTTTTGAAAGCTGGCAAGCGGAATTTGCTAAATATAAAGCTTTTCCTGAATATAACTCCGTTAATTATGGAATGACTTTATCGCAGTTTAAGTTTATTTATCTGTTAGAGTTTATACATCGGTTACTCGGTAGAATTACAGCTTTAATATATATTGTACCTTTAATATATTTCTATTTTAAAGATGTTATAAAAAATCGTGACATACTACCTTATATAATTGCTTTGCTATTATTTTGCGTACAAGGCTTTATGGGGTGGTATATGGTTAAAAGTGGGTTATTGAATAGCCCGTCCGTTAGTCATTTTCGGCTTGCTTTTCATTTAATTATTGCCGTAATTATTTATCACATACTTTTTTATCAATTAATAAAAAATCATTGTGATATTTTGTTAATACCGTCACAAAAAGATTTAAAATTACCATTAATATTTTCCGGTATTGCTATTACTGTAATATGTGTGCAAATTTTTTTAGGGGCGATGGTTGCAGGGCTTGATGCAGGGCTGATATATAATAGTTTTCCGCTAATGGGTGATAGTTTTATCCCGATGGAGATAAAAGATAATTTCTTTAATCTTGCAAATTTGCATGATCCGGTTTTTATACAATTCATACATCGTTTAGGCGGCTATAGCGTATTTTTGGTTGTTGTGGTTTTGGTAATTTGCTTGTTAAAAATAGAACATCCGAAATTAAATAAGATAGCGTATTTTCTAATGATTGCATTATTGATGCAGATATCTACCGGAATAATTACTCTTTTATACTCTGTACCTATAATAATTGCCTCTATACATCAGCTTTTTGCTATAATCCTTTTATCTATAATAATTTGGTGCTATTTTTTAATAAAAACTAGTTAAAATATTACTGTGGTTAAGTCGGTGTTACCCGTGTGGATCGTTTTATGTCATTCCCGCGTAGGCGGGAATCCAGTAAAACCTATAAAAAACTTGTTTTTATAGGTTTATTTTTAAAATAAATAGTTTCTACATCGATATTTGAAGTTGTTTTTCTGGATTCCCGCCTACGCGGGAATGACATCGAGTAGGTTTTGCGATCAATTCAATGATGCCAATGCCATACAACAAAACAACACAATAAAAAGCTCTAAATGATCATCGATGTCAATACTCCTATTTCTTCTAGATTAGATAAATATTTAAAACGTCTATATCCGTTATTGACTCAAGGAGTAATAGAAAAAGCATTACGTCAAAAACAAATTACCGTTAATTCTCAGAAAGCAGAAGCGAGTTTAAGAGTAAAGGGCGGCGATAAAATTTTTATTAACGATAAGTTTAATTTACCTGTTAAGCAACCCGAAAAATTAGTTTTTACCGATGCTGAAATTAAACTAGCGAAAAAAATTACTACCGATTATCTGATATATGAAGATGATAATTTAATAGCTATAAATAAACCTGCAGGTCTTGCTACTCAAGGTGGCAGTAAAATAAATTTATCTATTGACTCTGCATTAAAATATTTGAATTATAAAGGTGTTGATTTTAAGCTAGTACATAGGTTAGATAAAGAAACAAGCGGTTTGCTCTTAATAGCCAAAAATTATTTAAGTAGTGTAAAACTTCATGATGCTTTTAAAGAAAAATTGGTTGTAAAAACATATTTTGCTGTAACCTATGGAAAGCCAATTAAAAATGTAGGAGAAGTTAGAAGTAATATAGAGAAGAGTAAGGGAAGTACACCTAAAATTACTGATATTTATAGTGAAAATGGTAAACTTGCCATTACTTATTATAAATTACTTAAATCACTTGATAATAACTTATTTTTAATTGAATTTACACCGGTTACAGGTAGAATGCATCAACTAAGGTTGCATGCTAAATTATTAGGTTGCCCGATAGTTGGGGATGATAAATATGGTAATAAAGAAATAATGCCGTATAGTAAATATATGTTCTTGCATGCTAATAATATATGTTTATCTGAAAAGATTTTTGGTAAAGAGATTAATTTAGAAGCAAAATTACCGTTTTATTTTACTGATAAGTTTGTGGAGTGTTGAAGTTATGATTCGTAGATATTTTTTATTGCTGCTTTTTTTTATTACTAATAGTATTGATTGTTTTGCAGATATACAGCAAAGAATCAATGAAGCAGAAAAAGAATATATAAGTAATAGATTTTTAAATGCCGTTTTTATGTTTGCTGATGATTATAAACCTTTATTAACCGGTGCTAAAGGAATCTTTGCTTTAAACGGTGAGCGATTAAAAGCAAATGAAATGATGCCTATTGCTTCTGCTACAAAGCCTTTTACAGCAGCAGGAATTTTAAAATTACAAGAACAGGAATTATTAAATATTAACGATAAAATCTATAAATATCTTGATCCGGAAATGTGGGGTGGAAAAGTACCGGATTGGGCGTATAAAATATCTATCCATAATTTATTAACGCATAGTAGCGGTATTGCTGAATATTTTAGTTTTGTTAAACTTGATTTAAATATGCCTAAGAAAGAGATTCACAAGAAAATATTACAATTTGTTTCTTCTAAACCTTTAGAAATATCTATAGGGAAAAAATTTAAATATAGTAATACTAATTTTGTTATACTCGGTATGATTATCGAAAAGGTGGCTAAAAAAGATTTAGCTAACTTTTTTTATGATGAATTTTTTAAACCTCTTAATATGAAATCTACTAGCTTTGCTTCATATAGTGAAGCCGCTAGAATACAAAAAAATGTTATTAGTTCTAATTATCCGGTAAGATATTTTTTAACGCCTAATAATAGTAATAAACCTATATTTACTCCTGTAACTGCTGATTTTTTAGCAGTTTCTTGTACTGATGGCGGTATAATATCAACACCAAACGATCTAGTTAAATGGTATAGGGCATTAAATGAGGGGAAAATTCTTTCTAAGAAGTCGTATAAACTTATGACTACTAAATATTTTTTAGCAAAAGATATAGAAGGGCGTAAGTCTTATATGGGTTACGGTATTTTCCTTACGGATCTTGATTCTAAGCATTTAATGGTTCATTATACCGGAAAAGCCCTTGGAATACAAAGTGAAGCAGGATATGTTTTGCCTGATAATCTTTATTTTGCTATACTCAGCAATACTATGATTAAAATTCCTGAAGAAGAAAAAGATAAAATTGATATGAAGAATCCTTTAAATCAACTTGGAATAATTTATTTCAGAGATGCAATAATAGGGGCAGCTATAAAGAATTAAATAGACTTGTTGTATAACCTATCTTATAAAGAGAAATTTGAAGGGAACACGGAACGCAGCACCGCAGCGTACATTTAGTACGTGAGGATGCGAGTACCGGATTGACATACAAATTACCTTTAGAAGGAGGTTATACAACAAGTCTAATGAAGATAGTTACTTGGAATATTAATTCATTGCGTCTGCGGATCGATTTATTAAGAAAGTTAGCACATGAACATCAGCCGGATATTATTTTACTTCAGGAAACAAAAGTAGATGATTCGCTATTTCCTCTTGAAGTTATTAAAAATATAGGCTATGAACATGTAATATATTCAGGGCAGAAATCATATAACGGTGTTGCTATTATTTCAAAATTTCCTTTGAATAATGTTTTTTCATTGGAGTTATATAATAGTGATAAAAGGCATATAGCAGCTATAGTTAATGATATAGAAATACATAATTTTTATGTTCCTGCCGGTGGTGATATACCTGATATAGAGGTAAACTTAAAATTTAAGCATAAGCTCGAATATGTAAGGTTAATGCAGGAATGGTTAACTACTAACCGTACTAAAAACGATAAAATTATCATTGTTGGGGACTTGAACATTGCACCGCTAGAACATGATGTATGGTCTAGTAAGCAGTTGAGAAATGTTATCAGCCATACCGATATTGAACGCTCGTTATTGGTAGAGCTACAAAACTCGTTAGGTTTTATTGACAGTAGTAGACATTTTGTTCCGTTTGATGAAAAATTCTATACTTGGTGGAGCTATAGAAATATAGATTGGAAAAAATCTAACAGAGGTAGAAGGCTTGATCATATTTGGGTTAGCGATAATTTAAAAGATGCATTATTTTCTATCCATTTATTGTCGGAAGCACGTGATTGGTCGCCACCTTCGGATCATGTACCGTATTTTGTGACTTTGGATGTCATTCCCGCGGAAGCGGGTAAAACCTACTGTGTCACCCCGTGGCTTGACCACGGGGTCCTTAAAAACAATAAAAAATACTAATAATTTTAGTATTTTTAACTGGATCCCGTGGTCAAGCCACGGGATGACAGAGGTAAAACTGAACCATGCAACAACACTACGCGGGAATGACATAGAACTAAAAATCTTAAGGAGTAATTAGTGGATATTAAACCAAAAAAATATAAGCAGACAAAGGAAGAATATATAAAAAGCTTTAAAGATATGCTACTACTGCGTCGTTTTGAAGAGAAATGCGGGCAGTTATACGGTATGGGAGAAATAGGCGGTTTTTGTCATTTATATATAGGACAAGAAGCAGTAATTTCTGCGGTAGATATGGTTAAACAAAAAGGCGATAGCACTATTACTAGCTATCGTGACCATGCTCATATTATTTTAGCAGGAACAGAGCCTAAATATGTTCTTGCCGAGCTTATGGGGCGAGCTACAGGCTGCTCGAAAGGTAAGGGTGGTTCGATGCATTTATTTGACGTACCGAACAAATTTTACGGTGGACACGGTATAGTCGGAGCTCAAGTACCTATAGGCACAGGGCTTGCTTTTGCTGAGAAATATAATGGTACGAATAATATTTGCTTTACTTTTTTAGGTGACGGTGCGGTTAATCAAGGTCAAGTATATGAAGCCTTTAATATGGCTGCTTTATGGGGTTTGCCGGTAGTTTATATTATCGAAAATAACGAATATTCGATGGGAACGTCTGTAGCACGTTCTACCTTTATGCGTGATTTATATAAGAAAGGGGAATCGTTTGGGATTAAAGGATTTCAGCTAGACGGTATGGATTTTGAAGAAATGTATAATGGAGCTAAACAAGCAGCAGAATATGTTAGAGAAAATAGCTTTCCGTTAATATTGGAGGTAAAAACTTATCGTTATCGTGGGCATTCGATGTCCGATCCGGCAAAATATCGTAGTAAAGAAGAAGTTGAGCAATATAAAGAACGTGATCCGCTAGTGATAATAAGAAAAACGATACTCGATAATAAATATGCAACTGAAGCGGATTTAAAAGAAATAGAACAGTCGGTAAAAGAAATTGTGAAAGAAGCAGTAGAATTTTCAGAAAACTCACCACTACCTGATGAGAGGGAGTTGTATACGAATATTTGTCATACCGTGGCTTGACCACGGTATCCAGTAACCACCATTGTTGTCATCCTAGCTCACTTGTAGCGGGATCCAGTTAAAAATACTAAAATTATTAGTATTTTTATTGTTTTTTGGATACCGTGGTCAAGCTACTAGATGACACCGAACGGATTTTTCGGTTCACGCGGGAATGACATAGGCACTATAGGAATGACACAAACTTTAATTCAAATAAAAAAGAAAAATGCAAATAACGGTACGTGAAGCATTGCGTGATGCGATGCAAGAAGAGATGATAAGAGACGACAAGGTTTTTGTCATAGGCGAGGAAGTTGCAGAATATCAAGGAGCTTATAAGGTAACTCAAGGATTACTAGAGCAATTTGGTCCTAAGAGGGTAATTGATACACCGATAACGGAATATGGTTTTGCAGGGCTTGCAGTTGGAGCAGCTTTTGCGGGACTTAGCCCGATTGTGGAGTTTATGACCTTTAACTTTGCTATGCAAGCCTTTGATCATATAGTAAATTCAGCTGCAAAAACGCATTACATGTCAGGTGGGCAGGTCAAATGTCCGATAGTATTTAGAGGACCAAACGGAGCAGCAAGTAGAGTAGCCGCTCAACATAGCCAAAATTATACAGCTTGTTATTCTCATGTTCCAGGGTTAAAAGTAGTAGCCCCTTATAGTGCCGAAGATCATAAAGGACTTATGCTTACGGCTATTAGGGACGATAATCCCGTTATTTTTTTAGAAAATGAAATTTTATACGGTCATAGTTTTGACGTACCGGAAACAATCGAGCCTATACCTTTTGGTCAGGCAAAAATTTTAAGAGAAGGTAGTAGTGTCACTATAGTAACTTTCTCGATTCAAGTAAAACTTGCCTTAGATGCCGCAAATATTTTACAGAATGATAATATTGATTGTGAAGTTATTGATCTTCGCACTATTAAACCGCTTGATACGGATACAATAATAGAATCAGTGAAAAAAACTAATCGTGTAGTTATAGTAGAAGAAGGTTGGTTTTTTGCCGGCGTTGGAGCAAGTATAGCCTCTATTGTTATGAAAGAAGCATTTGATTATTTAGATGCACCGATAGAGATTGTCAGCGGTAAAGACGTACCGCTTCCTTATGCCATTAATTTAGAAAAATTAGCTCTGCCGAGCGAGAGCGATGTAATAGAAGCCGTTAAAAAGGTTTGTTATTATAGTGTTTAGGGATATTTATGTCATCCCCGCTAGGCATTTTGCGTGGATCAATTTTACCTCTGTCATCCCGGTGGCTTGACCACGGGATCTAGTTAAAAATACTAAAATTATTAGTATTTTTTATTGTTTTTATGGACCCCGTGGTCAAGCCACGGGGTGACACAGTAGGTTTTACCGGTCTACGCAACAATGCCTCCTCGCGAAAGCGGGGATCCAGTAAAACCTATAAAAAACTAGTTTTTTTAGGTTTATTTTATCAAATATATAATGTTTGTATCAATATTAAGGCTATTTTTTCTAGATTCCCGCTTTCGCGGGAATGACAGTGGGATCGCTGCAACAAGGTTACATTTTTAACTAGTAATGTCTTTCTACTTCGCAGCTCTTTTACGGTCGTTAGGGTCAAGTAGAGCCTTACGCAGACGAATAGATTTCGGTGTTACTTCAACCCTTTCATCATCCTGTATATAGCTGATTGCCTGCTCTAGAGTTAAAAGCATCGGCGGCGTTAGTCTTATAGCCTCATCTTTACCCGATGCTCTAACGTTGCTTAGTTGCTTTGCTTTTAGCGGATTTACCTCTAAATCATTATCACGATTATGTTCGCCGATAATCATGCCTCTATATACTTTATCGCTAGGGTTTATAAACATTTTTCCTCTTTCTTCTAGATTCCATAGAGCATATGCGACTGCTGCCCCGTCACCGTTAGAGATAAGTACGCCGTTGCGTCTTCCCTCGATAGCTCCTTTATAATCGGCATATCCGTGGAAAATACGATTCATAATCCCCGTGCCTCGTGTTTCGGTTAAAAACTGACTGTGATAGCCGATTAACCCTCTAGAGGGTCCGATAAACGTAACACGGCTTTTACCTCCGCCTGACGGTCTCATATCAGTCATTTCGGCTTTTCTAAGTGCTAAAGATTTTACGACCACTCCGACATAATCATCATCAACGTCAACTTGAATTTCTTCCATCGGTTCTTGTTTATTACCTTTCTCATCGGTTTGGAATAATACTTCGGGTCTACTGATAGATAGCTCAAACCCTTCACGACGCATAGTTTCAATTAAGATACCAAGCTGTAATTCTCCTCGTCCTGCAACTTGGAAAGCATTTTTTTCAGCAGCTTCGGTAACTTTTAGTGCGACGTTGCTCTCAAGCTCACGCATTAACCTAGCTCCAATCAAGCTTGATGTAACTTTTGTCCCTTCACTTCCTGCAAGCGGTGAGTCATTAACGCTAAAAGTCATGGATAAAGTTGGGGGGTCAATAGGTAGAGACGGTACAGCTTCGGTTACTTCAGGTGAACAAATAGTATCGGCAACGTTGGCGTTTTCAACGCCTGCTACGGCAATAATATCGCCGGCTGTAGCCTCATCTATAGCGATTCTCTCTAAACCTCTAAATGCTAATATTTTAGTGATACGTCCGGTTTCAAGTACTTTATTCTCACGATTTAATACTTTTACGTTTTGGTTGATTTTAACAGTACCGCTTTGTACACGCCCCGTTAAAACCCTACCGAAGAAAGAATTATATTCTCTAGTAGTAACAAGCATAGAAAACGGTGCTTTATCGTCAGCTGCGGGTTTTGGTACATGTTTTACTATGAGATCAAACAGCGGTGCTAGATCCTCTGCTAAATTGTCTAAAGGATTAATTTTATCATCAAATGTTAAAGAAGCTTTTCCTGCTCTACCTGATGCGTAAACTATAGGGAAATCAAGCTGATCGTTATTTGCCTCGAGTGCCACAAATAGCTCGAATACTTCGTCGATAACTTCTTTAATTCTTTGGTCGTCTCTATCGATTTTATTAATAACAACGATAGGTTTTAAGCCGAGATTTAAAGCTTTAGAAAGCACGAATTTTGTTTGCGGCATTGGTCCTTCAGAAGCATCGACAAGTAACACAACACCGTCAACCATGCTTAATATGCGTTCTACTTCACCGCCAAAATCAGCATGTCCAGGTGTATCAACGATATTAATACGGATATCGTTCCACATAAGAGCAGTGCATTTGGCTAGTATTGTTATTCCACGCTCACGCTCAAGGTCGTTAGAGTCCATAGCACGCTCGGCTACTGCTTGGTTAGCTCTAAATGTTCCGCTTTGTTTAAGCATGTTATCAACAAGCGTAGTTTTCCCATGATCAACGTGGGCAATAATTGCTATATTACGAATAGATGTCATCTTTAAAAATTCTCTCAAGTTTACAATAGTTTTCCGTATTATACACTAAAATACCAAAAATTGGAATAAAGTTCTTGAAAAACTAATTGATTTAACTACAAAATAAAAATTACTAAGAATATTTAAACTTTAAAATAAGAGAAATTAATGAACGATAATATAGCACTATTTATATTTGATTTTGACGGGACATTGGTTAAAGGACATTCGCATAATTATATCGGGGAGAAGCTAGGCGGCTTAATAGCACGTAATATACAAAATCGCCGTTTTAGTTCATATGACGAACGTGATAAAGAAAAAGCTAGGCTTGAGCAAAAATTTTCTATAGAGCTGATGGAGGTATTCCTAGATAGTAATAAATTAGGTTGGAAAAATGAAGAGCAAATAGCACGCCTTTTTAAGAATATTATCTTATCCGGTCATAAAATAGCAATAGCATCGTTTAATGCTTATCCTCACGCAGTAAAATATGCATTGGAACAATTACTAGGTGAAGAAAAGGTAAAAAATATATATATAAAAACAGGCTTACCTGCTGATAGTTATGAAGAGATACAACTTCGTAATAAAGTACCTTATATTAGAGAAATAATGAATAATACCGAAATAACTAATAAAAAAAACGTGTTTTTTATGGATGATGATACAAAGCATACCGATGCTGCAAAAGACTATGGTATTACAGCAGTTTTGGTTGAGAACAAAGGAAAAGAGCATATTCATCAAGCTTGTAATTTTTTATATAAATTTAATGAACAACATGAAATTTATGTTGATTTTAAAGATACTGATACTGAATTTTTTCTTAGCGAAAAAGATTTAAGAGAAACTATTCCATTTGACCCTTGTTCTTATGATTATTATTTGAATAGCGAGGAGTATACACCATGGGGAGAGGGGAATGTGCCAACGTTAGGTAACAGTTCAAGTTTTTAATGATAGACAAATCACTTGATGTTATTTATTCTTGGATTAATAGAGGTGCAATGTTATTCCCGCGTGGACCGAAAAAATTACTCGATGTCATCCCCGCGTAGGCGGGGATCCAGAAAAAAGGTATAAATACAGCAAATTTTTGAAATTAAAAGCTTGATTTATCTTGCTTTATGCTGGATTCCCGCCGTTGCTGGAATGACATAAGTATACGGAAGTGACATCTTTAAATGTAACACTTAAGTCTAGATTATAGGACCAAAGATGATATACCGAATATTATGTTTATGTATATTCATAAATTTCTCAGTAATAGCAAAAGCACAAAATATGCCGATTAAAGAAGATAATTTCAAAGTTAGAGTAGCTGTTGCTGATGTACAATCTATATTGGAAGGTTCGATTGCTATAAAAGATTTGCGTAATAAAATCGAAAAGCTTAACCATAGAATCCAAGAGGATATTGCTGCAAAAGAAGCAGAATTTAAACCGTTGGAAGAGAAATTGTTAAATGAGCGTTCTAATTTAAGTGAAACCGAATTTGAGCATAAAGTAAACGAATTTAATGCAAAAGTTAGCCACGTTAGAAAAGAAATCCAGATTAAGAAAACAAAGCTTGAACAAGCACACGCTGAGGCTATGAGTAGAGTCCATGAAACAACTATCACAATAATTAGTGAACTTGCCGAGAAATATAACCTTAATTTGGTAATTCCAAGTGCTCAAGTCTTATATGCTAAAAATAATTTGAATATAACTTCCGAAGTGACTTTTATGTTGAATGAGAGATTAAAAGAAGTAACTATTAATTGTGTTGTATATACTCGCTGAATTTGAAAAATTGGCTACGTCGTCTTTGTAAGACCTCGGATGCTCACGTATTATTATACGCTCCGCTCCTCGGCTTACAGACTCCTTGCTCTTTTCCAAATTGAGCTTCGTATACCAGCTCTTCATTTACCAGGAGTATGTGTCATTCCCGCCTACGCGGGAATGACATAGGACATAACAACGCTATTATTTAACAAGAGTATTTAATATGGTAGAATTTACACCGATTACAATTGCATATGGGGACGGTATAGGTCCTGAAATAATGGAGGCAGTGCTTTATATATTACGTAAAGCTGAGGCTCGTATTCGTTTAGAAACTATTGAAGTAGGTGAAAAGCTTTACAAGAAGCATTATACTTCAGGCATAAGTGAAGAAAGTTGGGAATCGATACAACGTACCGGCATTATACTTAAAGCCCCGATTACTACTCCGCAAGGTGGAGGATATAAAAGTTTGAACGTCACGATTCGTAAAACATTACAGCTTTTTGCTAATATTCGTCCTTCTGTTTCATTTCATCCTTTTACTAGGACATTACATCCGCATCTGAACCTCACTATCATACGTGAGAATGAGGAAGATTTATATGCAGGCATAGAATACCGCCAAACGCATAATATGTATGAATCAATGAAGTTGATAAGTCATACTGGTTGTGAAAAAATTATTAGATATGCTTTTGAATATGCGGTAAAAAATAACCGCAAAAAAGTCACGTGCTTAAGCAAAGATAATATTATGAAATTTTCCGATGGGGTTTTTCATAAAGTATTTAATGAGATTGCAAAAGAATATTCGCAAATTAATAATGAGCATTATATTATAGATATCGGGACTGCAAGGCTTGCTACCAAACCGGAAATATTTGACGTTATCGTGACTTCTAATCTATACGGTGATATCATATCCGACGTAGCTGCTGAAATTTCAGGATCTGTGGGGCTTGCCGGTTCTGCAAATATCGGGCAGCATTATGCGATGTTTGAAGCGGTACATGGAAGTGCTCCCGATATTGCGGGTAAAGATATCGCTAATCCGTCAGGGCTTTTAAATGCTGCAATAATGATGCTAGTACATATAGGGCAGGGTGATATTGCTAGTTTAATCGAAAATGCTTGGAAGAAAACTATAGAGGATGGAGTTCATACAGCCGATATATATAATGAGCAGAATTCTAGTAAAAAAGTCGGTACAAAAGAATTTGCTGAAGAAGTAACGAAAAGATTAGGGCAGATACCGATAAAGCTACCTAAAGCAGATTATCCGTTGATTGCCGAGAAACAAGAAAGTAATATAGACTATAAAATTGATACTAAAGAGGTTAAGAAATTGGTCGGTACGGATATATTTGTGAATATGAATGTATCTTCCGCTCACGATATAGCAGATAAAATTAATAAGCTTGATCTTGGTAATGTTGAGTTAAAAACAATCTCGTCAAAAGGGCTAAAATTATGGCCTCGTGATACAAGGTTTGAAACCGTTTCCGATCATTGGTGTTGTCGTTTTATGAATAAAGACGGCACGGAAATAAAGCATTTAGATATAACAAGGTTGCTTGAAGCTTTAGGCAAAGCAAATATTGATTTTATCAAAGTAGAGAATTTATTTGAGTTTGACGGGGTTGCAGGGTATAGCTTGGCTCAGGGTGAGTAAAGCGTCATTGCGAGCAGCTGTAGGTTGTGTGGATTGATTTTCTGTTGTCATCCCGCGACTTGATCGCGGGACCCAGTCTTTTTTAATTTTTTTGGATCCTGTGGTCAAGCCACGGGATGACAACGATAACATAACAAAGAAATAACAAAAATGACACTATACTATATCGGAATATTATTAGTAATTATTGGATTATTTGCTATATTTTCAGGGATAATCGGTTTTTTTAGATTTCCTGATTTTTATACTAAATTACATGCAGCAAGTGTTATTGAGAGTTTTGGAGTGCCTGTTTGCTTAATAGGTTTTGCGTGCATTGAAGCAGATATTGTTAACTCCGGTAAATTAATTTTAGCGGCTTTATTGATTTTCCTACTAAATCCAGTAGCAACCCATGCACTCGGTAAAGCATCTTTGCTTTCAATGTCATCCTTTAGAAAGCAGGAATCCAGAAAAAAATTAAAAAAGACTGGATTCCCGCTTCCGCGGGAATGACATTAGACTATACAGTTAACCCCTTATAAAACTAATGAAAACAACTTTAAATTTTGATCTCGGCAATTACCTACTTAACTTAATTGCTTTTTTATTGATTTTAATATCCATAAAAATAATTTTTGCTAAAGATTTACTAAATGCAGTTATTGCTGCGTCAATATTTAGCTTATTAATCGGTGTATCTTATCTTATTATGGATGCTCCTGATGTCGCAATGACCGAGGCAGCACTTGGAGCTTGCTTATCAACATGCGTATATTTGAATTTGTTATGTAAATTACCTCCTTATTTAAAGAATATTGAGAGAACTAATATTATTTCCGCAAGTTTAATATGTTTATTGTTTGTAGTAACTCTTGCTTATATGGGGTTAGAATTACCGAATTACGGTGATGATAATGCTCCTATTCATATGTATTCAAGTAAATATTATCTCGAAAATACCTCTAGAGATATAGGTGTACCTTCTTTTGTTGCGGCTATTCTTGCAAGCTATCGTGGATATGATACTTTAGGTGAAACTAGCGTAATTTTAATTGCAGGAATTGCTGTGTTGTTGGTGTTTTCAAAGGAGGATGTCATACCGTGGCTTGACCACGGTATCCAGAAAAAAATTAAAAAAGACTGGATGCCGTGGTCAAGCCACGGCATGACAAAACTCAAAGTTTATCCGATAATAAAATATATCACTAGTTTTATAATACCTTATATAATTTTATATAGTATATATATTCAGCTTAACGGTGAGTCTTCGCCGGGTGGTGGGTTTCAAGCAGGTGTTATATTTGCATCTAGCCTTATTGCTTATGATTTAGTTCACGGCAATCGAAAATTAAGCAGATATTTTCCTCCTAACATGCTAATTTCTATTGCTGTTTTAGGTGTAGCAATATATGCAATCGTAGGAATGATATCACTATTTTTTAACGATAATTATTTAAATTATTATTCACTAACAAATTTTATAAATGATAAGTTACTTGCCCAGCATATCGCTATAGTTATTGTTGAAATAGGAATAGGTTTAACTGTTTCTGGAGTAATGTACTTAATTTATAACCTATTCAATAATCATGAGTAATCTGTTTTTACTAGTCAAGCGTGAATTTATAGTGCAGAATCGTATTAATAATATGATTAAATATTTAGTTATATTTTTTTTGTTTTGCTTAATTAGTACTGTTTTAATTAATAGTCAGAAAGATATCACCAAATTCGGCTTAATTTTTTCAGTAATTTGTTTATTAATCTCACTAATAGGTTTTTCTTCAATAATATTCAAAACTGATTTAGAAGACGGAAGCTTAGAGTTATTATTATCAATTGTTAGTCATGAAAAAATCATATTAGCTAAATTTTTTGCTATATTTATCAGTAGTACTATAGGGATGATTTTAACCTTGCCTATTATCTATATTTTTTTCGACCAAACTTTGTTTGAGGTAATGTTTTTCTTTATTAGTGTATGGATGATGTTAGTTTTATCGAGTAGTTTAGTAGTTTTATCGGGTAGCGTGCAATGTTATTTTAAGAAGAATGCTAATTTTATTGGCATGCTTATTATGCCGTTATTAATCCCAAATATTATAATGATAGGGTTAATATTACAAGGTAATAACTTACAATTAATTTTTATTATGATAGGAATTAATTTAATATTTTTACCGTTTTCATTCTTCTTAAGCTCTTATTTAATAAAAAATATTTACAATATTACGTGATTTTGCTTTATTTTTATTGATGTAGTGATATAAAATAAAGATGAATATTATTAATAAATTTTTTTGAGAAAAATATATGTGGCAGGCTTTACGAAGGTTAATTGCAGCAAATCCTATGGGATTTTTTCTGTGGTCTATTATAATTAAATGGTATTTAATTATAGCAGTTGCTTCCTTAATTACTTTATATTATACAGTATTGGGCTTAAAAAAAATTGGGTTTATAGATTATTTTACTGAAACTACAGTCGAGATATTAGATACAACTAAAGCAGTTGCTCAAAATTGTACTACAAAACTCGGTCCTAATTGGAATCATTTAGTTAGTTTTTGGAATTGCTTAAGTAATCCCGGAGAATATAAGCATGAAGAAGGAACAGGAGCAAAAGTGTTAGAAGATGAAATAAATAAGCTTACGCCAAAACAAGCAGATAGTGCTGCAGACGCTGAACCTCCTATAATAAACCCTTATGAAGAACTAGAAAATCCAAATAATCTTAATAATACCCAAAGCGGTAGTAATAATAATCGTTAATTTATGTCACTTTAATATTATATGTCGGATACTGAAGATAATAAAAACAAACAAACTACACGTCGTGATTTTATGGTTCTAACGGCTAGTAGTGTTGCAGCAGTCGGGGCTGTGTGTACGCTTTGGCCTCTCGTTGATTCCTTAAACCCTTCCGCAGACGTGCTTGCTTTATCATCAATTGAGGTTGATCTATCAAATATTGCGGTAGGGCAAACAGTTACGGTTAAATGGCAAGGTAAACCGGTTTTTATCACAAACCGTACTCCTGATAAAATAGCTGAAGCAAGAGCCGTAAAGATGTCGGAGCTTATTGATCCTGAGACTGATGAAGCACGTGTGAAAGCAGGTCATGATAATTGGTTGGTGACGATAGGGATTTGTACTCATTTAGGTTGTGTGCCGCTTGCTAATCAAGGTGAGTATGATGGATGGTTCTGTCCGTGCCATGGCTCACAATATGATTCTTCAGGTAGGGTTAGAAGAGGTCCTGCTCCTTTAAATTTAGCAGTGCCGCCTTATAGTTTTATTAGCGACAAAAAAATTAGAATCGGGTAGTTAGTTATGAATGAAGATATTACCCCTAAAAAGCCTAATGCCATTGTCGAATGGATAGATTATCGCCTACCCATTTTCTCTTTCCTAAAGCATTTTAGCCATTATCAGACTCCAAAAAATCTTAGCTATTTATGGAATTTAGGCTCTATTGCCGGTATTGCACTAGTAATTCAGATAATTACCGGTGTGGTGCTTGCTATGCACTATACTCCGCATGTAGATCATGCTTTCGATAGTGTTGAGAGAATCATGCGTAATGTTAATTACGGCTGGTTACTGCGTTATACTCATGCGGTAGGTGCATCGATGTTTTTTGCTGCCGTATACTTACACATAGCAAGAGGTTTGTATTACGGCTCTTATAAAGCACCGAGAGAACTGCTTTGGCATATCGGTATTATCATTTTTCTAACTATGATGGCTACTGCCTTTATGGGTTATGTGCTTCCTTGGGGGCAGATGAGCTACTGGGGTGCTACGGTAATTACTAATTTATTCTCGGCTATTCCATTAATAGGAGAATCCATAGTTACTTGGCTTTGGGGTGGTTTTTCCGTTGATAACCCAACATTAAATAGATTCTTTTCACTGCATTATTTATTGCCGTTTATTATTGTTGCTCTTGTGATGCTGCATTTAGTAGCCTTACATCAGCATGGTTCAAATAATCCGAAAGGTATCGACGTTAAAAGTCCTAAAGATACTATTCCTTTCCACCCTTATTATACCGTAAAGGATTTTGTCGGTTTCGGAGTTTATTTCATAATATTCGCTTATTTTATTTTTTACGAACCTAATTATTTAGGACATCCCGATAATTACGTTCCGGCAAATCCTTTAGTTACGCCTGCTCATATCGTACCTGAATGGTATTTTCTACCGTTTTATGCAATCCTTAGAGCCGTACCGTCTAAACTCGGTGGAGTGTTATTAATGTTCGGAAGTATATTCGTGTTATTCTTACTACCGTGGCTTGATACTTCAAAAGTCAGAAGTAGCAATTATAGACCGATATATAGAATTGCTTTTTGGATATTTATGGCAGATTGTTTATTGCTTGGTTATTTAGGCGGGCAGCCGGCAGAAGAGCCGTATATTACAATTAGCCGCTTTGCTGCTTGTTATTACTTTTTCCATTTCTTAGTAGCTTTGCCGCTGATAGGTAAATATGAGAAGCCACTACCGCTACCGGAGGAGTTGTAATACTGTCATGCTAATCGTCATTGTGAGCAGGTAGTTCTATGTCATTCCCGCATGGTATTGTTGCGTGGACCGGTAAATGCTCTTTTGTTATCCCCGCGTAGGCGGGGATCCAGAAAAAAGTATAAATACAGCAAATTTTTAAAATTAAAAGCTCGATTTATCTCGCTTTATGCTGGATTCCCGCCTACGCGGGAATGACATAAAACCACGCAACAATGCTTTGTAGGACTGACATCGTCACGAAGATATAAAAATTTTATGAAAACAAAACTAATTATCTCTATCATCATATTAATAACTTCTAGTGTATGCTTAGCAGGTGAAGAAGCATTACACCCAAAAAAGATGAAATGGTCGTTTGACGGCGTATTTGGCACAGTTAATCGTGAAGCAGCACAAAGAGGTTTTCAGGTTTATAAAGAAGTTTGTAGCGTTTGCCACGGTTTAAACAATTTATATTATCGAAACCTTAAAGATATAGGTTTTTCGGATGATGAGATAAAAGAGATTGCCAAAGGCTATACGGTAAAAGACGGTCCAAATGATGACGGTGAGATGTTTGACCGTCCCGCTCTTCCATCCGATCGTTTTGTACCTCCTTACCCTAATGAACAAGCAGCAAGAGCAGCTAATAACGGAGCACATCCTCCTGATTTATCATTGATAATAAAAGCACGTCATGATGGAGCTAATTATATATATTCGTTGCTTACCGGTTATACCGAACCGCCGGCAGATTTTAAGTTAATGCAAGGGGCTCATTATAATCCGTATTTCCCAGGTGAGCAAATAGCAATGCCGCCGCCTCTTACAGACGGGCAGGTAACCTATATGGACGGTACTAACGCAAGCGTAGAGCAGATGTCGCATGATGTTGCAGTATTTCTACAATGGGCAGCTGAGCCGGAAATGGAACATCGTAAATCTATGGGTCTTAAAGTTATGATGTTTTTGGTAGTGTTTACTATCTTTTTCTATATTGCAAAAAACCGCATTTGGTCTAATTTAAAGTAGTTCAAAAATCGTCATTGCGAGAAAGCCTTGTTGCGTGGATCAATTTCACCTCTGTCATCCCGTGGCTTGACCATGGGATCCAGTTAAAAAGTATTTTTTATTGTTTTTATGGACCTCGTGGTCAAGCCACGGGGTGACGTGGGTTTTACCGATCCACGCTGGAATGACATCGAGTAGGTTTTACAGGTCCATGCAACAACGCCTTCAGTCGCTCGTAATGACGACTTGGGTATCCATGCAATAACGTTCCTCTCTTAGTATGATGACTTATCTTTGCTATACTTATCTTAAATTATATAGATAGGTATTTATGATTACTTTATTTGCAGCGGTTACAGGATTTATTAGTTCTATCATTCCTGAAATTTTAAAAATATACAAAGATATTAACGACAAAAAACATGAGATAAATATTTTAGATCGTCAAATTGCTAATAACAAACTCAATCAATCCAAAACTTTTACAGAGCTTAACATATCACAAGAAATGGCAGAGCAATATTCTCTTTATTCTACCTATAAATCAGGTGTTAGCTGGGTTGATGCTTTAAACGGTTCAGTAAGACCGGTAATTGCTTATAGCTTCTTTGCAATGTACGGAGGTGTTAAATATGTTCAATATAAATCGTTAAAAAGTTCTGCTCTGCTAGTGGAGTATCTAGATATATTATGGAGTATAGAAGATCAAACTATTTTTGCAGGGATTATTAGTTTTTATTTTGGGCAGCGTACTTTCAGCAAATTATGGAAATGTAAGACTTGAATTTTGAGTAGATAATGTTATATATTTAAATATATAAGCAACAAATATAAAGGTAATTTTATGTTAAAGAGTGCAAAATTATATATTCCGTCTATAGCAGCTATTATTTTATCTAGTAATATTGCAATGGCTAATAATAATTATGACACCGGTCATGCGACGCCTTTGCGTCAAGTAGCGGATTTAATAGATAATCAAATTACAAATATTGATAATTTATTTAAAAATAGATTACCGCTTTATGAATCTAATAGCATAAAAAGCAATTTTATTACTAAAGATAAGCAGTATATTATTATAATGGAAGTACCTGGGTTTGATAAAAGTCAAATTAAGATTAAAGTAAACGGCAATAAATTATTTATTACAGGGAATATAGAAGAAAAAAATAAAGCTGATGATTCAGATAATTATATGAATAAAAATTTTAATTATGTAATATCATTATATGAAGATGTAGACCAGGCAAATATCTCTTCAAGCCTTAAGAATGGAATACTTACTATTATTCTACCTCGCACTGAGGTTAAAGAACAAGAAGCAAGAGAGATACCGATTAATTAAAATTAATTTACAGGTAGTCTTTTAATTTTTCTGAAAATAAAACCTTATCCATAGTTGGGGTTTTTAGTAATTTATTCGCTTTTTAGCTTTGCTAGCTCTTGAGGGGTGGGCAGGAATTTTTCAAGCTTTTTAGGTAATGTTTCTGTAAGCTTAAATTGTGATACTCCTATTGGTTTTTGGATGCCTTCTATAGCGTATTCTACGGTAATACCTTGTTTTTCTTCGCACAAAATTAACCCAATTGTAGGATTATCCGAATTATCTTTAATTTTGTGATCCATTAAATTAAGATAAAAATTTAGTTTGCCGGCATATTCTGCCTTAAATTTACCGGTTTTTAATTCAATAACAACATAACATTTGAGTTTTATGTGATAAAAAACTAAATCCAAATAATAATCTTCTTCCTCAAGTTCTATATGATATTGATTGCCAACAAATGCAAAACCTTGTCCTAACTCTAATAAAAAGTTTTTAATATTATTTATCAATTTATTTTCTAAATCTCGTTCTATTATTTTACCTTGAATATCTAAAAATTCTAAATTATACGGGTCTTTTATAATCGATCTTGCTAAATCAGACTATAGCTCAGGTAAAGTATTAGAAAAGTTATTTATACCTTTTGCTGACCTTTCATATAAATTACTTTTAATTTGTAAGGATAATACATTTCTTGACCAACCATTTTCGATGGTTTGTTGTGCATACCAAATTCTTTGATTTATATTTTTTAGTTTTGAAAAAATAACAATATTATGCCCCCAAGGAAATTCTCCAACAGGCTGTTGGAGAATTTGTTCATCGTTATATTCTTCAGCAAATTGCCTCATATAAGAAATATTTTGATATGATAATCCTTTCATTTCAGGAAATTCTTTACGCAAATCATCAGAAATATTTTGAATAACTTTTGCCCCCCATTTCTCTTTATTCTGACGTTCTAAAATTAGTTTTCCTATATTCCAATAAAGAACTATTAATTCTTTATTAACTGCTAAATGAGCTCTAATACGAGCCTTACTGATTTCTTGTTTTAAATTTTTAATTAAGTCAGTATATGATTCATTAATTGAAATATTGCTCATTGATTTTAACTACCTCTTACCACCCGCATTCATAGCAAGGCTTGCGGAAACAAATTCTTCAAGGTCACCGTCAAGCACTCCTTTAGTATCGGAAGTTTCATAATCGGTACGTAAATCTTTTACCATCTGATAAGGCTGTAAAACATATGATCTAATTTGATGCCCCCAGCTATTATCGGTTTTGGCAGCATTCTGCTCGTTAACGCTGTCTGTGCGTTTCTGCATTTCAAGCTCATAGAGTTTTGCTTGAAGCATTTTCATAGCTTGAGCCTTATTTTTATGCTGTGATCTATCGCTTTGACATTGTGTTACTGTATTGGTTGGTATATGGGTGATACGTACCGCAGAATCGGTAGTATTAACGTGCTGTCCGCCTGCTCCAGATGCTCTAAAAGTATCGATTCTTAAATCTTTATCCTCGATAGTAATTGCTATATTATCGTCAATTTCGGGGTATATCCAGCTACTTGCAAAGCTAGTCATTCTTTTACCTGCTGCATTGAACGGAGAAATACGTACCAGCCTATGAACTCCTGCTTCGGTTTTAAACCAGCCATAAGCCCGCTTGCCTATTATCCTAATCGTGCATGATTTAATTCCTGCTTCTTCGCCGTTAATCATATTGATTATTTCGGTTTTAAAGCCGAGTCTTTCGGCAAAACGCAAATACATACGCATCATAATAGACGCCCAGTCATGGCTTTCAGTTCCTCCGGCTCCGGCATTAATCTCTAAAAAGCAATTATTACCGTCTGCTTCACCTGAAAATAAGCATTCCGTTTCAAATTTAGCAGCAATGATGCTTAAATTTTTAAAGTCCTGTTCAACTTGTGAAAGTGTTTCTAAATCGTTTTCGGCTTCAGCCATTTCTTCAAGTTCTAAAGCGTCTTTTAAATTAGATTTGAGTTTATTAAAGGCATTTAGTTTTTCTTCCAAATTGCTTTTTTCTCGCAGTAATGTTTGTGCTTTAGCTTGGTCGTTCCATAAGCTCGGATCGGCTGTTAACTCTTCTAACTCTTTCAGTCTTTCAGTTGATGCTTCAACGTCAAAGTGACCTCCAAAGTAGTTCTAAAGATTGCTCAATTTTTTTTACGTAATTTTCTATTTCAGCTCGCATTATTTTTTCCTGTTATAAATTTCGATTTTGTTATATATTACATGTCATTCCCGCGAAAGCGGGAATCCAGTAAAACATATAAAAAATTTAGTTTTTTATATGTTTATTTTACCTAATGTGTAAATCTTATATTTAGTATTAAAAATTGTTTTTTTCTGGATTCCCGCCTACGCGGGAATGACATCAAAAATGGTGATGACAATTCCCCAATAAACAAACGCAAATTATATCACAATAATTATGAATAATCAAAAATATATAAGGAACTTCTCAATAATTGCCCATATCGATCACGGTAAATCTACGTTAGCCGATAGGTTAATTGAACATTGCGGCGGTCTTCAGGCCAGAGAAATGAGCCAGCAAGTGCTAGATTCGATGGATATCGAAAAAGAGAGAGGTATAACTATAAAAGCACAAACCGTGCGGCTTGTATATAAGGCTAAAGACGGTAATACTTACTACTTAAATTTGATGGATACTCCGGGACATGTCGATTTTGCTTATGAAGTTAGTAGGTCACTTGCTGCTTGTGAAGGCTCGCTATTGGTAGTTGATAGTACGCAAGGAGTAGAAGCCCAAACGCTAGCCAATGTTTATCAAGCAATTGAGAATGATCACGAGATTGTGCTGGTACTTAACAAGATTGACCTACCGGCGTCAGAGCCTGATCAGGTAAAGCAGCAGATAGAGGATATAATCGGGATCGATGCAAGCGAAGCTGTATTGATTTCAGCCAAAAGCGGTATAGGTATTGATTTAGTTTTAGAGGCAATAGTAAATAAATTACCTCCACCGAAAGAAAGTAGTACGGATATCTTAAAAGCGTTGCTTGTCGATAGTTGGTATGATCCTTATCTTGGTGTGGTTATCTTGGTACGTGTTATTGATGGAATTTTGCGTAAGAACATGCGGATTAAAATGATGGCAACAAATTCTGTTTATACCGTTGAAAATGTCGGCTATTTTACTCCAAAAAAACATATTTCAGATGTTTTGCATGCAGGTGAAATAGGCTTCTTTACTGCTTCCATAAAGCAAGTAGCGGATTGTAAAGTCGGAGATACTATTACTGATGAGAAGAAACCTTGCGAGCAAGCATTGCCCGGCTTTAAGCCGAATTTACCGGTGGTGTTTTGCGGGCTTTATCCAACAGATAGTGCGGAATTTGAACATCTAAAGGATTCGCTAGCTAAATTACGCCTTAATGATGCCAGCTTCGAGTATGAAATGGAAAGCTCGTCGGCTTTAGGTGTAGGTTTTAGGTGCGGTTTTTTAGGGCTATTACATTTAGAAATAATTCAAGAACGTTTAAGTAGGGAATTCGATTTAGATTTAATCACCACTGCTCCAAGCGTAGTGTATAAAATCCATATGCGGGACGGTGAAAGCTTAGAGATTCATAATCCTGCAGATTTGCCTGATTTGCAAAAAATTGAATCGATGGAAGAGCCGTGGATTAAGGCAACCATAATGGTACCTGATGAGTTTTTAGGAGCGGTATTATCGCTTTGTACGGAAAAGAGAGGAGTGCAGCTCGATCATAGCTATATAGCAAACAGAGCTAAAATAGTTTATAAATTACCGCTAAATGAGATTGTTTATGATTTTTACGATCGTTTAAAAAGCTGTTCTAAAGGTTATGCAAGCTTTGAATGGCAAATGGATGTTTATGAACCTTCCGAGCTTGTTAAGCTTGGGATTTTGGTTAACGCAGAAGCGGTTGATACGTTATCGACAATCGTACATCGTTCACGTGCGGAGCAGAGGGGTAGGGCGTTATGCGTAAGATTAAAGGACTTGATACCGAGACAGCAGATCGATATAGCCATTCAAGCAAGTATCGGTAGCCGTATTATTGCCCGTGAGACTATTAAGGCCTTACGTAAAGACGTTTTATCTAAATGTTACGGTGGTGATATAAGCCGTAAACGTAAGCTTCTTGAGAAGCAAAAAGCAGGTAAAAAGAGAATGAGACAGTACGGTAATATCGAAATCCCACAATCTGCTTTTATCGCAGCGTTGAAAATTGGGGATGAGTAAACTTTTTTTATTTTGTATAAAGAAAACGCTAGACGTTATAGAAAAGATTTGTTATAAGAAGTTATCTAAAAATTTTTAGATAACTTCTATATTCCTCGGTAGCTCAGTGGTAGAGCAAACGGCTGTTAACCGTTCGGTCGCTGGTTCGAGTCCGGCCCGGGGAGCCATTCCGTACGATTCGTTGTTTTTTCGAAGATATCAAACGGGAAACGCAGAGAGTACTCAAGGTTTCGACCCTTCAGCTGCAAGTTCTGAAATATGAGGTGCTGTCTCACTAGGTGTGTAAATTTCTAGGATAGGTTATATTAACAATAATATAATTTATCAGGAATAACATGAGTAACAGTAACTAAGAGAAGATAAAACAAGCAGTAGATTTGCTAATAGATAAAGATACTGATTTAACGAGTTTTTTTGCCAAAGACGGGATATTAAAGCAGTTAACTAAAAATATATTTGAAAGAGCCTTAAAAGCTGAGATGGATGAGCATCTTGTCTATAACAAATATGGCAGGATAGAGACTGACAATAGTAGAAATGGTGTATGCAAAAAAAGCCTAATTACTGAAGGTGGAGTATTGGAACTTGAAGTACCACGTGATAGAAATGCTGAATTTTCTCCTGTACTAGTGCCAAAGCGTCAGACTAGGATTGATGGATTAGATCAGAAGATATTATCCTTATATGCTAAAGGGATGAGCCTCTCTGACATTAAGATTCAGATTCATGAGCTATATGGTGCAGAGAACAGTGAAAGCCTTATTAGTCGGGTTACCGATAATGTTATGGATGAGGTCAGGAGTTGGCAGAATAGGCCTCTGGAAGCCATATATGCTATAGTATATTTTGATGCACTTATAGTTAAAGTACGTCAAGATAAGAGAATTATCAATAAGGCAGTATATGTAGCTTTAGGTGTAGATTTAACCGGAAGGAAAGATATTTTAGGCTTGTGTATTAGCGAGAATGAGGGAGCTAAATTTTGGTTAAATAATTTTACTGAAATGAAAGACAGGGGATTAAAAGATATCTTAATTGCTTGTAGCGATAATCTAACGGGCATGAGTGAGGCGATATCTGCAGTATATCCACAAACTGAGCATCAGCTGTGCATTGTACATCAAATCAGAAATAGTTTGTCATATGTAAGCTATAAAGACCGTAAAGAACTTGCAGCAGATTTGAAGCTAGTATACAGCTCTATCACTGAGGATGAAGCACTTACTGCCTTATCTGATTTTGATATGAAATGGGGCAAACAGTACCCACATATTGCAAAATCATGGCAAAATAATTGGCAGAATTTGATAATTTTTTTACAATACCCAGAAGTGATTAGGCGTATCATTTATACAACCAATGCAATCGAAGGTTTAAATAGTCAATTACGCAAGGTTACTAATAACAAAAGGGGTTTTCCTAACGACGACTCTGTATTTAAGACTTTGTACTTGACAATTGACTATATTACGCGAAAATGGAATATGCCTATCCAAAATTGGGGAGAGGCCATGGCTCACTTTTTGATAAAATTTGAGGGGCGAATTTAATGCCTATTTTAGAATTTACACACTTATATATCCAGAGCCAACCTTTAGTATATAACTCCATATAAACGTTTCACTATTTTTTCTATCCTAACTTTTAATCATAGTCTATACCTACTAATAAATCACCTAATTTAGCCACATCATGATTATTAACAGCTTGAGTTATAATATTCTCATATCCTGCTTGCATCAATATATTACTATTAGCTAGAACTTTATATAATGATAAACCAGTAAATTTACTTAACTCTTGTAATAAACTAGATTTATTAAGTATTGGATTATCATATTTAATTTGGTTAACAAGAAGTACTGTTTCATCAGAAGAATTTGATGGTATATCCATATCCATTTTAGTAGCGTTAACAAGCAAATCAACTATACCTTCATTTGTATCAATCTTATCATCTTTGATTATAATCTCTATAATTTTTAAAGCATCTATATAGCCTAAAATTTCTATTTTATGTCGATATGTCTCCTTATCCATATTTAAAATAAAATAATTTATACAACTTTTTACAAAGCCTTGATTTTCCCAATTTAATACTTCTTGATTGTGTTCTATATCCTCAATTAGTTCTTTTTTATTAAGCGTAATCTTTTCTGCTATTTCCTTTAATATAGATTTTCTTTCATCTGGATTCAAACTAATCGCTCTTTGAATTTTCGTTGCCTGCTCTTTTATACTATTGCTCATTTTTAGAGAAGCTACTGGTTCAACTACATATCTACAACCTAACAGTGTAAGAGTGCTAAATACACTTAACAAGCATGGAGCTATATTAGATATAGCTTCAGATGGAACTGTACTAGATACGCCTGCAACTATATTTCCTGCACTAAAAGTATTAAGGGCAAGATGTCCTCCAGCTATTACTGCCGCTTCTTCAAATACTGAATATAGTTTATTAGATAAAGCATCATAGTAACACTTTAAGTCTATATTACTTAATATTTCTTCAGATACTTTAAATGCATGTGATTCTAGGCGACCCGCATCTACCTTACTGCTCAATTCTTGTCTAATACTAGAGAATTCTTGCTTTAATTCTTGCAGCTGTTTTTTCAATGCTTCTACCTCTTCACCAGAAGCGTTACTAATAGTTTTATTAACTATTTCTTTACTATTTTGTTTAAATGTTTCAATTTTCTTAAGCAAAGAAATGTTGTTTTCTGTAGCAGGTAAACTTTCAACTTGTTCTTCTAATATTAGAGTATTTTTCTGTAATTCTATTGCTCTTTGTAGTAGTAATTTATCTTGCTCCAATATCACTTTAATATAATCTTCATTATCTTTTCTTAAATTTAAATTACTACTTAAACTCTGAGCTTGTTCAAAATCTTGTAATGCTTCTTTTGGGCGTCCCATATCATTTAATAATTTTCCTCTATTGCAATAATAGAGTTTATTATTTGGTTGGAATTTTATTGCTTCATCATAACACTTAAGAGCTTCTTGCTCTTGATTATAATCAATATTTTTACCTTTTTTCTTGTTTTCATTACTTAACGCACATAAAGCATTACCTTTATTGTTGTAGGCATCTGCAAGAGTTGTATAGTCTGGTGCACCATGTTCTATATATTCTTTTAACTTATAAATAGCTTCCTCATATGCTTCAATAGAGGCATTATAATTACCTAAATAATAAAAAACTAACCCTTTAATAATATAACTTTCTGATGTAATATGAAGACCTGTATTTTCAATATCTTGTAATTTTTGTACACAAAATTTCATTATTTCAGGTTTAGCAATAATTACTTCCTCCAATTGATCAATTAAATACTTTTTGTCTTGCCCTAAATTTATAATTGCTTCTACCTTAAGCTGGTATGGTAGTATTGAATCATTAGGGTTATCTTTAATAGCTTTATCTACAATACTGATAACTTCTCTAAATTCCTCCCTTTGTAACAATGCTTTACCTAAACTAACATATGCATCATGAAGCAGTATTTTATTACCTTCTAAAGCTTCATAAGCACTAACTCGAGCTTGATAAGCATCTAGCATCTGGGAATCATACTTTATTGCTTTTTTACAAAACGTAAGAGCGTCCTCAGGTTTATTTAACTCTATAAACAATATAGCCATTTTATGGTATGCATAGCCTTTGCTTGGTGCAAGTCTTATTAAGTCTTTTAATGTCATAATTATTTCATCATTAGTTGTATATCCTCTATTACTTAGACATAACTCTGCTTTTTCATGATAGGGATCGTAGCTGGCAGGATTAATTCCTATATATTCATCATATACATTTATAGCCTCTCTTATCTTATTTATTGCCTTTAATAAGTGAGCTTTCTGACTATAAGCTTTAAAACATTCAGAAGGGCTTATTACAGAATTAACTTGTATATATTTATCTAAAACCGCTATAGCTTCTTCGTGATTTTTCCTTTATTTAATAAAAATGTACTTTTTGCCAAGTAAGCGTTATAATTCGTTAAATCAATATTTATAAGTTGGTCATAAACCTCTATACACTGTGTATGGACGTCTATATTTTCATAGTTTCCTTTTTGCTTTAGTATAGACAGTTTATAATAATAAGCCTCACGACAAGTGTCATTAGTTGTTAGATATTCATTTAGAGTAGTTATAGCTTCGTCTCTTTTTCCCTCGCTCATCAATTCATTTACCTGCCTTTTGCAAGCTTCATAATTTTCAAATCTTGGCATATAAATTATTTACCCATAGTTAATTATATTAGTTATTAATTTAGTATAGATTTTATCTAACGATTAATATAGAGCTATAATACAAAAGTCGTTTGTTAAAACATTAATGATTAAAATAAATATTTGCAATAATTAATTGAATTTTTATTCATTTTTTTATACCTTTAAAAATAAACCTTATCTTTTTGTTGCCTAGAAAAATGCAGTATAGAATTAAGCTAAATACTTGCTTAGTTGGAAGCTGGCATTAAGGTATAAAAAGGCTTAATTAAAGACTGAATCAAGGCTAATATATACTCGTTTAAGGTTTGTACGATACGGGGAGCCATTTCTCGACTTTCGACAAATTCGTAAATCTATCGAACGGCAAATGCAGCATAAAGTCAAGCTTTTTGCCTGTTAATTTAATTGTCGAAAACACAGTTTTTATTAGGCGTCTTTTTCCTTGGGCATTCGACAAATTAAAATCTTTATTATGCTCTGCTATCTCTAATATTACTTTGCTTTGGTGTTTTTTTCGTGATGTTTCTTTCGTCAAATAGAACGTACAGTATTTTAGAGAAAGAGGATTTATTAAATATATAATTATTACAATCAACAATTATAGTTATTGACTTATTTTAATTACTTCTATAGATTACTTCTCTCAGGTGATAATTAAGCTCTATAATTCATATATAAGTTAATTTAAAAGAGTTAAAATATGGAAAATAAAGAAGAAGAAATTTTAATCTCTGAATCTTATATTGATGAAGAGGAAGAAAAGAGATTAAAAGCTGAAAACGCAAGGAAAGAGCTTAAATTAATATTAATAACATTTGCTATTATTCTTACTAGTTTTTTAACTTTTACTTATTTCTTTTTAAATTATGTAGAAGAAAAAGCAGCAGAATATAAATTACAGCAGGAACAAGA
Source organism: Rickettsia endosymbiont of Hedychridium roseum (assembly GCF_964028255.1). Classification (NCBI taxonomy): domain Bacteria; kingdom Pseudomonadati; phylum Pseudomonadota; class Alphaproteobacteria; order Rickettsiales; family Rickettsiaceae; genus Rickettsia; species Rickettsia endosymbiont of Hedychridium roseum. Next base: position 432,643 of record NZ_OZ034753.1, read on the forward strand.
AGCTAAAGCAACTGATAAAACAGAATGAAGTTGCTTAAATACAATGTAACCAAAAGTTATTAATGTATTTAAAGTTAAAAAGCTATTTGTTATTGCAATTTTTTAATTTTTACTATAATTGTAATCAACTATTATTAACAAAAATAAGAAAATAACTTTTATGGAAGATTTAAGCTCTTGGAAAGAAAAGTTTGAAGTATGTGTTTACGCTAAAAAGCTGATTGATAAACTAGAATATTTAAACAAAAAAGTAAAAAATCCCGTTGATATAGAGGAAGTTAAAAGGGGTATTTATTATGCACGTAAATATCATGGTTCACAAATGCGTAAATCAGGCGAACCTTATTATTCTCATCCTATTGAAGTAGCGATTATGTTTGCTGAATTTGTAGCCGAAGAAGTTCCTAAACTTTATAACGCTATTATGCTGCAAGCTGCTTTACTGCATGATACTATTGAAGATACAGAACTTACTGAAGAAGTCATAACTACAATTTTTGGGCTAGAAGTTGCAAACCATGTAGAGGGATTAACGCGAATCAAACCTTATGGTAAAATTACCGCTAAAGAAAGTTTAAATCTATTAATTCAGCAAAAAAGATATAATACGGCACTTATAAAATTATTTGATCGAATGCATAACGTGCAAACCTTAGGAGCTAAATCTCTTGAAAAAGCACAAAAAATTATAGAAGAAACTATAACGGATTTTTTAGTTGTTGCTGTCCGCTTGGAAATACACAGTGTAGAAGAAAAATTATTCAATATATGTAATGAATTTATCAGGCAACAAAACTAAAACTATTATTAAATTTGATGCTCACTGTTCTTTTCTAAATTCTCAAAGTGACGCAGCCCGAAATAATAGCCTATTGTTACCGGTACCATAATTATTAATATCCCCCAGTAATCAAAACGCTCAGTCAAGTAAGCAAGACCAAACTAAGTTATTAGGAGCATTATTGCACGTGATATAGCATATATGAGGCTAGTATGCATAAAACGTTTAAATACTGGAAAATGTTTATAAAAATAGCTACAGCTGGAGTACCTGTAGGAGCAAATAGAAGAAAATACAGTTGAATTAACATTATGTAAGAGGGCGTTAGATTCTGCATTATGACAGGGAAAAAACAAAGGAATATCACAAGAATATAAAAGGTAGTTCTTAATATCTTTAGAGGATAAATTTTATAACTTAGATATTCAAGAATATACAGCCTAAAATATCACCGATTGAAATATAAAAATTATGTTGAATAACTTCAGCAGGACTATATCCAAAATCTTCGGTTAAAATATTTCCACAATAAAAATAACCGAAGTAATTCCATACAGGATAGGCACATTTAATTAAAAAATAACATAAAATAGTTTTTAAATTTGTTTTTTCTTTTACAATATCATTATTTTCAATTTTTTTAGGGTCTAAGCCGGTTTTTTCTATAGCTAATTTTATACGTCTTTTAGCATCAATAAAATCAGGTGTTTCTTTAAGGGTCGTTCTTGCTATAGTACCGGTAATGGCAACAAATGCTCCAAATAAAAAAGCATAACGCCAATTAAGATTTGTTGAAGTTACAAGTGTTGCAACAGCAAGAGCTGCTATTGTTCCGAGTGTAGTAGAAATTGTAAAGGATGTTGCTGCAGGGTATTGCAAAGGAGGTTTTACCATTTCTGTTATGTAAAGTTGGGCACCGGTAACTTCTGCAGAAGAAGAAATACCTTGTATAGCACGGAAAAGCGTAACCAAAACTGCAGCAGTAAAACCTATTTCATCATAAGAAGGAAGAATAGCCATACCTATACAAGTACAAGCCATTAACATAGTAGTGATAATAATTGTTGGTTTACGCCCTATAGTATCACCTATCCAACCAAAAAGAAGAGAACCGAAAGGGCTAAAAACAAAAGTTGAACAATAAGCAAAAGCTGTAAGCATTTTAACTGAATAAGTATTATCTGGGGAAAAAAATATTTTATTTAGAAGTACCGACATATGAACATATAACATCAAGTCAAAATATTCAAGAAAAGTTCCGATAGACAAAATACCTAATGCTTGTTTTTGTTCTCTATTTAAACTTGTTTGTGCTTTCTCATAGCCGAGCATAAATTCTTTATAAAAAATTAAATTGTAAAGAAATCTATACTGTTTAAAATAAAAGTCAATAGGAATTTTCGCTTTATACGATAAATAAAGAAATGAAGTACAACTTATTATTAATTTATGTTATCAATTTTATAAATATAATTGAACTAGTTTAAAGTGGTATGCCCGTGTACCTGAGCATTCATCACAAGCCCAAAGCCGATTAGCATAGATACCATCATTGTTCCGCCGTAAGAAATAAACGGTAAAGGTACACCTACTACGGGCAGTAAGCCCATAACCATAGCTATATTAATAAATACGTGACTAAATAAAATTGAAGTAATACCTATTACCATTAATTTACTAAAAATCTCTCGGCAATTTGCGGCAATTAATAAAGAAATAGTTATAAGTGCAAAATATAATATTAGTAAAAACATTCCTCCTATAAAGCCGAACTCTTCGGCAAAGGTAGCAAAGATAAAGTCTGTTTGATGTTCGGGAAGAAAATCTAAATGGCTTTGGCTACCTTGATTTAAACCGCGTCCAAATAGGCTACCTGAACCTATAGCGATTTTAGACTGAATAATATTATAGCTAGCACCGAGCGGATCATGTTCGGGATCTAAAAAAACCATTACCCGTTTTTTTTGATAATCATACATCATATTCCAAGCAATAGGGAGGCTAATAAGAGCAGCAAGACCTAGTATTATAAAATATTTTATTCTAAAACCCGTTGCAAAAAATATAATTGCCGAAACAATTAAAACAATCATTCCCGTACCTAAATCCGGTTCTCTAATTATTAGAAAAGCCGGTATTAAAACTCCTATAATCGGTATGATAACTTTATGGAATTTTGTTAGATCATCAATTGTTAGTGAATGGAAATACCTCGCAAGCATTAGTACAACGGCAATTTTTATCGGTTCGGAAGGCTGAAGCTTAACTATACCGATATCAATCCATCTTTTACCGCCCATAGCAGTTGAACCGAAAAGCTCCACAGCAACTAGTAAAGCGAGTACACAAAAATAGAAAATATATGATAATCTGAAGATTATACGCAAATCAATCAATGCAACAACAATAGCTAACGGCAAGAATATACAAAAATTTATAATTTGTTTGTAAGCCCAGGGTTGTAAATTACTATTCGCTGCAGAATAAAGCACAATGAAACCAATACAGCAAATTAAGCTAATTAGTAAAATTAAAGTAATCGGTAATTTTTGTAATTGTTCTAGATAATTTTTATGCATGGTTTTTGTATTAAGTAGAGGTATTTTATGTCATTCCTGCGAAAGCAGGAATCCAGTATTTTAAAGCTTTTTAAAAGCTTTATTTAAAAAGTAAAACTATATAAAAATCTTGGCTTCAAAGATTTTTTTAAAAGCTCAATTTATTTCGCTTTATGCTGGATTGTATCTTGAAGCAAGTATTGAAAAGAGTATAGAGTAGAAAATAATGAGTGATACCGTTTAACTGGATGGATCATAAAAGATCGAAGGAATCTAGGTACACACCTCATAATCTACAAAGTGTTGTAGTACGAACGGTAGGATGGTCCTGAAGAGATCGAATTTATAATCCTGTAATCGCACTTTGAACAACGTTAACAAGGTATCAGAAATGACAGAAGAAAACAAGTTATTTATAGGTATAGATGTATCAAAAGCAACATTAGATATATCTATGAATAAAAAACATTATAAAATTAAAAATACAGATGAAGCAATAACTGATTTTATAAAATCAGTTATTGCTTCTAATAAAATTAAGCTTTGTGTATTAGAATCGACGGGAGGTTATGAGCGTCTTGTAATGAAGAAGCTTCAAGAGTGGGATATTGCGGTACATAGAACACACCCAAATAAGGTATATGCTTTTGCTAAAGCTAGTAACCATTTTGCAAAGACTGATAAATTAGATGCGATATTACTAGAGAAATACGCTATTTTTGTTTCTAATGAAGAAAAAGGCGATGCTATTCTTTCTGATTTACAGTGTGAATTGCAATCCCTAAGGCTAGTAGAAAAGAGCTTAGAAGAAGAGCTACATGCTAATCAATGTAGAGTTAAGATTTGCACGGGTAAGAGTAAAAAATATTTAGATAAACAAATAGAATTTATCAAAGAGCAACTTAAGAAAATTAAAGCTGATATTAATAAGTTGATAAAAGAAGATGAGGATTTAAGCTCTAAAAGCAAATTATTAACAAGTTATAAAGGCGTAGGAGAAAAGACTGCAAATACTTTATTAATAGACGTACCTGAACTTGGTAAGTTAAATAATAAAGAGATTGTAAGCTTAGTTGGGGTAGCACCTAAAACTAACCAAAGCGGTCAAAAAACTAAAATAGCTAAGATTAGCGGTGGTAGGTTTGGTGCTAGAAAAGCTTTATATATGGCGGCACTGGTTGCTATGCGATATAACTGTAAAATGAAGCAGTTATATGAACGTTTAATTGCTTCAGGCAAAAAAGCTAAAGTAGCTTTGGTTGCCGTCATGCGTAAAATTATTATTTGTTTAAATTCTATGCTAAAACATAACGAAATTTATCAAATTTAACGCTTTTTACTCTTGACTCTTAAGACGGTAGATTCCCGCCTCCGCGGTAATGACATAACAGGATTCCAGCAACAAATCTGCTAACTAAATCCCCACATCAAACACTTTAAAAATAAATACTAATTCGTCGGCCATCTCTTTCAAATAATCAAAGCGACCGGCAGAACCCTTATGTCCCGTATCCATATTCGTTTTTAATAATAAGGGATTATTGTCTGTTTTTAGTTCTTGTAATTTTGCTACCCATTTAGCAGGTTCCCAGTAACCTACACGTGGGTCGGATATACCGCAAGTAATGAATAGAGCAGGGTAGTTTTGTGCTTTTACGTTATCATAAGGGGAATATGATTTAATATATTCAAAATATTCTTTCTCTTTCGGATTACCCCATTCATTATATTCTAAAAGAGTTAGAGGTAAGCTTTCATCAAGCATGGTATTAAGTACGTCTACAAATGGTACATGAGCAACGGCTAATTTATAGAGTTCAGGTTTTTCGTTGAGGACATAACCTATTAACATACCGCCGGCACTACCGCCCATTATTACTATATTATTGTTACTTGTATATTGCTCATTAATTAAAGCTTTACTACAAGCTATGAAGTCTTCAAAGGTTCTTTTTTTGGTTAAAAATTTTGCTGCTTCATACCAGCCATGACCTAGATCGTCACCGCCTCTAATATGAGCAACTGCGTAAATAAAACCACGATCGGCAAGCGTCACTGCCGTATTTCTAAAATTGACAGGCATGCTAGTCCCGTAAGCTCCGTATCCCATTAGATATAAAGGATTTGAGCCGTCTTTTTTAAATAAAGATTTTTTATAAAACAAAGTGATAGGTACTTTTACATCACCATTATCTGCAAATATTCTCTCTACTTTATACTCTTCAGGATTAAAGCCTGAAGGTATTTCTTGGGTCTTTAATATCGTTAATCTATCGCTATCAAAATCGTAGCTATAAGTGGTATTTGGTCTTGCTAGAGAAGAGTAATTTACTCTGATATCGTCTTCTTCAAAGTTTGTAGAAAAGCTACTTGTTTGGAAACTTTCGTCAGGAAAATGAATTGTTTTTTCTTGTAAATCTTTAAATCGCTTTATTTTAATTAGCGGTAAACCTTGGTCACGATAATTTAAGATTAAATAATTATTTGTAACCTCAAAGCTTTTTAAATATTTGTCTTGTTCTTCCTTAATATAAATATCATCCCAATTAGCATTTTCAAAATTATTTACCGGTAGCTTTACAATATGGAAATTTTTAGCTTTATAATTAGTTTTAATATAAAAATAATCGCCATTATGTTCTACATCATAGAATATTTTATTTTCTGCAGCTCGTACTAATTTAGGAGTAAAATTATCATCCTGCATAGAAATCACGTAAATTTCATTTTCATTATAATCACCTGAATTTATAAAAATATATTCACTACTTGCAGATTTCTCACAGCTGATAAAATGAAGAGGGTTTTTTACTTCAAATATTAATTTATCCTGAGTAACATCTTCACCTAGACGGTGTAACATTACCTTATCCCAGCGTTGATTCTCATTAATAGTAATATAGAAAAAGTCGTTTAATTTTTCATGCCAAATCACAGTAGGAGCTATATCCGTTACATTATCAGGTAAGTATTTTTGCTCTTTAAGATTGTATATTTTGATATTATATTGCTCATTACCTGTAAAATTAACGCTATAAGCCATTAAATTTTGATTAGGTGACATTGCGACTTTGGCAACATCGGTAAAACCGCCGTTTGGAGTAAGAAGGTTAACATCTAATATTATCTCTTCATGTGCTTCCATACTATTATGCTTTCTACAATATATCGGATAATTTTTATCGCCTTCTACTCTATGGTAATAGTAATAATCTTTTTTCTTAACATAAACTGACTCATCGTCTAATTTGATTCGTCCTTTTAATTCTTCAAAAATCTTTTCCTTATCGTTTTGCAGAACGGCAAAGAAATTTTCGGTATATTTATTCTCAGCCTTTAAGTAGTCTAAAATTTTAGAGTCTTCTACATTTGGCCATTTAGGATCACGCAGCCATTGATAATCATCGTTTATTGTTTGTCCGTGGGCTTCAAAGCTATAATTTTGTTTATTTGCGATTGGTGGTTTCATGTTGTCGACCTTCATATATGTCATTCCTGCGAAAGCAGGAATCTAGGGATTAAGAATGTAAATAATTTTTTATTTTTCTGGATACCGTGGTCAAACCACGGTATGACAGAGTGTTAAAATCAAACTAATTAATAGGAATAATATAATAAATATAGCAGTTTGCTGATTATGCCAAGCAGATATTTTACCTAAAATATTATCCCAAATAACCTTAAAATTAAGATATTCTTCTGTATCTTCGGTACTGTCTGTCCTTTCTTTATATTTATCGATACTGAAATATATAAATTTTTCAATATATTGGTATAGGTCAAGGTTTATGTTTTCTGTCGAAATGCGTGGTATTTTTCTAAATATTAAAGCCAATAATACTGAGATTGCAAGGATAACTAGCTTAAAATTAGCAGTATGTGATATTTGAATAGGGTAGAATAAACATACGCATAAAGTTATGATGCACGAGGAGAGGTAAGTTATAGTTCTCATGTCATTCCCGCGAAAGCGGGAATCCAATAAGAACGAATTATTGTCATACTGTGGCTTGACCACGGTATCCAGAAAAAAATAAAAAAAAGACTGGATCCCGCGATCAAGTCGCGGGATGACATAAAGGTTACTGGATTCCCGCTTTCGCGGGAATGACATTGAGGACCGCGAGAATGACACGAAACTCTCCATCAACAACCCAAATAATACGGTACAAGTTGCTATCTTGAAAAATATAATAATATTATTTGCATCTAAAAGATTGGCAATTCCGTCTTTGATATAAGAAGAATTAATAGGCAGTATAGATGTATATATTAATATGCTAACTACAAACCCGCCTAATAAAATCAAATTAATTTGAGTATTTTGAAGATCTTGGTAATTTTTAATACTGTATTCATCTTCTATATAGGTAAAATATAAAGCAAATAACCCATTATATAGTATATTTATGAATATAAAGCTTGTAATAAGATAAGCTATGTTTGGAGAATTTATACTAATAGCCACTAATATAAAGCCAAGCTGTGATACGGCAAGATAACATATTAATCGTTTAAGGTTTTTCTCAATTAGAGCAAATACTAATCCATAAATGATCATTGATATTCCAAAAAATTTTAATATATCAAGACCGCTAAATAATTTTAAAATGATAATTAAAGTAACTTTAGTAGTAAAACTTATTAAATATACAATGCCGCTACCTGAAGCTGCAGGATAGCAATTAACCACCCAGCCGTTTACAAAAATAGTGCCAAGATTAATCAAACAACCTGCAAGTATGAATATTGCCGGTAACTCAAACTTATACACTGATTCCGTTAAAGAAATAAAAGCTGTATTACCTGTTGCTTGGATTAGAAGAGTCATGCCAATTAAAATTAGCCCGCTGCTGAATAAATGAGTGAGGAAATATTGACGTGCCGGTTTTATCTTTAATTGGTCACAAAAAATAATTATACAGGCAAAAATCGTCATGAATTCAAGTGAGATTATCATGGAAATAAAATCAGCTGCAAACACGCATATAATAGAAGAGAGACAGTATAAACTACCTATTAGCGTCTCAAATTTTCTATTTTGGGAAATTGTATAAAGATTTAAGATAGCAGTGACAATTAGAAATGCTAAAGCTATTAGCTGATTTTGTGGGTTAAAATCAAACATAAGCTCAAAATTAGTAAGCGGAAATGTAAATCTGGTATTTTGAATAAACATTTTAATCTTTAGAAGAAACTGTTAAAACCTCTAGTCCTTGAATCCTCTTAAAGTCTTTTACATTTAAAGTTAATAGAGGATAACCATGCGTTATTGCCGTTGTAGCAATTAGCATGTCATTAGTATCAATAGTTATCTTTTCTTTACGTAAATTTTCTATAATTTTTGCATATATACGGGCTTCTTCAGTCTTAAAAGGTAATATTATAAGTGAATTGATTATATATTCGATAAAAACTAAACGTTTAATACGTCTATTTTCATTATCGGCTCATCCGCACCTATTAATAATTCTGTTAAAGTAATAGGACTAATATAGCATTGTTCATATTCTTCTAGTACTTTATAGGTTAATCTACCTCTCTCTAAATACACTAATATAGAGGTATCAATAACTACTTCCATTTATCATCTCTTTTAAAATCATATTTTTGACGTGCTTCATACACGACTTTTTTAAATTGTGCGGCATCATCATGGTCTAATATAGGTGCATGCTCAAAAAACTCTTTTAACGTTTTTTTTGGTTTATCAGCTGCATGTACAGGCGTAATTCTTGCTACGATATGGTTACCTTTTTGAACGTCAAAGCTCTCGCCTTTATAGTAAACTCTGTTCATAATATCTGAAAAAGATCGTACAAATTCTGTTGCTCTAATAATTTGTGCCATATTTATCCTCAAAAATAATTGCATATTGTATGATTATATGTAAATACATAAATTATGTAAATACATATTTATGTAATATAAACTAAAAATTCTCTGATTAAGATTTGGATAAAGTAAAATAATGTTATAGCTAAGGCACAAATGATTATACTGATTTCCATAGAGTAGGGGAGTGATTTTGTTACGCTAGATTCTATAAAAGAAGGTTTATAAATAGAGCTTAATATTTTAAGAAGGTAAAGGCTTGAAAATATGCTACTAGCTATTACGACAATCATAACTATGATTTGATTCTGCTCGCTTGCAGCAAGCAATATTGAGAATTTGCTTATAAATCCGCTAAAGATGGGTATACCGATTAATGATAATGAAGAGATAGATATAATAAAAGAAATTAAAGGAAACTCTTTAGATGTTCCATGCAAATCCTGTACTTGGTCAGCTTTCTTTAAACTGTAAATACTTCCCATACTGTAAAATAAGCAGATTTTTGTAAAAGAATGCGAAACTAAATGGAGTATTGCAGCTCCAAGTGCTTTAGGTGTTAACATGAAAGCACTAAGTAAGGCAAGGCTTAATTGGTTCATAGTGGAGTAGGCGAGTATTTTTTTAATATTATCCGTGCCTAGTGCTTTGAGTGAGCTGTAAAATATACTCACTATAGGTATAAAAATTAACCAGTTAAACTCGGCAAATATCATTTGTAAATACGATAAGCCGAATATATATAATAGGATTTTGTAAATACAAAATAATCCGGTTTTAACCACTATTACGGCATGCAGTAAGCTACTAACAGGGTAATGTGCAACCATTGCGGCAGGAAGCCATGAATGTACTGGAAAAATTGCAGTTTTAGCAATACCAAAAATAAACATTAATAATAAGATAATGGATTGGCTTTGAGAAAAATAATTTTCTACTAGGCTGCCGCTTGCAAAATCTCCGTTACCGGTTTTAGCATAAATAATTATCACTGCCGGTAAAAACAACATTGTGGCAGAAATCATCAGAATTTTTAGATATTTGTATAACCCGCTAAGTACTATATTATTTTTGGTATGTCCTATTAAAAAAGCTGTAGAAATAGTTAGAAGCTCATAACAAATGAACATAGTGAATAAATTGCTAGATAAGGCAATTAAAACGCCAATTAGAATAGTTAAGTTAAAGAAAAATAAGAATCTAGAAGAGTGTTCTATATTATTAATAGCAAGATATTTAGGGGTATAAAGTAAAGCACAAATCCATAAAAAGCCTATTAAGCTTAAGAATATAAGCCCTAAAGGTTCAAGATGGAATCCTATAGAGTAATTACCAAATATATTAAATTCAAAGCCTGCTCTAATACCTTTTAAAAACAACCAGTCTATAATTAAAATATTCCCGAAGAAAAAAATAGCGATAGTAATAAGTAAAAAATTACGTATAAAGCTATCTTTTTTAGTGGCATACGGACTAGTTAAGTTTAATGCACCAACTAGCAAAGTTGATAGAATCAAAAGACTCGGAGTAGTAAATTGTGTAATCATGGTAAGCTGTTATACTTTTTTTTATAGTATGGTTAGGGTGTTACCTGTATGGCTTTCTATGTCATTCCCGCGAAAGCGGGAATCCAGTAAAGCATATAAAAACAAATTTTTATATTTTATATGCTTATTTTATCAAATATGTAACTTCTGTATTAATATTGAAGTTATTTTTCTGAATTCCCGCTTTCGCGGGAATGACATAGAGTAGGTTTTTCGATCCATGCAACACGCCTTTTTTATTTTCTACCTTCATTTCTATAATTTAACCACTCTTCAAAATCAGAAGATTGTAAATTAATTTCTTTAGCAAGATTTCGGAGTCGGATATCTGCTGCTTTTCTTTTTTTAAAATTTTCTCTGTAATATAAAGTTTCATAATATTTATTTAATCAATTCTTCCAAAAAGTAACTTTCACCATTTTATAATGATAAAATAGTGATCCTACGGAGCTAAGTAAGATTATAACAAAATCTAATAATAGTTTTTGTCTAAATAATAATTCGAGAATATTTACTTTGATAAAAAATAATGGGCTGATAGGTAAGCCGCAGCTGCAAATAATAATAATTATGGTTAAAACTTTGTTAGAATTCTTTTTATAGCTTTCATTATAAGCATCTATCAAGAAAAGAGCTATTTTATTTATACTGTCTGCAAGTAATAAACTCGGTAAAATTATTATACCGCCCTCAGTAACATATAATAGAAATACATAACCTATTTGAGTGAAACATGAATAAATTATAATATTCTTGAAGTCTTCTGCTCGGTAAGCAAAATACGGAGCTATAATAAGAGTAGCTAAAGCGATAGGTCTTATAAAATTTGTAATAGAAGTTTTAATCGTCTCATAACCTATAATAATATAAGTAAATTTATATATTATATATATTCCTATTATAGTAGAAATCCCTGCTAAATATACTAAAGTGACTGAAGCCGTGTTATTATAAGCTCTCATCATCCAAAAATGCATAGGAAAAAAAGCAGTTTTTAAAATAGCTCCTATTAAGAAAAAACCGATAGCTATATTGATTATACGAGAATTAGGATATTCTTGTAAATAAGCTGCAACGTCTCTCATATTTAAGCTACCCGTAATGCTTAGTAAAAACCCTATAGCTATGAGAATAAGAGTCGCACCAATACTACCCATTATCAAGTAGTCAAAAGCTCCGATTAAAGATTTTGGATTATTACCTGAGGCTATCAATACATAGCTACTAAGTGCTGAAATTTCTATAAACACATATAAATTAAAGAAATCATTAGTACTAATCATTCCTAAATAACCCGTATGAGCGAATAATAATATACCGTAAAATAAAGATTTTCTATTGTTGTTGATATATTTTAAGATTATTCGATTAGTAATCTTATGACAAAAAACTAAAAAGAATAATAAAACCAAGTTAAGATAAATAATAATAGCTTGGTTTAGTGAATTTAGCCGATATTCTATTCCTATTTTTAAACTCCATCCTCCCATGGTATAAGATAGCTCCATATTTTGTATAATGCTATATCCATAAACACTGACCAAAAGGCTAGATAAAATGCAAATCGTAGTAATTACTCGTGCAAAGGTAATAAAGCGAAAAGATATTATTGAGAGTAAAGCCCCGAATAAAGGGAATAATATTTGTATGATAGGGAAATGGTTAGCTAGGATCATTTATACTCGTTGAACTTGAAAAATTGACTACGTCATCTTTGTAAGACCTCGGATGCTCACGTATTTAGTATACGCTCCGCTCCTCGGCTTACAGCCTCCTTGCTCTTTTCCAAGTTGAACTTCGTATAACAACTCTTCATTTCACAGGAGTATATTTATCAAAATTAATTTCATTTTCTGATATTGTACCAAAATGTTTATAAATTTGATATATTAAACTTAAAGCTACGCTAAGAGTAGCAAACCCAACTACTATAGCAGTTAGCATTAATACATGAGGCAAAGGGCTAGTATAAGTAGTTAGCCCATCTTGTAAAATAGGTACACCGCCTGTTTTAACTTTTCCTATACTTAAATAAAATACTAATACCGAACTTTGAAAAATTCCAAGCCCGATAATTTTATGAATATAATTACGGCTTGTAAGCATTATAAATAAGCCGCTAGTTAGTAAAATCAAAGTAAGAAAGTATATTAAATGTGACATAATTATTTTCTGGATTGCCACGTCGCTTCGCTCCTCGCAATGACGTTGGTAGACATTAATATGCTTTGAAAGACTGATTAAATACACATGTGACTTTTTTACCCTTACGTATAGCGAGCTTAGGAAAAACCTGTTCAAGGATCACCATATTAGGATTATCTTGAGCAAGGCGATAATTTACTAAAGATTCTCGAAGTGAATCATCTACAGCAAAAATACCGGAAATTTCAGCGTTTTTGTCTCTAAATTGCAGATAAGTAAACTCGCCGTCGTCAAAAATTTTAATAGGAGCTATTTCTTCGCTGCCGCTAATATAATAATTAAAGTTATATTTTTCAGGATGAGTAAGATCGGGACTGGCTAGGAAAGCAGAAAAAGTTTGCATATGACCGCTCATATTGTCATTTTCGTCATCCGGGTAAAGAAACTTTACGTTAAAGACCATTTCAGGATCACGCATATCAAGAGTTTCGGCGGCATATAGTTCAAAGAAATAAGTCCGTTTATTAGTAATTAAAGTCATATTAGTAGTAGCATCCGGTTCCATCGGTTTAATAAAAATCCTATGACCGGCAGGTACTATTTGCCATGAAGTAGTATCTCCCATAGAAATACTGACTATTTCCTCGTCTCTTGCTAGTTCTATACTTGCTTGATAGCCGTAATATCCTGTGAATTTGAAAACATCGTCAGGGTTATAAGTCATAACTCTTAGACGCGGGTCTCGACCTAGAGGTCGTGATATAGTAAGAGCAAATACATCTAATGTAAGTATTATAAAAGTACAAAATATTATTAGTTGCTTCATATTATTTCTAATTTTTATTCCTTAATAACTTTAGCTTGTAACTAGTAACGGTAAAATTGAAGGGCATATCAGGTGATGTACTTGTGCTGATAGAATCCATTATAAATCCGATTCTTGCTTCCCATACCATATTTTCTAAAATTTCACCCGTACTATTTTGTGCCAATGATTCAAAAGTAACAACTGCCTCGTTATCGTTTATATTGTTAATTGATAATATATTAATTGAGCGTCTATATAGTTTTTGATATCTTATGACCGGTGATAATGAGTTATCAATATTCATAAAATTAGCAAATTGCATATAAACAATACTCGTAGAAGCATTTTTGATAAAGGTAAATTGTTCTTTTAATATATCGTAATTATATTCTTCCCGTTGTTTTACATAATTCTGAAGCATAATATTTGCAACAGAGATATAAGGATTTGCTAATGTTGAATGTTTAGTATTAGTAACGGTAGCTTGTTTTTCGGCATCATCTTTTATTAAATAACTTACTTTTTCGTTTATTGGTAGCAATATGTTGATATTTATACAAATTAAGGTTAATAATAAGGTAAAAATCGTGCATATTAAAAGCAAAAGACTTCTATGACTTAACGGTAAGATATACTTAAAATTATACCATTTTCTTGCATCAATAAAATATTCGCCGGATTTTATATATTCTTGTATTGCGTTGGTTAATGGGTCCATAATTACTAGATTAATATCTAATTTTATTCTGTTTTAACTCTATCATAATTATTATAATATGATTATGATTTGTTAATTTAATGTTATTTAAGCTATAAAATAAGTTTATATTGTTGCTACAATACCAAATATTGTTTAACTTTAAAATTAAAATAAATTATAAATTAAAATTATACAATAACAATTATTGATGGTAGTTATTATGTTGTACTCGTCCCACTTGAAAAATTGGCGACAATATATTTATAAGTCCGCAGGTAGCCACGTATTAAGTATACGCTCTGCTCTCAAGTCGAACTTCGTATAACTACTCTTTATTTACTTCAGAGTATAATAGTTTACAATCTTTTTAATATTTATAAATAGATTTTTTCAAAAAATGCTTGTGAACTATTGTATAGTAAGGTAATTTTAAAATAGTAACAAGATAATTTAATAATGTATAATTAGAATGTTAAAATCATTAAAGTTTCTATTAGTATTAATTATGCTTGCTCAATTGTTGTCATGTACCCCTTCAGCTCCTTATGAAATTAAAAGCCCGTGCGTTTCTGCTGATATAGATGATGGATCGAGTTTAAGCGTAAATCCTTGTATAAGAAGACCGGTTAATTCAGTAAATATAGCATAAAAGTAATAGTTTTACACAATAACAATGTAATAATAAAAATACCTTTGATATGAATAATATATTTGGCTTCTTTAAATCAAGTAACAACTCGAAAAGCGGTTCAGGAGATACACAAAATCAAGAAAGTATTAAATCGACTAATCCTTTAAAAATTACTCAGAATTGGTATGAAGAGCGATCTGATAAGTTAATTGTTCAACGTAACTTACTTATCATATTAATAATACTACTAACCATTTTTATGGTTATATCAACTTTAGTAATAGCATTTGTAGTAAAATCCAAACAGTTTGATCCTTTTGTTATTCAGCTTAATAGTAATACCGGACGTGCCTCGGTGGTAGAACCTATTTCATCACCGGTGTTAACGGCGGATGAGTCTCTTACAAGGTATTTTATAAAGAAATACATAACGGCACGGGAAACATATAATCCAGTTGATTTTGCAACGATAGCTCGTACGACAATAAGATTATTTTCAACAAGAGGTGTTTATTATAATTATCTTGGTTATATAAGAAATAAAGATTTTGATCCTACGATAAAATATAAAGAAGATAATACTACATTTTTAGTAATAAAATCATGGTCAAAAATCGCAGCAGATAAATATATAGTTAGATTTTCCGTAAATGAAACATCAGGAAGCCAATTAGTTTATAATAAAATAGCGGTAGTAAGTTATGCTTATGTGCCTATGCAATTAACAGATTCAGAACTTGATATAAATCCGGTAGGGTTTCAAGTTAACGGATATAGGGTAGACGATGACAATAGTTAGATTTTATTTTTTAGTTTTTATATTATTAAGTGGTTTTACAGTACAACGAGAATGTCCACTTGTAGATGATCCATGTAATAATAGTAGTAATAATTATGTAGATGATTTATCTATAACTAAAGATAATAGGATAAAAACTTATATATATAATCCAAATGAAGTTTACTTGTTAGTTTTACATTTTGGCTTTCAATCGCATATAGAATTTGCTAAAAATGAAGAAATCCAAAATATAATTCTTGGGGATGCTTATGCTTGGAAAATAACTCCTTTGGCAAATAGATTATTTATTAAGCCTCTTGAAAAAGATATTCGTACAAATATGACTATTATAACTAATAAAAGAACATATGAATTTGATATCGCTTCTACAGAACTTATGATGGGTAACGAAAGGGATTTAGTATATGTAATTAAATTTTACTATCCTAAGAAAAATAGTAATTACATGGCAAGGTTTTAGTAGGGTACTGTGTCATACCGTGGCTTGACCACGGTATGACAATTTTTAATATAAAACACTTTAACTAATATAATTTAGATATGGCTGAAGAGCAAAATAACAATAATAATACCGGTTCTTTATCAGGAGCAGATGCTCCTGAAGTACAGAGAGAATTATCAAAAGTTTCAGTTAGCTTTAATAAGAGTATTGCGATAGTAGTCGTAATTTGCGGTATTTTTATATATATTTTTTATACTCTTTTTTTCGCTAATAAAAAAGAAGAAATACCGGAGACTCAAGTGCCGACTAATATTGTAAAACCTGTTACTGATGTTGATGATAATATTCCGGAGATTCCAAAGTTACCTGATCCGCCTAAGCTTGAGACGCCTACTGCTCCACCGCCGCCTCCTCCGGTAGTAGAAGTTCCACCGGTCTTACCTCCTACTACTCCTGTAGAAGAGAATAAAGACAAAACGCTTCCATTGCCGCCGGTTTCGTTGCCTTCGACTTCAGGAACGTTAGTTGAGAGTGATGCAGAGAAGCAACGTCGTGAAGCAAAAAGAAAATCAGCTATAGTGTTAGTTGGTGGTGTAGAGCCTAAAAAAACACAGGAACAGATTACGGCAGAAGCGACCTTTAAAGATCGTGGTGATATGTCTTTGGTTCTCGGATGCGGTAAATTAATTGATGCAGTACTTGAGACGGCAATAAATAGTGATCTCGGCGGTGAAATAAGAGCCATTATTAGTAGAGACGTATTTTCTGAGAAAGATAAAGTTATATTGATACCGAAAGGGTCAAAAATATTCGGTAAATATGCAACCTCAACTTCGTCAGACAGTTACGGTAGAGTTTCTATAATATGGGATAGAATCGATTTAACTAACGGTTATACTATAGAATTCGACTCACCTGCAGTTGATAATTTAGGTAGACCGGGCCTACAAGGGAGAGTTGATAATAAATATAAAGAACAATTTGCAAATGCCGTATTACAATCTGGCTTTAATATAGGTCTTGCTAAAGTCCTTGATAAGTTAGTGCCGCCTCCTATAGATTCGCAGGCAGCAGCTACCAATAGTGCTACGGCAACACAATTGTTAAATACTGCTCAAACTATAGCGGCTAATACCTCGATTGATGCAAGTACTAGAATAGTTACGATTTGTACTAACGTACTTGCGGCTATTACCGATAAAACTTCGACTGCTTATACTACTATGACTCAAGCATGTACAACAGCACAAACTGCTTCTTCAGCGAATACTGCTGAGCAGAGACTTCAAACCTTAGTACAGGCAGTTAATACGGCAGCTTCAAGTTTGCTTACTACTACCTCTATAGCATCGACTCCGATACAAGCACAACAAGCTTCTACTCAAGCTTTTACGGATGTGACGAATGTTGTACAAAATATGATAACGCAGCAGCAGTTTAAGCCGACGACAACGGTTAATCAAGGTATGCCGGTTAGAATATACGTTAATAAGGATTATAAATTCCCAAAAGCCGTTTTATTAAAATCGAAGGTAATGAAATGAATGAAGAATTTGCAGCCTTAGAGACGTTTTTACTTCCTTTTAAAAATTTATTTGCTGAAGATGGTATTAACGAGATTATGGTTAATAAGCCTGGGGAAGCATGGGTTGAAAAAAAAGGCGATATATATTCTAAGCAAATACCGGAATTGGATAGTGAACATCTACTTTCATTAGGGCGTTTAGTTGCTCAATCTACCGAACAGATGATTTCGGAAGAAAAGCCTTTACTTTCTGCAACTTTGCCGAACGGTTACCGTATTCAAATAGTATTTCCTCCTGCTTGTGAGATAGGACAAATCATTTATTCTATAAGAAAGCCTAGCGGTATGAATCTAACTTTAGATGAATATGCTAAAATGGGAGCATTTGATGATACTGCAACAGAGAGTTTAGTAGATGAAGATGCAGTAATTTTAAATAATTTCTTAGCTGAAAAAAAGATTAAAGAATTTATTAGACATGCAGTTGTTTCAAAGAAAAATATCATAATTAGCGGCGGTACTTCAACCGGTAAAACTACTTTTACTAATGCGGCACTTACTGAAATACCTGCAATAGAAAGATTAATTACTGTAGAAGATGCTCGTGAGGTTGTGCTATCAAGCCATCCTAACAGAGTGCATTTACTTGCTTCCAAAGGAGGACAGGGACGTGCAAATGTTACTACTCAAGATTTAATAGAGGCATGTTTGCGTTTAAGACCAGATAGAATTATAGTAGGTGAGCTTCGAGGTAAGGAAGCTTTTAGTTTTTTGCGTGCTATTAATACAGGTCACCCCGGTTCAATATCAACACTGCATGCGGATAGTCCCGCTATGGCTATTGAGCAGTTAAAGCTTATGGTTATGCAAGCAGATCTTGGTATGCCGCCTGAAGAAGTAAAGAAGTATATTTTAACCGTTGTAGATATCGTTGTGCAGTTAAAACGCGGTAGCGGTGGGAAAAGATATGTTTCGGAAGTGTATTATAAGAAGAATAAGAACGCCGAAGGTATGGTGTAGCGTATACTCGATGAACTTCAAAAATTGGCTGCGTCGTTCTACAAGTTCTGCGGTGCTCACGTATTAAGTATACGCTCCGCTCCTCGACTTGTGAACTCCTTGCTCTTTTTGAAGTTGATCTTCGTATACCGGTTCTTCATTGACGTATATGGTTCGTTTATGACATTGTTGCGTGGACCGGTAAATGCTCTTTATGTCATTCCCGCGTAGGCGGGAATCCAGCATAAAGCGAGATAAAATCGAGCTTTAAAAATTTATTGTATTTAGATTTTTTATTAACTGGATTCCCGCCTACGCGGGAATGACATAAACGAGCTGTGCAATAACGTCCTACTTACACGGAAATAACATCGGCAGTTTAGTAGGAATATTAACAATATTAAGTAATAAGTAAAAACTAGGAATATCAATTCATGGAATGGCATAAGATACTTAAAGTTACTAGGAATATATTCGGTCATGCTATAATTCATCCGGTTGTTATTTTTTGTACCATTTGGATAAGCGGTGCATTTGTTGCAATTTTTACTAATGAGGTTGGAGCTTTAGGTGTAGATATAAATGCTATAAATATTGCTTATAAGTGGGCTTACTGGCTTATTAATGTTTGGGGGCAGTTAAAAATTGCCGACTATAATTATTTAAAATTGAAGCTACTTGCATCTCTTCTTGGTCCTGCTATTGTTGTCATAATATTTTACATTAAAAACTTTGAAAGAATAAAATCATTACAATTTTTTGAGCAACCGGAAAAGGTATATGGAGATGCTAGCTGGGCTAATCCGTCAGATATAGAGGCTGCTGGTCTTAGATCCAAAAAAGGTATGTTAATAGGTGTTGATGCCGGTGGATATTTTGTTGCAGACGGGTTCCAGCATGCTTTATTATTTGCTCCTACAGGTTCAGGTAAAGGTGTGGGTTTTGTGATACCTAACCTGTTATTTTGGAGTGATTCAGTAGTAGTACATGACATAAAGCTTGAAAATCACGGTTTGACGAGCGGTTGGCGTGAGAAACAAGGTCAGAAAGTTTTTGTATGGGAGCCTTCTAATCCCGATGGTATTACGCATTGTTATAATCCGATTGATTGGGTTAGTACTAAGCCCGGGCAGATGGTTGATGACGTGCAGAAAATTTCAAATCTTATAATGCCGGAAAAGGATTTTTGGAATAATGAAGCACGAAGTTTATTCTTAGGTGTAACTTTATATTTAATAGCCGATCCTACTAAAACTAAATCTTTCGGTGAAGTAGTGCGTACCATGAGAAGTGACGACGTAGTTTATAATCTAGCGGTCGTACTCGATACGCTTGGCGGTGTAATACATCCTGTTGCATATATGAATATTGCTGCGTTTTTACAAAAAGCCGATAAAGAGCGTTCGGGCGTAATATCTACAATGAACTCATCGCTTGAATTATGGGCAAACCCGCTTATTGATTCGGCTACTGCATCTTCTGATTTCAACGTACAAGAATTTAAAAAAGTAAAAACAACCGTATATGTAGGGTTAACACCCGATAATATACAGCGTTTACAAAAATTAATGCAGGTGTTTTATCAGCAGGCTACAGAGTTTTTAAGCCGTAAAATGCCGGATTTAAAGGAAGAGCCGCATGGGGTAATGTTCTTGCTTGATGAGTTCCCGACACTTGGAAAGATGGATACTTTTAAAGCCGGTATAGCTTATTTTAGAGGTTATAGAGTTCGGTTATTTTTGATTATTCAAGATACGCAGCAGTTAAAAGGAACATATGAAGATGCGGGGATGAATTCTTTCTTATCTAATGCAACATACCGTATTACTTTTGCTGCTAATAACTATGAAACGGCAAATTTAATATCGCAGCTTGTCGGTAATAAGACGGTAGAACAAAGATCATTTAGTAAACCTTTATTTTTTGACCTTAATATTTCTACTAGAACCCAAAACGTTTCTCAAGTTCAAAGAGCTTTACTTTTACCTCAAGAAGTAATACAGTTACCGAGAGATGAGCAAATTGTTTTAATAGAATCCTTTCCGCCTATAAAATCTCGTAAAATTAAGTATTACGAAGATAAATTTTTTACTAGTAGATTATTACCGCCGACTTTTGTACCTACTCAAGTACCTTTTGATCCTAGGGCAAATAATAATGAGGCTTCTGAAGAGACTGAAACAACAACTGCTCCGGAAAATAATGAGTAAGATCCAAAAATGCGTTCAGCTATTATTGATATCGGTTCAAATGCTTTAAGAGCTGTAGTTTATGAAAGTGATGAGCTTGGAGCTCCGGAAATTTTTAATTATAAATTTAGAAATTATCTTACAAATTTACTTAATTTAGATAATTTAGACGTAAAACATCAAACATATTTATCTCTACAATATCTTATCCATATTTTTACCAAACTGTCCGTTACTAATATTAGATGTGTTGCCACAGCTATACTTAGGGGGCATCCTAAAGCAGATGAATTCAAAGCTATAATTAAAAAGAGATTCAATATTGATATTGAAATTATCTCAGGTGAACGTGAAGCTTATTTAACAGCTGCCGGATTAATTTCCGGTATTAGTGATGCTTTCGGTATTGTAGCCGATCTTGGTGGTGGAAGTCTTGAGCTTGCTCAGATTGGAAATAAAAAAGTCGGTAAATTAAAATCATTGCCGCTCGGTACAAAAATTATTGCTAGTAGCAATTTTGGTGATGTTGGACTGATTACTAAAATGCTAGAGGAAGAATTTGGAGCTGCACATCATCCTAATTTATATTTAATTGGCGGTGCATTACGTCTAATGAGCCGTATATATATGGAGTCTATAAATTATCCCCTTAAAAATTTA
Organism: Rickettsia endosymbiont of Hedychridium roseum; assembly: GCF_964028255.1. Taxonomy (NCBI): domain Bacteria; kingdom Pseudomonadati; phylum Pseudomonadota; class Alphaproteobacteria; order Rickettsiales; family Rickettsiaceae; genus Rickettsia; species Rickettsia endosymbiont of Hedychridium roseum. Next base: position 454,265 of record NZ_OZ034753.1, read on the forward strand.
CATAATTTTGAAATAAATCGTGTAGAGTTTGAGTTATATTTAGAGAAATTATCGCAAATCGATAAATTAAAGCTGAGTTATTACGAGCAGAAAGCCATAAATTATAATGCAGTTCTAGTAATAAAAGCGATGATTAAGGTATTTTCACCGGAAAAGATTATTATCTCAAATTACGGTTTAAAAGAAGGAGTAAGATTTGATTCGTTACCGTCTCATGAAACAGAAAAAGATATTATTTATGAGAGGGTGAAGAGATTAGTAAAATTTGATAGAAATATATGTAAAATTGAAAAATATATTGAAGCAGTACAATATCTTTTAATTAATTTCGATGCTACGACTCTTATTATTATTGAACTCGCTATAATGCTAGCACAATATAATAAAAATATTGATAAAACCCTCAGAGCAAATTTTGTTTCGGAATTTATACTATCTTCAGACATTCCTTTTAGTCATAGACAGCGTCTTATGCTCGGCATTGCTCTTACGGTTACTTATACTGCTAAAACTGACATGCAGATTAATAAAATAGCTAAGAAAATGATTAGTAAAAGTGATTATTATAACAGTCATATAATCGGTTATTATATAAAAATTGCTAGAGAAATTGATGGACCGGAATTCCAAGAACCTTCTTTTTCGATTAAATTAAAAGACGATAAATTTTTACAAATTAATGCTTCAAATATCTTGCCTAAACAAGTTTTTGAAAAGGTTTGTGAACGTTTAAAAGATATAAGTTCTGCTAGAAAAAATATTAGTTATAATTTTAGTGATTAGAGTTTTTTTGTTATAGTGCCGGATAGTTTTTGAAAAGCCGGTGATGTCATCCCTGCGAGGCGTTATTGCGTGGACCGCTTTTCAACGTCATTGCGAGGAAAAACTGCAAGTTTTGACGAAGCAATCTCGTGCTAAAGTCCTGAGATTGCCACGTTCCTGTTAGTCGCACGCAATTACGATTTGGTATCCATGCAACAACGCTCTTATGCATGATTAGTTACGCTCCATCAAATGTACCACAATTATATTCCTTTGTACATCCTATAATAGTAGATTCCATTTTAGGAACTATGTGTTCCTCCCAAAAATCTGCCAGCGGTTGAATTGCATTGATAATACGTGAATCTTCGATTGGATGCAATAAATTATCTATACTAATTTCTAGATACCTAACTATGAACTCTGCGGCTCTATCATCTGAGTCTCTGTGTATAAGATCTCCAATTCTTTCTAAGTAGTAAACTTGCTCGCTAGTAAGATCTTTATCTTTTATTATTTGCGTTAGAATCTTGGTTAATATACATTGCAATTGAACTTTTTGATCAGTTGCAAATAATTCATGATAATCCTGTTCTTTTACAAAAGATAATTTTAGTAAATTAATAATTAAATTGGTCATAATAGGGGCATGAGAATTAGTTTTTATAACTTCCTCTAATTCTCTTGTATCTGCTTTCTCCGGTCTATAATTATTAAAGTAAAATATAGGTAATATAGTCTCGTTTTTTAAATATTTAATCAATTCTTTACTATCGTTATATTTACTACTAATTTCATTTCTTTCCTCTTGTGTTAATATTAAATTTGCCGTCAAATCAAGTATTGGTTTTGCGGCTCTACTATATTCATATGAACTATTAATTAAGCTCTTTAAGCTTTCAAAATTTTTAGGCAAAAATATTCTATCATCATTTTGATATGGTGCATTTTTTACGAAATCTGCCTTCAAAATTTGAAAACCATTATTTAGTGGGATACTTTCATTGCAAAAAATTTTCTCTATTGCATAATGTCCAAATTCATGTGCTATTATTGATTCTAAATTTAATTTTTCTTCGCCTATACATATTAGGTTATTGTCTAAATCGTAATGAGAAAATGATTTATTATCAAATATTATTTTTAGGCTATCTTGCACTTTAATATTAGCCGCTATATAGGCTAATAACTTATTTGTAGGTTCCCATTGCAAAAGCTTTGTATAGTTATGAAGAATTATATTGTCATTTAAATCGCTTACATTGTAAGTCCTTGTCATTAAAATAGTAATATCAGAGTTTTCGCTATAAATTACTTCTGCAATCGGCGATAATTTTTCTATTTTAAATTTTGCAATATTAAGTTCTTCAATATTTATCTCAATTTTGTTATCTTCAATAAAGCTTTTAAACTCTTGAAAACTTAAATAACTAGCTAATTTTTTTAATTCAAATCCTTCTATTTTAAGTTCACTAATTGCATTTTTATTTTGCTCCTCAATCGCTCTTTTCTTAAACTTAATCAACTCTTGTAACATGCTGCTTTTTGTATCTCTATATTGTATAGTATCAAAATTTATAAATTCTGCTACATCAAGCATAGATGTATCATCGATATTATGTATATATCTATCGTATTCAGCAGAAGTAAAATGGTTAGGGTTAGCATAAGAAATAATAAGTTTATATGCTTCTAGATCAAATGACGTAACGGCATGATGTAACCCTAAAAAATTATAACTGTTCTTAGATGCTAAAATTGATTTTATTTCGTCATATTTTTTAGTTTTTATAAAATTTTTTATTAGCTTATTCAAAGTTGTTGTGGGTAATTGTGAATAATATTCAGATGGTAAAGGCATGTTTTATATCCTATCAAATTGCTATATTTCATGGTAATATGTTTTATAATAAATAGTAGTTCCTTCTATTTGTAAAGAAATAATTTAAATTACATTAACAAATATTAACATTTTATTAAGCTCTCTTAGTCTACCTCCCAAATCATTATATAATCCTGAAAACAACAAATATATTAGGATATATGATAAAAAATTATTGGAAAAAGTTTTGGAAGAATAGTACTACCAAATCACAAAATTTTATTGAGTTAAACGACATTGCATACGGGAACTTAAAAAGAGTTAAGGTAGGCATAGAAGCTTATCGTGAAAATGTTATAGTATATAGATGTATTAATTTAATTGCCCAATCAGCGGGACATGTGCCGTGGAAAGTGCTTAAAAGTAGAACCGGAGAAGTAATATCAGACCATCCGGTGCATTAATAGTAAAAGACAGTAACGGTTATCTTAGCGATGAGCAATTTGAAAGATTGCAAGCTCAATTATCAGAGAAATTTAGCGGTAATAGTAATGCCGGTAAGCCTCTACTGCTTGAGGGAGGGCTTGGCTGGCAAGAAATGAGTATCAACCCAAAGGATATGGATTTCATTGAATCTGAAAACTCTGCGGCAAGAGAAATAGCTTTAGCATTTGGAGTGCCGCCGCAGTTACTAGGTATTAACGGCGATAACACCTATAGCAATATGCAGGAAGCTCGTCTTGCTTTATGGGAAGAAACGCTAATCCCTTTACTTGATAAAATTGCGGATAGTATGAGTAATTGGTTTTCATATCTTTTTAAGGAAGATATTATTATTGATTTTGATCGTGATTCTATATCTGCATTAACCGAAAAGCGTGAAAATTTATGGGCTAAAATCTCTAATGCTAATTTCATGACTTTAAATGAAAAAAGAGCTTTTGTCGGACTTCCACCGATTATAAACGGTGATAGATTATGACTAAAGATATTAGCGATACGTTAAATAATTTGTATGACCTTATAGCGAGGCTTATTATTCTACTCGAAGATGAATTAGTACGTATTACATTGCATAAAAATGAAAATAATATAATAGCCGTACAAGCTCGGAAAATTCAAAAATAGATGAAAAAGATAAAATGATAATAGATAATTTTTTAGAAAATTATAATTTAAAAAATCTTTTTTAGAAATGTTCACAGAACCTAATATCTTATCTAATCTTAACCTCCTGATTAGTATATTAATAGCCTAAAAAACCTAATGTTGTAAAAACACCTCATCAATTCAATAAATATATCATTACTTTATATAAAAATTAATAAATTAAAGGGTTTTAATATAAAGTTTTAGTCAATAAATCAACTATAAGGTTAAGAGTTATGAGGAAAAAATCTAGAATATTAAAAAGTTTTCTAGCAACCGCATCAATATTAGGTCTGTCATTGACCATACCGGTAAATGAAATATATGCAGCAGCTGTTAGTCAAATGGTCGGGGATGTTAATCTTAATAATCCGAATACTAATTTTAATCCATCATTTGTTGACGGTAATACTATTGAAGTGATTAATTCCGGTAATATAACTGTATCAAATAGCGGTACTTACAATATAGGGTGCTATACGAGCTGATCAAGAAGTAACTGCAATATCGGTCGGTAGCGGGTAGCACGGATCTAGCTATAAATCTTACAATTGGTTCAATGTTCGGTGTTGTAAAGGGTTTGAATATTACAAGATTTAATAATGCTACTAATATAAATATTACTTGTAAATGGTAGTGCAGGGGTCGGCAATATTCCTCCAGTAAATGATTATAGTGCATTACAACAGGTATCATTTACACAGATGGGTGGCGGGGATAGTGCAAATAGTATTAATTTGAATATTAATGCCCCAATAACTCTAAATAGCATCTTTAACACTAGTGCCTCCTCAGAAACAATAAATGTAAATGACGATGTTATAATAACTCAGCCTACTAAAGCCAGTGGTGCCGGAAATATGAATTTTAATATTGCCGGAGATAAATCGCTTACTTTATCTGCTCCCAATTCGATTCAAGATGGAACAGGTGCAGGGAGAGTAAGGTTTAATTTTACAGGTGCAAATTCTGTCCTAAATATAGATGGTACTAATACTACAATTAGAGGGGCAATAACTAACGGAGCAAATGGAACATTAAATGTAAATGCCGGAGTTACTACGGCTACTGATTCAACTGTTACTGCTATTCAAAAGACGAATATCGCCGATAACACTACTTTTAATATTGATAGTGTTAATAGTAACATGAATTTATTAAATAATGGAACAAGTATAGCGTTTAAAGGAGCAAGTTCAGAGTTAGATTTAATAAATACCGGTAATACGGATAAGCAGTTTACGTTATATGCTAATTTAAATCCATCAGATGCAGAAGATGAATATGGGATAGTACGAGTAGAAGCAACTACAAATAATCTTACTATAGCAAATAATGGAGGACCATATACGATAGGGCAGGACAATACGCATCGTCTTAAAGAATTTGAAGTTAAGGGAGCAGGTAATATCGTAATTGATAATACGGTATTTACAAAGCGATTTAAACATGAATAGTACCGGACAGGTGACTCTTAATCAAGTATTAGATTTGGGAGCAGAAGGAGAGGTATTATATAATCAGCCCGGTACATTAAATATTAGAGGTGATAATCCTATTATAGGAAAGGTTAACTTTCAAAATGTTGATGATACTCTTAATATTACTTTAAATGTTTATGAAAGTTTTAATTCGGATATAGATAATATAATGCCAGGGGAAAACGGTATAGTTAATGTGATACAATCTGAAGATAATCGAGTAGTAAACTCTTATATAAGGGGTAATATAGGCGAAACCAATCCTATTAAGAATTTAGTAATAGGAAATAATAATGGTCAATTTACTCTTAACTTTCAATTAGACGGTAAGGTCAAAGCCTCTAAGATTCAAGTAAACCATACTCGCAATTTTAACAATTTTATGCGACTTACTATAAATAATGATGTTACTGCTGATATAGAAGGCGTTAGCAATGGTAGTAATAATTTTGTATTAACTATTAATCAAGGAAAGACAGTTACCGGTGCAATAAATTCTATAGATACCGCTTCAACAACTATAAATTTGAGAGGTAGCGTTACGGGTCCAATAACCAATGCCACTACTATTAATTTTGATGGTACAGGAAATACAAGACTAGGTTCTACTGCAAATACTACAGATTTTATAGTAGCTAATGCTAAAGCTAATGTAACTGCCGATGGTCGTATGATTGGTAATTTAAGTTATAACGCAGCAGGTATGGTAGCAGCTACTAAAGGGATAACAGGAGATATCGACTTTAAAGGGACTAACGGAACGTTTAGTATAAATGACGGTCGTGCAATTGATGGAGCTGTACTTAGTACCGGCGGGGTCGGCGGTATTTTAAATTTTAAAGGTAATGGTAATGTAACTCAGAATGTTGGTGCTGATGAAGAAAATAGTCCTGCTATTATAAATATCCAAGGAGATGATACAACAAATGTATCTCTAGCAAATGATGTATTTGTAGGTGGTGTTAATTTTACAAACGGTGGAAACTACAACTTAATAAAAATCTCACGGCAAAGAATGTTGATTTTGGAGCAAAAGGCGGTACTTTAGAGTTTAACGGTAATGATAAATATATTTTCAATGCCGTTATAGCAAATGGACAAACTGGTATATTAAACGTTTTAACTACCTTAACGGCTACGGATGCAAGCATTGGTACGCTTAAAACAATAAATATAGGGGATGCTAATGCAGGGCGGAGTTTTTTAATTGAAGTAAATAATGCTAACTTAGCTCTACTAACTAGTCCAAATAGCAGTATTAATTTTGGTAATGCAAATTCACAATTAACATTAACTGCTCCTATAGATCAAACTGTTACATTTGCAGGTAGCTTAAATAGGTAGTGCTGGTGGTGGCGGTATTGTTACTTTAAGCGGTAATGGTCATAATTTAGTTGTAAGCGGTAAGAACGGAGCAATGCTCGGTACGGCAGGTAATGAGTTAGCTGAATTAAATATTAAGGGGGACGTTACTATTACCAATAATTTGGACATCCATAATATTAATAAGTTAAATATTCAAAAAGGAGCATATTTTACCGATCAAAGTTTAACGTCCGCTAAGGTTGCTGAAATAAATATAGGTCAGCTAATAGATAAAACTTCATATGCAGCTACTTATGCTTTAGACGCCGTAAACGGTGATTTCGAGTTAAATACCGGCGGTATGAAGTTTATACATGAAGATTCAGTATTAAATCTTAAAAATAGTTCAAAGGTTGATGATCATACTATAAATTTAACCGGACCTTTAGATTCGAGACATGATAAGTTCGGTATAATAAAGTTAACTACAGGCGATAAAAATTTAATAATAGCTAATAATGGTAATGATGATAATACACTTGGTACGGAAGGACATAGATTAAAAGAATTAGATTTTGTCAGCACCGGTAACGGTACTATAAATTTACAAGCAGGAATAAATGTTGAGAATATAGTATTAGATATTCACGCTATTACGCTTAATAAAGTAAATGCAAATATTAGATTTGAAGATGATACGATATATACTGCAACAGGAGATATAGTAGGTGATATTGTAGATTTCCAAGGTAAAGCAGGTGTAATTAATGTTACGGATAATATAAAAATTGATAGTATCATTACAAGTACTGGTGATATGAGTGGTACATTGAACTTTGAAGGAGCGGGGGAAGTTACTAAGCTAATTACTAATATAAAAATGTTAAAAGCAGGTAACGGTAATGTAGCATTGACTGCCGGCGGTGATTACTCTATCGGTGAGATTCAAGGTAACGGTAATAATAATTTAACTTTTGGTCCTAATTCTAGATTAACGATAACTTATATTAATAAGACCGGCGGGCAGGCTGTAAATTTAATCTTTACCAACGGCGGTAGTGTTCGTAATGCCGTTGGTTCAAATGCGGCAGTCGGTGATATTATCGTAAAAGCAGGTGCGGTAAATTTTGGCAGTACCGTTAAAAGTGGCAATATTATAATGTCAAACGGTGTAGAAATAGAGGTTAATGATAATATCATCGCTACCGATATTGCAGGTGAAAATGAGAATAACGGTACTTTAAAATTAAACAACAAAGTCCCTATTAATATAACCAGTACCATCGGGAATAATAATAGTTTAGGTATAGTAGAAGTAGCCGGTAAAGACTTTACTATTACAGGTGAATTAAAAGCCCAAGCTATTAACTTCTCAAATGCAGGACAAGAAGCGATATTAACGCTACAAGCGGCAGGTGGAGTTACTAATATTACTACAGCAGGAAATAATCTTCACACTTTAGCAATAACGGATTTTGACACCGGTAACGGTGCTATTGGGACTGAAGATCACAGATTAAAAGCAATAGAATTAACAGGAAACGGTTTAGTTACGGTAAATACTAAGAATTTTTATTCGGATGTAACTACTGCGAATAACGGGAAAGGTAACGTAAAACTTAATATAGAGGGTGGTACTACTTATAATTTAGGAAGTAAAAATAATAGTTTAGCAAGTGTACAAGTTAGTGAGAATAGTACTATTAAAGGTGATGTATATTCTAAAGAGATTAACATTGATGCAGGTAAGAATATAGATTTTGAACGAGGTAATAATAGAAATGTTAAAAATATAATTATACAGGAGGTTTTAGTAGATAGAGATCTCCTTCCTCGTTCGCTTCAGTTATTTACTTATTTAACTGATATTAAAGTAGATAAGCTGAATTTTGCAGATGCTGCTGCTTCTGTACATTTTAAAGATGCAGTTTTAGTAAATGCTGAGATTGATGGTGGCGGTGCTATAAAATTTGATTAAAATGTTTGGTTAAAAGAAGAAATCAAAAATGTAGAGCGTTTAGAGTTTGGTCCTGAGAAATTTGCTCTCCTTGAGAAAAATATTAAAGCAGCTAATTTATTAGAAAATAAAGCAAATATAGTATTATTGGATAATTTAGGAATAGATGCTGATTCACAATTTACGGATAGTGCTTTAGATTTAGCTACTTACGAATTAAAGCATACCGGAAATGTTACATATAACGGTACTCTTGAGATTATTACGTATTTTGATGTGACTGCGAAATCGGGAGGGCATATATTAGTTGGTAACGGGGCTAATGTTGATATGTCGGCTTTAGATAGTTTAGTAATTAAAGTCAAATCATGCTCTGATATTACTAAAATTACTCCTGATACCAAACATGAAGTAATACTAAAAGAAGCAGGTGGTGTAATAGTGCCTATTTTTGATCCAAAACCGATAAGAGATGAGGTTACGGGTCCTATAGCTCCCGGTCTTGTAGAGCAATTAATTGGTATCGGCATTGGTAATGAGAGTGATGCAGGTAAAGTATTAAATGATTTAGGATCAACAAAAAATGTTTCAGAAACTTTAAATCGGTTAGGCGGAAGAACAGATGTACGAGAAGTGAGTGAAGGACTTGGAGAGTTTAATATAGAAGAAATACAGGACATATTAACAGATATTTCAGTAAATATGGACAGCGTTGTTTCTTCGGGGATTAATGCTAGACTAGGTGAAGTAAATAATAAAGATGAAAGTACATTTAAGCTAAACGGTTTAAATAAACCAAATGCTAGTGAAAGTCTTACTAATCAAGCGGCAGTAGCTGCCGGTGATGAGGATAATATCGGTACGGGTATCTGGGGCGTTCCTTTTTACGGTAAGGCTACACAAAAATCCCGTAATGATGGGGCAAGCAGATATAAGTCTAAATCTCAAGGAGGAATAATAGGTTTTGATTATGCTCTAAGTGATAGTGTAATAGTTGGAGCTGCTTATACTAGAGCTGATAGTAAATTACGCCATCAAAATTATAAAGTTGGTGATAAGACTAAAGCTATAAGCGATATATATTCTATCTACGGGCTTTATAATTGTGGGACAAGTAATTTCTTTGTTGAGGCTATAGGCTCATACGGTAGAAGTAGAGTTAAGAATTATGAAAAACGTAAGGTTTATACAGCTGATCAAACTGCAATCGGTAAATTTAATAACACTTCTTATAGCGGTGAATTACTTGGCGGTTATAATTATTTAATATCTAACTTTACTGCTATAACACCGATGATCGGAACTCGTTATGCTACATTTAAAAATAATAGTTACAAAGAAACAGGTACTACTTTCCAAAATTTATCCGTTAGAAAAAAATCATATGATAGATTTGAAGGCATAGCTGGATTAAAAGGTGTAACTAACTTCTTTGTAAAAGACGTAAAAATAAAACCGGAATTGCATGGTTTTGTAAATTATGATTTTAAAGGAAAATTACCGAATACCGATGCACGGGCTTGATGGAATAGATGAGCCGCTTATAACAGTTAAATTTAAACCTACAAAACTAAATTATAATTTAGGCGGGAGTCTTTCTATTCAATATAATATGATGGAGTTTGGTATTAGATATAATTTATCCCTTGCGAAGAAATATATAGCTAACCAAGGCTCTTTAAGGCTTAAGGTAAATCTGTAAGTTTATTTAATGCGAACTATAAATAAGTTCCTTGTCTTATAGTTCGCATTAAGTAAATATAGCCTCTAAAGTCTTAAAAACTAAATTTATAGTTTCATTGTCTGGTGCTGTCTCACTAAGTGTGTAAATTTCTAGGATAGGTTATATTAACAATAATATAATTTATCAGGAATAACATGAGTAACAGTAACCAAGAGAAGATAAAACAAGCAGTAGATTTGTTAATAGATAAAGATACTGATTTAACGAGTTTTTTTGCCAAAGACGGGATATTAAAGCAGTTAACTAAAAATATATTTGAAAGAGCCTTAAAAGCTGAGATGGATGAGCATCTTGTCTATAACAAATATGGCAGGATAGAGACTAACAATAGTAGAAATGGTGTATGCAAAAAAAGCCTAATTACTGAAGGTAGAGTATTGGAACTTGAAGTGAGTCAGTCATATAATTTGTGTAAGTTAAAAAAAAGCAGATAAAGAATTACTGTAAGAAATAACGACTTAACCAAAGGAAAATATGGCTAAAAAATTAGAACAAGAGACAGCAAAAACAAATATAAATAATGAACTAGTAGAAGAGCTATTATCGCAAGCTAATCCTTCTGAGCTATTTGGTAAAGATGGACTGTTTCAGCAACTAAAGAAGCGTCTAGTAGAAAGAATATTGGAAAGTGAACTAAATCATGAATTAGGATATTCTAGGCATAGCAAAGTAGCGAAGATAGATAGCAATCGTAGGAATGGTACAACAGAAAAAACAATAATAGACGAGAGCGGTCAAAAAATAGTAATTGATGTACCACGTGATAGAGATAGTGAGTTTGAACCGCAACTAATCCCTAAAGGAGTTAGAAGATTTTCCGGATTTGATGATACGGTTATTTCCCTCTACGCTCGAGGTATGACTATGAGCGAGATACAATCACATTTAGAAGAAATCTACCATACAGAAGTTTCCAAGGAGCTTATCTCTACCATTACCGATGGAGTAATGGAAGATGTAATAAGATGGCAGAACAGAGCTTTAGATAGGATATATCCGATTGTTTATTTAGACTGTATAATGGTAAAAGCAAGAGATAATAATATGGTTATAAATAAAGCTGTTTACCTTGCTATTGCAGTTAATACAGAAGGTAAGAAAGAGTTGCTTGGTATTTGGATTAGCAAAAATGAAGGTGCAAAATTTTGGATGCAAGTTGTAACCGAGCTAAAAAATCGAGGTATAGAACAAATTTATGTAGCATGTATTGATGGGCTTAAAGGCTTTAGAGATGCTATAAACAGTATCTTTCCAAATACTATAGTACAACTTTGTATCGTGCATATGGTTCGTAATTCTGTAAAATATGTTTCTTATAAAGATCTTAAAGAAGTAACGGCTGACTTAAAACAAATCTATACAGCAAATAATGAGAGCATGGCAAATTTAGCATTAGAAGAGTTTGCTAAAAAATGGGATAGCAAATATCCGGTTATTTCTGATATATGGAAACGTAATTGAACTGGAATAGTGCCTTTTTTTGCCTTTCCAGAAGAAATTAGAAGGGTCATCTATACTACTAATACGATTGAATCGGTAAATCGTCAAATCCGTAAAATTATCAAAAATAAGGGAGTTTTTCCAGATGATAAATCTATTACAAAAATCGTCTTTCTGGCTCTAAAAAATGCTGCAAAAAAATGGACCATGCCCATTAGAGAATGGTCCCTTGCTTTAAATCAATTTGAGATACTTTGCGGAGATTTTAAATATGAATTATTAGAAAATGAATTTTAGATACTTACACAAAATTTATGATTGACTCCTTGAAGTACCACGTGATAGAAATGCTGAATTTTCTCCTGTACTAGTGCCAAAGCGTCAGACTAGGATTGATGGATTAGATCAGAAGATATTATCCTTATATGCTAAAGGGATGAGCCTCTCTGACATTTATATCCAGAGCCCATTGTCTAAAGTTCCAAGTTTTTTTATAATTCTAGATTTATCTATAGTATGAATTTGATCTAATACGATATTGCCTTTTTTATCGTCAAAAGTAACCGTAACACGAGTTGGATAGTTTTTAATTTTACTCGTCATAGGAGCAACAATAAGAGTATTAATATACTTATTCATTTCATTAGGAGAAATAACAACGCAAGGTCTAATCTTATTTATTTCCGTTCCTTTAGTCGGATCAAGAGAAATAAGTAATATATCGAATCTGTTAATATTTACCATTCCCAGCCTTCTGTGTCTAAGTCTATATAATCTTCATCTAAGAGTTGGTCATCTTTCTTTTCAGCCATAGTTTTAAAACTTTCTTCCAATCCTTCTCGTATATTTTCATAAGGAGTTATTATAAGAGAGTGGTTTTTTACCGTTAAATTTACTGTACTTTTTATTTTACATTGTTCAAGAAAAGCTTTAGGAATGCGTAAGCCTCTTGAATTACCGATTTTAATAATTTCTGCGTGCATGTTTATTACTGATATAAATGTCTTAATACAGTATAATTACTTTGTATATATACATATCAAGCGATTTTTTTATAATACTACATTATTTTAAAAATATAAATTTCAATCTTGGATTGTTACATTTTTTCTGCTATTGTGCAAATATACTACTCATAAATAACATTATGTCAGAAAAAATAAAGCATGATAAGTAGCATTGCCTAAAAGAAGTTGTTTTATGGTGTAGTTTGGTCTTCCGGTGTCATTCCCGCGTGGATCAATTTCACCTCTGTCATCCCGTGGCTTGACACAGTGGGTTTTACCGGTCCACGCAACAATGCTTCGCGGGAATGACATAGAATTAGTTAACATATAGAACTAATTCTATGCTATACTTTGACCAAAATTAGTCAAAATGATATAATAGAAATATAAAATTTTTTATCTACAATCCAGCTTTGTTTTGGAAAGTTATTTCTATAGATGATAGGTTGCCGACTTTAAAATATATTTTTTTACCTTTTAATTTTTTAGCTACAGGAATGATATTAAAATTCTTTTTAAGTAAAATAAAATTTTCGTGTTGAAGATGAGAGCGAATTAAGTTTTGGGTAACAAATTCGCCTCTAACTATTTCGCTTATTTTATAAGTATCAATATCTAATTTTTCCCATCTTTTGAATTTTATAATTTCTAGACCAAAAGCTGCCAAATTCCAATCATCATTAACTAGCGTTTCAAAACTTTTACAATTAATAGTAAGAGAGTTTGAAGTAAAGCTGATAACGCTTCCTATAAAAGTCCGGTTAGTTAAATTTGTTATTTTAGTATAATCTCTGCCGTCTGTAGACACATATAAGGCTTCATTAACATTACTCTGTAAATAAACGGCTAGGTAAGGCTGATCATTTCCTTCCACTACATTAAATGGTAGATCAAGAATAACGCATTTGATTTGCTCATTTGTGTTTTGCTCAAAACCAGATAAAATATTTGCAGCTGGCAAATAATAAGAAGATAGATTATCTATAACGCCCGTAACATAAGAAGTTAGAGAAAGTAGTTGTATATTTACTATTCTAATTTGATATTTAAGTTTGTTATAATGCAGTATTAAAAAATCGCCTGGCTTAAACCCATGAAAGACGGAAGGTATTAGGAATTTAATTACTTTACTTTCTATAGAAGCATTTTTTAAGATTAATCCTCCTATCCTCTCTATTTCGGGTAGTGATAAGATAATAGGGATTTTGACGTTAAGGGTAGGGCTATTTGAACCTGTTTCATTGCTTATATAACAATAGGAATTATCGTAATTATTAAACCTGTCGATAAAGTTAATACTGAGCTTGCTAATAATATGTTCTTCAGCTATTTCCGTTTGCTTTAAATAGCTATTATCTGAAATTTTTATTAAGCTCTCACTGCTTAGATGTTCTAAATTACCTGCTCCTCGCTTCAGAAATTTAATTTTTTCACATTCGCTTGCTATCACATCAAAAAAGTAAAATATTCTTAGAGAATTAATAACATCTATTGTAGATAAAACTTTATTCAAAATAAAACCGTCTACCACTTCGTCAATAGTAGAAATATCAATTTTCTGTAGGTCAATACCGCTTCTAGCAGATAGCTCAAGGATTATCTCCGCAAGACTACAAGAGCCGAATTTGCCGTTAACCCAATGTCCTTTTCCCCATAAATGATTATCGCTCCAAATATTACCGTGCGGCCATGCAGGGTAGGGGCGTGCGTCCCAAGTCCATAAAAACATTTCTTCTATATATTTTTGCGTTTGCCAATATTCTATAAATCCTTTAATAGCCGTGCGTTGTACGGAGAAATCCGTACTTGCCGAGGAATATTTAGGGCTACCGCCGTCCGTGCATTTAGGATCAAAGAACACGTTTGGTTGGTTTGGAGCTTTATCTATTGATGGAAAGCCAAACTCGGTAAACCATATTTTTTTCATTTTCGGCTCCCAAGCTGTTCGATTTCCATCAGGATTATAGTGATGGTTTTTCCACCAATACTCTACGTTTTTCCAAGCATAAGCAGCAGATAGAGGTTGTTTATTACCGTTACCGTCTAAATAATAATCATATCCTTCGCCGGTGTGGCAACCTTTCATAATTTCTTCTTTAGTTATCTGAGAACTTAAAGAACTAGTTAAAGGGAAATAAGCATCTATACCTACAAAATCAATATAAGGGGAGGCAAATAACGGATCTAAATTATACCACCCGCCGCTAGTATAATGATATTCCGACCAATCAGCGGCATAAGTAACTTGTACATTACTTCCTAATATTTCTTTTACTAAACGAGCAAGATTTATAAGTTCTAGCACTGCCGGAAAATTATTTGCTGAATCTTTTATAGAAGTTATGCCGATTAGTTCCGAGCCGATTATAAAGGCATCAACGTAATCTTTAACAAGCCTTGCATAGTGAAGAATGAAATTATTATAGCCGTCCGCTTTATGAAAAAAATTACTTACTGCATTTGCAGAACCTGTTACATGCCCACGCCATGGTTTACCTGATAGATCCATGAAAAACATTGGATAAAACATAATTTTTAAATTACGTCTTTTAAGCTCGGTTAGGTAACGCACTAAACTAGCATCATTAACAGTGCCGCCGTAATGAGGGTTGTCATGCTCATCTTTAGAGATAATTTTAGCATTTACTCTATTATAACGACCAACTTGCCAAGTACATGAATATGAGGTTAGAGGGTCGTTAAACTCTATAGCCGGTTTTATGCTGCAATAGCCTATATCTAAACTATCGCCGAACCAAGAAACTACCGGTGCTATCCATTTAATATTAGGGCAGGTATTTTGTAGCTGATTGAGACTAAATACACTATCCGCAATATTATAATGATTATGGGAGTTAATAGCCTCATGGCTTATAACGCCGCCGTAAGAACTTGCTTGAGTTTTATATTGTACTTCCGTATCGTAAACAAATTCGCCTGATCCCGGAATCATGTTGATGCTACTGATTAGATTTTCAACCTTTCAAATGAGAAATTTGGAATAATATTGCTGAAATCTTCTAGAGGTAGTTCCTCAAATACTATATAGCTAAGCGATCTAAAAGCAGGAGTTTTGCCGCTGCCGAGATAGTTTTCAATTAAAGGATCGGGTAATTGTGTTTCTGAGCCTTTATATAATCTAAAATTATATTTACCTAAATTTATTACCTTATCACCTGCCCATACTCTGTTAATCTCGGTAATTTCTCCCTCGCAAATACTAACTGCAAAAGAAAAGAAATAGCTATATTCAGTAAAATTAGTAACGGATTTTAAGTTATGAAAATAAGGGAAATATTCTTTATGACGGCTACTATTTGCTATTTCTTTTATTGTGTCTGCCCAAATTATTTTTCCGTTAACTCTTGCAGTACCGAAAATTAACGGTATAGCTTCGCCGTAATTAGCTGTTATATATTTAAAACTTTCTTTGAAATTTTTAATATTGTCATATTCTATCGGTTCGTGATTTAATTGATCTAAATACTCACCAAGCATTTTACCGGCAAATCTTCCCACGCTTGAAAATATGCCGCCTCCGAATGTATTTCCTATGCCGCCGCCAAGCGAGCTAAAAAAACTTCCAAACATATTTACCATATTATAGTTTAATATGGATTGATATTAGCACTATGATGTGGTAACACTAATATATAACAATCGTCATACCGTGGCCCTGCCGGTCTTGTTGCATGGCTCGTTTATGTCATTCCTAGCTAAAGGCGGGAATCCAGAAAAAAGTATAGATATATCAAATTTTTAAAATTAAAAGCTGAGGTTATATCGCTTTATGCTGGATTCCCGCCTACGCGGGAATGACATAAAAACCCCCGGGTGACACACTGCCTTTAAAAAAACGGAAACCGTAAATGTTTAAAAAATATTTGTTCATCGTACTATTATTTATTACTTCCTTAGTTAAAGCAGAAATTATAGAAGTGGATAGTTTAAATAAAATAAAACAAGATTTTAAAGAAAATTATAATAAAAATTATCTACCTCAGGATTTATTAGTAGTAACGGTGTTAGATGAATTTCTGTTTAAGTCTTTAGTGCCTATCGTTGAACAAATTGATAAAGATATTTATCGTACACTAACTCCTCTTTTGCTTAATATTAATAAAAATCCAAAAGCTATTTATATAAATCAATTGATTTTAACTAATGATAGTTATAAGAAAGAATTACAAGAAGCTGATTTTCCAAATTTTGTAAATGAAATGAGTAATAGTAAAATCCCTATAATAGCAGTAAATGATGGCTTTACCGGTAATTTTAATAATATTCCTAAATTTGAAATATGGTTTGCTGATTATTTAAAGAAAAATTTCAATATTGATTTTTCAAATAGTTTTCCAAACAATAATTATATTATTTTTAATAATTTAGACAGTTTTGCTAATACTTATCCGGTATTTTATAAGGGTATATTGACGAGTAATAATATATCGGAAGCGGAAATGATGCTCAATTTCCTTGTTCAAATGAATTTTATACCGAAATGCTTTATAATGATTAGTAGTAGCGTAGAATTGCTAAGCTCAATGGAATTTCAGCTTAATAGTTATAGTTCTAATATATTATTTATTGGTTATCATTATAATAATAAAAATGCTCCGGAAAATAAAGATGCTGCATATTATACTAAAACCATTGGTGATTTAATACCTCAAATAAATAAATTAAAAAGAAATAATCCACCTTTAAAGAATAATAATGCGAAAGGTAAAAATCCTTATGATAAAAATCAATAAAGTTTTATTGAGCTTACTTTGCTTAGTTATTTCGTGTGTAAGTTATGGTCAAATTATTCCTACTTACTCTGTAGATTCGGTAACAATGAAAAATTTATTACCGAAGATAGATGCAGATACGCTGGTACTTATAAATATAGATAATACTATTATAACACCGAAATCCAAATTATTTCGATACCGGGATAATTCTTATATAAATTTTACTAAATATTTATATAGTCTTGCAGCGGATAACGCATCAGTTAATAAAACTATTGCAAAATTGATAGTGCAGCGTCAAATGATGCTTGTTGAATCTAAATGGGTAGATTTAATTAATAAGATGAAACAGCAAGGTGCAACAGTTTTAGGTCTTCAAGAAATAACTGCTCCATGTAATTTAATTGAAAATTATGAAGGATGGTTATATACCTTACTTTACGGACTCAATATTAATTTTACTAATAAAGTTAATGATAAAGATGTATTTAGATTTAATCCAAGCGATGCTGGAGCACCTATTTTTTATTTAGGTATAATATTTACCGGTAATATAAATAGAGTAAAAACTCTTATAGAGTTCTTAAAAATTATACCAAAACAACCTACAAAAATAGTAATTTTTGCAAATAATAAAAAAGATTTAGAAAATATGTACTCTTATTTAAGCATGGTTGATATAGGGTATTATGGAATTGAATATTTGGGGTGGCAAATGTTACCAGGGTCACCTGATCATCAAATCGCTGAGTTGCAGCAATCTACGTTTTTAAATACCGGTCAGTGGTTAGAAGATGATACGGCTGCAAAGATGTTAAATAAATAATTATGAATGACAATTTAATTAATGCTTTAAAAGATTTAATTATTAATACCGGTAAGGTTGCACTAGATATAAAAAAGGCAGGAATATTGACTGATATTAAATCAGATGGGTCAGTAGTCACTAATGCTGATAAGGAAATTAGTAAAATAATTTATCAAACTCTACGAAGCTTAACCTCTCAAATAGCTATAGTATGTGAAGAGCAGCCGCTACCTATATTAAGTAGTAGTACTTTTTGGTTAATTGATCCTATTGACGGGACACGGAGCTATGTAAACGGTAAAAATACATATACGGTAAATATAGGGCTTATTAAAAACGGTCTTCCAGCTATCGGTTTGATATATCACCCTGAAACAGCAAAGCTATATTATACCGATGTACAGGGGCGGTTAAAAATCGAACAGAATTCTAAAGAAATATTTGTTAATCATGAACCTAAACATGAAGAGCTTAATGCGGTAATAGGTTTTTATAATTCAAATAAAGCTACTAAAGAATTTTTAAGTAAATATTCATTCGGTCAAATAAATGCAATAGGCAGTTCAATTAAACTATGCTTAATTGCTGAAGGAGCAGCTGATATATATCCAAAATTCAGTCCAACTATGGAGTGGGATATAGCGGCAGGTCATGCTTTAATTAAAGCCGGCGGCGGTAATATTTTAGATACACATGGACAAGAAATTACTTACGGTAAAGAAAATTTCGCTAATCCCAATTTTTTTGCCTGTAGTAAATATTGGTTGGAAAAGTGTCCAAGCTGTCATACCGTGGCTTGACCACGGTATCCATTAGAAACATTTGTAGTAGTTAAATATTACTGGATACCGCGATCAAGTCGCGGTATGACAATATAGACTACTGAATCCATGCTTTCGCAGGCATTAATCTCAAACCAACTTCTTTAACTCATAAATCAACTCAAGTGCTTCTTTAGGAGATAATTTATCAGGGTCGATAGTTCTAAATTGTTCATCTAATTTGCTGCTTATAATAGTTTTATTAGGTTCAAGATTGAACAAGCTCAAATTATTTGATTCCGTTGATAAAATGTTTTTTCCTTTACCGGTAGAAGTTTTCTCAAATTTAAGCAGAATCTGCTCAGCTCTATTTATAACGCTGGCAGGGAGTCCTGCTAAAGCTGCAACATGAATACCGTAAGATCTATCGGCAGCCCCTGATATAATATTATGTAAAAATAGAATATCTTTACCTGACTCCTCAATAGCAATAGTATAATTTTGCAAAGCCGGCAGGAAATTACTCATAACAGTAAGTTCATGATAGTGAGTTGCAAATAAACAGCGACATTTTAGCTTATCATGGATATATTCAAGCACCGACCACGCTATAGATACACCGTCATAAGTGGATGTGCCTCTACCTACCTCATCAAGTATTATTAGTGAGTTTTTTGTAGATTGAGCAAGAATTGCCGAGGTTTCAAGCATCTCTGCCATAAAGGTTGATTGTCCCTTAATTAAGTCATCAGCAGCACCTATTCGGCTAAATATCTTGTCGACTACTCCTATTTTGGCACTTTTAGCAGGCACAAACGAACCTATTTGAGCAATGATTGCAATAATGGCGTTTTGACGTAAAAAAGTACTTTTACCTGCCATATTAGGACCGGTAATTAACCAAATACGCTCAAGTTCCGATAAATGACAGTCATTATATACAAAGCTTTTGCTTTCTCGTTGTAGTGCTTTCTCTACTACAGGATGCCGTCCTTTAACGATATCAAAGCTTAAATCGTCGGTAAATTCAGGCTTAACATAATCATATTCATCAGCGATATATGCAAAATTACAAAATACGTCAAGCCCGCTTAAGGAGCTTGCAAGCATTCGTAAATAGGAAGCTTTTTCGATTACTTGGTTACAAATATCCGCATATAATTCTTTTTCCAAGCTTATTACTAAGGTTTTAGCGTTGACTAACTCGCTTTCAAGCTTTTGTAGTTCAGTAGTAGTGTAACGGACATTATTAACCGTTGTTTGACGGTGAATAAATTTGGGATCAAGGATTTTATTAACATTTTTAGCGGTAATATCGATAAAAAGCCCTATAACATTATTATGAGATATTTTTAAACTGTCTATTCCAGTTTCTCTACGATATTGATCTTTTAGCTTTTCAATATGTAATTTCCCGTTATTAATTAAATCATGTAATTGGGCTACTTTCGGATGATATTCATGTTTTATTATACCCCCGTCATTTAAATTATTCGGTGCATCTTCTCTTATGCTCTCGTCTATTAAATTATATAATTCTGCATCGCCTGATAGAGGTTTAATAATTTTTTCGATAAAATCAGGTAAATTAAAACCGTAAGCGTCAAAAAATACTCCTTTAATAATCGTTGCAGCTTCCAAGGTATATTTAATACTAAGTAAATCACGACCTGAACTTCTGTTCATTGTAATACGTGTTAGGCAGCGTTCTATATCACTAGTTTTTTTTAGAAGTTCTCTAATTCTTTTTACTATTTCTAAGTTGGAATAAAAGAACTCGGTAATATTTAAACGATGATTTATTTTAGCAATGTTGGTTAAAGGACTTGAAAGAAAATTATATAGTAAACGTCCGCCTTGTTTGGTAACCGTATGATTGAGAGTGTTTAGTAAACTTCCTTTCAGGGCCCCTTGTGAGTTTGTTACAATTTCAAGGTTGCGTCTAGTAGCGAAATCAATAGTCATATAGCTATGAAAATTGATAATTCTAGGGATTGGTAAATGAGGAATATTTTGTTTTTGCGTTAATGATAAATATTCTAAGATGCTACCTATGGCACAAATTTGACTGCTAGATATCTCACCGATTCCTTTAATATCTTTCATTTTATAAAAGTCTAAAATGATTTTTTCGCATTTATTAATCGCAAAAAAACTATCAACCTGATAGGTAATGCGAAAATTTAATTGTTTGAAAATACTATCCGCGAGACTCGAAGATCTTAGATTTTCGCTAAGCAGAATTTCACGAGGTTTTAGACGGGCAAGCTCATTAAGAATTTCCGTTTCCGGTACATTAACTACAAAAATTTTGGAAGTAGAAAGATCAACATAACAAAGGCTAGCCGTTTCTTTATTTTTCGGTATTACAAGACTTGCTAAATAATTAGGTTCGGCTGAAGCAATTAAATTTTCTTCAATTATAGTTCCTGGAGTTATAATACGTGTAACGTCTCTAGTAACTACCGCTTTATAGCCGCCTCTATTTTTTGCCTCTTCAGGGGTTTCAAGCTGGTCACAAATAGCAACCTTATAATTTTCTTCGATTAGCTTAGTTAAATAATTCTCAAGAGCATGATAAGGCACTCCGCACATCGCAATTTCTTCTTCACCGTTTTTACCTCTTTTTGTTAAGGCAATACCGAGTACATTGCTGGCTAAGATTGCATCATCATAGAACATCTCATAAAAATCACCCATTCTAAATAGTAGTAAACAATCTAAATGAGCAAATTTAATGTCTAGATATTGTTGCATCATTTTCGTTGTAACATCGTAATTATATTTTTGTTTAAACTCTTGAAGATTCATATTAAGCAGTACTATTCATATTATGGTTTATCGAATATATAATAATGTTTCATCAAGTTAAATATATATTTTTATAGGAAATTTAATTATAATGCTGCATTATTAAATTATTCCTGTTATTATTAATTTATACTGAAAATATTTACAATTAGATCATTATGAAAGCACAACTTGTATCTCTCACTAATAGAGGGCAAATGACAATTCCAAGTTATATTAGAGAGAAATTAAATTTATCTACAGGAAGTAAGTTAGAGCTAATAGTGCAAGATAATTCTTTTATGGTAATACCTATAAATAAATCAGTTAAAAACTTGAAACATATTTTACCAAAACCTAAAAATACTCTAACTATAATTGTTTTGCAGATAACAAATACTATATATTATCGTTTTTAATTATTTGTAATGCCCTAGTACTTTGTGATTTAACCACATTTAAAAAAAATCAACCAAGCGGTAATATCTTCTGATTTTGTCTTCCATGTAGCTTGAGTTTTATTAAGTGCCATGTAATAATCAATTTTATTTGCTTCAATAATGTGTTCATGAGAAATAATCTGAACAAATAAATAACCATGCTTTAAAAGCAATAAATTAGTTAGTAATCTACTTGTTCTACCATTCCCGTTCTGAAATGGGTGAATTGCTAAATACTCAAAAATAAAATTAGCAATAATGATTAAAGGATGCTTAGTTTTATTATCAACTGCCAAATTGTACCAATCTATTAACTCCTGCATTTCTTTTTTTACTAAATAAGGTGGAGTTGGATCAAATATTGTACCGACTACATTGCCATTATGATCTTTGTTTCTACACGATTTGATCCAAATTTATAATTTCCTGTATGTCTTACGTCTTTTTCACTATGAACCAACATATCATTATGTAACTTTAATATAAATGATTCCGTAATACTAATTTCTTCATAATTATTAAAGATAAATTCAAGACACTTTAAATATCCAACTATTTCTTGCTCATCACGAGTCTTAAATTTTTTAACACTTAGATTTTTATATAGACTTTCGACTTGCTCATCAGTAAGTTTATTACCTTCAATACGATTGGAGGAGCCGGTTGAAGTGATAATTACTGAACGTGTAAGACGATCTAGTGTTTGAGGTAAGATTTGTCCCGTAATATACCAACTATTTTTTACTCCTTCAATTCCAGAAATTTTTGTATAAATTTCTTCAATTACTGAAGGATTAAGATTTAGTCTTTTATGTATACAAAAATCTTGTAGATTCATTTCACTATTTTTACATGAGTACTATGTGAAATAATGTTAGATAATGTGAGTAAAGTCAATATATTTTTATTTTTAACAATCTAACGTTATGTCTACCGCCTTCAAATTTAGTGGTTAAAAACTTATCTATAATATCAAACACTATTTTGTGATCTATGGTTTTTGCTCCGAGTATTAAGATATTAGCGTCATTATGAGCTTTAGCGTTTTCAGCGGTTAACATATTATGGCACAAAGCTGCTCTTATTTCCGAGCTACGATTAGCGGCTATAGACATACCAATTCCTGTATCACTAATTAAAATACCGATAGGAGCTGATTTTTCAATAATAATATCTACTACTTTCTTAGCATAATCAGGATAATCGACGGTTTGTGTATTATTCGTTCCGCAGTCATAAACCTTTAAAGATTTTTGCTCTAAATAATTGATAATTTCAGACTTAAGCTCATAACCTGAGTGATCACTAGCTATGACAATATTATAAGTTTTCATAGTTAATTTTTTGATGGAAAATAATGATAAAAATTATATACTATGTAAGATTTGTTTTCTAATGTAAATAATAGTTTTGTTAAATATATGAAATATCCTGTTGCACTTAGTATCGTTATATGTTTTTGTTTAGTTGCTTGTGTTGAACAGCCGCCTGCTCCAATTGAGTATAAAGTAGGAGATGTTACTGCAAATAATAATTCTACCGAATTAGAACATGATGAGGGGTTGATAGTTCAAAGAACTATGGAAGACGATTCCGTATCAGAAAAAGTTAGCGGTAGACTCGAAGAACCAAAGGCAAAAATTATAGAAGATGATAATGATGATATTGAGATTCCTATATCTCGGAATGAAGATGAAGAAGAGATAGAGCAGTCAAACTTTGTAAAACCGTTAAACGGGGTAATTATTACCGAGTTTAAAGCCGGTAAAAGTAAAGGGATAGATATTGCCGCTAAAGAATATAGCGAAGTTAAATCGATAGCCGCAGGAACGGTAATATATTCAGGTTTTAATAAACAATTCGGTAATTTAGTAATAGTTAAGTTAGATAAAGACGATTTAGAAGTAGCATATGCGAGTTTAGACGATTTGTTACTTAAAAAAGGTGATAAAATTACTAAAAATAGTGTTATCGGACATGTAGAACATAAGTTATATTTTGCGATGCGTAAAAACAAAATAGCGGTTGATCCGAGTAAATATATAGAATTTTAAATGGAAGATTTTATTACTCTTACTAAATACGGTGAACCTCAAAATGTTATAGTAAGGAGGAGTGGTAAAGCTAAAAATATAGCCATACGAATTACGCCTAAAGGTGCAGAGCTTGTATTGCCTCTTAAGGTAAAGCTAGAGAAAGGTCATAATTTTCTGTTAAGTAAAGAATATTGGGTTAGGCAAAAATTACGCCGTAATGTAACTGTGATACCAAAGGATGAAGATAAGATTTCTATTTTGGGAAAATCTTATGAAATAATACATATTGATTCGTCTAAAAATCAGATAAAACTAAATGATTCTACGTTAGAAGTATATTGCAGTACGGTACTAAAAAAACTTAGTATAGAAGTATTTCTTAAAAAGACATTAATTAGCAGAAATAAAAATAATAGTAGAGAATATATCTAAAAAACATAATTTGACTTATTCCAATATTAGAATAATGGAAAATTTTACTCGCTGGGGAAGCTGTTGTAGCAAAGGGAATCTTGCTTTTAATTGGCGAGTAGTTTTTGCTCCCGTTGAAGTACTGAAATATTTAGTAGCTCATGAAATGGTGCATTTAAAAGAAATGAATCATAGCGAAAATTTTTGGGAGCTAGTTGAGGATATATATCCTGAATACCAACCGGCAAAATTATGGCTAAAAAGAAACGGTAAGAATTTATATAGTTATTTGTCGTGAAATGTCATGCCGTGGCTTGTCCGACCTTGTTGCGTGGACCGTTTTATGTCATCCCCGCGAAAGCGGGGATCCAGAAAATAAGTATTAATACAGCAAATTTTTGAAATTAAAAGCTCGATTTATCTCGCTTTATGCTGGATTCCTGCTTTCGCAGAAATGACATAGGTATACACGTAGGCAATACCAAACGGGAATGACATCGAAAAGGTTAATTTAAAGAAAAACATAAAGGATAAATAGAATGCACAACACCACAAAAAGAGTAACAGTTCCGGCACTTGAAGAAATCTTATACGAGCCTATAAAAGTGTTAGATCACGGCTTTATTAGAGTTATCGACTATATGGGGGATGATAGTGCTATAGTACAAGCGGCTCGTGTTTCTTACGGTAAGGGTACGAAGCAGCTAAACCAAGATAAAGGGCTGATAAACTACTTGCTTCGTCATTATCATACCACTCCTTTTGAGATGTGTGATATCAAGTTTCACATTAAACTACCGATATTTATTGCAAGGCAATGGATTAGGCATAGAACAGCTAGCGTTAACGAATATTCGGCAAGGTACTCTATTTTAGGCAACGAATTTTATTTACCAGAACCGGCAAATATTGCTTCCCAATCTGCCGTAAATAAACAATGTAGAGAAAGTGATAGTTTACCGAAAGAAGTGGCTGAAAAGGTTCTTGCAATCTTAGAGGAAGATGCTAAGCAGTGTTATGAGCATTATAAAGAGCTGATGAATGCCGATGAAGATGGTAATATTATAGATGAGAATACCACAGGAATAGCAAGAGAGCTTGCTCGTATGAATTTAACTTTAAATTATTATACGGAATGGTATTGGAAAATTAATTTACATAATTTGCTTCATTTCTTAAGATTGCGTGCCGACCCTCACGCACAATATGAAATTAGAGTTTATGCCGAAAAGATGCTTGAGATAGTCAAAGCTTGGGTTCCTTTTACTTACGAAGCTTTTGAGGAATATCGTTTGCAAGGAGCAAATATTTCACGTAAAGGCTTGGATGTAATTAAAAGAATGATAAACGGCGAAAAAGTTACCCATGAAACTAGCGGTATGGCTAAAAGAGAATGGGAAGAATTGATGAAGATTTTTGGGTAGTATATACTCGATGAACTTGAAAAATTGGCTACGTCGTCTTTGTAAGTTCTCGGATGCTCACGTATTAAGTATACGCTCCGCTCCTCGACTTACAGACTCCTTGATCTTTTCCAAGTTGATCTTCGTATCCCAATTCTTCATTTCGCAGGAATGACATACAACAACCATAACGGAATTTGATAAAAAGGAGTATTTTGAGATTTAATATGAGAAATATTATATATTTTATACTATCACTATTATTTAGCTTTAAAGGTTATGCACTTGAAACAATAAATATTGAGCATGGGCGAGCTGATCCTACGCCTATAGCAGTTAATAAATTTAATGCTGATAGTTCTGCTGATGACGCCGTAGGTCACGATGTGGTTAAAGTTATCTCTAATGATTTAAAGCTTTCGGGGTTATTTCGTCCTATTTCCTCTGCATCTTTTATAGAAGAGAAGACAGGAATAGAATATAAACCGCTTTTTGCTGCATGGCGTCAAATTAATGCTAGCCTTTTAGTAAACGGCGAAGTTAAAAAACTAGAAAGCGGTAAGCTTAAAATTAGCTTTATATTATGGGATACGTTGCTTGAAAAACAGCTTGCCGGCGAAATTCTTGAAGTACCGGAAAATTTATGGCGAAGAGCAGCACATAAAATTGCCGATAAAATTTATGAAAAAATTACCGGTGATGCCGGTTATTTTGATACTAAAATAGTGTATGTATCGGAAAGCACTTCTTTACCGAAAATAAAAAGAATTGCTTTGATGGATTATGATGGGGCTAATAATAAATACCTTACCAATGGAAAGTCACTAGTATTAACCCCAAGATTTGCTCGTTCAGCGGATAAGATTTTTTATGTTTCATACGCAACTAAAAGAAGAGCTCTTGTTTATGAAAAGGATTTAAAAACAGGTAAAGAAAGCGTAGTAGGTGATTTTTCCGGTATATCTTTTGCCCCTAGATTCTCACCGGACGGTAGAAAAGCCGTAATGTCGATAGCTAAAAACGGCTCAACTCATATTTATGAAATTGACCTTGCTACTAAACGGCTTCATAAATTAACTGACGGATTCGGTATTAATACCTCTCCTAGCTATTCACCGGACGGTAAAAAAATTGTATATAACTCCGATAGAAACGGGGTGCCTCAATTATATATCATGAATTCGGACGGAAGTGACGTTCAGCGTATTAGTTTTGGTGGAGGTTCTTACACTGCTCCTAGCTGGTCGCCTAGAGGAGATTATATAGCATTTACTAAGATTACTAGAGGAGCTGAAGGAAAAACTTTTAATATCGGAATTATGAAAGCATGCCCCCAAGATGATGAGAATAGTGAAAGGATAATAACAAGCGGATATTTAGTCGAAAGCCCTTGTTGGTCGCCTAACGGACGAGTTATTATGTTTGCTAAAGGTTGGCCGTCGAGAGCTAAAGCTCCAGGGAAAAATAAAATATTTGCAATTGACCTAACAGGTCATAATGAAAGAGAAATTACAACACCAGCCGATGCTTCCGACCCTGAATGGTCAGGCGTGCTGAACTGATGTCATTCCTGTGAAAGCATTATTGCGTGGATCGTTTTATGTCATTCCCGCGGAAGCGGGAATGACATAGAGTAGGTTTTTCGATCCATGCAGGTCAAGACACTGGATGACAATCCAATAAGGCTTAAGCTACTTTTTTACTATGGTTTAAGATAAACTTTTTTATTTTTTCAAAAGCCGTATTCTCTATTTGTCTAATACGTTCCTTAGAAATATTATACTCATTGCTTAAAATATCTAGAGTTTTAGGAGTATCCGTTAATTTACGCTCTGTAAAAATACGGAGTTCTCTATCGTTTAAAATCTTCATAGCATTTGATAGTAACTTCCTTTTACCGGTAGAGTCTTGCTTATTAATAGCTATAGTTTCGGGAGTAGGGCGTGTTTCCGGTAATAATTCTATTAATTCTCCTGATTCTGCATCGTCGCTATTTATAGGGTTGTTTAACGATAAATCAGGACCTGAAATTCTAGTATTCATCTCAGAAACTTCATTAACCGAAACGCCTAGCTCATCTGCTATTTGTACGAAATCGTCGGCAGTAATAGCCCTTGAGTATAAATTGGTAATTTTATGCTTAATTTTATTAAGGCTAAAAAATAATTTTTTTTGTGCAGCCGTTGTTCCCATCTTTACTAATGACCAAGATTTTAATATATATTCTTGAATAGCGGCTTTAATCCACCACATTGCATATGTTGATAGGCGGAAACCAAGTTCAGGATTGAATTTTTTTACTGCCTGCATTAAACCTATATTACCTTCTGAAACCAATTCGGTAATAGGAAGACCGTAAGTTCTATAGCCACTTGCAATTTTTGCAACAAGTTTAAGATGGCTCGTTACTAATTTATGTGCAGCTTGTAAATCATTCTCTTCTAAATAGGATTTCGCTAATAAAAATTCTTCTTCTTGCGTAAGTGAAGGAATTTTATTGATTTTCTGTAAGTAGCTATAAAATCCTGATTCGCTAGAGATTGCTAATGCATTAATATTATTAGTCATACCAACCTTACTATTTTTCTTTATACTAACATATATATGATCTAAAATAAACTTTTTCTAGAGTATTTTTAAATAAAATCAAATAATGTCTAAAAAAATTAATGAGAATCTAGCTTTTTCCCTGCTAGGACTAATAATTAGTATGGTGTTACTAAGCTTTGCTTCAGTGCCTATCTATAATTTATTTTGTAAGGTTACAGGATATGGCGGCACTACTGCAAAAGAAACGGTGAGTGTGTATTCAAAGGTAAAGGGTACTAAGCCTATAATTATCGAGTTTGATGCTAATGTTGATAAAAACTTACCTTGGCGGTTTATTCCAAGGCAGCAAAGAGTGCAAATTGTTCCGGGGCAGAATACTCTCGTGTTCTATGAAACAGAGAATCTAGGCGGTAACGATATAATAGGGACATCCATATATAATGTTACTCCAAATAAAGCAGGAAAATATTTCGTAAAAATTCATTGTTTTTGTTTTGAAGAACAATTATTAAAAGCCGGCGAAAAAGTCTTAATGCCGGTTACATTTTATATAGATAAGGATT
Source organism: Rickettsia endosymbiont of Hedychridium roseum (assembly GCF_964028255.1). Lineage (NCBI taxonomy): Bacteria > Pseudomonadati > Pseudomonadota > Alphaproteobacteria > Rickettsiales > Rickettsiaceae > Rickettsia > Rickettsia endosymbiont of Hedychridium roseum. Next base: position 483,430 of record NZ_OZ034753.1, read on the forward strand.
TTGAGCTTGACCCTGAAATGCAAGACATTAAAGTACTTACCTTATCTTATAGTTTTTTTAAAGTAAGAGAACTATAGATGTGAACTATAGCTGTCACCCCGTGGCTTGACCACGGGGTCCAGTTAATTATTAGTATTTTAAATTGTTTTCTGGATACCGTGGACAAGCCACGGTATGACAACGGAGCGTTTTTCAAGAGCTACGCAGGCAAAGCTAATCATTGATGCTCAATAATCCATTTACGAAGTCTAACAATCGGTGGAGTGTTTATAAGAGCGGTAGAAGGTAAAACTTTGCCGTTAGTATTGAAATTTATTATAGGCTCTATACCGTATATGCTATACCACGGCTTTAACGGTGAACTATTTGAATATTTACGGTGAAACCAAGATAAGAAAGGTGTCGTTTCTTCATATTCTATTACTTTAACCGATTGTGGATTTTTGTGATATATAAGGCTAAGTACCGATTGGTCGGAATGATGCCATTTATATTCATCGTAATTAGGATGAATATTATAATCTTTGCCTGAAAGAATTCTAATATCTTCACAACTTCTTAGCCATTTTTCAATAAAAGAACGAGAAAGCTCAGTATTACGCATAATAATAACTGCACTCCAAATATGATCGTTATTTCTACATTCTTCGTTCAGACAATCCATTAAAGCAAAAGTTTCGCCTTTAACAAAACTACCGTTTTTACGATCGCGATCATGTACCAGTAATATATCATTATCGCCTAAAAGATTTGTTAAATTATTGATATGCTTTTTAATAACAAAAGCTGAATCTAAATATACTATAATAGCTCCTTCCGGTGCATTTTTCATTGTTTCAAGTATAATATAAGGTTTCCATAGCCATAACCCCGCTCCTGCAGGTTCATTAAAAATTTCTTGATTTTTTTCTATAAATGCTTGATTTATATACTTTTTCTTATAGTTAAATATGAAATCTATACCTTTATTAATCGCATAGTGAGTAGTAGCATTTTGATTATGATAAACATATTCCGGACCGTCGGCATAAGAAACTAAATAAATAGGCTCTTTTATAGAATTCTGAATAGATAAATCTACTTTTTGTAATGATAAATCATTAATAAAACCTTGGCGTGCATATTCTAAGATAATCAGTACGAAATAAATTAGAGCTAATGTAATAATCGTTTTGTATAATACTTTAAATAACATATTATTTTATAATTTTTAATTTTTTAAGCTACGTTATTGTAAGGAGGTATTGCCCGCGTGGGTATTACCTCGTCATTGCGAGCAGCCGTAGGCTGTGCGGATCAATTTCATCTCTGTCATCCCGTGGCTTGACCACGGGATGACAGTATATCATGACTAATTGATAATTATTAAACAACGCCGATTATAGCATTTTAATATATTAAAAGATAGTGTTGTAATTTAATTATAAATTTAGTATAATTTGCTGTTTGTTTAAGGTTGGTATGATTAATTTAGGGGATAAGCAGTCTATAGTTGTCGCGATGTCAGGCGGGGTTGATAGTTCGGCAGTTGCCGCAATGTTGCATGAACAGGGACATAATGTTATAGGTATTACCTTGCAGCTATATGATCACGGTATGGCAGTAGGGGAAAAAAATGCCTGTTGTGCCGGTCAGGATATTTACGATGCTAAAATGGTAGCAAATAAGCTAGGTATTCCCCATTACGTACTTGATTATGAGAGTAAGTTTAAAGAGTCGGTAATAGATAATTTTGTTGATAGCTATTTACAAGGCGAAACCCCGCTTCCATGTGTGCAATGTAATAAATCAGTGAAATTCAGGGATCTAATTAAAACGGCTAAAGAGCTTGGAGCAGACAAGCTTGCTACCGGTCATTACGTACGAAAAATAAACGGTGTTCACGGGGCGGAGTTACATACAGGACTTGATCCGGCAAAAGATCAGAGTTATTTTTTGTTTACTACTACTAAAGAGCAATTGGAATATTTGAGTTTTCCTCTTGGGGGGCTTACTAAGTATGAAACACGTAGGCTTGCTAGTAAATTTGGGCTTGAGGTAGCAGATAAACCCGATAGCCAAGATATTTGCTTCGTACCTGATGGAAATTATAAGAGTGTAATAAATAAAATACGTCCGGGAGCAAGCGAAAGTGGCAAAATTATTCATGTAAACGGGTTTGAGCTAGGAGAGCATAGCGGTATAATTAATTATACTATAGGGCAACGTCGTGGCCTTGGTATAGCTTATAACGAGCCTTTATATGTAGTAAAGATTGATTCTAAGGACAATATAGTATATGTAGGACCGGAGTCTGCATTACATGTGCAGGAGTTTATAATTAAAGACATAAACTGGCTTGCAGATGAGATTAAAGATAATGAAAAGCTAGAAGTAGAAGTTAAAATTCGTTCGACAAGACCGCCTCGTCTAGCCGAAATAAGCAAACTCGACGATGATAAAATGAAAGTAAAATTTTTATCCGAAGAAAAAGCCGTTGCCCCTGGGCAAGCATGCGTTATTTATGCGGGAGATAGGGTACTTGGCGGCGGGTGGATTACTAGAGATATAAGGTAATCGCGTCATTGCAAGAGGCATTGCCTGCATGGATATCGATGTCATTCCTGCGAAAGCAGGAATGACATCGATATCCATGCAGGCAATGCCTTTAGTCACTCGTAATGACACAATTCACAAAAAAATAAGCTAACTAAAACAGGAGAAACTAATGAGTTTTTTAAGGAAGAAAAGTTTTGAATCAGTAAAAGAGATAGGTAGCTCAAGCGGTCTTAGCAAGACGCTTGGAGCATTCGATTTAATATTACTGGGTCTTGGTGCAATGATTGGTACCGGCGTATTCGTTGTTACCGGTATAATTGCTGCTAAATATTCAGGGCCTGCAGTAATGTTATCTTATGCGATTGCAGGTATTACCTGTATTTTCGTAGCACTTGTTTATACTGAACTTGCTGCGATGCTTCCGACTTCAGGAAGTATTTATACTTATTCCTATGTAGCGTTTGGTGAAGTATTCGCTTGGATGATCGGTAGCGTTATAATATTAGAACTCGGTGTTGCTGCAGGAATAGTAGCTGCGGGCTGGTCGGGTTACGTACAAGGAATATTAGCGGCAGGCGGAATTAATTTACCGAAAGAATTAACTACCGTACCGACAAACGGCGGTATAATAAATTTACCGGCATTTTTAATCTCGGTATTTATCGGCTTTATTTTATATTTAGGTACTAAAGATAGTAAGAGACTAAATGCAATTTTAGTTTTCATAAAAATGGCTGCAATATTTGTATTTGTACTCGCTGCTGCTCCTCATTTCGATGCTACTAACTGGAGCAATTTTATGCCTTTCGGTTTTAGTAATGTTTTAGTAGGTGCATCTATTTTATTCCTAGCTTTTACAGGTTTTGGAACGATTGCAACTGCAGCTGAGGAATGTAAAAATCCAAAGCGTGATATAATGATTGGTATTATCGGCTCGCTTGTTCTAACTACTATAGTTTATGTAACAATGGCAGGGCTTGTGACCGGTATTGCACCTTTTGATCAGTTAAATAACGATCAACCACTTGCTTATGCTTTAACTATTAATAATAGCAAGATTGGCTCTGCTATTGTTGCAACCGGTGCGGTTTGTGGTATGATGACGGTGTTGATGATGAATATTTACGGTACTTCTCGTATTTTTTATGCTATTGCACGTGACGGTTTACTACCGAAAAGTTTTGCAAAATTGCACCCAAAATATGATAGCCCGTATATTACGATTATAATATTTGCTTCTTTAGCTGCTATCCTTGGAGGATTTTGCTCTACGGAATTATTAACTCAATTAACTTCAATGGGAGCATTAATTGATTATATAACCGTCACAATAATAGTGGTATTATTTAGGGTAAAGCTACCTGATGCTCAAAGACCTTTTAGATGTCCGTTAGTATTTATTATTGTACCGTTTATTTTAATTGCTTGTGCTTATTTGCTATTTATTCAAATATATGACGGTGAATTTAATCTATTAACGGCAGGTCGTGCATTAATATATTGGTTTATTACGATATTTGTTTTATATATTGTAAGATCGTTCTTTATGAAAAAAGAGCAAAAATAGGTATACTCGTTTAATTTGAAAAATTGGCGTCGTTGTTTTATATTTTTTGATCCTCACGTACTAGTATGTACGCTGCGGTCAAAAAATATAAAACGCCTTGCTCTTTTCCAAATTAAACTTCGTCTACCTATTTTTTGTTTATTATAGGATACCCGAGTCGTCATTGCGAGGAGCGAAGCGACGTGGCAATCTTGTCAAGTATCCTGAGATTGCTTCGTCAATTACTTCGTAATTTCCTCGCAATGACGATTTGGTATCCACACAAAACCACAAAATTAAGCAAATGACTGAAAAGCTGCAACCACTCCGAGGAATGAAAGATCTATTGCCGGATGATTATAAAGTCCACAACTATATAATTAACAAGGCAAGAGATGTAGGAGTATTGTACGGCTATAAGCAAATGAGTACTCCAATACTTGAGTATACCAAAGTTTTTAACCGTTCTATGGGTGAAAGCTCTGACGTAATCAGTAAAGAAATCTACAGTTTTTTAGATAAAAGCAATGATTCCGTAGCATTACGACCTGAATTTACGGCAGGTATTATTAGAAGTTTCCTCTCAAACGGTTTGCAGCACAAACTACCTCTTAAGCTTTTCTCTACCGGTCCTGTTTTTCGTTATGATAGACCGCAAGCAGGGCGTCAAAGACAATTTCACCAACTAAATTATGAATATATCGGGGCTAAAGGTGCTATTACTGATGCTGAAACTTTGAAGTTAGCCGTAGATATACTTAAAGCACTTGAAATAGAGCAGGATACTATCTTAGAGCTTAACTCTCTTGGATGCAGCGAATCAAGAAGTGCTTATCAACAAAAGCTAGTAGAATATCTAAATGATTTTAAAGATCAATTATCGGAAGAAAGTAAAATAAGGCTGACCAAAAACCCAATGCGGATTCTTGATTCTAAAAGCGAAATTGATCAGAAAATAGTAGCTGCTGCTCCGGTTTTATCTGAATATTACACTGATGAATCCAAAGAATATTTTGAGGAGTTACTAAAATATCTTGATATTTTAGGCATGAAATATAGAATAAATCCACGTTTGGTTAGAGGGCTTGATTATTACTGCCATACTGCTTTTGAATTCACTACGAAAAAGCTAGGGAGTCAATCCACTATTTTGGCCGGCGGACGTTATGACGGGCTTGCTAAAATCATGGGTAATAATGATGATGTACCGGCTATCGGTTTTGCTGCCGGTATTGAGCGAATTGCTTTAATGCGGGAATATAATATATCTGAAGTAAAGCCGGTATTTGTATTACCGATCGGTGAAAATAATATTACTTACTCTTTAGAAATTGCCGATAAATTACGTTCGCAAAATATTGCTACTATTATAGAACCCGTAGGTAAAATAGCTAAAAGAATGCAACGTGTTCTTAATGAAAATGCTAAATTTATTATTTTCATAGGTGACGAAGAACAAGCAAATAATAGCCTCAAACTTAAAGATTTAGAAAAACAAGAAGAATATATAGTAGATTTTGCAAAAGTTCTTGAGTTGTTGAAGAAATATTAAATATTTATAACTTTTCTAAAACCTTTTCAATTATTCCTAAATTTAACCACGACATCTAAAAATATGATTATTATAAATGATTTAGCCATGAGTTATGGTGCAAGAATACTATTTACCGATGTAAATTTGCATATTAAAAATAATAAACGATATGGTTTAGTAGGTGCCAACGGAGCAGGTAAAACAACTTTTTTTAAAGTCTTGACTAAGGAAGAAGAGCCGGCTTTCGGCGATATTAACATACCTAAAAACTCTAAAGTAGGTTGTTTAAAACAAGATCAATTTCTTTATGAAAATACTAAAATTATAGATACGGTAATAGCAGGGAATAAGGAGCTATGGAAAGCTTTACAGGAAAAAGAAGAGATATTAAATAGACAAGAATGTAGCGATGAAGATGGGTATAAGCTTGGTGAGCTTGAACAAATAATATACGATAATGACGGTTATACCGCTGAAATTTTTGCAGCTAGCTTGCTTGTAGGTCTTGGAATAGCCGAAAAATATCATTATGAGCCGCTTTCTGCTCTATCAGGAGGTTATAAGCTTCGTGTTTTACTTGCACAAAGTCTATTTAATAATCCGGATATTTTACTACTCGATGAACCGACAAATCACTTAGATATTATTTCAATATATTGGCTTGAGAATTATTTAAAAAATTCTTTTAAGGGAATATTAATTTTTATATCGCATGATTTAGCTTTTTTAAATAATGTCGCAACGGATATTTTAGACATAGATTATGGAGAGATAAAACTATATACAGGAAATTATGATAATTTTGTTCAAGAAAAGCAGATAATAGCTGCTCAAAAATTAAGCGAGAGAAATTTCTTAGAAAAGAAAATAGAAAATATGCAGGCTTGGGTTGATAAATTTAGAGCAGGGACGAGAGCAAGGCAAAGTGCTTCTAGAGAAAAGCAGTTAGAGAAAATAGAATTGCCGGATATACAAAAATCTTCAAGAATTAGTCCGTTATTTAGATTTAAACAACTAAGAAATTCAGGAAAATTAGTATTAAAAATCGATCAAATAACTAAAGATTTTGAGAATAAGCAAATATTAGACCTTTTGCATAACGAAGCTAATAAAGAGGAATTTAAAGGAGACACGGAACGCAGCACCGCAGCGTACACAAGCGTACGTGAGGATGCGAGTACCGGATCGACGTATAAATTACCTTTAGAAGCAAGTTATGCAAAAGGTCTATTAAATAAAGTTAGTTTTAACGTATCACGAGGAGAAAAAATTATTATTATCGGTGCAAACTGTATCGGTAAATCTACTTTGTTAAAAATCTTAATGAATAAAATATCAGCAGATCAAGGTAGCTATGAGTGGGGATATGAATCACAAATATCTTATTTTGCTCAGGATCATCACGAGTTATTTAATGAAAATATTAGTATTATTGATTGGCTTAAAAAGCAATCTGAAAAGGAAACGGAAAATACTATTAGAAATACGCTCGGACAAGTATTATTCCGTAGCGATGAAGTAAATAAAAATATTTTAAGTCTAAGCGGCGGGGAGGGGGCAAGGTTATTACTTGCTAAAATGATGCTAGAAAAAAGCAATATTTTGGTTCTTGATGAACCGACAAACCACCTTGATATAGAATCAAGAGAAGCTCTTAAAAAATCTCTAATTGATTTTGAGGGTACAGTAATATTAGTAACGCACGATCGTGATTTTGCAAAATCCATAGCAACAAGAATTATTGCTCTTTCCCATAGAAAAAATCTTATTGATTTTAAAGGTAAATATGATGATTATATTGAGAAATACGGTAATGATTATTTAAGTTCTGCTATTAAATTATCCTAAGTTTTAGGCGGCTCTGGATATATAAGTGTGTAAATTCTAAAATAGGCATTAAATTCGCCCCTCAAATTTTATCAAAAAGTGAGCCATGGCCTCTCCCCAATTTTGGATAGGCATATTTCATTTTCGCGTAATATAGTCAATTGTCAAGTACAAAGTCTTAAATATAGAGTCGTCGTTAGGAAAACCCCTTTTGTTATTAGTAACCTTGCGTAATTGACTATTTAAACCTTCGATTGCATTGGTTGTATAAATGATACGCCTAATCACTTCTGGGTATTGTAAAAAAATTATCAAATTCTGCCAATTATTTTGCCATGATTTTGCAATATGTGGGTACTGTTTGCCCCATTTCATATCAAAATCAGATAAGGCAGTAAGTGCTTCATCCTCAGTGATAGAGCTGTATACTAGCTTCAAATCTGCTGCAAGTTCTTTACGATCTTTATAGCTTACATATGACAAACTATTTCTGATTTGATGTACAATGCACAGCTGATGCTCAGTTTGTGGATATACTGCAGATATCGCCTCACTCATGCCCGTTAGATTATCGCTACAAGCAATTAAGATATCTTTTAATCCCCTGTCTTTCATTTCAGTAAAATTATTTAACCAAAATTTAGCTCCCTCATTCTCGCTAATACACAAGCCTAAAATATCTTTCCTTCCGGTTAAATCTACACCTAAAGCTACATATACTGCCTTATTGATAATTCTCTTATCTTGACGTACTTTAACTATAAGTGCATCAAAATATACTATAGCATATATGGCTTCCAGAGGCCTATTCTGCCAACTCCTGACCTCATCCATAACATTATCGGTAACCCGACTAATAAGGCTTTCACTGTTCTCTGCACCATATAGCTCATGAATCTGAATCTTAATGTCAGAGAGGCTCATCCCTTTAGCATATAAGGATAATATCTTCTGATCTAATCCATCAATCCTAGTCTGACGCTTTGGCACTAGTACAGGAGAAAATTCAGCATTTCTATCACGTGGTACTTCAAGTTCCAATACTCCACCTTCAGTAATTAGGCTTTTTTTGCATACACCATTTCTACTATTGTCAGTCTCTATCCTGCCATATTTGTTATAGACAAGATGCTCATCCATCTCAGCTTTTAAGGCTCTTTCAAATATATTTTTAGTTAACTGCTTTAATATCCCGTCTTTGGCAAAAAAACTCGTTAAATCAGTATCTTTATCTATTAGCAAATCTACTGCTTGTTTTATCTTCTCTTGGTTACTGTTACTCATGTTATTCCTGATAAATTATATTATTGTTAATATAACCTATCCTAGAAATTTACACACTTAGTGAGACAGCACCTTTTAGGCATTGTCATTGCGAGCTGGCATTGCCTGCGTGGAGCGGTAAATGCTCTTTATGTCATTCCTGCTTTCGCAGGAATGACATCGATATCCACGCAGGCAATGCCACGCAGGAATGACATAAATGTTACTCCACATTATAAAACTCCAAATGATGACCGCTAATAAACTTTTTTACTTCAGCATGGTTACCATACTCATCAAACTTTAATAATAACCCTTGTTTGTTAAAATATAATATATTTGTAAATAGTTGATCATCACAGTCCCACTTAGCTTTAAAAGCCTTGTCCTTGATAAGTTTAACTCCGTTTACTCCTTGTTTATGATATATTATTCCTTTTTTTTAAGCAGAAACAAAAGACATAATTTTACTTTCATCAAAAATATTATAGATTTTTTTAGAAATTGTACCGTAACAATCAAATCCTCTATATTTACCGAGTGATATAGCCGTACCTTCATCTAATTCTTTATCAATTTTAATCTGTCCTTCTTTAGGAATATTCCAAGAATTATTATTAAAATGAGTAATCTTTTGAATGGCTAAATAAAATTTGTGTTTCTTTTTTAGTTGATAATATTGATGAATTTTTTTTGCATCATATTGATCAATTAATTGTTCTAAATTTTCTATTTGCTTATTATCGGGGGAATAGCTTGCAATAATTTCTTCTTTTTTTTCTAAGCTTAATTTATTTGCGTATTCTTGTACTTTTTTTTGATTATTATTTAATAGGGCGGTAACTATTCCGATTTCTAAAGTGCTTTCATTACCATCATCATTTTGTAAAGCATCTTCAACATTTTGGAAAATCTTTTCAGACTTTTCAGTAGTTAATTTAGTCTCATTATCTGCTATTAAAGAGGTATTAACAGCATTAAGAAGTTCTGCTTTTTCATCGGGCTTCAGAGTATTATTTTGAGGCAATATATAATTTGGGTCCACGTAACTCCGAACCTTTGTGATAGCTTTTTCATACAAATTTATTTGATGCTCAGGCATTTTATTGAAAATATCAGAAGCCGTTTCAAATTGCTTACTACATAGAGCGAGTGAGAACGCTAGTGAGGCATCACTAATTGCTTTTAGTTTGTTGGTTAATATTGATTGCTGTTTTTTTGTAATTGTTCGTTTATTGGAAATTTTGTTGTAAAAAGCCATGTATTCGCAGCCGTCATATTTATATATTATCGCAAGAATAATTATAATAGCTATCTATAGAACCTAGAAATTCAGATTTATAAATTGCAGTATTATATTCATAAGGATATTCTAAATATTTTTGCAATTTTACAGTATTTTCTTGAAACAATGAGTAATTACTTGCCGGTTCGTGCTTTGATAAATTGAAATATTTCCTTGCTAACCATTTCTTATCTTGAACATTATTAAAAGCTTTGATTTTTGAATATCCACCTTGTTGTTCTTCTTGTAAAAAATAATCTTCATAATCCTTATAATTTTTTGGAAGATTTAATATAAATCTAGAATATTGCTCTAACTGAAAGTTAGTTAACCAAGTAAATATAGAATATAAATTTTCTCTATGGTCTGAAGAAAAAATAACTGCAGCTTCTGATTGATTTGTATTTTCTCCTACCTCTGTTTCAATAACATCATTAGATAGTATAACTAACTCTTTATTATAATGTTCTTTATTTTCTTGAGCTTGAATGATTATGTCAAACATCTGAGTAGCTAATTCTTTTGAGGTAAATAATTGTTTGTATTTATTAAGCCATGGACCAAAAGCTATAGATTCAAGTTTTTCAAAATATTCGGTTAATTTCATGTGTAACTCTAGATTAAATTTAAGAGCGGCACTTTATATAAAAAATTGAGATAAATCAAGAGATATTAAATTAATGGTTTAAAAAATATGTGTCATCCCGTGGCTTGACTAACGTTGTTAGCCCGTTTATGTCATTCCCGCGGAAACGGGAATCCAGTACTTTAAAGCTTTTTTTAAAGCTCGATTTATCTCGCTTTATGCTGGATTCCCGCTTCCACGGGAATTACATAGGTGTCCACGCAACAATGACATACTCAAAATTTTTTCACATAACTTAATGACAAAAGTAAAATATGAATATATTATTTTATATACTCGTTTAATTTGAAAAATTGGCTACGTTATTTTTTACTTTTAATCCTCACGTACTAAATAATGTACGCTGTGGTTAAAAGCTTCAAAATGCCTTGCTTTTTTCCAAATTAAACTTTGTCTATCATTTATCAAGGAAGTTATGAGTACGGATATTAATAATATTAGCGATAGCTTAGAAATTGTTACGCAAGATCATTTATCGATTTTTTCTTTAATAATATCCTCCGACATTATCGGTAAGTCGGTTATGTTGATGCTGCTTATTGCCTCCATTTGGTCGTGGGCTATTATTTTGGATAAAATATTTAAGCTAGCACAAGTGCAGCGAAGAATGAAGAATTTTGAAAATGTGTTTTGGTCCGGTGGAGTATTAGAGCAATTATATGAAAGCATAAAGAGGTCGGTTAATAATCCGTTAGCTTTGATATTTGTCTCGGCTATGGATGAGTGTAAAAGTTTAAGTACTAAAGGGTTTTCCGATGCGTTAAAAAACAACCATAAAGAGCGTATAACGGGTGCAATGTACTTAGCTCAAAATAGGGAAGTCGAAAAGCTGGAGAAAAATTTAAGCTTCTTGGCAACTGTTGGGTCAAGTGCTCCTTTCGTAGGCTTATTCGGTACTGTTTGGGGGATTATGCACAGCTTCCAATCGATTGCTACTTCAAAAAATACTTCTCTTGCCGTAGTAGCTCCCGGAATTGCCGAAGCGTTACTTGCAACTGCGATAGGCTTGTTTGCAGCTATTCCGGCAGTAATTTTTTATAACTATCTTATTTCCCGTATTACTCTTATAAATAATAAGATTGAAGATTTTAGTAGAGAGTTAAATTCTATACTTTCTAAGGCAATTGATCAGGAGAAAATGTAATGGCTATAAAGCTTGCCGGAAGTAATAGAAAAAGTAAAAGAGCGGTAGTTAGTGAAATTAATGTTACTCCGCTCGTTGATGTGATGCTTGTGCTATTAATTATTTTCATGATTACTTCTCCAATGCTTGTTTCAGGAGTAAATGTGGATTTACCTGAGACAAATTCAAGTCCGATTTCAGGGCAGGATGAACCGCTAGTCGTTACTATCAATAATAAAGGTGAAATTTTCCTGCTTGAAACTCCTATAGAGAGAACACATTTAACCGACAAGCTTACAAATATCACTAAAGAAAAAAAGGATGCTAGAATTTTTGTAAGAGGCGATAGGAATGTTTCTTATGGGCAGGTGGTAGAGATAGTTGCCGAAATTCATGCTGCCGGCTTTTCTCGTGTAGCTCTTATTTCAAATATTAAAAATAATGAAAAGTAACCAAAATAGGGATAATTTTACGGTTTTCCTTAGCTTCTCTGTTGTTCTGCACTTACTTCTTTTATATTTTTTTCTATTCGGTATGCCATCGTTTTTTGAAAAGTTACCGGAAGAGCAAACTATAACTTTTGAAATGCTACCTGTTAGCGATAAATCAAATATTATCACTCAAACAAAGCAAAAAGAAGCTCCTATAGAAAATGAAGATGCTAAAAAGTCTGAGCAGAGTAAGCCAAAAGAAGAAGAGCCGCAGCAAGATTTGCCTAAAGAAGAAAAAGCTAAAGAAGCTGAGACCAAACCGGTAGAAGAAAAGCCTAAAATAGAAGAGAAAAAACCTATAGAAGAGCCAAAGCCTGAAGAGGCGAAAGAAGTGTTACCTGAGAAAAAAGAAGAAGTAAAAGAAGAAAAGCCTAAAGAAGAAGAAAAAAAGCCGGTGGAGGAAGTGAAAAAGCCTGCAGAAAAGAAAGAGGAAAAGAAACCCAAAGAGGTAAAGAAAAAAGAGCCTAAAACCGATGAGCTTGATTCTTTACTGAAGAATTTAGAGCAATCTTCTGAAGGGGATAATGTAAAATCCAATAAGCATCAAAGATCAAAAAAAGTTGATAATGCAAAAGAAGCTAAAGGTGTTTATACGGATGGGCTGCCTCTTTCCGATAGTGAAACATCTTTGATAAAAAGACAGATTGAAAGACATTGGAGTAATGTACCGGCGGGGGTTAGAGGTAATAATAAGGTAAAAGTCATTATTAGTATTACGCTAGATAAAGCAGGAAATGTAGAGCAAGCAAAGGTTAAAGAAAGAATTTGTCCTAATATTCCGGCTAGTGTTTGTGAAGCTTTAGCGGATAATGCAATTAGAGCGGTATGGCAAGCAAGCCCTATCGAAAATCTTGATCCTGCTCGTTTTAACCATTGGAAAGAGATTAATTTTAGCTTTGATCCAAGTAAATTGTAGGCTGGGTATTGCCTGTGTGGATACCAAATCGTCATTACGAGGAGGTATTGGTGCGTGGATCAGTTTCACCTCTGTCATCCCGTGGCTTGACCACGGGGTGACATAGTAGGTTTTACCGGTCTACGTAACAATGCCTTCCCGCGTAGGCGGGAATGACATAAAGTAAAAATCCGGCACTATAATTGCCTACGCGGGAATGACATTAAGAACCATGAAATAATTTAAAAATATTATTCATCATGTTCGTGGTGGTCACCGATTAATTCAAGCCCCATATCTTTTCGCTCATTATCAAAACAACAGTAGCAGCAATAACCTATCAAGAATAATAAAGTTGCTCCCATTAAAAGTAGAGTCAAAGCAGCATTACTAGAGCTTGCTAACTCATATTCTGAAGGTAATAAATCCGTAGGGATGTCTTTGTTCATAAAACTTAGTTATTATGTTTACTATTTATAAATAAAAAAACTCTATAACTTTGTCTATTAAAATTACATTTATTTCATAAAGTTTTAAGAGCAGGATAAGTAAATAACAATAAATGGCATAAATTTAGACCAAAATGTACTATCATAGAGCATAATATTTTATTGGTCTTGTATATGTATAACCATAGAAAAAACCGCATATAGTGCTTAAAGCTATATATATTAGCCCGCCTTGAAAATGTGCGACCCCAAATATTAAAGATGCTATAATAACAGCTAAAATTTGCCGGTTCTGTAAAAGATTTTGTAATGTTCTTTGTAAAAATCCTCGAAAGAATGTTTCCTCAGCTATACATACGAAAAAGAAATTATTAATTGCCCATATCGGTAATATGCTTGGGATTTTAGGTTCAAATAAGACGTAACCGCTTATTAAAGATAGAACCATAATTATTGCTATACATAGTAATAGAGAAAGAGAAGTATATCTTATAGCATTCGTATGTTCTTGTTTTTCTAAAATATATAAATCACTGACAGAAAAAATTATTAAAGCCGGCATTATCTTATCAAAATTTAGATACATAGAAAACGGTATGGATAATTCCGATAATTGTACTTTATTAATAGCAAGTATATTAAAAAATCCCGGAACTTTATGAAAAGCAAATAAAGTAAAACAAAGGGAGATTAATATAAATAATGAGGTTTTTAGTATTTTATTTAGCTGTAAATTAAAATAGGCATAGGTAATAGCAGTAAAAATAGATAAAGCCCCAACTCCTATAATATTTATTACGCCTTGATATAAAGCGGCTAAAATTGTAATGCCTATGCCTAAATATGCAGGTCTTTTATCACGACAAAATAAAGATATTAAGATTGTTGTAATGAGAAAAATATAGGTGATAGTTAAGGAGGACATATAAATCTTTATAAAAAACTATTTTTAATATATAGTTATTTTTTAGCATTAAAAATAGAAAAATTATTAAATATTGGATTTTAAAAAGAAAATATAAAAAATAATCATAAGAAAAACCAATAAAATAATATATATGTAATTGGGAGACTTTATGAAAGATATAGAATATTGGGAAAAAAATTTGGAAAGCTGTAAATATTCACATAAATTAATCGAAAGGCTTTTATTTTTAAATACCCAAGTAAAACAACCTGTTGATATTAGAGAAGTTAAAAAAGGTATTTATTATGCTCGTAAATATCATGGTAAGCAAATGCGTCAATCAGGTGATCCTTATTATTCTCATCCAATCGCAGTAACAATTATGGTAGCGGAATTTGTAGCAAAAGAAGTGCCTAAACTCTTTACTTTTAGAATGCTACAAGCTGCATTACTTCATGACACTATTGAAGATACTGAACTTACTGAAGAAATGATTAGTAACATTTTTGATGAAGAAGTAGCAAGGCATGTAGAAGGTCTAACTAGAATTAAACCTTGTGGAAAAATAAGTAGCAAGAAAAGTCTTATTTTATTAATTAAACAAAAAAGATACGATACTGCTCTTATAAAACTTTTTGATAGGATACATAATTTACAAACTTTAGAAGCAAAATCGCCTGAAAAAGCTCATAAAATAATTAAAGAGACATTAAAAAGCTTTTTAGTGTTAAGTGAAATACTTGAAATACATTCAGTTTCAGAGCTTATATATGCTGAATGTTATAAAAATAATTTAAAGTTTAATATAAATTCTACTTTTAATAAAATTATAAATTTCGATTCTTTTCCATTCTCTCAAAATAAGTTACTCCCATAAAGAAAGTTATACCTACCGGAATGAAAATTAAAAATAATCCCCAATATCCTAGATAATTGGTAATATAAACTAAACCAAATGACGTTATAATATAAGTAAATAATTTTGCTATTGCACTTAGCATACTAGTATATGTAAATCTCTTAAAAACCGGAAAATATTTATAAAATATAGGAGCTGCCGGTACGTAATCAAATACGAATAATGCAGCTAAACATTGAAAAATAAAAATATATAAAGGAGTAGGGTTATAATTTAACATTATAGGAAAAAAAATGAGAGAGGTAAAAAATAGATATAATTTTACCTTTAAGATTTTTAAAGGATGGATTTTATAGCTAATAAATGCAAGACCGATAATACCGAGTAAATCTATTATAGATACCAAAAAATTTTGATTTATAATTTGATTCGGAGTAAAACCACATTCTCTTTTTAATATATCAGCACAATATATATACACGAAATAAAAACACGGAGGTCTAGCACATTGGATAAAGAAATACCAAATAGAAGTGGCGTTTGGAACTTGTTGATCTAGAATGTCTTTGTCAATTTCTTCAAGCTTAATATTATTTTCTTGAAGTCTTAGTTTTAATTTATTTTTTTTATTTGAAAATTCCGCTGCTTCTTTTAAACTAGTCCTCGCAATAGTACCTACAAAAGCAATAGTTGCACCAACAAAAAAGGCTATACGCCAACTTGATTCATGTTGATAAATATTTTGATTAGTAAAAATTGATGCAATACCTAGTGCTACCGTCGTACCTACGGCAGAAAATACGGTTATAATTGCTACTAACGGATATTGTATAGGAGGAGATGAGTTTTCGGTTAAGTACAGCTCTGCACCTCGTGCTTCTGCAGTTGCCGACATACCTTGAATTATACGACATATAGTAAGAACCCAAGAGGCTGTTATACCTATCTGTGCATATGTTGGCATACTGCCTATAATCACACAAGTAATAGCCATTAATAGAGTAGTTAAAATAACTACAATCTTACGTCCAAAATGATCTCCTATATATCCGAATATTAATGCTCCTATAGGTCTTAACAAGTAGGTAGAGCAGAAAGAAAAGGCAGTAAGCAGCGAAAAAGTGAAAGGATCATATTCCGGAAAAAATAAATTATTTAAAAGCACCGCCATATGCACATAAAGCATAAGGTCAAAATACTCTAGAAATGTACCTATAGAAAGTAATCCGACAGCTTGTTTTTGTTCTTTATTTAAACTTCTTTGTTCTTTTTCGTAGCCTAACATAACCTTTATATAATAATTAGATTACGAAATAGTCTATACTTTTTTGGTTAAAAGTCAATAAAGGATTAAGAATTTCTAATAAATATTATTATAAAATATTTAGGTTCCGTAAAGTTATCTAGTCTAAAATCTTCAAATTATCTATTTTTCTCTGAAAGCTTTAAATGCAGTATCAGTAACGGGATCAAGTAAATATCTAAGTAGTGTTCTAGTACCGGTTACGATTTGTACCTCAGCCTGCATACCGGGATGTAATTCAAGATTTTTAACTTTGGCAACTTTGTTAAATTCATCCATATCAATTTCAACTCTTGCAACATAATAATTATCTTGCTGTTGTCCCGGATGTTGTCTTTCATCTTGTACGATATCGGGTGATATGCTTACTACTTTACCGGTAAATGTTGGAGTCGTTCTTGATTTAAATGCACTGAAACGTATTTTTGCAACTAGTCCCTCATGTACTGAGTCAATGTTTTTTTGAGATACCTTTGCTTCTATTATTAATGGATCATTAATTGGCGAAATTTCCATAATAGGTTGTCCGTGACTTATAACACCGCCTATTGTATGATATTTTAAATTATTAACTATGCCGTCAACAGGTGATCTGATTATCACACGATTAAGCGAATCCGTCAGGGAATTATATTTTTCTTTAAGAGATGCTGTTTGTACTTGAGCTTCACGAAGCTCTGTTAAAGTCCTTTCAGTATATTTATTTTGCTGATTTATAATTTTAATTTGAGTTTCGGTAATAGCATGGCGTATCCCTGCTATTTCGGCTTCAGTTGTTGCAACATCGCTTTTTGAAGCGGCAACTTTTGCCTCTTGGTCTAATAAAGCTGCTTTTTGTACAAAGCCTTTTTCTTTTAACGTTCTTAAAGCTTTTAAACGGTCTTGATAGACTTCAGCAGTTTTTGAAGCGGCAACTTTTTTTGCTTCTAAACCTTCAATTTTTTTCTCAAGTTGAGCAATATTTTGATGTAATGCATCTTTCTCTGAGTTATATACTTCTTTTCTAGATCTAAATAAATTTTCCTGTGTATGAATTATTTTAGCTACTTCCGGTAAATTTATATCCTGCATTAGAAAATCAGAGAATTCGATTTGTTCTAAATTATCACGTTCGGCAATTAAACGATTTTCAGTTGCTAAAAAATTACGGTACTGACCAAGAATATTTTCATGTTCGCTTTTTATTCTAGTTTCTTCAAGCTCTATTAACTTATCGCCTTCTTTGACTTTGTCACCTTGCTTAACGTAAATAGCATTGATTATTCCACCTTCATTATGTTGAATCGTTTTTTTATTTGTGCTTGGCATTACGATACCGACAGCTACAGCACCGCTATCAAGAGGGGCAAGAGCCGCCCATAATCCGCCTATTAATACTAAAAAGATAATAACATAAATACCGAAAAGTATAGGTGACCTTGCAGCTTGGGCTACGTTATTACGATCTTTATCTGTTTTTTTGGTAGTAAAATTAACAAACCTGTCAAGCTTTACTAATAAGAACTCTATAACGTGAGAGGTTTTCTTTAATGTAGTATTTATTAAAGCTTTACGTTTAGAACTTTGACCTTTAAGGTTTAATGAATCTTCGCGTAAGGACAATAATTGTTTCAATTGTTCCGGAGTAATTTGAGGTTTATTGTGTTTTGAGTCCTGCATAATATTTAATCATTATTATTTTTAGTCAGCATTGCTCTCGGTGTCATTCCTGCGTGGACCGGTAAAATCCACTGTGTGTCACCCCGTGGCTTGACCACGGGGTCCATAAAAACAATAAAAATACTAATAATATTAGTATTTTTAACTGGATGCCGTGATCAAGTCACGGCATGACATTAATTTGGTATGACACTTTAGTTATTAATATGAATTGTGCCGCTTTTTAAAGTTTTAAAGTGTTTTTGAATCTCTTCTTCCGTTCCGTAAACTGCAACTGCTCCATCCTGTAATATTAGAATTTTATCAACAACGGATAATACGGATGGTCTATGTGAAATTACAAGAACTGCTATTCCTTTAAGTTTTGCTTGTTTTAAGGCACTTGCAAGGGCGACTTCACCTGCCTCATCTAAATTAGCATTAGGCTCATCTAAAATGATGAGTTTTGGATTGCCGTAAAAAGCTCTAGCAAGCCCGATACGTTGTCTTTGACCACCTGATAGATTAGAGCCGGCAGGACCGATATCAGAATCATAACCGTCAGGGAATCTTAATATCATTTCATGAGCTCCGGCTATTTTAGCTGCTTCAATAACTTTTTGCGGATCGGCATCTTCTTCCATTCTAGCTATATTTTGTTTAATACTACCGCTAAAAAGTTCTATTCCTTGAGGAAGATAGCCAACATGTCTACCGAAATCTTCTCTATTCCAACGATAAATTTCAGCACTATCTAAACGTACGGAACCTGATGATTCTTTCCATACCCCGACTATGATTTTAGCTAAAGTTGATTTTCCTGTAGCCGAAGGACCGATAATTGCTAAAACTTCGCCCGGCTGTACTGCAAAACTAACGCCTTTTAAGATATATTTCGGTACGGGAGGTTGTGGTAAATGTTTCGGTATAGGATGAGCATAATAAATATTTTCAACAGTAAGATGACCATCAACGTTCGGAATTGGCATTGCTTCATCTCTAGAAGAATAAGTGTTAAATAAATTATTAATGTTTTTGTATGATTTAATAGTACCGCTCATACTTTTCCATAAATCAATAGCATTATCGAAAGGAGCAAGAGCTCTACCGACTATGATAGAACTCATAATCATATTACCGGGAGTCATATCTGCACTGTGAGATTTTACAACAATGTAAGCACCGACTCCGGTAACAGCCATTTGCATTATGTTACGGATAAACCTTGAAAAGTTAGAAATAACACCGTTACGATAGCTAGCAACTGATTGTTTATCAAGTGCTAATATGTTAAATTTATGCCAATTTTTTGTAACATTCTTCATCATTCCCATTGCTTCAATTGTTTCTGCATTTCTGTTTGCAATATCGGCTTGTGTCATACCTTTTATCGAAAATTCGTTAGCTTCACCAAGCGTTTTATTAGTAGCGGCAGCGTTAAAGAAAGCGGTTGAAACTATGATAACTGCACCAAAAACGGTAATAAGACCGATATATGGATGAATTGAGAAAATAACGGCAATATAGATAAGGCTCCAAGGGGCATCGAATAAAGTATTAATTCCGGTACTTGTTAGGAATGTTTTAACGGCTTGAAAATCACGTAATAATTGGCTAGAACCCATATTTGCTCGTGTTGCGGCTGCAGAAATTGAAGAAGCAAAAATTACGGGAGCTACTGTTCTATCAAGCCATTCTCCTACCTTTATAAGTGTAAAAGAACGAGCAATTTGTAATAATCCGTAAACAAAATAGATATATGCGATTATTATTGATAAAAATAATAATGTGTGTAGATTACCGCTTCCAAGGACTCTATCAAGAACTTGTAGTGAGTAAAGAGGAGTAATTAACATTAGTAAGTTAATTACAAAAGCAAACCAAAAAACTATCCAAAAAGCTGTTCTACATTCGCCTAATGCTATTACTAGCGGGTTTTTTTTATTTAGATTATTATTGTTATTATCCATATTAGTTATATTATAAATAATTATTAATTAGTTCTTCAGCAATTTGGACGCTGTTTAAAGCTGCTCCTTTACGTAAATTATCACATGTAATCCATAGATTTATCGTGTTATCTCTACTTACGTCATTTCTAATGCGGGAGACATATACGGCATCTTCGCCTACCACTTCAACGGGCGAGATATAAGCAAGGTCATTATTATTAGAAATTGTAACAATTCCATCTGCGTCTTGTAATATTTCTTCAGCGATGTTAGCGTCCATTTTGTCGTTAAATTCTATGTTAACCGATATAGAATGACCGATAAATACCGGTACTCGCACGGAAGTAACACTAGCTTTAAAGTGATTGCCCATAATTTTGTTTAGTTCAAAAGCAATTTTTGCTTCTTCACTTGTATAGCCGTCTTTATTTAAATCACCTATATGAGGAAAAAGATTAAATGCAATCTGTTTTGGAAATTTCTTAGGATCATTCTCTCCAAAAACATATTTAGATTTTGTTTGGTCGTAGAGTTCGTCCATTCCTGCTTTACCTGCTCCTGATACTGATTGATAAGTAGATATCACTACTCTTTTAATCTTTATTTCATTATCTAGCGGTTTTAATGCTACTGCAAGCGGAATTACTATACAGTTAGGGTTAGCTACGATATTTTTAGTATTAAACTCTGTAAGTGTTGATAAATTAACCTCAGGTACAATTAACGGTACTTGATTGTCAACTCTAAAAAGTGAGGATTTGTCGATAACTACACAACTACTAGCAGTAGCTTTAGGTACAAATTCTTTTGAAACTTCTGAACCGGCACAAAAAAAAGCAATATCGATATCATCAAAATTTAAATTAGTTAAACTACTGATTTTCAGTATTTTTTCTCCATAACTTATTTCTCGTCCGATAGAGTTATCTGAAGCTATAGCATAAATTTTATTAACAGGAAAATTACGTTCAGCTAGAATATTTAGAGTTTCACGCCCTACATTTCCTGTAGCTCCAATTACTGCAATATTGTATTTTTTAGTCATTTATTTATTAATCCGATGAGTTTTTCGCCTCCGATAATATGGAAGTGAAAATGAAAAATAGTTTGTCCCGATTTTTCGCCTTTATTAGTTATTAAACGATAACCGTCTTTATCTAAACCTGCTTCATTCGCTATATCGGAAATTTTAGCAAAAAAATGTTTTATTTCGTCTATTTGAGCTTTAGAGATAAAATCCGCATAATCTATATATTCGTTTTTAGGTATAACGATAATATGTACAGGTGCTACGGGTGCTATATCTTTAAATGCTAAAATTTGTTCGTCTTCATAAATTATTTTTGCCGGAAGATTTTTATCTATAATTTTTGCAAAAACATTTTCTTTATTATACATCATTTTATTCCTGTTATAAGGTGACTTGAGAAACACACTCGATGTCATTCCCGCATGGACCGGTAAAATCCACTGTGTCACCCCGTGGCTTGACCACGGGGTCCAGTTAAAAATACTAATAATATTAGTATTTTTATTTCTTTTCTGGATCCCGCGATCAAGTCGCGGGATGACAATAGAAAACCGGTCTACGCAACAATGCCACGCGGGAATGACATTAAGGAAATTTTTCTATTCATTAAACAAGCATACTACGTGCTAAAAATTTCAATTCAGCTTCAATGCTAGAGTTGGCAATTATTATATCTTCTAGTCGGTAATTATTTCTTTTTAAATAATTTTCTCTAATATCTGAAGCAAAGAAGCCGAAGCCTAATATTAAGACTATCTTAAATATAAACTTTAACTCTTCAATATTAATCGCCGTAACGATTATATTCGCTATTACGGCAATAGCAACAACTAACCACATTTTATGGTATAATGCCCAAAATATACTTAAAAGAGCAGCTATCCATGAAAAGCCTTCTTCAATAACAATAAAATTATTATTTTTTTGTGTGGAGTTAATGTATATTGCGTATATATTCATTATTTAAGCTTAAGCCTTGAAAATTCAAGGGACAATAATTAGTTAAACCTGATTAGTCAAGTATACTCTGCTGCTTTCAAGAATTGCTCTTTGTTATCTTCATGGATTCACGTACTCACTTATTAAGTATAAGCTGTGTGCGTTCACCATTTGATAACAAATTCAATTCTTGAAATCATTTGAGTATATACTAAGATAGAACTTCAAAAATTGGTGACAATGTTCTACAAGAGCTGCGGTACGAACTATATTAAGTAACGGCTTTCGTTCCGAGGACTTTGAACTCCTAGCTCTTTTTGAAGCTGTGTCGAATAACTCTTCATTTTATTTAGGAGTAATTCAATACTATATAGTACCTAATTAACAACTTAATATCAATAAATTTTATATTATGTCAGATAATTTAGCCTTACACGGCACAACAATACTTTGTTTAAAAAAGAACGAAGAAATAATTATAGCAGCAGATGGACAAGTCTCGCATGGTAATACCGTACTAAAATCTACAGCACGAAAACTTCGGACTATAGCAAATAATAAAATTATTGCCGGTTTTGCGGGTTCTACGGCTGACGGTCTTGCGTTATTTGAAAAACTTGAAGTAAAGATAGAGCAACATAAGCATAATCTACTTAGAAGTGCAGTTGAGCTTGCAAAAGATTGGCGTAGCGATAAATATTTGAGACGTTTAGAAGCAATGATGATTGTTGCCGATCGTAATCATATATTAATTTTAACCGGTAACGGTGATGTCGTAGAGCCTGAAAATAATGTTGCGGCAATAGGTTCAGGCGGTTTATTTGCACTATCTGCCGCTCGTGCTTTAATGTCTTACGAGAACAATTTAACTGCTGAAGAAATTGCTTTAAAATCTATGAATATAGCTGCAGATTTGTGTGTATTTTCTAATCATAATATTATAATGGAAAAAGTTGTATGAAAGCTACTAAAACTACTTATAAAAAAGACCCTATGGGGCTTACCCCTTCTCAAATAGTTAATGAACTTAATAGATTTATCGTAGGTCAAGAAAAGGCCAAAAAAGCTGTTGCTATTGCACTTAGAAATCGCTGTCGTCGTAAAAGAGTAGAAGGTAATTTACGTAATGAAATAGTACCGAAAAATATTTTAATGATCGGTTCAACCGGGGTCGGGAAAACGGAAATAGCAAGACGCCTTGCAAAGCTTACTAATTCTCCTTTCTATAAAATTGAAGCAACTAAATTTACCGAAGTCGGATATGTAGGGCGTGATGTAGAATCAATAATTCGTGATTTGGTCGAAATAGCCGTTAATACTGAAAAAACTTTAGCAAAAACGGAAGTAGATATTAATGCACGTGAAAAAGCGATAGAGAGAATATTAGATAGTTTAGTAGGTAAAACTTCTAGTAGTGAGACTAGAGAAAAGTTCAAAGAAAAAATTTTAAACGGCGAACTTGATGATACGGAAATCGAAATTAGCGTAGCTGATACTACACCTGTCGGTGGTGGAAGTTTTGAAGTACCGGGCATGCCGGGAGCATCTATGGGCGTTCTTAATCTTGGCGATATGATTGGACGAGCCCTTGGTAGCAGTAAGACTAAAACAAAAAAAATGCTAGTTAAAGATGCTATGGTTATTATTATACCTGAGGAATCAGAAAAATTAATAGACCAAGAAAAAATTATTCAGCAAGCTATAAATTTAGCCGAAAATGATGGGATAGTTTTTATTGACGAAATTGATAAAATAGCTTCGACCGGTAGTTCCGGAGCAAAAAATGCTGAAATAAGTAGAGAGGGAGTGCAAAGAGATTTGCTACCTTTGATAGAAGGAACAACTGTTAATACTAAATATGGACCGGTTAAAACCGATCATATATTATTTATTGCTTCAGGTGCTTTCCATATTGCTAAACCTTCTGATTTATTACCGGAGTTACAAGGAAGATTACCGATTAGAGTGGAATTAAATTCACTCACCAAAGATGATATGATTAAAATATTGCTTGAGCCTGAAACTAGTTTAATAAAGCAATATTCGGCACTAATAGGTACTGAAGACGTGCATCTTGAATTTGCTGCTTCTGCTATTGAGAAGATAGCTGATTATGCGATCACCGTTAATTTAGAAGTCGAAGATATAGGGGCTAGAAGGCTGCATACTATACTTGAGAATCTGCTTGAGGATATAAGCTTTGAAGCTAGCGAAATGAAAGGCAAAAAAATAACTATCGATGATAAATTCGTAGAAAATCAATTATCAAAAATAATAACTAATCTTGACTTAGCTAAGTTTGTTCTATAGTATGCTTTTTCGATTTTTGGTTGAGATAGGATTGTTGTGCGTCTCTTTTCTCTGTCACCCCGTGGCTTGACCACGGGGGCCAGCTTAAAATTAAATTGTTTTTTGGATCCCGTGGTCAAGCCACGGGATGACACCTAGTGCGTTTTCTGATCCATGCAATAACATCTAACAACCTCACAAAATAGCATTTGAAGAAAAATTTCATGATAATTCATATAGCAAGTCTAACGTTTAATGGAATTGATATTATTGATGTTGACGTGCAGGTACAAATATCACCGGGTATCCCTGCTTTTACTATAGTAGGGCTTGCCGATAAAACTATAGCTGAATCAAAAGAACGAGTTAAAGCAGCGTTATCTTCTATAGGGCTTGCATTACCTACTAAAAAAATTTTAATAAATTTAGCTCCGGCAGATTTAGTAAAAGAGGGAAGCCATTTCGATCTTGCGATTGTCTGTTCGATACTTACCGCAATGAATATTTTACCTGAACTTGAAATTGCGGAATATTTAATAATAGGAGAGTTATCATTAGACGGTTCAATCTTACCGGTAAGCGGAGCTCTACCTGCAGTGATTGGGGCTTCTGCTAGAGGTAAAGGACTTATTTGTTCAAGTAAAAATAGTTCAGAAGTTGCTTGGTCGGGTAATGATAATATACTTGTTGCAGGTAATTTAATTGAACTAGTAAATCATTTTAAAGGTTCACAAGTTTTAACTCCTCCGGAAGCTAAATTGCAAGATGAGCCAATAAATTATCCCGATTTTAAAGATATAAAAGGTCAAAAAATTGCTAAACGAGCTTTAGAAATTGCAGCATCAGGAGGGCATAACCTTTTAATGTTCGGTCCTCCCGGAACTGGTAAATCAAGGCTTGCTGCTTGTCTTCCCAGTATACTACCTAAAATGTCTACAAAAGAAATTTTAGAATGCAGCACGATTACAAGTATCGCTGGAAAATTTTCAGACGGTAAGCTTACAAAAGTAAGGCCATTCAGAACTCCGCATCATTCATGCTCGCTTGCTGCTATGGTCGGTGGGGGTGTGGGAAAAAAAGTAAAGCCGGGTGAAATTACGCTTGCTCATAACGGCGTATTATTTTTAGACGAATTACCTGAATTCCCACATAATGTTATTGATTCCTTAAGACAACCTATTGAAAATGGTGAAATATTGATTTCAAGATCAAGTACTCATATAAAATATCCAGCGAATTTTCAGTTAATAGCAGCTATGAATCCTTGTAAATGCGGTTATTTGGGTGATCCTTATAAAGAATGTATGAAAGCCCCCAAATGTGCTAGCGATTATCAAATGAAAGTTTCAGGACCTATTATGGATAGATTTGATTTGCATATAGAGGTATCAAATATTAATATTTATAATTATGATTTGATTGCAGATAACTCTGAGGAAGAATCTGAGTATATAGCTGCAATAGTCGAGAAAGTGTGTGTGATTCAAGAAAAGAGATATGAGGGTTATAATATTAAAACAAATAACAGATTAGACGGGCAGTTGCTAATAGATTACGCTATGCCGGGGGATGAAGGCAGAGATTTACTTAATGAAGAAGCAAATAAATTTCGTTTATCAATGCGTGCTTATAACCGAATACTCCGAGTAGCACGTACGATTGCCGATCTTGAGAATGAAAGTAAGGTCTTGAAAATTCATATTGCTGAAGCTTTAAGCTACCGTAAAATGGAATTTAATAATATGTAATTAGATAAAGAGGTTGCTGTATGGTTGCCTATGTCATTCCCATGTTGCATTGTTGCGTGGATCGAAAAATCCGTTCGGTGTCATACCGTGGCTTGACCACGGTATCCAAAAAACAATAAAAATACTAATAATTTTAGTATTTTTGACTGGATCCCGCGATCAAGTCGCGGGATGACAGAGGTGAAATTGATCCACGCAACAAGGTCTACGCGGGAATAACATAAACGAGCCACGCAACAATGCTTTCTCGCAATGACAAAAAAAATCAATTAATATTTAAATATGACAAAAATTTACTTTATAGCCGGTGAGGTATCAGGCGATTTTATCGGTGGTCGTATAATTCAGCATTTAAAAAACAATACAGGAATATACTCCTGTGAAATGAAGAGTAGTTATAAGAAGTTCAGCCGAGGAGTGGAGCATATATTAAACGTTCAGCATTCGAGGACTTATAAAGATGACGTAGCCAATTTTGGGGATTCAACGAGTATAAAGTTTGTCGGTGTTGGCGGTAAATGTATGGAGGAAGCCGGTAGCTTTAAAAGCTTATTTCCTATTACTTCCATAAATTTAATGGGTTTTGTAGAAATTTTGCCTCATATTTTTAAGCTTAAAAAATTAATTGATAAAACTGTGGAGGATATAATAAATAGTAAAGCCGATTTATTAATCACCATAGATTCACCGGGGTTTACTTATCGTGTGGCAAAGCGAGTAAGAAAACTTTTACCAAAGCTGAAAATGATTCATATCGTTGCACCGTCAGTTTGGGCATATAAAGAGGGTAGGGCAGTAAAATACGCTAAAATTTATGATTGTTTATTTGCTTTACTACCGTTTGAACCTCCATATTTTACTAAAGTCGGTCTTGACTGTAGATATATAGGTCATCCGATTATGGAGCAGGAGTTTTATAGTGATAAAATAGCTTTACGTGAAGAGTTTAAAATAGACGAGAATGAGAGAGTTTTATGTGTTACTCTTGGAAGCAGAAAAGGAGAGATTCTAAGGCATTTACCGGTTTTTATTTCTTCTATTGAAGAAATATTCAAGAGTTGTAATAATCTTAAAGTTATATTTACTCTTGCAAATCCTGCTCATGAGGCAATAATAAAGCCGTTTTTAGAAGATGTTAAGTTTAATTATTTATTTTCAAGTGAAAGACTTAAAACTTATGCTGTTGCGGATGCAGCTTTAGCAAAATCCGGTACTAATACTTTAGAGATAGCAGCTTCCGGTACTCCTATGATTGTGGCTTATAAAGTTAATCTTATAAGCTTTTTTATTATCAGGCTATTGATAAAAATAAAATATGTTACGTTGATAAATATTATAGCAGGTAGCGAAATAATTCCGGAATTTATCCAATTTAATTGCCGAGCTAGTCTTATGAGTAATAAGCTTCAAGAGTTATTATTTAATTCTAAAAAAGCGTATGAGCAGGTAATAGAAAGCCAAAAAATTTTGCAGCAATTAGGATTTAAATCAAAACGATTACAGCTAAAATCAGAAAGCTTTAGACACGATGAATTTAAAGGTACGCTAGCTAAGCGTACAAAAGTACGTGAGCACAGGCTTAGCTTAGAAAATTCGCTTGTATCAAGTGATCGAGACGATGCTATACCTTCTTATATAGCTGCAGAAATTATTAAACAGGAGTTTTTAGAACCTAAAATAAAGTTGTTAAAAGAGAAAGATTAGTACTTGAACCGGTGGTCCACAACATTTTCTGAATTATAATAAACATTAATATTAATATAATAACAAAATATATTTCCATATTTTTTCTTATAGTATTAATTTGTTTCATTAAAATTTCTAAATCATTGGAAATTTTTTTGTATTCCTCATTGTTGTCAGAACGCATTGTTGTCAAGAAACCGGATAAGTTTCCTAACTTATTTTGTAAAGCTTTTAACCTTTCAGTATGTTCT
This sequence comes from Rickettsia endosymbiont of Hedychridium roseum, assembly GCF_964028255.1. Lineage (NCBI taxonomy): Bacteria > Pseudomonadati > Pseudomonadota > Alphaproteobacteria > Rickettsiales > Rickettsiaceae > Rickettsia > Rickettsia endosymbiont of Hedychridium roseum. The sequence goes on from NZ_OZ034753.1 coordinate 511,629, forward strand.
TCGTGTTTTAGATCGGTATTGTGATCTTGTATCATAATATATAATGCCCATTATAAGATCAGTATTAACGCCGGTATAGTAATATGAACTATGAATAAAGATTTATATTTTTCGTTTGTAATAAAAATTCTAACTTTTCATTTTACAGGAGTATACTATTGTTATAGTAATTGGTTTACGTTATTAATTTGTTGCGTGTTAGTCATCTAATTTTAATATTTTAATTACCAAATATTAAAACTATTGATTTATTTAGCAAAAACTATATAATTTAAATTCAGCAAATAATTAACTTCAATCAAGCTTTAAGTTAATTTTACTATATGTTATTTCAAATGTCAAGAAAAAAACCATATTTCGTGGTAATTTTTTATCAATATTTCTAAGTCTTATAAAAATAATAGTTATTATGTTAAAAAACCTATTAAAAACTAAACTTTTTTTAGTTATAGTATCTCTAACTATATTTATTACTTTGCTAAATTTTAGTATATTTTATATTTTTGTGCCGGGTAATCTTACTCAAAATAAAACGATAATTATTGAACCTAAATTATCCGTAAATCAAATAGTTACAAAACTTTATTCTAATGAAGTAATCAAATATCCGAGAATTTTTAAGGTAATTGCTAAAATTTATTCTATAAAAAGACCTCTTAAAAACGGTGAATATGTGTTTACTCGTAATATATCGCCTCTGCAAACTTTAAGAATATTAGCAAGCGGTAAATCTATAATACATAAGATAATTGTCCCGGAAGGTACGGTAGTTAGTGAGATTATAAAAAAAATTAATGAAGAAAATCGTTTATTTGGAGAAATAAAAGGGATAATACCGGAAGGGTTTTTAATGCCGTCAACGTATTTTTTCTCTTATGGAGATCAAAAAGAGCAGATAATCGATCAAATGAGAAATTTAATGTCTGCTAATTTAGATAAGGTAATGCAAAATCTTTCACCGGATTCTCCGTTAAAAACTAGACTTGAAGTATTAACTCTAGCTTCGATAATTGAAAAAGAAGCCGGCTCAAATGCAGAAAAGCCTATTATAGCAGCAGTATTCATTAATCGTTTAAAGAAAAATATGAAGCTACAAGCCGATCCGACTACTATATATGCTTTGACTGAAGGAAAATTTAAATTAGTAAGAGCTTTAACAAAAAAAGATTTATTGCAAGAACTGCCGTATAATACTTATTATATAAAAGGTTTACCGCCCGGTCCGATTTCTTGTCCGTCGTTAAAATCTTTAGAAGCAGTGGTAAAACCCTCTAAAACGGATGCATTATTTTTTGTGGTTGACGGTAAAGGCGGACATAATTTTTCTAACAATCTTAATGATCATAATAGATTTGTTGAAACTTATCGAAAAAGTTTGATTAAAGTACCTGAGCCGGAAATTGACCCTGAAACACCATCTACTCGATGAACTTCAAAAATTGGCTACGTTGTCTTATAAGATCTGCGGTACTCACGTATTAAGTATACGCTGCGTTCCTCGCCTTATAGACTCCTTGCTCTTTTTGAAGTTGATCTTCGTATATTTTTATCCATTTAACGGATGTTATCATGAATAATACAGAATTTAGTAAAATAGCCGAAACAACAATTGCATATATAGCCGACAAGATAGAAGAGCAAGATAAAGAAGCAAGTATAGACGTGGATTTACAAGGTGATATATTAAATCTTGATACTGATAAGGGTATATATGTAATAAATAAACAAAGTGCCGCCAAAGAAATTTGGTTATCGTCACCGGTTAGCGGTCCTTATCATTTTTTTTATGAACAAGGAAAATGGAAAAATAGAGCAGAATTTGAGCTGATGGATATTTTAACTAAAGAGCTTAGGATTGAATTTAATAACATATGAAAGATTTTGAAACTGCCGATAGTGCCGCAAAAATCTATGATTTAATAATAAAAAATGCCCCTGATGATGTATCTATATTTATTGATGTTGACGATACTATTATTGCTCCTAAATCAAAAACTTTTAAGAAGCCGCCTTATAATAAAATGATTGATAGAATTAAGGAAAATAAAAGTAATTATGATAATTATGAAGAAATTGTCAGTAATTGACGGCTTCAGCGAAAAGTAATATTAATTGATGAAGAGTGGGTAGAAGTTATAAACAAGCTCAAGGCAGAGTTTCCTGTTTTATGCTCTTACACAAATGAATACGGGAGAGTTCGGCAATATTCTTTCGATGCAAGATTGGCGATATAAAGAATTAAAGAGTCTAGGTATAGAATTTTCAGATAATGAAGAATTAGCAGCGTGTAATTCAGGACAAAAGGATGATGCTATTTGTTATAAAGGGATATTTATAACAGGTAATCATTCAAAGAGCGGTACTTTATCAAAATTTTCTGAAGAACTAAATGCTAGTTTTATTGTATTTATTGATGACCGTGAAAAGCATGTTGAAGATGTAAGAGATTATTGTAAAAAGAATAATATTGGATTTTTAGGTATTTTATTTGACGGGCTTAAACATTTAATGGGAGAACCTGATCCAAAACTCGCCGCATTTCAAGAATCATATTTAATAGAAAACGCTAAATGGCTTGAAGATGATGAAGCTTATAAATTAATGGTAGAAAGTAATAATTAAATAGAATACATGCCTACATAGATATCGTCATTGTGAGCAGCTATTGTTGCGTGGAGCGGTAAACCTACTCGATGTCATTCCTGCGAAAGCAGGAATCTAGAAAAAATAGTCTTAATACTGACAAAATAAACCTAAAAAAATAAATTTTTCATAGATTTTACTGGATTCCCGCTTTCGCGGGAATGACATAAAACGATCTATGTAACAACGTTGGTCAAGCCACGGGATGACAGAGGCGAAACTGCTCCATGCAACAATGCCACGCAGGAATGGAATCGAGAGTCGTACAACAATCTAAATAATCTCTAAAATCCATGAGTTTTGAAAATGTACTTTCTAAAAAATTTTTTGATAATATTCATAATTCTAATTCCAAATCTAGTATTAGCAAATACTTATCGGCAGGTAAATTACAAAATAACACCTTTGTCTAACATGCCTGTTTCAGTTATTAAAGTTGAAACGGAAATAATAGGCGATATGAGCGGTGAAGTTATTTTAGATTTACCCTATGCTTGGGCAAGCGGTTCATACTATCAGCAAATCAAAAATGTTAAGCTAGAATATCCAATTGGAAAGTTGCAGTTTAGAAATCAAGACTCGAATGAAGTTATTTTAAATACGGGAAAAATCAATATTATTCGTTTAAGCTACGAAATATATCAAAAAACCGGTAATCCTTGCGATGTCCACGAAGCAATAATTAGACAAAATTTAATTCATTCACCGGGTTATGGGCTTTTTGCTACTCCCGGCGATTTAAATGGAAATGACATAGTAGAGTTTAATATTGAATGGAATAATATTCCTGATAGCTGGAAAACAATATCAGATTATGGTCTTGGTAAAAGCGTGAAATTTAAAGTTACGCCGATTGAATTATATAGTGCCGTTTATGCAGCGGGTGATTTACGTATTTACAAAATTGTCGATCAAAAAAATCCTGTATATCTTTCTCTGCATGGTCAGTTTGATCTTAAAGATGAAGAAATAGCTTCTTATATAAATAAAATTATCAAGGGACAAAGAGCATTTTTCCATGATAATGATTTTCCTTATTATCTAATAAGCTTAATCGAGGGGAATCAACCTAGACATATGGGCGGAACGGGCTTAACTCATAGTTTTACCGCGTTTATTCCTCAAGGTGTGGATAAACGGGATTATATAACGTTGCTTGCTCATGAACATCTGCATAATTGGATAGGTAAGAAAATACGTAATAATTTAGAAGACGAAGCACTAAATTATTGGTGGAGTGAGGGGTTTACCGATTATTATTCACGTGTTTTAGCTTTGCGTGCCGAAGTTATAACGCTTGAAGAGTTTGTAGAAGCATTTAACCAATTCTTTCAGGATTATTATTTATCACCTGTAATAAATGAACCTAATAATTTAATCAAAACAGATTATTGGAAAGATTATACAGTAGAGAAATTACCGTATTATCGTGGGTTTGTTTTTGCACTTTATTTGGATAATCTCATTAAAGAGAATAATAGGAGTAAATCGCTGGATAATGTTATGCTTGATTTGTTTAAAACCTCAAAAGAACAAGAATTTTCAAGCGATTATTTTAAAAAAATAGTTAAAGATTATGTTCCAAAAGGTATAGATAAAGAGATAAACGAATATATAGAACAAGGTAAAACTATAGATTTAGCTGATGTTGCTAAAGTGCTGCCGATTGAGAAAATAAAAATGGGGGCATATTCGTGGTTTTGATAAAGATGCTTTAATAAATAATTATACAATAAAAAATATTGATGAAAATAGTAACGCTTATAAATCCGGACTTAGAAACGGGGACATAGTTATAAAATATGATTTTCCTAAATGGGGTTCTCCTGATCAGATAGTTACAATCAAAACAACTAAAGGTGAGTTTAAATTTAGACCTGAAAATGCTAATAAAAAAAATATATACAGATTCAAGCCTAATTTGTCTAAAGAAGATAAGGTAAAAATCAAAAAGTTTTTTAACAGCTAAATATCTCTCTTGTTTAAATATTATTAATTTTTAAATTATTTATTAATAATATCCATTGACACGCCCCAACATTTAAGTTATAATGTCGTCACGATTTAATTTTAAGGGGAAAAATCATGACAAAAATCTATACAGAGCCACAAACCTCAAAAAAAACATCTAGTTACTTTGATAGTGCTACAATTCATTTTCAAAATGCTACCAAAAGCTGCGGCAGATTTCACAATGTATGCTACCTTAGCAACAGAACATGCTATTAATGTGATAGAGAATGGTGCAAGTGCTATATGTTCTATTCAAGGTGTTATTTCTGATGTAAGCACTAATTATTCTTTTATATCTACATTTGCTCAAGCAACTGTAGCAAGCCTTGCAACTTTTGCTTATTACAATCCGCCTGTTCTTATAGGTGCTTGTGCTTTAGGAGCAATTGCAATTTCGCCGTACGATTCTATCAAATGTGCAGAAAATACAATAAAAGCAGGGATAGCTGCAGGATATGTAGCTTGTGAAACTGTGGAAGGTTTAATGGCAGGAGCAGCAGGTATAGTTTCTCTTATTGCGGATAATATCTACGGCGATACTGCAGAACTTGCCAGTGCTATTAATACTAATATGATAGAGTATTATAGCTAAAATATTAGACTTCTTGCATAACCTCCTTCTAAAGGTAATTTGTACGTCAATCCGGTACTCGCATCCTCACGTATGTTTATATACGCTGTGGTGCTGCGTTCCGTGTTTCCTTCAAATTCCTCTTTATAAGATAGGTTATGCAAGAAGTCTATTGTTATACTCAATCGTTATTGGGAGCAGGCATTGTTGCATGGACCTGTTTATCCGTCATTGCTAGGAAAAATTGAAAATTTTGACGAAGCAATCTCGTGCTATAGTCCTGAGATTGCCATGCTCCTTTCAGTCGCTCGCAATGACGGTTAGGTGTCCACGCGGGCAATGCCTTGCGGGAATGACATAGAGAGTTACGCACTAGTTAGTCGTTTTATTATCTCTTCTCTATCAATCAAAGGTAAAACACCTGCGATTTCCGGTCCTGATTCTCTACCGGTTAAAGCAAGGCGAAGAGGCAAAAATAACTCCTTACCTTTCTTGCCTGTTATATTCGTTATTTCTTTAGTCCAAATACTCCAGCTATCTTTAGTAATTTCTCCTTGCGGTAATAATTCTGCAGCTTGCTTTAAATAGTCCTTATCTAAATTTAGATTTTCTACATTCGGAGTTTTATGACAAATCTCCCACCAATCTTTTACATCACGTAATTTTTGTAAATTAGGTCTTACCGATAACCAAAAATTTTCATCAATATACTCGGCATCGATTTCTTTAAGGCGGTCTTTTACTTCGTCAAAATCTAAACTTATCAATAATTTATGATTTAGTCTTTCCAAATCTTCCGGCTGATAGATAGTCGGGCTTTTAGAAAAACTACTTATCTCAAATTGATTTGCTATCTTCTCCATTGATTTATAAGGTAAGATTTGTGCCGATGAACCAAGTAAGCTAAAAAAGCTAGCTATTGCCATAGCTTCGATTCCGATTTCTTTTCTAAGAGTTGCAATCTCAAATCCCCCGACTCTTTTAGAAATTTTCTCATCCTTGTTAATAATTAGGCTTAAATGTCCAAAAGTCGGAGGAGTAGTATTTAAAGCCTCAAACATTTGAATTTGAATAGCGGTATTGCTAACGTGATCTTCACCCCTAATAATATGAGTAATACCATAATCAATATCGTCAATAACCGAGCATAACATATAGGTCATACTACCGTCTGCTCTTATCACTATTGGATCACTTAAAGCCTTGCCGTCATATTTAACTTCGCCTTTGATCATATCATGCCAGCTAATCGGTTCGTAATTTACCAAAAATCTATAATGCGGCTTTCTTCCTTGCTCTATATATTTTTGTATTTGTTCTTCAGTTAGATTTAAACTAGCACGGTCATAAATTGGCGGTAAACCTTTAGATAATTGAAATTTACGCTTTAATTCTAGCTCTTCAGGAGTCTCATAGCAGGCATATAATCTTTTTTTGTCTAGTAATAGATTTTTGATTTCATCATATCTACTTAAACGACTTAATTGATTAAATGTCTGATCCCAATTAAGATTTAAAAATTTTAAATCTTCTTCGATAGCGTCTTTATATTCCTGTTTACTACGCTCTAAATCCGTATCGTCAAATCTTAAAATAAACTGCCCGTTATGCTTCTTTGCATATAGCCAGTTAAGCAATGCTGCCCTGATATTTCCGACATGTAACATACCGGTCGGTGACGGAGCAAATCGTGTTATAACTTTTGTCATTTTTACTTATTTTTTAGTGTTTCGTACTATTTTCTCGTCATTGCGAGGAGCGTAGCATTGTTGCAATCTCGTCAAATATCCTGTGAGATTGCTTCGTCGAATTACGTTGTAATTCTTCTCGCAATGACGATTATGACATTCTTACGCCTGTTTCTTTTCTAACTTCGCTTTATTATCTTCAATTAATTTCATCGCATCATCTAAGCTTAAATTTAGAAAATCATATTTTTTTTGCACTGAAATAAATTTACCCATATATTTTATGTAAGGACCGAATTTACCGTATCCTACCATAATTTCCTCGCCACTATCTTTATGAATACCTATTTTTAGCGGTAAGCTTAGAAGCTTTAATGCCATCTCAAGTGTGATGTCGTTTTGATTCAAGCTAGCAGGTACGGGGCTACGTTTTGGTTTTACTTTGCCTTCTTGTTCGCCGTGTTGAATATAAGGTCCGTAAGGTCCTTTTTTTAGATATATTTCTATCCCGTCTTTATCAGTGCCTAAAATTTTATTCTCATTAGGAGTAGCGGCAAGGTCGCCTTCATTTTCGTTATTATCGTTACCGCTAACAATAGATTTTCTGAAAGTACATTCAGGGTAATTACTACATGCTAAAAACGCTCCGAACTTACCAAGCTTTAAGCTAAGTTCGCCTGTTTTACATGAAGGACAAACTTTAGATTCTTTATTCTCACCGAACAAGTGATAATCAAGGGCTTTCTGTACATAGCTAATAATCTCGGTTATTTTTTGTTCGTTTACCGATTCAATATTATGGTTAAAACCGCTCCAAAAATTATTTAAAGCAGCTTTCCACTCAAGCTTACCTGCCGCTATTTCATCTAATTCATTTTCAAGACCTGCAGTAAAATCATATTCTACATATTTCTTGAAAAAACCGACTAAGAATACCGTTACCAAACGTCCTAATTCTTCAGGCATAAATCGTTTTTTCTCAAGAGAAACATATTTTCGATCTTGTAAAACCGATAAAATACTAGCATAGGTCGAAGGGCGACCGATCCCAAGCTCTTCAAGTTTTTTCACTAAGCTTGCTTCCGAATATCTTGGAGGAGGTTCTGTAAAATGCTGATTAGGAATAATTTCTTTAGTTTTAAGCGGTTCTTGTTCTTTTAAAGGCGGCAGCATTTTATTTTCTTCTTCAGCCTCATCGTCCACACTTTCACGATAAACCTTATAAAACCCGTCAAATGCTATAGTTGATCCGTTTGCTTTTGCCAAATATTCTTTATTTTCCGAAGCTAAACTTGCAACTACCAAATCCATTATCACATTTTCCATTTGGCAGGCTATAGTCCTTTTCCAAATTAGTTCATAGAGTTTATAATAATCCTTTTCTAGCTTTTCTTTTAAGCTATCAGGAGTATAAGTAATATTTGTCGGTCTTATAGCTTCATGAGCTTCTTGAGCATTTTTTACTTTGGATTTGTAAATTCTAGGGCTAGTCGGTAAATATTTGTCACCGTAATTTTTATCGATTAACTTACGTATATCAGCTATTGCGTCATTTGATAATGTAACGCCGTCGGTTCTCATATAGGTAATAAGCCCTATAGTTTCCTTACCTATGTCAACGCCCTCATAAAGTTTTTGTGCTATTTGCATAGTCTTTTTAGCACTAAAACCTAATTTTCTTACTGCTTCTTGTTGTAGTGATGAAGTAATAAAAGGAGGTTGCGGCTGACGTTTTTGTTGTTTCTTTTCTATCTTATCAACATGAAAATTTTGAGATTTTAATTTTTCGGTTAAATCTTTGGCGTCTTTTTCGTTAATAATTGAGAATTTTTCTAACTTCTGATCGTTTACGTGAGTCAATTTAGCAGTAAATAATTCATTATTACTATTTTGCATTTTAAGGCTAATATCCCAATATTCTTCCGACTTAAAACGCTCTATTTCATCTTCTCGCTCACATATTAATCGCAGAGCCACGGACTGTACACGTCCCGCCGATTTACATCCCGGTAATTTACGCCATAAAAGAGGTGAAAGGGTAAAGCCGACTAAATAGTCTAAAGCTCTTCTTGCTTGCTGGGCATTTACTAAGTTAGTATCAAGTTTTCTAGGGTTCTCAACGGCATGAATAATTGCTTTTTTAGTGATTTCATTAAAGGCTACCCTTTTGAAAAAATCATCGGATTTAACTTTATTCTTTTCTTTTATTACCTCTGCAACATGCCATGAGATAGCTTCACCCTCACGATCCGGATCGGTTGCAAGATATACTGCATCAGCTTTTTTAGCATCTTTAACTATGGCATCTACATATTTACCGGCTTTATCGGAAATATCATATTTCATCGCAAAATTTTCATCAGGTAACACTGAGCCTTTTTTAGAAGGTAAATCTCTAATATGACCGAATGATGCAATGACCTTAAACTCATCACCTAAATATTTATTTATCGTTTTTGCCTTTGCAGGCGATTCTACTATTACTAATTTCATCTATTTATTATAAACTAATGATATTTTATTGCCGGCGTGACGTATTGCTTTGCCGGCGAGTTCTAATTCTAATATTACCGTATATATAATAGGAAGCGGTAATTCCGTTTCTTTTTGTAAATATTCAAAATCTATAGGTACTGCCGATAATAATTCCAATATAGCAGTACGCTCCTTTTGTGACGGTTCTTTAACATATCTCGTATTTACTGTTCCTAGCTCAACAAAATCCTTAAATAATCCATCATCTTTTTTCATAAATTCTTCATATTGCGGTAAATTAGCTACAATATCGTCCACTGATTCCACTAAATATGCTCCCTCTCTAATCAATTTATTTGTACCTTGACATCTTGGATCTAAAGGAAAGCCGGGAACGGCAAATATTTCTCTATTTTGTTCAAGTGCAAATTTTGCAGTTATTAATGAACCGGATTTTAAGCTTGCTTCTACTATCACTACTCCTAAGGCTAGTCCCGATATTATCCTATTACGCTGTGGAAAATGTTTTCCAAGCGGAGTAGAGCCGATAGGTAACTCAGCTAATATTAAACCTTCTTCTGCTAAATTTTCAAATAGTTTTTTATTTTCCGGTGGATATATATGATCAATACCGCCTGCAATAACTCCGATAGTTTGAGAAATTGCAGCTTGATGTACGCTGCTATCTATCCCCCTTGCTAATCCTGAAATAGTTATATACCCTTCTTTTACTAAATCATTTGCAATTTTATGAGCAAAGCTTCTTCCGTTTGCAGAAGCGTTTCTTGCACCTACTATTGCAACGCATTTATTATGATTTAATAACTCTATATTACCTTTATAGCTTAATATTGGAGGTGGATCATAAATTTCAAGTAATAATTTTGAATATTCCGGAGATTTATATGTGATAATCTTAGCATTGTCTTTTTCAAGAAGCTCTAACTCTTTTTCAGCATCGCTTTTACTGAAAATTTTAATTGGTTTTGACTTTCCGCCTCGCAATGAAAAATCCGGAGCGTTATCTATGGCAGTTGCTGCATCACCGAATAATTTAATTAAACTAAAGAAAGTTTTAGGACCGATATTTTCACTCCTAATAAGACGTAAAATATTAATTATTTCAATATCATAAGATATTTTAGGAGCAGAAAATAATTCTTTTAGCATTATTTAGGGTTATTTGATAGTGGTTAGTGCTGTATGTCATTCCCGCGTAGGCGGGAATCCAGTCAAGCGTATAAAAATTTGTGCTTTTATATGCTTATTTTGTTAAAATATAATTTTTTATCAATGTTAAGGTTATTTTTTTATGGATTCCCGCCGTTGCTAAGAATGACATCAGAACCATGCAACAAGACCGGACAAGCCTTGGTATGACACAGTAAAAAACTACAGCTTCTCAGCATGTGAGCTTAAATAATGTGCTATACCTTCATGTGACGGGGTAATTGCTTCCTCACCTTTATGCCAGCCGGCAGGACAAACTTCGCCGTGCTTTTGATGATGAGTTAAAGCATCAATTACTTTTAATGTATAATTAATATCACGACCGATAGGTAAGTCGTTAACTAGCATGTGACGTACTATGAAATCCTTATCAATTAAAAAAGTTCCACGCAAAGCAACACCGTCTTCATTAAGTACGTTATATTTTGAAGAAATATCCTTTTTTATATCGGAAACCATTGGAAATTGTACTTGTCCAAGTCCGCCTTTATTATGTGGAGTATTTTTCCAAGCTAAATGGCTAAAATGAGAATCAACGCTAACAGCTACTACTTTAGTACGTCTTTCGGTAAATTCACCAAGCTTATTGTGAAATGCTATAATTTCCGATGGACAAACAAAAGTAAAATCTAGAGGATAAAAAAATAACACTATATTATCCCCTGCAGCATAATCGCTAAGTTTAAACTTTTCGTCTATATTATTATTAGGCATAATAGCTTTAGCTGTAAAATCCGGAGCAGTTTTGCCGACAAATACTGACATATTCATAACCTTTTATTAATTAATAATCTGATATGATATATAAAACTAATTATTATTACAATAATAAATCTTTATAAATTGCTACTTATCTATTTTCTTTTCTGAAGAAGCTTTTAATTGGTTAAATATAGTTAACGCTCCGGTTACAAAACTACTCGGTTCTGAAAGATTTGCGGGTAAAATTACGGTGTTGGTATCTTTAGCCAAATTACCGAATGCACTAATATACTGCTCGGCTATTTTAAGAGCTACTGCATCGCTTCCTCCTGTTTTTTGTACGGCAGCTGCGACAATCTCAATACTATTTGCCGTAGCGGTAGCGACTAAGCCTATTGCTTCAGCTTCACCTTTTGCTCTGTTAACTTGATCTGTATAAGAAGCTTCTGAATTCAGTACGATTTGTGCTTTTTCACCTTCTGCATGGTTAATTTTTGCTTGTCTATTACCTTCAGATTCTAGAATTTGAGCTCTTTTTTGACGCTCAGCCGCTACCTGCAATTCCATAGCTTTAAGGATAGTTTGAGGAGGCTGTATATCTTTAATTTCATAACGCATACATTGTATACCCCAATTTATAGCAGCCTGATTAATAGCTGCTACAATCGCTACGTTTAAAGTTTCTCGTTCTTCAAAAGTTCTATCTAAAGGAAGTTTACCGATTTCCGAACGCATAGTAGTTTGAGCAAGCTGCGTTATAGCATAGTAAGGATTGTTAACCCCGTAAGATGCTGCCATCGGATCAATGATCTTAACATATAAAACACCGTCAATAGATAATGTCACGTTATCATTTGAAATAGCCGTTTGAGCGGTAACATCTATGGCTTCTTCTTTTAAAGTATGTTTGTATGCTACTCTTTGAATAACAGGGATTAGTAAGTTTAAACCGGGTTGTAGTACTTTGTCAAACTTCCCCAATTTCTCTACTACCCATGCTTGTTGTTGAGGTACAACTTTAACCATTTGTATTATAACTAAAATCGCTATAATACTGAAAATTAATAATGCATATTCCATAATTCAATACCTTTTTTTATTTCCACTCTATATTATTTTTAATTATAAAAAAAGGATTTAAATTAAACGGTACTTAATTATATAATTTTTTATCAATAAAATGGGTTTTAATTACTTTGAGTAAAGAAAGAATGCTTGAATATTCTTCAAGTTGTTCATTTATATTTTTTATCTCATTTAAAGCACTATTAAAATCTTTCTGTAATAAATAAGTTTCAGCGGCTTTATTTTGTTCTAGTGTTTTAAGTAAAATACTTTGTAAAAATCTATAATAATAGTCGTCTAGTTTAGGTATATCAGACATAATAATAAATCATATAATTATTGAGATTTTAATTTATATATAAATTTTTTTAATAATTCAATAATTTTTAACTAGATTTACATATACTTAAGTCTTTATCTACTATGTCGGAATCTATATTTAAACAGTCAAGGATTGAATGAAATACATAATCATGGCTAATTTCAGTATTAGCATAATTTTTAATTGAGTCTACCGATTCAGGATATTTTTCTCTAAAATCATCTGATACCCAAACTATAAGCGGCACTGTTATTTGTTCTGCAAGTAGTGGACCACCGTGACCGTAATAACCATTTTCTCCTAACGATTCGCCGTGATCGGATACATATAGTAAAAATGCATTTTTATCTTTAAGCAAATCTATTAAATTAGATAAAAAAAATCGGTGTATAAAATTGAATTATCATAGCTGTTAACTAAAGCAAGCTTATCGCAATCACTTGCATCTCCTTTAACTTTAATATGGCAGGTAGGAGTGAAATGTTCAAATTCTTTAGGATATCTTGCGTTATAGTTCCAGTGACTTCCTGAGGTATGAACTACTAAAAATTGTTTCTCTGAATTTGTTATTATTTCTTTTATAAAAGGCAATATTTTTTCATCATGATCATTTAAAGAAAATAGAGCAGAGCCGCCCGGTACTATAGTAAAATTAACGTCATTATATATATTACTTAGGTCAAAATTTGCGAAACTCCTCATTAAAGTTTGAGTACCGATCCAGGTAGTATTAAAGCCAAGATTTGTTAAAATTGATAAAAAGCTGTTCTCTTGTCTAGTATTTTCAATTTGACTTGCAGGATAACGTGAAAGTAATGACGGTACGGAAAGATAGGTAAGATTAGAAGAGGATTTAGCTTTGAAAGAAGTTAGATTTTGGGCAGTTTTTAAGTAAGGAGTCGTATCTCTTTCATAACCGTTAATACCGAAATGATCAAATCTTGCCGATTCTCCTATAACTAAAACACCGATAATATCTTTATCTGATTTATCTATAAAGTTATATTGCTTACTAATATCTATACATGCATAATTTTTACCGGTTAGGTTTCCGGCAAAATTAAGGTAGCTATTATGTAAATACTGAATGGGAAAATAATTTTTTAGTATCTTAAATGAAGGAGTAATAATATTATATACAAAAATAAGTAAGCAAGCGGCAGATAATAATTTTGTTACGAATGATTTAGAATTTTCGGCAGCAAAAGATTTGAGAGTATAAAAACAGCTAAAAAGGCAAAAAATTATCCATATTATTAATTTAATGCTGACTAATTCATAAACTTCGTTTAAATCCGTTGAGAAAAAACTACCTATTACTTGTTTAGTAGGATTGATTTTGAAGAAATAAATGTAATAACTAGCAATAGCGGATGTTATAAATAAAAACCCTACGCCGATTTTTAACACTAATTTATGTACGCTAAGACCAAAAAATGCTATAAAAGAAAATATATAAATATAACAAAAATCTTTTGATAGCTCTAATATCCCTCTAAAAATCGTTGCTTTATAATAATCAAATTTATAAATCAATATTGCGGTATTAAATAACAAACAATAAATAAAGGCTAAAATAGCCGATAATTTAATTAATTTCGTATCTAAATGTTTTTGAATAGTTTTTAGCATATATAATAATTAATAAAGTAATTTTTATAACTATCATGATCATAAAAAATCTTCAAGAATTTTATCAGCTTTTAATACCAAATGCTCCGCTTATCGCTATTGATTACGGAAGCAAAAAATTAGGAATCGCATTATCTAATCAAGAACGTAGTATTGCTATGCCCTTAAACACTATAATTGAGATAAATAAAAAAATCGTTATTACTTCCTTGCTTAATATTATAGAAAAATATAAAGTTTGCGGTGTTGTAGTAGGTCTACCGATTGATATGAACGGAGCAGTAACGGAGCAAACAAATATAGTGATGAAATTTGCAGAAGAATTAACAAAATCTATAAACTTGCCTATATATTTACAAGATGAAAGACTAACTACAAAAGCTGCGAATAATTTCCTTAAATCATTCGGTGTTAAAAGAAAAGACCGTAATAACAATGATGATGCAGTAGCTGCTAGTATGATTCTTGAAACCGTGCTTGATTCGATTAAGAGGTTTTAGATTTAAAATCAAAAAATTATTAATTAATCAATTTATTAAATTGATTAATTTCATCAAAAAGAATAAAATATAAAAAAGTTCAAAAAATTAATTTAATTATTTTTTATGATAGTACAAAAAAGTTATATTGATAATAACGGTAGACTTGCTATTCCTATAAAAGTAAGACATAAATTAAAACTTAAAATAGGAGACGAGGTAACAATTAAGTATAACGATTCGGAATTAATAATATCGAGTTTTCATTCAAATATAGAAAAAGCAAGAAACATATTGGATAAGTATAAAGATGTTGATTTATATAAAGAATTAAAGCTTATGAGAAAAGAAGATGCTGCAAAAGAATAAAACACCGGTAAAATCTAAGCAGGCTATATTAGATACTTCTGCAGTTATTGCACTTTTAAAGAGAGAACCGGGCTATAAATTATTAGAAGATATTATAGCAAGTAGTAGTATATCAAGTGTTAATTTAAGTGAATTTGTTAGTGTACTTACAAGAGCAAATATTCCTGCACATGAAATAGATGAAATAATAACTGATATTATACCGGAAATTATTCCATTTTCTGAAGACATTGCAATTCTAGCAGGAAAATTAATTAGTTATACTAAAGAATATGGCTTATCGCTTTGCGATAGAGCCTGTATTGCTACCGGTATATATTATGATATAGCTATATATACTAGTGATAAAATATGGGCAGGACTTAAAATAAAAAACGCTAATATTAAATTAATTCGTTGATAATTATACAATTTCTAGCTTTTCAAAAACCTTATTGTAAAGATATATTATTTATGATAGAAACGATGCAAAATAAATAAAATATATCATGAAAATATTAATTCTAGGTGTTACCGGTATGCTGGGTAACAGTATGTTTAGATTTTTAAGTCAGGATAGTAAGTTTGACGTTTATGCGACAGCTAGAAATAATTCCACTCGTTCTTATTTTTCTAAAGATTTATCCGATAAATTAATTACAAATGTAGATGTTGAGAATCATGATTCGTTAGTTGAGGTATTTAATAAAGCAAAACCCGAAGTCGTCATAAATTGTATAGGGCTTGTAAAGCAATTAGCTGATGCAAACGATCCGTTAAAAGCATTGCCGATCAATAGTTTGCTACCGCATAGGTTAGCTAATTTATGTAAATTAGCTAATTCAAGGTTAATCCATATTAGTACTGATTGTGTATTTTCAGGAAAAAAAGGTAATTATAAGGAAAGCGATTTTCCTGACTGTTATGACCTTTACGGTCGTTCTAAATTCCTTGGCGAAGTAGATTATCCGCATGCTATTACGCTGCGTACTTCCATTATAGGTCATGAGCTAGCAGGTAATAGAAGCTTAATCAATTGGTTTTTAAGTGCAGAAGGGCAAGTGAAAGGTTTTGAAAAAGCTATTTATTCAGGATTTCCGACAGTAGAGCTTGCAAGAATAATAAGGGATTTTGTATTACCGAATAAAGAACTGCATGGGCTTTATCATGTTGCATCAAAACCGATTAATAAGTTAGAATTGTTAAAATTAGTAGCGGAAATATATAATAAAGAAATCGATATTATTCCGTCAGATGAGCTTGTAATAGATCGCTCGCTAGATGCTACTCGTTTTAATGAAGCGACGGGATATATGCCTACAGAGTGGCGTGAGCTTGTAAGGCTTATGTGTGAGTTTGGGTAGTAAGGCCGTCATTGCGAATATAGGTTTGTCCGCTCTTGTCACCTAGTTCGCTTGATAGGGCTTGTTGTATGGATAGGAAAAACTACTCAATGTCATTCCCGCGTAGGCGGGAATCCAGAAAAATAACTTCAAATGTCGATATAAATAGTTATTTATTTAAAAAATAAACCTAAAAAAACAAGTTTTTTTATAGGTTTTACTGGATTCCCGCCTACGCGGGAATGACATAAAACGATCAATGCAACAAGACCAGTTTGACCACGGTATGACACCATTTTAAAATAATAATAAAATATAATAAAATAAGGTACTAAATAAATAATGTTTGTAGATAAAACTTTAATGATTACAGGAGGCACCGGTTCGTTTGGTAATGCGGTGCTTTTTCGTTTTCTTAAATCCGATATTATCAATGATATTAAGGAAATTAGAATTTTTAGTAGAGATGAAAAAAAGCAAGAGGATATGCGTATTGCTTTAAATAACTCAAAACTTAAATTCTATATCGGGGATGTACGTAATTATAAAAGTATTGATGAGGCAATGCATGGTGTAGATTATGTATTTCATGCCGCCGCTTTAAAGCAAGTTCCGACTTGTGAGTTTTATCCTATGGAAGCAATCAATACTAACGTCTTAGGTGCTGAAAATGTTTTAAGTGCTGCTATTAATAACAAAGTTACAAAAGTTATTGTACTGAGTACCGATAAGGCTGTATATCCAATTAATGCAATGGGATTATCTAAAGCATTAATGGAAAAGTTAGCAATAGCAAAAGCACGTATGCGTTCTCCAGGTGAGACTGTGCTTTGCGTCACTAGATACGGTAACGTTATGGCATCTCGTGGTTCGGTAATTCCTCTTTTTATCAATCAAATAAAACAAGGTAAGGAATTAACCATTACAGAACCGTCAATGACACGTTTTTTAATGTCGCTTGTAGATTCCGTAGATTTAGTTTTATATGCGTTTGAGCATGGACGTCAAGGAGATATTTTCGTACAAAAATCTCCAGCAAGTACAATTGAAGTACTCGCAAAAGCGTTACAAGATATATTCGATAGTAAAAATGAAATACGTTTTATCGGTACACGTCACGGCGAAAAACATTACGAATCGCTAGTATCATCTGAAGAAATGGCAAAAGTTGATGATTTAATGGATTATTACCGTATTCCTATGGACGGGCGTGATCTTAATTATGCAAAATATTTTGTTGAAGGTGAAAAGAAAGTAGCTCTTTTAGAGGATTACACTTCCCATAATACAAAACGTTTAAATTTAGAAGAAGTAAAAGAGTTATTACTGACGCTTGATTACGTACAAGAGGAGCTAAAAAATGCTTAAGGTAATGACGATTGTCGGTACTCGTCCTGAACTTATTAAACTATGCTGCGTGATTTCCGAGTTTGATAAATATACTAATCACCTCCTAGTTCACACCGGTCAAAATTATGCATATGAATTAAATCAGGTTTTTTTTGATGATATGGGAATTAGAAAGCCTGATTATTTCTTAGAAGTAGCGGCAGATAATACGGCAAAATCTATCGGGCTTATTATCGAAAAAGTAGACGAGGTACTTGAGAAAGAAAAACCCGACGCCGTTTTATTTTACGGCGATACTAATTCGTGTTTATCGGCGATTGCTGCTAAACGCCGTAAAATTCCGATTTTTCATATGGAAGCAGGAAATCGTTGTTTTGATCAGCGTGTACCTGAAGAAATAAACCGTAAAATCATTGATCATATTAGCGACGTTAACATTACGTTAACCGAGCATGCAAGACGTTATTTAATTGCTGAAGGTTTGCCGCCTGAGCTTATTTTTAAATCAGGTTCGCATATGCCTGAGGTCCTTGATCGCTTTATACCTAAAATATTAAAGTCGGATATTTTAGATAAATTATCGTTAAAAGCAAAGCAGTATTTCTTAATTAGCTCACATCGTGAGGAAAATGTCGACGTCAAAAGTAATCTGAAAGAATTATTAAGTAGTTTACAAACGCTTATTAAAGAGTATAATTTCCCCGTAATCTTCTCAACACATCCAAGGACTAAAAAAAGGCTTGAGGATTTAGAGGGGTTTAAGGAGCTTGGTGATAAAATAAGGTTTTTACCGGCTTTTGGTTTTACAGATTACGTTAAACTCCAGATGAATGCGTTTTGTATTTTATCCGATAGCGGTACTATTACTGAAGAAGCATCAATACTTAATTTACCTGCTTTAAATATTAGAGAGGCACATGAGCGTCCTGAAGGTATGGATGCCGGAGTGCTTATTATGTCGGGCTTTAAAGCTGAACGGGTACTACAATCGGTGAAAGCTATTACGGAAGAACACGAGAATAATAAACGCTTGCAAGATATCGTGCCGGATTATGCCGAAGCGGGTCTTGTATCAAAGAAAATATTGCGTATAGTTTTAAGTTATGTGGATTATGTTAATCGCACAGTATGGTTTTAGAAGTAATCCTATTCATTATTATCATATCAAAAACATGAAATTCTTTAAATTAATAAAACCTAACACTTTATTTTTAAGTGTTTTTTTACTAATAACTCTTATATCTTCTTTTTGCTATTCCAAAGAAAATTCTTATAAAAAAATAGTTTTTCTTGTTAGTACAGAGACATTCGGCGGCAAAGGCGTATACGCAATGTATAATGAGATGAAAAAAATAGGTCATGATGTCAAAATTGTAATAGTACCTCATCCTCATCCCAATATTCAAGGAGGAATAGATACCGAGTTTATTAGTAAATTTGATACACAAGATGTGATATATCCATGCGGTAAGTATGCTTCTTATTCAAATGTTAATACAAAATGTGAAATTTCTGAATTAAAAAATTATCAGCCGGATTTTATTTTTACGCAAAACCCTTACGAAAATTTTCAAGGCTATATATCAGAACCTTTTACGGCTGCTAATTTGTATAAGAGTTTTAGAGGAACTAAAACAAAAATTATGTATATAGTCTATGGTCCGCATATCTTTCATCAAAAAAAATATTGATGATGATAAGTTATCAAGTTTCATAGAGACGGTATTTGTTGATTCAGAAAGTACAAAGAATATCTTTATT
Organism: Rickettsia endosymbiont of Hedychridium roseum; assembly: GCF_964028255.1. Classification (NCBI taxonomy): domain Bacteria; kingdom Pseudomonadati; phylum Pseudomonadota; class Alphaproteobacteria; order Rickettsiales; family Rickettsiaceae; genus Rickettsia; species Rickettsia endosymbiont of Hedychridium roseum. Next base: position 531,251 of record NZ_OZ034753.1, read on the forward strand.
AGTAATTATAAATTTCCTAAGGATAGAGTTATTGTTTCAGGTTATCAACCATACTATGAAGTAAGAAATTATAACATTGGAGAAAAACCAAACTCGGAAACCATTTTATGGCTTCCTAGATGGGAATTATCGTTTAAAAACAGAGATTTATATGAAGGAGGTTCTACTTTCTTAAATTATCACTATTTTTTCTATAATTATGCATTACAACATCCTGATATTCATTTTATTATAAGACCACATGTTACACTATTTACCTATGCGGTCAGTAAAAATTACTTAAGCCAAAGTGATATGGATAATATATTAAGTAGATTTAACTCTTTAAAGAATGTTACTGTTTCTGCACATGCATTCAGGTCGTTACTGGATGATATAATGGTGTCGGATATTGTAATAAGTGACGGTACTCCATCTCTTGCTGAAGTAGTAGTTGCCGATAAGCCTATAATTTACTTAAGTAATGGTTGGAATAATGAATTTAATAGCAATGCTCTATCTAAAGAATTAAAAAAATATATGTATTTTACTTATGAGCCGCAAGATATTATTAACTATATAGAATTTATTAAGCAAAATCATTATTTACCTTATCATGAAAATAGTAGTGGCAGAAATCAATTTAAAAAGATGCTTGATCCTGTAGAAAACCCTGCTGCATTTATCGCCGAATATTTGTTAAAATTATAATAATTAAAATATGTATATATTAGAAGAAATTTATAATGATGGTGAAAGATTAATTCCTGGGAAAACTCATGATGTTTTAGAGGTAATTCGTCATAAAAGTAGTTATAAATTTTTTAAAAAAATTATAGAAGCCGATATACTTAATAGTCCATTAATGCTAAATCAAAAAATAAAAATTTTAGATATAGGTTGTGGAACAGGACACGGAACTTTCATGCTAAGCGATATATTAGGAGTAGAAATTACAGCAATAGATATTAGTAAAGAATCTATAATTTATGCTGAACAAAATTATGGAGCATCTAATATAAAATATATTAAATCTGATTTAGTTAGTTTTATTAAAAAGGCAGAAGGATACGACTATATCGTATCACGACATGCACTTGAGCATATTGAAGAGGGGCTAAATCTAGTACTTAATATTAAGTATAAAAAACGATTAATAGTAAATGTACCTTTTAATGAACCGGACGGTAATATACATCACTTAGTTCATTGGATTACTGAAAAAGACTTTGAATCATATAAGAATAAAGAATTTTTATATGAAGGATTAGATGGCGTAACTAACGACACACATTCTGAAAAAAATCCTCCTAATTCTATAATCTGTATATCCAGTAACTCAGACTTAAAGCCTATAAAACAACTATTTAACTATCCAATCTCAGCTTGGGCTCCGGAATTTTTAGAAAAATTAGGTTTGCAATTCCAAGATATATTAAAACAATTGCTGCAAACTAGAGATGCATTTAAAAATAGTGAAGAGAAAAACTTAAACTATGAAATTAAATTAAATAATACTATAACAGAGCTAAATAATGCTTTAGAAGAAATAAAAATTCTTAAAAATAAACTAATTATTAGTGAAGAAGAATCTATTTTTTTAAAGCTCTATAGAAAATTTAAACAATAAAGGCATTGCTAACTAAAGAGAGATGTCATCCCGTGGCTTGGGAACTAGATCTAGGAAAATAACTTAAAATACTAATAAATTTAGTATTTTTAACTGGCTCTAGTTCATAAATCACGGGATGACATCGAGCTTTTTATTATTATCTTTCTTTAGTTAGCAATGCCACAATAAAACTAAAATTTTATAAATTATTTCTAAAAGTTATGATAACTAAAAAAGATAAACCTTTAAATATTTATTGTCCTTTAGTTTCCATTATTATACCTGTCTATAATGGGGCTAATTATATGCGTGAAGCGATAGATAGTGCTTTAGCCCAAACATATGAAAATATTGAAATTGTAGTTGTTAATGATGGCTCTAAAGATAATGGAGAGACAGAAAATGTAGCATTATCATACGGTGATAAAATACGCTATTTTCATAAAGAAAACGGTGGTTGTGGTTCGGCTTTAAATTACGGTATAAAAAACATGAAAGGGGAGTATTTTTCGTGGCTTAGCCATGATGATATATATTATCCTAATAAAATCGAGCATCAAGTTAACATATTAAATAAATTAGATAATAAAGATACTATTATTTATGGCGGTTATGAATTAATTGATGAAAAAGGAAGCTCTTTACGTTATATTAAACCGGATAGTGTGCTACCTATAAATAAACTTAATATTTCTTTATTACCTTTATTACGAGGATTAATACATGGTTGTTCATTATTAATTCCTGCTAAATATTTTCATGAAATCGGTATATTTAATGAAGCTTTACCGACAACGCAAGATTATGATTTATGGTTTAAAATTCTCCGTGTTGCCCCTATTCATTTTGACGAGTCTATCCTAATTAAATCTCGTTTTCATTCAGAGCAAGGTAGTAAAAAAATATCAAATCATAATGAAGAATGTAATGTATTATGGTCATCGTTTCTTCACGAGTTAACAGAAGAAGAAATGATCAAAATGGAAAGTTCTCCTTATTTATTTTTAACTCGTACAGCTACTTTTTTATCAAATAATACTCCGTATAAAAAAGCTTGTGATTTAGCAAATACTATGGCTAAGCAAGTACTACATGATACTAAAGTTAGTGTTATTATACCGGTATATAATAGAATAAATTGGGCAATTGAAGCTATAGAAAGTGTACTTATTCAAACACACAAAAATTTTGAGATACTTATAATAGATGATGGATCGACTGATGATATATCAGAATTAACTTCAATATGCAAAAAAGATAAAAGAATAAGATATTTTCATAAAAAAAATGAAGGACCTGCTGCTGCACGTAGCTTAGGTATTAAAAATGCTATAGGGAAATATATTGCTTTCCTTGATTCAGACGATTTATTTTATAAGGATAAAATAGAAATCCAATTAAAGTTTATGGAAGAAAATAATTTTATATTTTCTCATACTTCATATCAAAAAATAAATGAAAAAGGAAAATATATAGAATCTGTTCATTCTGGGTTTTTTAGTGGAAATGTTTTTCCTCAAGTTATACAAACTTGTCCAATAGCAATGCCGACAGTTATGGGAACTTTGACATTATTCCAAGAAAATTTATTTCCTGAAAATATAAGAAGCGGTGAAGATTGTTGTTTATGGATATCTATTGCTAGTAAAAACTCAATAGGTGGTATAGACAAAGAATTGTCTAAAGTACGAATTAGCGGTGGTACTAATACGTTTATGGACCCAAATAAATATTCAGTAGGTTTAATAAATATTACTTCTTATGTTCTTAATGATCCTTATTTAAGTAAATTTAGTCCGTTTACTATTAATTTGTTATTAGCGGCTGTTACACAATTAAGATTATTAGAAAATAAAGACTATAAAAAAAGTAATATTTCTTTTTTCAACAATAATTATGTAATTCAAAAAATACAAACCTATTGCTTTGTGACAAAAATTTTGATTTTGTTAACTATTACTTCTATAAGGCAAGAAGGAATACGTGCAACAATCTCTAGAATACAGAGATGGCTTAGAAAGCATATATAAATAACTATTCCTCAATTATCTTAACTTTTGAGCCGTCGCCGATTTTAGTCATACCTTCGGTAACAACTAAGTCGCCTTCTTTAATATCGTTAGAGGTAATTTCAATTAGACCTTCTGTACGTGTGCCGATTTTTGCATATAATTGTTTTACCGTATCACCGTCTATTTTATAAATAAAGTTACCTTGATTATTTCGTTGAATACAACTTTCAGGAACAGTTAGATTTTTGTGAGGATTAATTATAAGCGTAACATCTACGAAGCTATTATGCAGGATTTTTGTCCCCATAGGTAAAATAATTTTAGCTGTTAAAGTACCGTTATCTGATAAGTAATGCGATACTGCCCCGATTGTACTTTTAATTTTTCCTGCAATTAAAACTTCAGTATCGACTCCAACTTTTCCGCTTAAAGACTCCGGCAATTCAATAAAAATACTTTGTGAGTTTTCTGTTCCGGTAATGCTAAAAAGATAATTGCCTATTTTTACTTCATCACCGACCATAGACTTAATTACGCCTATTTTACCGGAGTAGGGTGCAGTAATTATCATGTCGTTATATGTTTTTAGAGCTTTGGAATAATTAAATTTAGCATCTTCAAGTTCGCTTTTTGACCTTTTATATTCCTAGTTGCTTACAAATTTTTTAGCAAATAAAGCTTCTTTTCTATTATAATCTTCTTGTTTTGTATTTAATAAAGCTGCTGCTCTAGATTTAGTGGCTTCTGCTATGTTTTTATCTATAACTAGCAATATATCTCCTTTCTTTACTATTTCTCCTTGATGTGCTGAGACTTTTTCAACTACTCCAATGGCATTAGCATAATAATCACGGCTATTATCATTCTGGCATTGCCCTACAATATTAAATATGTCGTAAAGTTCGGCAATTTGTACTTTAGTTGCTTTTACTCCTGTAATTTTTTCTTCTTCCTTTTTACTTGCTATAGTAGAAAGGGAAATTAAGTAAGGTAAAAAGAACAATAAGTTTTGCGGGCATAATATTATACTATAAGTTGAATAGGTGTCATCTAGTTAGTTTGTCTGCGTTAGGTATTGCCCGCGTGGATGGATTTCACCTCTGTCATCCCGTGGTCAAGCCACGGGGTGACAGAGTGGGTTTACCGGCCCACGCAACAATACCTCCAAGTTATGACAAAGTATGCTTTTTAAGTTCCTCATCCGTTAACCATTTATATTCTTTTTCTAGAATTTCAAATCTGATTTTTTCTAATTGTTCATCAAGATCAGGTTCAGGAACGATAGCAGAACCCATAAATTCAAATCCTTGATAGTTAATTTTTAGTTTCTTACAAATTTCTTGTAATGATAGTAAATTTTCTTCTATATCATCAATAAATATTATTGATTGCGGATAATAATCTGTTTTGCGTAATACATATTCAAGTACGCTTCCTTTATCATATTCCGCAGTATAAATTATGCCATCTTTTAATGTAGGTTTACCGTAACCGATATTAAAATCCTCGATTGTTATTTCATCTTCTAAAGGTGAAAATTCTTGAAAATTTACCTTTAATTCAGTGAGTTCACGAATTCTCCATTCGATCATATCTTCAATTACGCCGAATTTACCGGTAGGAAGTTTAGTAAGCCCCATTGCCGGAATATTTTTTTCTTTAAGTAGAGTAAATATTTTTAAAATATCTAAATTAACGAACCTAGATTTTTTTCCTTTAAGAATAACGCTAAGTAATAATTCACATTCTTTTCTAGTAAGTGTTTTTTCAATGTTCTTCATTAATTCTTTTCTATAATCATGTGTTAACCTAGATTCATCACTATCCATTACAATTACTCCATCTACATCAAAAAGCACCAAGCTAGTATTATCGGCTTGTTTTAACGCTTCTATAACTTCTTTAAAATCATGAACTTTATTTATTTTACTATACATATTCTTTATTTTTTTTGTTTAATGCTATACAGCAAAAAGCATTATGATATTGACGCTAAATTTAAAAGTGAGCTTAACGGAGCGTATAATTAATACGTGAGTATAAGCGAATCTTGCAAAATTTGGTGTCAAGAGCTTAATGTTTGAAGCTGTATTACTTCTTCTAAGGAATTTGTCATTACCTTTAAATCTTCTTCTCTAGATAAATTATGGTGACCGTCTTTAATTAGCTTCATTACTATTTGTTTACTTATTATTTTTTCTAATAATTTTACTGAAACATTATAAGGCACGTCTTCATCTAACATTCCATGAATTAGATGTACCGGTATATTTATATCAATCTGTTTCTTTATCAATAATAAATGTTTTTTTGCATCTTCTATCAGTTTATAGCTTATAGGATATTTATGCTCACAATTTTTACCCCTTACTTCTAATATTCCCTCTTTTTGCATCTTATTTTGATCGTCTAGAGATATATTTTGCCAAATATCTTCAGTAAAATCCGGAGCAGGGGCTACACACACAAGCCCTTTTATTTTATCAGGAAATTTTAAAGCTGCAAGAAGTGCTAACCATCCTCCCATGCTCGAACCTACTAATATTGCCTTCGTATCAATTAATTTGTCTAAAATTAGTGATACTCCTTCTAACCAATCACTAATTGTTTGCTCCTCAAATTGTCCTGATGCGTTTCCATGGCCGAAATTATCAAAAACAATAAAATTATAATTGTTTTTTTTACAATAATCTATTAAATAGATAGCCTTAGTTGATTGCATATTAGACATCAAGCCGTGTAAAAAAATTACAGATGGAATATTTGTATTAATTATTCTATAATTATCATAGACAATAAATTTGTCTTGTGTTTTATTATAAAGCTTGTGCATTTTAAATAATTATTTTAATAGATTGAGATTTAATGCCTTCATTAAAGTCAAGTAAACGATACAATAAATATATTATTTTGCAAGTAGTTCCTGCTCTATTCTCGGGAGGGGTTGAAAGAGGTACTATAGAAGTTGCAAAATATCTTAAAATTCTCGGTCATACTCCTATCATAATTTCAGCAGGCGGTATTCTAGTTAAAGAGTTAGATAAGGAAGATATATTGCATATTGAAATGAATAGTAGCAGTAAAAATCCTTTTGTAATTCTGAATAATGCAAAATTGATAGCAGAAATAATCAAAAAATATAATGTTGATATAGTTCATACAAGATCAAGGGCACCGGCATGGAGTTCATATCTAGCAACAAAATGGACGAACGCTAAATTTCTGACTACTTTTCATGGGGTTTATAATATTCCGAATAGTTTTAAAAAATATTATAATAGCATAATGCTAAAAGGCGAGAAAGTTATTGCTGTATCCAATTTTGTAAAACAACATTTGCTTGAAAACTATAAAATTGATGAAGACAAAATAGTAGTAATTGAGCGTGGAGTAAATTGTGATTATTTTGATCCGGCAAATTTAACGCCTGAAAAACTTAAAAAATGTCGTGATAAATATGATGCACCGAGCAACGTGCCGATAATATTAATGCCTTCTAGAATGACAAGCTGGAAAGGACATCTTGTTCTAGTAGAAGCATTAAGTAAGTTAAAACATAGAGATTTTTATTGTTTAATGGTTGGTGATATATCTAGACATCCCAATTTTACTAATAGAGTCAAAGAGCTTATAGCTACTCTAAAACTTCAAAATAAAATTCAAATTTTCGGTAATGATTCGGATATAATAAACCTATACGGGATTTCCGATATTATCGTTTCTGCCTCAATCGAGCCTGAAGCTTTCGGACGTACTATTATAGAAGGGCAGGCGATGGAGAAGCTTGTTATTGCAACTAATATCGGCGGGGCAGTAGAAACGATAAATAATAATATAACCGGTTTCCACGTAGAACCAAATAATGCCGAAGCGTTAGCAGAGAAAATCGATTATTGCTTCTCGATTTTAGGTACTGATACTGCTAAGAAAATCCAAGAAGCAGCAAGACATACGGTAATTAATAATTTCTCTCTTGATCTGATGCTAAGAAAAAACCTTGAAGTCTATAAAGAAATCTTAAAAAACTCCCATAATTGAACACCTAGATTTAGTATATACTTATGATAAATGAAAAGTAAAGTATATAGGTTTGAATAGAATAGCTATTCTCCTAATAATTTTATTTCAGCGTACAAATCTTCAAGATTTATATACTGATCATAAAAATTATTATAATCATGAGATTTACCGTCATGATGTACTACAAGCATTAAAGTTTCCGGTAAAAATTCTTTTAAAGCTTGTTGTGCATTTTCTATAGATATTTTATCAAGATTGGCAAACACCTCGTCTAAAATTAATATTTTAGGGTTTGAAATTATAGCTTTAATGATTCCAATTTTTTTCTTTTGACCGCCACTTGGTGCATTTATTACATCATAATTTTTATCACTTAAGTGCGTAATTAATGTAGCTAGATCCAATTTTATAAATAATGTGTTAATTTTTTCTTCTAATGATTGTTTATTACTTTTAATGATTGATTGATCAAGACCAGAGGTTATTACTTCAAATAAAGTAGATTGAGCCGGTATGTAACTATTCTGATCAATAAATATTATTTTTGGATTTTGATAATGGGTAGGTATGGAAATTTCACCAACGCTATGGCATGGGTCAGCAATACAATTTACTAAACTCTTTAAAAAAGTAGTTTTGCCTTTTCCTGAGGAAGCTGAAAGAAGATAATGTGCTCCTAGTTTTAATACTAATTTTTCAAAACTCAAAATAGTTCTTTCTTCTATAATTAGGTTATAATCAGAAATTACAAGTTCATCATTTGTATCATTAGTAGACCATGTTATTCCTTTTTTATCCTCAGAAGAAATTGCCTCTATTAATTTTGTAATTCTTGCTTGTGATATAGCTGCTCCACTAAAGATTATTTTTAATGAGGAACTTGTTAAGAATGATTTTAAAGTTTCAAGCCAAGGATTAAGTAGTAGAGCTTGCTCAAGTGTAATCTCTCCATTTTTTACTTTATAAATATAGTAAAGTGATTTTATGAATTTATCTGAGATATCTAATATAGTAGTTATAGTATTTTTTGTGCTATCTAAAAACAACATTTTCTTTGATATTTCTTTTTTAGCTTTAAGTTGCTTGGCATATTGATTTTGCACAAATTGAGCAGAATCAGTTAACAAGATATTTGAAGTGTTAGAGGATATATTTCTTACTATAGAAGCTTTATTTTCGTTAATTTTCTCCGCTTCTTTCCTATAAGAAATATCCAGTTGATATAATATATTTAAAAATCCTTGCTTAATATTTTCAAACTCATTAAATATAATAGCTCCTGGAACTAAATTCATTATATCTTGCAATGCAATAAGCTGTATAATTTTTTGAGTGGTTAAATTCCCTAATTGTAAAATTCCAATAGTAAAAGTATTATGAAGATCAATAAATAAATTATTAGTAATAGCTTCTATATCCTTTAATCCTAAGATTTTACTTTTATATTCCTCGTTTAGTAACAGTTCTAAAGCTTTTTGTTCAATTAAATCTTGAGTATTTTGTATTAAAGAAGTTTTATATGATTGGAATAGTGTGCTTATTATATTTTTTCCACACCATAAAATACTGATTTTTGCTCCTTGAGAAACAAGAGGCCCTATAGCAGCAGTAGGGTCCTGTATGAGTAAGGTCAATGCAATTAATGTATTGCCATCATTTCCGGTGTAGTTAATAAAACTACTATTTATACATGCTTCAATTAAATCTAAAACATTTGTTATAACCATATTTCTAATAATTGGATTATTAGAAATGTGATAAAATCCTTGAGTTACATCTTTAATTTCATTTTTTGAATCATTTTTAAAATTGTTAGAAAGTATATTAGGGTCAATTACCCTAATATTAGGAGTTAAGTTTGTCTGAATTTCTTTTAAATTTTCCTGATAATTTAAGAAATCAGTCCCATAATATGTTAAGCTTAATATTGCAGCTGTAGAAGTTAAATAAATTGGTACTGAATAATTAGGAAAAGTCGTGATGAGATTTGTAGTAATAGGGTAGATTAAACTTCCTTTAAATGTGGCAGAAGTAAGATAATGTTTCTGAAAATACCCTTCGGTTATTAAGATTTCATCAGCAAGAGTTGCCGAAACAAAAATACTGCCTCCTTTTGTCCCATTTACAATAAAACCAGTTATACCGCTAATTATTAAATGCGTCCCATATGCTAACTTCTTGGAAAAGGTAGAAGCAGCATTATTTTTATTAAAATTTACCTTATTAGATGAAATTGTAGATATTATATCATCTAGATCATAGCCTAAGTTAGAAAAAGATTTTATTACCGGATTTTTACGAAATAAAAAAAGAGAATACCATAATTATTAATTTTTATTAAAATAATGGCATTATATGTTCTTAAAAATAATACGCAAGTAGAAACAATTATTATATATGGGTCATTGTTTATTAAAAATAGATATCATCATTGCAAACGGGCGTTGTTGCGTAGATACCCAAGTTTTCATTGCGAGGAGCGAAGCTTTGCTGCAATCCAGAAAAAATAATAAAAAAATTCTGTAAATCAGAATTTTTTTTCTTCCTTGCTTCGTCGAATTACTACGTAATTCTTCTCGCAATGACGGAAAAGCAGGTCCACGCAACAATATCTTTCGAGGAAGCCTTGTTGCGTGGACCGGTAAAACCCACTATGTCACCCCGTGGCTTGCTAACTAGCTCCATAAAAACAATAAAAATACTAATAATTTTAGTATTTTTAACTGGATCCCGTGGTCAAGCCTATAGTACAGAACAGTTTTTGAAAAGACCTCAATGTCGTCCCCGCGAAAGCGGGGATCCAGGCTAGAAAATCTTAATTTTAAAGATTTTTTATTATATCGTTTTTTTTAAGATAAAGCTTTCAAAAAAGCTTTAAAGTACTGGATTCCCGCTTTTGCGGGAATGACATAGAATAGAAATTGTCCGGTACTATGGGTCAAGCCGCGGGATGATAGAGGTGAAATTGATCCACGCAACAATATCTTTCGAGCGACTGAAAGAAGCGTGTCAATCCATAAAAATACTAAAAATTAGCATTTGTATACTGTCTTGCTACGTCAAAATTTACAGTTTTTTCTTCTTAGCTCAGACGTTAAATTCTTAACTAATCTATCTTTAATAAACGCTGCCGAATTAGGTGATAAGTTGTGTTATAGTATAAAGGAAAAATTTAGGTGTAGGGAAGAAAGTAAAAAGGCAGATAAATAAAACCTGCCTTTTTGTAATTATTAACGAGAATATAACTCGATTACTAAATGAACTTCTGCTTCAAAAGGATATGGAACATCAGAAAGAGCAGGAACTCTTAAATATTTACCGGTTAATGAAGGTACATCAAATGATAAATAGCCTGGTGTTGTTTGGCCTTGTTTTGAAACGGATTCTTGGATAAGCGGTATTTGTTTTACGGATTCTTTAACTTCTATAACATCACCTTCCTTTAGTCGTATGCTTGCTATATCGGCTTTCTTACCGTTTAATTTAATATGTCCGTGTGAAACTAATTGTCTTGCAGCAAAAATAGTTGGAGCTATATTCATTCTATAAACTACTGTATCAAGTCTGCTTTCAAGTAACCCGATGAAGTTTTCACCGGTATTACCTTTCATTTTTTGAGCAAGTGCAAAAATATTCCTAAATTGTTTTTCAGTGACACGACCGTAATGGCATTTTAATCTTTGCTTAGCTTTTAAATGTAAACCATAATCTGAAGTTTTAATCATGGTATTCTGCCCATGCTGTCCGGGACGATAATTTCGTGTATTGAAAGCATCCTTGCTATCACCCCATAGACTTACTCCAAGTCTTCTACTAGCTTTATATTTAGAACGAACAATTTTTGTCACTGATAATATCCTTAACTTTATATTTGAATTACAAGAAAATATATACATTTCTTATATCAAAGTCAATCATTGATTTTTAACCTAAAACTTTTTATATTTAATTAAAAAATATTTCATATGAGTTCTTTAGTAAGGTCAATCAATTTAGATAAAATCAATTATTCACAGAGTACAGTTAAAGACTATATATTATTAATGAAACCGCGTGTGATGTCGCTTGTGATTTTTACGGGTTTTGTAGGTATGTGGCTTGCTCCTTATTCCGTGCATCCTTTTATTGCCGGTATTGCTGTTGTTTGCATAGCTCTTGGTGCAGGTAGTGCAGGAGCAATTAATATGTGGTACGATAGAGATATCGATAGCTTAATGAAACGTACTCAAAAAAGACCTATCGTCAGAGGGGCTATAGAACCTGATGAGGCTTTATCTTTTGGTTTGATAACGGGATTTTTTGCAGTATTTTTTATGGCTTTATGTGTTAATCTACTTGCATCCTTTTTACTGCTATTCACTATTTTTTATTATATCTGTATTTATACTATTTGGTTAAAGCGTCGTTCTATACAAAATATTGTTATTGGCGGAGTATCGGGAGCATTACCTCCTGTGATAGGTTATGCCGCGGTAAGCAATACTATATCTTTAGAGTCAATTATATTATTTTTGATTATTTTTATTTGGACGCCGCCGCATTCATGGGCTCTTGCTTTATTCTGTAACGATGACTATAAAAACTGTAAAGTACCAATGATGCCTGCAGTAAAAGGGAATTTATATACTAAGAAACAAATTCTAATTTACAGCATTCTTTTATTTATTGTTTCATTAATGCCTTTTTTTATCGGAATGAATAATTTTATATATTTAATAATTTCCGGTATTCTTGGGTTAGTATTTCTATATTATTCCGGTTCTTTATTCTATGACACCCCTGATAACAAACAGGCTAAACGATTTTTTGCCTATTCGATATTTTACTTGTTTTTTATATTTTTACTTTTGTCCTCAACTAGCACTATATCCACTATTAGCTGAGAGATAATAGTGTTGGGTTACTTTTATGGAAGACAAAATTGAAACCCAACGTGAAGAAACATATCATAGGTTTATTTTCATGCAAGTGATTTTTTATTTATAACTATAATTTTTAAATTTTATGCTTTTGTTTCGTAATTTTGATAAGTAGTAAGAGTTAGAAGATATACCGGATTTGATTCCAAGGGAGTAACCTGTCATGCAACATACTCCATCGTTTGATAAAATTACTCTTAATACCGGTTTTATAACGTACAGCCTTGCCTCCATATTCGCTTACTTTATTTTCCTGTATATTTGGTTGCCAAATTAAAGCTTCACTCTCTAATCTATTTGAGGCAATATTTCTTTCATGCTGTTTGTCGTTATGCGTTAAAAATATGCATTCCGCTTTTATAAACGGTTTATATCGGTTATTTATGTATTGATCTAAATCTTCAAATAACTTTGCATATTCGGTAAGCCAGCCTTCATAAGCAATAATATGAGAAAAGTTTAGATGAACTTCGTAACCTGCTTCAATAAAAATATTCACCGCTTTTATTCTCTCAATAATCGGACTCGTTTTTGGCTCTAATATCTCACTTATCCTTGCCGGCATCAAACTAAATCTAATCCTTATTTTGCCTTCAGGATTAAAATTAAGCAGTTTAGGATTAACATATTTAGTAGCAAAAGTTGCTTTAGCATGCGGATGTTCTTTAAAGAAATTAAATATCTTTAACCAATTAGTGTGTTTCCAATGCAAACTTACATCGGTAGAACAACCTATATCATATGTCCAATATTTAGAATCTGTTTGATTGGAAATTTTAGTCGGTAAACTTGCTACATGTTTATCTAATACGTCAAGTATTTAATCTATATTTTCATTTATATATAATGTTTCATAGTTGTGACGCATTACATAACAATAACTATTTCTACAACCTCCTGCACAGCCATATATAAAGTTAGGAGTTATGTAATCCGCTGATCTTCCATTAGGACGTACATGCAAAGTTTTCGTATTTTGTACTATTTTCTTAACCATACGATTATTAAAGTTTATTTAAAATACTTACTTAGCTTTACAAGCTTCAGATTTATTTACTTATATTGAAATTGTAGTTATAAATTATTAATTACAAATATATCATAAGTTATGGAAAAACCAAGCTATCTAAATTTTGATAATAAAAATTATAAATGGAAAAATGATATTGATTATCGTAAATGCTCGGAAAGCTATAGAGTAGGTAAAGGTGAACAAGGAGTATTAATTTGTCAACCATATAAAAATGAAATTTTGCCTTATTGGAAGTTTAAAACTCCTGAAATTGCTAAAGAAAGTAGTGAAAAAATATATGAAATATTTTTAAAATCCTTAGAGGATAATGATTTTGTTGGAGCTGATATGGCTCGTAAATATTTGCAAATGGGTTTTACTAGAAGTAGACGTTATGCTAATTATAAAGGTGGGAAAAAATATGACAAAGAACATGATTATAAGAAATTAGAAAGAGGAGGGGGTGACCCAAAAAAAGTAAAAAGTGCCGATATATTTTTCAAAAAATGGCAAGAGGCAGAAGATAATAAGAAATATAAAAGATGAAAATAGAATGGAAAAAACAATATGGGTAAATATTAGCTTTACCGGTTTAGTTTTTTTATATTATAGTAGATTAATAGAGGATAGATTATGACTAAAGATGAAATTGCAGAACTGTTTAAAAAATGTCTTGCTCTTCATAACAGATATCAATATCAAGAAGAAAAAGACAATTTACGAAAATTCGTTGAAACTGATCCTGAAGAATTTTCAAATTTTATTGAAACTTATAATAAAACTGAAAAATATAACAATAGGGAAGCTGAAGTTTTTCATAGTTTAAGTTCTATTTTAATGGAAAAACAACAAGATAATGCAATTAAATAATTAAAGAAAGCTATTGAATTAGATCCAAGTAAAGCATACTACCACGAAGAGTTTTTTAATAAGTTATATAAAATAAATCCGGAGGAAGCACTCGCTTCTATCAAAAGAGCTATAGGGTTAAATCCAAATAAAAAATCATTATATGAAGATTTTATTATTTTGTTGAAAAAGGCAAATTATGATGAAGAAGCAGCGAAAGTTACTGAAGCAATTCAAGATTTTCCTAAAAACATACCTAATTTGGTATTAGATACTGAGGAAATAATAGAAGTTTGTCAATTGGGGGATGCACTTAAATGCGAATAGTTGGTATTCCTAATTAAATATATATGTCGTCATTGTAAGAAAGCGTTGTTGTATGGCTCAGAAAAAGCGTACAATTTCATTCTTAGCAACGGCAGGAATCCAGTTTTTTCTCTGTCATCCCGTGATTTATTCACGAGTCTAGGAAAAAAAATAAAAACCTGTACCCCGTGGTCAAGCCACGGGGTGACATTAAGGATTACTGGATTCCTGCCTAAGTGGGAATGACATCGAGCCAGCAACAAAGCCGAATAAATCACGGGATGACACAGAGAGAAATAATAAGTCATACAACACCCGTGCCGGTCACATCAAAACAGTTTCTTTAATCCTTTTTGTAGCAGCTTATTTACAGGGTCTGCTTGTTGGTTTTCCTGCGGAGGGCTGTTTTGTTCCTCTGTATTTGTATCTTTTTTCTTTCTAAGACCTAAAGCATCTTTAATAATATTTTCAGGTTTCTTCTCTACGCTTTTTAAGTCTTTAATAACTCTATTAAATACGTTTTTAACTAAATATGTCTGAAAAGCTTGAATATCTAATTTATGCTGCGGGTTATTTATGAATCCGTATAATTTAACGGCTATAGGAGGTAAATCCCCAATAGTAACGCTTGCACTAATATCCATCATATATTGTGGTAAGTTAATTTGACCGCTTGCATTTGCTTTGGCCGGCACGGCATCTAAACTACATTCATTTAAATTAAGCTTGCCACTAGCTATATTCCCGCTGGCAATTAAATTTTTGAAAGATGTTGATCCACCGCTAAAAGAGCTGTTAATAAGCCGTAATACTCCTTCGGTATTTTTAGCATTATTTGCCGAATCTGCGATTCGGTTTAAGTCAAACCCGCTTATTTTTCCGTTATCACTATTTACGTTAAATTGTCCGCTTAGATTATTAACATATGTATAAACGCTATTACCGTGAGAAGTAAGATCCGTTTTAAAACTTAGTCGTCCATCGGTTATTTTTATTTTACCCGATTGCGGAGTTAAACTTTTGAGATAGGCATTTTTAAAATCAATTTTAATTGCAGCTTCTTGATCTTTTCCTGAACTCACATAACCGGTGCTACTTAGTTCGCCACCGTAAATGCTCGCATTAACTGAAGTAATATTCAGCGTGCCACCGGTGATATTTAATTTTGCTTTTAAATTATTTATGATTAATGAGTCATTAGTTAGTTTATCAATATTTGCGGATAATTGCCCTTCAATTTCATTTAAAAACCCTAAATTAATAGGGTTATTTGACCAAGGAGAATTATTTTTAGCTGTAGGTATGTTTTGAGTAGCAGGACTACTAGTTTTACTTGGAACAGTGGTAGGGCTATTACTTGCAAGAATTTTATCCAAATTAACTAAAGGACTGTATAAGTTAAGATTAAAATTTGGCTTCTGAACTGCTAAATTAATATCGCCTTTAATAGATATATTAGTATTAAAAGCAGATATTTTATTATTAATATGGAAAGTATCTTTAATTTTTTGTACTTCCCCGTTTAACTGCAATACCCCAATCTTACTTAAATTACTTACTCCCATAAGAGACATAAACGACTCAAAATTATTAATTTTTAGATTGTGAGAAATAGTTATATCTTGTGCTAAGTTTTTAAGCTCAATATCTCCTGTTAGATTACTATTTGCAGCAATTAAATTAATATTTTGTAATTTTATTGTTTGAGAATTACAAATTACATTAGAAGTAACATTCAGTTTCTGGTTAATAATAGGAGGTAATTTATCGGTCTTTAGCTTTAGAGCATCAAGTATAGGTTTTAAACTATCAGCTTGTAGCATAATATTTGTCTTATCTAAATTAGAGCTAATCTCGGTTTTAATGTTACCGGGATTGATAATAATATTTGATTTTAGGTTATTACGTTCTATATCATAATTTGCATTTGCTAGTAATTCTATATTTGGATAATTAAGTCTAGCATCTTTTATAGTTATATTTTTATTATCGGCAGTAATTACCGTAGTTAGATCATAGTCATTTTGTAAATCAGCCGGCATACCTAAAGCTTTAGTATTACCTTTAATATTTGCGTTACCTATAAAAGAATTATTTTCGCTATCAAATTTCCCTTCGATTTTAATTTTTTCACCGACAAGATTAATATTAGCCCTTAACGGAATTATTTTTCCTATTTCTTCAATATTTCCCTCTATATTTATCTGTTGTTCCAAAGCATTTAAAGCTAAAGTAAAGTCTATAGGACCTTTAAGGCTTTTAATTTTAGTATCTAAATTAATATCGTTAAATATTTTCTCGCTATTTTTTTCTCTATATATTACTTTGCCGTTTATTATTTTAAGATGACTAATCAAAATAGGAAGTTCTAATTCACTATTAGCATTAGTAGATTCTGCAGAACTAATGTTATTTATTTGGGGGTTATTATTAGAGGTAGGTGTAGCAAATTGCCAATTTTTTTGTCCGTTATTCAAAACTTCTAGATTTATAATAGGTTTTTGCAGTTCTATAGAAGCTACTTCAATTGTTCCTCTAAAAAGAGGAAAAAGCTTTAATGACGCTTTAGCATTTTCAACGGAAATTAGATGAGGTTCTTTCGTGCCGTCTATTGATGATAATTTAATTTCTGATAGTGATACTGCGGGATTTGGTAGTAAAGATAATTTTATATCGCCGTTAATAGTTAAATCTCTATTTGTAGCCTCTTTGACTTTATCTATTATTACTCCTTTATAATTATTTAAAGGAATAAAGAAAGGAATAATAATTAATAACAATATTATACTTATAAATATAATAAGTGAGTATTTTAAAGTTTTAGGCATAGAGTTTAACCTTCTATTTATATACATATATTGATTATAGTATTTAAGGCTTAATTGTCAAATTCATATAATTTACTCAATTAAGTATTACTCGATGTCATCCCGCGACTTGATCGCGGGATCCAGTTTAAAATACTAAAATTGTTAGTATTTTAAGTTGTTTTTTAGATCCCGTGGTCAAGCCACGGGATGACATCGAGTAGGTTTTCCGATCCATGCAACAATGCCCCGCTTTTCGCGGGAATGACATCGGTGCTCAAATTTCTCTTTGATAATTTAAAACGACATAATCTTTAGTTATAAGAGGGAAAAACCCTTTATTGAAAGGTAATAATTCGGTTGTTTGATCTAAAAATTCTATTTCAATTATGTCACCGGCACCAAAATTAAGAATATTTTTAATTTTGCCTATTTCTTTATGATCTTGGTTTAATACCGGTAAATGATTTAAATCCGCTATATAAAATTCATCTTCTTCTAGTTTCGGTAAACTTGCTCTCAAGCAAAATAGTTTATAACCTTTTAAATTTTCAGCCTCATTTCGAGTAGCTATATCATTAAATGTACAAATTAATTCTCCTTTGGCATTTTGGCTAATTAGCTTAATATGTATATCTTCTCCTGACTCATTTACTAAATTTCTTTCAAGTATTTTTGTAGCAGGTTTGGTAAAAGATTTTAAAATTACATGACCTTTAATTCCGTGACATGATTTTATTACACCGACTAAAATTAAATTTTCTAAAGAATTCATTAATTTACCTTTAAATTTTGATAGTTATATATAATAATATATTTAAAAACTTTTTTACAGACATGATAAAAAAAATAGCTGCCGGCATTATAATTTGTTTCTCATTATTGTTATTTATAATCTTTGGTGCATTATCTTTTGTTAACTATAATTCGGTTACCAATAATCTTACCAGTCATTTAGGAATTGCGAAAGAAAATATCGGCAAAATAAAGATGAATAAATTTCCTTTGCCCTATTTAATTATTGAGACGATAAAGGAAGGAGGAGAGTTAGATTTAGAGCAGATTAAAATTCATTTTTCGTTGTGGTCGCTTATAAAATTTAATCCTAAAATTAATAAAATAGACATATTAGATGCTAAATTTTATTCTAATTCTAATGTATTAAATATTTATAATCATGAAGAGTTAATAAAGAATTTCTTTAAATATAAATTACAAAATATAAATCTAAATGTTACTAATCTAAGTATTATTAATAAACAAGACTATTCTATTTTAAATTTTAATAATTGTATATTAAAAAAAGAAAATGCTTTATCATCTAATTACATATTTAAAACTACAAGTAACTATATAGGTAAAATTTCAGGTTCAATTAATAAACGTGATGATATAGTAGATTTTAGTCTTGATATTGATAATAATGATTATGGTTTTAAGCTATCGCAAATTTACAAAGATTTTAAGCTTACTAGCGGTAGCGGTGAATATCAGATTAAAAATTTAGCATCGGTAATGTATAATATATTACCGGATTTAAACCATCTTTTTAATAAATTTAATCAAAATGAGGCAGTAAACGTTAAATTTAATATTTCAAATAATGAAGATGAAATAGAGCTAAAAGACATAGTAATAGCATCCTCTTTTATTACAGGTAATGGATTTGTTAACATTGCTAAAAATGATAATATTAATACTAATGTGAAATTAGATTTTCCTAAAATAGATCTAAGTTCGTTAATTTCTCCAAATGCAGAGGTAACATTTAATACTTCTTCTTCAAATATTAGATTTATTTTTGCTGACAAATTGCTTAAAGCAGACGTAGCAATTAACGAAATAATTTTAAGTAGTAATGAAGCACTAGAAAAAATAGTCTTTTCTTCTAACTTATCAAAGGGTACTTTAAAGATAAATGAACTTTCAGGTAATATTAAGTCAGGTGGAGAATTTAAGCTTACAGGTAATGTAACACAGAATGCCGTTAGAAGTATGTTTGATGGACAGCTATATTTAAAGCACAATGATATAAATTCGTTACTGAATATTTTAGGCTTTAATGATGTTACTATTAAAGAAACTATTCCTTTTAGCTTGTCGTCGGATTTAAAACTCACTTTAATAGATTTATTTTTTAAAAATTTATTACTTAAAACGGACAATTTAAATTTATCGGGAAATTTTTCTAGTAAATTTATTGCTCAAACACCTCGTTTAGATGCTACGCTTAATATATCTTCACTTGACTTAAGCGGTAGGACGTATCCGATAATTTCGCCTCTTATCGAATTTACAAAAAATTTAACTAAGGATATGAAAACTTTAGATTATCCAAGTAAATTTATTCCTATTAGAACAATAGGATATTTAGCTAATTTAGATATTTTGATAGATAGCGTTAAGTATAATGATCATGTATTTGACAAAATGAATTTGCTTGCTAAAATCGTACCGGCTAATATAAAAATTAGTAATTTAGATTTTAAAACCGCGGGCAGCTATTTATCAACTAGCTGGAACTTGGATGCTTCAAGTGTATTACCGTCTTTGACCATAGAAATTAAGGACGGTAATCTTACTACTGATTTATTATCACCGGCAGAAATGCTTAATTTAAGAAATAAATTAATAAATGATTATAGTTTAGATAAAGCTACATTGCAATTTTACGGCACATTATCAACATTATCACAAAATAATTTAATATTAAAAAATGTTAAATTTTATGTAGCAAATAATAATAATCTATTACAATTTAATAATATTGAAGCAGAATTATTAGGCGGTAAGCTTCAAGGTAGTGGCAATATTTTATTAGAACCTTATTCTCTAAATTTCGTATATGCTTTAAATACAATAGATTTAAACAAAGTTTCGGCTCTTATGCCTAAAATATTTACTGCAAGTAGCGGAAAAGTAAGTATAAGCGGTAGTTTAGGGACTAACGGTAACACTCTTCAAAGCCAGCTATATAACCTTACTACAAAATCACAATTTGCTATAAACAATATAGATGTTAATAATTTTGCAATTGATTCTTTTATAGAAAAAATTAATACAGATGATTATAAAGTACAAAATTTAGATAAAGATATAAATAGTGCTATAACCACAGGACAAGAAAATATTAGAGGCATAAGCGGTGATATTGAACTACAAAAAGGTATTGCCCTTTTAAAGAAAGTAAAATTTGCAACACAATATAGTAGCGGTGCGGCCTCTTTTGCAGTTAATATATATAATTTTGATATGGATGCATCTAGTATTTTATCATTTTACGTACCGGCAAGGCTTGTTAAGTTAAATCCCTCAAATACAAGTTCCGATAAAGATAGTTTGGCACATCTTAATATAAAAATGCAAGGGAGTATTTTTGCTCCTAAGAAAACTTTTGATAGTAGTGAGCTAAAAAAATTACTTATACCACAAACAACTGAAAACAAAACTACTACAGATAACCATTAAAAAATAAAAATAAATGACTAATACTAAAACTTTAGAAGAAAATATTAGCTTTGAAGAAGCTTTAAAAGAGCTTGAAGAAATTGTTAAAAAAATAGATAACGGACAAGAGAGTCTAGAGATGGCAGTTAATAGCTTTGAAAGAGGTATTTTACTTAAGAATCATTGTGAGAAAAAACTAAAAGAAGCTCGGTTAAAAATTGAGAAAATTACTAAACTTGCTGATTCTACGGTGGTCTTAGAAGAGACGGAAGTGTAGCTTGCAAGGCATTGCCCGCGTGGACCGGTAAATGCTCTTTATGTCATTCCTGCGAAAGCAGGAATGACATCGATATCCAATGCAACAACACCTTGCGAGCAGCCGTAGGCTGTGTGGATCAATTTCACCTCTGTCATACCGTGGCTTGACCACGGTATCCAGTTAAAAATACTAAAATATTAGTATTTTTTATTGTTTTTATGGATCTAGTTAGCAAGCCACGGGGTGACACAGTGGGTTTTATAGGTCCACGTAACAATGCCAGCTTGTAATGACAAAAAAACTGTTACACGCAAGCAAGCCTTTCGTGGGAATGACATAACGTAAAAATTAAGATGCGTATGCTTAATCATATAATTGACTTTATCTATACCGTTCCTAATATTGTTTTAATGAGTTTTTGTGCGGGATGTTTATATTTAACAAAATACATTATTCCTAATAATTTTCAAAAGGAAGAGCTTGGAAGTCTTGGCGGGTTTTTATCAGGTGTAGTCGGTAGTATGTATGCGGTATCAACCGGTTTTGTATTAATTTATTTACTCGGTAATTTTAATAAAGCACAAGAAGGGGTGGCAGCAGAATCTTATAGTATTGATGAGGCTTGCAGATAGTGTAGGTTGGCTTCCTCATGAAATGAGACCTGCAATTTATCTAGATATTAAAAATTATACCAAAGATGTAATGCAGCGTGAATGGCAATTAATGAAAGACGGCAAGAAAATCGGTCATGAAGCTCTTATTTCCCTCCAAGATATTAATAAGCGACTACAAGCTTATAAAGCAAGCGAGCAAATGCAGCTATTTACTAAGCAGGAAATCATTGAGGAGATAAAAGAGCTTTATACCGTAAGGTATAACAGGATTAAAATGTCCTATTTTCCGGTGCTGTCTCACTAAGTGTGTAAATTTCTAGGATAGGTTATATTAACAATAATATAATTTATCAGGAATAACATGAGTAACAGTAACCAAGAGAAGATAAAACAAGCAGTAGATTTGCTAATAGATAAAGATACTGATTTAACGAGTTTTTTTGCCAAAGACGGGATATTAAAGCAGTTAACTAAAAATATATTTGAAAGAGCCTTAAAAGCTGAGATGGATGAGCATCTTGTCTATAACAAATATGGCAGGATAGAGACTGACAATAGTAGAAATGGTGTATGCAAAAAAAGCCTAATTACTGAAGGTGGAGTATTGGAACTTGAAGTACCACGTGATAGAAATGCTGAATTTTCTCCTGTACTAGTGCCAAAGCGTCAGACTAGGATTGATGGATTAGATCAGAAGATATTATCCTTATATGCTAAAGGGATGAGCCTCTCTGACATTAAGATTCAGATTCATGAGCTATATGGTGCAGAGAACAGTGAAAGCCTTATTAGTCGGGTTACCGATAATGTTATGGATGAGGTCAGGAGTTGGCAGAATAGGCCTCTGGAAGCCATATATGCTATAGTATATTTTGATGCACTTATAGTTAAAGTACGTCAAGATAAGAGAATTATCAATAAGGCAGTATATGTAGCTTTAGGTGTAGATTTAACCGGAAGGAAAGATATTTTAGGCTTGTGTATTAGCGAGAATGAGGGAGCTAAATTTTGGTTAAATAATTTTACTGAAATGAAAGACAGGGGATTAAAAGATATCTTAATTGCTTGTAGCGATAATCTAACGGGCATGAGTGAGGCGATATCTGCAGTATATCCACAAACTGAGCATCAGCTGTGCATTGTACATCAAATCAGAAATAGTTTGTCATATGTAAGCTATAAAGATCGTAAAGAACTTGCAGCAGATTTGAAGCTAGTATACAGCTCTATCACTGAGGATGAAGCACTTACTGCCTTATCTGATTTTGATATGAAATGGGGCAAACAGTACCCACATATTGCAAAATCATGGCAAAATAATTGGCAGAATTTGATAATTTTTTTACAATACCCAGAAGTGATTAGGCGTATCATTTATACAACCAATGCAATCGAAGGTTTAAATAGTCAATTACGCAAGGTTACTAATAACAAAAGGGGTTTTCCTAACGACGACTCTGTATTTAAGACTTTGTACTTGACAATTGACTATATTACGCGAAAATGGAATATGCCTATCCAAAATTGGGGAGAGGCCATGGCTCACTTTTTGATAAAATTTGAGGGGCGAATTTAATGCCTATTTTAGAATTTACACACTTATATATCCAGAGCCTATTTTTCCGTAAATATTCAATATTGGATAGTTGTATGTATAATGACCGCTATTAATTTAATTTTTGTCTGTATGCTTGGCACCAAGCTTTATTTACATAAGATTTCGGTTGGTTTAGTTTGTATCACTTCATCATCATGACCTTATTAAGGCTGTACATTATATCGAACGTCTTAATTGACTCATAGTGCCGGACAATTTTTATTCTGTGTCATTCCTTATAGTACCGGACAGCTTTTGTTCGATGTCATTCCCGCGTGGCATTGTTGCGTAGACCGGTAAAACCTACTGTGTCACCTAGTTCGCTTGACCACGGGGTCCATAAAAACAATAAAAAATACTAATAATTTTAGTATTTTTAACTGGATCCCGTGGTCAAGCCACGGGATGACAGAGGTAAAACTGATCCACGCAACAATGCCACGTGGGAATGACATAAAACAATCCATTCAACAATACCGCCTCTAGCTAGGAATGACATAAAAGGCAGCGGGAAGGTGTGCATATTTCAATAAATCCTTAAAATAAATTTATTTTTCCTTTACTTTATTAATATTTTAAGGTTTTATTATGCAAAAATCACAAACTAATATTACGATCCCTCAAGGCGATAATAATAAGATTACTTTCTTACCAAGCGAAAAAATTGTTTCAGAAAATTCTATATCTGACATAAAAAAATCATGAAAATGTTACCGGAAGAAGATATACAATATTATCGTGATGCTATACCGTTTTTAGATAATCTAGATTACATAGGAGAAATAATTCTTTTTTGTATTAATCGTGTAGCTAGTAAGCTTAAAAAAACTGAAAAAAAAATGGTTGAAGAAAAAACGATTGAAGAAAAACTAATAGAAGAAATGATGGGAGATGTATTTAGGAGATTTGAATATTCGGAATATAGTAACCATAAATTGTTTCGTAATTACAAAATATTAAAAACAAAAGATCCTAAGAAATTTATATATAAAATACCTTCTTTAGATCCGGATAATCGCATGAGAGAATGTACTATCGGAGAAAAAGAATCAACAAATCCTATTGATAAATTTGAGAAAATTAAAGCGATAAATACTGCATTAACACTAAGTATAATAAACAATAATATTACGAATACTGCGAACATTACTAAAGATTTATTAGAAAATTCTAAAGAAATTTTAGATTTACTTTCCCTAAAAGAACCGAAAAAATATCAACATACTCTTAAAATAATTAATTCGGCAATTCAGTGTATAGAACCAAAATTTCAACTTAAACCGGTAATGGCGTTAAAAGAGCATTTAAAGGAAAATACCGTTGCATTAGTACATGCTTCAGAAGTACTTATGGATAATAACCTATATGAAGAAGTAATAGAATTACTTGAACCGAAATTATTAAATATTACTTCAGTTGATAATATAATAGCTCAAGGTATGTATAATCTAGGTTCATCTTATATGAGTATAGGGAATTATAACAAAGCAGAGCAATATCTCGTAAATTCCTCAGCAGGATTACCTAAGAATGATTTAGATTTAATAATGAACTTACATAACATTTATATCGCTGCTGATAAAATAGCAGAAGTAAAAGAATTATTAATTAATATTTCATCCAAAGATATAAAAGATTATTTAACCTTATCTTTAGATATAGATAAGATTATTCCAAAAAAATTAGCGACGATTAATAAAAAAAACTTACCTTTTAATCTTTTACAAAATTACAAATATTATGAATATATTGCTAAGTATAATAATTATTCAAATAGCGAAAAAGAGAAACAGCAAAAACAATTAACTAATGATTTTAAAAAAATTATTAGTTCAACGAATGCTAATAAAGCTTTTGTACTTAGTGTAGCACTTTATACAAAACAAAATGAAATAGCTTTAGATATTTTAAAAGAACTACCTAAAGGTTTTTTTGAAACATTTCCTAACTTAATAAGGCTTAAAGCTTTACTTGATCCTACCTCAATATTATCGTTACAGGAAAAATACGGAGATATAGATAACGAAGAGAATGTAGCTATTTTTAAGATAGCATGTAATTCTTTAATAATAGAAAATAGAACCGAATTACTTACTAAAGTACTTGAGGCTCAAAAACAAAATGATGGAATTAGTAATGAACTTTTATTTGAAGTGAAATTTGTTGTTGCTTTACTAGGCGGAAATAAAGCAGAAGCTAAAGAATGTATAGAGCAATTAAGTGAAAAAAAACAAGAAGAAATTATTACTAATTTTTCTTCAAATGATGAACAAATAGATAGTGTAGAACAATTCGTCGAACAGTTTGATGCGAAGAAAATTCATGAATATTATCAGACAAAAAAGAAACATGATCTTCTGCTTATAAGAGAACAAGTGACCAAAGCTCCTATAGGTGCTTGGAAGCTTGAAGGCGGCGAAATAATTACTGCCGAAAAGGCTAAGTTTATCGGTAAATTTAAAGGAAAAAATTGTTACGGAGTCATTTCAGAAAAACTTGAAGCTAAGGTCGGTTCATCTAAATTTGATATTTTTAAAAAGA
The DNA here is from genome assembly GCF_964028255.1 of Rickettsia endosymbiont of Hedychridium roseum. NCBI lineage: Bacteria > Pseudomonadati > Pseudomonadota > Alphaproteobacteria > Rickettsiales > Rickettsiaceae > Rickettsia > Rickettsia endosymbiont of Hedychridium roseum. The sequence continues at coordinate 557,225 of NZ_OZ034753.1, forward strand.
TTTTAGAAGAAAAAGGATTAGTTTGTCGTAAATTCGGACAGAACGGCGTAAAGTTTCTTAAAAAAGCTTTTGAAGTTAAAATAGATGGTGATGAGCGTGTATATACTAATCACGTAAGTACAAATGAGGAAGGAGAGTTATTGTTAAATTTTGACCATAACAGTAATCATAAAGAAGTAGAAAGTTTTGTTAGTGGACATCGTTGCCCGCATGGCTTGAGAAAAGTGTTTGATGTCATTCCCGCGTAGGCGGGAATCCATCATAAAGCGAGATAAATCGAGCTTTTAATTTCAAAAATTTGCTGTATTTATACTTTTTTCTGGATTCCTGCTTTCGTAGGAATGACATCGGTATCCACGCAACAATGCCATGCGGGAATGACATAAAACGAGCCATGCTGGCAATGCCATTAAGTGAGTTAAATGACAAAGGGACCGGTAACAACATAACGCCATAATTTATCCGTGCCTTTGGTAATACCGATGCGGGTAGTAGTAGAGTAGGGTAGCTTTAAGCCGATATCGCCGACAAAAAATTCGTTATTATTGATAAGATCGCATTTATTATGAGAAATATTAATTCCAAGGTATTTGCATAATTTACCCGGACCATTTAGATATAGATTTTTAGGTGAAATAACATGTATGCCTCGAATTAAGGTCGCAGCCGGAAAGCCTTCAGTTTCAGTTACGAAATTTAAACAATAATACATTCCGTAAATTAAATAGACATAGCTAAATCCGGCAGGACCAAACATTATATCTGTTCTTTTGGTACGCCCTCTTGCTGCATGGCAAGCAGGATCATCCTGTCCTATATAGCTTTCAGTTTCAGTAATGATAGCTGTTTTACCTTGGAAATATAAGACTTTACCGATTAACTCAGTGCTTACTAAGTTAGTATCTCTTGCAAAAAATTCACGAGGTAAAGGGATTAGATTCATTATTATTTCCGATTATTACCAAGAAGTATCGCCGTCACTAAAAATTTGACCTATTAGGTTCTCTTTTTCCCACTCCTTTATATGCCGGGTAATACCTAGCTCATTAAAAAATGATTCATAATTAGGTAAGAGTAATTTATGTATAACTAGTGTGTTTATCAAAATGCTTCTCGTGACAAGCACTTTTAAATTGTCCAAATAATGGTTTCGGTTCTTCAGCGATAGTTATATTGTTATCATTAATATTTATCTTATTAACTCCACCTTTAATTAAATCCGTAATGTATTCTGTTTGACCTTTAAGCACTGCAATATGTGAAGGTGTGCGACCCTCGAGCATAGCTCCATTATCGCTCTCCAAATATTCATTGTTAAATACTATTTTTTCTTGTTCAGGTTTAATCTCTATAAATCTTTCGGAATTTTTTCCATTATTCACAAATTCTTCAGTATTCCATCCTTTAAATTTTGCATAATCTAAAGGAGCAAATCCTGCGTTATCTAGAATATCTAAGCACACTCCGTGTTCTATCAATTTTCCAAAAGCTAATTTATTATTAGCATCAACTGCTATATGTAAAGGTGTACGCCCGTCTTCCTCTTGGAAATCGAATATTTTTGATATAAGTAATAATGAGGGGATAGGTTCGTGCAGTTTTATTGCATTTAATAATTGTTGTTGTTCCGTAGTAAGCATATGAATATTCCTATTTTTTAGTAGACTTCCTGCATAAGCCACTTCTAAAGGTAATTTGTACGTCGATCCGGTACTCGAATCCTCACGTACGCTTGTGTACGCTACGGTTCTGCACTCCGTGTCTCCTTCAAATTCCTCTTTATAAGATGACTTATGCAGGAAGTCTAGTAAAATACTATATATAAGATTTTTACTTTTTACAAGATGAATATTAATTTTTTAATTATTTAGTAACTTGTTCATTATTGCTTGAATTTGGTACTTCGTCATATCCACTGTCGCAAAACGGTTGGCATTTGATGATTCTTTTAAAGGTAAGCCACAAGCCTTTAGGTGTGCGGTGTATTGTTATAGCTTCTTTGGCATATTCAGAACAAGTGGGATGAAAGCGGCAATTATTGCCAAGTAGCGGGGAAATGAAATATTGATAGAACTTAATTATTAATAAAAGTATTTTACTCATTTTGCAGCTTATCTATTAGTTTCTCCATTTTTTCTTCAGTTAGATCTTCATAATAATCGTCATTGATTTGTACGACCGGAGCGTTAACGCATGCTCCTAAACATTCTATCTCACTTAAAGTAAATTTTTGATCTTCAGTTGTTTCTTTGAGTTTTATACCTAATTTCTTTTCACAAATTTTCATGATATCATCACTACCGCGTAGCCAGCAAGGGGTAGTAGTACATACTTGAATATGATATTTACCAACTCGCTTTAAATTAAACATAGTATAAAAAGTTGCAACTTCATAAGCCCGCATATAAGGCATTTCTAGCATATTTGCGACATACTCGATAGCAGGCACGGGTAGCCAACCGCCATTTTGACGTTGTGCTAAATCAAGCAGCGGCAATATAGCACTTCTTTTCCCCTCCGGCGGATATTTTTTTATAATATCTTCTGCTAGATTTAAGTTTTTCTTATCAAATGTAAAATTTGTAATTTTTGTATTCATATACTCCTAATATTATGAATAGTGTAGTAGACGAAGTTTAATTTGAAAAATTGGCTTCGTTGTTTAATATTTTTTGATCCTCACGTACTAGTATGTACGCTGCGGTCAAAAAATATGAAACGCCTTGCTCTTTTCCAAATTAAACGAGTCTACCTATCTATCTCACCAAATACTATATCAAGCGTTGCAATAATAGTAATAACATCTGCCATTAAATGACTTTTAGACATAAAATCTAGTCCTTGCAAATGAGCAAAGCCTGGGGCTTTAATTCGGCATCTATAAGGCCTGTTTCCTCCTTGCGAGTATAAATATACTCCAAACTCACCCTTAGGAGCTTCTACTGCTTTGTAGGTCTCGCCTAGAGGAACGTCATACCCTTCTGTATAGAGCTTAAAATGATGAATCATTGCTTCCATAGATTCTTTCATTTTAGCCCTTGTCGGTGGTGTAAGCTTAGGATCATCAGTTTTAACTGCACCTTTCGGCATTTTCTCTATACATTGCTTGATTATCTTAATAGATTCATACATTTCAAGCATACGAACAAAATATCTGTCGTAACAATCACCGTTTTTGCCGATTGGTACTTCAAAGTCCATTTCATCGTAAACGTCATAAGGGTTTGACTTGCGTAAATCCCAAGCTATGCCTGAACCTCTAAGCATCGGTCCTGAAAACCCCCAATCCATTGCCTCTTTTTGAGACACAACGCCGATATCTACTAGCCGCTGTTTCCATAATCTATTTTCATTTAATAGACTTTCAATATCATGAAGTTTAGGAGGAAACTGCTCTATAAACTTATCTATATCTTCAAGTAAACCGTCAGGTAAATCTTCTGCAACGCCCCCAGGTCTAAAGTAGTTTGAATGCATACGAGAGCCGGAAACACGCTCGTAAAATTCCATAATCTTTTCTCGCTCTTCAAAAAGCCATAATAAAGGAGTAGTAGCACCGATATCTAAAGCTTGGCTGCCAATATTCAAAGTATGGTTCAAAATTCTTGTTAGTTCTGAGAATAGTACCCTGATAAACTGAGCTCTTCGTGGGACTTCGCATTCTAGTAGCGACTCGACTGCCAAAGCAAACGCATGTTCTTGGCACATTGGCGAAACATAATCAAGGCGGTCAAAATAAGGTATAGCCTGCAAATATGTTTTATGCTCAATAAGCTTTTCCGTACCACGATGCAGTAACCCAATATGAGGATCGGCGTTATTTACTACTTCCCCGTCCATCTCAAGAATTAACCTTAAAACTCCATGAGTTGCCGGATGCTGCGGACCAAGATTTAGAGTTATAGTTTTAGTGTTGTTAGTCATAGTATTTTCCTACTGTCACCTAGTTCGCTTGACTACGGGGTCCAGTCTTTTTTATTTTTGGTCAAGCCACGGTATGACATTCATTCTATTTCTGGATCCCCGCTTTTAGCTAGGAATGACATAAAATAATCTACGCAGCCTATGGCTGCTCGCAATGACGTTATTACTTCCCGGCCTTTTCATCCCCAGGTAATACATAAGTCGGGCTATGCCAGTGAGAGCTAAAATCAAACTCACGATATTCTATGTCTAAATCGACCGGCTCATAAGCCACTTTCTTTAGTTTCTCATCATATTTAACCTGCGTATAACCGGTTAACGGGAAATCTTTACGTAATGGATGTCCCTCGAATTCGTAATCGGTGAGTATTCGTCTTTTATCATCATTGCCATCGAAATTTACCCCGTACATATCGTAAACTTCACGCTCATACCAACAAGCGGCACTAAATATATTCATTGCTGAAGGTATGTTTTCTTTTTCAGAAACATGGGTTTTAATTATGAGGCGTTTATTGAGCTTTAAACTTAGTAAATTATATACTATTTCAAATCTTTTATTTATTAAGGTTATTTTGTCTGGATTCCCGCTTTCGCGGGAATGACATCGTTCAGGAAAATCAACCCCAAATAAATCAGTAAGTACAGTAAAACGTAGTTCTTCCGATTCTTTTAAAGCTTTTAAAAACGGTAATAAAAAATTCGGTTCGATTTTGTAAGTTAGGTAATCTTTAACCGTGACCGGAGTTATTAAGATGCTAGATTTAGCTGCAAGTTTTTCAATGAGTTTGTCTAGCGTCATACTTAAAACCTGTAGTGCGTTTAATTTTTTTCTGTAACTGCATAAGCCCGTAAATTAATGCTTCGGCGGTAGGAGGGCAGCCAGGGACATATACGTCAACCGGTACGATTCTATCACAGCCACGCACTACCGAATAAGAGAAATGATAATAGCCGCCGCCATTAGCACAGCTACCCATTGAAAGCACCCATTTAGGCTCAGCCATCTGATCATATACTTTACGTAGAGCCGGTGCCATTTTATTAGTAAGCGTTCCTGCAACTATCATAAGGTCGGACTGTCTTGGACTTGGTCTAAATAACATACCGAAGCGATCCATATCATACCTACTTGCTGCTGCCTGCATCATCTCAACAGCACAACAAGCAAGCCCAAAAGTCATAGGCCATAAGGAATTAGCTCTCGCCCAGCCTATAACGTCATCAACTTTAGTGAGTAAGAATCCTCTATTAGAAAGCTCATTATTTAATAATTCGTCTTCTTGATAAAAGTTATTATGCATGTTTATTCTTAATAAATTAAATACGAAGTTTAATTTGGTTTGTTGCACGATTCTTATGTCATTCCCGCTTCCGCGGGAATGACATAGAGATTTTACTACCAATCTAAAGCTCCTTTCTTCCATTCATATATGAACCCGATAGTAAGTACGAATAAGAAAAATATCATTGAGAAAAAGCCTATTTTACCTATCATATTAAGGCTAATAGCCCAAGGCACTAAAAATGCGATTTCAAGGTCAAAGATAATAAATAAAATAGCAACTAAGTAAAAACGTATGTCAAATTTTGACCTTGCATCACTAAAAGGTTCAAAACCACACTCATAAGGCTCTAGCTTATCTTTATTATATTTCTTTGTCGATAATAGGTTAGGTAGAATCATTATTAAGCCGGAAACCAATACCGCAATACTGAAAAATATAGCAATCGGTAGATATTCTTGTAAAAGCTCTGAATTTTGTAGCATATGTTTTTATTGTATGAGTATAAGTGCGGTTTATGTCATTCCCGCGTAGGCGGGAATCCAAGTTTTTCAGTGTCATACCGCGGCTTGACCGCGTTATGACAACAAAGGTTACTGGATTCCCGCCGTTGCTTGAATGACATCAAACACTTACTTCTATATCTATACCAAATAGCATCAATTATCAACGATAATATCAGGTTTAACTAGTAACTTCATTAAAACTAGTACCCAAATACCGCTTGATATCCACCATATTTGCCAAATATCATATGAAATCATGCCGATAATATAGTAATTTATGAAGCATGAATAAGAAGCTGCTCTAAAATTAGAACTCTTTATATTATCGATTTGTTTTAAGTATTTATAAACTAAGCATAAAAATAATATTAGTCCTATTATACCAAGTTCAAGAGTAATTTGTAATATATTATTATGAGGATGTAGCGGCAAAGGATGCCATTTTTCTCCGTTGTAATTTATCATTTCACTATTATTGACTTTGATATATTTAGAAGAAGCAAAGCCATAGCCTAAAATCGGTTTTTCGATGATTTTATTTGCAACAAAATGCCAAATAAATAAACGATGAGCAGCGGAAGGTTGTGTAGCTAAATATTTTTCAGATAAATCTCGTGGTTCTATTTGTTTAGCTATAACGGGGAATAGCAACGAGCCGGTAATTAAACTTATTGCAATTAATTTGAAAAATATCGGCTTTATAACTCTTGCTAAAATAAATATTACTCCGCCTATACTAAAGCCTAAAAAACTTGCTAAACTATCAGAAATACTTAATAAATAAAGCACTAATATATATAGTATTAATGCGTGTCTTCTTTTACCGCTAGAGAGTAAAATTATAATCGCTACCCAAGAAGTAATTGAAAGTAAAGCACAACCACGATCTAGCATATATAAGCCAAAACTAGCTTTGAATGTTCTTGTTAAAAAACCATGAGAAGAATATTCAATGAAGAATAATAATATTGCCGTGAGAATTCCGAGTGTTAAAGCTTTTTTGAGCTGTAAACGATTCCCGAAAGGAGCAGAATTACTAACTGCAAAGCCGAGAAATAAAAGTATGAAAACTTGAGCAAAAGTAGCTAAGCTATTAATAGGATGAATTGCAAGTAAACAAGATATAAAGCACCAAGCAGTGAATAACATTGTCATCCCGCGACTCGATCGCGGGATCCAATTTTTTTTAATTATTTTATGGATACCGTGGTCAAGCCACGGTATGACATTGTTATTGGATTCCTGCTTTCGCAGGAATGACATAGGAGATAGCGGAAATGACATAAACTGCTTTATGACAACACTCAGCAAAAAAATTGTTACAGTAGCTGCAACCGATAAGCCTGCTACCATTCCAAGGCTTGGAATTAGGAATATTAAAGTTGAAGTTAAATAATTTATCATTTCAATTAAAAACAATCTTTAGCAAAAATTTCGTAGATTGGGTGTTCAAATGTTGAAAGTGAAATGCTTGAAGAAATCATCCATCCTTGAAAGAGTAAATTAGGATCTTCATCTATTTTATATTCTGTTACGGTCATCAGTAAATAATTATCTTCATTATACGGATCAAGGTTTTTTATACATTTATGCAATTTGATTTTTATATTACCGAAATATTTTTCCTCTCCAACTTTAAAATTAATTTCTTCAGAAGTGGCAGTAATTTTATTTAGAGCAATAATTTTACCGTTTGTATAGCTCTTAAAGTCGGAACTATCATTAATATTATCGTTTGAGTTTAAAACAGGATGATTTTCATCAAGAGGGATAAATACGTCATTTTCAATGTCTTCGGTTGTAGTAACCGACTCTAAATTTTCTGCAAATATAGAAGAGTAAGTACATATGATCGTGATAAAAACAATTCGTAGTAACTTCATAAATAAACATATTATTTTTCAAAATTATATACTATAGGGGATTAATGGCAATGATAATTTGTGATATATGTCATACCGTGGCTTGACCACGGTATCCAGTTTTTTTTAATTATTTTTTGGACCCCGTGGTCAAGCCACGGGGTGACAGTAAGTCACAGTATGATATAATAACATGCTCCACTCTAAAGAACTCTTAAATTCTATTTTACGGCAGGATTTTCATAGCTTTATCATTAAGGTATTTAATACTATTAATCCGGGAGTAGATTATTACCCAAGTAAACATATAAGAATAATTACCGATTATTAAAATGCCGTGCAAAGCGGTGATATTAATCGTTTAATAATCAATATACCGCCAAGGAGCTTAAAATCTATTTGTGTTAGTGTTGCTTGGCTTGCTTATTTACTTGGAGTTAATCCTACCAAAAGAATTATGGCTGCTAGCTATTCGCAGATATTAAGTATTAAGCACTCGCTAGATTGTCGGTTTATTTTAAATTCCGATTGGTATAAGGAACTTTTTCCGAATACTATCCTTAGTAAAACCCATAATCAAAAAAGTAAATTTTTAACGACAGCTAACGGCTTTAGATTTGCAACATCGGTTGGAGGATCGGCAACAGGTGAGGGCGGTGATATCTTAATTATCGATGATCCTCATAATCCTACGCAAATTCATTCTTATAAAATACGTAAGAAAGTTATAGATTGGTTTGAGCAAACTTTTGTTAGCAGACTAAATAATCGTAATAAGGGAGCGATAGTTCTAGTTATGCAGCGTCTATTTATCCGGTTATCTACTTAATAGTAGCAATTCATGGCATCATTTAAAAATTCCGGCGATTAGCATTCAAGATTACTCTTTTAAATTAATGAATAAAGAATATCAATATTTTAGCGGTGAGATTTTAGATAGCTATAAAGAACCTTCTGACTGTTTAATGAAATTAGAGCAGGAAATAGGTAGCTATAATTATAATGCTCAATATTTGCAAGAACCTATAGCTATAGGTTCATCGCTGCTTAATATAGAAGATATTAGTTTTTATGAAAATCTGCCTGAGAAGTTTGATTATTTTGTACAAAGCTGGGATACGGCAATTAAAATTTCTGAAGATTCCGATTATAGTGTTTGTACTATATGGGGGATTCTTGAGCAGAAATATTATCTAGTATCATTAGTACGGAAAAAAATTAATTATCCTGAGCTTAAAAATATAACGGAAAAATTGGCTAGAGAATATCAGCCAAAATTTATATTAATCGAGGATAAAGCAAGCGGTCAACAATTGATTCAAGATATAGGGTTTTTAGGCGATAATATTAGAGTGATTGGGATTAAGCCAAGGTTCGATAAAGTTACAAGATTCGCCTCGGTAGTTCCTTTATTTCAATCAGCTAGTGTTTTAATACCCAAACAATCAAGCATAATTTTAAAGGAATTACTGAATTTTTCTCATATTAAAAATGACGATATAGTGGATTCCGTTAGCCAGTTCCTGAATTTTATGAAGGATAAATCGTTTAAATATCCTACAAGGATTAGGAGTTTAGTATAAAAATAGTTGCTTTTTTGGATGGATGTTGGTAGTATACTCGAAGTATATTTAGGTCATTCCTGCAAAAGCGGGAATGACCTAGGATTGTGGTATGATACTGATTCGGCTGGGTAGCAAAGTGGTAATGCCGTGGACTGCAAATCCTCTATTCGTCGGTTCGATTCCGACCCTGGCCTCCAATATAAAAATTAACACATCTTATGGAATTTATTTCGCAATTCCTAGAAATGCTCTTAGCCGAGCGAGCATTATCAAAAAATTCTATACTTAGCTATAAGCGTGACCTATTCGATTTTCAAAACTATCTTGCTAAACAAAGATTATCCGAATTAAGTATTACCACAGAAAATGTTAGAGATTGGATTGAGTATCTAGCAAGTAATGATTTACAAGCACGCTCAATCAACAGAAAAATCTCAACTATAAAAAGCTACTATGAATTTTTAATTAGCGAAAATCATACTGCTTTTAATCCGGTTCTTAACGTAGATTTACCGAAATACCAAAATAAACTTCCTGAAATATTGTCTATAGATCAAATTAAATCGCTACTTGAATATTGCTCGCAAGATAATTCTCCTGAAGGTATACGGCTTAATGCTATGATTCATTTGCTTTATGCTAGCGGTCTTAGAGTCTCAGAACTTGTTAGTCTTAAGCTTACTGATATTCTGACTAATAAAACTTCTAAAGGAGAAGTAAGAAAAATATTTTCGGTGCTTGGTAAAGGTAGTAAGGAAAGAGTCATAGTAATAAATGAACAGGCAGTTATCTCTATTGCTAAATATCTTGCAATTAGAGATGTTTTTGTGAATAAAGCTAAACCAAAAAATCTAATTTATTTATTTCCTTCATCAGCTTTAGCAGGTTATATGACTAGGCAAAATTTTGCAATTCTGTTAAAATCTGCTGCTCTTTATGCCAATCTTAACCCTGAACATATTTCTCCTCATATATTACGCCACAGCTTTGCAAGTCATTTACTTGAGGGCGGAGCAGACTTAAGAGTAATTCAAGAGCTACTCGGTCATGCTGATATATCAACTACCCAAATATATACTCATCTTCAAACTAATCATCTAAAAAAAGCATTATTGCATCACCCTCTTAACAAAAATTAATTTATCTTAATCTTTTATAAAGTGCTTGTTAATATTTTTTAACTAAATATAATTCACCTTTTAAATTTAAGGAATAAATTATATGAAGCTAAAAGAAATTATGCTCTCTTGTATTAGTAAACCTAGAGAAATTGAAGAAAAATATCCTAGATTAGCTCAAAAGAAAGAATCAGGATTCAATGTTTATTCCGGGTTAGGTCAAAGAAACTTAGAAAGAGAAGAATTATGTGATGAAGCATCACATAATTTAGCAAATTTAGTTATCCAAGAAATAGATAACGAAAATTTTGATTTTGGGATTTTACAAAAGATGCAGCAGGCTTTTAGCATTGCAAGTAAGCAAAAACAAAGAAAAGCTTTTATAAGTTTTTTAGATAAAGAGCTTAATAAAGAGCAATTACATAAACTCAGTCAAGCAATAATGGAAAATGCAGATGAATTAATGCCGGATGATGATCCTAATTTCGTTTGTCGTACTCCTAATAATAAAGTTTTTCAAGAAATATTATTATTGCAAGCAGAAAGAAACAATTTTGCTGTAGAAGTTGATAAAAAAGGAACTTTAAAAATTAACTTTCCTAGCAGGATGCTTGAACTTTACAAGTTATTAGTAGATAATTTTTATTTAAAAAACTTTGAAAAAGAGGAATTGCAGAAAAAATTATATCAGGAATTGTTCCATGATTGTCAAATTCCTTTTGAAGAACTAATTGAAAAAGAGGAATTGCAGAAAAAATTATATCAAGAATTGTTCCATGATTGTCAAATTCCTTTTGAAGAATTAATTGAAGAAGTAAGTTTTTTTGAAAATTTTATTGAATGCTTAAAAGAATTTTATATTAAAAATAGCTTAGCACAAAGCATAATGTTTTTACTTGTAAGTAAATATATCGAAGAACATGATGTAGCAAAAGAATTATTTAAGTCAGAGAGGTTTAAAAAAGTAAGTGAATTAGAAAAATTTAAACCATACTATGATATTAATAAGGGCGATGAAGTAGATAGTTATGTATTTAATTCTATATTAAATGATGTAAAAGGTGTTTATATTAGCAATTTAACATCTTCAAATATATTAGAGCTAGTAAATCATAGTCAACCAGATGGTGAGATAGTATCAATAGAAATTCTAGGAAATAGCGAAAGTACAGTATGACTTTCTAGATACTGTCTTAAAGTTTTGATTATAAATATAGTAAAAACCTCTAGAAATTAATTTAATCTATCATTAATATTTAAATAATTATAAGTTAGATTAATATTAAATATGGCTACAAAAAATAAAAAAGAAACAGTGAATACTGAAACAAAAAATTTAGCAAATTTAGTTATCAAAGAAATAGGTAACGAAAATTTTGATTTTGATGTTTTGCAAAAGATGCAGCAGGCTTTTAGTACTGCAAGTAAGCAAAAACAAAGGGAAGCTTTTATAAGTTTTTTAGATAAAAAGCTTAATAAGGAACAGTTACATAAGCTCAATCAAGCAATAATGGAAAATGCAAATGAATTAATGCCGGATAATGATCCTAATTTTGTTTGTCGTACTCCTAATAATAAAGTTTTTCAAGGAATATTATTGTTGGAAGCAAAACGCTCAGGTATGAAAGCAAAATTTAATGATAAAGGAGAATTACAATCTCTTGATGTAAAAGATATAACCCAGGAAATATTAGATCACTATCGTATTTTACAAGAAAAATTTTATCCTAAAAGAAATTCTAAAGATTTAGTAGATAGTAGAATAGCTCAAAGTATTAATTTTTTATTATATGCTCCACTTTTTCGAGAATCAGAAATATATGAGAAAATATATAAAAAATCACCGGAAGAAGCATTGAAAATAGAAGGAGGAATAGCTGCTCCTAACGGTAAGTATGTTAAACAATTAGTAGATGCTAAAATAGGAACTAATATACATTTTAATACCAAAGAAAATTTAGAAAATAAAGCAAGTGAAGAAAAAGAGACTAAGATATCTTCAATAATTGAAAAAGCAATAACAACACTAGAGAAAGACAAAAAGGTAAGTATTGAAGATAAGAGACGAGAAGAAATAAAAAGGCATTTATCTAAATCCTTAGAAGGAGCTTCTGATTATATATTAACATTCAAAAAAAATGATTTAGTAGATATAATACATCAAGAATTAGATAAAAGACAAACTTGGTGGTCAAAGATTGTTAATTATATAAGTATAAAATCATATTCTATTTCTAAAGAAAATCTTGAGAAAATAGGAAAAATAATAAATAGTGAAATTAAAAATTCTCATACTCCTTTAAACGTAGAAGTACAAGAACAGTTAAAACAAATCTCAAAAGAGTTAAATAGATTAAATAATCCGGCATTGCCGTCAGAAGCTAAAAAGGTTCAGGCAAAATCCAAAAAACCTCCTGTTCCTCCAAAACCTGAACATCTCAAAAAAAGAAATCACGGATTATAATGTCATTCCTAGCTAAAAGCGGGAATCCAGAAAAAAAGCGAAATTATTTGAGCTTTTAATTTTAAAATTTAGTATATTTATATTTTTAAATGACTGGATTTCCGTCTACGCGGGAAAGCATTGTTGCGTGGATACCGATGTCATTACCGCGGAGGCGGGAATCTACCGTCTTAAGAGTCAAGAGTAAAAAGCGTTAAATTTGATAAATTTCGTTATGTTTTAGCATAGAATTTAAACAAATAATAATTTTACGCATGACGGCAACCAAAGCTACTTTAGCTTTTTTGCCTGAAGCAATTAAACGTTCATATAACTGCTTCATTTTACAGTTATATCGCATAGCAACCAGTGCCGCCATATATAAAGCTTTTCTAGCACCAAACCTACCACCGCTAATCTTAGCTATTTTAGTTTTTTGACCGCTTTGGTTAGTTTTAGGTGCTACCCCAACTAAGCTTACAATCTCTTTATTATTTAACTTACCAAGTTCAGGTACGTCTATTAATAAAGTATTTGCAGTCTTTTCTCCTACGCCTTTATAACTTGTTAATAATTTGCTTTTAGAGCTTAAATCCTCATCTTCTTTTATCAACTTATTAATATCAGCTTTAATTTTCTTAAGTTGCTCTTTGATAAATTCTATTTGTTTATCTAAATATTTTTTACTCTTACCCGTGCAAATCTTAACTCTACATTGATTAGCATGTAGCTCTTCTTCTAAGCTCTTTTCTACTAGCCTTAGGGATTGCAATTCACACTGTAAATCAGAAAGAATAGCATCGCCTTTTTCTTCATTAGAAACAAAAATAGCGTATTTCTCTAGTAATATCGCATCTAATTTATCAGTCTTTGCAAAATGGTTACTAGCTTTAGCAAAAGCATATACCTTATTTGGGTGTGTTCTATGTACCGCAATATCCCACTCTTGAAGCTTCTTCATTACAAGACGCTCATAACCTCCCGTCGATTCTAATACACAAAGCTTAATTTTATTAGAAGCAATAACTGATTTTATAAAATCAGTTATTGCTTCATCTGTATTTTTAATTTTATAATGTTTTTTATTCATAGATATATCTAATGTTGCTTTTGATACATCTATACCTATAAATAACTTGTTTTCTTCTGTCATTTCTGATACCTTGTTAACGTTGTTCAAAGTGCGATTACAGGATTATAAATTCGATCTCTTCAGGACCATCCTACCGTTCGTACTACAACACTTTGTAGATTATGAGGTGTGTACCTAGATTCCTTCGATCTTTTATGATCCATCCAGTTAAACGGTATCACTCCTTATTTTCTACTCTATACTCTTTTCAATACTTGCTTCAAGATACAATCCAGCATAAAGCGAAATAAATTGAGCTTTTAAAAAAATCTTTGAAGCCAAGATTTTTATATAGTTTTACTTTTTAAATAAAGCTTTTAAAAAGCTTTAAAATACTGGATTCCCGCTTTCGCGGGAATGACATAAAGAGCATTTACCGGCCCACGCAACAACGCCACGCGGGAATGACATCGAACACGTTTAATTATCTATGCAATAATAATTTATAATTTATTACTTCCCATAATATTATATCCGCAATCTACATAATGAATTTCACCGGTAACACCTTTAGATAAATTACTAAATAAATATACTGCTGCTCCTCCTACATCTTCTTGGGTAGTATTACGTTTTAACGGTGCGGTTGCAGCGTGAGATTTAAGCATAGTACTAAAATCACCTATTGCACTAGATGCTAGAGTTTTGATAGGTCCTGCCGAAATAGCGTTTACTCTAATATTTTTTTCTCCCAAATCGTTTGCTAGATATTTTACACTAGCCTCAAGTGCAGCTTTAGAAATCCCCATTACATTATAATTAGATATAACTTTTTCAGCACCGTAGTAAGTTAACGTCACAATGCTTCCGCCGTCATGCATTAAGGCTTCTGCGGACCTCGAGAGTTCTAAAAGAGAGTAACATGAGATATGTAAAGAATTATGAAAATTTTCTAAGCTAGTATCAACATAACGTCCTTTTAATTCATTTTTATCGGCAAAAGCCATACCGTGAAGTAAAAAATCGAAGCTACCCCATTTCTCTTTTATATCATCAAATAAATTACTAATTGATTTTGGATTCGTAACATCAAGTTCGCTAACAAAATTACAACCTATTTCCTCAGCGAGTGGTTTAACGCGTTTTTCTAGTACTTCCGATTGATAAGTAAACCATAGCTCTGCTCCGTGTTTTTTAGCAAGCTGTGCAATCGCCCACGATATTGACATATTATTTGCAATGCCTGTAATTAAGCCTTTTTTTCCTTGTAGTAATCCTGTAGTCATTTATTTACTCATTATATTAAAACTTGCTGAAATGATAGCATGATGTATTATTTTGTAAACAAATAATCGATAAAAATGTATAAACCTAAAATCATATGTTTACTGCTAGGGATGTTAAGCGGTTTAGTTTTTGCTCCCACTTTCTTTATACCGGCATTATTAACGTTATCTTACTTATGTTATATAGTTCAAAAATCCGAAAATTGGCAAGAAGCCGCAAAATTTGGTTATTTATTCGGTTTTGGGCATTTTTTAAGTGGAATATATTGGATAAGTATCGGTGTTAGCGTTTATATTGCGGATTTTTGGTGGGCAATTCCTTTTGCGTTATTTGGGCTACCTATAGTTTTAGCTTTCTTTATATCGGTAAGCTGTATGCTTAGTTTTTTTGCTAAAAATAATAAATATTACCAATTTATATTCTGTTTATGTTGGGTATTATTTGAGTGGATACGTTCATGGATTTTTACCGGTCTTCCTTGGAATTTGATCGGCTATGCTTTCTCGTTTTCAGATATTTTAATACAGCCTTTAAGTATAATAGGGATATATGGACTTAGTTTTATAGTTATATATATTTCTACATCAGCTTATCCTTTATTTAGCAAACAATTTACTCAGTTAAAAATATTACTAGCTAGTTCAGTCTTAATATTAACCGTAATTGTCATTTACGGAGCAGTAAGGCTAAGTAATAACCCTACAAATTTCACTGATATAAAAGTACGATTAGTGCAGCCTTCAATACCTCAAACCGAAAAATGGAATGAAGAAGAATTTTGGCATAATTTAATGCTACATATTAATTTATCGGAAAATTCCGAACCCACCGATTTAATTATTTGGTCTGAAGCAGCATTAGTAGTACCTGATGATATACCGCAAGTTAAATCAGAATTACTAAAAATGCTAAATTCTACAAATGCTATTTTGATAACAGGAGGGATCTCGGATAATAAAAAACAAGGTGATGAGTTTGAACTTTACTCAGCTATGTATGCTCTTGATAAAAATGATCATAAATTATTTGAATATCATAAATCACATTTAGTACCTTTCGGTGAGTATATGCCTCTTAAAAAGATACTACCGTTTAAAAAATTAACTCACGGTTTAATTGATTATAAAGAAGCAGACGGAGGGCTTGTTTATCTTGAAAAATATAATCTTAAAATTAAACCTTTAATTTGTTATGAATCTATTTTTCCTGATTTTGTACGGACGAATAATGAAATAGCCGATGTAATAATTAATATTACAAATGATGCGTGGTATGGTAAATCAAGCGGTCCATATCAGCATTTTCATATTAGTAGAAGTAGAGCCGTAGAGAATGGTTTACCTATGATTAGAGTAGCAAATAACGGTATTTCAGCTATAGTAGATCCTTTTGGTAGAACAATAAAAAAACTAAATCTAAATGAAATAAATTATACTCAAGGTTTAATTCCTAAAAAACTAACCTCTCCTACTATATTCTCGCAATTTGGTAATTTTACTATTCTATTACTCGTCGTTTTTATACTTTTAATTAATTATTTATTAGCCTTAAAATTTATTTACAGATAGCCTCTAAGGTAGAGCTTTCTTGACTATTTAGCTTCTAGTCAAAGAAAGATAAGTTTTTTATCTGTACTTTACATTTCTACAGTTAAAAATATTTATGATATCTTTAAAGGTTAATAGTTTAATACAAAATTGGTGTTGGCGTAGATAATTTTTTGCGTTTATATGTTTGCTATATGCAAATTTAGATTTTGATTATTAAATTATAACTTATGACAGGATATTAAAATGTTTATCTCTAATATTTTTCAAAAATTTTTTTCTTTTCTTTTTGTTTTATTTATCACAGCTGCAATTTATGCGGATCAAAAAAAAGTAGCAATTATTGTTCCGCTTGAACATGCTGCAATGACCGAGATTATATTGGGAATTAAAGAGTCGCTAAAAGATATAGATGCAGAAATTATAGTTAAAAATGCTCATGCTGATTCTAATATTTTGCTTGCCATTGTAAAGCAAATAAAAGATCAGGATATTGATGTAATAATTCCCATCGGCACGACAACCAGCCAAACTGTTATTTCTCATATAACAAATAAACCGATTGTTTGTGCTGCTGCTATGATTAACAGTAAAAACCTACCTTTAGTTACCGGTGTTAACGATGAGATAAAAATCACCGATACCATTAGTAAATTACCTTTTTTACAGAATATCACTTTAATTTATAGCAGTAGCGAGAAAGTTATACCTGAAGTAGAAATATTAAAATTATATACTGGAAAAAACAATATTTCTCTGCACACGGTAATGATACAAAATTTAAATGATATGCCGGTCGCTGTAAAAAATGCTCCTGAAAATACGCAGAGTTTTGTAATTCTGAAAGATCATTTGGTAGTTAGCGGAATTAATATTTTAAAGCAAGAAGTATTTAAACGCCATATTCCTATCATTGCTTCCGATGAAGGTTCGGTAATTAGCGGGGCAACTATTGCCGTAGGAGTGCAAGAAAAGCAAATAGGCGTAGAAGCGGGGTTAATGGCAAAAAAAATCTTGCAAGGAATAGAGCCGAAAGATATTCCATTTGGGGATATGCAAGACTTAACTTTATTTATTAACCATTTATTAACCTTAAATCATTTGTTAAACAAGATATTCTTACTAAGGAAAATTTATCCGTACTTCCTTTCGCTCGTAAAGAAATTTTAGAGTAGTATATGAGTATTGTTATTACTACTCTTGAGCAATCCTTAATAATGCTGCCGCTTATTTTAGGGATGTATATAAGTTATCGAATCTTGAAAATTACCGATCTTACCGTAGACGGTACTTATGTACTTGGTGCGGCGGTGTTTGCCCGCACTATTTCATTGGGGTTATTTCCTGCATTAATATTTGCCGTAATATCAGGCGGAATTATCGGCAGCATAGTTAGTTTTATGCAGAAAAATAACCGCATTAACGGGCTTATAGCTGGAATACTTGCAAGTTTTATGCTTTATTCCGTTAACTTGCAAATTATGCAGCGTCCTAATATATCGGTTCTTGGTATGCCGACTCTGCTATCTATATTAGATCTCGAAAATTGGTTAGTGCCTTTAATAATAATTAATTGTTTTATTATATTTGCTGTTATAATTTTATTGAAAGGTAAGCTCGGTTTATTCCTTCGAGCTTTTGGTTTTAATAAAGATTTATTGATTAATTTAGGAAAACCTGCCGAGCTTTATCGCATGCTTGGGCTTAGCATAAGCAACTGCCTAGCTGCTTTAACAGGCACTTTATCGGCACAAATAAACGGTTTTGCTGATATTAATATGGGTTTTGGAGTGGCGTTAGTCGGTATCGGTGCAATTGTTATAGGGCGGCATATTTTAATCCATGCTAATAATTTTAATGCGTTTAAAGAGATATTTTCTTGTTTTATAGGCATATTATTTTACTTTATTGTTCTGAGCGTTTTACTCCGAATTGGCATCGATCCCATAAATCTTAAGCTTATTTTAGGAATAGTGTTATTTATTTCGTTGAGTTCCGTAAAAAGAGAGGTTTTATGAAACCTTATTTATATGCAGAAAAAATACAGTTCAAAGTTAAGGAAAGAACCACGCCTATAATTGCTGAAACTAATTTAAATATTGCTAAAGAAGAGTTTATTGTAATATTAGGTCATAACGGGAGCGGGAAGTCTACTTTAGCTAAAATACTTGCCGGTTATTTGAAGCCTACTAGTGGGAAAGTATTTTTAGATCAAATCAGAATCGATAAAATACCTAAAGCTCAGAAAGCTCGTACGCTGGTTACACTAACACAAAAAGCTGAAGAGAGGCTATTTACCGAGCTAACGCTTGAGGAAAATATTACTCTGTGGGAAAGTAGATTCCCTAATAATGAACGGTTAACTTCTAGCGATGTGCTAGAGCTTACAGGCTCGCCTAAACGCTTTTTGCCTTTACTTTCACAGTCGCTCAGTAAATTTTACGGCGGCGAAAAGCAGATTATACTGCTGGCACTTAGCAGCTCATCCGCCTAAAATATTATTTCTAGACGAGCATACGGCAAATTTAGACCCGAAAGCTTCGCATGCAGTGATGAAAAAAGCAGCAGAGATTATTGAGAAGCATAAGATAACTTCCGTTATGATCACGCATAATTTGGAAGATGCCGTAAATTACGGCAAAGGCTTATAGTACTTGATAGCGGTAAGGTAGTACTAGACTACCTAAAACCACCGGGTTTTTCTTTAAAAGAGTTGAAAGAGATGTTAAATTAGAAGTGAATATCTTTTGCTATATTCCCTGCT
The DNA here is from genome assembly GCF_964028255.1 of Rickettsia endosymbiont of Hedychridium roseum. NCBI lineage: Bacteria > Pseudomonadati > Pseudomonadota > Alphaproteobacteria > Rickettsiales > Rickettsiaceae > Rickettsia > Rickettsia endosymbiont of Hedychridium roseum. Next base: position 576,599 of record NZ_OZ034753.1, read on the forward strand.
AATTCAGTACCGAAAGAATATTCGCAAATTTCATTTACTAAATTATCTCTTGCACCATCGCTAATCCCCTGATAAAGAAATACGAAGTTAATAAGATCTTCCTTACTTTCTCCATTATAAAGACGTACCTTTATATCAGCTGATAACTTTTCTTCTGAAATAGAAGTTGATGAAACAGGTGCTACTGTAGGAGTTACTACAGGATTATGATCTACCGCTCCTTGTGCTACCTCTTCACTGTAATTATGTAACCTATCAATTAACCATTTATCTTTTGATAGTAACACATAATTTCTAATTGATTCTCCATTTGCTTCAATGTTAGGATTAGCGTTATTATCTACAAAGAAGTTAATGAAGTCCTTATCTTCTCCTGCGGTATAATGCCTTATAAAATACAAGAAAGGAGTCGCACCTAGATTATCCAAAGGATCAATAACACTGTCATATTGTAGCAAAATTTTAGCTATTTCAAGTTGTTTAGTATAAGCTGCACAATGCAAAGCCGTATGTCCGTTATCATTTCTCGTATGAACATTTACGTCGTTCTCAAGTAAAAAGATAAGAAGTTCCTCATTTCCTGTTCCTGCTGCAAAATGTATAGGTTTATTTACGTCCTTGTTCTTGATATCTTTAAAATCTGCTCCTTTGTCTACTAAAATTTTAGCTATTTCTTGGGGTGGTAGCATAAAATAAAGCCGTATTGCCGTATTCATCTTGCTCATTGACATTAGCACCTTGCTCAATTAATTCTTTAACAATATCTGCATTTCCAGTCTCTGCTGCTATACCAAGTGGTTTACGGTTGTCTTCGGGATGTATAACTATGGTGTCGACTATTTCCGGAATCGGTGTGCGTAAATCATCTTCTGCTGCTACTGTAGTAGTAGTTGTTGTCGTAGCAGTGGTTATTGGTGCTAATACCGGAGCATCGACTACAGGAGTTGTAGCCGGATTATCACCGTTTTCATTATAATTTTTAATTTTTTGTGTTAGCTTTTCTATAATAGAGCTATCCGTAATATTTTCTTCAAATAATACGAATGGAAGTATCTCTATATCAGTATCTTTATATTTCTTAAATAATTGCTCTGACCAATTATCAATAATTTTCTCTACTACTTTGTCTGTAATATGCTTTGGAAGATTTTCGTTACTTAACGTACGTTCTATTATAGTTATATCTGTAAATTTTTTATATTTGTCAAAAAAATGTTGTACCTTACAATTAAGATCTTCATTAGCTTGGGTTAAGATTTCTATAATTTCAGGGTTAGAAGTATAATCTATAGGTTTTTTTCTGTCTGCGTCTAAAGCAGTAATATCTGCACCTTGGGTAATTAAAAGCTTAATAGCCTTTACATTTCCTGCACGTACTTCGTTGTGTAAAGGGGTGCTTCCATCTGGAAGTCTTTCATTATCAATATTATTTTCTGTTTTTTTTGGCATATAAATATCCTTTTTGAATTTAAATATTATTTTGTCGTGTGAGCATTATACACAATATTTTTAATTTCCGCAAGCTAATAGCTAACTTCTTAATTATTAATTAATGAAATTTAATATTTGAGGTAGCGTGATTTTTAAAAAAATGTCCGGTACTATAGATTTATTCACGGGATCCAGTTAAAAATATTAGCGTTGTTAGTATTTTTAGTTGTCTTTTGGATCCCGTGGCGGGGCTACGGGATGACACCGAATGGGTTTCCTAGTCCACACAACAATACCTCTCCACGAAAGTGAGAATGAAATTGATTGCTGTTGATTTAAAACTAAGATTTTTTTGGATAAAACCAAACGAGGAGTAAACAGATTAGAAGACCGATATTTAAGAGTAGATTATACTCCGTCATAGAAATACCGAAGATTTTGATTGCGGGTTTTGTGCAGGAAGTGATTGGCTGCGAGTAGAACATTTGCTTGATATGTTGTATAGACAAGCCTTTCGGGATACGGATCATCGATGAGCAAAGAGCACTTGGTTGTACTATCCCTCTTTCTACGAAGCTATGATATGTTGATAATATGCAAGAGCTAAGGATAGTTAGGAGAATGAATATTAAAGTATATTTGCTTAATTGTCTGATGATTAAAGCAGTTAAGCAAATTTTGATTAGCGTTAAATAGGGAAACCTTTCGTAAACGCATAAAGGGCAGGGTGTATAATGGAATATATATTCAGCAATATAAGCGGTAGCAAGTGCTATTATAGAAATTGCAATTAGTCCTAAATGTAGAACTTTATAGCTATCTTTTCTGATGTAATTTTTAATAGTAGTAAATGGCATGGTTTTTTAAGGTTTATTTTATCAATGTTTAAGACTATTTTTTCTAGATTCTCGCTTTCGCGGGAATGACAATTAAATTTTACAAATAAGTAAATTTAGTATATTGTCACTGATTATTAATTAAAGTGCAAGAAAAATAAATGTCAGAAATTTGGGAAGATGCTATTAAGTCAAACGCTTGGCCTTTTGTTGAGGCTAAGAAAATATTAGACAGCTTAAACGGTAAAGCTCCTGAAAAAAATTATGTATTATTTGAGACGGGTTATGGTCCTTCAGGTTTGCCTCATATAGGTACTTTTGGTGAGAATGCTCGTATGGTGATGGTGCAGAAAGCGTTTGAGCAATTATCCGATATTCCTACTAAGCTAATTTGCTTTTCTGATGATATGGACGGACTTCGTAAAGTTCCTAGTAATATCCCAAATCCTGAAATGGTAGCACAATATATGGATATGCCGCTTACTTCTATCCCTGATCCGTTCGATGAATGTGAGAGTTACGGGCATTATATGAATGCAAAGCTTCGCTCATTCCTTGATAAATTCGGTTTTAAGTATGAATTTTATAGCAGTACTAACTGTTATAAGGCGGGTATGTTTGATGAAATGCTGATAAGAGTGCTAGAGAAATATGACGAAATAATGGAGCTGATGCTACCGACTTTTAGAGAAGAGCGAAAGGCTACCTATTCGCCTTTCATGCCTATATGCCCGAAAACAGGTAAGGTACTGCAAGTACCTATAGAGAAATGGGATGCTAAAGCAGGTACTGTTACGTATAAAGACGAAGCCGGTAATTATATAGAAGTACCGGTAACGGGAGGGCATTGTAAATTACAGTGGAAACCGGATTTTGGTATGCGTTGGGCTGCTCTTAAAGTCGATTATGAAATGTACGGCAAAGACCATCTAGCAAATGCTCGACTTTATTCAGAAATTTGCCGAATCCTAGGAGGCAAGCCGCCGGTGCAGCTATGTTATGAGCTATTTTTAGATGAAAACGGTGAGAAAATATCAAAATCAAAAGGTAATAGTATTAGCGTCGATGATTGGCTTAAATATGCTCCTGTTGAAAGCATGGCATTATTTATGTATCAAAATCCGACTAGGGCTAAGCGTTTGTTTTTTGATGTAATACCTAAAAATGTTGATGAATATATTACTTTTAATCAGAAATATCATTTAGAAGAGGATAGGGCAAAGCGTTTTGCAAATCCAGTTTATCACATACATCACGGGAATGTACCGAAAATTGAGACTTTTGGTATTACCTATGCGTTGCTTTTAAATCTTACTTCCGTGTGTAATCCTTCCGATAAATCGGTACTTTGGGGATTTATTAGCAAATATGAGCCAAAAGCAACTCCAAATACTAGCCCTTATCTTGACCACTTAGCAGAATTTGCTATAAGATATTATAATGACTTTATTAAAGCACATAAATCATATTTAGCTCCTTCTGAAAAGCATAAGGTTATTTTACAAGATATATTATATATGTTATCTAGCATATCTGATCAAACCGAAGCTGAAGCGATTCAGAAAGCAATATATGATATAGGAATGAAAGCAGGATATGAAAATCTGCGTGATTATTTCAAGGATCTATATCAGATATTGCTTGGGCAAAGCGAAGGTCCAAGACTCGGAACTTTTATAAAGCTTTACGGGATACAGGAAATGAAGAAGCTGGTTGAAAGGAAGTTACTATGTCATACCGTGGCTTGACCACGGTATCCATAAAACAACCCAAACTATGTATCGTTTTAGTATTTTTAACTGGATACCGTGGTCAAGCCACGGTATGACATCGAAAACAAATGAATGAAATTTTTTGTAGTACATTACCTATTTTTTTAATTACGCTTCTTGGTAGTATTATCAAAAATAAATGGTTAACTTCAGAAGAATTTTGGCGTGGTATTGAGAAATTATCGTATTTTGTACTATTTCCTGCCATGCTGTTTAATTACGTATCTACTGCCGACTTAAGCGTTGCATCGATAATTAAGTTAGTAGTGGCTCTTATTATTTCCACTATCCTTGTATCAATTGGTCTTATAATTTACCAAAAAAAATACAATATAGATAAAATCCAATTTACTTCCATTTTTCAAGGATCAATTCGTTATAATAGCTACATTTTTTTTGGAGTAAGTAGCCCGCTGCTTGGCCCTAGTGGGCTTTCTATTGTCGCCGTTATTTCTTCTTATATGATTATTTTTACCAATATTTTATCGGTAATGATTTTCGCTTATTATATCCCTAATAAATCCGTTACTAATACTATTAGAACTAGTTTTGTTTTAATGATGAAATTAATTGTGCGTAACCCGTTAATTATCGCAAGTTTAGTAGGGTTCGTTTTTAATTACTCAAATCTTGAATTACATTTAGGGCTTAAGAAAACACTAGATAGTCTTTCTAATGCTGCTTTAGCTATTGGTATGTTAAATGTTGGAGCAGGGCTTAATTTTACTATTAGGCGAGAGGTTTTACACAATGTAATGTTTACAAGCTTTATTAAATTAGTTGCATTTCCTCTAGTTAGCGTAATAGTATTATGGTTTATGTCAATTGAGGGGATAGATAGATCGGTAGGAATATTATATAGCTGTCTTCCATGTGCAAGTACGGCTTATGTTCTATCTCGTCAGCTTGACGGTGATCCTGATTCTATGGCGTCGATTATAACATTTACTACTTTTTTCTCAGTGGTTACTATATCAATTATTATGTATATAATGGGGTGAAAAATGTCATTCCCGCGAAAGCGAGAATCCAACTCTTTCTTCTGTCATCCCGTGATTTATTCACGGGATCTAGGAAAAAATAAGAGACTGGACCCCGTGGTCAAGCCACGGGGTGACATTAAGGATTACTGGATTCCCGCCGTTGCTGGAATGACATATAGAACTCTGCGATGACACACTTAACAAAAAACAGGAATTTCTAAAATGGATGAAATGAATAAAATAAATTATGCTGAAGCCCTTGAATATCATGAAAAAGATAAACCGGGTAAAATCGCTATTTCTGCAACAAAGTCTTTAGTTACTCAGCAAGATTTATCGCTTGCGTATTCTCCAGGTGTAGCTGCTCCTTGCCTTGAAATTGCTAAAAATTTAGAGGATGTATATAAATATACCGCTCGTGGTAATTTAGTTGCCGTAATCTCTAACGGTACTGCCGTACTTGGGCTCGGTAATTTAGGAGCGGCTGCTTCAAAACCGGTAATGGAAGGAAAAGCCGTACTATTCAAAAAATTTGCCGATATTGATGCAATTGACTTGGAAGTGAATACGGAAGACCCTGAAGAATTTATTAATGCCGTGAAGTATCTCAGTTATAGTTTTGGGGGTATTAATCTTGAAGATATTAAAGCTCCTGAATGTTTTATTATAGAAGAAAAATTAAAATCTTTAATGGATATACCGGTCTTTCATGATGATCAGCATGGAACGGCGATTATTACCGCCGCAGGGCTAATAAATGCAGCATATCTTACTAATCGCAAGCTTGAAAATCTAAAAATAGTAGTAAATGGAGCAGGGGCTGCCGCTATTGCCTGTATTGATTTATTAATTGCTCTTGGAGTCGATAAATCAAAGATTATTTTATGTGATACAAAAGGTGTTGTTTACAAAGGACGCCTAGAAGGTATGAATAAATGGAAAGAGCTATATGCAAGAGATACCAAGTTTAGAACTTTAGCGGAAAGCTTAAATAATGCAGATGTATTTATAGGGTTATCGGTAAAAGGGGCGGTAACTAAAGAGATGGTGAAAGGGATGGCAAATAATCCGATTATTTTTGCTATGGCTAACCCTGATCCAGAAATTACTCCTGAAGATATAAAGCTTGTGCGGGATGATGCAATTATAGCAACAGGGCGATCTGATTATAATAATCAGATTAATAATGTTATGGGATTTCCTTATATTTTTAGAGGAGCATTAGACGTAAGAGCAAGGACCATTAATACAGAAATGAAAATAGCAGCAGCAAAAGCTATTGCAGATTTAGCCCGTAGACCTGTACCGGAAGAGGTTTATAAAGCTTACTCAGGGCGTAAGATGGTTTTCGGTAAGGAATACATCATTCCCGTACCGTTTGATCCTCGTTTAATTACCGTAGTAGCAGCGGCGGTTGCCGTTGCTGCAATAGAAAGCGGCGTTTCTAGGGTTAAAGATTTTAGTATAGGTAAATATAGGAAAGAATTGGGTAGTAGATTAAACCCTACTGCTAACTATATGAATTTCTTAGCTGAAAAAATTCATAATGCACCGCTTAAGCGGATTGTTTTTGCTGAAGGTGAAGAAGAAGAAGTAATTTCTGCCGCCCTTATGATGCGAGACGAGAAATACGGTCATCCGATTATAATTGGTCGTGTTGAGCGAATTGAGGCTACGTTAAAAAAGATAGGTCAAGATATTAGCTTAGACGGAATTCAAATAATGAATGCAGCTTTAACTGATAGTTTAGAGAAATATATTGATTATTTATATAAAAGACTTCAGAGAAAAGGCTATTTATATCGTGATTGTGCTAAACTTGTTAAAACAGATAAGAATATTTTTGCTGCTTGTATGGTAGCTTGCGGTGACGGTGATGCTCTTTTAACCGGTGTTACTAAAAGCTATATCGATAGTTTAGAAGATATCATGAAAGTAATTTCGCCAAAACCTAATCGTAGAATCCTTGGCTATTCAATTATGATTGCTAAAGACAATAATATTATTATTTCTGATAATTGTATTACTGAATATCCAAACAGCTTAGAGCTTGCTCAAATAGCAACACAAACGGCAGAAATTGCTAAAAATATGGGTATTACTCCAAGAGTTGCTCTTCTTTCTTTTTCCAGCTTCGGTAATGCTTCTAAGGAAAAAACAGCTCGTATTCGTGAAGCAGTAAATATACTAGATAATTTTAGTAAAGACAAAGAAGAGCTGAGCGGCATGAAAGTAGATTTTGAATATGATGGAGAGATGTCGGTTAAGGTAGCTTTAGACGGTGATTTACGTAAATTATATAAATTTTGTAGATTATCAGGATCTGCAAATGTATTAATTATGCCTGGTTTAAATTCAGCGGCTATTTCTACTGAATTATTACAAGAATTTTCATCCAATAGCTTCATAGGTCCTATAACAAACGGTTTTGAAAAACCCGTTCAAATACTTCAAGCTACAGCAACAGCTAATGAAATACTAAAAATAGCAACTTTTGCTTGCGTTGAGGCTATAAAAGAGGTTTAAGAGGCTATCTATAAATAAATTTTAACCGATAATTTAATTTTTTTTGCTGTGAATTATAAGATTTTTTTGAAATATGAATAACTATTCTTGCAAGAATCTTATCAATTAGCCTCTAAAATTATATTGTTTGTTAATATCAATTTCTGAATAAAATCTTACAAGCCACAGTAACAGATAGTAAAATATTAAAAATTTCGGCTTTTACTTGTATTGAATCTATAAAAGGTCTTTAATTACTAGATATTTAATTAACTTTTGAGGGATAAAATGGACTCATTAGTAAAAAACGAAGTAATTAAACTTTTTAATGATAAGCCAAAAAGCGGAATTGTAAGAATTAAAAAATGGTGTGCTGATAATAATAAAGATTTTGCAGAAGAAACTGCTAAATTTTTTTATGAGGAAAAAAGTATAAATTACCGGCGAAGCTCAAAAAATAGATAGGTTAGTCGAAAGTTTTGGGACAAACTATTATGAACAAAATTTAAACGGTGAAATAAAAAGTAAGGATGCCGCATATATACTAGCTTACCAAACAATTATGCTTAATACCGACTTGCATAATCCTAGTATTGCCGAACCGAAAAAAATGACTTTTGAGCAATTAAAGAATAATTTAAAAGGTACTAATGAAAGTCAAAATTTTAATGATAATTTTTTGAAAAAGATATATGACGGAATAAAAGCCAAACCTTTCGTACTAAATTTTGTAGATAGTAGTCCTGGTTATGAGATAGATAATATAAGTTCGCAAAATGATCAAACTTTTAAAAAATTAAGTAAATTCTTAGAAGAAAAAAGAAATATTCAAGACATCTTTCCTAAATTACAAAATAATAATTTAACGGCAGAATTTAAAAATCCTAAAACATTGCTTAATAAGTTTACCGGTTATGAAGGGAGTGTAATAGTTAAAGATGAGAAAGGCGGTAAAGCAGAAATTCAAGTCTATAAACCAAGTGTATTTTCAAGATGGTTTTCAGGAGAAAAGTCTAAAATCATAATTCAGCCTTTAAGTGAAGAAGGAAAGCAGCCTTCAGAACAATCATTAAAGTTAGCAGCACAAATTACCGCAAGCTTTGAAACTAAAGTAACAGCTATTAAAGCAACTTATGATTATTTAAAGGAAGATTTAAAGAGTCGATATGAGAATATTAGAAATCCTAAAAAAGAATTAGAAAGAGCTAGTTCTATTGCAGAACTACATAAAAATATTAAAGAAATTACAGAAATTGTACAGCAAACAAATCAACAAATACCTGAAAAACCTTTGGCTTCTAAAGAGAGTTTTGAAGATCTCACACAAGCAGAGATAGGAATAAAGCCGGTAGAAATACTAATAAAGAGTTCATCTCAACCAGTAGAAAAGCCAAAATTTAATTCTTTTATAGAAGAGTTAGCATGGAAGAATGTGCAAAGAAAGCAAAGTGTTGATACTCCAATAAGTCAAAATAAAGAATCTAAAATCCAAACAGATAATCATGCAAAAATTTTAGAAGAATTAAAGCAAAAACAGAAAGAATTAGAAGATAAGAAAAAGGGGCTTGAAGAAAAAAAAGCTAATTCTAATATTACTAGAGAAGAAAGATGGAAAATTGTTGCAGAATTGGAATCTATTAATAATCAATTTAAAGCTATAGAAAAAGAACGTAGTACTATTAATAGTGTTTCAGATAGAGAAAAACAATTTAATAATAAAAATAACCCCTCATCGCCTACGAAAGGAGAACCGACAGCTGCAGATTTACAGCAACAAGGAGCATTAGCAGCTATAAAACGTATGAAAGAAGAGAAGATAAAGCAGCAGCAAGCAGAAGCTACTAATCAACCTTCAAAAAATACTTCAACTATGCCTAGCGGTACTATACCGGTGCCGCCTCCAATGCCTGGGAGTGGTCTTTCTGTTCCACCACCACCTCCGCCTCCTCCGTCAATTCCAAATATTGTAAAAGAAGAGGCGAAAGATATTGGTAAACAAATACCTCAGGAAAGAGATAAGAATAAAGAAGGACTGGCAAAAGCTATGGAGACACAAAGAAAAAAAATAGAAAAGCAAAACTCAGGAAGAGGAATGTAACTTGCTGCATGAATCAAAAAATAAGTTCGGTGTCATACCGTGGTCAAGCCGGCGTTGTTGCATGGCTCTTATGTCATTCCTAGCTAAAAGCGGGAATCCAGTCAAATAAAGCTTTATTTGAAAAAAATTATCTAATAAAAAAATCTTTGAAATCAAGATTTTTTTAGCATGGATCCCTGCTTTCGCAGGTATGACATCGAGAGCTTTTTGAAAATTGTCCAGTACTATAGGTCAAGCCACGAGGTGACAGGAGTGAAATTGAAAATATTATAATAGGCTCTGGATATATAAGTGTGTAAATTCTAAAATAGGCATTAAATTCGCCCCTCAAATTTTATCAAAAAGTGAGCCATGGCCTCTCCCCAATTTTGGATAGGCATATTTCATTTTCGCGTAATATAGTCAATTGTCAAGTACAAAGTCTTAAATATAGAGTCGTCGTTAGGAAAACCCCTTTTGTTATTAGTAACCTTGCGTAATTGACTATTTAAACCTTCGATTGCATTGGTTGTATAAATGATACGCCTAATCACTTCTGGGTATTGTAAAAAAATTATCAAATTCTGCCAATTATTTTGCCATGATTTTGCAATATGTGGGTACTGTTTGCCCCATTTCATATCAAAATCAGATAAGGCAGTAAGTGCTTCATCCTCAGTGATAGAGCTGTATACTAGCTTCAAATCTGCTGCAAGTTCTTTACGGTCTTTATAGCTTACATATGACAAACTATTTCTGATTTGATGTACAATGCACAGCTGATGCTCAGTTTGTGGATATACTGCAGATATCGCCTCACTCATGCCCGTTAGATTATCGCTACAAGCAATTAAGATATCTTTTAATCCCCTGTCTTTCATTTCAGTAAAATTATTTAACCAAAATTTAGCTCCCTCATTCTCGCTAATACACAAGCCTAAAATATCTTTCCTTCCGGTTAAATCTACACCTAAAGCTACATATACTGCCTTATTGATAATTCTCTTATCTTGACGTACTTTAACTATAAGTGCATCAAAATATACTATAGCATATATGGCTTCCAGAGGCCTATTCTGCCAACTCCTGACCTCATCCATAACATTATCGGTAACCCGACTAATAAGGCTTTCACTGTTCTCTGCACCATATAGCTCATGAATCTGAATCTTAATGTCAGAGAGGCTCATCCCTTTAGCATATAAGGATAATATCTTCTGATCTAATCCATCAATCCTAGTCTGACGCTTTGGCACTAGTACAGGAGAAAATTCAGCATTTCTATCACGTGGTACTTCAAGTTCCAATACTCCACCTTCAGTAATTAGGCTTTTTTTGCATACACCATTTCTACTATTGTCAGTCTCTATCCTGCCATATTTGTTATAGACAAGATGCTCATCCATCTCAGCTTTTAAGGCTCTTTCAAATATATTTTTAGTTAACTGCTTTAATATCCCGTCTTTGGCAAAAAAACTCGTTAAATCAGTATCTTTATCTATTAGCAAATCTACTGCTTGTTTTATCTTCTCTTGGTTACTGTTACTCATGTTATTCCTGATAAATTATATTATTGTTAATATAACCTATCCTAGAAATTTACACACTTAGTGAGACAGCACCTTATAATTAAAACTACAATAGAAAAATATATTAAATTAATTTTCTTTCACACAGCTTAAAGAGTTTGTATCATATGATGTTGTCACCAAAAGAAAATATTATATGTCTAATTCAGCTTTTTTAGTTGCATTTTTTACAACAATTATCCGTTATTATGATTATGCTCTATTCGGTTTATCGGCTAGTATTCTTGCACAAAATTTCTTACCTAATATAGAACAGGATAAACAACTACTCGGCTTTTTTGCCATTCTTAGTGCAGCCGTTATAGTACGACCTTTAGGGTCTTTAATTTTTGGATTTATCGGAGATAAATACGGGCGTACTAAATCTATTAAGATATCAATGTTCATGAGTAGCATTTCTACCGGATTAATTGCTATTACTCCTTCCTTTGAGATGATAGGTATTTTTGCTACGGTAATACTAACATTATGTCGAATGGTTTTTTTAGCAAGCCTTGCCGGAGAAGTTGACGGAATAAAAATTTATGTAGCTGAAAAAACAGGAGATAATCGGAAAAATTTAAATATAGGAATAGTTTCATGCTGTAGCCAAATAGGTGCATTACTTGCGGCTATAGCTTATTATTATGCTAGCAATTCCGGTATCCTGTATCTATGGCGGTTTAATTTCTTTATCGGTGCAATATTCGGTTTATTTGCTATTTTGATGAGAAGTTTTTTTAAAGAAAGTAGTGAATTTTTATATTATAAAAGTACTATAGAGCTAAATTTAGAAAGATTTAGACAAGATGAATTTAAGGAAGAGTCTGCGGAGCGTACAAAAGTACGTGAGTACAAACGAACTCCGCAAAATTCGCTTGTATTAAGCTTTCTAAATGACGCTCGGCAAATTATAAAAGATAATAAACTATCCTTTATAATAGCATTACTAATAAACGGTGCTATTGGAGGAGTGTATAATTTTTTAGTAATTTTCTTAGGAGTTTTTTTAACAAAAATAGCTTTTGTAAATCATCCTGAAATAAGATTTATGAATATAGCTCTTACTACTACCTATGGAATATCAGCCGTTTTTGCAGGGCTGCTTGCCGATAAAATAAACCCTTTAAGACAGATTACATGGGCTTTATTTGTTAGCATTATTGCTGCTTTAGGAATGCAAATAATGTTATACAAACAAATATTTAATATTCTCTGTCCCGTTATATTAATAGGACTTGCAGCATTTTATGCAGTACCGCTACAAATTATTGTTCAATCTTTGTTTAAGACTAATGTTAAAATGAGGCTTTATAGTCTATCTCATTCTTTTGGAGGTATTATTCTATCCTCAACTACTCCTTTCTTTAGTATGTTGTTGTGGCAAAATTTTAAGTCACTATCTCTAACTTTAAGCTTTTTTATATTTTTGCTTATAACATTAATGAGTACAGTGTTGGTTTTACGTAGGATGTTATCCTTACATGGATACTAAATCGTCATTGCGAGTGGGTATTGTTGCGTGGATACCCGAACCGTCATTGCGAGGAGCGAAGCGACGCGGCAATCCAGAAAAAAAGTATAAATACAGCAAATTTTTGAAATTAAAAGCTCGCTTTATGCTGGCTTCCCGCCTACGGCTCCTCGCAATGACGGTTCGGGTATCCACGCAACAATGCCACGCGGGAATGACATAAATGAGCCACGCAACAGACTCAAAAACAAGAATAACATCAATTGTCTTAGATAACTCTTCCGTCTTTACTGCGACCTGTAGGTTTTATGCTAGGGCTACTTGAAGATTTGGAGCTTTGCTGTGCCTGTGTTCCAATTTGCTTCGCTTCTTTTGCTAAGTTTTCAAATTTGTCTTTTAAGCTTTTTGTATTGCCTTCTTTTATATGTGTATCTTCACTAGCTTCTATATAACTCTTAGTTTGCCTTTTAGGTGCATTATCTTTAGATTTAGCATGCTTAGAATGTTCTATTAAAAATTTTGTACGAGGTCTTATTAGTTCATTCTCTTTCCCTGTACCTTTCTGTTTTTCTTCCTCCCATTTATCCCATTCCTCCGGTGATGTCCAGTATCTTGTTATTTTACTATCAAAGCCTTTTTCAAATTTGTTTATTAAATTTTTGGTGCTATTCTCTTTAATTTCTTTACCTCGATTTTCAAACTCAAAATTTTTCTTAGGAGTTATATAGTCAGATTGAGTATTTTTATGTTGTTTTTCTACAGTCTGTTTCTTTTCTTCTGTCCAGTATTTTTTGATTTTGCTGTCAGAGTCTGCTTCAAATTTTGCTATTCTATCTTTTATACCGGTAACTGCTCCTGTAGATATTTTAGGCTGCTCTTGGGTTGATTGCTTAGTATGTTTCGGAGATGTATTTTTAGATAATTCATAAGTAAAAGATTCTAAACGAGATAAATTCTTTTGAACTTTTTCTATATTGGAATTTAAATATTCTATTTCAGGCCCTTTATATTCTATTATATTTTTTAATGTGGTATTAATTTCTACAAAAGATTCTTTAATCTCTTTATTAAACTTATCATCACTATTACTTATCTTACTACAATTAGTAGAAATTTTTTGAAGCTTATCTAATATATCGTTAATTCTCTCATCTTTTTGAGAAGTCGATACCATACTTGCTAAAAATTCGCTTCTTCCTAAATTTCTATTAACATTACTTAAATATAGAGGTATGGTAGAGGCTGTAGTGTAATCTTGTGGAAATTTATCTATCTCTTCTTTAAATCTCTTTAAGAACTTTATTGTATCACCGAATATAGGATGAGTATTCCAGGAAAGAGCAGGAGGAGTCGGTATTGCTTCCTTCATTGGTGATGTATCTATAGCTAATTCGTCATTAAACAAGGTTCGTATTTTAGGTAATACATTATCGATATTAACATGTTTTGGTGATGTATCTTTAGCTAATTCATCATTAAACAAGGTTCGTATTTTAGGTAATACATTATCTATATTAACTTGCTTTAGTGATGTATCTTTAGCTAACTCGTCATTAAACAAGGTTCGTATTTTGGGTAGTACATTATCGATATTAACATGTTTCGGTGATGTATCTTTAGCTAATTCATCATTAAACAAGTTGCGTATTTTGGGTAATACATTATCGATATTAACTTGCTTTGGTGATGTATCTATAGATAGTTTTTCATTTTGTAGCTCAGATATATAATCATCTACTGCTTTTTTAAATTTATCTAAAACGGCACTATTTTGGGAAGGAGGCAGCATTCCGGTGTCATCCCACTCTAAAGCGATATCATCGCTTCTACGCTCCTCACGAGGATCAATTAGCTTATAGTAGTTTTTATTTAACAAACGAGGATCACGTGAATTTTCGCTCTTTTCATATTCCTTAATTTCTTCAAATATACCTAGTGTTTTATAAATATTATCTATTTCTTCTTGAGTAAGTCTTTCATTGCTTACTTCTTTTTGTTGGATAGATTTTTGTAATTCTTTTGTTGCCGTTAACTTATCTTTTGTTGTATTTGAATTTGATAAAATTTTTGCTTGTGCTAAATCAAGAGCTTCAATTAAATTAGTAGAGCCGCTTTTTCCAAAGGTGGTAGATAATTCTTCTTGACTTGAACCGATTCCTGAGTCGACAGAAGAAGATCTAGAAATATTATTAGATTTAAGATTAATATTTGCTTGTTGTACATAAGATTTACCGGCATCTATTAATATTTTATCAGTGAATTGTTCTAGTTCATTGAATGAGTTTTCTAGTTTTGCAAAAAGTTCTGTTGAGGAATGTACTATTGTCGGTGATAACTTAGGTATAGAATCTTCAGGTATAGTTTCTAAAGAAGGAGAATATTTACTTGTTTCTTTCTGTAGTACTGATTCATTTTGCCTTATTAAATTTGATATATTTTTAAATTTATTTGCTAATTCTTCAGATAATATATCAATCTGGTTATTGTTATTACTTCCGGCATATAAGACTAGAGCCTCCTTTATATTTTGCGAGATATTATCTGCATGATCTATTAATAACATCTTATATTGTAAATCTAATTCGCTTGAATTATTAGTATTACGGAAGTAATTTTTATTTACTGCTATACTTTTGCTGAGTATATTTTTAGAAGCTTCTATAAGTTCTTTTTGCCCTTTCTCTTCTTTATTTTTTAACTCTTCAAATAAATTTTGTAAACCGTCTGAAAAATCTCCGGCATTATCAAGGTATAAAAATTTACTTCTTATAATCTCTTGTGCTTTTTGATTGGAAGCTTGTTGAGCTTTTTGTTTCTCTTGCATTGCTCTTAGAATGATATTTTTATCTAATGAATTAATCACATCATAAAAATTTTTCATTTCATCTAGTTTTTCTCTAGGTTCTTTTATTTTTTGTAATCTTTCTCTTAATTCTTGAAATTTATCCCATTCATGTTGTTCAAGAAAAAATTCTTCTATTTTTGTATTTTTAGCATTAGGGCTTCCTCCGCTACTCAGGATTTTATTTCTAGCTGCCTGTAATCTAGATGGTTGATGAGAGTTGATATTATTAATCAAATATAAAATTTCTTTTGATGTCTTATTAAATTCTTCATTATTAGTTGGATTTTTGATTGTTTCTTGAACTGCTTCCCTTAACTTTATTATCTCTTCTTTAAGGCTAAGCTCTACTTTTTGTTGACCATGTGTTATAGCTTGTTCGTTTTCTTGTGAGGTAAGTATTTTTTTATCTTGCTGTATATTTAAGCTCTTTTTCCCTACTTTCTGAACAACTTCTTCCATCAATTGAAATAGATTAATATTGCCCTTTATTTCTAATCCTTGCTCATTAGTGATCGGTAATGAATTACTTAGTCTTAATAATTCTGAAAAATCTGAAGGGGATATTAGGACATCAAGTTGAGCCTTTGTTTTTCTACCTTTTCCGTCTTCCTTAAAGCCTTCAACTTTACCAATACTAATAGGTAGATTTTTTAAATAAATTTCTTTACTAGCACCCTGTATATTTTTATCATTTGCTACTTTGAAGTTAGCTTGTTGCTGAGAAACATACGGTCCAGGCTTTCTAGGGTCTATTTTGTTTATTAGAGCTTCTATAAAATTAGTTGTACGTGTTATAGCTAGTTTATCTGTTTCTAAAATATTATTTAAATTAGTATTTTTTATTAAATAAAGATTTCTTATTAGCCGGTCTAATTCATTCTTATGTTTCATAATTTCCCTCTATTAATAAAAATAAACCAAAATGTAATACCATTTATGTTAAATTAACAATACTAATAATTAGTATTAATTCAATATTTTAAATCTTGTTGCATTTGTACTTCAATAATATAATTTTATCATTTATTTTATCGTCTCAATGAGTTTTTTAACTCCCTCGACTGATTTATCAAATAGTGCTTTTTCCTCTGGAGTTAACTGTAGTTCTATTACTTTTATGACACCTTCTTTACCTATAATAATAGGTACTCCGACATATAAATCATTAACCCCATATTCACCTTGTAGATAAGCGGCACAAGTTAGAATTTGACGTTTATCTTTTAAATACGCTTCAAGCATTTCTATTGCTGAGGCTGCAGGGGCATAATAAGCAGAACCTGTTTTAAGTAATGCAACAATCTCACCGCCGCCGTTTCTAGTACGATCGATTATTTTTTCAATATTCTCATTACTTGATAAGCCCATTTTTATCAAGTCAGGTATCGGTATACCTGATATTGTAGAATATCTTGCAAGAGGTACCATTGCATCACCATGACCGCCGAGAACCGTGCTATTAACATTGCTAACCGATACTTTAAATTCTTCAGCAAGAAAAAGATTAAATCTTGATGAGTCAAGTACGCCTGCCATCCCTATTACTTTATTATGAGGTAGTCCGCTTTCTTTAAGCATGACATATACCATAACGTCAAGCGGGTTGGTAATTACTATTACAAAGGCATCAGGAGCGTATTTTTTAACATTCTCTGCAACATTTTTCATAATACCGGTGTTAATACTAATTAAATCGTCTCTACTCATTCCTGGTTTTCTTGGTAAACCGGCAGTAATAATTATTGCATCAGATTCTTCAATATCTTTATAGTCGTTTGTGCCTTTTATTTTGATATCAGACCCGGCTATTGTACCGGCTTGCATGAGATCCAATGCTTTTCCTTGCGGTACTCCTTCAGCCACATCAAATAACACGATATCACCGAGTTCTCTAAGGCTAATTAAGTGAGCAAGCGTACCACCTATGTTACCGCTACCTATTAATGAGATTTTTGGATTTTTTTTCATTACTCCCTCTACAAATATTAAATATGCCTATTACTATATTACAAATAGATTCAAGAAAAAAGAATTTTTAAATTATATTGTTAATTGGTTAATTCATAAAAATTAACCATTCACATTGACTTTATTAAAATAGATTAATATAATGCCGAGTCGAAAATACCATGAAACATGGAATTTTAATAAAATAACTAAAAAAAAGAAGATAACTATGCCTAAAATTTCTAAGTTAATAAATGTTTTTAAATCTTGTGTGGGAAAGGGAAGTAATACAAAAAAATGTAAAACCGTTCCAGATGTGTTTCACGATTTATGCGTTAGTATTAACAATAGCCTTAATAGCAAGAGCAATAAAGATGTAAGCTTTGATACGGTAGATAGCCCAGAAAACAAAAGTACCCTACATCATGTAACTGACTTAGCAGACCTTAAAGAATTACTTCAAAAAAATATTGATCCTAATATACAAGATGAGAATGGTTATACTGCTTTAGAGGTTACAGGTAATTTTGAAAAAGCCAAAATGTTACTTGAATATGGTGCTACGGTGAATGACTATAAACAGATGGGTGAAGTATTATATTACTGTGGTCGTAACTCAGTAGAAAATAAAATTATTCTTTCACTATTAATGCATAATAATGCTAATATTAATTTTACAAAAGCAAATTTAGTAAGACAATGTAAAGAACCGCATTAAGAGGCAGAGCGGTTAATAAAACGAATTGAAAAAATAAAGGGCTTAATATATCAAAGTAAAGAAGTAGAGACGTTAAGAGTATATGTTGACAGATTACAGAACTTAAAAAATAAATATGAAGAAGCAAACCAAGATGTTTCAAAAATAATATTAGATTATATTGAAAATCAAGAGAGTGATAGTTTAAAAGCTAAACTTGTTACTATTTGTCAAAATCTAGGGTTAATCGAAGATTATTCGGAAGTAGCTCAAGAAAATACATTATATAAGTGTTTGGATGATGCTTTTGATTTACTTGATCAAGGATTAATAGGAGAGGATGCTCAAAATACAGTCGTTTGATCAACTATTACGTGGATCGATTTCACGATTGTCCCTAGTGGTTAAGCTGACCTTGTTGTATGGTTTGATTTCATTCTTGCGTGGATTGGTTTTCTCGTCATTGCGAAAAAGTATTGTTGCGTAGACCAGTAAAACCTACTCGATGTCATTCCCGCGTAGGCGGGAATCCAGAAAAAAAGGTATACATACAGCAAATTTTTGAAATTAAAAGCTCGATTTATCTCGCTTTATGCTGGATTCCCGCCTACGCGGGAATGACACAAAACGAGCCACGCAACAACACCGGCTTTACCACGGGGTGATAGAGGTAAAACTGATCTACGCAACAAGACCGCTTGCAATGATGACTTGGTATTCACGCTGGCAATGTCTTGCAGAATGATACACAAAACTATCAACGTTTTATCATCTTATTATATTGTTCCGATAAAACTTTTACGCCGTATAGCCATAATAGACATACGATTACAAAGCTAAACATCAATAAACCGGCTATGTCGTTATGTACGGCGTTCGGGAAAATACTAAAGGATATGAATTGAATAATAGCACCTATTGATTTACCGATTTTAGTACCCATAACATCAACGGCAGCTTTACCTTTGGTTTTCATTTCACTATCGAGCGGAATATATACCATTTCTTTAGTAGCATCAAAAAGTGAATATTTTACGGATTTGGAAAGTACATGCCAAAGCCCGCCGATAAAAACTATAACGACAAGCGGCGAACTATAGCCGAGAGTATTTACGATATTTCCTAGGTGATTTTCAAAAACCGTGAATGAAAAGAACATAACGCCTGCTCCAAACATCATAATCGGTGTTATAATAGCTCCCCAAAACCAGCCGCATATTCTAATTAAACTACTTCCTAAAAACGCACTAACTAACGTGAGTACTCCCGTCCAAAAAAACACTTCACCGTGATAGGATATAAAATCCTTTGTAGCAGGATAGAGTTGTTTTACTTTTGACATCCATAATCCTTCTATTAGGCTAATACTCATAGAATAAGACATTACAAGAAGACAAATAAAACCGAGATATCTAGAAGTTAATATTACTTTTGCACTTTCGACTAAGCTTAATTTTAATATATCCGTTCTTTGATTTTTAAATTTAATATTTTTGTCTGCTTCTACGACTGATTTATCAATAAGTTTATGAAGAGCTAGACAAATTAATCCGGATATTAAAATAACCGTAATAAATGATTTTAAAAGGATTTCATTTGTATCGTTTAGATGAGAAAATAAAGGTAATAAGAAATGCTCACTCTTAGCAAAATAAATAATTACGGTTCCTGAGATGAGTAAATTAGTTTGTCCAAATAAAGTAAAAAATGAGTAAAATCTCGGTGCTTCTTCGACTTTAGTAATTTTATTTGCAAGCTGCCAATATAAAAGAGTAAATACTATAACCGGCCATAATTCTCCCATAATATAAAATAATACTAAACTCCACTGTTCCCAAATTATTAAAAACCATTTTAAGTGAGGAAGAACAGTGATATAGTGCTTAATTAATTCGGGATCGGGATGAAAAAACTCTCTGTACGGAAATAAAATAAAACCAAAAATTGCAAAGAAAAATAAAAAAGTGCCGGTAATTATCCTAAAAATTTTCTCTGTTGTCATAATATTACAGAGTTTAGAATAAAGAATAACAAATAAAATTCCCATCGGCATTTCGCCCCAAAGTTTGATAAAACTCAATACTTCCGAGCTAATTAAGGTAACAACAAAACTATCTTTAATACTACGAACTAAGTTTTGATTAAGTAGAATAAAAAACATTAGTAAGGCCATCGGGATGAACTTGGTTAATTCATACGATCTAATCGGCCATACTATATGCCTAAATTTACTGTTTCTGGCTTTATTCCAAATTGTGAAGTTAGAATCCACGGCATCCATTGATTTACTATGAGCTTATTTTTTTTAGTACCGGATAGCTTTTAAAAAGCATTGGATATCATTCCTGCCTAGCATTGGTGTACGGATCAATTTCACCTCTGTCATCCCGTGGCTTGACCACGGGATCCAGTTAAAAATACTAAAATTATTAGTATTTTTTATTGTTTTTTGGACCCCGTGGTCAAGCCACGGGGTGACACAGCGAGCTTTGTCGGTCCACGTAACAATACCATGCGAGAATGACCTATAAGGCTGTAAGTCTTACAAAAACATAACATTTTCAAAAACCGTCCGGTACTATATTATTTTTTATGCAACCTAGACTATAATAAAAACTATGTCAAGATTTTTTATTATAGTCTCATATATTGTTGTTAATTACATTTGTTATATAATCGATGAACTTGAAAAATTGGCTACGTCGTTCTACAAGATCTGTGGTGCTCACGTATTAAGTATACGCTCCGCTCCTCGACTTGTGAACTCCTTGCTCTTTTCCAAGTTGATCTTCGTATACCAACTATTCATTTACGCAGAGTATACTCAATCGCTGCTTTAATAAACTGAATAAATAACGGATGAGCTTCAAAAGGTTTAGATTTAAATTCCGGATGAAATTGTACTCCTACGAACCAACGAAGTCCAGGTAGTTCAATTATTTCTACAATTTCTTCATCTTTTGAAAAACCGCTAAATACTACTCCATTTTTTTCAAAAATATTTTGAAATTCATTATTAAATTTATATCTATGACGATGTCTCTCATTTATTTCAAGGCTTTTATAAGCATTAGCTGCAATGGTACTTGCAACCAAACTACAAGGATAAGAGCCGAGCCTCATAGTCTTTTTTACATTTTCAATTGTTATTTTTGAGTCTTCACAGTTTTTATTTATTTTCTCAATAATTTTTGTACCGTCTACTTTAAATTCTTCCGTTACTGCATCTTTAATACCGATTAAGTTCTGAGCTATTTCGATCGTCGCAAGTTGCATACCGAAACATATTCCAAAAAAAGGTATGTTATTAGTGCGAGCATATGTTATTGCTGTAATTTTTCCTTTAGTTGCCCGTTCTCCAAATCCGCCCGGTACTAGAATCCCGTCTATATTTAATAATTTTTTATTAATATTCTCTTCAGTTAGATTTTCAGCATTTATCCATACTAAATCAATTTTGTATTTGTAATAAATACCTGCATGATCAAGTGCCTCGATTACTGATTTATAAGCATCTTTTAATTTATGATATTTAGCTATTATAGAAATTCTTACTTTTGAATTAGAATCTTTTAGCCTACCAATTATATCATACCATTTATCTAATTTGGACGGTACGACATTAATATTAAAAAATTTTAATACTTTATTGTCAAGACCTGAATGGTGATACGCAATCGGTACTAAATATATATTTTTTTGATCTATTGCCGGAATAACATACTCAGATTCTATATTACAAAATAAAGCTATTTTATCTATTTCGCTTTTTGAAATGTTACGTTCTGCACGACATACTAGTATATTAGGTGTAATACCTATAGCACGTAATTCTTTAACTGAGTGTTGGGTAGGTTTTGTTTTCAATTCACGGGCGGTTTTAACATAAGGTAATAATGTTAAATGAATAAATAAGCAATTTTCGCTTTTTAATTTGTTACCGATTTGCCTTATAGCTACAAAAAACGGTAGACCTTCAATATCATCGACTGTACCGCCTATTTCACAAATAATAAAATCAAAGCCCTTGGTGTTTGAAAGTATAAAATCTTTTATTATATTCGTAACATGCGGGATGATTTGAACGGTAACGCCGGTGTAATTTCCTAAACGCTCATCTTTAAGTAATTTTGAGTATATCGCTCCTGTCGTAATGCTATCAAACTTGCACGAGGAAACTCCGGTAAAACGTTCATAATGTCCAAGATCTAGATCAGTTTCTGCTCCGTCATCCGTTACATATACTTCTCCATGTTCGTGAGGATTCATAGTCCCAGGGTCGACGTTAAGATAAGGGTCTAGTTTTCGTACGCAAACTTTAAATCCTTTCGCTTGTAATAGCATAGCAAGAGATGCTGCCGTTAGACCTTTACCAAGTGATGAAACAACGCCGCCGGTAACAAAAATGAAACGTACCATTATTTATTATAAACCTAGTGTACTAATATTTTCGTAAAATTTTACTGCTTTTTTTAAGTCTTCTTCCGTATCTACGGAAATAGGAACATTCTCAACTAAACATGTACCTATAGTCATACCGTTTTCAAGGACACGTAATTGTTCTAAACGTTCTGTTTTTTCTAAAAAAGTCGGCTTAAGAGATACAAATTTTTCTAAAGCGTTTTTACGAAAACCATACATGCCTACATGATATAAAAATTCTTCTGCACCGTTTGGAATAAGACTACGCGAAAAATACAATGCTTTCCCCGCCGAGTCAACCGCTACGGTAACATTACTACTAGCTTCTACTGATTCCCTATCTACCTTTACTACCGGTGTAACAATATCGTACTCGCTGTTTTTTAAATATTCTATAATTTTCAAAATAGAGCTAGGTTCAATGAAAGGCATATCTCCCTGTACATTAACTATGTAATTAATGTTTTGATTATTTGGAATTAATTTAAAGGCTTCATAAGTACGATCAGTACCGGTTGGGATAGCACTATCCGTGAATATTACTTTTCCTCCGACTTTTTTAATAATATTTGCTATCTCTTCCGAGTCGGTCGCAACATATGTATGCTCAAGGTTAGCCTGATTTACTTGTTTGAATACCCGCTCGATTAAAGTTATAGAGCCGATAAGCTGCAGCGGTTTTTGTTTAAGCCTAGTTGAACTTAGCCTTGAGGGGATAATTATAGCCACATCCTGATGCTGCATAAACTTCCTATATATTAAATTAAAAAATAATTGTTGACAGATTAGCCTTTTTCGGCGATAAAGTAAAACATAATTTTTGAATATATTCAATATTCGATGAATTTCAAAAATTGGCTACGTCGTCTTATAAAATCTGCGGTACTCACGTATTAAGTATACGCTGTGTTCCTCGATTTATAGACTTCTTGCTCTTTTTGAAATTGATCTTCATATTGCTAATTACAATATATTTAAGAGCTCGTAGCTCAGTCGGTAGAGCATTTGACTTTTAATCAAAGGGTCCCGGGTTCGAATCCCGGCGAGCTCACCACATCTCTATTTGTGGGTTTGTAGCTCAGCTGGTTAGAGCACACGCCTGATAAGCGTGAGGTCGGAAGTTCAAGTCTTCTCAAACCCACCATTCAATCCACTAAGATCTACATTACATATTTAAAGAAGAATAAGAAATATTAGATTAATCAATAATTTCTTTATATAAATAACATTTTTTTTCAATGAGTCTTTTTAAGGGTAGGAAGAGGCTAGAAGGTAGATTATCAAGAGCAAACCACTGCCATCTCTCTACCTTATGAGGCTCAAGGTTCTGTAATTCATGCTCTTTTTCAAAGACATCATTAGTCACCGCTATAAATTGTGGGTTTTCAATAATTAGATTTGTTTCTTCTAAAACTTCACGGATAGCACATTCTTCAAATGTTTCTCCAAATTCTAAATGTCCACCGGCAGGACCATAACTAGATTCACCGTGAGAACTAATACGTTTACCTAATAAAATTTCATTTCTATTATTAAAGATTAAAATACCGATACCGATGCGTGGGTGGTTAGTCATATATTAAGTAGCTCCGAATAAATGAAAAGTCGATATACGAAGTTCTATCTATTGACTTATTAATAGCTTACGTTAATTTCCAAATCAAATAAAAAATATTGCTTATTTAAATACTGTGAGCTATATGAATTCCATTGATGTATTTAGTATGAAGTATTTATAGTATATACACACTATGACTAATCAAGATGAAAGTGCAATTGAGGACTATTCTAAATTTGCTACTTGGGAATTTAAATTATGAATCAGCTTAGTCTTTTTGATAACAAAATAATTATTCCGGGACTAAAATATATTGAAGAATATATAACAGTAGAACAAGAGGATAAGCTCATAAAATTAATAGATAGTAACCCGTGGATTACTGATTTAAAACGTAGAGTTCAGCATTACGGCTATAAGTATGATTATAAAAGCCGTTCTATAGAACAATCATATTATTTAGGGCTTTTACCTAAATGGTTACAGATTGTAGCTGATGAATTTTATAAAAAGAATATTTTTAATGAACTTCCAAATCAAGTAATTGTAAATGAGTATATGTCAGGACAAGGTATCGCTTCCCATATAGATTGTATACCTTGCTTTTCAGATACCATATGTTCACTAAGCTTAGGCGGGAGCTGTATTATGGAATTAACAAATGATAAAACAAAACATGCTATTTTACTTAAGCCTAGAAGTTTATTAGTTTTTAAAAATGAAGCAAGATATAAGTGGCAACACGGAATTGCAGCTAGAAAGAGTGATAATAAAATAATACGTAATAGACGTATATCTTTAACTTTTAGAAAAGTGATTTTGTAAAAAATATTGCTTATTTAGATACCGTAAGCTATTTGTAGATTATATTTAATATTTACCTGTAGTTATGAATTCTACTAATCACTCACAAAATAATAGCTTAACTATCTCGTGGCTCAAACTCGGTATTTTATCTTTGGGGTTTGCAGGTTTATATTCGGTTATTTTGGTAGTGTTACGTACTCCTCAATTATCGAGCTTTTTTCCAAACCCGCATATTTTCAAATCTGCTTTAATTATTCATGTTAATTTATCGGTATTAATTTGGTTGTTGTCTATTACGGCTAGTGTTTGGTCTATGTCATTCTCGCAACCCTTTTTGTCATTCCCGCGAAAGCGGGAATCTAGAAAAAATATACTGGATTCCCGCTTTCGCGGGAATGACATACTATGCAAACTTGCTTTCCTAAGTACGATACTTATAGCCGTATCCCCAATAGCCGGACACAATCCAGTGATGAATAACTATATACCGATGCTTGAAAATATTGTCTTTATTTTGGGGTTAAGCTTATTTGGCGTTACGTTGCTGTTATACGCTATAAGTGCTTTATATTTCTTCGATTGGGTGAACTTAAATAGTCTAGTTAATTTTACAATATTATCGACTATTATAATGTTTATTTTAAGCTTCGTTTGCTTTGGATTATCTTATAACGGCTTACAAAATATCATTCAAATTATTCCTATCGAGATAGAATTCTATTATGAATTACTTTTTTGGAGCGGAGGTCATTTACTGCAGTTTATATATACTCAAATATTAATATTTATTTGGGTTGGCTTATTTCAGAAGCTAATAGGTAGAGAATTAAGATTTCAAAAATTCTATCTGTTCTTACTTTATTTGAATTTTGTTTTCGGCATTCTTATAGTTTGCGGTCATATATTTTATGATATTATTGATGGTAGTTTTAAAGAGTTTTATACAAACCATATGAAATATCTAGGCGGTATTGCTCCTGTTTTATGTTTGATAGGTATGGGGTTTGAGTTCTTGGGTTATTGCTACGTGCCTTTATGTCATTCCCGCGAAAGCGGGAATCTAGAAAAAAAAGAATGGATTCCTGCTTCCGCAGGAATGACATTGAGGGCGGATGGCAATATCATCAAAACAATCTTACTTTGCTCCATTACTTTATTTCTACTTGGCGGACTTATAGCAATGAATATAACAAGTATAAATGTAGTAATCCCCGCTCATTATCACGGGTCTATAGTGGGGATTAGTATTGCTTGTATGGGTTATAGTTATTTGGGTATCATAGTGTCTAAAAATAACAATGTCATCCCGTGGCTTGACCACGGGATCCAAAAAAAAACAAAAAAAAGCTGGATCCCGTGGTCAAGCCACGGGATGACATTTGTAATCTACCTCCTAACATTCGGGCAGATTCTGCACATACTCGGGCTAGCATTCGCCGGTGGTTACGGGGTTATGCGGAAAGATCCAAACAGCGTAATGCCAATGTCAGCTAAGCTATTAATGGGTATGATGGGCGGGGGAGGGCTTATTGCTATAGTAGGCGGCTTGATGTTTGTTTATATTTGTGGTAAAACAATGTTTTTAAAAAGTATAAAACTAGAACATGAGTAAACCAACTAGAGAAGAAGCTAAAGAAGCGGTAAGAACATTACTAAAATTCATTGGTGAAGATCCAAATAGAGAAGGGTTACTTAAAACTCCCGAGAGAGTAATTAATAGCTATGAAGAGATATTTTCCGGTTATGAAAAAGATATAGCTGAAATATTAAGTACTAAATTTTACGATACTTGTAATTTTCAGGACTTTATCTCGCTGGAAGGTATAAAATTTACCTCTTTTTGCGAACACCATATGTTACCTTTTAACGGTATGGTACATATAGCTTATATTCCCGATAATTGTATTATCGGTATAAGTAAGCTAGCACGAATAGTAAATATTTTTGCTAGAAGATTACAAATTCAAGAAAAAATGACGGTACAAATAGCAGAAAGCGTACAGGAGAATTTAAAGCCGCTTGGCGTTGCAGTTAAGATTTCTGCCCTGCATAGTTGTATGTCGATGCGTGGAGTGATGCAAGATAATAGCGTAATGAACACTATGCATTATACGGGTATATTTGCCGAGCAGCAGAAATATCGCCATGAGTTTTTAAACCTTACTGCTAAAAGGTGATATGTTATAATGTCATTTTATCCGTTATCGGTGTCATACCGCGACTTGATCGCGGTATCCAGAAAAAAATTTAAAAAGACTGGATCCCGTGGTCAAGCCACGGGATGACGTAGGAGTAGCTTATATATTAAACTAAAAAAATTCTATGTTATTATCAAAATATTTTTTACCTGTTTTAAAAGAAGAGCCGAGTGAAGCTCAGGTAACTTCCCATAAATTAATGCTTAGAAGCGGAATGATTAGGCAACAAGCAGCAGGTATTTATACATGGCTTCCGCTTGGTTTAAAAGTACTGAAGAATATCGAGAATATAGTACGCTCAAACATGAATAAAGCGGGAGCTTTGGAAGTTCTAATGCCTTGCATTCAACCCGCACATTTATGGATGGAATCGGGACGTTTTGATAATTACGGTAAGGAAATGCTAAAATTTCAAGATCGTCACGATAATATTTTACTATTTGGTCCTACTAACGAAGATATGATTACGGATATTTTCCGTCATAATATTAAGTCATATAAGGATTTGCCGAAAAATCTTTATCATATCCAATGGAAGTTTCGTGATGAGATTAGACCCCGTTTCGGTGTTATGAGAGGTCGGGAGTTTCTTATGAAAGATGCTTATTCTTTTGATATAAACGAAGAAAATGCCGTTAAGACCTATAATCAGATGTATCAGGCTTATATAAATACTTTTCGGGATTTAGGTGTTTTTGCTATTCCTGTTATTGCCGATAACAGTCCGATAGGCGGTAATTTAAGCCATGAGTTTCATATTATCGCCGAAACCGGTGAAAGCACTATTTATTACGATAAAAGATTTAAGATTTTAAAAGATAATCCTAATATTGATGTAGAGGAAATTAAAAGCTGGTACGCAGCAGCCGAAGAAAAGCATGACGTGAATAAATTGCCTATATCCGAACAAGAAATAACTAGCAGTAAAGGAATAGAAGTCGGGCATATTTTTTATATCGGCTCAAAATATTCGGTTAATATGAATGCTCTTATTAATGACGAACACGGTAAACTAACTTCCGTAGAAATGAGTTCTTACGGCATAGGTATTTCAAGATTAGTAGCGGCTATTATAGAAGAAAATTGCGATGAGAAAGGTATTATATGGCCTTTGAGCGTTGCTCCTTTTAAAGTTTCTTTAATTAATTTAAATATTCATGATAGTAAATGCGTAGAGCTTGCGGCAAAGGCTTATAAAGAGCTATCTGCTCAAAACATAGAAGTTCTATATGATGATACCGAAGCACGTGCCGGCAGTAAATTTGCAACGCACGACCTTATCGGTTCACCTTATCAAATTATAATCGGTCCTAAAAAAGCAGCAGATTATATTGTTGAACTAAAAAACCGTAAAAGTGGGGTGATAGAAGACGTTAAGATAGAAAATCTTAAAAAGTCAATTATGTTATTCCGTTAATTGCAGGAATCTTGTAGTTTTCTAATGTCATCCCGTGAGTTGTTCGACATTGTTGCATAGAGCGAAAAACCTACTCGATGTCATTCCCGCGTGGCATTGTTGCGTGGATCAATTTCACCTCTGTCATTCCCGTGGCTTGTCCACGGTATCCAGTTAAAAATACTAAAATATTAGTATTTTTTATTGTTTTTATGGAGCTAGTTAGCAAGCCACGGGGTGACACAGTAGGTTTTACCGATCCACGCAACAAGGCCTTCCCGCGTAGGCGAGAATCCAGAAAAAAAGAGTCTTAATACTGACAAAATAAACCTAAAAAAACAAGTTTTTTATAGGTTTTACTGGATTCCCGCTTTCGCGGGAATGACATAAACGAGCCATGCAGCAACACCGGTCAAGCCATGAGATGATACCCAGGGTATTTTTAGATACATGTAACAATATCTTACAGGAATACATAAAAAAAATTTCTTCGTAGACAATGATAGTATCATATGATACTATCATATAATGAGTAACAGACCGCATTTTCAAATAACTAATAAAATCTTGGAGCTATCACAAGATATTTCTTATGAGCTTGGTGTTTTAGCCGGTAGCAAGATTTATTCTCAGCCTATAAAACTTCGCAAAAATAATCAAATTAAAACTATCCACTCTTCTTTAGCAATTGAAGGAAATAATTTAAGTATAAAACAGATAACAGATTTAATAGACGGAAAAAGGGTACTTGCACCGGAAAAGGATATTTTAGAAGTAAAAAATGCTATAAAATTATATAATGATCTGACTATATTTAATCCTTTTAAAGTTGAATCATTGCTAAAAGCACATGAGATATTAATGCAAGGATTAGTAGAAGATAATGGGGAGTGGCGTAAAGGTAATGCCGCTATATTTAAAGGCACAGGATTATACAGCATAATTTAGAAAGCTTCAGACAAGATGAATTTAAATGCGAGCCTGCACAGCGTATAAAAATACGTGAGCACAGGCGAGTCATGCAAAATTCGCTTGTATCAAGCTTTCTAAATTATGCTGTACATTTTGCACCTCTGGCAAGTCGCGTTTCTTTATTAATGCAGGATTTATTTGAGTTTATAACACAAGATAAGAACATTCACAAGATAAGAACATTCACAAGATAAGAACATTCACAAGATAAGAACATTTCCGGAATAATTAAGGCTTGTATATTTCATTATGAGTTTGAATTTATCCATCCTTTTTCTGACGGTAATGGGCGAATCGGTAGATTATGGCAACAATTATTACTAATGCAAACTAATGAAATTTTTGAATATATTTCCGTTGAAAGTTTGATAAGGAATAATCAAAGTGAATATTATAGTGTTTTAAGTAAGTGTGATAAGCTTGGTGAATCGACGTTATTTATCGAGTTTATGCTTGATAAAATAGTTGCAGCATTAAGATTATATAGTAATAATATAACATATGAAGCAAGTACGCCTTTAGCTAGAATTGAATTTGCTAAGGTTAATTTAATAGATAAATGGTTTTCTAGAAAAGATTATACTAATATACATAAAAATATTTCTACGGCAACGGCTAGTAGAGATTTGTTATATGGTTTAGAGCAGGGGATACTAGAGAGTAAAGGCAACAAGAATCAGAGTTATTATAGGTATACTAAGATAGAACTTTAAAAATTGGTTATGTCGTTTTATAAGCTCAATGATGCTGAACGTTTAATATACGCTCCGCTCATTGACTTATAAACTCCTTTGAGATAGTATTATAGGTATATTAAATATAATACGTAAAATATATGAATATATCTGCAACTGAGTTAAATAGAAATCCTGGAAAAATCATTGATCAAGCACTATGAGAGCCAATAGTCATTAATAAGCAAGGTAGGCCTACCGTTGTTTTAGTAGACTATGAATATTTTACTAAACTTGAAGATGATTATTGGGGGAAGGCAGCAACAAATATTACAAAACAGCCGGAATGGTTATCAGCAAAAGAATCAGAAAAATTTCTTAAAGGCTAATGAAAGAAATAATTTTAGAAAAAAGGGTAATAAAAATATTAGAACGTTATCCCGAAAAGCATCAGCGTCAAATTAAAAATAAGATTCTCTCTTTAATAAATAATCCGGTACCCCAATGATAGTAAATTATTAGTAGGCTACCATGATTTCTATAGATGTGATATTAGACCTCTTGCATAACTTGTTTCTAAAGGTAATTTGTACGTCAATCCGATGCTCGAATCCTCACGTACTATAGTGTACGCTGCGGTTCTGTGCTTCGTGTTTCCTTCAAATTCTTTTGTATTAACTACGTTATGCAAGAGGTCTATTGGAGAATATAGAATAACGTTTTAATGAAACTACAATTTACGTGATATTAGTTGGAAAACGTAACGATTCTGAAGTGTATAAGTTATTAAAAAACATTTTCTAACAAAATATACTGTAAGAGAAATGAGTGTATGACACAGTTGATTTACAGGAAATTAACATGAAAAATTTTATAAAATATTTGTTTTTTACCGGTCTATATATAGTAGTAACGATAATAGTTGCTTATATGGTTTTGGCTCAAACTATTCCTAATGATGGGCAGTGTCATATGATGAATAGACCGCTTGTTATTCATTACATTTTAGCAGCAATTATTACCGCTTTACCGGCACTAATTTTAATATATAGTAGAAGTAAGAAAAAGAAGAAATAAATTATATGATCGGTAAATTAAGCGGTAAGATTGATTCCCAAGGCGATGATTACATTATAATTGACGTAAATGGGGTAGGGTATCTTGTTTATGCTTCAGGTAAAACTTTAGGTAAACTTGCTGAAGGTGAGTTTTATAAACTATTTATCGAAACCCATGTTAGAGAGGAGCATATTCATCTTTACGGTTTTCTGACTCTAGAAGAGAAAAATTTTTTTAATTTGTTACAATCAGTAAACGGTATCGGTACAAGAATGGCTTTATCTATCTTATCAAGCCTTACACCTTCAGATATTCAAATTGCTATAAATAATGAAGATAAAAATATATTTAAAGCAATATCGGGAGTAGGGGCTAAACTTGCTGAGCGTATAGTGTTAGAGCTGAAAGGTAAAGTAGCGAAAATATCCAGCGGTTCAGCTATTATTAAAGATAGCTTGAATATCAAGAATATTACGCCCGTTGCAAGTAATGAAGTAATAAAAGCTCTAGTAAATCTAGGCTTTTCTAGATTTGAAGCTCAAAACGCCGTTCAAGGCATCATTATCCAAAACCCCGAAATTTCTATTGATGAGTTAATCAAAACAGCCCTGAAAAATCGAAATTCTAATTTTTAGAAATATAGACTAAAATTAGTTTAAGGAAATATTTAATTTCATACCTAGAGCTATGGCAGCACGGTCTAAAGTATCAAGGATGACATTAGGATTATTAGGGTTTAAGAGCCTATCTACAGCTGATCTACTTGTTTCCATTTTTTCTGCCATTTCTGACTTTGTTATATGTTTTTGTTCCATTTGTGAGCTATTACTGTCACTTCTTCTAATATTCCAATTTTATCAAGAAAATCATCAAAATTAGAACCTAAATGTTTTGGATTAATTTTATTCATAGTTCTACCTCTTTTTTGTTATAGTATCGGACAATTTTTATTTGATGTCATTCCTAGCTAAAAGCAGGAATCCAGTACTTCAAAGCTTTACTTAAAAAAATCTTTAAAATCAAGATTTTTTAGCCTGCATCCCTGCTTTCGCAGGGATGACATCAAGGGCTTTTCAAAAAACTGTCCTGTACTATACTTTTTTGGTTATAGATTGATAAAATTTTACAGTAAAAGTTTTTGATATATTAAGCATTGTGATAATGTACCATAATTGGTGCAATTTAGCAATTTAAAAACACCGTTCAAGGTATCATTACCCAAAATCCCGAAATCTCTATTGATGAATTAATCAAAACAGTTCTAAAAAATCGAAATGCCAGTCTCTAAATTAAATATTAATTTATTAACATTCTCTTTACTTTTGTTTAATTTTGATATATAATACATATTCAAAAAAAAATATCATTAAAATTTAAAACATTTTTAACGGGTATAAATGCTAATGAATTACTTGGGGAACTAGCAAAAAAACCGGCTACATTAGATATTACTAAGCGATATAGATATTTTTTGTGAAGTAATAAAACATAGCAAAATTAATGAACTTGGATTTTCTTTAGATAGAGAAATAAGTGATAAATCAAAAGAAAAATTATTAACTTCTATAAAAAGTAATAAATCTCTTATTAATTGTTCGGTTACGGGTCCAAATGATATGTCACCGCAAGAGAAAAAAGAAAAAAAGAATGGATAAGTAAAGTTTATGAGAGAACTGATAAAAATCAGAGTATTCTAGAAGAAGTAGCACAAGTTTTAAAAGATTGGTCTGAAACGCCTAACGATTTGTATAAGGGTACAATTCATAGTTACTTAAAATTATATCAAAAGTTAAATAAAGATAGTGTTATAGAAGAGTTAGAAAAGTTAAAAGTAACTGGTGCAAACTTTATTCTAGAAAACGCAGATAAACATATTAATGAGCATTTTTTTGAGATGGTGGGAATTGCAAAAGAAGTATATGCTGATGGTTTATTTGTGCCTACTGATATAACTAGTTACATCGCATCTTGTATTGGGGATTTATCTAATATAATAAATAAATCAAGTGATATAGAATCTTAAAATAATTTATAGCATAAAACTATTTTTTAGCTATTATTAGTCATTATATTCGATTTAAAATAATGACTAATATATTATCGCCTGAAAAAATTGAAAATGATCAAGAATTGCCGATAAGACCGTCATATTTGCAAGAATTTGTCGGTCAACAGCAGATTAAAGAAAATCTCTCTGTATTTATTAAAGCTGCAAAATCTCGGAATGAGCATCTTGACCATACTTTATTTTACGGTCCGCCCGGTCTTGGTAAGACTACGCTTGCTAAGATTATCTCTAATGAAATCGGCGGTAATTTCAAATCCACCTCCGGTCCTGCTATACTTAAGGCAGCTGATCTTGCTGCTATTCTTACCAATCTTGAAAAGAACGACGTATTATTTATTGATGAAATCCACCGTTTAAATACTGCAGTTGAAGAGGTTTTATATCCTGCTATGGAGGATTTTGAGCTTGATATAGTTATCGGTGAAGGACCTGCGGCAAGGTCAGTGAAAATAACCTTGCCGAAATTTACCTTAATCGGGGCTACTACACGCCTTGGGCTGCTTAGTAATCCTTTGCGTGATAGGTTCGGTATTCCTATGCGGCTTAATTTTTATAATACTGAAGAATTGAAGAAAGTTCTAAATAGAGCGAGTAAATTATTTGATATTGATTTGACCGATTCAGGTTCGGAAGAGATAGCAAAAAGAAGTAGAGGAACGCCAAGAATTGCATTAAGATTGCTTCGTCGTATAAGAGATTTTGCAGTAGTTGACGGTAAATCAAGAGTAGATAAAGAAATCTCTGATTTTGGGTTAAATCGTTTGGAAGTTGATCGCATAGGACTTGATAGTAATGATTATCGTTATTTGAAATTCATAGCGGATAATTATAACGGTGGTCCCGTTGGAATTGAAACGATTGCTGCTGCCTTATCCGAACAGCGTGACGCACTTGAAGAAACCATAGAGCCTTATCTTATACAGATAGGTTTACTACAAAGAACTCCTAGAGGTAGGGTAATCACGATTGCCGCTTTTGAGCATTTGAAAATGCCGATACCTAATCAATCACATCATCAATTTAATATTTTTAACGAGAATGAGTAATAATAATTTAAATGATAGTTATACAGCCGCAGATGTTATAAAAAGGCTGATAAAAGATCATGTTAAACCTTACGCAAATAAAATATATTTTTCGATATTTTGCATGGTTATTGCAGCACTTTGTACGGCAGTGATTGTACATGCGGTTAGACCTATTATTGATAAGATTTTTTTAACGCATGATAAGAAAATGCTTATAATAATGCCTATAGTGCTTACTGTAACTTTTTTTATAAAAGGAATTTCAGAGTATTATCAGAATTATCTAATAAAATTTGTTGGGCAGAGGGTACTAAATGATTTGCAGATAAAAATGTATGAGCATTTGTTACTTGCCGATATTTCTTTTATTCAAAATCAATCTTCAGGACGTCTAATATCTCGTTTTACTAATGATATTTCTTTGATGCGTGGGGCTGTTTCTAATTTACTTGTCGGATGTGCTAAACATTTCCTAACTGTAGTATGTTTAATAATAACTATGTTTCATTTAGAACCGCTATTATCTTGCGTAGTTTTTCTTGTGTTCCCTTTGGCTGTTTATCCGGTGCAAAGGATGGGTAGAAAGATAAGAAAAATATTTTCACAATCCCAAGAGGAGCTTGGGCATTATACTTCTAGGCTTGATGAAACATTTCAGTCAATTAAGATTATTAAATCTTTTGTAGGCGAAAAAATAGAAAGTAATAGAGCGTCGTTGATTATTAATAATATTTTAGAGTTCTACAAAAAAACATCTAAGCTAGATGCTATGGTTTCACCGATTATGGAGGGTTTAAGCGGTCTTGCAGTCGGAGGGATGGTTTGGTACGGAGGTAATCTAGTTCTTGATGGTAAAACAACACCCGGTGCATTATTTGCTTTTTTAGCTGCTTTTGCTGCAGCTTATAGACCATTTAAAAGTTTGGTATCGTTAAATATTAATTTACAAGAAGGAATAGCCGCAGCTAAGAGGGTATTTAGTATTTTGGATACCGAACCTATTATTAAAGATCATGAAGATGCTAAAGAAGTAGATTTATATAATCCACAAATTACTTTTGAAAAACTGGCTTTAAGTTTTGAGAGTAAAATAGCTATAAAATATATAGATTTAAAGCTAGAGCTTCATAAAATGATTGCGTTTGTTGGGCGTTCAGGTAGCGGTAAGACGTCCCTTAGTAATTTATTAGTGCGTTTTTATGATCCAAATGAAGGAAGAATTTTAATTAATAATCATGATATTAAAGATATTAAGCTTACTTCACTTAGAGGTCAGATTTCCTTAGTTACTCAAGATACTCATTTATTTGATACAAGCGTTGCCGAAAATATAGCATACGGTCAGGAAAACGCTACAAGAGAAGAAATAATTGAAGCAGCAAAATATGCAGATGCTCATGAGTTTATTATGCATCTGCCGAACGGTTACGACACGCAGATAGGAGTGCAGGGGACAACTCTTTCAGGCGGTCAGCGTCAGCGTTTATCTATTGCTAGAGCTTTCTTAAAAGACGTACCTATTTTAATTTGGGATGAAGCAACAAGTAGCTTAGACCAAGCTTCTGAACAGAAAATTCTAGAATCTTTAAAGAAATTACGCCAAGGAAAAACCACTTTAATCATTACGCATCGTTTAAGTAGTATTACCAACCTTGATAATATTATCGTCATGAAAAACGGTGAGATTTGTGAGCAGGGTACTCACACTCAATTACTTAAGAATAAAGATGAATATTATAGGTTGTATAATAAGGAGTTAAGAGAAAATGGTTGATTTATAAAGTAAATAGTTTATATTTCTTAATTTTTGTTAACTAATATTCTTTGTCATTGCGAGGAGACGTTGTTGCGTGGATCAATTCCGCCTCTGTCAAGCCACGGGGTGACATCGAATGCGTTTTTCGATTCATGCAACAATGCCACGCAGGAATGACCTCAACTCAAGGAATACCACAATGCTCATTACCAAGATTTTTAAAGACTATAGATTATTTGAAATATTTATTTTAGGAATAGTTAGCGGTATGCCGCTGGTTATAATTTTTTCTACTCTTTCGGTATGGTTAAAAGAATCCGGAATAGATATCGCTGTTATTACTACTTTTGCGGTTGCAAGATTATCATATTCATTAAAAGTATTTTGGTCGCCGTTAGTCGATAGTTTTAAAATACCTTTTTTAAGTAAGTGGGGACATCGCAAAAGCTGGCTTATATTATGTAGCTCTTTAATGGCTTTAGTATTAATTGTTATAAGCAGGGAAAATCCTAAGGTTTCTTTAACTTCTTTATATTTTTTGACTATAGCATTAGGCTTTTTATCCAGCACGTTCGATATTGCTGTTGATGCGTTGCGTATTGATAAGTTTGATCAGGAAACTCAAAGCATAGCTAGTGCAACTGCCGTACTTGGTTATCGAATCGGTATGCTAATTACCGGTGCAGGTGCTTTGTACCTTGCAGAAATAACCGGAAATAATTGGCAACTAACTTTCTTTGTTATAGCTATAATATTTGCTGTTGCAACGATATTTATAATAACCGTAAAAGAAAAAGAATTAGTAAGAGAAAAAATTAATATTACTTCTATTACTTCATGGATTTCTACAGTAATTAATCCTTTCAAGGATTTTTTCAAAAGAGAATTTGCCGTAACTATTTTATTTGCAGTAATATTTTTTAAATTAGGCGATGCTATGCTTGGAGCGGTTGCTTCACCGTTTTATATAGAGCTTGGTTATACAAAAGGCGAAATAGCAATAATTGCTAAACTTTACGGGTTGATTGCGACCTTAGTCGGAGGCTTTGCCGGTGGTATTGTAATGTATAGTGTAGGGAATTTTAAAGGTTTGATTATTACCGGTATTGCTCAAAGTCTAACGCATTTTGCATTTATTTGGCTTAATCACCAACCTCCTTCTTTTGAAGCTTTATTAATTGCTATTACTATAGAGAATTTTGCTGCTGCTATGGGAGCTACTGCTTTAGTCGGCTATATAGGTAATTTATGTAATAAAAAATATTCGGCAACACAATATGCTTTACTTAGCAGTAGCAGTAGTTTATGTAACAATACTGTCACTATTTATGCCGGAAAACTTGTAAATATGATGGGTTGGGACGGTTTTTTCATCTTTACTATAATTTTAGCCTTGCCTGCTTTGTTTATATTAATGTATCTTAATAAAAAGGTTAATGTGTAGTAAGTATTTGTTTTTAACGTCATTTCCTGCTTTTGATGTCATTCCCGCCGTTGCTGGAATGACATCGAGCTGATTTTTGAGCAATGACGAAAAATCCCACTTGATTTAATTTGAATAATATTTTATTTATTTAAAATGTTTAGTAAATTTTTATTACCTTATATTTTTATTGCAACATTTTTCTTTGCTCCCATAAGCGAAGCGAAGAAAGCTGTAAAAAATATTCCTAAACCTCCTGTTCAAACTAGTTTAGTAATTGATGCAAAAAGCGGTAAAGTGCTGCAGGCTCATAATTCACAAATTCGAGTTTATCCTGCTTCTTTAACCAAACTCATGACCTTATATTTAATGTTTGAAGCAATTGAAGCAGGTAAGTTGCCTTTAGATAAAAAATTACTTGTATCAGCAAAAGCAGCAAAGATGCCTCCTACTAGAATTGGTTTAAAAACAGGAGAAACTATAACGGTCAGAGAAGCAATTAATGCACTAATTATTAAGTCGGCTAATGATGCTGCCGTAACGGTCGCTGAGAATATGAAAGGTTCCGAAAAAGCTTTTGCTCATTTAATGAATGTTAAAGCTAAACAGCTCGGTATGAAGAATACCTATTTTAAAAATGCTTCAGGTTGGCATGACCCATTGCAGCAAACTACCGCAAGAGATATGGCTAAACTTGCTATGGCCTTAAAGAGAGATTATCCTAAATATTATCCTTTATTTGCTAAAACCAGCTTTGTATTCCGTGGAAACATAGTAAACGGACATAATAGGGTTACTAAAAATTATCAAGGTGCAGAAGGTATGAAAACAGGTTTTCATACACCGGCAGGTTATAATTTAGTAACTACTGCTTCTAGGAACGGTAAATCATTGATTGCCGTTGTTACAGGCGGCAAAAGTGCCGCATCTCGTGATCAAAAAATGATGGGGCTACTAGATCAGCATTTTAATATTAAGCCTATAGTCTCTAAACCTTCAATCAAACTTGCCTCTAATAATAAATCTACTACAAAAGCTAAATCAAAAATAATAAAGAAAAAGAATATACGTAGTTGATATGTATCGTCATTGCGAGAGGCATTGCCCGCGTGGATCGTTTTATGTCATTCCCGCGGAGGCGGAAATCCAGTTCTTGTATATTCATCCCGCGACTTAATCGCGGGATCTTAGGATACAATTTGTGGCACAAGATCCCATGGTCAAGCTATGGGATGACAATGAGGTTACTGGATTCCCGCCTCCGCGGGAATGACATAAAAGCGGTATCAATATTAGACTTCTTGCATAACGTAGCTAATAAGGAGAAATTTGAAGGAGACACTTCACCTCGAACCGCAGCGTACACTTGGTACGCGAGGATTCGAGTACCGGATCGACGTACAAATTGCCCTTAGAAGCAAGTTATGCAAGAAGTCTATTGACTTACCTAAGGATTCACTGCCAGCTTATATTTTAGATTTACAAGTTTTATATGACAATTAACACTACATTTAGCGTTTCTTGTAACTTTAGTAGATGAAGATTTTTTAGA
This sequence comes from Rickettsia endosymbiont of Hedychridium roseum, assembly GCF_964028255.1. NCBI lineage: Bacteria > Pseudomonadati > Pseudomonadota > Alphaproteobacteria > Rickettsiales > Rickettsiaceae > Rickettsia > Rickettsia endosymbiont of Hedychridium roseum. The sequence goes on from NZ_OZ034753.1 coordinate 615,647, forward strand.
GTTTTTAGCTAAAGTTTTACTTTGTGGTTTTTTTAGATTAATATTTTTTAGAAATTTCTCAGTTTCATTAGGTAAATATTCTATTTTTACTTTAGTTATACCTTGATTTTTAAATGCTAAAATTTCGGCTGCTTTTTGAGAAACATCTATTATACGATTTTTCTTAAAAGGACCTCTATCATTAACCATTAAAATTACTGATTTATTATTGGCTTTGTTGGTAACTTTAACTAAGCAAGGAAGCGGAAGAGTTTTATGTGCGGCAGTTAATAAATTTCTATTAAATCTATCACCGTTAGCTGTTTTTTTACCGTGAAAACCGTCTTTACGTCCCCCGTACCATGAAGCATAACCTGTTTCGGTAAAAGATTTAGGACTGTGAGGTTTGTAAGTCTTTCCTTTTATTTTATAATTTTTTCCAACTTTATAATGTCCTTTATAAGTTAGATTATGAGGATCATCCTTTGATAATTCTTTGTAAGAATATTTATGGGAATAAGGTAATCTTTTTGAGGTATTACAACCGCTTAGACAAAAAATCAATAAAAAAATTAATACAATAAGTTTATGGCGTCGTATCATCATCATGCTTATTAAAATTATCCATTATTTTAGCGTAACACACAACTTTTTCAACACCTTTTATTTTTGATGCAATAGAAGCAAGCTTTTCTAGCTCTTCTTCTGATCTTGCAACTCCAAATAAATAAACAATATTATCTATAGTTAGAATAGTATAATTAGCAAATTTAATGTCTTTTCTGACTAAGTTTTTAGCTTTAATTTGTGTGGTTATCATACTATCTTTAGTATATTGGGCTAAGTCAAAATGATTACTATTTTTATTTACTTTCAACTCATTAATAACTTCTTTTACGCCTTTTTGATTCCAAGCAATTTCTACGGCTTTTAACGCATCAGATTCTTTTTGAATATTTCCTGTTAATAATACTCTTCCTTGTGATACTTCAACCTTTATTTTAGCTCCTAAATCTCTAAAATTATTTTTTACTAAATCAGCTTTAATACCGGCAGAAATCCTTGAATCATTTAATGTTTCAGACATTGGTTGATCTTTTGAAGCAACAATTCCGGTAGTGGTTGCTGCAGTAAAAATAGCAGGTAAACAAGCAGATAGACTAAAAGAAAGAGCTATAAAAATTAGAACTCGTAACATCATAATAATAGTACCCTACGATTTTTAAAAGATTGTATTTGTTTAAGAATTAACTGTTTGTTTATGTCATTCCCTATAGTACCGGACCTTGTTGCGTACATACCGAGTCGTCATTGCGAGCGGGTGTTGTTGCGTGGATCAGTTTTACCTCTGTCATCCCGTGGTTTGACCACGGGATCCAGTTAAAAATACTAAAATTATTAGTATTTTTTATTGTTTTTATGGACCTAGTTAGCAAGCGAACTAGATGACACAGTAGGTTTTACCGGTCTACGCAATAATGCCACGCGGTAATGATATAGAGTAAAAATAGTAAGGTATTATATCTTACTATCCGGTAATTTATTCTTTAATAAAAGAGGTAATTGCAGTAAAATAAATATAAAAGTAATAGGTATTACACCGAATACTTTGAATTTTACCCATGTTCCATCTGAGAAATTACGCCAAACTATTTCATTAACTACAGCCATAAAAAAGAAAAAAGCCGCTGTTCTATAGCTTAAAGTTATCCAGCTTTCTTCTTTAAGACGTACTACACTCTCTAAAGCATATTTGATAAAAGGATTTTTTCTTATACCGCTCATGAGAAATATTATTCCAAAAATAACATATAATATAGTAGGTTTGATTTTTATATACATTGAATCGCCGCTAATTAAAGTAATGCTTCCCGAAACTAATAAAACAGTCGTAGAAATAATAGAAAGCTTGGATACTTTCTTATCGATAACATAACAAAGGGTAATACAAATAACAGAGGTAATAAGCATATAAATAGTAGCGTTTTGTATACCGCCTCCATAAAAAAAGCCTGCAAAAAATGCTATTACCGGACCAATTTCTGATAAAAGTTTTAACATATTTAATTTAATTGTTCTCTTTGATAAAATTAATTTGATTCATTTTTTTGTACTGATATTAAGTTATTTTTGGAATATCTTAATTTTATTTGTATGAAAATATTTATCAGTAATATAGTAGTAAAATAGGCAAGTACTTGTAGCCCGTTAGGTCTTGCAATATAACCGGTAACAATATTTAAGATTTTACCTATCATACTTCTATCTGCTACTAACCATGAACTATCCCAAAGTTGATCGGATAAAAACATAACTAGACCGGAAGAGGTTAAAATACCTGCAGCACTTGCTGCAAATCCGCCTGCTATTAGCATTAATAATACAGTAGAGATTTTAAAAATATATTTTTGATTAGCAATCTTAATTAAACCGAAATATATTACTAAACCAAGTAAGAAGCCACTTGTAGCACCTATTATCACTCCTTGCAAGTAAATACTGCTTGATATTGTTTCAACTGAAGATATGCTATATACTAAAATAATAATTTCTGCACCTTCTCGTAATATGGTAGTGGCAACTAAAAAAACCAACATGAAATAACTGGCGTTACCTTCATGAATTTTTACTGATAAGTCGTTTATATGTTGCTTTACTTTTATACCGTAACCTTGCATCCATATTATTGTCCAGCTAATCAGAATTGTTATTAGTATCATAATTCCGGAATCGAATAGCTCGTCGCCTATTCCGTCAAAAGATAAAGATAATTTACGGGTAAAAAATGCAAAAATCGAAGCAAATACTACTCCAAGCATTACTCCGGCAATAATATAAAGACGAGATTTTTCTATTTGTTTTGTTACGGCGAGTATTACACCAAGTAATAAGGATATTTCTAAACATTCACGAAACACTACTAAAGCAATTTTAAACATATTTTTTATCTAATCATTAACAATTATAATACCCTGAGCCGTATCTTGATGAAAATCCCCAAAAATTTCATATTTTCCGGGTTTAAGCGGTGCAAGTATAATATTTATTGACTCATTCGGCATAACTATTTTTTCACGATGTAAATCATGACTTTCAAACTCTTCTACTGTATCATCTTCATTATGAACAATTAACCTTATCTTAGTAGATTTTGGTACTTCAACTATATTCGGAACAAATTTATGATCTTTTATAGTTATCTTTACTTCTAATATATTATCATTTGTTTTATTATCGGAACTCTTATTTGTAGAGATATAAATAATTACTGCTAAAAATATCAAACCTACTAGTACAATAATATTTTTGTTTTTTTTAATAATTTCCATACTAAACTCCTAGCTTAATTAAAGTTTAAAGTAAGATTCTTATATACTCATTTAATTTGAGTTTTAAATTTTTAATAATTACAAAATTTATCCTGCAATTTTTATTAATGCTATAAGATATACAATTATTATCATTATGACAAGGATAGATAATAAAATATAATTTTTTTGTCTTTGAATTTTATTTTGTTTCATATTTATTTAATTTTGTTTAAAGTCTCCTAGTTCAAGCAAAAGATATTCATTTATCGGTAATGATTCATGAGAAATAATTTTATTTATGTTAGAACCTAAAGCTTTAAATGTTTTGCCTTCGGCAATAACACTGCGTGTTCCAACCGTTACTTTACCTTGCAAGGCGTAAGAAAAAATTAAAGGATATGTAATATCGCCGATTTTCATATCTATTTGTTGTCCTTTTTCTTTAGAATCATATAATATTTTACCGTTTGATAAGCGAGTAATTTTAGCGTTAAAGCTTACTTTTTCACCACATAATAAAGGAACACGATAAGCTATCTCATCATCATAAATTTTTACTTCATTATTTTTGACAAAATTTTGCGGTAATATGGATTTTAAAATTACATTAATTTTATAATTATAAGCATCATCGAAGATAATATTATTACTATTATTAACGGCGTATTTTGCCGGAATAATAGCTTCTCGTGCTTCTCCTACCATCATACCGATTATTACATTATCTAAGCCAAGCATTACAGGAGCAGAGCCTAAAGTAAAAGTTTTAGTATCTTCAGATATTAAAGTATTGTTCATATCTGATATTTGATAAAATACGGTAACTACATGTCCGCAAGAAGCGGGACCGAGATTACCGCTACCGAGCGTATTAATTTTGAACAGTGTTTTTACTAAATCCTTACGTACTTCAATAGTGTAATCATTAGGATTGATAGGTCCATTTAACGGTTGTAAAATATTTTCAAAAAATGCTTTCCCTTCTTCGGTTTTAAGAGCATTTATTACTATTTTTGAAACCGTACGTTCAAATAAATTACCGTTTAATGAAATAGGGTGTTCATTATTTATACTAGTTTGGTTTTCACCGTTAGATGAATTATTTGAAGCCATTTGCTCTATAGTTGTAGAATTATTGTTTTCTGGAGATATTTTTAACTTTACTATATTGTAAAGTATTAGGATTACAATTATTAAAGATAAAAATTTTTGCATATATACTCGTTTAATTTGAAAAATTGGCTGCAGCTATTTCAGAAAGCTCAATACAAGAGAATTTTACAGGACTCGCCTTTGCTCACGTATTATTATACGTTCCGCAGGCTTGCCTTGAAATTCATCTTGTCTAGAATTTTCTGAAATAAGCTGTATGTCGTATTATAAGTTCACGTAGTTTATCTACGTTCCGCTCCTTGCCTTATATACTCCTTGCTCTTTTCCAAATTAAACTTCGTCTATCCACTCTGTCATTTATCAGGAGTATATGTTTTAGTACAACAAAGTTTACTATAACAATCAATTACTTAATAATCAAATGAGAATAAAAATAATTTGATTAATAAAAATAATTGATTTAAATTTAGATGCAGAATTTTATAAATATAGTGGTGAAAAGTGAAAAAATTTATATTTTGTTTTTTATGTTTATGGACATTAAACATATTTGCTGCTTCTAAAACCTACCATAATAAGCTTAATCGTTGTAAAATTACTAGAAATATATTTAATGATTATGAACCGAAAGTTTTTGAGACTACTAATAATTTATTACGTAAAACAGGAAGATTATCAAAATTTTACGGTGAAAGGATATTAATTAAAGGAAAAATATTAGATCAAAATTGTGTTCCGGTTGCAGATGCTAAAGTTTATTTATGGCAAGTAGGAAGCGGAGGTAAATACCCTTATGAACCTTTAAAAACTAGAGTTGATAAAAGAAGATTTACAAGTAAAAGCGATTCAAGCTTTACCGGTTCCGGTATTGCTACTACTAATAATAAAGGAGAATATTACTTTATTAGCATGTTGCCTTATAAATCTTCTCGTTATTTGAGAAGTGCAAACATAAGAATAGAGCATCCCAGTCTTACTACTCTTGAAACACGCTTAGATTTATCTGATAAAAATATGTGTGATAATGAGTGCGGTGAAGTAAATCCGATATTGATCGAACCGCAAGAAAATATGCCGTCTTATTGTTTTGACTTAGTATTACAAGGTACGACACTGAAGAGGTATTAGAAGACTTTTGTCATCCCGCGGCTTGACCGCGGGATCCAGTCTTTTTTAATTTTTTTTAGATCCCGTGGTCAAGCCACGGGATGACAATATTGCCTCTTTCTGCGGTGCTTCTAAAGGTTTTTTTATACCACAACTACATAATGTAAGTGCTAATACGAATAAATAAAATGTTTTCATTACTATAAATTATTATATGACCTTAAGAAATTATAATAAATATCTTATATATATTATAGTGTTTTTATTATCTATAATAACCCCTATTCCTAAAATTTATGCTAAGCATCAGGATAAATTAGAATTTTTAAGAGGTTCAAGCGTACCTGATAATATAATTTTTTTTGATGAAGAAAAAAATCAATATTCTCTTGATCAGTTTGAAGGAAAGACTATATTGTTAGTGTTTTGGGCTACTTGGAGTGCTCCTTGTGTCAAAGAAATGCCTGACCTTGATATGTTACAAAAAGATTTTAGGAAATTACCTTTTTCAGTAATTCCAATTTCAGAAGATTATCAAGACATAAAAGTTGTTAAAGAATATTTTAAAAGTTATCAAATAAGATATTTGCCGATTTATCATGATTATAGAAATGAATTATTTAAAGCCTTAGGGGTTGTTAGTTTACCGACTAGTATATTAATAGACCCAAACGGCAAAATAGTAACTAGCTTTGTCGGCAATACAAATTGGTATGACGAAAAAGTTAGAGATACTATTTTATCTGCCATTCCCGGAAATTATCCTGAACCTAAAAATAGTTATAATGAGCAATCTCTGAATAAACCGGCTAAGCCTTTGCCGCCAATAAAAAAGGATATAATTAAAAACGAGCAGAATAATGAATGAAGTAAATAAATCAACTATGGCGAATGCAGAATTTGATCAGATAATAACCAAACGGCAGATAAGTAAATTAGATCAATTATTTGCTTCGGTTTTTGGTGATTCTAAAGAAGTGATTGCCGTTTTACGCCTTAGCGGTGTTATCGGTAAAGTAAGTACTATGCAATCGGGACTTACTTTAGAATCATTAAATGAACTAATAGAAAAAGCTTTTAAAATAAAGAAATTAAAAGCATTATGTTTAATTATTAATTCTCCCGGCGGTTCTCCGGTACAATCTGAACTTATTGCGAAACGTATTCGTGACCTTGCTAAAGAAAATAAAATAAAAATTTATAGTTTTATTGAAGATATGGCGGCTTCAGGTGGATATTGGCTTGCTTGCAGCGGTGACCGGATATATGCTTCTTATAGTTCGGTTATAGGTAGTATCGGAGTAGTGTCAAGCGGATTCGGATTCCATGAAGCGATTAATAAACTTGGAATAGAGCGTAGAGTTTATACGGAAGGAAAAAATAAAGCAATTTTAGATCCTTTTAAACCTATTAATAAAGAGGACCTTAAAATTATCAAAGATTTGCAAAAGCAGGTTTACGAGCATTTTGTAGAATATATAAAAACAAGAAGAGTAGGGAAGTTAACACAGCAAGACGAGATTTTATTTAACGGTGAATTTTGGGCAGGACAAACGGCTCTTGATTACGGCTTAATTGACGGCATAGGTGATATGTATAGCGTAATGAAAGAAAAATTCGGCGATAATATTAAGTTTCAATATCTGTGTGCTAAACAGCCTTGGCTTAAAAAGAAACTTGGCATGGGAAGTAAGATATTAACCGATAATCTTGCTAATTCTTTAATTGATGCAGTAGAAAATAAAATTATTAACGATAAATTTGATATAAGGTAGTATGACTATAACGCAAGTTAAAATTAAGAAATTAGAAAATTTTTCAGGTAGTTTGCCGGAATATGCTACAGAGCATAGTGCGGGGATGGATTTAATAGCCGCAAATGAGCAACCTATAACAATAAAAGCAGGTGAAATACAGCTAATTCCAACCGGCATCGCTATAGCATTACCTGACTCATTTGAAGCACAGATAAGACCTCGTTCGGGTCTTGCCGTTAAACACGGTATTACGGTTGCTAATTCACCAGGTACTATTGATGCAGATTATAGGGGCGAAATAAAGGTGATTCTTATTAATCTCGGTAAAGAAGATTTCGTTATAGAAAAAGGGATGCGAATTGCTCAGATGATAATTTCTAAGTACGAACGCATATTATGGGAAGAAAGTAGTAGCCTTACGGAAACGATGCGTGGTAGCGGCGGCTTCGGTTCTACGGGTGTTTGACAGTTGTCATCCTGTGGGGCATTGTTGTGTGGATCGGAAAATCCGTTCGGTGTCATACCGTGGCTTGACCACGGGATGACAACTGCAACAAATCATAAAACTTATGAAAATCACAATAAAATTATTAACTTCTATATTTTTATTAGCTTTGAACTGGATTCCGTGGTCAAGCTACGGGATGACAACTGGGGTAAATTCTGATTCTGTAGATAATGTTAAGCAAGTTTTTACCTATATCGATCAAAAAAATTGGTCACAAGCTGAAGATTTAGCTCTAGAGGTAAATAGTAAAGTTTTAACAAAAATTGTACTTTCTCAGAAATATTTAGATAATAAATATTCAGATAATAGTTTTGAACATGTAATAAGATTTTTACGCAATAACCCGGATTGGCCTCAAAACAAGCTGCTTGAAGAAAGAGTGGAAGAATATCTAAATAATAATACAAATAAAAAAGTAATTTTTGATTGGTTTAGTAAACATCCTCCTCTTACCGGCAAAGGTTATAAATTTTATGCGGCAGCTGCAAGTAGTTTAATCAAAGATCAGAAGATATTACTACCTATTATTAAAGAGGCTTGGGTATATGCCAATTTCACTCCTGAAGAAGAAAATGTATATTACAATAAGTGGCATAAATATTTAACTGCAAATGATCATTTAGAACGAATAGAAGAACATTTATGGAAAAATGATATTAGATCTGCTGAGCAGTCACTAAAATATGTAGATCAAGGTTACCGTAATTCTTTTAAAGTCCAAATTGCGATTATAGGTAAATCGCCAAATGCTGAAAAGCTTTTTAAAAGTGTTCCTGAAAAATACTATAGTTCTGGTTTATTATATCGTTATTTAGATTTTAAAAAAATGCAAAAGCCGACAAAGGAAGTTATTACTTTGTTTAAGAAAGCTAAAAATAACCGTAAACATTTTGCTAAATGGTGTCGTATTCAATCCTATTATGCTCGTGAATTCATCGATTACAAAGATTTTGCTAATAGCTATAGAATGGCAACGCTTCCTTTTGCTACTTGTCCTGAAACTATAAGGGAGCAGGAGTGGCTTGCGGGCTGGCTTTCTTTAAGCTTTTTAAAAAAGCCTGATCAAGCATTAGTACATTTTAATAAGTTTATCAAAGTTGTTAAAACCCCGATTAGTTTGGCACGTGGATTTTATTGGCTAGGTCGTACTTATGAAGCAAAAGGCGATAAGCAAACGGCTAGAAAATTTTACGAGCAGGCGGCCAAATATTCTTTTACCTTTTATGGGCAGGTAGCAAATATTGAATTAAATAGGACAAAATTAGTTTTACCTCCTATTCCCGTAATAACTTCTGAAGAAAGGAAAACTATAGAAAATAAAGAAATTATTAAAGCAATAAGGTTACTGGTTAAATATAATAAGAATAATTTAGCCATGATATATTCCAAAGCAGCGATTAAAAATACTAAAAATCCTGCAGAAATTCAAATAATTGCGAATATTATTAAAGCAAATAATAATACTAACCATATGGTTGAGGTAGCAAAAATTGCTGCCCAAAATAACGCTTTTATTCCGGATTGTGCTTTTCCAACGCCTTATAATCTAGGAGGTTTGCCTATCCCACCTCATCTAACTTATGGAATAATTAGACAAGAATCGGTCTTTGACCATAGGGCCGTGAGTTATGCAAATGCCATGGGGCTGATGCAACTTATTAAGGGTACTGCTTATGATACCGCAAAATCTATAAATATGAAATGTAATGTAGCAGATTTAACTAGGAATCCGGTATATAATATTAAACTTGGTTCGCATCATTTCAAAAAATTATTAGATGATCATAAAGGTTCTTATATTCTATCTATTGCTTCTTATAATGCCGGAAGTCATAACGTAGTAAAATGGATAGATAGGTTTGGTGATCCAAGGGATATAAAAGATACAAGAAAAGTTATTGACTGGATAGAACTTATACCTTATCGAGAAACAAGAGATTACGTTCAAAGAGTACTTGAAAATGTTCAGATTTATAGGGTAATCTTAAATAAGAATAGTAACTTGTACTTTAAGCGTGACTTACATGCTTGTGATATAGTAAAAAGTTAATTTTTATTAGTGTTTTATTTTGACATATAGTAATATATAAGTATGACATGGAAACTAATTAACAATATGAATTAAGGAGGAGAGTATGAAAAAATTAGAGCAACACTTTAAGAAACAGCGTAATGATACCGATACTCAATTAAAGAAATATAAAAAAGATCTTGATGTAATCGGCATTAGATATGACCATAAATCTGCACATGTTGAAGTTCCAAATCATGCTACCGGCGGGTTTGAATATTTTAAATGGGATTGGATGACAAGCACTACGAGTAGTCATTCAGAAATAGTACAAATATTTAAGAAAATAGTAAGAACTTTAAAAGAAGCTAAAAATAACCCAGCCCAGTATGAAAACTTAGTATCTAAATTGGATTCTAGTACCAAAAATGCACTTGATGTTAATATTAAGAAGCATAATATTATTGTACCGACACAAGACACTAATAAGGTAATATCAGGAATGCAAACATGGCTAGATACAAAAAGTCATATCCCTATGGACCTTAAACAAAAATTCTTAGAGTTAGGTTCTAATAATTTAGAACTATTCATAAAAGCTGCTTATAACAAATTTAACAATAAGTGGATAGTTAAAGAGTTTATTGATAATGCTGTAAAAACTGGAGAAGAAGGTAGAAAATATCTAGCCGATTGTGATTGTAGTTCAACTGACCAGCTATGGACTAAAATGGAAAATCTTAGAATAAGCGATGATTCAAATAAAGCTACAACCTCTCAGGCTTCATCAGAGAGTATAAATTCTAGTGACTTTAAAGGTAACACGTCAGATGAAGATTCCGATGATGATATAGAGGTTATATCACAATTACTAGAATCTAAAGTAACGCTTAATAATGGTAAAAAAATTGAAGTTAAGAAAATTATAGATGCAATATATAACCCACAAGATTTAGATTTTTATTTAAGGAAGTTAACTCCTGAAACCAATCAGTTTGTGAAAAAAGAAATAGCATTAAAATTAGCTTACGATTTATATAATGATTCTAAAGAGTTAAGCGTAGTAAGTGCTATATCTGAAACATTAGGTATTAGTGAGGAGTTCAATAATTACACTGACTTTAGCCTTGTACAATTAAGAAATGAAGAAGTTAATATTACGGGTGGTGAATATGTGGTTTATCCACGGTATGACATAGTAGGTTTACCTGTTCATATAACCTATCAATTATATTCATGATTCTTAAAAACTTATCTTTACTAATAATATTATTCTTTTCAATATCAGCTTTTTCTGCTGCTACTAACCTAAAAAATATCCCTATTACTGTTGTTGCTCCGGCAACAGGTGGTGATAATAAGACCTTATCGGATTTAAAAAATATTAATGGATTAAATTTACAAATTCCTTCTAAGTGTTTTGCTAAAGGTAAGCTACCCTTTCTTGCAAGTAGCGATGAAGTAAGATTTAATTGCCTGCGGGATACATTATTTGATGAGTCTGATAATGTAGTATGGAGTTTACGAGGCGGTTACGGTTCTGCTAGAATAATTCCCGATTTACTAAAGCTATCAAAACCAAATAAAGAGAAATTCTTTATAGGATATAGCGATATAACGGCGTTACATCTTTTTCTATCACAAGAATGGGGATGGAAAACTATTCACGGCAGTAATATAGCTGATTTATTAAAACCTGATAAAGAACAAAGTAATTTTACCAAGCTTGCTGAAATATTAAAAGGTAAGGTAAAGCAGGTTACTATAGATAATTTGAGTCCGCTTAACGATATAGCAAAATCAAGTGATCTTGTTAACGGTAAACTAACAGGCGGTAACTTAACTATGGTGCAGACTAGTATAGGAACGAGTTGGCAAATAAAGACTAAAGGCAAAATTCTTTTTTTAGAAGATGTGAATGTAGCTCCTTTTAGATTAGATCGTGAGCTTTTACACTTAAAGCAAGCAGGGTTACTTGAGGATGTTAAGGCTATAATATTCGGTTCATTCGGTAAAGATCTTGACGCCACAATGTTAGTGCTTCGTAATTTTGCAGATAATTTAAATATTCCGGTATTTAAAACAAATAGATTAGGTCATGAAAAAATTAATGATCCGATTATTTATAATACGAATAGTAAGATTATCATGGGGAAGAATAAAGGATTTAAGTTAGTGATGGGATTGTAAGATTCATTGTAAATTAATCAAAAAACCCGCTCGGTGTCATACCGTGATCAAGTCACGGGGTGACATCGACTCAAATGCAAATAATCACTATATTTTGATAAATTCAAATCATAAGAAAAAGACTTATTTGTAACGTAATATTCAAGTAATTTTATTAATCCTGCTTTATGTTTATTTAAAGTCTCGATACTTAAAGCTATTTCTGTTGTTTGCACATAAGGTTCGGTACTGGTTATTTTTACATAGGCAATGGTGATTGGATTCCCGCTTTCGCGGGAATGACATAAAAGAGGCTGGGAATGACATAAAAGGGACAGAGAACGACATTCCAGGAATCCGTTTTCTAGTAACATTAAACTTTCTATAATAAGTTGTGGAGAGAGTCCTAGTTCTATTTCTTTTTTAGTTGGGATAGTACCGGTTTTATAATCCAGTATAGTTATATTATTTGATTTACTTATTTCAATTCGGTCAGCTATACCGATTATTTTTATATCTTGACCTGCAATATTTAGTCGTAATTCCCCTTTAGTTTCAAAATAGATTTCTTTGCAGTTTTTTCGGCGTTCTATATCAAATAAAATAAAAGCTTTGCTGAAAGCCATTAGTTTTATTTGCCAAGTTTTTTTTGTGTAGTTTGGTAAAATAGTGCCATATAAAATATGATTACCGATATTTATTAAAGCATTTTGTTTATCAAGCAAATTTAAATTAATAAATTGTTTGTCGTAATTTTTAGAATATTCCTCTAAAACTTTATGAATAAAATTACCGAAATCCGATATTTTAGGCTCTTCCCATATATTATCTTTTTTACGTAGTCCAAGGATTTTCTTAGCATAAAACCCGTATGGGTTTCTTATTAATGTTTCTATGTCGGTTACTGATAAGATGCTTGGGAAAGAGAGGCTATGTGCTGTGGACTCGTCCCCTATGTAATCCTTCCTTATGTCATTCCCACGTAGGCGGGAATCCATGTCTAGGTGGATTCCTGCTTCCGCAGGAATGACATCCTGTAATTTCAAAAATAAATTACTCGGCACTGACAACTTACCATCATATTTTTTAGCGTTTAGTATAATTACTTGTTTATTTTGTAGAAATAAATTGAAGTAATCTGAATATAGAGTAGAGGCGGTTTCATTGTAATCTATATTTAGTATCTGCAAAGCTTTCTTGCTAAGCCATGGGTGAGATTTAGTGGTAGGTGTCCAGTTTTCACTATTAAAATGCGGTAATATAATTAAGTCGAATGCACATAATTCTAAATCTTCCGGTGGTGCTATAATAATATTGGCAGAGTCAGTATTTTTATAATATTTGATATTAGATAGTAAAAAAGAAAAAATTTTAGGAAAATCCTTTTTATCCGTTGAATTTATATATTTGCTATATGCAGTTAAATTTGTTAAAAACTCAACTAGTTCTGCTCCTCCTTCTTTTTCCCAAATAGTAGGCAAAAGTTTTTCAGCTATTTCTTTAGTTAAGGTCAGAATATCTAATATATTATGCGGGTTATCGGTAAATAAAATATCTATTAAGTTACGGCAATATTCTTTTGTATCCTCGTTAACAAATTGTAATTGCAATAAATATTTAGGCGAGGGTATAAAACGGTTTTTGTTAGATAGTATCATCTCTAACTTTTGTACGGCAGAGCAGTTAATTAAAGGATTTTTAAGTAATAAAAATAGGAGTTTTAAATCAAAATTATTACATAATATTTTAATAATGGAAGTTAGTAATTCACCTATATTAGTAAGCCTTAAGTCATTACCTAGTAGATCTTCGTATCTGTCTAAAAAATTACAATATACTCTTTTAAGCTTATTATTATCCGTAACGATTGCTATTCGTTTATCTTTATTACGGCTACATATATAAGCTATTTGTTTAGCCTCTTCATAAATATTTGCGGGTTCTAAATAAGATATATCGTTGCTAATCTGCTTTGAGCCAGGGTGATAGTGAACTATGTAGTCCTTTAAGTCTTCCTCAAATCTTTTAAAAAAAACATTAGGTTTGAATATTCCGGCAAGTATTATTTGCTTATTCCTATTCTTTATTCTTATTATTTCTTCTTGTAATAGCTTCAATTTATAAGCTGCTTTAGTAGACCTCTTCGGAAACTCTACTTCTAGGGGTAATTTGTACGTCGATCCGGTACTCGAATCCTCACGTATGTCTATATACGCTGCGGTTCTGCGTTCCGTGTCTCCTTCAAATTCCTCCCTAAATCCTCGTTTCTGAAGAGGTCTAGTTTGTTTTTGAGTAAACGATATTTCTTCTTGCCATCTTAAAAAGCAATATTCTAGAAATTTATAAATCTTTTGCCAATAGTTAGAATTGTTATAGACTTCAATTAATTTTATATCGATATTATTGATTATAAGATCATTAAATAATTTTCTTAGAATTTCTGCAGCTTTTAATGATTCATTTTTATTAAATTGTAAGTCTTTATATTCTGTAATTATTTTTGATATAATAAGAAGTTCTTCTATTTTAGATACATAATCCGAATCGGTTTTTTTTGAAATAAGAGAATTAAAAGGAATAATGATAGGTAATTTAATTTTATATTTATCGGTTAAAATCTTCTTTAATTCTAGGCATGAGAAATTATTAGGCAATATTATTTGAACTTCTGTACCTTTCTCTAATTTATCAATGATATACTCAGCAAATATCTCTAAATAAGCCATAAATATTTATTTTATGCTTAGTATAACACATTTATAAAATGAAACAAATATTGTTAAAAATCATAATTCATGATAATAATCCTTGATTATTAATTTTTATTAACTATTATGTGCATAAATCATTAACTAAAATTAAGGAATAAGGTAATGGAAAATAAATTTGAAAAAGTTTTTTTAAATAATAGCAAAGAAGATTTATTAGCACAGGCATCAGATAAAGGTGATATTGCTGAAGTTTTATTAATATTAGAAACAGATGAAATTGATATTAATTCATTAATAGCACATGATAATAAACATGTAAGCGGTGAATTATTTAAAGGTTATAAAACCACGGCTTTACATTGTGCTGCTTCTCAAGGTCATCATAAAATAGTGAAGTTATTAATTGAGCATGGGGCAAAGAGGGATATTGAAGACTCAAATAATTATACTGCTGCAGCTCGTGCAACTCTGTTTGGTCATTATGAAACGGTAGAGTTGTTGATTAACAAAGATGCTTCTGAACTTGGAAAATTGTTATTCCTTGCTGCAATTACTTAAAAATAGCTATATTATTAATTAAACATGGAGCAGATGTAAATTACATATATAACGATGAAGGGGCAAGTATATTAAATGAATTAGCATATTATGATTATGTAGAAATGTTAGAGTTATTCATTCAACACGGCGTAAATGTAAATCATGCTGAACTCTTATATGATGATGATACACGTACTCCATTAATAAAATCAATATTAACCAACTATTCGGATGATAATTACGATATTAACAAATTTACTCAATATTTACTTGAATATCCTAATACTATTATTACCAATGAGATAATACAACCTGTATTAGAATCATATATAAATGAAAGTATAATAAAAATAATAGCAGATATAACGAAATGTGAGATATTATATAAGCAATCTAATATAGAAGAATTACATAAATTTTTTCTAGAGTGTAGTTCAAAAGTACAAAATGTTTTTTTAAAGAGGCAAGAAAATAAATTTAGTCCAAAAATAGAATATTTTAAAGATAAAAATCATTTATATGATGAGTTAAAAAATCTAGAAAAATTTTCCTATAATAATCCTGCACTAAAAGCTTCAATTAATGATTTTATTACACTAAAAAATCTAGCATTATTAACAATTAAATCATTTGATAATTTCACTATTAAAAATACAGATATACCTAAATCGTTAATTGAAGATTTAGGTAATTGCGTTATCGTAGAAGACGAAGAATCTACAATAATGGGTGAGGTATAAATTCTACAGTTTAAATTATACTAGCTTTTACAAGTTCTTTAAATAATTCTAAATCTACTCCATTATCGTTAAGATATTCAGGATGCCATTGAACGCCGATAACAAATTTATGTTTCGTTGATTCAATGGTTTCAATTATGCCGTCTTCTGCTTTTGCAGATACGATAAGATTATTACCAAGTTGTTTAGCAGCCTGGTGATGAGTAGAATTAACCATAGTTTGTAGCTGATTATTAGCTATTTTAGCAAGTTTAGTATTTGCTTCTATATTAATTGCATGCGAAACTATGTTTTTAGGAGGAGGCTGTGTATGATTAATTACAGTAGACACCTTTCTGAACTCTACTTCTAGGGGTAATTTGTACGTCAATCCGGTACTCGCATCCTCACGTACACTTTTGTACGCTGCGGTGCTGCGTTCCGTGTTTCCTTCAAATTCCTCCCTATAAGCGAGTTCAGAAAGGTGTCTAATATAATCAGGAATATGTTTAATAAGCGTGCCCTTAAAAATAACGTTTAATAACTGCATACCTCGGCATATTCCTAAAACCGGAATATCTCTCTCTAATGCTTTCTTTAAAACTAATATCTCAAAATTATCACGTTCTTCATTATAAATTACTACATCTTCGGCGTATTCCGGTTCATAAAATTTAGGATGTATGTCCTCATCACCGCCTGGAATTACAACACCGTCAACAAGTTCCATAAGCTGATTTATTGTATCAGTTTGATAAGGTAATAATAGCGGTATACCACCGGCTGCAATAATTGCATCGGTATAGTTTCTTCGCAAGGCGTACCATGGAAAAGCAGCGTAAGTATATTTTTCACAATTTTGAGCTAAATCAGGTGTAACACCTATTATCGGTTTCTTTTTCATTTTGTTATCGTTTTATTATTTTTCTTTCAGCTATGTCATTCTTGCGTGGATTAAAAAATGTGTTCGGTGTCATACCGTAGCTTGACCACAGTATCCAGAAAAACAATTTAAAATACTAATATTAGTATTTTAAGCTGGACCCCGTGATCAAGTCACGGGGTGACAGCAGGGAAAATAATCCATGCAACAACATCTCCGTAGGAATGACATATAATATCACAAATTACCCCTCAATATGTGGTGGTGTTTCAAAAGTATGGAACGGTGGCGGTGAGGTAAGTGTCCACTCAAGCGTATCAGCACCGTCACCCCAAGGATTATTTGGACAATCTTTTCCATATTTTAAAGTATAGAAAACGATAAATACAAAATAAAGAGCAGCAAACATAGAGATACCTGCTCCTATCGACGAAACCATATTCCAACCAGCGAAAGCTTCGGGGTAGTCAGGTATTCTTCTTGGCATACCTGCGAGCCCTAAGAAATGCTGTGGGAAGAAAGTTAAATTAACGCCTATAAAGGTAATCCAAAAATGGATTTTGCCTAAAATTTCCGGGTATTGTTTACCGGATATTTTGCCGAACCAGTAGTAAAAGCCTGCAAATGCCGTAAATAAAGCACCGAGCGACATCGTATAATGGAAATGTGCAACAACATAGTAAGTATCGTGCAGTACCCTATCAAGTGCCGAATTTGATAGGATTATGCCAGTTACGCCGCCAATCGTGAATAATATAATAAATCCTATTGAAAATAGCATAGGAGTCGGGAATGTAATCGAGCCACCCCACATAGTCGCTATCCAACTAAATATTTTAATGCCCGTCGGAACTGCTATAATCATTGTTCCGGCAGTGAAATATATAAGTGCATTATAAGAAAGACCAACAGTAAACATATGGTGAGCCCATACGATAAACCCGACGAATCCGATTATTACCATAGCTCCGACCATTCCTTGATAGCCGAATATAGGTTTGCGTGAAAAAGTTGAGATAACCTGGCTAACTATACCAAAGCCCGGAAGTATTACGATATATACTTCAGGATGACCGAAAAACCAAAATAGATGCTGAAATAATACGGGATCACCGCCGCCGTCCGGTTTAAAGAAATTAGTTCCAAAGTTACGGTCGGTAAGCAGCATAGTTATAGCTCCGCCAAGTACCGGCATAGCTAAGATTATAAGGAATGCAGTAACTAATATAGACCAAACAAATAACGGCATCTTGAAAAGCCCCATGCCCGGAGCTCTCATATTAAAGATAGTAACAATTAAGTTAATTGACCCAAGGATTGACGATAGACCGGTTAAATGTAAGCTGAAAATAGCCATATCAACGGCTGCCCCCGGGTGACCGCTCAAATTACTTAAAGGAGGGTAGAGCGTCCAGCCCGTTCCCGGTCCGCCGTCAACAAAAGCCGAACCCATAAGTAAGAGAAAAGCAGGAACTAGTAGCCAAAAACTGATATTGTTAAGGCGTGGAAATGCCATATCGGGTGCCCCTATTAACAGAGGTACGAAATAGTTACCAAAACCACCGAACAAAGCCGGCATAATCATAAAGAATACCATAATAACCGCATGTGCGGTAATAAGCACGTTATATAGCTGGAAATCATGATTTAAGAAAGTGCCGCCGGGCATTGCAAGCTCTAACCTAAAGAGAAGAGAAAATAACCCTCCGACAATTCCGGCAAAAACGGCAAATATGATATACATAATGCCGATATCTTTATGATTGGTCGAAAAAAGCCACCGCCTCCAACCGTGAGGGGTATGGTGGTCATCGTGGTTTAGGTCGTTAGTAGTTATATCCATAATTATTATTCTGCTGCTTGTGTTAATCTTTTTAATCAAATTTAAAAATCAAAGTTATACTTAATTTTTTCCCTTTTAAGGTTATTTACATTTAATTTTAGTATTTTCTCAAGCTTTATTTGATTTTTTGGTTTGTTTTTAGCTATTACGTAATTTACAAATATTGATGATATTAAATGGATATAAGAATATTTTTTTAAAAATGTAATTGCTTTTATACGTAATTTCGGTATTACAATTGCTATATCCTGCAAAAGTGATTCAGCATATAGATATTCACATTTTGTTCCCATTCCCATAGAATAACTTAAATATTTTCTGATAAAAGGTAACACGGTCTTAAACTCTATTTTTCTGAACCTAAAGACTATATAGGTAAGTCCTTTAAAAGCTGCTATATTTATTTCCTCACTTTCATTCTTCTTAAGAAAATATAAACAAACTTCTAAAGATTCTTGATAATTTTTAGAATTCTGACAAAAACTTAAAATAAACTCTATTTTTTCTTCCTCATTATTTAGAGAATAGATTAAACCTTTATCGGTAAATATTTTTAATTTTTTACCAGTAAAAAAATCAAATCCATTTTCAACATATGCTAAGTAAATTTTTCTTTTTAGTCTTGGTACATAACCCTTAATATCTTTCAATAAACTAAAAGTTTCACCATAAACACGTTTATTATTGCTTTTCAAGATGGTAATATTAAATCCTCTTTAATATTATAAAATCTACGTACTAAAATACCTAAAGCTTGACAAGTTGCAGCTTGTGACAATTCTTCAGTATTTTTTAATTTTTCTTCAATATAAGCCATTCCTTCATCGTAATCTGCACAATGTCCCACATACAAAATATAAAAAAAAGCTTTTTTCCATTCAGGGTCATTAAGTACATCCGGTTGATTTCTATATTCTTCCTCACTCATTATCATATAATTAGTTAGCCGCTAATTTTGGATTCTCGCCATTCATGGCCGTCTTGTTCTTGCTTGCAATCCAATTGTCGAAATCCTCTTTGCTTACTACTTCTATAGCAATCGGCATGAAGCCGTGATTAATGCCGCAAAGCTCCGAGCATTGTCCGTAATATACACCTTTCTTGGCAACTCTTGTCCATGTTTCGTTAATTCTTCCAGGCACTGCATCTATTTTAAACCCAAGCGACGGAACGGCAAAGCTATGTATTACGTCACCTGCGGTAATGAGAAACCTTACGGTAGCATTTTCAGGTATAACAATACGATTATCAACATCTAATAATCTTTTCTGGTCAGGTTTTAGATTCTCATCAGAGATCATTACGCTATCAAATTCTAAATTATCATGATCAGGATATATATAATGCCAATACCATTGATACCCTACTACTTTAATAGTTAAATCCGTTTCGGGTATTTTTTCGGCATGACGCAATATTCTAAAAGACGGCACTGCAATAATAACTAAAATTATTATAGGTATTACAGTCCAAATTATTTCTATTAAAACATTATGTGAAAATTTTGCCGGTACTGGATTATTTTTTGCATTAAATCTGATACATACAAAGCCAAGTAATCCGGCAACGAATAAAACAATAGCTGTTGAGATATAAAGCAGAAAATTATGAAAATGATGTAATTCCTCCATAATCGGGCTTGCCGGCGGCTGGAACGTTACTTGCCAAGGTAACGGCTCGGAGGCAAAGCAATTACTACTAACAATCAAAAAACAAATTAAAGCAATAGACATCTTCCAAAACTTCGCTTCTAGAGGTAATTTATACATCGAGCCTAGATTCGCATCTGCATGATTGCTTATGTATGCTGCGGTGCGAGGTGAAGTGTCTCCTTTAAATTCCTCTCTATAAGCTGGTTTGGAAAGATGTCTAATAATATTTTTCATAGCACATATAAAGTTATTTCTATATATAATATAAATGTATATACAGTTTTATTAAAGTAAAAATCGATAAATTTTTGTAAAAACTACATATTTTTAATAATATTTGAGCTAGAAAGTGTGCCTATATTAGGATGTTGCAGTAAGTCAATAACTTCTATTACTTTCGCATTTATTAATTTTGCTTGAATTTGTTTATTTATTAACTGAGGATCGTGCTTTGTTACAGCGATTACAGAAGGACAAATATTTTGCACTAACCGAGCGTAATCATTAAAATCTTTTAGTTTAGGTAATATAAGTACTTTATCAACAAATGTGAAAGAACTTAAAATTTTTGCTCGTTGTAATTGATTATGAATAGGTTGACGTTTTTTATATTTATAAATCAAAACAACCGCCTACTAGAACTATTTTACTATTTATAGGACAGTTTTTATTTAAAGAAATATTCTCATAATATTCTATTTTGGGCAATTTGACAGCATTATGGTTAGATGAGCAGGACATAAGATTTATAAAAATTAATAGAAATAGGAAAAGTCTAGGCATAATCTTTCTCTATATAAGTTAATTTTCATTAATAAAAAATTAATAAAACAGAAATAAAACAAAATTTTACAATTTTCTATTGTAATTTGTTTGTATATAGTTCATATTATTATTAGTAATGAAAAATTGATTCAAATAATCTTCAGAGCAATTTTAATGAATGATACAGCACTATCTTATGATTTTAATGGCATATTACCATCATCTTTTATTAGTGCACGTCTCAGGAAAATTCTCACCTCTTCCTCCTTATTATTATTTATAGCATTAGTTGTTTTTGTCTCTTTTGCCGTTAATAATTATGTTAACGATACTTTATCCATAACTTTAGTACAACCTGATAGTAGTGAAGAAGAAACAATTTCATTTAAAGAAGTAGTAGTAAAAAAAGGCGATACTATAAAGTCAATTTTGATAGAACAACATATCCCTAAAAATGAAATAGAAAAAATTGTAAGTTTAATAAAAGAGGGAAAATTATCTTCTGCTCTTAAAATAGGGCAGCAAATTACTTTTGAATATGAAACAAAAATTACCGAAAACGAAGATGAAGATTTAACTTCAGAGGTAACATTCTTAAATAAAATCGTTATAATTATCGATAAGCTAAAAACTATTGAAGTAATTAGAGAAGGTGATAATTTTAAAGTTGAAGAAATTGTAATACCTTTAAGTAAAAAAGTTGCTAAATCGTCGGTAAGTATTGAATCAAATTTTATGTCAGCCCTTAAAAAACTAGGTTTATCGAATAATAGTATAATAGAGCTGATTAATGCTTATGCTTATCAAATCGATTTTCAGCGTCAAATAAAAAGCGGTGATACCGCAACCGTAATAACGGAAAAATACGTAACGGAAGACGGTAAATTTTCTCACCACGGTAAAATTCTATATGTTTCATTAAATCTTTCAGGGAAAGAATATAATATATATCGTTATTCTCATGACAATAATGCAAATAATCATGTATTTTTTTCCGAAGACGGTAAAAGCGTAAAAAGAAGCTTACTTAAAACTCCGCTAAAAGTTATAAAAGTTTCTTCACATTACGGTAATAGAAAGCATCCGATACTCGGTTATACTAAAATGCATAAAGGAGTTGACTTTGCAGCTCCAACCGGTACGCCTATATATTCCGCAGGAAACGGAGTTATAACGGAGATAGGTTGGAAGTCGGGTTATGGAAAATGTATTCAGGTAAAACATAGTGGTACGCTATCTACTGCTTATGCTCATGCTTCAAATTTTGCAAAAAATTTAAAAGTGGGAAGCATAGTAAAACAGGGGCAGGTTATAGCATATGTCGGGAGTACCGGCAGAGCTACAGGTCCACATTTGCATTATGAAGTTAAAATTGACGGCAAACATGTTAATCCTATGTCGGTTAAAACAACACCGGGTGTAGAATTAAACGGAAAAAATTTAGAGAAATTTAAACAATTTAAAAAAGAAATAAAAACTTTAAATGTTAAGCTTGATAAGGAATTGCAAGTCGGTAAAGCAGTTGAAACTTCTTTGTAGTATCGTTTATTACTAGGCATCTATGTCATTCCCGCGAAAGCGGGAATGACATAAGGGCCATCTATTCATTACTCATTTACAAAACATCTATGTTCCTACTCCTAAAAAAACTATATATAACATTTGCTCGTAGTAGTCGTATAATAATAACCTTAGTGATTATTGATCAGTTAAGTAAATGGTGGTTTATTGATAATTTGAGATGGAAACCAGGCTTAATGCTCAAGGTTACTTCTTTCTTAAATATGGTTTATACTTGGAATTACGGTATTAGTTTTGGTCTAATGCGTGAATATTATCAATATAGCAATGCTGTTTTTTTAATAACTAACACGCTTATTGTCTGTTATTTATATTATTTGATGATACGTTCAAAAACAATAGGGAGTTTTGCAGGTTATAGCTTTGTAATCGGCGGAGCTGTTGGTAATCTAATTGATAGATTTTTTAGAGGAGCAGTTTTTGACTTCATCCATTTTCATTATCAGAATTATAGCTTCCCCGTATTTAATTTAGCTGATTGCTTTATTACAATAGGAGTAATTATCTTAATAGAAGATTATTATAGTACTAAAAAAGTTATTGAAGAAAAGGCTAAAGGGAATTATGATAATGCTCAAATTGAAGCTATGGCTGAAAAAATTCGTAACACCGGTCATAACGGTGACAATAGACCTCTTGCATAACCTATCTTATAAAGAGGAATTTGAAGGAAACACGGAACGCAGCACCGCAGCGTATATAGACATACGTGAGGATGCGAGTACCGGATTGACGTACAAATTACCTTTAGAAGGAGGTTATGCAAGAGGTCTAATAAAATATAATTTTAATTAAAGGTGTATTAAGTGAAAAAGATTTTTTTATTAGTTACTGTCTTATTAATTACTTCTGCTTGTAGTAAAAAGTTAAAAGAAACCGTAGGTATATCAACAGCCGGACCTAATGAGTATCAAGTACAGCGTGCTAAAGCACTAGAAGTTCCGCCTCATTATTATTTGCCTGATCCCGGGAATAGTAAATCGACCTATAATAATATAAAAGGACAGGGTGAATTTAATGAAGGTGAACAAGCTTTAATGCAAGAGATAAACTAAGGTTTTTCTATGTCATTCCCGCGAAAGCGGGAATCCAGTAAAGCATATAATGTCATCTCGTGGCTTGACCACGGGATCCATTAAAATAATCTAAAATACTCATAATGCTAGTATTTTAAGTTGGATCCCGCTACAAGTGAGCTAGGATGACAACCACCTTTCAATTACAAAATCATGAATTCTCATACAAAACAAAAAATAGGTGTTTTTGGGCTTGGTAAAACCGGTATGTCGGTTTATGAAGAGCTGCAAGGTAAATGTGACGTAATTGTTTATGACGATCTAAAAGCAAATAGAGATATATTTGAAGAATTATATACCAACAACTCAATTGCTGCTTTATCTGATTCAAGATGGCAAAATTTAGATAAAATTGTCTTAAGCCCTGGAATTCCTTTAACGCATAAGATAGTAGGTATTGCAAAAAATTTTAATATTTCAATCATTTCCGATATAGATTTATTATTTGAAAAATCAAAAAATTTAAACTTTATCGCTGTAACCGGTACAAACGGTAAAAGTACTACTACTGCTTTAATAAGCCATATCTTAAATAGTAACGGTTTAGACTATCCGGTTGCCGGTAATATTGGAGTTCCTGCTTTGCAAGCTAAAGCAAGTAAGGATGGATATATACTTGAATTGTCTTCTTTTCAGCTAGATCTAGTAAAAACCTTTACAGCTAAAATAGCCGTGCTTCTTAATATAACTCCCGACCATTTGGATAGACATCAAGACATGACCGGTTATATTGCAGCAAAATCTAAGATTTTTGATAGAATGGATAAAGATAGTTATGCAGTAATTAATATTGATAATGATTATTGCCGTGAAATTTTTATGACATTGCAGCAAGAGCAGCGTATAAAACTAATTCCTTTTTCGGTTACTAAAATTCTTGAAAACGGCATTTCGGTAGTTGATGATAAAATTAACGATAATGATATAAGTTATGAATTATCGTTTAATAAAAATTTGCAAGGAACTCATAATTATGAGAATATCGCTGCAAGCTATGCAGTAGCTAAAATAATAGGAATAGAGTCTAAAAAAATACTTGAGTCTATAAGTAGTTTTCAAAGTTTACCTCATAGAATGCAATATATCGGTAGTATAAATAATATAAGTTTTTATAATGATAGTAAAGCAACAAATGCCATATCTGCCGTGCAATCAATTAAAGCACTAGATAATATTTACTGGCTTGCGGGAGGAATCCCTAAAGAGGGCGGTATTGAGGAAATAAAGCCTTATTTCAGTAAAATTAAGAAAGCTTATTTTTATGGTCAAGCTAAAGAAATATTTGCAAATACTGCTAAGAATATAGTAGATTTTGTAATATGTGATAATCTTGAGCAGGCTTTTGATCTGGCTTATAAGGATGCAGTAGGTGATAACGCGGAGGTGAAAAATATCTTGTTAGCACCTAGTTGTAGCTCATATGATCAGTTTAAAAATTTTGAAGAGCGTGGCGAGTTGTTTATGAGGTTGTGTAGTATACTGTCACCCCGTGGCTTGACCACGGGGTCTAGTTAAAAATACTAATAACATTAGTATTTTTTATTGTTTTTTTAGATACCGTGGCGGGGCCACGGTATGACATCGAGCACGTTTTCCAATCCATGCAATAACATAAATATAGTCATGAATAACGAAATATCTAATAATTTTATAAAATTATGGTGGCGGAGTACCGATAGGCAAATAATAATTTCTTTAATTATCTTATTTGCTTTTAGTCTAATGCTTGTTACTACCTCAGGTTCAGCAGTAGCAAGTAGAATAGGGCTTGAGGGAAGTTATTTTGCATATAGACAAATATTTTATTTAGCTGCCGCTTCAGGGCTTATATTATTATTTTCATGTCTTAATAAAAAATGGTTAAGGCGTTTTGCAATAGTTGGGTTTATTGCTAGTATAGTTTTATTAATAGCAGTTAAATTTTTTGGTTATGAAGTAAAAGGGGCAGTGCGATGGATTAATATTTTAGGTCTATCTATTCAGCCTTCGGAATTTATCAAACCGTTTTTTGCAGTTGTTACGGGCTGGATATTATCGCTAAAATTTAATGATGATTTTCCAAGTTTTACGATTTGTGTAATACTTTATTCTATTGTTGCTATTCTCTTAATTATTCAGCCGGATTTTGGAATGCTTGTAATGATTACGGCAGTTTTCGGTATTCAGCTGTTTATTGCGGGTATGCCGATATTTTGGATTGTGCTAGCCGGTTTTTTAGGCATGATAGGAGTAACTATTGCTTATTTTTGGTTACCTCACGTAACGCAAAGAATTAATTCATTTTTAGATCCTGATAGTAGCGAGAATTATCAAGTTAGTAAGTCTCTTAAGGCTTTTGAGCATGGCGGTTTATATGGACGCGGTCCAGGGGAGGGAGCAGTAAAGCAGGTACTACCCGATTCGCATACGGATTTTATTTTTGCCGTAGCAGGTGAGGAATTTGGTGCTATTATTTGCCTTATTGTTATAGGTATATTTGCTTTTATAGTATTAAGAAGTCTTATTAAGTTATTAAACGAAACAGATAAATTTGTACAATTCGCTGCTAGCGGTATAATTGCACAATTAGGGCTTCAGGCAATAATTAATATGGGTGTGACCTTGCATTTACTTCCTACTAAAGGTATGACATTACCGTTTATTAGTTACGGTGGTTCTTCAACGCTTGCAATAGCTATCGCTACCGGTATGCTTCTTGGCTTTACAAGACACAGAACACCTTTAAATTCGTACAAAATTCGTAATATTGAAATATGAAAAAAATAATTTTAGTAGCAGGTGGTACGGGCGGGCATTTTTTTCCGGCTGTTGCTCTTGGAGAAGAATTAATCAAGCGTGGCTATGAAGTTCATTTTATTACTGATTTAAGATGCCAAAAATATATAAATCAGAATATGGGGTTAATTTTTCATATCTTAGATTTAAAACGCTCAGATAATATTTTTTTATTTTTACCAAACTTATCAATTGCGATCTTAAAAGCTATTAAATTATTATATAATATCAGGTCTTCAGCTATTATAGGATTTGGCGGTTATCCTGTTATAGCTCCAATGTTTGCGGCAATTTTTTTAAGAGTACCGATTATAATTCATGAACAGAATTCTTACCTTGGAAAAGTTAATAAATTTTTTGCAAGCTTTGCTAAAAAGATAGCTATTTCTTATGAAGACGTAAAAAATTTACCGGAATTTGCAAAAAGTAAAATAGTAGTTACCGGTGGGGTAGTTAGAAGGAATATTAGGGAGTTGGATTCTGTAGTGTACTCAGTGTTACCCCGTGGCTTGACCACGGGGTCCAAAAAAATAAAAAAAAGACTGGATTCCGTGGTCAAGCCACGGAATGACAAGCTTTTTACTATATTCATCTTTGGCGGTAGTCAAGGAGCTAAGCTATTTTCAGAGCTGATACCTGCAAGTATTCAAATTTTAATGCAAAAACAGCCAAATCTTAAATTAAATATAATCCAGCAAGCAGCATTAGATGATCAAGTAAAAATAAAAGATATATACTCTAAATTAAACATTAATTATGAATTTGCCGAATTCTTTGATAATATGGCATTAAAATATAAAGAAACTGATTTAGTGATTTCAAGAGCAGGAGCATCTACTATAGAAGAATTGAGCTATATAGGGTTGCCGGCAATCTTTATTCCACTGCCTAGTGCTGCGGATAATCATCAATATTACAATGCAAAATTGCTTGCAGATAAAAAAGCCGGATGGTGTTTAGAGCAGAATAATATCTCTACAGGAAAATTAGCAGATAAAATACTCGATTTGATAAATAATCCTAAGATATTAGAGGATGCTTCACAAAATTTATTAAAAAGAAGAAAAGAAGGGCAGGTGTTATTAAGTGATTTAATAGAAAGAGTGATTTGTCACCCCGTGGCTTGACCACGGGGTCCAATTAAAAATATTAGTATTTTTAGTTGTTTTACTGGATACCTTGGACAAGCCACGGTATGACACTGAAAGTGTTTTCCGATCCACGCGGGAAGGCCTTGTTGCGTGGATATCTAATCGTCATTGCGAGGAGCAAAGCGACGCGGCAATCCAGAAAAAATAATAAAAAAATTCTGTAAATCAGAATTTTTTACTGGATTGCTTCGTCGAATTACTACATAATTCTTCTCGCAATGACGGAAAAGCAGGTCCACGCAACAATGCCCCCTCGCAATGACGTGATGGGAAACATACAACAAGACCAAAAATACCTCAGAATAACAATAATTTAATTAAGCACACAGAACTTTAGTGCTTTATCCTTGCAAGTTTAGCTATTATGTGGCATTAATCATAATAAAAGTTTTGGAATAATATAAATATATGTTAAAAAAAATTATAATATTATTTTTAGGAATGTTTTTACTTTCGGCTTGTACCGATAATTTTAGAAGCTATTTTCAAAGATCCGCAAATAATAGATTGGTTGATAGTAAAGGTGCTAAAGGCGGCAAAAGAAAACCTGTATATAATAATAAATATATTACTTTGGCTAAAAAGAATATAGTAGAAGATAATCTTGATTATGATAACGACGATGATGATGACTATGATAGTGATAGTCCTTTAAGAGGAGAAAGAATCGATCCTGTAAAGAGAAATCGTGAAATGTATCTTAAGATGATTAAAAGGGATATAGCAAGGCAAAAAGCAGAATCAGGCTTCGCTGAATCCGACGACGATATGACTTTAAATAGAGCGAATAAAAAAGTTAGAAAAGACGATAGCGATAAAGAAAAAAAGATGCAAGAGGAATTAAATCAGATAAAAGCAATGCTTAGAGAAACTAAGCGTGATATATCAAAATATACTTGTCCAAATGCTACGGTAAACCAAAATTATGCACCGCCCATTACAAATTATGAACCTGTAAATTATCCACCGGTAAAAAATAGTAAGCCGTATAATAATAATTCTAAAGTAAAGCAAAAATTTATCCGCGAAGATGATGATAACAGCAGTAATGCTTGTTCGATATAATATATCTTTCCAATTTAATTCCGGATAGCTTCTAATTTCAGCTTTGTAATTGCTATTTTTTAACCATCTCTTAGCTGCTTCTAAATATAGGAAAATTATCGGTGTAATATAAAGAGTAAGTAATTGTGATGTGAGTAGACTGCCAACTACGGCAAGTCCTAACGATCTTCTCTCTACTCCCGTTGCTCCGACTCCAAGAGCAATAGGCATAGCTCCCATTAATGCAGCTAAGGTAGTCATCATAATCGGTCTAAATCTTATTATACATGCTTCATAGATTGCTTCATGCGAAGATTTATTGCCGGTTCTCTCAAGTTCTAGAGCAAAATCGATTATCATAATAGCGTTTTTCTTAACGATACCGATTAGCATAATAAGCCCGACAAATCCGTACATATCAAGCTCGCTATTAAATATTAGCAATGTAAGTAATGCTCCAAATATAGCAGTAGGCAGTCCCGAAAGTATGGTTATAGGATGCACAAAGCTCTCATATAACATGCCAAGAATAATATAAATAACTATAACAGCAAGTCCAAGCAGTAAGCCAAGATCGGAAAAAGACGACTGAAATGCCTGAGCAGTTCCTTGGAAGCTTCCGGTAATCGTAGCCGGCATTTGTAGGTCTTTTATCGCTTGATTAACTTTTGGAACGGCATCACTAATTGAATATCCGTCTTGCAGATTATCTGATTTTGATATGAAATGGGGCAAACAGTACCCACATATTGCAAAATCATGGCAAAATAATTGGCAGAATTTGATAATTTTTTTACAATACCCAGAAGTGATTAGGCGTATCATTTATACAACCAATGCAATCGAAGGTTTAAATAGTCAATAGTCAATTACGCAAGGTTACTAATAACAAAAGGGGTTTTCCTAACGACGACTCTGTATTTAAGACTTTGTACTTGACAATTGACTATATTGCGCGAAAATGGAATATGCCTATCCAAAATTGGGGAGAGGCCATGGCTCACTTTTTGATAAAATTTGAGGGGCGAATTTAATGCCTATTTTAGAATTTACACACTTATATATCCAGAGCCTTTACAAGCAGCATAAAAATTTAAATGGTGGGGACAAATTATCCCTGTCCCCAATTAATTTATACTTCAAAGCTTTCTAAGCTTATTAATCCAGCTAAAACAAGTTCATTTTCATTGTTATTAATTGCTTCTTGCACTAGATCAGGATTTAGTTTATTGCTTAATTCAGCTATTCTTTGCAAATTAAATTCTTCTAAAGATAACTGTATTAATTCAGGATAATTCAAAAGCGTATTATCATAAACTATTTCATTAACCATATTTACGTTAATGTTATTATTTGTTGAATTGCTTTGCGGTTTTGTTATCTGATCACTTTCAGGTGTCACCTTAGTTTGTTGTACAATATTATTTTCAACTAATATATCAAATTCTTCATCGCATATTGGGTTATTGGCACTTAATTTTTCTATTAGCTGTATTGTTTTATCTTTATTATTATTTAAGTCTTTTTTTATCACTTCATCTTTTGTATTGTCTAATGTTGTATTGGTTTTGGGTTGGTTTATTGAAGAATTATTTAAACTTTTATTTCTTTCTAAAAATTCGTTTATTTTTTCAATACCATAAGGATTAAGTTCATATGAAAAGTCTTGATTTTCATTGTACTCGTACTCTGTGCGAGAAATATAAAGTGAAGTAAGAGTACTATTATGTTCTAATCCATTAACAATTGCTGTCGCATCCGATATGTTATTCTCATTAAGATCAAGGTGAGTAAGAGTTTTATTATTACTTAGAGCATTGCCGATTCTTTCTACATCTTCTATACGATTATTACTTGCTAGATATTCACCGATTTTGGCTGCTCCATTATTTGCTATATAATTGGCATTAAGTGTGAGAGAAGTAAGAACATTATACTTTAAAGCTTCAATAATTGTTGCATCTTTTATATTATTTGCTCCAAGGAAAAGTTTAGTAAGAGAAGTATTACTGTTTAGAGCTTCAACAATTATTGCAGATCCTTTATCTGTTACCTCATTGTAATTAAGTTCAAGTGAAGTAATATTATTATGCTTTAAAAGTGCACTGATTTTTTTTATCCCTATATCTGTTATATCGTTACTACTAAATCCAAGAGAGGTAATAGTATTATTATTTTCCAAAGATTCAACAATCTTTATAACACCTGCATCTCCTATTTTATTTCGTCTAAGATCAAGCGAAGTGATAGTATCATTATTTTTTAAGGCTTCACTAAAACTTACAATATTCGTATTACCAAGTATTGCTTCCCCACTATCAGATCCACCATCAACGTTAAGAGTAGTTAATTGTTTAACTTCTTCAGTAAATTCATGTGTTTTTAAAAACTCTATTAATTCTTTCATATTTTTTTACTCCTTATTAAATTTAATATTTTGTTAAAAATGAGCTTATATACAAAACCATAATTAAAGAATTTAAAGAATGAAATAGAAATTTAACTAAAAGTGTGAATAAATATAGTTGAGGTTGATTTAAGGAATCTATGAATATATTAAGTATTAGGAGAAATAATAGAGAGTTTTAATAAATAGTAATAATTATAATTACTAATTTAATATATTAGTTAATTATTTTAAATAATCAATTTCTACATTTGAAACAACGGCAATCTCGTTAACGATTAAGGCTGTACCTGTTTCACTTAAGAACAATGCCCGCTCTACCTGCCGACGTTTTACCAAGCCTTGCAGCTTAACACCGCCTTTAACATGCACCCAACGCAGTAATTCATTGGCGGCGTTCAGGTACTCGCCTCGGTTCAGTTTCTGCCGCAAGGTTGATGCTTGAAATGCCCCGCTACCACAGTTAAAAATGAATGAGATTAAGGCGGCTTGTTGCTTAATTAAATTATTAATATTTCTTTTTATAATTGCTTAGTTTAGAGACTTGGTGAAAGACAATTAGTATTTCAGTTAAACGGTTAAAAGCTTGACTTTATGCTGCGTCCACCGTTTGACACCTTTGTAGAAATACCGAAAAATGAAGAATGGCGCACCCGAGAGGAGTCGAACCCCTAACCTTATGATCCGTAGTCATATACTCTATCCAATTGAGCTACGGGTGCTAAGCTTGAAGTACTTATTTCTAAGTCTTATCTCTTATTGCTAACATACGAAGAAGCATATATAAAAGCATAGCATTTGTCAAGAAACATAGAGTGTTCTTATGTTTCTCTGAATAATAAAATATAA
Source organism: Rickettsia endosymbiont of Hedychridium roseum (assembly GCF_964028255.1). NCBI lineage: Bacteria > Pseudomonadati > Pseudomonadota > Alphaproteobacteria > Rickettsiales > Rickettsiaceae > Rickettsia > Rickettsia endosymbiont of Hedychridium roseum. The sequence continues at coordinate 647,598 of NZ_OZ034753.1, forward strand.
AAAATTACAATTAATAGTTGAATTATCATATTATATATTGTATATAGAGGTTCATAAATTAATATGAGAAAAAAATGAATAAAATAAAATTAATTATAATTTGCTTACTTTGTATTAATATGACTGTACAAGCAGACAATATATCGGAAGCCGCTAAAAAAAATTTAGAGGTAATTAATTCTTTAAATGTTGAGACAAAATGGCAGAAAGGTAATGTGATAAATTGTAAGTCAGGAGAAACTTTATTAGAAGAAACGGAAAAATATAACTCTCCTAAGTTAAAGCGTTTGACTCATTGTAGTTGTTTTGCTTATGCTGCTAGTGCAGCCTTGGGGCTTCCAAATAAGTCTCTACTTCCTCATCCTGAAAGCGATAAAGAATTTATACCTACTTTATCAAATAAGCAAGCTGAGTGGCTTGAAACAGACGGAATAAAAAACGGATGGAATTTTGTTAAAGCAGGAAATCGTGATGATAGTTTTATTCAAGCACAAAAATTTGCTAATCAAGGATATTTTGTTGTATCCGTATATAAAAATGCTAACACAAAAAGAGCAGGGCATATTGCCGTTGTAGTACCGAGTAGTAAGGATATAGAGAAAATAAAAAATGAAGGACCGGACACGGCTCAAGCCGGTAATATTAATTTTTCCTGTAGCTCTTTGAAAAAGGGTTTTAGGAATAAAAAAGATGCCTTTAAAAACAACGAAATAAAATTTTATTATTATAAAATATAACAGATATCAGTAAGGTAACTGGACCGTTTTTATTCTATGTCATTCCCGTTTTTGGGCGTTGTTACATTGATACCGAATCGTCATTGCGAGCGACTGAAGGCGTTGTTGCATGGCTCATTTATGTCATTCTTAGCAACGGCGGGAATCCAGTTCTTTGTCATACCGCGACTTGATCGCGGTATCTAATTTATTATTTTTAGATCCCGTGGTCAAGCCACGGGATGACATCTCTCTTAAGTTGACACTCATGTGTCTTCGCAGGGATAACATCTAGGGCTTTTCAAAAACTGTCCGGTAATATGACAGCATAGGCAAACCTTACAAAGTTTGAGTAAATATCTTATCGGTTGAAGAAAATTATCTTTCATGCTGTTTTGAACTATCTTTATAGGTATTGGGTGTTTGATTTGGAGTTTTGAAATTCCTAGCAGGTTTAGCCGGTGCCTTAGACGGTGTATTTAAAGCTTGTCTTACGTGTTTTGCTTTCTCTTGCGTTTATACTGAAGTAGGTGCTTGAATTTGATTACTCCTAGCTGCCTTAACCGACGTATTTAAAGCTTGTTTTACGAGTTTTGTTTTCTCTTGCTTTATTTGTACCGGAGTAGGTGTTTGAAGTGAGCTTTTATAGCTTTTGGTATCATCTATAACTTTATAGTTAGGATGTTCCATTGTTAAGATCTTTTCTACTTTTTTTAGCTTGATATTCTTCCTGGCTTTGTCCGGTAATTGTTGTATAAATTTTTTCCAAAGGTGAAAGTTCAGCTTTCTTATGTATACCATGTAAGACGAGAGCCATTCTGTTTTCATGGTGTTTTAAAGATGGGGTATCTAATTTGGATAAAAAATTTTCAAATTGCTTAATTTGAGTATCACTAATGGAAGTATTGAGTTGTTTTAAATCCTCAAATATTTTCTTATTAAGTATTAGTCTGTCATTCAACTCTTTAAGCTTATTATCTACTGCTTTGGTAAAGTTTTCTATATTTTGGGGGGTTAGTTTATTTTTGTCTAACGTTGTGACTTCATAAGGTATATCCGAGCTAGTTTTAAGAGTAATTGGGGGATTGCCAAATGCTTTTTTTATTTCCGGTCCGATAATCTTTACTACTAGCTGATCTTTAAGGCTATTATTTCCATTTATAACTATATCTTCATATAACTTGTCGGGTATCTCTATATTTTTATATATATTGTTAACTAAGTTTTTTTTCTCGCCCATATTCATTTGAGCGTCTTGACCGTTTATTAATTCGCTAAAAGGTACAGCTTCATTTATAACTTCTTGTTTAAACCGATTTTTTATTAGATTATTTATTTTTTCATTAGAAGTAAAAGCTTCTCGAAATTCAGTAGAAAACTTTTCCATTTCTTGTTTAAGTTCTGCAAAATTATCAGATGAAGCTCCTCTATCTTGTGCGTCATTGATTTTTTCGGTTATTGCAAGTATTGTTGCCGGAACATTTATAACGTTATTTTTTACCACTTCTTTTTTTCCGTCTATTTCTACGGTAGAAGTTTCATTAGGATCAGCTTCAAATGTTCCTTTAAAAGCTTTTTTAAAATCTTCATTATTGATATCTATAGGTTTTTTATCTGCTATTATTTGATTTTTTAATTGCCCTAGAACATAACCTTCTATATCACGTATATCGTTTCTTGCACCATTAATAATTTCTTTAATCTGCTTCTCAGTAATAGGTGATTTAGTTGGTTGGTTGTCTTTCGACATAATAATGCCCCTAACTTATTTGCTAATTCTATTAAATTATTATTCAACTATTTAACGCTGTTAACAAGTTAATTTAAATTAAACTAAGTTAAATATTATTAAGTTACTACTTAAAAAGCACGTGAGAATATTTTAGAGAGGTGTTTGGGAGGGAGTAGATATTATTGTGTGGATCGGTAAAATCCACTGTGTTACCTAGTTCGCTTGACCTATAGTAACCGGACAGTTTTTGAAAAGACCTCCATGTCATCCCCGCGAAAGCGGAGATCTAGTATTGCCTATTCCCGTCATTTGAAATTTAAGAGAGATTGCCACGTCGCTACGCTCCTCGCAAGGCGTTGTTGCGTGGATCAATTTTATCTCTGTCATCCCGTGGCTTGACCACGGGGTGACACAGTAGATTCCCGTCTACGCAACAAAGCAGCCTTGCGGGAATGATATAAAAAAAATTTTATCTACTATTACCCTAACCTTTGCCAGTTGATTTATTAGTAGGGCTAGCCGACGGAGTAGGAGATTGTTTAGTTTTATGCATTGGCTTGTTCCCGGTCGTAAATTTGTTTATTAATTTTTGTGCTATAGCCGTAACGGGATTCTTGCTAGCAACATTTAAGTTTTTTGCAACGACTTGTGGAGGTTTGGTTGAAATAGGCTTTGTTTAAGGAGCCGGTGTTTCAATAGAGCTTGCATAACCTTGATGGGGTCTACTTGGCTCTTGTTTTTGAGCAGATTTCGATTGTTGGGGTGTTACAATAGAAGTTGTAAAACCTTGATATGGTTTATTTACTTCAGCTTGTTTTCTTTTTGGTGTATTCAAAACATTGTGCGTTGCCTGATGTTCGCTTTTGCTTATTTGTTTACCAACTTTATTAAATTTTGTTCTTTCTTTTATTGACTTTTCCGTATCTTCTGTTGACATAAATCCCCTATATTTAATAGCTGTTATTTTATTAAACCATTATTTATCAAGTCAAACAAGTTAATTAAAATTAAATTAAGTTAAAATATTAGTTAGAAATATTAAACTGTTACTTTAGAGGTACTCTATATTGTAGACAAAGTCTTTACATACTTTATAATAAACCAAATGTAGAAATAGAAGATGCATATGAGTGATAAGTTAGATTCTTATGAACAAGATATTGAAGATAATTTTGAAAAACAGCAAACAATAATAAGAAATAATATATGAGTTTTATAGAAGAATTTATAAATAAAGGATATTTCCATCAATGTACCGATTTGGATCGGTTAACTATTATAACGAAAGAAACAAAAATAGCGGCTTATATAGGCTTTGACTGTACTGCTACCTCGCTACATATCGGTAGTTTAATGCAGATAATGATATTACGGTTGCTTCAGCATCATGGGCATAAGCCTATTGTAATTATCGGCGGCGGTACGAGTAAAATCGGTGATCCTACTTGGAAAGACGAAGCTCGTAAAATCTTAAGTAAAGAAGATATCGCTAAGAATGCTGAAGGGATTAAAAAATCTTTATCGAAATTTATCAAGTTCGGCGAAGGTGAAAGTGATGCTATAATGCTGGATAACGCAGAGTGGTTGGATTCGCTCAATTATCTAGCGTTCTTAAGAGATTTTGGTATTCATTTTTCAATCAACCGTATGCTTACTATGGATTCGGTAAAGCTAAGACTTGAGCGTGAGCAGCATTTAAGCTTTTTAGAGTTTAACTATATGTTGTTGCAAGCATATGATTTTTACTATTTAAGCAAGCATTATAATTGTAGCCTGCAACTTGGCGGTAGCGATCAATGGGGCAATATCGTAATGGGTGCTGATTTAACCCATAAAATAAGCGGCAAAGATGTGTTCGGTATGACGACGCCGCTACTTACGACTAGCTCGGGTGCTAAGATGGGCAAGACTGCTGCGGGAGCAGTATGGCTTAATGAAGATTTGTTAAGCCCGTATGATTATTATCAATATTGGCGTAACTGCGAGGATGCCGACATAGTTAGATTTGCCAAATTATATAGCGAGTTAACTCAAGAAGAGCTTAATAAGTTTGAAAGTTTAGCGGCTGAAGATATTAATGCAGCTAAAAAACAGCTTGCTTATGAGCTAACTAAGCTTTGTCATTCGGAGCAGGCAGCAAAATCAGCTTTAGAAACTGCGGTAAAGATATTTGAAGAAGGGCAAATCGATGAGAATTTACCTGCTGTTGTTTTAGAGCAGGAGGTATTACAAGCAGGTATTAGTGCGTATGAGTTATTTCATGAAGCAGGTCTTGCTAGCTCTAAGTCAGAAGCACGCAAACTTATAAGAGGGAAAGGTGCTAAAATAAATGATGAGGTGGTTGCAGATGAGAATATGATAATTAATACTACTTTTTTACTTGATAAAAATGTTATAAAGCTCTCTTCCGGTAAAAAAAGACATATATTAGTTAAGGTTTAAGCGGTAATTCTTGAATATAAAATTAAATCGTGCTAAATTGAAACTATAAAATTCAAGTGGATAGGTCTGACTATGTTTCAGCGTAGTATTAAAGAAGTTATAGAGCGGCTTTCTCAGTTTTTTCCTGTAATTGGTATTACCGGTCCTAGACAATCAGGAAAAACTACTTTAGCTAAAATGCTATTTCCTAATTTACCTTATGTATCGTTAGAAGATTTAGACATTCGATTGCAAGCAAAAGAAGACACGCGTACCTTTTTATCTAAATATCATAATGGGGCTATTTTTGATGAAGTGCAGCATGTACCGGAGCTATTATCTTATTTACAAGGTGTAGTAGATGCCTCGCCTCAAAAGGGAAGATATGTAATTACCGGTTCTCAAAATTTTGCTCTTAATCATAATATAACCCAATCGCTTGCAGGGCGTGTTGGTATGGTTACTTTATTACCTTTGAGTTTATCTGAAATTCAAAAAACAGAAACCCCTTTAACTTCTATATTTAAAGGGGGATACCCTTCTTTGCATAATTTAAATATATCCTCGCTTGATTTTTATCCATACTATACTCAAACTTATATTGAACGAGATGTACGGCAATTACAAAATATCGGTGACCTAAATCAGTTTCGTAGTTTTTTGGGGTTATGTGCGGGTAGAATAGGGCAGATTGTGAATTTTTCTTCTTTGGCACAAGATTGCGGTATTTCACATACTACGGCTAGGCAGTGGCTTAACATATTAGAAGCAAGTTATATTATTTTCTTTCTCCATCCGTTTTATAAAAATTTTAACAAGCGACTTATAAAGATGCCAAAATTATATTTTTATGATACCGGTCTTGCTTGTAATTTGTTAGGACTTGAACAAGATAAACAATTAGAAACTCATTACCTCAAAGGGGCATTATATGAAAATTTAGTAATTTTAGAGCTTTTAAAAGGTAGATTAAATTTAGGGTTACCGGCGAATTTTTATTTTTGGCGTGATAAAACAGGTCATGAAATAGATTGTGTCGGTGAGTGGGGCGGTAAGATAAAAGCGATAGAGATTAAATTTAACTCCACTTTGCAGAAAGATTTTATTAAGAATCTAACTTATTTTTCTAAATTTGATCCTAATATTGAAAATTATTTAGTTTATAATGGAAAGCAAGATGGTAGTTTTTTAAATACTAATTTAACCCCGTTAGGACAAATCGCTCAGATATTAAAATGACTAAAATAAGGCTTGATGAATATTTGCTGCAAAAAGGTTTTGTAACAGATATTACTGTAGCACGAAGCTTGATTATCCAAGGTAAAGTACATAATAAGCATGAGCAGTTAATTAAGCCTGGGATACAGGTTAATATAAATGATACCGACATTAAGGTAAAGCTACCGCAGCATAATTATGTTTCAAGAGGAGCATTAAAATTAATTGCTGCTTTGGATTATTTTAAAATTGATCCCGAAAATTTAGTTTGTATTGATATCGGTAGTAGCACCGGCGGTTTTACCGAAGTATTACTTGAACGTAAAGCAAAATTAATTTTTGCCGTAGATGTCGGTTATGGTGAACTTCATCCTAAATTACGTGACAATCCACAAATTAAAGTGCTTGAGAAGACTAATGCACGATATTTAACCGATAAGCAAATAACAACGAAGCCTGATTTAATTGTTTGTGATGCCAGTTTTATTAGCTTAACTACTATATTACCGACTCCACTAAATTTAGCTAAAGAAGATTGCATGCTAATTGCTTTAATAAAACCGCAGTTTGAGGTCGAAAAGCATGAAGTAGAGCAGGGCGGAATTATTAAAAATCCTCTCTTACATCAAAAAGTATGCGATAAAATCAAAGATTGGCTTGAAAAAGAGCATAATTTTAAAATATTTAGTATTATAGAAAGTCCAATACTAGGAGCTAAGGGGAATAAGGAGTTTTTAATATGCGGAAAAAGAAAAAATGGTTATTTTTTATCCTCAATTTGAATTGTTTTAGTAATCATTGCATCTTCTAATGTATAATTATTCAATGTGTTTATAAATGCTTCATTTGCCTCTTTAATAAAATGTTTAAATTGGCATGAATTTGTAATTCTACAGCTATTAGTATTTTTATTGAAACATTCTACTATATCCATATTAGGTTCTAATTTTTCTATTATATCTCCCAACTTCATGGAAGAAGGGATAAATGCTAGCTTAATTCCTCCTCCTTTTCCTTTACTACTATTAATATATCCTAATTGTGCTAATCTGTGGATCACTTTTACCAAATGATTAAGGGAAATATTATAGTACTCTGATATCTCTTTTACACTACAAATTCGTCAGTAAAACTTGTTAACTGCATAAAAATTTTATTTATTTTTACCTTGAATATACAAAAAAACGTCTATATAAGTCTAGTTACTATAATATGTATTTTAAATACATATTATACAAATTTCAAATTTATATTATTAAAAAAGGAGTTATTATGTCTAGAACAACTATAGTGAAAGAAATAAGAAAAGCTGCTGAGCTATTTAAGAATTTTGATATTACTAAATCTTTAAATTTTTATGGAAATTTAGCAACTAAATATGAAGCAGTGGTAAATGAATTTTTTAATAGTAATAGTTTTAATACTGAAAAACCTGAGAAAGGAATACAGTAGTGAAACAGATGAAGTAGATCTTTTAGAAGTAATCCAATCAGCATTAGAGAATGATCATAAATTTAAAAATGCGGTATCAAAAATTGTCGGTATACATGTAGGGCGTAATATTCCTTCAGAGCTATATCAACCTGTTGCTGAAGAGCTTATATCAAATGTAGGTAAGGACAACAAGCTGGTAACGGAAATATTAAATATAGTAGGAAAGCATTTTGTAGATGCTGAAAAGAAGCAATATGATGAATTAAAAGAAAAGTATAATATAGAGAGTTTTGAAAGTCATAAAATAAAAATTGAAATAGAAAGTGCTGATAAAAATACAGCAAAAATAAAATTTTATAGACAAAATGAACAAAAAGTAATACCGCATAAACATGGGCAAGTTATTACTGTTAAAGTAGGAGAAAAATACAGTGAATTTACAGTTATAAAAACCGGTCATGATGAAGAAGTTTATTATTATGAATGTCTAATAAAGAAAAATCCTAATGGAACTGTAACAAATTATCTATTTGATTCTGAAAATCAGCTAGTAAAAGTACACCCTTCATATATTGAATCGGATATAGAAAACAATAAAGATCTTGTTCTGATCAGCGGCGGGTCGGGAGAAAGTCATTCTATTTCTAGAATTAATAGTATAACAAATGAAGAAAATGTTAAGCTTCCTGCCGTTATTCACATTATTCACTCTACTAAAAATAAAAACAGTGACACATTTCAATTAGATGCAGCTGTAAAAAAATTAACTGATATTACAGCAATATGCGATACTGAAATTCACTATGATAAATTTTATACTCAAGATAGTTATAATAATATTAATGAGAACGATAATATACATTATCATACCGGTAGAATAGCTGAAGAATTTTTATTAGGTATGTTAAAAGGCAAAACCTATGAAATTTGCGGTCCTCATTCTTTTAACAATCATGTGCAACATATATTAGAAGAGAAAATGTGGGTTATGTATACTCAGATTCATATAGAAGAATTTTGTTCATCAGGAGGAGACTATGATCCATCTCTAAGCGGGCAAGATGGGTTATCAAGTATTTGCCCATCTATAAATATGTAGTTTTACAAAAATATAAAGTTAAATATTGCTTATATATTCTAATTAGTGTATTTTCGTTACGGGTAAGCATTATAAAAATTATAGATAGGTGGGTTTATCCCACCTTTTTTGTTATAAACATCAAATATGCAAACTATTGAACAACAAATAACAAACGTAATAGAAGAATCCTTGACGGATATGGGGTTTGAGTTAGTTCTTGTTAAGTTTAAAGGTGTTAACCCTAAAGTAGTCGAGATATTAATTGATAGCTTAAACGGTGAAAAAATATCTGTGGAAGATTGTACTAAAGCAAGTAGAACTATCTCCGCTATTCTAGATGTTGAAGATTTAATAGAAGATGCATATTCTTTAGAGGTAGCATCAAGCGGTCTTGAACGTCCGTTAGTAAAGTTTGAAAATTATAATAGATTTTTAGGAAGAGAAGTTAAAATCAAACTTAAAGAATTATTGAACGGCAAAACTCGTTATCAGGGTAAAATAATTAAAGCCGAAAATAATAAAATATATTTAAAATTTGAAGAACAAGAAGTACTGATTGATTATGATTTAATTAAAAATGCCAATCTAGTTTTAACTGAAGAAGTATTTAAAAAATTACTAGGTTCTGTGAAAGTTTCTAATTGATTGGCTATTTTGAGGTATTTTTAAAAAATAACCAAAATTAAATCTTTTTAGAAATTGTACGCAAGAACCTAAAGCAATAAGAGATAATGTATGTCTAATATAGGTAATGTAGAAATTTTACAAATTATAGATTCTGTAGCCCGTGAGAAAGGAATATCAAAAGAAATTTTGATTTCAACGGTTGAACAAGCGGTACAAGTAGCAGGACGAAAAAAATACGGTAATGAATATAATATTAAAGCTCAGATAAATAGGAAAACCGGTGAGATAAATCTTTTAAGAATCTTAAAAATAGTAGAAGATGTAGAAGATTACTTAACGCAAATCTCACTTGAAGAAGCTTTAATAAAGAATCCGGAAGCTAAAATCGGTGATGAGATATATGAATATTTACCACCGATTGATCATGCTAGAGTATCGGCTCAAGCTGCAAAACAAGTTATAACTCAACGTGTTATAGAAGCTGAACGTGAAAAGCAATATCATGACTTTAAAGATAGAAAAGGCGAAATTATAAACGGGATAGTTAAGAGAATAGAATACGGTGATATAATAGTTGACTTGAGTCGTGCTGAAGCAATAATAAAAAAAGATCAATTAATTAAGGGTGAGAATTTTAAACCTAATGATCGTATAAAAGTATATGTACAGGATGTAAGGCAAGAAACAAAAGGACCACAGATTTTCTTGTCTAGAGTAGATAACCAAATGCTGGTTAAGCTATTTAAGCTAGAAGTACCTGAAATTCTTGAAGATATTATTCAAATAAAATCAGTAGCACGTGATCCCGGTTCAAAAGCAAAAATAGCGGTATTTGCTTCGGATAGTAGTATAGATCCCGTAGGCTCATGCGTAGGTATTAGAGGTAATAGAGTAAAAGCCATAACAAATGAGTTAAACGGAGAGAAAATTGATATAGTATTATGGAGTAATGATCTGGCACAGTTTATAGTTAATGCTCTTGCACCGCTTGCACCCGGGGAAATTACAAAAATTTTGATTGATGAGGATAGGCATAAGGTAGAAGTAGTAGTTTCGCAAGAAAATCAAAGTATTGCAATAGGTAGAAGAGGGCAGAATGTTCGTTTAGCTTCTAAGCTTACAGGTTGGAATATCGATATAATGACCGAAGAGCGAGAATCAAAAAGAAGAAACGAAGAGTTCTTAACTTCTACGGAATTATTTATGGAAGCTTTAGATGTTGAAGAAGTTATAGGTCAGCTTTTATCGGTAACGGGATTTAATTCGGTAGAACAAATCGCAACTAGTGAAGTTAGTACTTTAACAAGAATCGAAGGCTTTGAGGAAGAACTTGCCGTAGAGATCAAAAATCGAGCTATTAATTACGTCGATCTTAAGAATGAAAAGATTATCAAAAAGCTAGAGGATCTGGGAGTTGAGCAAGAATTAATAGATATATTAGAATTACCGCTTGAATTAATATTAAAATTTGCCGAATATGGTATAAAGACCATAGAAGATTTAGGAGAGATGAGCGTAAATGAATTTAAAAATTTAGCTCCAAATTCTAATATAACGGACGAAAATATTAAATTGCTGATTAAAACTGCTAGACAGCATGGTGAATTAAAGGATAGTTAGAGGATGAGAATGTACGTCGTTCCTGTGAAAGGGTGGTTGCATGAATCAAAAAACATGCTCGATGTCATTCCCGCATAGGCGGGAATCCAGATTTTTTATTGTCACCCCGTGGCTTGACCACGGGGTCCATAAAAACAATTTAAACTACTAATAATTTTAGTATTTTTAACTAGATCCCGTGATCAAGTCGCGGGATGACAATAGAAAACCGGTCCATGCAACAAAGCCTCCTCGCAATGACGAGAAAAACTGATCCATGCGGGCAACATTTCTGCGGGAATGACATAATAAGTAGTAGACGGAAAAAACAGAAACACAAAGGTTTTAAATATGACGGATAACCAGGAAATCAAACCCAAAAAGTTGACACTTGGCAATTCAAAATTATCGCTTAATAAGTCTTTTGACTCTCTTACAGGAGCTCAAAGCTTTGTTAATGCTAAATCTAAAACGCTAGTAGAAGTTAGAAAAAGCTCTACCGGTAGTACTACTACCCTTTCATTAAATAAAGAAAGAAATAGCTTAGATCAAACTGCTATTGATGCTAATAAGGAAGAATTTAACAGACGTTTATCTATTCTTAAAAAAGCTGCTGAGCAATCTAAATTAAATGACCCTTCACAAATAAGCACTTTAAGTAAACTTGCAAGTATTAACCAGTCTGCTAACTCAAAAATAGAAACGCTAGAAACTGAAGTAGAAGCTAGTGCTAAAACTGTCCAAAATAACGAAGATATACAGCCACAAACATCTAAAAAGAAAGAAGAAACTTTTGTAAAGTCTCCTTTAGTAGGAATGCGAACACGTTACGGGATAGAATCAGAGAAAGAATTAGATAAAACAGCAGATAATAAAGTAGTCGCACCAAAAATTAAGCTAGAAGAACCGAAAAAATTCAAAAAAGCCGATCTTTTCAATATGCTTGGCGACGATGAAAGCGGTAGCGGTAGAACTAGAACTAGAAGTCTTGCTTCTATAAAAAGAGCTAGAGAAAAAGAAAAGCGTAAATTAGTATCACAAGCACCTGAAAAAGTATATAGAGAAGTGACGATACCGGAAGTTATCGGAGTCGGCGATCTTGCAAATGCTATGTCTGAAAGAGTAGCAGATGTAATTAAAGAATTAATGAAGCTCGGTATTCTTGCAAATGCCAGCCAAACAATAGATGCCGATACGGCGGAACTAGTTGCAACAAATTTAGGGCATACGGTAAAAAGAGTTCAAGAATCGGATGTTGAAAATGTTTTAATTAGTGATGATAAGGTTGAAGATTTGAGAACGCGTGCTCCGGTTGTTACAGTAATGGGGCATGTAGATCACGGTAAAACATCATTACTTGACGCTCTTAAATCTACGGATATTGCTGCAAGTGAAACTGGAGGAATTACCCAGCATATCGGGGCTTATAGAGTAACTCTTGCAGACGGTAGAGCGATTACTTTTATTGATACTCCGGGTCACGAGGCTTTTTCGGAAATGCGGTCAAGAGGTGCTAAAGTAACGGATATAGTTATTATAGTGGTAGCAGCAGATGATGGAATCAAAACGCAAACGGTTGAGGCAATTAATCATGCGAAAGCAGCGGGCGTTCCTATAATTGTAGCTATTAATAAGATTGATAAGCCTGATATTGATATTGAGCGTGTAAAGAACGAATTATATGTCCACGAAATTATAGGCGAAGAGGCAGGTGGTGACGTTATGGTTATTCCTATCTCGGCACTAAAGAAAATTAACTTAGATAAACTTGAAGAAGCAATTTTATTAATTGCAGAAATGCAGGATTTAAAAGCGAGTCCTTTCGGTTCGGCTGCCGGTGTTGTAATCGAGTCAAAAATCGAAAAAGGAAGAGGAACGCTAACCACTATATTAGTTCAACGAGGTACTTTAAGAAACGGTGATATTATAATAGCAGGTAGCTCTTACGGTAAAGTTAAAAAGATGGCTAATGATAAGGGACTAGAAATAGTGGAAGCAACACCGTCTGTTCCCGTAGAAATTCAAGGCTTAAACGAAGTACCTTTTGCCGGTGATAAATTTAACGTAGTACAAAATGAGAAACAAGCAAAAGATATAGCTGAATATAGAATGCGTCTTGCTAAAGAAAAGAAAATATCTATTGCACCGCGTTCAAGTTTAGAAGATTTGTTTTTAAAAGCTTCCGGTAATAGTAAAATTAAGGAATTACCTTTAATTATTAAAGGTGATGTCCAAGGGTCGGTTGAAGCTATTTCAGGTAGCTTATTAAAATTACCGAGTGATGAAATAAAGCTTCGTATACTTCATAGCGGCGTAGGTCCGATAACGGAATCCGATGTATCTCTTGCACATGCTTCTTCAGCTATTATTGTCGGCTTTAACGTTAGAGCAGGGGCAAATGCTTTAACTGCTGCAGAAAAAGAAAAAGTCGATATTAGATATTATAGTATAATATATAATTTAATTGATGACGTAAAAGCTATTATGAGCGGTATGCTTGATCCGATCGTTAGAGAGCAATATATCGGAAGCGTAGAAATTAGACAAATATTCAATATTACCAAAGTCGGTAAAATCGCCGGTAGCTATGTAACTAAAGGGATTATTAAGAAAGGAGCGGGCGTACGCTTATTACGTGATAATGTAGTCATTCATGAAGGAAAGCTCAAAACTTTAAAACGCTTTAAAGATGAAGTTAAAGAAGTTAGAGAAGGATATGAGTGTGGTATAGCATTTGAAAATTACGAAGATATTAGAGAAGGAGACACAGTTGAAGTTTTTGAGCTAGTTCAAGAACAGAGACAATTATAGTAGAATTTTTATTATATGTCATTCCCGCAAGGCATTGTTGCGTGGATGAATTTCACCTCTGTCATCCCGTGGTTTGACCACGGGATCCAGTTAAAAATACTAAAATTATTAGTATTTTTTATTGTTTTTATGGACCCCGTGGTCAAGCCAATAGTACCGGACATTTTTTTAAAAGATCCCGATGTCATCCCCGCGAAAGCGGGGATCCAGACTAAAAAATCTTTAATTTTAAAGATTTTTTATTACATAGTTTTTGTAAAGTAAAGCTTTTAAAAAAAAGCTTTATTTTACTGGATTCCCGCCTACGCGGGAATGACATAGAACAAAAATTGTCCGGTACTATGGGGCAAGCGAACTAGGTGACACATTGGGTTTTACCGGTCCACGCAACAATATTCTGCTTTCGTGCGAATAACATTTAGTAGAATATCCCTTTTGATAAATTAATTAATTTTAAGCAAAATATAATAAAAAGTTAATAATTATTAGCCTTTATCTTGACCTCCTCATAATTTCTATTATAATGCAACGCTGATTATTATAATAAGAAATGAGGAAGAATTATGGCAATAACATCAATTTTTAATAAGTTACAAAATTTAATCCCACATAATATTTCTCCAAAGCCGGCTTCTTATCTTGCTAACGATGAATTTGAGTTTATAACTTATCCAAAGCAAATTACTAATCAAGAAGAAAATACTGATTTTTTAGCATTGTTAGATAATTTGATTAAGCAGTATGACGAAAAAAGTGCAAGATGTAATAAAAAAATAGTAGAAGCTCAAGCTAAATATCCTTTTTTAAATTCTAAAACAACCTTACAAGAAGCAGTAAAAGGTCAGCCAGATACTCTAGGCATCTCTCAAATCAAATATACTGATATTATGAATGAGCTTGATGGTAGAGAAAAAGTAACTAACACAGCTGAAAGTAAAGGCTTTTTCAGTACATTTAGTTCATCATTAAAAACAGTTTATGATTTTGGAGTAAAGAGTTTTAATATTATAAAAAATACATCTAGTATTCTTTCTTCTAAAGTTGCTGAAACTTTTAATCTTGTGAGTAATAAAGTTTTTTCTTATTTAAATAATAATGCTGAAGAAACATTTAATCTCTTAGATCAGCTTGAAACCCTTTCTGATAATGTAGAAGAAATTTTAAACACGCCTGAAAATGAATTAGATGAAGTTTTTGAAAAGATGACATATGAAAAATTGGCAGAATTAATTAATAATATTTCCGATGAGCAAGCACAAAAACTAGTTAATTATATTATGCCTGAGCATATTGAAAAAGTAATAGATTTAATTACACAAGATAAGTTGGATAAATTATTTAATGAAAATCCTAATAATCTTTCTTTAGAAGAACTTACCGAGCAGGAACTAAAAAAATTATCAAATGAGGATATTTCTGATGAATGGCTTAAAAATATAATTATTTTAGCTGGAGAAGAAAAGCTTGCAGAAAATTTTGATATTATTCCAAATAAAAATTTAGTAAGAATCATAAGTAATATTTCAAATGATAAACTAGCAACAATAATTTCTTACGCTTCAGATGAAAGTCTAGAAAGAATCATTGATATTATTGACTCGGGTAATCATGATTTATCGAAATCATTAGTTGGACAAATAATAACCTTAATACATGACAAGAAGTGTGCAAAGCAAGAATCAGGTGAAGGATCTGATAGTGATTCCGGGTTCTCTGATTGTGAAGATGAAATAGAAGTATCAGACAATCAAGTAGGGTTCTCTAATAGTGATTTTACTACGAAGTTATCAGGTAATGATTTTGGATTCTTTGATTATGAAAGTGATGATGTAGTATACGTATAATAAAGCTCTTATGTCAACCTATCTTATTTCACACATACGGTAGACAAAAAAATGGATTCCTGCTTTTAGTAATTTTGTTGCATGAATCAAAAAACCTACTTGATGTTATTCCCGCGGGGCATTGTTGCGTGGATCAATTTCGCCTCTGTCATCCCGCGAGCTTGTAGCGGGATCCAATTAAAAATACTAAAATTATTAGTATTTTTATTGTTTTTTGGATACCGTGGTCAAGCCACGGTATGACACCGAACGGATTTTTCGGTCCACGCAACAATACTTTCGCACCTACGCGGGAATGACATAAAACAAACCATGCAACAAGGTTGCTTTTAACTAGGAACGACGTAATTTATTGCTATTTTAGCATCAGGCGGGCGTATATAAAGCGGTTCGATAGAGCTATTTAACTTCATACCGCTCGATAATCTACTAGCAATATATCTACAAATAACCCATGCTTTAACTCGTGCAAAACGTGGCAAGGTTATTATATTCGGTAAATGTATAATTTGGTGATATATAAATTCAAGCCCGCTACCACAGCACACTATATTACCTTTCTCTTTTGCAAGCAGTTTTATAGCATACTCGAAATCTATCAATAACGGCTCTTCTATTTTTTCTGATTTATGAAAAACTTGCATATAAAGCTGTGAGCGATAAGCGTTTAAAAAGACATATATTTTATCATAATCTTTAACTTGAGTTATGGCTCTAAAGTAGGCATATTCAAAGTTGCTAACCGCTACTGCTTTAATATTTTCCTTGGCAAATAATATACCTTTAGCACTAGCAAGTCCTATTCTAATGCCCGTAAAGCTACCCGGCCCGCTAGTTACCGCTAAATAATCTAGATCATCATATGAACATTTAGCTGATTTCATCACGTCTTCTATCATCGGCATGAGATTCTCTGCTTGCATAGAAGGGCGTAATTCTTCTATATATGCCAGAATATTCTCATTTTCGGATATTGCTACCGATGCAGTATTATTGGCTGTGTCAAATGCTAGTATTTTCATAGATTATTATTTAAATAAGTCACTATGGGTGCCGGTACATGTGTAGTGTACCAGAAAATTTTTGAAAAATCTCTTATGTCATTCCTGCGAAAGCAGGAATCTAGGCTAAAAAAGTCTTTTTATTATATTGTTTTCTTTTTGAGTAAAGCTTTTAAGAAGCTTTACTCAACTGGATTCCCGCTTTCGCGGGAATGACATAGAATAAAATACCAGAAGTTTGCAGAATCATATTAAATTAAGCTTTTTATACATTTCTTTATATGAAGAATATTTATTAATATTTAAACTTTTTGCCGATTCTTCTAATATTTTTATTGATTCTGCATTTAATTCTTTTTCCTGTTCTATTTTATGATATATCGCTTCTCTTACAAAATTCATAATAGTATCATTTTTATGTGCAGTGTGAACTTTAAGAAAGTGATGTAATTCGTTTGGTATATCTATGCTTAATCTAGTCATGTCATATACTTATTTAAGTAATTACTTAAATAAGTATATCATCAAATAAGAAAAATAAAAGTAAAAATATAGAATCTTTAAGAATTATTTATAGTAAATTCAATAAAAATTTGGCGTGCTTCAACTTGTCTATTATTATGAAATAAATATCTATTAAAAAAATAGTTTGTTAAGGTTAAAGCTTGCCTTTTTTCTTCTAATGTAATCTCACTATCATCTGAAAGTAAAAATTTTGGTAAAATCAATAATTTATCTTTGTAAGGCCTCCCTACTTCATATGATAATGCTCTAGCTGATTTAGGTGATACATAGGTTAAATCAGTTGTAACATGAGTCATGCCGCACTTGGTAAGATCAAGCTTATAACCCGTCTCGGCAAGTAAAGCCAGCTCAAAATTAATATAATCACGAAAACAAAAATTCTTTGATAAATTATCTAAATAGTTAATTAGAAATGAAAAAAAATTAGAATGTTCTTCTCTCTCATGAAATAACTCTTTGATTAAAGATATAACGGAATTAAAGGCATATAATTTAGCTTTATTTATGATAAAATAACCGGTGTAAGATTTGATGAGTTCGCATTTAGTCATGCCGATATGTTCGTGTAGTCTTGCCTGCCAAAGAAAATCTACAATATTCCCTTCTTGATATATAAATTTGCTTTTTTTAGAAGATTCTTTTACAACTCCCGAATATAAACCATGATTTTTAGTAAAAACCGTAATAATAAATGTATTTTCTTTCAAAGGTTTTTTAGCAATTATTACTCCTACATCTTTGATATTCATAGTTTTTCCTTGGTGTCATACCGCGGCTTGTACCTGAGGTATCCAGTCTTTTTTAATTTTTTTTGGATACCGTGGCGGGGTCACGGCATGACATAGAGTGTTTTTTCACTCCACCCAATAACCCTCTAGCTTCCTTAGAATCCCCTGTATATACTATATTATTGTATCCTAGTTTGATTGCAGTAAATAAAGCGGCGTGATCCTCTCCTACATTTACGGTAAGCTCTAAAACTTTTTTCGGAAATTCTTTATTTAAAATTTTAAACATGTAATCAATTGCTAGCATACCGTAATATTTTACGCTAGAGGCATGATTTGTTAATATCAACTGCTCTTCTACACTAGATAAAAAATTACGTGCTTCTTCCAAATTTCTTATTTCATAAACTATATAGTCAAATGATTTGAATTCACTGAACGAGTCACTCGTCGCACTCCTATTAGTTATAGGCTTCGCTCCTTGCTCCTTGTAATTAAATCCAACTGATTTGACTATACTCATTTGATTATCTCTTTTAAATCCTTTAAATGTGAGACGGAAGATATAAAGTCATACGTTAAATTCTCAAGCTTAGAGCAGATAATCTTATTAAATCCAAGCTTTACGGCTTCTTTTATTCTTGTTTCTGCTTTTGCAGTTTTTCTTATCTCACCCGATAAGCTTATTTCGCCGAAAAAAACGCTTTGTTCAGGAACCGGTTTTCCTGTTGCGGCAGATATTAAACTCGCTGCTACTGCGAGGTCCGAAGCAGGATCGGCAATTTTAAGCCCTCCAGCGATGCTTAAATATACTTCATAATTAGCAAGATTAAGTCCTATCCTACTACTAAGCACGGCAAGTATCATTGATAATCTATTAGCATCCCAGCCCACCGCAGAGCGTCTAGGAGTTACCATATTTGAAGGTACTATGAGGGCTTGTACTTCCATAAGTAACGGTCTTGAGCCTTCAATTCCTGCAAAAATAGACGTACCTATAACGTTCTGCTCTCGCTTCATCAAAAATAGTTCAGACGGATTTGTTACTTCAATAAGCCCGCTGCCGCTCATCTCAAATACGCCTATTTCACCCACACCGCCAAAACGATTTTTATATGAACGTAAAATACGGAAATGATTATTATGATCTCCCTCAAAATATAATACGGTATCAACTAAATGCTCAAGTATCTTAGGACCTGCTAGCTGACCGTCTTTAGTTACGTGACAGCTTAGTAAAATAATTATATTGTTTTGCTTAGCATAATTAACAAGTTCATTTGCACATGTACGAATTTGTGAAACAGTGCCTGGAGGCGAAGATAATCCTTTTGTGGTAATTGTTTGAATAGAATCAATCACTACTAAATCAATATTATTTTTATTAGCTTCTATACTCGCAATAATATCTTCCAAATTAGTGGCTGCTAAAATATCGGTATTATAGTTAGTTAGATTTAACCTTATGGTCCTTAATTTTATTTGGTCTAATGATTCTTCGCCCGTTATATATAAGCAATTCATCTTTGATGCAAAGTTACTTGCTGCTAGTTGTAGTAACAAAGTAGATTTGCCTATGCCAGGGTCTCCTCCTATTAATATAGCAGAACCAAGCACCAAACCGCCACCTAGTACTCTATTTAATTCGCCTATAGGGGTAGGGATGCGTAACTGTTCGGCTACGTGACCTGAAAGCTTATCGAAATCTTGTTTGCTACCTGTTTTAACAATTGCTTTATTCGTGCTTACTATCTCTTCGACAATACTACCCCATACACCGCAGTCAAAGCACTGCCCCGACCATTTAGGACTAGTATTTCCACAGTTAGAACAGATATAATGCTTCTTGTCTTTGGTCATGTTTTTAAGCTATGATTCATTGTGAAGCGTTCCTATGTCATTCCTGCGAAAGCAGGAATCCACAAAAATAGTCTTAATTATTACATACTTGACGAAGTAAATATATAAAAATAAGTTTTTATAATTTCTTACTGGATTCCTGCTTTCGCAGGAATGACAGTAAATCTCAAAACCAGTAGCTTACTCTTACCATATAGTTTTTCACGTAAAATTTCAATATTTTCATCTAAAGCATAATCATCTAGTTTAGCCATCTCAATAACTATGATAGTACCGTCTTTAAGCCAGTTATTTTTTATCAGCAATTTCATTACTTTAGGCACTATATCCTTATGATAAGGGGGGTCTATAAATACAAGATCAAATGATTCATTTGCTTTCGGTAGATTTAAAGCATTAATATTAACCAAATTAACATTATTTTCAATGTTTAGAGATTTAGCAAATCCTTCTGCTATTTTTAATGAGGATGTATTAATATCAATTAAGGTAGCAAAACCTGCTCCTCTTGATAGGCTTTCAAAAGCAAGGCTACCGCTACCGGCAAATAAATCGAGAATGTGGGTAGTTTCGTTAAATAATTTATTACCGGTAAACTCACCGGAGGTTAATATACTAAATATTGCCTCTTTGAGCTTACCGGTGGAAGGTCGATATTTGATATTTTTAGCGGTAGGTATAATTTGGTTTCTATATTTACCGGATATTATTTTTAACACTTATTTAGTTATATGCTTCTTTTGTTGAATTTGGTTTTTTTTTTTCGTCCTTTATTTTTTCGACAAATCCTTTGCCTTTAGTGTTAGGCTTAAATTTTGCTGCAAATTTACCAGGCTCTGTTTGTTGTTTTTCTACAGTTGTATCTTTCTTTTCTTTTATTTCTACTTTTGGCGTTTCCTGGTTTAAATTATTTTGTGCTTGTTTTAAAATATCTTGTTCTTTAGCTTTATCAATACTATTATTTACATTATTTAAATTTTCTTCCCTTTCTTTAGATTTTTCTGTCTCAGCTTTTTGTCTTGCTTGTTGTTTTTCTGTTACTAATTCATCAATATTTTCAGGAGGCGGTGAGATATATTTATCTATACTGCTAGTCAAATTTTCAAATGATTTCTGAAGATTGCGTAAAGGTTTTTGAGTAAGTTTATAAGTTTCGGTAGCGACTAGACCTCCGGCTAAAATACCTGCTCCTAGAATAACAGCTTTAGTAGCAAGGGCCGTGCCGGTGACCAATAATACAGGCATCGCTACAAAAGGTGCAGCTGCTACTGCAAGACCCGCTACTACGGCAAGCCCTACTAAAAATTTCTTACTTGCTAAAAAATTTGTTACGCTGCTAATTCCTGATGTAGTAGTTTTAGCAATTTTTGTACAAAGCTGTCCTACTCCGGTTTTCAGAAACCAACCACTTTTTTCTCTTGCATGAATTTTATCTTGTAATTTAGCATGTTCGTTAACATTGACAGATGTTTTTTTACCGTCTTTATCTTGATGATCTAAATTCCCTTTAGCCTCGCCTTTAGTATCATGCACCTTTGTAGCATCGTTGATTTTTGCTTTATCAAAATCTGCTCCTTCTTTATTAATTCCAGCTAGATTTGCTGCTTTTAGATTTGCTTGTTTTAGATTTGCTTCTTTAAATATAGCATCAAATGCTTCTACTGCTTGCATATCGGCATTTTCAAGCACCGCTTTAGTGAAATCGGCTTTAGTAAGATCGGCACGCTGCATAATTGCATTTTTAAAGTTAGCTTCCTTAGCATTAATATTTTTAGCAATAGCATCAGAAATATTTAATCCTTCAGCTTCTGCTTTTTCTAAAGTAGCATTACTTAACTTAGCAAATTGTGCAGTTGCATTAGTAAGCGTAGCGTTTGTAAGATCGGCATATTCAAGATTTGCTTTATCAAGCTTTGCTTTTGTTAAATCAGCGTTCTTAAGTTTGACACGCTGCATTATATCTTCTCTTAAGTCAGCTTCTTTTAAAGATAGTATATTTTCAAATTCAGCATCGCTAAAATAAGCATTCCTTGCAGTTATGCCTTGCATGTTACATTGCTCTTTGAATTTTGCTTCTAACGCACGTGCATTATTCATAAAAGCATTTTCAAGATCAGTAGAAACTATATTTGCTTGATCTAGAAGTGCATTATTTAAAACTACTCCCTGCATTTGAACTCTTTGCATATCTGCATAAGCAAGTGATATACCGGTAAGATTAGAATTTTTCCATTCTGAATCTTTAATAATTAACTTTTCGACATCGGCATTAACCATCATAACAGCATTAAATTTGCTATTTGTTACTTCTGCTTCAGATAAATCTACTTTAGGCATGTAAGCTCTCGACATATTACTATTTTCAATTTTGCTCTTTTTAAGATCAGCAAAAAGAAATCCTGCGTTACGAGCTGTAACATTTTGAAAAACGGCATTTTGTAAATTAGCTCCTTCAAAATTAGTAAAATCTAAATTACAATCCGAAATTTTAATATTTTCTAAATTAGCTGAAGCAAATAATGTATTCTTCAGGTTAAGATTAGTAAGGGTTTTACCTGATAAATTAATTTCTGAAAGATCAGGGATTATATGTGTATCTTTTGAAAGATTTTTTTGTTTTCTAACAAAATCGGTAAGAGATAATTTTATGTCAGATTGTTTTGCTGCTTCAGCTAAATATAGATCAAATTCGGCAGAAGTTAATTTTATATATTCTTTCGGTATATCACGCTCTTTGGCAGTCGAACCTATAATATATGATGGGTCTAGTTTTATTTGTATTTCTTCATTTTTTAGCTGTTCAAAAATATCTGCAAGACCGTTACCGCAGAACATTCTAAGGTTATCTAAAGCATATATTTCAGTTTCTAGTTTATTTACTTCATGTTGTAACTTGTTGATTTTTCCTAGTTCGTTTTGTCGGTTTTGAGCAATAGTTTCTGCACTATTCCAAAAAGCATTTAAAAGATTGGTAGCAATCCCAGGATTATCTAGGTTTTGCTTTAGAGTTTCTAACTCTTCTTGCTTAGTCTTTAGCTCTTTTGATTTAACTGTATGTAAAGTTTCTTCGTCTTCCGTAGCTAGAATATATTTCTTTTTATTTGTAGTTTCATCTATAACTACTTCTTTAATGCGTTCTTTTTCTAAATCCTTATCTATATATTTATTTAGTCTTTCAAGATCTGAAAAAGATAGTTTTATATCTCGTATTTTATCTTTTAGATTGGGGATTTTATAGTTATCATAATCATAATCTTTATAATTAAAGTCTGTGTAATGAAGATTTGCTCCTCTAAAGTCGGTACCGATAAATGTACAATCATTAAATTTTACATTTGTTAAATCTGAATCACATAATATGGTATTTGTTAAGTCACAATTATTAAATACGGCATCTGTTAATATTGTACCTTGGAAATTAGCATTGACTAAATCTGCGTTAATTTCCATATTTTCTAAGCTAGTAATAATAATTTTATCATTATCTTCAGCGAAATATTTATTTTTGATAAAATTATTTAATGAGACACTAGGGTTATCTTTTATATAACCAAGATAATCGTTTAAGTCTTTTTCTTCACATTTATATATATTAAGATTTGTCATATGTTTTCTATATGATTAGTTAAAATGCATTAATAATAACACATTACTAATTATTTTTTCCAGTATTTTATTATTTATTTCTTTATAAGCTCCGGGTTTTAGATTATCTATTGTAAAATTACCATATTGAATCCTAATTAATTTGTTAACTTTTAGTCCAAAATACTCGAATATTCTTCTAATTTCACGATTTTTTCCTTCAAATAAAACTACTTCAAACCAAGAATTACTCTTATTTTGCTTAAGTAACTTTATCGAATGAGGATTATAAAATATCCCGTCAATTTCTAAATTTTTATAATCACTTTTTAGTAGAATATCAGACTTCCCATATGCCCTAACATGATATACTCGCTTTAACCTATTTGAGGGTAGCTCAAACTGACGAGCTAAGTCACCGCTATTAGTTAGTAATAACAAACCTTCGCTATTTAAATCCAACCTACCTATTGAAATAACACGAGGTAAGCCGGTTAGATGCTCAAATACCGTTTTACGAGATAAGGGATCTTTGTGAGTGGTAATTAAACCGACAGGCTTGTAATAAATCCAAAGCCTTGGTTTTTGCGATTGATTGATTAATATGCCTGATACTTCAATTTGATTACTAATATCAACATTTGTAGCCGGTGATAAAATTGTAATGCCGTCTACTTTTACTTGCCCTTCGAGTATCAGCTTTTCAGCATCACGCCTAGAACATATTCCTGCATTACTAATTATTTTGGCTAATCTCTGCATTTTTAAATATAGTAAATTTCAATAGACATCTTTCCAAACCAGCTTATAGAGAGGAATTTAAAGGAGACACGGAACGCAGCACCGCAAAGACATACGAGAGGATGTGAGTACCGGATCGACGTATAAATTACCTCTAGAAGCGAAGTGTGGGAAGATGTCTAATAAGAATATATAAAAATACCCCTAAAAAGCAATATTAATAATTTGACATAAATAATTAATATAATTATACTATATCGTTACATATGCTTTAACAAAATTACACGAATGTTAATTTTACTTATCAAAACTTTTTCCTTTAAAATCTTATCTTCTTTTTTTAGCTGATTTTCTTTTTAGCAAAAATTACATACTTTTTTCTTCAATCTAACTTTCATTAAATTATGCAAGAACTTATTGGTTCAATCCTGTTAATTTCAGGTACTTGTATAGGTAGCGGTATGATAGCACTGCCTATGGTATTAGCAAAATTAGGTATAATACCTAGTATAATATTGATGTTTATAATTTGGTTTATAATGTATTATACTTCTTTAATTAACCTGGAGCTTAATCTTCAAGCGGGTAAAGGCTTAACACTGGGGATGCTTGGAAAGTATTTTTCAGGACATACTGCTCAAATCATCGGTACGGTAAGCCTTAAGCTCCTTTCATATGCTTTACTTGCAGTATTTATATATGGAGGTTCTTCAATATTACAGAAGTTATTAGCTTTAGATACAAGTATAACTTATATAGGAGCATGGTATGTTATTATTAGCATTCTAATATTATTATTACCTCTAAAGTTAGTAGATTATATAAATCGAGTGCTATTTATCGGATTGCTTATAATAATTGCAATTTTAGTTATTGGACTTGTTTCCATGATTCAGTGGGACAATTTACCTTTATTCTCAGCAAATTATAAAGAAATATCTATATGGGGCGTAGTAATTCCGGTAGTTTTTACTTCGTTTGGTTTCCAAGTAATTTTCCATACCTTAACTAATTATTGTAACAAAGATGCTAAAATGCTAAAGACGGCGTTTTTATTTGGAAGCTTAATTCCTGCAATAGTATATATAATTTGGACTTGTAGTATTCTTATTGTAGTACATCATAATAATCCAACATTTTATCAACAAATGATTACAAGTAATGTAGAAGTCGGAGATTTAATTAAGGAATTAAGTAATATAGCAAAATGGCAGTCCATACAATTATTAGTTTGGATAATTTCAACTCTTGCTATCGCTACGTCAATACTCGGAGTAGGAGTAGGGCTATGTGATTCCCTTAAAACTATGTTTATGAATTCGATACCGAATGTAGTAATTCGTAATATGACCTCTTCTATTGTTACTATATTACCGGCCTATATTGTAGCAGTAGTAGTACCTAATGCTTTTATTACAATTTTAGGATTTGCCGGTATGATTCTTGTAATAATTGCAATTTTATTACCGGTTTATCTGTTATATAAAGCAAAGATAAAGAATTTTTATTATCCTGAATTGCAAAAACAATATCTAATTATTATATGCGTAATTGTCGGAATGCTTATAATGGGCTATGAACTTGTTAATATAGTAACTAAATTAACTATTAAATACTATGATAGTAGAAAAAAATATAAAAACAATTAAATATGTGGGAAATAACGGGCAAATCTCATTAGGAAAAAAATACGCAGGAAAACAGATACAAGTTTTAACCTTAAGTGATGGTACTATAATAATAAAGCCCGGTAAGTTTATTCCTGATAATGAGATGTGGCTTTATAAGAACAATAATAATGAGGTGCTTGATAAAGCAATAAAATGGGTAGAAAAAAATAAACGACGTGAAAATTTTGATGAAATAATTGACATTTTGTAGCTTTCCGATGTCATCCCCGCTTTCACGGGGATGACATAAAGTGCATTTACCGAGCCACGCAACAATGCCATGCGGGAATGACATAAATCGATCCATGCAACAACGCCTTTAGTCGCTCGCAATGACGTTAAGGCAATTCTGATTTAAACAGAGTTAAAAGTTCTTTTCTCCAAATTACCAAATTTAGAAAATTGACTATCATAATAAAGCGGAACATTTCCAACCGGTCCGTTACGATGTTTTGCAACAATTATATCGGCAATATTATATACTTTATTGAGCTTATCTAACCATTCGGCATGTTTAGCATCGCCTGCTGCCGGTTCTTTTCTTGTTAAATAATATTCTTCACGGTAAATAAACATTACTATATCAGCATCCTGTTCTATAGTTCCTGATTCTCTAAGGTCGGATAACATAGGTTTTTTATCCTCACGTAGTTCTACCGCTCTTGAAAGCTGAGATAACGCAATAACCGGAATATTTAACTCTTTTGCTATTGCCTTTAAACCTTGGGTTATTTCTGAAATCTCGCTAACTCTATTTTCAGATTTACTTACTCCTCTAATTAATTGTAAATAATCGATAAATAATATACCGAGATTATGTTTGCGTTTCATTCTTCTAGCTCTTGTTCTTATAGCGGAAATAGATAGAGCAGGGGTATCATCGATAAAAAATTGTAATTCCGATAAAGTGTTTGCTTCTTTGCGAAGGCGGTTATATTTTTCTTCACCTAGAATCCCTGTACGAAGAGAGGTAGAATCAATTTCTGCACACATTGAAAGTAGACGTGTGGTTAGCTGTTCTGAGGACATTTCTAAAGAGAAAAAACCTACCGACTGAATTTCTTGATTATCCCTAATATTTTTAAGACGCATATTATTACAAGCGTTAAGTGCAAGATTTATAGCAAATGCCGTTTTACCCATCGACGGACGTCCTGCGAGAATTAAAAGATCGGAATTATGAAAGCCGAATAATTTATTATCTAGATCAAGTAAACCTGTAGATATACCGATTACGTGATCGTTATTTTTCATAGCTCTATTGATGCTAGCAAGGGATTCTGAAATAGATATACCGATTTTGGTAAAACTTTTTTCATTTAAGCCTTCGCTAGCTAAATCGTAAAGTTTAGCTTCGGCATGTTCAATCTGTTCCTTTGCTTCAACTTCTAATGAAGAATTATAAGCATTATTTACTACTTCTTCACCGATATTTATTAAATTACGCTTTATTGCTAAATCATATATTATTTTACCGTAATCAATCGGATTTATTACCATCATTGACATAGTTATCAATTTTGCTAAATATTCCGTTCCTTCTATTTCTTGAAATAGTTCATCTTGAGTTAACATACTACGTAAAGTAATAGGTGTAGCTATCAAACCTTTTTCGATAATTTTTTCAATTGCGTTATAGATTTTTTGATGAATAGGCTCAAAAAAATGTTCATCACGTAAAAATTCCGATACGTAATTTAGTAATTCATTATTGGTTAAAATCGCCCCAAGTAGCATTTGCTCTGCTTGAACATTTGAAGGTAAAACCCTTGGTATAGGTAAATTATCTTCGTCATCAGTTAGTGTATTTGTCATTTTATTTATTACTTAACGAATAAGTATAATTTTACAATTTAATTGCACATTAGCCCATGCTTTATCTGCCGTGTATATAGGATAGCCGGTAATTAACCATAGTGTAATACAAGCACGATCTCCAAGCGATAAGCCTAAATGTCTAGTTTGTTTTTTTATAGTTGCAGCAAGAAAAGATTGTTCCTCATCAAAAGGTACAATAGAATTTACAAATGGCTCTATATAATTCTTACATTCTTGATATGACATTCCAGATTCTAATAAAATTCCGGCTACTTCAGAAACATTAACAGAAGACATGGATACATTTCCTAATAATTTTTTTAATTCTATATTAACGCTTTCATTCTTTATTAGAGCCAATAAGGTTGACGCATCAAATATTACATTATTCATTTTTTGCTTCATTTCTACGTTCAGCGATCAATTTATCTACTAAACTTTCTTCCGAAGAGTAGTATTTATTGATATTAGTATGGACTTTTTTTAACACAAAACTTAATGGAGAAATTACCACCTCATTTTCTTTAAGAGTAAATACTACTTTATCCCCTTCTTTTAAATGTAATTGTTTCCTATAAGCAGCCGGTATAGAGACTCTACCGTCTGTAGCTATTTTAGCACTATTTACCATATGGATACCGCAATCATTAAGATTAACCTACAATTATATTCTATACTAAAAATGATTGTAGTACTATTATTATATTTAGAACTAATTTTTAATTAAACACTCCCCCACCTTTTAATTAAATTAGTTTCAATATCGAAAAAATCTAAAACTCTAGTAATAGAATGATTCACTATATCATCTATGCTTGCAGGATTATTATAAAAAGCCGGCACGGGCGGTGCTATTATCCCGCCGTAATTTGCAACTTTTAACATATTTTCTAAATGTCCGATATGCAAAGGCATTTCACGGGTCATTAAAATAAGTTTTCGTCTGTCTTTAAGTACAACTCCTGCCGCTCTACTAATTAAACTATCTTCCATTGAGTGAGCGATACTTGCTAAGGTCTTCATACTACAAGGGGCTATTATCATTCCAAAGGTTTTAAAAGAACCGCTTGAAATGCTAGCACCTAAATCTTTATCGTCATAACAATAATCAGCTAGAAACTTAACTTCATCTATGGAATATTTAGTTTCGAGCTTTATGGTGAGAAGTGCTCCCTCTGAAATCACTAAATGAGTCTCAATATTTTGCTCTTTTAGTACTTCAAGCAAGCGAATACCGTATATAGCACCTGATGCTCCGGAAATTGCTATAATAATTTTTTTCATCTAACTTTCTACAATCTGTTAGTTTTAGTATATAATAAAAAAAAAAATTATAAAATACATTATATATGCGAATAGCAAAAATATTATTACCGGCAGCAAAATTATTTCCTTTAGATTATTTAATACCGGAAGATTTAGAGCTAAATATTGGTGATCTTGTTGCAGTGCCTTTTAGAAATAAGGAATTAACCGGCATAATATGGGAGTTCACCACTATTCCTGAAGCGAAAAAGCTAAAAACCGTAAAAGAAAAAGTACCGTTAAATTTAAGTATTACCTCAGAAGTTTTAGAGTTAGTTAAATGGATGAGTAGCTACTATATGTCGGAACTTGGGAGCATAGCCAAGTTAGTACTGCCTATAGATATCGCCGAAAAACCGATCAAAGTTAAAGAGCAGAAAGTAAATAATAACTTTGTGCTACCCGATTTGTCGGAAGAGCAGAATAGAGCAGTAACAATCTTAAATGAAAGCCGTAAGCCTGTGATTATTAAAGGTGTTACGGGGTCAGGTAAAACGGAAATATATTTCCGGCTGATAGCAGATTACTTAGCAAAAGACAAACAAGTGCTTGTGATGTTGCCTGAAATTGCTTTAAGTACACAAATTATTAATCGTTTTATAGAGCGATTCGGTTTTGAGCCTATCATATGGAACTCAAGCGTTACCAAAGCTCAAAAGAAAATGATTTTAAGAGGTATATTAAGCGATAAAGTTAAAGTAGTAATTGGGGCTAGAAGTAGTTTGTTTTTACCTTTTAAAAATCTCGGTTTGGTGGTTATAGATGAAGAGCATGACGATTCCTATAAACAAGATGACGGTATATTATATAATGCTAGGGATACAGCTATCGTAAGAGGTATATTTGATAAAGCACAAATTGTTTTGTGTTCGGCGACACCGTCTATTGAAACAATGTACAATGTAGAAATAGGTAAATATCAATTGATTACATTGATTAATAGATACAAAAATGTCGACTTACCGAATATAGAAATGATCGACATGGGTAAAGAAAAGCTATCTAAGAATTCTTATTTATCTAAGATTCTTATAGAAGCTATCAAAAATAATTTAGCTAATAAAAAGCAAACATTATTATTTCTTAATAGGCGAGGCTATGCACCGCTCATGCTATGTAAAGCTTGTGGTCATAGATTTACCTGTAAATTTTGCTCTTCTTGGATGGTAGTACATAAAGCGACTAAAAAACTTGAATGTCATCATTGCGGTTATCAAAGTAAAATTTTTAGTTCTTGTCCTGAATGTCTAGAGGATGAAACATTAACTATCTGTGGTCCAGGTATAGAAAGAATAGAGGAAGAAGCGAAAGCACTCTTTCCTGAGAGTAAAATTGCGGTGATAAGTAAAGATCATGCTAAAAACCCTGAAAAAATAGCACAGCTTCTACATCAAATGGAAAATTTAGAAATTGATATTTTAATAGGCACACAAATAATAACAAAAGGTTATCACTTTCCGAATCTTACTTTAGTTGGAGTAATAGATGCTGATCTTGGAAGCAATAACGCCGATCTTAGAGCATCTGAGCGAACTTTTCAGCTACTACATCAAGTAGGAGGTAGAGCGGGTAGGGGAGATGGTAAAGGTGTAGTATATTTACAAAGCTATTATCCTGATAATATAATTTTTAGTTATGTTAAAGCCGGCGATGAAGATAGTTTTTTTGCAAATGAACTTGAAATAAGAAAATCAGCAGATATGCCGCCATTTTCCAAAACGGCATCGGTAATTTTATCAGGTTCCAATGAGTCTAAAATTTTAGAGATTGCTAGAAATATGGTCCGAATTGCACCAAAAGCAAACGTGAAAATTTTAGGACCGGCAAGCTCATTAATGTCAAAGCTCGCCGGTAAATATCGTTACCGGATACTTATTATAGCCGATAAGAAATTTAATTTGCAGAAATATTTAAAATTTTGGCTAAGCCTTATAAAAATTCCTTCTTTTTGCCATCTAAAAATAGATATCGATCCTAAAAGTTTTTATTAGCTTCTATATCTTTCTCCTTTATTCTTCGATGGTGGTACATTAGATGAATGAGGAGAAGGATTAGTAAGAGATTTTTGTATTTCTGCTATAGCTTTTTTAGTATTTTGAGTAGAATTTTTTATAGCGTCTTTATAAAAAGCAGCTTTAGCTTTATCTCCGGTGAATGAATATTTTATAAAATTACCAATATTTTTCCAAATAGGATTATTATCCATTTTTGTAGTTTCTTCACACCATTTACCTACCTCTTTCAGTTTTGCTTCAACTTTAGTTATAGCAGCTGGATTATGTTTATTATCATCATAAATTTGAATAAGGTTATTTACTTTTTCTTTAAATTCAATGTGTTTTCTACTTTGTTTTAAATGACCTATTATATCATCATTATTTACTAATTCTCTAAGATTATCAATTATATCAGGTAATTTAGGTGGTTCAGGTAATTTATAATGTTGATTGATTTTCTCAAATTTATCTTTATGTGGATTATTCTTTATTAGCTCATCTTCTATAAAAGAAACAAACTCTTTTTGAGGTACTCCTACTTGATTTATTAGTCGTCCTAATGATTGTTCATAAGCTTTAACAGTAACGTCAAGACGCTTTCCTGCCATAGAATTGCTTAATTCTATATAGCGGCTAAATTCCGGAATAAAAGCATCTTTGGTATCAATATTATGATTTTTAAAAAATTTCTCTATTTTTTCTTGTACGGTTAAATTAGATTGTTTTTTAGGTGTTTCTTCCGGTACTTTTGTTTGTTCCGGAGCGGGTTTTGAAAAAATAATAGGCTTTTGGGTTTCCACTTGTGGAGATGTGGTATCGACAAATATATCAAGTGCTTGGGAATGTGTAGTTAAGTCAGTCTGTTTTTTATGTTCCTCGTTCCATGCCTTTATTTTCTCAGGAGTAGGTTTTGGAGGAACAGCCGGTTTTGTATTTTTTGGTGGGGTATCTGACATATTTGTTTTGTTTTCCCACTCTTTTATTCTATCTTTTACTGATTTTGGAATATTATCTTGTGCCATATTAAACTCCTATATTTATTTACATAATTAAACCATATTTTTATTTTCGTTAGTTTGCTTAAATTTTTTATAAATTGCAAGAAAAATTTCTTTTTGTAATGTAATACTTTTACTATAAGATAGTTAAGTTATATATTTTCTATATTAGAATCCAAGTTATTAACTAAAATGAGATATGAATTTTTATGTACCCACTTATTAGACTTAGAAGAAATAGAAAAGCCTTTTGGCTTAGAGAGTTAATCGCTGAAAGTAGTTTATCGGTTAATGATTTAGTGCTGCCTTTATTTGTTGTTGAAGGGCATAACCAACGGCAAGAAATTAAGACTATGCCCGGTATATATCGCTACTCTATAGATCAAATAGTAGAGACGGCAAAAAAAGCAGCAGAGCTAGGTATTAATGCTATTGCATTATTTCCTAGTATTGATCAAAGTCTAAAAAGTGAAAATGCCGATGAAGCTTATAATTTAGATAATTTAATATGTAGAACTATTAGAAGCATCAAAAACGCTAATATTGATATCGGTATAATATGTGATGTAGCACTTGATCCTTACACTACAAGCGGTCATGACGGTATTGTGCATCATGGGGAAGTTGATAATGATAGATCGGTCAGAGCTTTATGTAATCAAGCATTAGTGCTAGCAAAAGCCGGAGTAGATATTGTTGCACCTTCCGATATGATGGATGGAAGAATCGGGGCTATAAGAGAATATCTTGACAAAGAGGAATTTATAAATGTTGGAATTCTTGCTTATGCCGCTAAATATGCTTCAAGCTTTTACGGTCCGTTTCGTGATGCTGTTAAGAGTAATAAAAAGAATTATTTAGATAAATCAAGCTATCAAATGGATGTACGTAATATTAAGGAAGCAATGCTTGAGATTGAGCATGATATAGCAGAGGGAGCCGATATGGTTATGGTGAAGCCCGGTATGATGTTTTTGGATGTTATTCGTGAAGCGGCGAATAATTTTAATGCTAAAATTTTTGCATATCAGGTTAGCGGAGAATATGCAATGTTAAAATTTGCAGCAGAAGCAGGAGCAATTGATTGGGAGAGAGCTTTGATGGAGTCATTAATTAGTTTTAAACGTGCCGGTGCAACCGGTATATTTACCTATGCTGCTCTTGAAGTAGCTGAAATATTAAATAATACTCGATGAACTTCAAAAATTGGCTACGTCGTCCTACAAGTACTGTGGTGCTCACGTATTAAGTATACGCTCCGCTCCTCGTCTTGTGGACTCCTTGCTCTTTTTGAAGTTGATCTTCGTATATATAATATATATATTTTATTTAATTGGAATTAAATATACTTAAATCCAAATTTTGTATTATGGAGCGAAAAAAATGATCAAAGATAAGAAATCAGTATTTAAAGGTTGGAATTTTTTAAAGCCTAAAGGAGGCGGAGCTAATGAAGCAGGAGAGCATGGCGGCGTATATCAAAGCTCAGACGGTAAAATTACGGCGATGATAAAAAAAGAGGCTTCAAGCTCAAAAAATATAGCCGAGTTTTTAGGATCCCAAATTTTTGAAGCTATAAGTCCCGGAAATGGAGCAAAGGTTAATTTAATTGCTCCTGATGATTTTAATAAATCTAAAGCTGTTGATTCACAAATATATGTCAAATCTGAATTTTTTGAGAATTATAGTAGTGATATGTATGTGGATATGGATAAACATATGTCTGCTAAAACTAAACCGAGTTCTTGGTTTAGAAAGGACGGCGGTAGACCGCTTTTTATGGGGGCTAGAAATAAATTATTTAGAACCTTAGAAAATGCTTTTAAGGAAATTAAGTATCAGAACTTTGAAAACATTATGCCGGCAAGTTTATTGATCGGTGATTTTGATATACATGTTGGAAATATAGGAGTTATCAGAGATCAAAAAAATCCAAAAACTTTACCTAAATTAGTAAGAATTGATTTTGCCGGTAGTTTTGATAATTTAACAAATAATATCTATCCGCATTCAAGAGCCAAACATTTGCCTGGATTCGGTCCTACTAACCATTTTAGAGAATTTCCTTCTAATTTAAGAACAAAAAATCCTAATTTTGCCGATAGCTTACTTGCAGTTTCTAAAATTGATTTAAGCAAAACCATTGATAAAAGTTTTGATGAATTAACTAAATATTATAGTAATGAAGCAATTGCAGAATTTGCAAAACAAGCAATGCCAAAGAAATTTAATAATAAAAAATCTAAAGAAATAACGCCTGAAGAAATTAAGGCTAGTTTAATAGATACAATGAAAAAAAGACAAGAATCCTTAAAGGAATACGGCTTAGAAATTAAAGTAAATAGTTTTTTTTCTAAAAAATATAGTTTTCCTTATTACGAAGTGAAAGAGCAAGGATTAAAAACATTAATGAAAGAGTATCCTGATTATTTTGAGAAAATTCTTAATTATGAAGAAAGAAAAAAAGGAGGACAAAAACTTAAATTAAGAAATAAAGTTACTACTAGTTTTGCAAGAATTTTAGAAATACTCGGTATTAGAGATAGTGCAAAAAAACATTTAATAAAGACAATAAAAGGTTTAAATGAAGATATTAAAGATGAAAGAAATTTAGCTGATTCTTCTGATAAAATAAAGAAAGAACCAAAACAAAAATCTGTAAAGACAAATATAGACGCAAATAGAGAATATGTAGACGCTGATTTATTAAAATTAGATGAAGAAGATCTAAAACATATAAAGAATCTAAAAGAAAAGGTTATGAAGCCTACAAAAATTACTTCGGCTAATGTTGTTAATAAAAAGTCTACACCGGCTAAAACGAGATAATAAATGAACCGAGCAACAAGAAGCCTACAACTAAGTAATTAATCAGTAAAAGCCCATATTGCATAGGAAGCTTAATTATCTCAATCTTTTTAGAAAAATACATGGCTTTTACTACTTTAAGATAATAAAAAGCCGCAACTACGCTGGTAAAAATACCACAATAAGCTAATGCGAATTCTTCTTGATTAATTGCTTGGTAAAAAAGGTAATATTTACCGAAAAATCCTGTGAGAGGAGGAATTCCGATCATCGAGAACATAACTATGCTAATTACGGCAGCTATAGTTTTATGGTTCTCTGCAATTCCTTGTATAGTTTTAAAACTAGCTTTATCGGCGTCTTTACCGAGCAGCATGATTAAGCAAGTAAAAAATCCTATACTCCCTATCGCATATATTAGAATATATAGTAAAGCTGCTTTATACCCTTCTTGATTATGCAGAAGAACGCCGATTAATACATAACCGATATTTAAAATAGTACTATAAGCCATTAATCTTTTTAGAGAAGTTTGACGAATGGCTCCAAAAGCCCCAAACAGCATAGATAATATAGCAAGTATCTTTATTAAATTATAATTAATAGGATAGTAATTACCTATAATTAATTTGCTGATATTTAATAAAACAATAACCATACCTATTTTTGAGGCAGCGGTGAAATAAGTAACCGAACTAATCGGTGATCCTTCATATACGTCAGGAACCCAAAAATGGAGTTGAACGCTTGAGAGTTTAAAGAAAATACTACTTAAAAATAATACAATACCGATTATTAAACCAAGATTCATCCCAGAATTATTATTTAGTTTATATAAGATATCCTCAAATTGTAGGCTTCCGCCGAATCCGTATATAAAAGAAATCCCGAATAATGATAAACAACTAACTAAACTACCTAAGATAAAATATTTTAAAGCACCCTCCGATGATTTAATATCATTTAATTTGAATCCTGCAAGTGCATATGAAGTTAAAGCAGTAAGCTCCATACCGCAGAATAATAATAGAAAATTCCGTGATGAAATTGCAACAAAAATACCTACGACTGATAATAATATTAAAGTGATAAATTCAAACTTTAATTCCTCAGCAACAAGAATAGAGTAATCACGGTATATAATCATGGATATAATAGTGAATAGCAGTACTATGCTTTTACTAATACCGATATTTATTCCGGTAGCAAATGAGTACCATACTCCTTCATAGCTTGAGTACTTAAAGGTAAGAAAAATTGATAATATACATAATAAAATAATGATATTAGAAATAATTCTATTTTTATTTGGGATCATTACGGCAAAAAACTGCCCTAAAAGTGCTATTAAAGTCAAAGTTATTTCAGGAAGTAGCAGTAGCATATAAAACTAATATTATTTATGGAAATATAGATATTAGTAAATAAATCATTTTTTATCAACAAACTTATATATAATATTGAACTTTAATACTACCTCTAATTAAAATTATTTTCTTCGTAAAATTTTACTTAGCTCTAATCCCATAATAATTATTGCAACTTGATAATTATTAGTTGCAATAAATAAAAAAATAAATTATTTTGGTTAATCAATTTTAAATTGCTTAAATAAATTAAATTCTTAAACTCACACCTATAATTGTTTTAATCTAATTAGGTTTTCTAATAAAAATATATTTTCTACCATTAAGTAAAAATATGAAGCCTTCTACTTCAAAATCATTAACTGACAAGTTAAGAACCTTATAGTTCTCACAATACTTTACCAAAGCTAATAGAAGATAAGAAAATCAAAGCTCAGTCTTTAGAGGAATATTATGTAAAATTACAGATATTACTGAGTGAAGATGATGAAGTAGGTAAAGCAGCATTACGCGATAAAGTTGTTGGAGAAAAGAAACCGGTAGAAATAGAGAAAATCTTTAAAGCTATAGATACGGAAAAAAAGATAAGGGAGTTGCTTAAGAAAGAGCTACCTAATAAGGATGATGAGATTAATAATATAGTTGAGTTACTAAACGAAGAAAAAAATGAGAAAAAAAAGTTTGATATACTTCGCAGGAATCTACCTAATAAAAGTGAATCGGAAATAAAAAATATAGCTGAATCGATAAGCAGAATTCAAGCAGATATAGGTAAAGTATTATTACTCGGTAGTGCAGGAATAGGTAAAACCACGTTAATGCATTATCTATCTTATAAATGGGGAAAAGGGGAGTTATGGAACGATAAGTTTGATTATGTTTTTAGAGTTAAGTTAAAGGAATTGTTAAGCAATTGGACAGTACGTTACGGTACTAATATAGATGACGATATACTAAGTTGTTTTATCCATTATTGTCTAGATTCTAAAGATATAAAACTTGAGGATATAAAAAACATACAAGATAAAAATAGGATATTATTACTACTTGACGGTTATGATGAGGTAGCGTTTTTATCATATAGCAATCGTGATTACCGAGATATTATGGATTCGGTATTTCAGTATAAAAATATCGTAATGACTTCTAGACCTAATGCGGTTGTAGAAGAAATGAGTAACAGGTTTGAGCGGAAAGTAGAAAATAAAGGCTGGAATAGTAAGGGGTAGAGCAATATGTAAATAAAAATTTTGAGTATGATAAAGAGTTAGGAGTGCAATTAAAAAGCTTTTTGGATACTCATAGCCAAATAAAAGAAATATGCGTAGTTCCTATCAATACTGCATTAATATGTTTGGTTTGGAACGATAAAGATATAAGGGATAAATTTCAAAAAAACAGTGATGAAGATTTTAATATAAGCCGGTTATACAGTGAAATAACAGATTGCCTTAATAATAGGCATCTAGCAAAAACCCAGCATAAATATAAGAATAAAACAGAAGCTAATAATCACTTAAAAAACATAATGAGATTTTTAGAGCAGATAGCCTATGAATCACTTGTTGTAACAGGGAAGTTAGTAGAAAGAAAACTAGTTGAAGATAAGAAAGATACATTAGATATAGATGAAGTTATAGAACAAGGATTATTAAAAAGAGAATGAATAAATTATCAATTTATTCATTTAACATTTCAAGAATTTTTAGCCGCACTCCGTTTAAAAAATCAATTATTAGATAATCATACTAAAAACGAAAAAGCAGCTTTTATAGGTGAGCATCGAAACGACCCCAAATATCTAATGACTTTAAAGTTTTTAGCCGGAATAGTAAATAATGATGATAATCAAGAGTTAATAGAAATATTTTGGGAAGCCATAACATGTAAAGTTAACGGAATATTAGAGCTAGGAATTGAAAGAAAGATTATATTATTAATGCACTTGTTAGCTCAAAGCAAAATTAATGGGAAATTTGACAACAGGATACCAAATCTAACACAAATCCAAAATTTAATAGATGATATTGTACTAAAAGATATTACAATTTGGGAACAACATATAATAGACAGCGGCT
Source organism: Rickettsia endosymbiont of Hedychridium roseum (assembly GCF_964028255.1). Classification (NCBI taxonomy): domain Bacteria; kingdom Pseudomonadati; phylum Pseudomonadota; class Alphaproteobacteria; order Rickettsiales; family Rickettsiaceae; genus Rickettsia; species Rickettsia endosymbiont of Hedychridium roseum. The sequence continues at coordinate 685,562 of NZ_OZ034753.1, forward strand.
ATTTATCGGAAAAAATAATTAACACAGTAAATGAAAAATTACGAAAAAGCAAAACTGATTTCCAGGAATTAAAAGCATCTGTAGGAATAATAACCAGTTTGGTAAATAGGCATGAATGGGGCAGTAAAACTAAAGTTTATGAAAGATTAATTGGCTTATTAAAAATTGAAAATACAAAATTATGTAAAGCAGTATTACAAAAGTTAGCACAAATATTAGACGAGACAATAGATGAGGTTGTATTACAGGAAAGCTTAGGCAGAATACTACCATTAAATACATAGGCATTAAATGAATATGTAAATATAATATTAGCTAAAATAATAATTATTGCACCTGATCTGAGTGAAGAAATATTAAATCAAGTACAAAAACTGAATGATAAATACTTAATTATTAAGAGCTTAGCTGCAATGGTGAGATTAAGTCCTATTATAGCAAAAAAGGCATTTAAAATATCAAAAAAACTTATCAATAATTCTAATAATTATTTTAAGTCTGTAACTACTGATAGTTTAATAGAAATAGCAAAAGCAAATATCAATTTAACACAAGAAACATTTAATATACTGAAAGAATTAACTATTAATCCTGATGAAGATGTCAAATTTGGAGCTATTGATAGTATGATTGAAATAGTAAAATTAAACCCTAGTTTAGCACGAGAAGCATTTAGCATACTGAAAGAATTAGCTATTAATCCTGATGAAGATATCAAGTATGAGGCTATTGGTAGCATAGCTAAAATAATAAAAGTAATCCCTAGTGTAGTAAAAGAAGCATTTGGCATATTTAAAAATTTACTTAATGAACCTGACGTTTATGGCAAGTCAACAGCTGTTAGATGTATAATTGAAGTAGCACAGTACAATTCTAACATAGCACAAAAAGCATTTAACTTATTCAAAAAGCTATTTAGTGATCCTAACGATTATGTCAAGACAGTAGCTGCTAGCGGTATAATTGAGATAGTAGCAGCAAATCCTAGTTTAATAAAAGAAGGAATTAATGTGTTTGAAGAACTACTTAGTAATAATAATTATTATGTCAAGTATATGGCTATTAGTAACATAGCTAAAATAGTAAAAATAAATCCTCGTTTAGTAAAAGAAGAATTTAGAGAATTATTTGACAATTCTGAAGATTGTATCAAGAATGTAGTTGCTAATAGCATAGCTAAGATAATAAAAATAATGCCTGAACAAAAAGCACTTACAAAACTTAAAATACTGATTAAAAAACTCAATGATTATGATAAATATACAGTACTTGATAGCCTAGCTAGAACAGTAAAAGCAATGCCTGTACAGAAAGAGTCTACCACATTACAGGAGATAGCTAGAATTCGTAATCATTATGCTAAGCCGGTAGTCGCTAGTAGTATAGCTGAAGTAGTAAAAGCAAATCCCAGCTTAGTAGAAGAAGCAGTTATAATATTAAAAGGCTTACTTATAAACCATAATACTAATACTGATGTAAAGTTGTACGCTGCTGTAAGCTTAATTGAGATAGTAAAAATAGAATCAAATTTATTGGAAGAAGTATTTCCAGCATTGAGAAAGTTAAATACAGATCCTAACATTACTCCACATGAAAAACATGTGATTACTTGGATTTTGGTTAGTATGATAAAAGGAATATTATTTAATAAAACAAATTATAAATACATTAATGAATTATTAAAAATAATTGATTTAACTAAAACAAAAGACCATTACAAAGAACTATACCTTGACGCCAAAATCGTCTTACACAAAATAACCGATTACATCACTCAAGAATATGAGAAAAGTAAAAACCCTGAAGTAATAGAATGGTTTACTGCGAGTTTTAAGGAATTACCAAATATAAGCGAAACGCAAATATTTTTAAAAGAAATATGTAAAAGCATATTAAAAAGCGGTGTGATAAATGAGTACGAGAGTAAGTTTATTTTAAATTGTATAAAGAAATATAGTTTTACTTTTACGGTATCGGTTAGTAAAGAATCAGAAATAGAAGGTAAGATAATATTTGAAGATAGAAGTTATGAAATATTTACAACCGATAATTCAACAAGCAAAATAGTAAGTTTAGAAGAGTTTGCAACTAAATTACTTGTGGAAACAGATGATCCGTTAGCAGAGCAATATAAAACTCATACACCTTTATTCTCAAACAAAGGAGTAGGGCTTAAGATAGCGGCAAGCGATATTAACAATGTAAGTAGTATTACAAATGAAAATACCAAACTTTCCACTGAAAAATATCTTTTATCTTATGCAGGTGATAATAAAGATAAGTTCGTAATGTTGTTAGAAAAGAGAAGTATTTTCGGTGATCATCTAATATATAAATTTGGTGAGGATAATTTAAAGAAAATAGCCCCTATTTATCCAGCAGAAATTAACAAAGAACTAAGAGGGCAACTATTTAACGAATTAGAATCCAAAGAACAATTTGATTGTTTTATTAAGAATGAAAAGCTTAAGGCTGAAGAAGAAAAACAGATATTTAAATGCCATAACAAACTAAAGTTTGCAACCGAAATAATTCAAGATGCGAAAATAAGGTTGGAAACCAGTAATTTTAAATTACTAGATGCCGGGGTAAACAAAAGATTAGATGCCCATGAAATTAAGATATATAGCCACAATAAAATACTAAAATACAGTAGAACAATACAAAAAGCAGAAATTTTTAGGGAAGTTGAAAGTTTAGCACAAGAAAGCCCATTATTATACGATTACTGGAATGCGTTTTATTGGAATATAGATGGTATCATAAAAGCTTGTCTTATTGCAGAAACTAAAATATTTAAAAATAATATTAATGAGAAAGAGGCTATAATAAAAATATTAGCAAAAAGTATAGGTTTAATAACACAAAATCTTTTAATAGATATATTAACAGATTTGGCTTGCAGTATAGTAGAAGCAAGACGTGAGAGAAAACGTGGAAATGAAGTAATTAGTATGAACGATATTATTCGCAATGCAATCGGAATGGAAGATTTAGACGATAGTTTAAAGAAAATAGCTATTAATAAAACGCAAGAACGTAAAAACGAAATAATAAATATCTCAAAAGCACCTATATCAAATTCTCCGAAATCTCAAACTAAAACACAGAAATTCGGTAATATGGTTAAAGAATTCGTGTTTCCTAAAGCTTTAAAAAGACATGACATGGATAATTTAGACGTGCAACTAGCTTTAAAGGACTCTATTTTATTTATCGAGTCTTTATATACAAACCGTGATGATATATTGAATAAAAAAAATGATTTTTACGTGCAGGATGAAAAGGGTGAAAATAGTAATATTGTTTAATGTTAATCTCTTCTGATACCCAATAAATGCAAAGTCATAAGCAGCAATTGTAACTCTCCTAAGAATCGTGCATAAGGATCAGATATCTTTATCATGGAAATTACTCTCACGAGATTTTCCCTATGCTTAAAGGTATTTCATCACATTGTCAGGGTAGCTCTTTTTCGTACCCTTAGGTTCATCTAGTGACATGGATGGTTTCCTGCCTAGCGGAAATAACTCTTTGATATAACCTCGTGTCACACACTATTATATGGCTTTTCGGTTATTTAGGTATATGTTAAATATTTATGAATATCATATAAAAGTAATAAAAAACAAAAAATTTCCTTTCATATATCCTTTAGTGTTTTATAATGGCATACAAAATAGAGTTAATTTTATTCTGCACTTTGACCCAACTTGGTCAAAATGATATAATAGAAATAGAGAAAATACTTAAATCACAATTAATATAGCCAAAAATTTAATCAAAGCCTGTGCAAGAACTGACTTAATAGCTAACCTCAACCGGATTAAAGAAGGAAGAGGGTGAGAAACTTAAATAAATTACTTATACATGTATTTATTATCATTTATATTAGGAGGATTAAATGCATTACTCCGTCAATTACGTTTATCAATTAGCTCTATAGAGTTTTATAAAGACGTATATAAAAACTATCAAGGGTACGGAATAAGATATTTATTTACCTTATCTTTTATCCCATCAATAATTTATTGTATTTTTATATTAAATTACATAATAACTTTAAAAGATTATTTTAACGGAATACAATCATCAAAAGTTACAGACAATATTGAATATATTATCAATCAATTACCGGAAATTAAATATAATAATTCAAAAATTTCAGTTGAAGAAGTAGAGCCTATATATTTATATAGCAAGAATAACAATAAAATAGTTGTCATTGATACAAAAAATCAAGTTTCTAACAAAGAAAAAAGCAAAATACCGTTTGTACTTGAAGAGAATAAGCTGAAGATAAATTTAATTGTAGCCAATACTAAGAAAAATTTCCCAAGTACTGTTAACTATTCTGAGATATTCAAACAAAATGAAGTAATTTTAACTCCTGAAATAATAAAAAAATATTTTGCTGATAATTTATTATATGCACCAAATTTATTTATTTATTTCGGTATGCCGGCTATTATATTATTTTGGTTTGTAACATTCTTATTAGAGAGAAGTATTATAGTTTTGTTAGTATATAGCTTAGCTAATTTACTTACTACTAAAACTTCAATACAAACTTCTATAAGGTTAGTAATGTTTTCAAGCGGATTCCCGATAATATTACAACCGGTTATTATTATATTAATACCGGAATTAAGCATATTATTACAGCTACTACAAATGTTTACAATTTGTTTAGTATTTGTTGCTATTTGGCAAATTAACAAGAGCCTGTCGAGTTATATATAAGTATTGAAGAATTCATTTAAAGTTATTTATGATATTCTGACCATCTTTTCCACTTCTACTTGACTCTACACAATTAAAGAAAGCATGACGAGCTTGAATTTCATTTGAAAAAAATCCAGCTTCAGCAATTTTTATATACTGTGTTCCTGTATATTGTGCATCTTTATTTATCGTGCTACAAAATTGTTGAGCAAGGTTTGTAGCTTCTTGTAAATCATTTAAAGAGTAATTTATAACTACGCTTGCCGGCGTGAAACTTATTACTGTTGGATGATAGCGAGGAGATTCAGGAGTTATTATACATGAAGTTAATTCAAAACAAAAAATTAAATATAATAAAACCTTTAATTTTTCTAAAATATAGATGTTTTTAGTCATAATTATAATAGTTTATATTTTATTATAATAAAAAAACTTTTAGTTTATATTAACAAGCTAATTTTTTATTAAATAATATAATTATATACTTGACTAAATTACTTAGGTATTGTAGATATAAAACAATTTTAAGTTTTAATAGGTTGGTTATATGATGCTGACGACGAAAGGAAGATATGCCGTAATGGCAATACTTGAAATGGCTGCAAAATCAAGTGCTGAACCGGTCACTTTGAATGAAATTTCCGTAAAACAAAATATATCGCTTAACTATTTAGAGCAGATATTTTCTAAACTTAAAAAAGCTGATCTAGTTAAGGCTATTAGAGGCTCGAAAGGTGGATATGTTTTAATAGGTAACCTAGAAGAAATAAAAATTTCCGATATTATGGATGCTGTTAACGAAAATTTTATAATGACTACCTGCTATAAGAAATCGGTTAAAACTTGTGTACCTGATACAATAAAATGTAATTCGCATAAATTATGGAAAGGTCTTGGTAAGCATATTAGAGATTATTTTGAAAATATCTCAATTAAAGATGCTTTAGAGCTAAGTATTATTTAAATATATGATATATTTAGACCACAGTGCTACTACTTCTATCAATCCTAGAGTTAAGGAATTCATAATAAGTTTGATGGACAAGGAGCTTAACCCTTCATCAATACATAGATCAGGTGTATTTGCTAGGAATGTTATAGAAGAAGCACGTTTTCAATTAGCTGCAGCTCTTGAGGCGTCCTCTAGGGAATATAATATTACTTTTACTTCATCCGGAACGGAGAGTAATAATTTAATAATGAAAAATTTTTATGACGGTGATATTTTCATATCGGCTATTGAACATTTATCGATCTATAACCATATAAAGCATGCTCCAAATATTAAAGTTATAAAAGTTGATAATCAAGGTTTGCTTGATCTAGAGCATCTAGAAGAATTATTGTCACAAAGTAGTGCTACAAAAAAATTAGTATCTATAATGATGGCTAATAATGAAAGTGGGGTACTGCAAAATATATTTGAAATAAGTAAAATAGCTAAAAAATATAATGCAAAATTTCATAGTGATTTAGTGCAAGCTTTTAGTAAAATACCAACATATATCAAAGATTTAGGATTAGATTTTGCTACAATCTCAGGACATAAAATAGGAGGTGGGCAGGGAGGAGCTGCTTTAATTTCTACTTCTCGCTTTCAGCTTACTCCGATAATTATAGGTGGTGGGCAAGAAAAAAATGTGCGTTCAGGTACGGAGAATGTTATAGCAATTGCAGGTTTTGGTTTAGCGGCTGAATTAATGAGAAAAAATATAATAGAGAATTATATAAAAATCAAAAATTTACAGGAAATATTAGAGAAAAAACTAAAGAAGTATTCTAACGTAAATATTATTAGCGATAATGTAGCAAGGTTGCCTAATACTACCTTAATTACTATACCGAATACGGATGCACAAGTGAAATTAATCGGGTTTGATTTACGTAATATTTGCATAAGTTCCGGCTCTGCTTGCTCATCAGGAAAAATATCTAAATCGCATGTATTAACCAATATGGGTATGAGTGAAAAAGAGGCCAAATCTTCGATTAGGGTATCTTTAAGCCATACTAATACGGTAAGTGATATAGAGGCTTTTATAAAAGCTTTTGAGGAAATTTACGATGTCATTCCCGCGGAGGCGGGACTCCAGAAAAATAGCCTTAATATTGCTTAAACATTATTGATAAAATAAAGCTATAAAAAAACAAGCTTTTTATAGGTTTTATTGGAGTCCCGCCTCCGCGGGAATGACATCGATAACCGTTTAAGCTATACCAAAAACATGAATTAATTTAACCATATGAACCAACAATTAAACAATTTAACCTTGCCTATATATATGGATTATCAGGCAACAACGCCACTAGATCCAAGAGTAATGGAGGCAATGTTGCCATATTTTACTACCAAGTTCGGGAATCCTCATTCACGTAGCCATTCTTTCGGCTGGGAAGCAGAAAACGCCGTTGAAGAGGCAAGGAGTAGAGTAGCAAAGTTAATAGGGGCAGATACTAAAGAAATTATTTTTACCTCCGGTGCAACCGAATCCAATAACCTTGCAATAAAGGGAATAGCAAAATTTTACGGCAATAAAAAGAATCACATTATTACTATAGTCAGTGAACATAAATGCGTACTTGACGCTTGCAGGCACTTAGAGCAAGAAGGTATAAAAATCACATACTTACCGATTAAATCAAATGGAATAATCGATTTAGAAACTCTAAAAAATGCCATTACTGATCAGACTATGTTAGTTTCAGTTATGGCGGTTAATAATGAAATAGGTGTTGTTCAGCCTTTAAAGGAAATAGGAAAAATTTGCCGTGAAAGAGATGTTTTCTTTCATTCCGATATTGCTCAAGGTTTTGGTAAAATTCCAATTGATGTTAACGAGTTTAATATTGATCTTGCCAGTATCTCAGGGCATAAAATTTACGGTCCGAAAGGAATAGGGGCCTTATATGTAAGGAAAAAACCTCGTGTGCGTGTTACGCCACTCATAAACGGTGGCGGACAGGAGAGAGGTATGCGTTCGGGTACGCTACCAACTCCTTTAATCGTAGGGCTTGGCATGGCTGCTGAAATAGCGTATAGTGAGATGGAAAAAGATACTAAGCATGTAAATTACTTATTCGACAGATTTTTAAATAATATACATAGTCGAATTTCGGAAGTTTATTTAAACGGTGATAAAGATCAAAGATATAAAGGCAATCTAAATCTAAGCTTTGCCGGAGTAGAGGGAGAATCAATTATCCTTGCCATTAAAGATTTAGCGGTTTCTTCCGGTTCTGCTTGTACTTCTGCCTCTTTAGAGCCGTCATATGTTTTACGTTCCATGGGAATAGGTGAAGAGCTTGCCCATACTTCGATTAGGTTCGGCATAGGTAGATTTACTACCAAGCAGGAAGTTGATTACGCAGTAGATTTAATATGTTTAAAAATCGATAAATTAAGGGAATTAAGTCCTCTTTGGGAAATGATGCAAGAGGGGATTGATTTAAAGAAGATTAAATGGACTGTACATTGAGAATATTAATGTCATCCCGTGGTCCCATGAACCGTATGTCATTCCCGCGAAAGCGGGAATCCAGTATAAAGCGAGATAAATTGAGCTTTTAATTTTGAAAACTTACTGTGTTTATACTTTTTTTTTGGATTCCCGCTTTCGCGGGAATGACATAACACTATGGGGAATGACAAAATTGAAAATAAATTTTAGAGAATAACAATGGCTTATAACAAAAAAGTGATAGATCATTATGAAAATCCTCGTAATGTCGGGTCGCTTAATAAAAAAAGTGAAAATGTCGGGACGGGACTAGTTGGAGCTCCTGCTTGCGGTGACGTGATGAAGTTACAAATCGAAGTTGATGATGACGGGATTATTACAGATGCTAAATTTAAAACATTCGGCTGCGGTTCAGCTATTGCTTCAAGTTCTTTAGTAACGGAATGGGTTAAAGGCAGATCAATAAACGATGCCGAAGAGATTAAAAATACTGAAATAGCAAAAGAATTATCGCTCCCGCCGGTAAAATTACATTGCTCACTACTTGCTGAAGATGCAATAAAAGCAGCTATTGCCGATTACAAACAGAAAAAAGAAAGCAAAAAAGACTCTTAAAACATGAAAAATGTTATTTCATTAACCGACTCTGCTGCAAAGCAAGTAAAATTGCTAATAGAAAAACGAGCTAAGCCTACTTTTGGCATTAGGGTAGGGGTTAAAGCCGGCGGTTGTGCCGGTCAGACTTATTACGTTGAATATGCCGACAGTAAAAATCAATTCGATGAAGTAGTAGAAGAAAAGGGCGTACGGATACTAATCGACCCAAAAGCATTAATGTATATTCTAGGTTCTGAAATGGACTATGTAGAGACTAAATTCAAATCCCAATTCACTTTCACCAATCCTAACGAAAAAGCTAATTGCGGCTGCGGCAAATCTTTTAACGTGTAATAATGTTAATCCCAATTGGTTATAATATAATGACGTTAATTTATTAACTAATTTGTAACCAATATAAAAGACTTGTATAACTTTTTTGTAATTGGTTTATATTATAATGTAATCTATACGGCAAATAAAACGTACCATTTAATCTTATTACTTCATCAATAATTGCTTTTGTGAAATTTTCCATCTTTTCTTCATCTTGTGATGTAAGATTTTGTGAGAAAAGGCATACTACACCAAAAACATCAGTATTTGCATAAGAAAGTAGAGAAATATTATCTTGTGTTACTTCTCTAATAGTAACATTTAAGATATTCATATTAAAATTCAGCACATATTTTTTAAAGATTTCTATAAATTTGCTCAATTGTTCCTTAGGTATAAAATATTCTTGTAAAATATCTTTATCAGTTCCATAAAGAGGCCATAAAATATGTATATCGGTGTTCATAGCACTATTTCTAGAAATAGGAGATTTAATACTCATTTTTTGTGCATATAATTTCTCTGTATTCCATCTTATCTTTTTACCTAAATCAAAATTTGTATTTTTGTAAGGTTCTCTTTGTTAGTTCTTTCATACCAAAACAAACCTGCCTCTTCAAATAGGTGATTTTTCCCCACTGATAAACGCCCATAAGCAAGTTCAGCATTAGAATTTTCAGTTATATAAATTTTAAAGTTATTTACGAAATCCTTATAATTCATAAATTTTGCATGAAAAATAACTTGTGGATTTTCTACTGTTATGAGCTCTGCTTCAACTATAACACCAAATAAACCATAACCTCCTAAAACAGCTCGAAAAAGTTCCGGTTCAGTATGTTTATTTATATCTCTTATTACCCCATCAGCAGTTATTACTTTTAAAGATAATACTGTTGAAGAGATAGGCGGAGCGTTAACCTGCCACCCATGAGCATTAACACTAAGTGTACCGCCGAGGGTAAAAATATTATCTGACTGCATTACTTTTATAGAACGGTTATACTGATCAAGTACATTTTGAACTTTCTTCCAGGTAGCACCGGCACCTATAGTAATTGTTTGTGTTACAGGGTTATAAACTACTTTATTAATTTCCATCATATCTAAATGAATCGAATCATTTAAAATAGATTGCCCACCCATAGAGTGCTTACGTCCGGCAATAGTAATTTTTTTATTGTTTAATTTTGCTTTTTTAATTGCTTCTATAATATCATATATGTTTTTAGCATGAATTATTAAACTTGGTTTGCTAATGGTACCACCCGCATCGTAAATAATAAAAGGTCTAGATTCTTGCGTTTTAATTAGGTCTAACGGTTTATTAGTTTGAATGGATTTAACTCCTAAGTTAAAAAAATCTTCGGCAATTTGTTTATCATCTACAGTCCATATCATAATTGGATAACCATGATCTATTTAGGGGAGTATTAAATCTAATCCCTAGCATATCAGGTCTTATTATTCTTCTGATTTGTTTTTGAAAAAAAGGTTGTTTTAATATCCAAGGAATTTGATCTAATTGCGTTATTTCGGGAATTGAGACGCATTAATGCTAAAAAGAAAGGGTTAAATGATTCTACAATAACTCTTTCTTCCAGGTGGTATTTATTTATTAATTCAGTAATTTTAGAACAAAACTCATGATCAAATATTTTATCACTTTTTATATCTAAAAAAATGAATTTTTGTGATCCGACCAAATTAAAAAGGTCAGTTAATGCTAATAATTTTTGATTGTTGCTTTTATATGATAACTGTTTAAGTTGCTCCCATTTATGATCTTCCGGTTTACCATATCCGTTTGTAGCTTCTTCTAAGGTTTTAGCCTGATATAAAAAAGGAACTCCATCTTTTGATAATCTCACATCTACTTCTATTCCGTCTACGTAGCTCATTAAAGCATTTTGTACTGCTTTCAGAAGTTAAGGATTTATGAGCAATATATTTAGGAAAGTAAGTAAGGGTAGGAGAAATAACTAAAGCAGTAGGTGTATAAAGAGGTTCAATATTAAGATAAATAGCTAAAATAATACCGCCCAAAAATATTATATATTTTATTATTTTTTGTACTTTCATAATATAAAAATAATTAAAAAGGAAATTGTGTTTTTTAATAAGTTGCATAAAATCGTTTTTATAGCTATATTAAAAGCCGTTTCTATAATTAAATCAATAACAAAATTATGTCGCAAAAATTAGGTTTCTGGGCGGTTTTTGCCTTAGTAACCGGCAGTCAAATCGGTACTAGCGTTTTTATATTACCGCTAAGTTTAGCACCGTTCGGTATATATAGCATTTGGGGCTGGGTACTTTCATTATTCGGTGCTATGAGTATAGCCCTTGTATTCTCATCCTTATGTGCAAAATTTCCTAAAACAGGCGGTCCGCACGTTTATGTACGAGAGAGTTTCGGGGATAAAATAGCTTTCTTCACCGGCTTCACTTACTGGGTTATATCCTTTGTTAGTACAAGTATAGTTGTCATTTCGGCAATAGGTTATCTAACGCCTTTTTTTCAATCACAAGCGATTTTGGATTTAATATTACAGATAATATTATTAGGTGCTATTACGGTTTTAAATTTAAAAGGACCTGAAGTAGCAGGAAAAGCAGAGTTTTATTTGACTCTCTTAAAATTCGTTCCGTTGCTTGTAGTAGGCTTATGTGCATTATCTCATTTTAATATAGATAATATAACTATAGCTGAAGAAGTAGAGAGTTTAAGCATTCCAACCATTATGGGAAGAGTTGCACTTCTTACTTTTTGGGGATTTATCGGTGTTGAGTGTGCAACTACCACGGCAGGAGCGGTAAAAGATCCGGCAAAAACCATTCCAAAAGCCATAATAGTTGGAACTTTCTGCGTGGCGGTGTTATATATTATCAATAGCATAGGTATAATGGGATTAATCCCTGCTTCTGAACTTATTAGCTCTAAAGCTCCTTATGCTGATGCCGCTACATTATTATTTGGGGGTAAATGGTCAAGTGTAATTACGGTTATAGCCTCGATTATATGTATAGGTACACTCAATGCTTGGGTACTAACTAGCGGACAGATTGCTCTAGGGCTTGCAGAAGACGGATTATTACCGAAATTCTTTGCTAAGGAAAATAGCAATAACGCTCCAACTAACGGAATTATTGTAAGCTGCCTTGGAATTGTGCCGTTATTAATCTTTACGGCAAATGATAATTTTGCTGCACAGATTACGCAAATAATAGATTTCTCAGCGATAACATTCTTATTCGTCTATTTAATTTGTAGCTTAGCTTTCTTAAAGGTAATTTTTAGCTCAAAAGAAAATTTTTCTTATTATTATTTACTTATAGCCATAATATCGATTATCTTTTGTGTATGGGTTATCTATGAAACACCTGTTAAAACTCTAATTATAGCTAGCTCTTTTACTATTCTCGGTATTCCTTTATATTATGGATGGTATACTCGGTGAATTTCAAAAATTGGCGTCGTCGTCTAGCAATTTCTGCGGTACTCACGTATTAAGTATACGCTCCGTTCCTCGCCTTGCAGACTCCTTGCTCTTTTTGAAATTCACCGAGTATACCATTTTAATTTTTGATAGCGGTGGAATTGAGCCATATGATAAAAGAACGAGTTAATCTACTTAGAAGCTTATTCACAGAATATAATATAGACGGTTATATAATTCCGTCTAACGATAAATATATGAGTGAATATGTACCTGAGTATGCCAAAAGGCTTGAATATATAACAGGTTTTACCGGTTCAAACGGTATAGCTATTATATATAAAGATATAGCATTATTCTTTACTGACGGGCGTTATTTAGAGCAAGCAGCAAGAGAGCTTGATCCTACAATATTTCAAATTTTTGACTTAAAAGAGATATCTAAATTTGGTAAAGATATAAAAATAGGTTACGATCCTGAATTATTTACTTATCCCGCCATATCAAATTTAAAGTTCAATTTTCAGAAGATTAACGGAAATTTAGTTGATAAAATTTGGCATAATCAGCCATCAGAGCCAAACTCTAAAGTTTATTTACATGATATTAAATTTGCGGGTGTTAGTCATAATGATAAAATAAATAAATGTCGTGAAGTTGCATTGTCATCCCGCGGCTTGACCACGGGATCCAGTAAAAATAAAGTTGCTAATAATAATTGTTTTTTGGATCCCGCAGTCAAGCCGCGGGATGACATCGAGCAATATGCCCTAATCATTCTCGATAGCTCTTCCATATGTTGGTTACTAAATTTGCGGGCTAGTGACGTTGCTTATACACCTTTAATGTTTGCAAAAGTAATCATTACGTCTACAAAATTATATCTATTTATCGATCCTACAAGAATTGATGCCGAAATTATTAATGCACGTCCTGAAATAACAATTTTACCGGAAGAAGAATTTGAAAATATTTTAAAGAGTCATGACAATATTTTGATTGATGATACTATAGCCTCTGTGCATATAATGGACTTAATAGCTGATAAAAAAGTACAAAAAATTACCGATCCATGCTTAACGCTTAAAGCTTGTAAGAACGATGTAGAAATTAAGCATGCAATCGATTTTCATATTAAAGATGCAGTAGCTTTATGTGAGTTTTTTGCTGATTTTTCTCAATGTCATCCCCGTGAAAACGGAGATCCAGAAAAACATAATATGGATTCCCGCTTTCGCGGGAATGACATAAAGGAAAGCGGGAATGACATCGGGGATAATGAGAATGACGAATTGACTGAGTATTCCCTCGGTTTAAAGCTTACGGAGCAACGAGCCAAACAAGAGGGCTATGTTTCTGATAGTTTTCCTGCTATTTGCGGATTTCAGGAAAATAGTGCTATTATTCATTATAGAGCTGATCAAACAACTGCTAAAAAAATTAGAGTTCTTTCCAAATTCGCTTATAGAGAGGAATTTGAAGGAAACACCTCACCTCGTACCGCAGCGTACAAAAAAGTACGTGAGGATACGAGTACCGGATTGACATACAAATTACCTCTGGAAGTAGAGTTTGGGAAGAACTTTGTAGAGCAGGGGATATTACTGATTGATTCCGGTGGTCAGTACCAAGGTGCTACTACCGATATAACAAGGACAATCGTGATAGGTACGCCGACTGATGAGCAGAAAAAGCGTTATACGCAAGTACTTAAAGGACATATTGCTTTAGCTAATGCCAAATTCCCAAAAAATATCATAGCAGGAGCTAATCTTGATATACTAGCTCGGCAATATTTATGGCAAGAAATGCTAGATTATCCACACGGTACAGGACATGGAGTAGGGAGCTTCTTAAGCGTTCATGAAGGACCGCAAAGTATCAATCTTCGTAATAAAACCGTACTGAAAGCAGGTATGATCTTATCCAATGAACCCGGTTTTTATATTTCTGGAAAATACGGAATTAGAATAGAAAATTTAATGTATGTAAAAGAAAATAGCGGATGGCTTGAATTTGAAACCTTAAGCCTAGTACCTTATGCTAGTAAATTGATTGATACGAAACTACTTAATATTGATGAAATAAATTATATTAAGGAATATTATAACAAAATTAGAGCTAAAATTTATGATTTATTATCCACGCAAGCGAGGAATTGGTTTAACAATGAAATAAATTTATTTTTACAATCATTATTGTAATTGACGTTTCCGCTATTTATTGGTATAAAGTCTATACATTATTGGGACGTCGCCAAGTGGTAAGGCAACGGTTTTTGGTATCGTCATTCGGAGGTTCGAATCCTCCCGTCCCAGCCATCATTACAAATGACGTAGCATTTAAAAAATTGTTTACGGATAAAACAAAAGTATCCGAAAATGTGACACTTTACAAGTTCTATAATCTATATTATGGAAAATGAATGATAATATGGTGCATTCGATTGGATTTGAACCAACGACCTTTGCCTTCGGAGGGCAATGCTCTATCCAGCTGAGCTACGAATGCAAATGTTGTCATTCATCAAGAACATGCAACGATTAATAAGAACGGTCCAAAATAAATCTAATAATCGAAAATAAATAATCTTTATAACTATTCTGAACCGGAATTTTATTTAATAACTTATTTGCTTCATTTTCTAAGTTACTCAAATAACTAACTGTTTCATTATGAATTTCATGTTCAATCATCAAATCACGTACTTTAATAAACTCATCATTAGTACGCTTATCGCATTTAATTATATTTTCAAGCCAAAGCTGCTTATCTTGCTCTAGCTTATTATATAAAAAAATCAGCGGTAACGTAACTTTTCCTTCTAAGAAATCATCGCCGATATTTTTGCCTACCTGTTTATCATTACCCAAATAATCAAGTAGATCATCTATAACCTGAAATATCGTTCCGAGTAATTTTCCAAAGTCCCGCATATCTTTAGAAATATGGTCTACCTGCTCTGCTATAATAGCTCCAACTTCACAAGAAGCTCCAAATAGTTCGGCGGTTTTAGATTTAACTATTTGCTGATATTCTTCGATAGTTATAATGCGTCGTTCATTTAGCTTAACTAGCTGTACTACCTCCCCTTCGGAAATAATTGCTGAAGCTTTAGCTAGAACATTCATAGCTTTAATAGAGCCGGAAGCTACCATTAACTTAAAAGACTGACTAAAGAGGAAATCACCCACTAAAATACTTGTTTTACTTCCCCAAATAACGTTAGCCGTAGGTTTGAATCTTCTTAAAGTGCTGTCATCTACTACATCATCATGAAGCAATGTGGCGGTATGAATGAATTCAACGGCACTTGCAAGCTTTATATGATTATCGCCTTTATAATCAAACATTTTAGCGGTTATTATAGTTAAAAGCGGACGAATTCTTTTACCACCCGCCTCTAGTAAATATTTACCTACTGTTTCTATTAATTCTTCATCACTTTTTAAACAGCTAATGATTAAATCGTTTAACTTAGTTACTTCATCTTTTAAATCTTGCTGTATTTTTACTATAATATTCATGGTATTTTTTAATTGCTAGATTCCAGTACTCGTTGTCATACCGCGGCTTGACCGGTATCCACATCAATATTTTTAACTAGACCCCGTGATCAAGTCACGGGGTGACAATGTCAGTCAACACACATTCCTCTAATATTTTTTGATTAACATTAGGAATTAACTCCATAATTTTTTCTTTTACATTTTCACCGGGTTTCACTTTTTTTACTGCTGCTTGATATAAAGATAAATAATATAAAGGTATAATTTTATTTACATCATCTATATTACCTATTTTAGCTTTGTTTAAATCGGATAAATTAAACTCATACTCAATGCTAGCGTCAATTAAATTAGATGAGTTCGGGTGATCGGAAATGGTTTTTAAAAATGATTTTAGAGCATCTCCGTATACTTCTTTGCTCTCGTTAGATAAGTTTTTAAAATCACCTACCCCATATACATATAGACTTAAAACATCTATTATTTTGGAGTAATCATTAATTACTATCGTACCTTTACTGTAAGAATCTTTAAGAGCATTTACTATAGTTTCATTTGTTATATTAAATCCCGATGCGTTTGAATATAGACTTAAAGCATTTATCTGTGCTCTAGTTAATTTATTTAATTCAGTAACTAAATTAATATTTAAATTAAAATTATATTGCCTATCTTCAAAAATACTAAAATTATATTGTTTATTATTATTTAAAATATAGCTTAGTTCATTATTAAAATCTTTATATAGATTATTATCGGAAAGTTTAAACAGATAGGTTTGCCTATCGTAATATTTCTTTATAAATTCTAATGAACCTATTATAAAACCCGGTTTTAGCTTAAATTGCGAATCTATCAAAAGATCAATATTATTATTGCCGAAATCGTTTAACTTACCTTTATATAATAAATTAATATTATTTTCAAAGTTATTTATTTTTGCATTAGTAACTTCAATTGTTAAATCTTTAGCAATATCTTTAAAATGCAAACTACTAGTACTAATCAAGAAATTACCGGAAAATTTGAAATTATTATTCCAAGCGGGTCTATATAATAATAAGCCGGCAGGTATTATTCTATCTTCAAGGTTACTTTTTACTATTTCGGTTTCATAATAAATTTCTAATTTTTGCGGTATATTATCAAGGAAATCCTGTTTACTTGTATAATACTTACTTTTGTCAAATAACATAGTAAGTATAGTATGATCTTCTTCATATAATTTTTGATTATCTACTAAGTCAAAAATTTCTGTTTTACCGGAAGTAAATTTAATATTTTCTATTAAATTTATAACTTCAAATAAATCTTTTTTTGATCGTACTATTTCAAATAATTTAAAATTTAACGGTATTTTTGTTGATAATATACAGTTCTCATTATAAAATCTTACTCCAAACCCTCTTTCAACCGGCTTAAATTTTCCGAATGCTTCTCCGGAAAAATTTATAAATAATTTCTGCTTAAGTAAATCATAACCGATATTTATCGGTGTGGTAAATTCAATTACTCTATTAATACTCTCTTCTTGCCAATTAATTACCGAAATACCTAATTTAAAAGGAAAACCATATGGCTGAACTTTAGAAAATTTAATAAGATATTGCTGATTAGGATTATTATCAGTCTCTTCTATATTAAGGTTGGTACCGGCATATTTTTGATTTATAGAGTGTGATAAAGAGAACATAATAGTAAACCATAGCCCACTATATGCGAGTATAATAAAGATAGTTATAAATAATATTATTTTAAGAATTTTTTTCATTATTTTAGTATTTTTGTATGTCTATGTCATTCCCGCGTAGGCGGGAATGATATAGAAACCATATTTTCTACTTACACAGCTCTATATATTCCTTATTCAATTTTATAACGTTCCAAATCCATAAACTCATCATAACTATAAAAATTACTAATAAATATATTATAATAGAATCAAAGGTAGCAGTCGGAATAATAATAAATATCAAAGACTGAATAAATGCTCCAAGCGATTTACCGAATTTAGTACCTATTACCTCTACGGCAGCTTTTCCCTTAGTTCTAAGCTCTAAAGATAAAGGAATATACGCCATTTCTTTTGTTGAATCGAATAATGAGTATTTGGACGATTTACTAAGTATGTTCTGAATAGCTCCAACAATAATCGCTGCATATAGAAGATTAAAATCACCGAAACATGCTCCTATTTCTTCAATAAAAATTATAAAGATAAAAAACATCAAGCCGGTAATAGACAACATAATAGGAGTTAATAATGCAGAAATGAGCCAACCGAGTCGTCTAAGGATATTGCTGCCTATTACCATGAAAGTAACGCATGATATCCCCATCCAAATATTAAACCTGCCCATAAAGTTAACATAGTCTATAGTGTTTGGATGTAATTCTTTTATTTTTGCTTTCCAAGGTCCTTCGACTATATTTATTAATAATCCATAACAAATTATTAGTAAAGCAATACGACCTATATATTTTGAGTGAATTACTAATTTGATACTTTCAATTACCGAAAGTTTTGTTTTCGTTTTAGCCGTAACTTTTTTTGTATCTAAAACATTTATGGAATCCGTTAAAATAAATCTATTTATTATTCTAAATAGAAGCATAGCAATTATTCCTGCAGCAACAATAATTGACATGATAGGCTGAAGCATTATAGCATTTCCGGCAGATGAATTAAAATAATCCGGTAATAATTCTGAATCAATGACCTCCTGCCCGCTTGAGAAAAAGACAAGTACGCTACCTGCTATTATAAGACCTATATTACCGACCATTCCAAGAACTGGATAGAATCTTTTAGCTTTAGAAGTATCAAAAATGTGATTGGCAAACTGCCAAAACATTAAGTTTATGACTACTGCACTCCATAGTTCCGAGAAAATATACATCAGTGCATAACTCCATTTACTACCTATTTTAATGAACCATTTAAAATTAGGGTATGAAGCAATTAAATTATTTATCATTTCATCGTTAGGATGATAAATATCTTGATTGGGATAAATAATATAGGCAAATAATAAGAAAAATAGTAAAAAACTGCCGACTATAATGTAGAAAATATATTCAAAATTTAATTTATTACTAAGCTTAACATAAAGTACGGTAAAAATTACGCACGAGGGTAATACTAACCATAATTTTAAGAAACTAATAATTTCGGCCCCCATAGAGGGTACTACTAAACTATCTTTGATAGACCTTAAAGCCCCAAAATTAAAAAGGATACATAACATCATTAAAGCCATAGGTATAAATAGCTTTAATTCTTTCCTTTCTATAGGCCAAATTATTTCTTTAACTTTTTCAAAGAAAATTTTAGGCGGTAACATTTTTATTGTAACCTTACATATTAAAGTTAACTTTTAAATCTCTTAAGTGCTAAAGTCAATTAAAATAATTAATTTATACTACTCCAAGGTGTTATTTCTCTATATCGCAATGAAGTAAGAAAAATAAGGGCTTTGATTCTCAAAATATGTAAAAAAGTTCCATCTCATCGATAAGGGATAAATATAATGCTGAAATGCAACATTTAATAAATCTTGATCAGGAAAAGAAAAATCACATTTTGAATTTTTTAAAGTTTCTAAAAGCATATAAATACTATCCCGCTATTTTTATAAGAATGAGCCATATTTCTTTTACATTCTTCTGTTACTTTATGATTACAATATGTAATACCTGTATCTATGCTACCCGCCGCAATATAATTACTCATATCTATTTGTTTAAGAGAATTCAAATCATGCAACACTACAATATCCGCATCAAGATATAATCTATGGCCAATTATCCGAAAATTTTATTTTCTTATCGGCTAAAGCTTGATTTAATATATTTTCAGGAAAAGTAGAAAAATCTATAGAATAATCTCTGATATATTTCATGGAAGCTAATTTTTCCATTGATTCTTGACTAATAGGGTCATTAGAATCCATAACAATATGAAATCTATAGAAACTATCTAAATCGCTATTTAGTAAACTAGAGGCTATTACTGCACCGGCATGAATAGCAAACTTATCATTAATAGTTAATGCTATATCTAGTATGTTATTTTGCCTTATACCGGTTAACCTAATTACATTTTGTATTTCTTCTATGGCAAGTTTATAATCAGTTTGTATAGTTTTTTCATTAAAAGATGACCTGCCTAGTAAGTGAATTAAGCTAAGCCTATATAAACATCTAGCAGTAAGTTCCGGTATATTAAGAGAGATTAAACTATTTAAAAAAGGAATCTCATCCGCTGTATAACCGCTATAATATTTTAGGAAATCATCATCATTTTTTATTTCTTTTACTTTTTCTTCGTGACCTAAAATAATGAGTTTAGCTAAATTAATCGCAGTTTTTTTAGTATATAAAGTATCTAAACCGTAACTACCGTAAGTAGCATTTTTGTCTAGATAAAGATGTAGTAAGCAATTATAACCCTTTGCTACCTCTAAACGTACCATTCCGTCTTCTACTTGAAAAGAGCAAATTTTTTCTAACCTTGCTTTATCTCTTGAGTTTAGAGATTCGCTATCTTCTAATTGCTCAAGTGCTAGATCAAAATTTAATTGATCTTCTCGTACGAGACATTTATTTAGGCTCTGTGAAGATTTCTAAAAAGATTATAACTATTTTTTCTTTCTCTTCTTAACTTAAATCATATATAATTTAAACTATTCATTTTATTATCGAGTATGGAGAGCAAAAAATTCTCTAAATTATATCCTTATCAACAATTGTCAGGTGAGGTTGTTGCATGACTCGAAAAACCTACTCGATGTCATTCCCGCGTGGCATTGTTGCATGGATCGTTTTTTCCGTCATTGCCAGGAAATTACGTAAGTAATTGACGAAGCAATCCAGTAAAAAATTCTGATTTACAGAATTTTTTTATTATTTTTAATGCGTTCCCGCGTAGGCGGGAATCCGTCATGTGGGCTATAAAATTAACAAATATATAAATTCATGTTAAATAACTCTCGTTTATGTATTATTTGGTTGTTTGGGCTTATTAGCGGTTTTAATCTAATGATTACCGGTAATACTTTAAATTATTGGCTTGCTAAAGAAGATATAGCACTGCAAACAATCGGTATATTATCATTCATAACGCTTCCCTACTCTATTAATTTCTTGTTAGCACCGATTTTTGATGCAGTGCAAATTAAATATTTAAACAAAATATTCGGTCATAGATTATCTTGGATTTGCTTAACTAGTACTGCGTTAATATTTCTTATATATATTTTCAGCTTTCTAGATCCTCGTATTAATTTAGTATTATTTACCTTTACGGCTTTAATTATTTCTTTTTTTAGTGCAGCCCAAGATACTATATTAAGTGCTTTAAGAACGGAAATAGTACCTAAAGAATCGCTTGGGTTTACTTCAGGAATATATATATTCGGTTATCGGGTCGGTATGCTTTTAGCCGGTTCCGGAGCTATTTATTTATCTATTTATTTTGCATTTAATGAAATATATAAAATCTTTGCCGGCTTAGTATTTATTTATTTAATTTTACTTATTTTAGCTTCTAGATATACTAATTCCTTTGGTCTCGTTGAAGAAAAAATATGTCATTCCCGCGGAAGCGGGAATCCAGAAAACAACCAAAATAAGAATGAATTTTTTATAAAACGTTATTATTCTAATTTCTTAAAGATCTTTCTGGATTCCCGCTTCCGCGGGAATGACATCAGCCTCGTATACTTCATTATTCTTATATTAATTTTCCTAGTATTATATAGATTACCGGATAACTTAATCAATGTTATGATTAATCCGTTTTTGCTTCATCTTGAGTATGATGCTTTTGAGATAGCAAGTGTTGGGAAGTTTTGGGGTGTTGTAGGAGCTATAATCGGCGGACTACTCGGCGGCTTTATTATGAAACATAAAAATATATTAAATAGTATATTTTTATTTGGGATTATTCATGCTTTAGGACATATTTTATTTATTTTTCTTGAAATAAACGGTAAAAATTCTTTATTATTATTTATCACGATAGGAATAGAAAGTATTACCGGTGGTATGACGATGACTGCTTATATAGCTTTTATTTCTTTGCTATGCCAAGGTAAATTTCGAGCTACTCAATATTCTTTTCTTTCGTCGATGATGGGGATTTCGCGCTCAATTTTTCCTATAATTTCAGGCTATATGGTAGTAAATTTCGGTTGGCAAAATTTCTTTTTATTTACTACTATTATAACTATCCCCTCTTTGTTAATATTATTAAAAATAAAAACTAAATTACAATGAATGATATATTAAGTGCTTTTTTACATGGTATTGTTTTAGCTCTTGGTTTAATAGTGCCGCTCGGAGTACAGAATATTTTTATATTCAATCAAGGAGCAAAACAGCCAAAATTTAGCAAGGCTTTACCTAGCATCATTGCAGCCTCAATATGTGATACTATTCTTATATGTATGGCAGTTCTTGGGGTATCTTTATTAATTCTTGAAATTTCTTGGTTAAAATTATCTATATTTATTGTTGGATTTATTTTCTTAATTTATATGGGATATAATACTTGGAATCAGCCGCCTATTGACCTTACAATGAATTCCGGGGCTTTTTCAGCTAAAAAACAAATTTTATTTGCTATATCGGTGTCAATATTAAATCCTCATGCTATTATGGATACGATTATAGTAATAGGTACTAGTGCTTTAAAGTATAACGGTATTGCAAAAATTATGTTTACCTTAACTTGTATATTTATATCTTGGATATGGTTTTTTTCTTTAGCAGTTGCAGGTTATAATATCAGAAAGCTAAATAAAAGTAGTACGATTTTAACCATGATTAATAAAATAGCTGCTATTATTATTTGGGCAGTTGCTTTTTATATTGGAGTACAAATATTGTATGAAATCGGTTTTATTAACTAGAAATATTGAAGAAAATAATGAAACTATAAAAGAAATACGTAAATATAATTTAGATTTACGTTATATTCATTGTCCTTTAATTAAATATGAAACTCTAGATTTTAATATTGATATTTTAGATAATTACTCAAATATAATAATTACTAGTAAATACGCAGCAAATATCTTAGCCGGTCATAACTTAAAACAAGATATTTGGGTAGTAGGTAGTAAGTCAAAACGATTATTAGGCAAGAAAGTAATTTATACTGCTAAAAACGTGGAAGATTTGATTAAGCATTTTCCTCCTGATTTATATGAGCAGACTATATATTTATCTTCAAATGAAATTACTAAAGATTTGCCTAATAAAATAGCTAGACATATCATTTATAATGTAGAATATTTGAATGAGTTGCCGTTATCTGTTATAAAAGAATTTGAAAATAATATTAGATATCTTTCTAAAGTCGCTTATAGAGAGGAATTTAAAGGAAACACGGAACGCAGAACCGCAGCGTACACAAGCGTACGTGAGGATTCGAGTACCGGATCGACGTATAAATTACCTCTAGAAGTAGAGTTTGGGAAGATGTCTATTGATTTCATATTACTTTATTCTCAGAATAGTGCTAAAACTTTTTTAAGATTATTACTTCAAAATAATTTACTAGAATATTTACAAGATAGTTTAGTTGTAGCTATAAGTTTGAAAGTCGCAAATATAGTTAGACCTTTTATAAAAAATGTGGTTTATTGTGATGATCAAAACCCTAACGATATAATCAAGTTATTATCCAAAAATGCAAAAATTTGATAGTTTATTTAAAAGCAAAAATATCTTTTTTATAGCAATAGTAATATTCGTCTTATCTTCTTTTACTTTTTATCATAATAGAGCCGATATTTTAAAACTGTTTAAAAGTGAAAATAAAGATTTAAGTCAAATTCCTGATCAAGTAGTAGAAAATAAAGAAAATACTGTAGAAGAAAAGGAAGCAGCCCCTCTATTATCTACTAAGTCGCTTTTAAATTACGTAAGTTCTTTAAAGTTCCCTGAAGCACCGCCTGCACAGAAACTAGAAACTATTTCAGTCTCATCCAGAGATAAAGAGCAAGAAGCAAAGCCTATGACTAATAGGAGAGCGACGAGTGACGATGTAGGCGGATGGGGATCAATTGACTATATTAATTACTTATTAAATGTAAATCTATTAATATATAATTTCATGCAAGATAAGGATTATAGCAAAGAACTAAAAACCTTATATTTCAACTGGTTACCTCTAGATATAAAGAATATTTTAACTAGCCTAGAAGCATATAATAATAATTATCTTTTCTCGAAATCAAGTAGTACGGAAGTAATTTTTCCTACCAACCATAAATGGTTGGAGAAATTTATCAAAATTGAGAAAAAACCTTCTGCTATGATAATAAAAGAACAAGATAAAGCTCTAATTTTAGAGAAATTAAACTATCTAATCGATTTTCTTTATTCAGAAAAATTTATGCAGGAGTTTATAAATAAAGATGTTTAGGTTATTATTAATATGTGCTACTTTTTTACTGCTTTATTTCGGGTTTACTTTAATAGAGAGCTTTGATTCAAAAGTTTTTATTAGTTTATACGATTATAATATTGAGACTACTTTGTTCTTTAGTCTTATTTTAGGGTTATTATTATTAGTTTCTTGTTTTATTGTAATTAGATTTCTAATATTAATTATCGATTTACCGTCTAAAATACATAATATTTTTAATAAACGAAAAGTTAATCATGATAGATATACTTTAATTTTAGCTTTTGCCGAATATATTATGAGTAATAAAGCTAAATCTGCTTCTATTGCCCGCAAAAATTTATCTTCTGAAGATCTAAAAGATTCTCAAGAATTCCATAATTTAATCTTAGCCGTAACTGAAGAGGATGTAGATAGAAAAATTTCCTATTTTCAAAAACTTATTACATCTAAAGAATTTGTTTTTTACGGTAGCAAAAACCTAGCAAAACTTTATTATGATAAATCCTTGTATGAGAAAGCAGAAAATTACGCAACAAAGGCTTATAATTTCAATGAACTTGATAGTGACAATTTAATTACTTTAATGCGTTGTTATGCTAGACTTTCTCTATGGACGAAATTTATTTTTATAACAAATAAGCTCACAAAATTTCATAAACATGAGTCTATGCCGGAAATTGCTGAGTATTATTTATTAGCAGCAAAGCAAGAAGTAGAAAGTAATAATACAGCTAATGCTATAGATTATTTGGAAACAGCTATAGATTTAAATTTTTATAACGATGAATTACTAGAATTTTACTTTAATTTAAATGATAAGCTTAATGTTAATAAAAAGACCAAAATATTAAAAGATGCTTTTCGTATTATCCCTTCTTTAAAATTAGTGCAGCTATTTAAAAAATTTACTTCTCTATCAGATAGGCAAATTTACGAAGAATTAACTCAAGAGTTAGATGCTAAAAAAGATGAAATATTAATTTTGGCAATAGAAGCTTATTTAGAATTATAGGTGTTGTTGTATCATGTCATTCCTGCTTTCGCGGGAATGACATAAAACAAGCCATGCAACAAAGCACTTCGCTACGGCCTTGCTGCGTGGAACGGTAAAACCCACTGTGTCACCTAGTTCGCTTGACCACGGCGTCCATAAAAACAATAAAGAATACCTAATATTTTAGTATTTTCAACTGGATCCCATGGTCAAGCCACGGGATGACAGAGGTGAAATTGAGCCACGCGGGCAACGCCTACTCGCAATGACGGATAAGATAAAACCTAATATAAAAATAGTTTCTTTTGGCTCTTACTAATTTCTTCATTTACATTGTTATTATGGTGATGATAATTAGATTGGATCGTTATTAAATAATCACTTATTGCTTTAGAAAATTCTTCAGTTTTATAACGAAAGAAATGGTCAGCCCCATTGATAATTTTATAATCAACTTTAATATGGGATTTTTGCTTAGATAATCTATTTGCTAGGTCTTTTACATCATCTGCCGATACTATACTATCATTATCTCCCTGTAATATAAACCCTGGGATGGGACAAGGTGAAAGGAAAGAGAAGTCATATTTATGAATTGTATTAACCGGCGGCGAAATAGCAATAAAATGATTTATTTCCGGACGTCTCATTACAAGCTGCATAGCTATCCATGCTCCGAAAGAAAAGCCTAATATCAGATTAGACTGAGCATTTGGGTTATTCTGCTGTAACCAGTCGAGAGCTGCCCCAGCATCAACAACTTCACCGACTCCATTATCAAATTTACCTTGCGATCCCCCTACTCCTCTAAAATTAATACGTAAGACGGTATAACCGTTATCTGCTAAAATTTTATAGGCATTATAAACTACTTTATTATTCATATTACCCTCATATAAAGGATGAGGATGAAGAACTAATGCAATAGGAGCATTAGGTGAGGTAGCTTTTGCATATCTTCCTTCAATTCGCCCTTCCGGACCGTTAAAATAAATTTGCGGCATAATTATTCATAATATTTAATTTGTTCTATATGATATTTTACCACTTTTTCTTATTAGTGCAACTATTCTTATATTTTAAAACACTATCACTAAATAATTGATTGTATTGACGCATGCCGCCATATATACTAAAATAGCGGATAATAACTGAATGGAGCTATATTATGAATACGGTAGATATTAGATTACGTGTTTCAGCAGATACTAAAGACAGAAGCAGAAGAAATATTTAAGCAAATGGGGATGACTATGTCGAAAGCTATGAGGATATTCCTAAATCAATGTATAAATAGCGGTGGTTTGCCTTTCAAACCACATATTAAGATTCCTAATAAAGAAAAACATTAGAATCATTTAAGCAAGCAGAAAACGGTAAATTTGAAAGCTATAATTTAAAACAGTTTGAAAAATTTTTAGACGACATCGCTAAATGATCGTCATTGCGAGTAGGCATTGTTGCGTGGATCAATTTCACCTATGTCATCCCGTGGCTTGACCACGGGATCCAGTTAAAAATACTAAAATTAATAGTGTTTTTTATTGTTTTTATGGACCCCGTGGTCAAGCCACGGGGTGACATAGTGGGTTTTACCGGTCCACGCAACAATACCTTGCGAGCGACTGAAAGGAGTGTGGCAATCTCAGGACTTTGGCATGAGATTGCTTCGTCAAAACTTACAGTTTTTCCTCGCAATGACGAAAAAGATGTTAATACTATATGACCTAAGAAAATACTGCTCTCTCAACTGCATCTGCACTATGTTGCACTAAATCCTTAGCGATTTCTTTAGTAATCATCTTTTTTAGACCGTTTTTAAGCTCTTGTCTAACGCATCCAAGCATTTGCGGTTCTGCTACAATAATCAATTCCTTATATTTAGCTTGATCAGCAGCCGTTATTTTTTCTAAATGTTTAATAACGCTCCTTGCTGCTTCTTTATGTTCTATATCTTTTAGCGAAGTATGCGGCTCAAATAACGAAGTCGGTGTAGATTTATTTTGGTAAAGGCTTTGTCTTTTTTCTCTATGGTAGTGATGCTCCTCTAAATCCAAAGATAATTTTAAAGGTTTATTAGTAGTAATTTTAATCCCCAACGCGTCGTAAAGCATCATTTGCTTACTATCGATAACTGCAATTAATTTTAACGGTGCTGTACTTCCCATAAATACCTCCATAAGAACTAGGTTGTAATTTTATGATAATACTAATTATTTTTAAAACCTAATATTAATTTAATAATTTTTGCTTTTCACTGTTAATAATTTGCTCAACCTTGTCATTAATTATACGTACGTCAGTTTGCTCTATTTCTTCTTTTTCTATTACACCTATAATCTTTACCTTTATAGTCCCCGGCTGCTTAAACCAAAAGCCTCTAGGCCAAAATAAACCGGCATTATGAGCCATCATTACAATTGGAACTTTAGTAATTGAAGCAAGCTTTACGGCACTCGGCTTAAATTTCACTGTTCTATCAGGTGGGACTTTGGTTGATTCCGGAAATATTATCAACCATAATCCTTCTTTTATTTTTTCCTGACCTTCTCTTAAAATCTGAGCAACCGAGCTATTAGTACCACGGTCAACCGCAATAGGTTTAACCATCCGAAGCCCCCAACCAAGCAAGGGTATATTAAATAATTCACGCTTTAATACCCAAGAATGTTTAGGAATAATCAGTTGCATAAACATTTGATCCCAAAAGGATTGGTGATTAGACACGACTATTGAGATTGTTTTCGGTAATTTCTCAAGCCCCTCTACTTTATATTTAAGACCGCAACAAATTTTTGCAAGCCACACAAAAGCATAAGAAAAAATAATGGCGATTCTATATCTTATTTGATAGTTGACATTGAAAAATGTTACGGGTATGTAACATATAAGAAAAAAAATAAATGTAAATAACGATAATAATCCGTAAAATGATAAAATTCTTAAACGCCAAAGCATAATTATTAAATAATTATTAATTAAAATGGTATTTATAACATAAATTTATAGTGAGTAAAATAAATAAGGTATTATAATGAAAAAAACTGTTCTTTCCGGTGTGCAAGCGACCGGTTCTTTACATCTCGGTAATTATCTCGGTGCAATTAAAAACTGGGTTAAAATGCAGGAAGAATATAATTGCTTTTTCTTCTTGGCAGATTTGCATGCTATAACCATAGAACATAGACCAAGTGAGCTTAAAAAATCTATTATGCAAAGTCTAGCAATATATTTAGCATCAGGTCTTGACCCTAATAAAGTTACAATTTTTGCTCAAAGTATGGTGAAAGAGCATGCAGAGCTTGCTTGGCTACTAAATTGTGTTACACCGCTTGGATGGTTAAAGCGAATGACCCAATTTAAAGATAAAGCCGGTAGTGACCAAGAAAAGGCTTGCCTTGGATTATTTTCCTATCCGGTTCTTATGGCAGCGGATATATTGATATATAAAGCCGATATAGTACCTGTTGGTGAAGACCAAAAACAGCATCTAGAACTAACAAGAGATATTGCAGGGGTGATAAATAGAAAATTTGATAAAGAAATTCTAAAAGTTCCTGAACCGCTAATTAATGGTTCAGGTACAAGAATCATGAGCTTACGGGATGGATTAAAGAAAATGAGTAAATCTGATATATCTGATTTCGCTCGTATTAATTTGAAAGATGATAATGACCTTATTCATCAAAAAATAAAAAAAGCCAAAACTGATCATTTAAGCTTTGTTAGCTATGATAAAGAAACAAGACCGGAAATTAGTAATTTATTAGATATTTATAGAAGTTTATCCGAAGAAAGTTTAGAAAAAATAATCAATAATTATCAGAACCAAGGTTTTGCAAAATTTAAAGAAGATTTAGCAGAAATTATTATTACAAATCTACAACCGATACGTGATAAATATTTAGAATTAATGAATGATAAAGAATATTTATTAAAAATACTGCACAAAGGAGCAGAAAAAGCAAGAATTAGAGCTTCTGAAACGGTTAACGAAGTGAAAGAGCAATTTGGATTTGTAATTTAAATTTATATATTTCAAGATTTCCCTTGAAATATATAAGATTATTTGGTATGAATCTTCTTGGATAGGTGGCCGAGCGGTTTAAGGCACTAGTCTTGAAAACTGGCGTACGGGCAACCGTACCGTGGGTTCGAATCCCACCCTATCCGCCAGCATTAAATATCTTATGTTAGTTATTTACCTAACTTTTTTAGTAAAAATTCTTTCGTTTCTTGATTTTTTAATATAGTTTGTTTAACGTCTTGGTTTATAGTGTCTTCAGGATTTAACTCTAGTGCCTTGTTTATTTGGAATGTTTCAAGAGCCAAATCATACTTACCCATATGTGATAAAACTATTGCTTTATCTGCGTAAGCATTTGCCTCGTTAGGTGCTAATTCTATAGCCTTATCAAAGCTTTCTAATGCTAAGCTATATCTCTTCAGGTTATTTAAAATCATACCTTGAAAAAAATAAGTCAGCATTAGTATTATTTAATTTAATAGCGTTATCAGCTGCTTCAAGTGCTAGTTCATATCTTTCAAGCCTATTTAATGCTATACTTTGACTAAAATAAAACTCCCAATTGCTAGGGTTTCTCTCTATAGCTTTGTTATAAGCTTCTAAAGCTAAATCAGTCTTTCTTAAATTATTGTAAATTGAACCTTTAATAAAAGTATATTTTTTTAATATACTTAAAGCTGTATATTTACATTTATATAAAGTGCTATCGTTAATTTTTATTTCTTTTGCTTTATTACAGGATTCGAGTGCTAAGTTGGGCTTATTTAATGCGAGCAAAGCTATGCCTCTATATTTATAAGCCTCAATTTCATTAGGATTTAACTCTATCGCTTTATTTAATGCCTCAAGTGCTAACTCTGGCTTATTTAAATTTAATAAACCTAAACCTTTAAAGAGATATAAACCTGAATCTTTGGGTTCTAATTTTATAGCTTTACTAAAGCTTTCGGTAGCTAATTCAAATTGCTTTAAATTACTTAAAGTTAAACCTTTTTCTGCATATGATTGTGCAAAGTTAGGATTTAATTTTATAGCTTTATTATACGATTTTAGTGCTAAATCATATTGACCAGCATAATAGTACTTTGCACCCTGTTTATAATACTCTATAAAAGTATCACTTATATCATATGCTTTGGCTTTACTTATCGGTGGAAAAATTAATAATAAAGCAGAAAGTAAAAATTTAAGATACATAAGATTTACATACCAATTATCTTTTTTAATAATAAAATTATATATCACTAAATTCTATTTATTACAATTATTAGTTTATTGAATAAAAATACTAATCAATCCAGTTGCTCCAACATCATTTTAGCGGCTTTTATGGCTGATTCTTTTGAGGTTTTTGTATTTGTAGTTTCAATATGGAAAGTTATTTTACTGCCGGCGAGATTACCGAGCATGAAATCGGTTTGTATATTATCCGCATCTAGATATTTTGAATAAGCAGCAATCGGTGTACGGCAATTAGCATCTAGATATTCTAAAAATGCTCTTTCGGGTTTTATTAGTTCAAAGGTAGGAATATGATTAATTTGGTTACATATCTCAAGCATAGCATTATCATTTTGTCGTATTTCAACTGCAATGACTCCCTGCCCTATACATGGTAACATCTGTGAATACTCTATCAAATGGCAATATTCCGGATTAAACGCCCTGAGCCTTTTCAGCCCTGCATATGCTAGAATCGTTGCATCAACTTCACTGTTCATTAGCTTTTTTATTCTTGAATCAACATTTCCCCTAAAAACCGTTACCTTTAAATCCGGTCTTATTTTTTGGATAAATGCTTTTCTTCGTACTGCCGAGCTACCTATTACGGCATTTTGCGGCAGCTCTTCTATGGATTTATAATTTAAACATACAAAAACATCTCTGGGGTCTTCACGCTCTAAAACGGCAGCTATTACTAGCTCTTCGGGTATTCTACCGGGTACGTCTTTTAAAGAATGAACCGCTAAGTCAATTTTTTTATCAAGCAACGCTTGCTCTATTTCCTTTAAAAATAAAGCTTTACCTCCTATATCGTATAATGGTTTATTTTGGATTAAATCACCGCTAGTAATAATGGGTACTATTTCACAATTAATATCAGGAAAAAATTGTTTGATTTGCTGAATAACTAAATTAGTTTGTATTAAAGCAAGCGGACTTTTTCTTGTACCTATTCTGATAGAATTTGTCATTTGTTTTCTACTATTTCAAAAGGGCTGGTAAAGCTTAAAACATTACTGTTTATAATTACCATTGATTCATAATAATTGGATGATTTACCTCTCCATGACCTATTACGTGAGCTTTATAAGCTTCTATATGTAGAATATGATTTAAACAAAAACTTTTTATGGCTTGTTCTACAAATTCATCCCCTTTAGTAAAATCACCGAAAATTATTGCTTCTATACATTCAAATATACCGGCATTTTTTAATTGAACTAGATTACGATGTATGGCATAACTTTTCTCATTAATATCTTCAAGCAGTAATATATTACCCTTTTTTAAATCAATAGAAGTTCCTATTAATTTGCTAAAAACTGTTAAATTGCCGCCTGTTATTTTACCGGTTATATTTTCCTCACTAATTTTATTTATAGGTGTAAGTTGTATTTCGCTCTTTTTCCCTTCAAGAATATCTATTATAGGCATAATAGCCTGATTAGTAGGCGGTAGTAACGAGGTTAATACTGAACCGTGTATAGTTGGGATATTATAATGGTTATTTAGTAATAAATGCAAAACGGTAATATCGCTATAGCCCATCAGGATTTTACCCCCTTTTTGCTTTATATTAAAACAATCTTCTACAAATTCACTGCATCCATATCCACCGCGAAAAGCCCAAATTATTTTAACCTGCTCATTTTCCATAGCTTCTTTTAATTTATCTCTAGCATCCGGACAACCTGATGCCGGTGCTATAATTGATATCAAATCTCGTTGTTTGTTAAAAATAATTTTTTTCATAATAATGAAATACCGTGGCTTGACCACGGTATCCAGATAAAAATGTTAAAAAGTACACGCTATAAGTTGTTTTTATAGATACCGTGGAGGGGCCACGGTATGACAGCAAAAAATACTGGATTCCTGCGATCAACGGAATGACATTAAAATTATAATAGTTATACGAAGATCAACTTCAAAAAGAGTAATCGGTTCACAAGCCGAGGAACGGAAGCCGTTACTTAATACGTGAGTACCGCAGATCTTATAGAACGACGACGCCAATTTTTGAAGTTCTATCTAAGTATAAGGCATCGTGAAAATAAACTGGGTCTTGCCCTGTTTATCGTTTTCTGCCCAAATTTTTCCGGCGTGCAGTTCTATTACTTTCTTACAGAGAGCAAGCCCTACTCCTCTACCTCCTGCCGGTGTACGTGTTTTAGAGCTTACGACAAATACACCTAATATGGTTTGTAATTCTTCTTTCGGCACTCCTATTCCATCGTCTTTTATACTGAATAAAATACTATCTTTCTGCTTTTGTAAATCAATTTTTAGTATTCCCTCACTACAATAGCTGAGAGCATTAATTATTAGATTATCAAATGTATGTTTAATATAATGAGGATCACAGTTAAATATTATATTCTCTTCAATATCAGATACAAAATTTAATGTTTTGCCGTTTAGATATAGTTTCTTACATATTTTAATCCTTTCATGTAGCAATTCGCTTAAGTTTATATCTTCTTTATTTAGTTCATAATTAAGACTGGATAATTTTGAAAAATCTAGAATATTATTTATCAAGCTATTTAATCTAATAGAGCTTTTAGCTATAATCTCTACGGCACCACGACGCTGATCTTCATTAAATTTATCATAATTAGCCCATAAGGTTTCACCAAGGCTAATAATACCGGTTAGCGGTGTATTGATTTCATGGTTTATATTACGTAAGAACTCATGTTTCAAATCAAGTAACTTCTCTAATTCCTGCTCTCTATAATTAACTCTATTACCTAAATGAGTATTTTTTAGGTTAACTAATCTTTCTTGCTCCTGCCTTGGTTTTAAGAATACTATTAAAAGGCTACTAAATAAGGTTAGGAAATATATTACTTTGAATTGAAAACTATCTATGCTAATTAATAACTTCTCATCCATAAAATATTTATAAAACTCTATACTGGCAAACACGCCTGTAACGGTCACCTGTAACGGTCATAAGTAAAGTAGCTTGCCACCTGAATATCGTTGCAATTATAAGTAAGTTAATTATCGAACACATTAATTGCAACTGATCAAAACTATTTGATATAACAAGTAAACTACCGAAAAATATTAATATAACGAAAGTAGCAACAAACCAAAATAAAGATATAATATAATTCTTTTTAAATTTTAAAGACCATAAAGGATAAGTGATTAATATTGCAGCAGTGATAAGGGTGGTATGGTAAATAATATTATATATATCTAAATGGTTCATTATTTTACTACCCGATGTGGTATATAAAGATGAGAACATCGATATTAAAATAAATATACCGACATAACTATAAGTAATTTCTTGATTTGGTAGGGTGCTTTCCCAATATTTAAAGATGTTAAAATTCTTAAGATCACGAAATAAAGTCAAAAATTTTCTTTTTCTCTCTTGCTTGATTATTTTAACGGCTAGCGGCTCTTTTAAAGAATTAAACCCTCCTGGTTGTTTTAAAATATAATGACTTCCAAGGAAAAAGATTAAATTTACGATAGTTGCGGGCAATATCGGATAAATACCTAAAACTGCTCTTAAAGAAAATACTTGCCACAATATAATAGTTAATATTGCAGCAATCATACCGATAAAAAAACTTTTGGCACTTGACTTAAAACCGTATATTAACAAAATTAACGGCAAAGTGATTAGCGGCAAATAGATACTAGTCAATAATAGAAATAGATTTATTAAATCTTTCGTATAGAGTGATATAATAAAACCTATTAATCCTATAGTAATTGCCGTTATATAGTTATAATTTAATGAAGCTTTTTTAATAGACATCTTTCCAAATTTCGCTTCTAGAGGTAATTTATACGTCGATCCGGTACTCGAATCCTCACGTATGCTTGTGTACGCTACGGTTCTGCGTTCCGTGTCTCCTTTAAATTCCTCTCTATAAGCTGGTTTGGCAAGATGTCTAATGATATCATTAGTAAAAGTTACCGCTGCAACGTTAATATAAGAGTTAGTACTTGAGATTATCATTGCCATAATAACACCGACAATTAACCCCTTAAATCCTATATAACTTTTAATAATCCGTAAAAACAATTCATTAGTGTCAACTACTGGATCTTGAGATAGTAATAATATTGCAATCCAAATAAATAAGGCGGATAAACAAAGACAAATAATTGCCGAAATAAAAAATGTTTTTGATATTTGCTTTGTGTCTTTTGCCATCAATATTCTTTGAAAAATTAAAGGACCAAGCGATGGAATCGCAAAATATATAAAAATATTTAAAGAAATCCAAAATTTAGGACTAGTATAGTGAAACAATCCTTGTAAATCAGTTAGACGAGTCTGTACGTTTGAATCTATAACTATATGCGGATCGCTAAAAACATTCCATACGACAATTCCTATTACCGGAATAATTGCACTATAGGTAAAAAACTGTACGGCTTCGGTAAAAGTAACCGATTTTACACCGCCAAAAGCAGAATAGCTTATTATTACGGTGGCGATACATAAATCTATGTAAAAATTTGAAATATTAAAGAATAGCTGTAATATTAAACTTGCTACATGAAATTGCATGGCAATCCTACCTATAGACATTAATATACTAACTATCGACGTAAGAATACGAACTTTGTTACCGTAAGCCTCCCCTATTATTTCCGCTGCCGATAAGCTACCCAAAAAATTCTCAAAACGAGGAGCTATAAAGTAACTAATTAATAACCAACTAACGACGCTACCGAATATACTAGGTAATAAGTAAAATAACCCGTCCGTATATATTCTTGAATTATCGATTAAAAAAGTACTAGTACCGATCCAAGTAGCAATAAGAGTTGCAACTATCGTACCCGTAGAAAAATTCCTTTTTCCTATCGCATATTCATGAATATTTTTTATATTTAGAAGTCCAACTAGCAAATTAATTGCTAAAAAGCTAGTAAAAATGAGGAGATCTATATTTGGCATAGAGTTAAGTTATAGGGATTTTCTATGCAAATAATAATAAAGATAAAAAAAGAAACAAACAATATTTTTGTGTAGTTAAAAAAGTATGTCATTCCTAGCTAAATACACATGAGGGTCATAAGACTCGATGTCATTCCCGTGTGGCATTGTTGCGTGGACACTACCCCGTCATTGCGAGGAAATTGCATAGCAATTGACGAAGCAATCCAGTAAAAATTCTGTAAGTCAGAATTTTTTTATTATTTTTTCTGGATTGCCGCGTCAAGGCTTCGCCTTTCCTCGCAATGACGGTAAAAACGAGCCATACGGGCAACGCAATGACGATGCGAGAATAATATTAAGACAAACTATCTTTTATTCATAAAGCTTGAACTCTTCTACTGCCTGACCTAATGATGCTACGGTATATTCATTATATACCAAGTTGTGTACTCATCAAGTGCATTGTGACAATCATCATAATCAGCTATAGCTGTTTTTTTCGCTTCTAATATATCTGCAGCAGTTTTATTACCCACCATCTTGATACTTGGATCAAACGGCGGCTTGTTTTCTTTATTTAATAAAACTTTTAAAGTCAGAAGTTTTGGGGTGCTAGCATTAACTTTTGAATTATTTAAAAATAATCTATGGCTAGGCGTCGCTGCATCTTGAGTACATTGACTATTTACATTACCGCCGGTTTTTATTAAAGTTTCTACGATTTTAGTAGCGTTATAGTCACTATACCAATCAAGTGGTGTTCTACCACTCTTATCAGAGAAATTTACATCAGGTTTTGTATACATATTGTTTATACATTTTTCTAAGAATTCGGCTCCTAATTCACCGAGCCATGCTATTGTATTAGAATTCAATTGATCCATAATGTTAGGATTAAATCCTTGTTATTTTACTATTTTTTCTATTATAGGCTCCGCTAAAGATTTTAGCTCTTTAAAATTGTTGATTAACAATGTTTTTTCTTGACCGGCTGCTTTTGAAATATCTTGTTTAATAGACCATATTATATTACCAAGCGTAGCAATCATATTATTACCGCCGGTAGAATTTTCAAGATTACAATTTTCTAATGTTTTTTCTGCTAATTCCTTTACATTTTTTATTAAAGTTTTAAACCCTGCTTGAGCTAAATATTTATGACCGTTATCGGATATTTTAGATATTGTATTTTGTATTTGTAAAGTACCGTTAGCTAATAAATTTAATATATTATTTGCTTCAAGCGAAGGGTTAGCTCCAAATTTTAGCAAATTTTCAACTATTTTATAATATTTATCCATTTGAGTTTGAAATAAACTTATATTTTGATTACTCGGATTATTAGTAATAAGCTGATATTTATTTAAATATGTATTTACATAAATATTTATTGCAGAATATAAAGCGGTATGATTATCTTGACCAAGATCGTTAATATCTAAACCTAACGGCTTTAATTTTTCGATTTGGTCTTTACGGAAATCATCAGAAATATGCGACTCCATAGCAACACGGAAAAAATTATCACGGAAAAAATTATGAATTTGTGCTTTCTCAGTAGCAACAAATTTATCCATTATTTGAGAATTATTATGAAATACATCCATTACCTTAGAGCTATTACTCCAAATTCCCCACTCAAGTATAGTATTACCGGCTCCGTCTTTCTTACCCCAATTAGTTTCAGGGATGGAGATCATTTTGCTTAATATCTGTACAGCAGTATTTTCTAAAGCATTTTTAACGTTCTGATCTTGTTGTTGAGGTATTAAATTACAAAGAGTTTCAAAAATATTAAGGCTGTTGTTAAGCTCATTAACATTAGTTCCATTTAAAAACTGCGGTATGTATTGTTTTTTTATAAAAAATACCATGAAATATGGTTTGCGTCTAGTTATAATAGATATAATACATGAAAACTTAATGAGCGTCAAGTAATTATTAAAAAAAATTAACTATTATTTAATACCAAGGTGCGAGAGATAAGTTTATTTTAATTCCTTTAACGGTAATATCAGCTTCTTTACAAGTAAGGTATTTTTCTTCTCTGATTAGGGCGATTGCTTTATTACGGTAACTGGAGCATATTACGCCGATTTTATCGTCATCTGCGAGTATTTCTTCATCTTTAACTAATGAAGATAAATCTTCATCTGCCGTAATTTTATATATTTTTCTTCTTATAACCCCTTGATATTTAGCTCTTGAAATCACTTCCTGACCGACATAACAGCCTTTATCAAAACTAATTGCATTTAACTCCTCAGCACCGTACATATTTGGAATGGATTTATCTGTGATTAAATCTTCCACACCGTCTATTATTGCGAAATTATATTTATCTTCTAGATATAAGGAAGCTGGATTCCCGCTTCCGCAGAGAGGTATTGTTGAGGAGGGCGATTCCTTCTCTGTCACCCCGTGGCTTGACCACGGGGTCCAGTCTTTTTTAATTATTTTCTGGATACCGCGATCAAGTCGCGGTATGACATCGAGCTTATTTATTGAGCGAAAACCAAGCATAGAATATCTCGGATCACGAGACGTAACTAGCGTGTCTATATCTAATTTTTGCAGTGAGTAGATAACTTTATATTCGTCACTACAATCTATTATTTGTATTTTTGAGCGAAATTTATAAAAGTTTAAATGCTCTATCAAAGCAGCTTTATTACTTTTATTAATATCAAGGTAAATTTCCTCAAGGTTATGAACATACACGAAAAAATCAAATAAATATCTTCCTTGATTATTAAGCAAATAGGTATAACAGTAGCTGCTCTTACAAATATCGTTAGTAATGAGATTTTGTAGGAACTTTACCGAATCTAAACCTATTATTTTGATAATCTCTCTATTACTTAATATTTCATACATAATTATAATATTATTGACTTTATAGGTGCCTAACTACTATACTCTAAATTTATATAAATTAAACTTAATAATCATGAGATGTTCATCTTACTGTACTTCTTCCGAATATAAGATGAGTGATCTAGTTACTAATTTAAAAAAGATTGGTCTTGAGCCTCAGCATTTTGACGATGTTTTATATATTCGGAAAGAGATAAATAAAGATTCTGATTTTATAGAGATATTTTTCTTTCCGTTTGGCTGCGTAACTATTTGGGGCGGCGATGAAATTCAAGAAAAAATAGTTTTAAACGATACTGATTTAGTAACAGTTAATAAGCTTAAAGAGCCGGTATCTGATTATATTTATTTTGAATATAATACAGAAGTTGAGAAAACATTTATTGATGAAGAAAAAAATAAAATAATCTTAGCAGATAAATCAGTTTTTGTTAAACTTTCTATTTCCCATGCTCTTGCACAATCGGTTAAACTTAGCGTTCTTGAGCAATCCGTTAGTAACTTGATTGTTCAGACCACTCCTATTCAGCAGGAACTAGCTAGAACCGGCAGCGTATCGCTTTCAAAAAAGGAGATATTACAGCAAATAGGTATATTATTTAACGAGCGTTATTCAATCAGTTTGCATAGCGATATATTCGATACTCCGGAATTCTTTTGGCGTCGTCCAAGCTATGAGCCTTTATATCTTATGACGGTAGAGTTTCAAGACA
Source organism: Rickettsia endosymbiont of Hedychridium roseum (assembly GCF_964028255.1). Classification (NCBI taxonomy): domain Bacteria; kingdom Pseudomonadati; phylum Pseudomonadota; class Alphaproteobacteria; order Rickettsiales; family Rickettsiaceae; genus Rickettsia; species Rickettsia endosymbiont of Hedychridium roseum. The sequence continues at coordinate 724,802 of NZ_OZ034753.1, forward strand.
TAGAAATACGGCAAAATATAATGAATCATCGTCTTAATATGATTCACGAGCTTTTAGACATTCTTTCAAATGACCTTAATTATAAACATTCTACCAAACTTGAGTGGATTATTATTATTTTAATCGGTCTTGAAGTTGTCTTGTCGTTATCTCATACTAATCTTTTCTTAAAAATTATCGGAGCTTTATAAATAGCTTCTATGCAAATTATTGATAATCAAAAAACATTAGAAGAATTTTGTAACAAGTTAGCAAATAAGACATGCTTAAGCATAGATACGGAATTTGAGCGTCGCTATACCTATTATGCTCAGCTTAGTATAATTCAAGTTAAAGCAGAAGAATATTGCGGAATAATTGATGCATTAAGCAATTTAGATCTGAATATTTTTAATAAGTTACTTGCAGATAATAATATTACTAAAATATTTCATGCTCCTCGTGAAGATTTAGAGATTTTCTATAATTTATTTAAAACCCTACCTTCTAATGTTTTTGATATACAAATTGCAGCAAATATTTGTGGATTCGGTAAACAGTTAAGCTATGATGACCTTTGTTATAAGCTAATTGGTATTACTATTGATAAAACCCACCAAAAATCTAACTGGCTAAAACGCCCTATTACTAGTGATATGTTAAATTATGCAATGTTAGATGTGGAGTATTTGTATAAGATATATAAAGAGCTAAATAATATAATTATTAGAAATAATTTAACTAATAAATACCAAACTACTCTTAGTTCTTTATTAGATGTTAGAAATTATAAGGTTGAGCCGAAAAATGCGTGGAAAAAAATAAAATATAGAAGTGATGATGAGAGTTTTAACCGTAAAATTCAAGCACTTGCAGCTTATCGTGAAGAGAATGCACAAACTATAAATATTCCTCGTAAGCATTTTATTTTAGATGAAGATTTAATAAAGCTTAGTAAATACCCGCCATTGAATCACAAGGATTTTAAAAATCTAAATTTAAAAAGCAAATATTTACACAAACAAAAATATAAAGATGAAATAATAAATTTGTGTAATAACTTATAAGAAAAAAGCTACAAATCAAATAATTTGTAGCCTATATATGAATAGAAAAAAATTAGCCAACTAATGTAACTTGTATCTCACTATCTTGTACTATTTTGACATATTCATTGTATACATCATCAGGTAAGTTACTAAATGCCTGATCGATGATAAGTGTCCCTACTCCTATCAATGCTAATTGAAAGCAAATATCTCCAGTCTGAGTATCGCCGGATACTTGTCCTGTTTCTAGCCAATCTCCAACTGCTTGTGAAAAAAAAGCAAAAGGTACACCGAGCAATACGACAATTTTTTTTATTATATCAACCATTTTATCCTAAGTTGATTTTTGTAATAATAATATACAAATATAATATTTTATACAATTAAAAAAAATTAAGGTTATTATACCGAAATCACAAATTTAAGCTTACGATCATGAAATTCAACCGGGAAATTATCTATTAACTGCTCTTTTAAACAAACTCCGACAGCCAATATATTTCGGTTATTATTAAGATCAAAATGTCCTTTGCCGTATCCAAGTCTGTAACTCTCATTACTAAACGCAAGTCCTGGGATAATAACTAACTCAGGAATAAAAAAATCATTATTTATAGGTTCATAGGTTTTAAAAGCCCCTAAAGCCAACTGATCGTTATAATGATAAGGACAATATTTTATCTCATTTTTTATAACTTTCGGTAGAAAGAATCTTATTTCAGGATGTAAGTTTGTTATTTCAAGTAAGTTAATCTCGTATTTTAGAGGGTAATAGAGACCAACTGTTTGTACTTTTAACTCCTGTAATAACCGGCTAATTTTATTGATTAGGGAGTTTTTGACTAAGTCAGAATTAATCTTATCTTGGTTTTTTATTAAAAGATCTTTGAAATAAAGCCGCAGCTCTTGTTTGTTCATTATTAAGTAGTTTTATAGTTATACGAAGGTCAATTTCAAAAAGAGCAAGGAGTCTGCAAGGCGAGGAACGGAGCGTATACTTAATACGTGAGTACCGCAGAAATTGCTAGACGACGACGCCAATTTTTGAAATTCACCGAGTATAATCACATATTAATCGTCCTTTTATCCACACTAAGTGCTGCTTCTTTTATAGCCTCGCTTAAAGTCGGGTGGGCGTGGCAGGTTCGTGCTATATCTTCCGCCGCTGCTCCGAATTCCATATAAGCGGTAAGCTCGGCAATAAGCGTTCCTGCATCGGCTCCTATAATATGTGCTCCTAAAACCCTATCGGTTTTACTATCGGCAAGAATCTTAACCATCCCTTCCGTACTACCGATTGCTCTTGCTCTACTATTTGCTAAAAACGGAAACTTACCTACTTTATAATTAATGCCTTTTTCTTTTAACTGTTCTTCCGTTTCACCGATGCTTGCTACTTCAGGATAAGTATATATTACGCTTGGAATTAGATTATAGTTAACATGTCCTGCCTGCCCTGCCATAATTTCCACGGCAGCTACAGCCTCTTCCTCGGCTTTATGAGCAAGCATAGCTCCTTTTACCACATCACCGACTGCGTAAATATTTGAAATTGCTGTTTGGAACTGCTCATTAATCTCAATTCTACCTTGCTTATCTGTAATAATGCCGACAGACTCAAGCCCTAGATTTTGCGTATAGGCTTTTCTACCTACTGCCATTAATACCACATCGCTAGTTACTACTGAACTCTTACCGCCCTCCTCTATTGTCAGATTTACTTTTCCTGACTTCACTTCAGCCGATAACACTTTGGTATTCAGTTTGAACTCTATACCTTGTTTTTGCTGTAGCTTCATAAACTGCGTAGCAATTTCCTTATCAAGCATAGGCACAATGCTCGGTGCATACTCAATAACCGTTACTTTAGCTCCCAAACGACGCCAAACTGAACCGAGTTCCAAGCCTATATAACCTCCGCCGACTACTATTAAGTTCTCAGGCACTTTAGAAAGTTTCAAAGCTCCGGTAGATGAAACAATAAACTCTTCATCTATTTTGATATTCGGTATTTCTATGACGCTGGAACCTGTAGTAATTAGGATATTTTCAGCTTTAATTTGCTCTTTATTTACCTCAATGATGTCGCTAGAGATAATTTTAGCTTCGCCCTTTATCCTAGTAATCTTATTCTTAGCAAATAAGCTTTCTATCCCTTTTGTAAGGTCAGAAACTACTTTATCTTTATTAGCTAGCATTTTTTGTAGGTCTAATTTTACATCTGCAGTAATACCTATACTCTCAAAATGCTTTAAAGCTTCTTCATATTTTTCAGAGGAATTAAGTAAAGCTTTCGACGGTATACACCCTATATTTAAACAAGTACCGCCGAGAGTATCGTTTTTCTCAATGCACGCTACTTTCATACCAAGCTGAGCAGCTCTAATACTGCCTGTATAACCGGCCGGACCGCTACCTATTACCACTAAATCAAATTCTTGCATATTCCCTCATATATGTCATTCCCGCGTAGGCGGGAATCCAGTAAAACATATAAAAAATTTATTTTTTATATGTTTATTTTATTAAATATCTACTTTTTTTGTACTCATACTAAATGATTTTTTCTAGATTCCTGCTTTCGCAGGAATGACATAAACCATACACCACTATCGCATTTATAACAACTTTAATCTTATACTATTCTTATTTGGTGAAGCAATAAAACTAATTAAATTAATATTATCTTCAAAGCCGTTTGTATAATTTTGTAGTAAAGAGAACATCTTTTTAGAAATAGCGTAATTGTGACTAGCATTTAGTGAATTTGACTCACCGATATTTTTTACTTCCCTCATTAAAGCTAAAGGATTATCAAATTTTAGCTCTATATTTTCATAATCAACAATTACTTCGGCAAATCCTGCTTGTGATAATAGCATTGGAACATGGTCAAAATGAATAAAGGGAGAAATATGAGGAGAGTGTTTAAAACCACTTGCTGTTTCGGCATCTATTAAAGATTTACGTAAATTCTTTAAACTATTTCCGCCGACAAAATTACCGATAAAAATACCGTCAGGCTTTAAAAATGTTCTTATATTAGATAGAAAACTCTGCACCTCATTTATCCAGTGTAACCCTAATGAATAAATAATTAAATCAAAAGAGTTCGGAGAAAATTCTAAATCTTCATCATCGATTAATAATTTATGAGTATGCTTAAAAGTATCAAGCAATAAAGGTGACATATCCGTTGCAGTAATATCGGCATTTCGGTAGGTAGTTTTTAATAGCTTTGTAAGGTAACCGCATTTAGCCGATATTTCTAGAATATCCGAAAAATCCTTATCAATCATCCCTAATCGACTTATTATATCATTAGCTGCATGCTTGATAAATAAGCTGTTACTTATCCCCTCTACAGCATTATTTCGATGATTTTTTAGCTTTAATCGGTTGAATATATAATCCTCTTTGTTTATCTTCTAACTTTTGACCTAAAGTGTTAGTTTGGAATCGAGAAATAAAATCTCCTCCTTGCCAACTATATAGCCAACTATTTTGAACAAGTTCTCTCTGTCTTGCAGTGCGAATATCATCCCCTTTAACTCTATCTAGCCCTTCAAAATTCTCCTGAATACCTACAACTATAGGTTTCGTATTTTTATTATTAGGCGATAAAGGTTCTAAACTCAACAGGCTTTTTTCTGAAAGATTTAAATCCGAAGTTAGATCCAAATGCTCTAAGTAGATAGGCTTTAGTTGTTTATCATTACTAGAAACTTTTTTTCTTTCTATCCCTGAAATATTGTTCTCTGTCTTATTAGATTCGCCTAGAGATTTATAACTACTTATACACAACAATACTAATATAAATTTCTTTAACATAAATAACCCTGTATATTATTATAGTTAATATAAATTAAATTGCTGAAATAAATTAATTATTTCTAAAGATATTATCCTCGTATTTTTTTCTATAATATATTTTGTAATTCTCGTTTCTTATATCATTAAACCATTGATCTTGTTGTTTTTTAATATAATAATTTAGGGAATTAGATTTACTTTTACTAGTTTGGAAATTATCTTCACAAAATTTTAAAAAACCTGATATTAAAGTTTCTACTCCATTAGTCTCAGATTTTTTCTCAAGAAATTGCATAGAAAAATTAGTAGGATTATTATGTTTTAAATAAAATTGCTTATATTTCTCATGAATTTTATTTTCTTTTTTTATTTGTTGTTCTGAAAAAGATAATTTTTCCTCTAATAATTTATGAATTTCGGTACAATCACTCCAAGGTAATTTTATTATTAACTGTTCTTCCTGATATTCAGAATTATCTTGAATATTGTTAAAATCGGCATTTGCTTTTACCGCACTTACTAATATTAAAAAACATGCTATTAACTTCATAAAATTAATTAATTTTAGCAGGAACCGGTATCATAATACTACTTCTGTATCTTTTATTGCCACTAAAAAGTGATTTTTTTTGAACTTTGTTATTATTTACCGGAATTGTATCTTCTAAAGCCCCTTAATTATTATTTAGATAACTATGTAAGGATGCTTTATAAAGAGCCATATTACTTGCTATTTTAACTACATCTTGCTTATATTTAAACCCTAAAGAATGAGTGGCTGAGTGGTAATGTGCTATAGCTTTGTGCCAGCAGCTCCCTAACTGATCATATTTTGAGCGTAAAAACTCTGCCCCGTAACGAACGTTATTATTTGGATCGAATGCTTGGTCAAGGGAATTGAAAGCCCCTAAATGATGTCTCAAGTTAATCTGCATGCATCCGACATCAATACTCTCTTGCCCTTTTATAAGCTCTATTCTAACAAAACTTACGGCTTCTCTTTTACTGTTAAAATAATAGCCTTTTCCTTCAACATTTACCGTCCAGGGCCATACTACTCTAATTTTACGGGTTGTATGTTTTTTCCCCGATTCTTTTAAAGCTATTGAATGTAATGTATTAGATGGGATGTTAAATTTTTTTTCAAAGTAAGGAAAAAGTTTTGAACATTTAAAGGATTCAGCTATTTCAGGATCGGCAATAGCCGAATTTGAAAAGAAGAGAAAGGATAATAATAGGAGTACGAATCGAAAAAGGATTCCGGTGTCATCCCGTGGTCAAGCCACGGGATGACATAATGTTCTTTTGAGCCATACCGGCAACGCTAAAATAAACTTGAGTTACTAATTAAGATAAACTAGCCTACCATAACTTATCTTATGAAGCAAGGGAAGTTATGAGATAAGAAACAAACAAGATTACTTATAAATCATTAGCGTCAAAATTATCTTTAGTAATACCTAATGTTTCTAATATTTGTTCAAGTTCTATTACTACAGGCTCTAACTCAGCTGACTTTTTATTAAAGTTAAAGTTTTCTGAGGTTAATGTTTCTTCATTTAAACTTGCAGTTCTAACTACACTAAATCTTACGCCAACTTCTTTAAGCCATTGATATGTATTATTAACATCTTCATTATTTCTATAATAATCACTACAATCATTTAGTATTACGTGAAATATTTCTGCTTTTAATGGATCGCTTTTAGTTACCGGTAAATTTTGAGCAAGTAACTCTAATATGTCCTTACCTTTTATAATAGCTTCATTATTATTTTTTGCTTCTTTTGAAACCTGCTCTAAGGACAACAAGCCTTGCCCTAACGCTATATTATCAATATTACTAGCTTCAATAAACTTTTTAATTTCGATAAGTATGCTCAAATAATCTGTCGTCTCTAGTGGTTTTACTGTATCTTTTTTTAATTTTTCAACTAATGACTCTTTCACAACAATATATCCTTAATTTAAATTAAAATCTTAAAAACCATGGAATATGGATTCTGAATTTTTGAAAACGGAAATATATAGAATTTGTAAAATTTTGTCAATAAATATAAGGTTTGTGTATAGAAATTGTTAATTATTTTTAAGAAAAAAGGCAAGTATCATAACTTCCTTTATGAAGCAAAGAAAGTTATGATATTTAAGATTTGAAGACTTAATCTAAATCAAGATCAGTCTGTAAAGTATCACCTAAAGAACTGACTCCGTGGTCGTTTAAATTATTTTCGGTAGTTTCAAAATTTTCACTTCTAGAAAAATTTTCTTCATACCATTTTATATATGTTTCTGCTGCTGTTTTTAATGGATTTAATGGTTCTCCACCAAACATAGAGCCTAATACTTGTAATGGATTACTTGTTCCTTCTGTTATTACTTTACAATATTCATATTTTAGAGCTTTACTTTCTTTATCTAATATAGGTAGTAAATCTTCTATAAATTCTGCTAAATTTTGAAACTCATCTGACTCTATAAATAAAGACTTACTTACAAAATTCAGAGAAGCGTAATGACTACCTAATGATTTCGTAAGGTTTTCTACTATTATGAGAAGTTCTTGTTTAATAAAGTGAGGCTTATTTAAAGCTTGATCTATTATCTCTGCATCTTCGGTTTCTAAGACTCTATTTATATATTCTTCACTGATTACTATTTTGTAATTTTTTATTAACTTATTTATTTCATTAATACTTTCTTTAACATTAAACTCTACTCTAATTAGAGCTAGCGGTATTTGAACTAGTAGAAGGTTGTTCACCTAATTCTGCATTATTTAATATTGAACCGGCATGATTTTGCCATGCTTGATAATTTCCAGGTGTTGAAGTTGCTTTATTAGCGAGAGCTGTTGCTTGACTAAATAATGCTGCAAGCTGCTCAGAATTACCAAGATCTATATATTGCGGCATTTCCGGCGGTGGAGTAAAATCGTTATGAGAAATATTTGATTCTTCTTCAAGAGATTCATCTTCAAACAACTCTTCTGTAGGCACTAATGTTTCAAGCTCATCATTAACAAATTCTTGATGTTTTGCAGCTGCATGTTTTACATTTTCATTATTTTTATAATTACTAGGAATAGCGTATAAACCGTATTCTTCTTTATTTGCTTCTTCTAATATAAGACTAAATATTTCTGATTTAATTTTATGGTTTTTTGTTTCTTGTAAATTGCTCTCTAGTAGTTTCAGTATCTGATCGCCTTATGCTGCTCCTTTATTATTTTCCCAACCTCTTATTAAACTACAATAATCTATACCTGATGTTTTAGCATACTCTAACACTGCTTTTATAGCTTTCCATTGATTATTAGCTTTTTCATTTTCACCTTACTGCTCATCTTTAATAGCATTCTCAGCCCATTTAGCAAGCTGAGCATAGGATGCTAGCTCCCCTACTGCATTAAATATAGATACATGTTTACCTGGATAATCTACCTTTGTAATTATTTCAGATAGATCAAATTTTTGAACTAATTTCGGTAATTCAACAAGAAATTCATCATAATATGGTTTGTCTAAACTCCATTTTCTTCCATTTTGTTTGATTTCATTTATTAGTTGCTTGATTAAAATCATACGGTGAATATTTATTCATAATTTGACCTTTTTATAAATTATTGGTTAAATTTATATACCATAAAATACGGTATTTCTTAATTTTTATAAACGTATAATACATTATTTTATTAATATATGTCAATAGAAAGACCACGAAACATGGTATTTTTATTTAAAAGTGCTTTATTTAAATTGTTAATTGACTGATTAAATAAAAATGTTTATTATCAGTCCAAATTAAATGTGATAAGTATATATTTATGAAAGTTGTTAGCTCATTAAAATCGTTAAAAAAACGTGATAAAGATTGTCAGATCGTAAAAAGAAGAGGCAAAACTTTTGTGATAAATAAAAAGAATAAAAGATTTAAAGCAAAACAAGGTTAATTATTTCTAGATAGAATATGGCCGGTCACTCAAAGTTTAAGAATATTCAGCATCGTAAAGGGGCTCAAGATAAAAAAAGAGCAAAAGTTTTCACTAAATTAATTCGTGAAATAGTTACTGCAGTTAAAACCGGCTCTTCTAATATCCCTGAAAATAACCCGCGTCTTAGAAACGCTTTAACCGCCGCACGCAGTCAAAATCTCCCAAAAGAAAGAATAGACAAAGCTATTAATAGTGCTGACGATGCTAATACCGAAAATTATACGGAAATTAGATATGAAGGTTATGCACCGAATGGTATTGCTATAATAGTTGAAGCTTTAACCGATAATAAAAACCGTACTGCTGCCGAAGTGCGTTCCGGTTTTACCAAATACGGTGGCAGCTTAGGTGAAACAGGTAGCGTTAATTATTTATTCAAACATTGCGGAGTTATCCAGTATCCAACAAACATAGCATCGAATGAAGATATTTTTGAGGCAGCAATAGAAGCCGGAGGGGATGATATCGTATCTGATGAAATATTCCATACAATCTATACGGATATTGAAAATTTTTCTAAAGTTCTAGAATTTTTAACCGGCAAATACGGTATACCTGAAGACTCTTATATAGGCTGGATTCCATTAAATACAATAATTATAGATGATAAGGAAAAAGCTGAAAAATTACTAAAGCTTGTGGAAATTTTAGAAGAAAGCGATGATGTGCAAAGAGTTTTCGGGAATTATGAATTATCTGATGATGTTTACGAAATAATACAAGGAGAACAATGACTTATAACAATGCAAATTATCAAATAATTATGTTAGCAGCCGGTAAAGGTACTAGAATGGAGTCCGATTTACCGAAAGTAATGCATAAAGTCGGCGGAGTTCCAATGCTTGAAACGGTATTAAAGAATTCGCTTAACGTCACAAATGATGTAATTATAGTTTATTCAGAAGAACTTAAAAAACATTTAACGCCCTATGAAAATATGTGTCGCTTTGTACTGCAAGAAGAACCTAAAGGCACAGCTCATGCTACTCATGCAGCAATAGATTTAATTGATAAAAATAAAACAATATTAGTTTTATACGGTGATCATCCTCTTATTACTCCAAAACTTATGCATGAATTAATAGATTATTTAAGCCTTACTAATTCTGCATTAGTGACTTTAAGCTTTGAGAGAGCAAATCCGGCTCAGTATGGAAGAATAGCTACTGATAAAAATGGCGAATTCTTAGAGATAATCGAATATAAAAACGCAAGTGAAGAAGAGAAAAATATAAAACTTTGTAATTCAGGTATTATGGCTTTCAGTAGCGGAATTTTAAATAAATACTTACCTTTATTTGCTACTAATACTAACGGTAATAAGGAAGTTTATTTAACTGAAATAGTGAAAATATGTAAAAATCACGGTGAAAAAGTTTCATATTTATTATCTACTGATCATGATTTAATTGTTGGTGTTAATACTAAAAATGAGCTAGAAGAAGCTAATAATATTTTTAACTGGATCCCGTGGTCAAGCCACGGGATGACGACATAGGTGAAATTGATCCACGCAAATACCTTGTGAGAATAACATAGGAAGCCATACAGGCAATGCTAAAAATTTTGGAGAGATGGCCGAGCGGTTTAAGGTGCACGCCTGGAAAGCGTGTTCACGGCAACGTGTCGGGGGTTCGAATCCCCCTCTCTCCGCCATAATGATATTTCTTTGTGTTATTATGTATTAGCATCTTGTATAATTTTTATATTTATAAATCTATTTAATATATTATGGAAGAAAAACAAAAGTCTAAACCGACTCTTCGCACAAGAGCTAATAAAATTAAAGAGTTTAGGTGCAAGAACTTGATCGCCGTAATTGAGAACCCTGATAATATAAAAAATATTGGCACCATCATTCGAAATGTTAACGCACTTGGGATTGAAAAAGCTTATATTGTTACCAATCAAAAACTATTACCTGACACATGGGAAGAAATGCGTACAGAGCCAAAACTCAACGCTATATCCGTCTCTGCCATTAAATGGAGTTTCGTAAAGATTTTCAAAGATACGAATAGCTGTATGGATCATTTGGAGAAGGAAAGTTTTGTTTCGGTCATTACTTCTCCTCATATGAAAGGATATAAAAATGTAGTACTTCATGAACATGATTACACTAAATATAAAAAGCTTGCAGTTTGGTTTGGAAACGAAGGAGTAGGAATTAGCAAAACTGCTGTCGAGAGAAGTAGCTTTTGTATTAATATTCCAATGTACGGAATTATTGAAAGTCTTAATTTGGGTACATCATCTGGCATTGTGCTATATGAGATCGCAAAACAACGACGCGAATTTCAGTTTAATCTAAAAAAGAAGATTGCTACAAATAAGGTTAGTAAAGAAGTTTCCTAATTTAACTAAAGGAACATGTGCAATTGCTGCTTCTGATTTAAAAAATTCTATGCTCTCTTTACTTAAAGAAATGGTTACTTTTACGAAAGTCTCTTTTAATAAAAGTTCTCTAGGGTGCGGTAAGAAATCTTTTACTATATCCTCTTACCTTTACGCTAGTATCCTGCTCCCAAAATTCTTATATGATTATCTCAGAACGTAAAACGGGCGGACTGTTAATATTACCATCAATTTATAAAGTCTAAAAGCTTTTTAAAAAGCTTATCGTCTACTAATTATCCCATATTGATAGTCTTTTAATTTCTATTTTTACTTTTATAATAAAAATAGTTGTATATTTATATTACTTTCTCTATTATAGCCGTAATTTTATAAGTTACAATTATATACCTAATAATCAATTAAGTTATGGCTCATAAAGATTTATCGCATTTGACTCAAAAACAGCTCGAAGATCTAATAAAACGTTACTATTATAATGAAAAAGTAGATAATTTGTTAAAAGAATTTAACATTAACATATCTCCCAATAGTTGGGTTAATTTATTTCCACTTATTCCACAACATGAATTATTCTGTAAATATTGCCAAGATACAAATTTAGTTATTAGGCTAAAGAGTAGAAATTATAAATATTATGGTGAAAATGGTTTTGATCTATTTTGTCCTATGTGTAATCATAACGATAACTCTAGTTGTTCATGTGATAATTGCAAGAAAGCTATAAAACAGCAAAAGCAAATTAAAGAAGAAGAAAAAAGAAACCTTATAAAAGAGAAATATTATTATGATTATATTAAAACCGGCTTGAAAAATATCCCAATTGAAGAATTAACTTTAAAAGACGCCTTATATTTGTTAAGTGTAGTATCGCATTCTGGTTCTGAAAATTTTGAATTTATAGAGCCGTTTTCTAATAACCCTTCTATCCCTGATTTAACGCCGGATAGAGAACTGACTAATAGGGTTATAAATCATTTAAATGAGCCTGTTGGAGACAAAACTATGAATACTTTTATAGGTTTATTAAAGAATTTTTCGGTAGGACAAATATTTAATTTATCGTGGCGGGCAGTTAGCCAAACGAATGATTATATTTCTGCAGAAGGAATAAATTACACACATGGAAGAAATATGTTTATCGGTAGCATTCAAAGAAAGGCCGATAAAGCAATTGCAGAAGGTTGGACAACAACAAATGGTAGAAGAGATTTTAATCTTCCACAAATTATAATAAGTTCCACTTTTTTTAATACATTTTTAGAATTAGGGAATGAGTATTTTGAAAATATTATGCCGGCAGAGTATAGTAGGTAGTATTTCTAACCAAAGATAGATATAAGTTATATGCTATTTGTAATTAGTATATATTTATGTTATAAAGTTACTTAATGTAATTAATAAGAATTTTATAATTATGAATACTAAACAAAAAGAACAAGCACTTAGTTGTTTTGATGTAGCAAATTATTTTTTAGTTCTAGTAGATAGAGAAGCAGGAGATATTATAAGCCAATTAAAACTACAGAAACTTGTATATTTTGCTCAAGGCGTTCATCTTGCTTTATTTAATAAGCCACTTTTTGAAGAAGAGATTGAAGCATGGCAACATGGACCGGTAGCACCAAAACTACGTATACCTTTTAGTAGCTTAAAAGATGGTCCAATTGCAGCTCCTGGTGAAATGGACTTTGATATTTATACTGAGCAACAAAAAAACTTAATGTATAAAATATTTTCCTTATATGGTGAACATTCAGCACGTTACTTACGTAATTTAACACATAAGCATTCTATTTGGCACGAAGCTATAGAGAGTAGCGATAATACTATTACTAAAGAAAAAATACAGGAATTTTTTAAAGCTAATATAGTAAATGATATTAAAGATTATATTTTATTGATACAGAGGATGACATTCAGCAAATGGAAAATGCTGAAGATCAATGGTGGATGAATTATGATAGTGGCGTTCCTGCTGAAGATGTTACAAATGAAATTTTAGAAGCAAAAAAAGAACTAAAAGAAGGCAAAGGGATTGAAAGTCATTTGGTCTAATAAAGCACTTGAGCAATTACGATTTTGGAAACGTACTAACCCAAAAGTAACTAAACGATATTGATAGATAATATTGTTTCAACTCCCTATGATGGCAAAGGTAAACCTGAACCTTTGAAATATAAATTAAATGGTTCTTGGTCTAGAAGAATAGAACAGGAACATAGGTTAGTTTATTCTGTTAATTTAGAAATTAAACTTATAGAAATAGAGAGCTGTAAAGGACATTATTGAGTTATACTGGGCATTGCCTAGAAAAAGTTACGTCATTGCGAGGAAATTACAACTGAAATTTATAGTTTAATTCATTGTATATCCTTTTAATTCTTCTTTAAAAATATTTAAGTCCTCTTGCCAATCTTTTAAATTAAGTGGCGATGGTAAAATCATTTGCGGCTTAATGGGAAAATACGAGAGCTTAAACCCCCATTTGATACCGCCTATAACTTTTATTGTTTTATGTGCGTGGTCAACTTTAACGGCATAAACGTGACCGAACCAGTAAGATAAAGGTTTAGAGAAAAGCGTATAACGCCATAATGGTGCATCATAAAAATCTTGTTCTAAAGTATAAAACGGGTAATTGAGTTTTATATCACCGTCTATAAACTCTTGTAATTCCTTATCCGAGCAATCAGTACGAACTATGTGAAGCCAAGCATTATGCTCATCGCCAGTTTTAATATGAATAGCCGGAAAAGTCGGGCTAACACAGTTTTTTTCAGCATTTGGGGTATAGGAAATATCGAATGCTACTTCCCATAGAAGGCTCTGGATATATAAGTGTGTAAATTCTAAAATAGGCATTAAATTCGCCCCTCAAATTTTATCAAAAAGTGAGCCATGGCCTCTCCCCAATTTTGGATAGGCATATTCCATTTTCGCGTAATATAGTCAATTGTCAAGTACAAAGTCTTAAATACAGAGTCGTCGTTAGGAAAACCCCTTTTGTTATTAGTAACCTTGCGTAATTGACTATTTAAACCTTCGATTGCATTGGTTGTATAAATGATACGCCTAATCACTTCTGGGTATTGTAAAAAAATTATCAAATTCTGCCAATTATTTTGCCATGATTTTGCAATATGTGGGTACTGTTTGCCCCATTTCATATCAAAATCAGATAAGGCAGTAAGTGCTTCATCCTCAGTGATAGAGCTGTATACTAGCTTCAAATCTGCTGCAAGTTCTTTACGATCTTTATAGCTTACATATGACAAACTATTTCTGATTTGATGTACAATGCACAGCTGATGCTCAGTTTGTGGATATACTGCAGATATCGCCTCACTCATGCCCGTTAGATTATCGCTACAAGCAATTAAGATATCTTTTAATCCCCTGTCTTTCATTTCAGTAAAATTATTTAACCAAAATTTAGCTCCCTCATTCTCGCTAATACACAAGCCTAAAATATCTTTCCTTCCGGTTAAATCTACACCTAAAGCTACATATACTGCCTTATTGATAATTCTCTTATCTTGACGTACTTTAACTATAAGTGCATCAAAATATACTATAGCATATATGGCTTCCAGAGGCCTATTCTGCCAACTCCTGACCTCATCCATAACATTATCGGTAACCCGACTAATAAGGCTTTCACTGTTCTCTGCACCATATAGCTCATGAATCTGAATCTTAATGTCAGAGAGGCTCATCCCTTTAGCATATAAGGATAATATCTTCTGATCTAATCCATCAATCCTAGTCTGACGCTTTGGCACTAGTACAGGAGAAAATTCAGCATTTCTATCACGTGGTACTTCAAGTTCCAATACTCCACCTTCAGTAATTAGGCTTTTTTTGCATACACCATTTCTACTATTGTCAGTCTCTATCCTGCCATATTTGTTATAGACAAGATGCTCATCCATCTCAGCTTTTAAGGCTCTTTCAAATATATTTTTAGTTAACTGCTTTAATATCCCGTCTTTGGCAAAAAAACTCGTTAAATCAGTATCTTTATCTATTAGCAAATCTACTGCTTGTTTTATCTTCTCTTGGTTACTGTTACTCATGTTATTCCTGATAAATTATATTATTGTTAATATAACCTATCCTAGAAATTTACACACTTAGTGAGACAGCACCTCATAGAATTAACCTGTAGGCTGTTATGAGCGTTCTTATATAAACAATTTCTTATATCATAGGCTACTTCATTATTTACTTCGGGATTATGCCAATGCAAAGCAAAATTTACTCCGTATAAAATAAGTGAAAATATACTAAGAAAAACTGTTAATTTGAGAATGTTTTTAGGGTTTAACATAATTTCTGACCGTTGGGTACTTTAGGATCAGCTTTAACTAATCATATATCGTTATTGTTATCCGGAAAACCTACTAATAAGAATTGAGATAAGAAGCCCGCTATATTTTTCTCACCTAAATTTACGCAGCCGACAATGGACTTACCTATTAAGATTTCAGGTGTGTAATGTTTTGTTATTTGTGCCGAAGTTTGTAGTATCCCGATTTCTTTCCCAAAATCAGCCCAAACTTTAAAAGCCGGTTTTTTAGCTCTTGGAAACTCTTCTACTTTGGTGATTGTACCGGAACGTAACGCCACTTGTTCAAATTCTTCATATGTTATAATTTTCATATTTTTATTATCTTTTTTTATTTATCTCTTTTGCTTCTTTCCAAAGTTTCAGCATAAATTCTATGGATTGTCCTTGCAGATTCGGCAAATTATGATTTTCAGTAAGCATTTTTATTGCTTTCATACGTTTCTCAAATTTTTCATTTGTCTTGCTAAGTGTTTCCTCAACATCAAACCCTGAAAAAATACACAACGAAATTGCCGTATGGAGCAAATCCCCTATTTCTTCCTGCACTCTTTCCGGTGGTTCGGCATCGTCAATAGCTTCTTTTATCTCTCTGCACTCATCTATAGCCTGCTCTAAAATCATCTCATGATTCGGCCAATCAAAGCCATAGCTTCGTGCGTCTTTCTCAAGCAGAATTAAATTTTGTAGAGGATTTCTAGTATTTAAATCTTTAACCATATAAACCATATTCCACTCATAGTTTTGTGGCTTTAGATTAAATAAAGGTTTAAAACCGCAAGCTTCATAAAATTTATAAGTTTTAAAATAATTCTCATCTGCTTCTTTTAAAGCAAGCGTCTCAATAGTTAAAGTTTCTGCTTTCTTTTCTTGTGCATAGATACTTTTTCTCTTACTAAGATATGGAAATTCTAAACTTAGTAAGCCTACATATTTTTCTTCTATTTTTATTGCAAAATTGGTACGAGAACGAATCCCTAAAGTATATTGCTCATTACATTCAGGTAAACCGAAATACTCAGGTAAATCAGCTGTAAGCTTGCGGCATAAATCTTCAGCAAGTTCCGGCGGTATTTTTTCTATTTTCATACTCTACAATATTTTTCCTAAATCTATATAATTTTTATGTATCGAAACATCGTTAAATTCCATATCAATATATCCTAATTTACGATAAAAAGATTCAGCATTTAATCTTGCATGCATTTTTAGTATGTTGATATTTCTTTGTTTTAACCATTTCTCTAGAAGTTTCATTGTATATTTACCGAATCCTTGGTTTTGATAAGGCTTATCTACTGCAAGTGACCTTAGTGCCGATTCATTTTCATTTTAAAATTCTATATGAGCAGTTGCAACGATTTTAACTCCTTTATATAGCACAAAATGATAATGATTTTTTGCCGTTATAGTTGGATGGTTAGAATCATATTTTACGTTTATTGTATCAAAGATTTGCTCAGTTCGTATACGATGATATTCTTTCCACTCATTATAATGCGTGCAACGCATAAGCCTAATGGAGTTATTACTTAAGTTCATAAAATTATTTGTTTAATAATTAACCATAATATATAGAGCATGTTAAATCAAAGCATATTATAGCAGGCGATTATTCTTATTATTCAGGTTATTATCACGGCACTACATTTGATGATTGCGTTATGTACTTAGATGCAGAGGATAATCGTTATAAGCCCGATGAAATTGATAAGCTTATTATCGGTAAATTTTGCTCAATTGCTACCGGCGTTAAATTTATGATGGGTGGAACGCAAGGACATAATTATAATTGGATAGCATCTTACCCCCCCCCCCCTTGATTCTTTTGACGAAGATTTTGACAATTATGAAACCATCCCGCCTAAAGCTTATAGACTTAAAGGTGATACTGTTCTTGGTAATGATGTTTGGATAGGTGCCGAAAGTATGATTATACCGGGGGTTAAAATTGCCGATGGTGCGATAGTAGGAGCAAGAAGTTTAGTAATAAAAAATATCGGAGCTTATGAAATTTGGGGCGGTAATCCTGCTAAATTAATTAAAAAACGTTTTTCCGATGATGATATAGCAAAATTATTACAGATTAAATGGTGGGATTGGAATGACGATAAGATAAAGCAAAATTTACCGCTACTTAGAGATACGAATGTAGAAGCATTAAAGTTAATTATTTAATATGTTTGGACAATATTTTTCTGTTTTGCTGTACAATATAGTCATTAGGGTTTAATTCGTTAGCTTTATTATAAGCTTCTAATGCTAATTCATACTGCCCTATTTTAGCTAATAAGAGTCCTTTGTCAGAATAAGCTTTAAAGTTTTTAGGATTTAATTCAATAGCTTTGTTAAATGATTCAAGAGCTAAATTATTTTTACCTAATTTAATTAAAACAATAGCTCTATCAACATATAATTGAGAATTACTGAGTCCTAATTCAATAGCTTTATTAAATGATTCAAGAGCTAAATCATTTTTACCTAATTTAGCTAAAATAATAGCTTCATTAACATATAATCCAGAATCGTTAGGGTCTAAAACAATAGCTTTATTATAAAATTCAATAGCTAAGTTATTTCGTCCCAAATTCTCTAAAGTAATAGCTTTATTATAATATACTTTTGAGTTATTAGGGTTCAATTCAATAGCCTTGTCAAATGCTTCGATAGCCTCATCATATTTACCAATGTTATCTAAAACTAATCCTTTATAGTTATATGCCTTAGAATTTTTAGGATTTAATCTAATAGCTAAGTTAAAAGCTTCAAGTGCTAACTCATATTTCTCTAACTTATATAAATCAACCCCTTCATTATAATAATTGTCAGCTTTGTTATTTAATGCCGAAACTGTACTAGCTTGGCAAATAATTAATAATAGGCTAAAAAATAAATAATATTTTTTCATAATTATCTCTCTATTTTTGATATAAAAATATAGTAATAAAAAACTATTTGCAATTGATTATAAGATAGTTTTATGCTATTTAAGCAATAATTTATAATATATGTAGATTTTAAGATTTTTTCCACTTCCTAAATTAAAATAAATTATGAAACTTTTAAAAACTCTACTCTTAAGCTTAATTTGTTTATCTTATAGCTGCTTTGCTGGAATCACTCCTACTAATGACTTTAAAGTAATAGAAGAGTGTGTAAACAAAGCCGACAAAGATACTTTAGTTATTTTTGATGTAGATGACGTGTTAATGATGCCAACGGACGAATTTGCTGTTAATGCTCCGATTAGAAAAGAACTAACTAAACAGCTAAAAGAGCGATATTCAAAAGATGAACTTACATATTTATATAGCTGCGTTTTTGAAAGGCGGACAGTTCAGCCGGTTAATTCAAATATGAAAGGGTTAATCAAAAACTTAGAACAACGAAATATTCCGGCGATTGCTTTAAGTGGGTGGTGGACAGGAAAGTATGGTAAAATAGCTGAAATGGAAAATCTTAGGTTTGTCGGTTTAAAACAAGTAGATATCACTTTTATTAATACTTCGCCCTTTAAAGAAGACATGATTTTTCCCGAACTTAAAAATAAAAGCGGTATCCCTATGTTAAAATCAGGAGTTATTTTAACGGCTCTTGCAGATAAAGGTTTAGTACTTAAAGCTGCTCTTAAAAAATCTAATTTACATTTTAAAAAGATTATTTTTATTGACGATGATTTAGAATATCTTAAATCGGTTAAAAAGTTTTGTCATGAGCTAAATATTGGTTTTCAAGGCATTCATTACGGAGCTGCTAAAATAGCCCCCTTACCTATCCTTGATAAAGAAAAAGAACAATTACGCTATGAGATACTCGAAAAAGAACATATTTATCTTTTAGATAAAGAGCTAGAAGAAAGATTTAAGAGTAAACAAACTACATTAATTTAAGTTGATTATATTAAAAATTTATGATTTAATTGATTAAAATAATTAAAATGGTCAATTTATATGGAGCAATTGAATGCAACTGAAGCGAAGCGAGAATTTGGGGAATTGCTTATTAAAGCTCAAACTGAGCCTATTAGTATTATTAAAAACGGTAAGCCTATAGCGGTAATTATTTCTAATAAAGAATTTCAGGAGCTTGAAGCCTTTAAAAAACAAATATTAAAAATTGCTATTGCAGAAGGAATGGACGATTTAAGAAAGGGGAAAACTCATTCATATAAAAGTGTTTTTGATAGTATAAATAGAAAGATTAATGGTTAAATGTGATTTTACCGATAGTGCCAAACGTGACATCGAAGACATCGCGGATTATAGTTTAAAGAATTGGGGAAGACAACCAACTCTAAAATATTTAGATGAAATATATAGAAAAACGCTTGATTTAAGTATTAATCCTAATATAGGCGTGTTACGTTCTGATATATACCCAAATTTACTTAGCTTTTATAAGAAAACATATTATTTATTATATAAAACAAGAAAAAGGTATAGTGGTTATAAGAGTACTACATACTCACATGTATCCTAGAATACGCAATTTTCCAGTGCCAAAATTGAAATAATAACATGATAACCATCATCTATTTAATAGGAAAGCCCGGAACGGGTAAATATACTATAGCGAAAGAGCTTAGCAAAAGCGGTTATATTATATGTGATAATCAGTTAATTAATAATCCTATTTTTGCACTGTTAGTTTTATTATATGACTTCAATGTCATTCCCGCGGAAGGGGGGTGTTGTTGCATGGTTCTAGAAAAGTGTTCAATGTCATTCCTGCGAAAGCAGGAATCCAGCATAAAGCGAGATAAATCGAGCTTTTAATTTCAAAAATTTGTTGTATTTATACTTTTTTTTGGATTCCCGCTTCCGCGGGAATGACATTAGAAGAAAATAAAAGACGTATAGCAAATTCTAAAAGAGCTTTGTGTTATAAATCCCTACGAATTGAAGGAAATACAGAGTTAATTAATATAACGCATCCTCATTTGTTAGAAATAGATGTTAGTGATCTAACAGCAAATGCTGTAGCAGAGAAGATTTTAGAGCAAGTGAATAGGTTGCGTTAATGAGTAAAGAAATACATATTCTAAGTCGAGGAGTAATAAATCAACGCAAATCATATATTGCTATGTAAAAGCAAAAATTTAAAACAGAATTTCTATTTTTTACCCGAAGGACATATAGAGCATAAGGAAAAAGCAGAAAGTGCATTGCTACGTGAATTATTGGAAAAAGCAAATATTGAAGGGAAAATAAGAAGATTTTTAGGAGCCTTTGAATGCGTTTTCGAGCCTGGAGATGATAATAAAGTTTGCCACACACATGAGTATAACCTGATTTTTGAAGTACAATTGGAGAATTTAAGCTGTAAGGAATCGGTAAATTCTCTAGAAGATCATATCAAATTTTTATGGGTTAATTTATTGGAGCTAAAAGATATCGATTTACGTCCCAAAGCTTTTATTAGCCTTATTCCAAAATGGCTTGAGCTGAATCTAATGCAAGGATTTGAGAGTGATATGTAATTATGAATAATTTAGATATACGTTTGGCAACTATTAGTGACATACTAGATATTTTACCGTTAATGTCCCAACTAGGTTACCTTGCAAGCCCTGAAGAGTTAATAATGCGATTTAAGAATTTTATAAATAGTAAAAGGATATGGCATTGCCGTAGCTGAGCTAAATAATAAAATAGTTGGTCTTATCGCTTGGTCTAAATCGCTGCTTTTTGTTTCAGATAAAACTAGAATTCATATTGAAGCATTAATTGTTGATGAAAATTATCATGGGAGGCAAATAGGTAAAAAGCTTATAGAATATTTAGAAGAAATAGCAAAAAAATATAGCCCTGTAATTATCGATCTTGTATTTGGTACTCGCAGGGCAAAAGATGGGACTCATATATTTTATGAAAAACTTGGTTATTATAATTCAGGAGAAATGGCTAAATTATATTTAAGAAAAGAGTTATGACAGTAATTAATAATTGAATATATTTTAAGAATAGTATAAAACATAAATACTGAAATTATTTAAATATATATTATGATGACTATAATAGAACTCCTGGCTAAGTTCTGCTTTTTGCTTATAAAGTTTTTAACTTTTTTAGGTAAAATATTTATAAAATGTTGTGAAAGATTATTTAAAAAAAAGTAAAATTCTAACTTCTAATCAAAAAACATATTTAAATGTTCCTTATCATGAAAAAGACCAAGCAAAACGCTTTGGAGCTAAATGGGATTCGACGGAGAAGAGTTGGTTTGTACCTAGCGGTGTAAATATAGATTTTTTTGCAAGATGGTTACCGCTCGTATCATTATTTAACTTAAAAGCTCCATATTTTTACTTAGCACAAACATAACATCAATGTTTTAAGTGTGGTAAAAATACTAAAATTAATGCTATTGTATTGCCTGAAGATTTTGAAGTATTAAATGATGAAGAAAGTGACATAGCAGAAGATAGTAGTAAGGTAAGTAAACTGGTATTTGATTATATGGATTATGTTTCAATTATTTCCTATATACAAGATATTTCTTCGTCTGCTTATTCAGAAATATTAAAATATACTAATAATTATGCTATAAATTACTCTGCTACAGTGAATGTGCGATATTTTATGTCCACATGTCAAAGTTGCGGAGTAGTTCAAGGAGATAATTATAGTATTCAGGAGTTCAATTCTCCTTTTTCACCTGTAGAAGTCGAAGATTTTTCTAAAATTTCTTTCAAAAAAATTCTTGTGCCTATTATGCTTGATGCTAGTGATTGGAGTATTGGATATCCACCTATTGAATATTATTTAGGTGATCATACCGTTGATGGAATGATGTATGTGACAAGTAACGGTTTTATAAAAAAATGATTGAATTCCTGCCACACTTGTTGATTATCCTCTAATCCAAAATATGTGGCGGTTTTTGCATCATGCTATTGTAGTGTATTAATTACTACAACCTAATCTCAGCTTTTGCTAAATCTTTTAAAGTGCGTGATCCGGTGCATAGCATGGTAATTTTAAGCTGCTCGATTATTAATTGTATCTCTTCGGAAACCGAGCTTTCTGATATATCTGCCGCTTTTAAAAATTGACCGGCAAGTCCAAAAATATTAGCTCCCATACGGATTGCTTTTGCCCCGTCAATGCCGGATTTTAACCCGCCGCTGGCAATAATCGGAATATTTCCTGAAACTTCTCGCACCATTTTAAGAGAATCTAAAGTCGGGATTCCCCAGTTAATAAAGCTACTAGCTATACGATTTTGTAACGAATTTGTAGCACGATAAGCCTCTACTTGACTCCAAGATGTTCCACCGCTTCCTGCAATATCAAGAACTTTAACCCCTACCTCTATAAGACTCTCAGCAACTTTTTTAGATAAACCATATCCTACTTCTTTAACGATTACAGGGACAGAGAGGTAATTAACCACTTCTCTTATCTTAGGTAAAAGATTTTCCCAATTTCTATTACCTTCCGGCTGCGTTAGCTCCTGCAATATATTCAGATGGAGGATTAAAGCATCGGCTTTAATAGTATCTACTAAATACTGACATTCTTTAGGTGTCACTCCATAATTAAGTTGCACTGCACCGATATTGGCGAGTAATGGGATATCGGGAGCAACATCCCTTACCGCAAATGTCTTGATCGCATCCGGCTTCGTTAACAAAACCCGCATAGAGCCAATTCCCATAGCGATTCCGGCTTTTTGAGCGGTCTGTGCAAGTCGATAGTTAATATCTCCGGCTCTAGTCGTACCTCCGGTCATACTAGAAATGAGAATAGGTGCTTGCAAAGATTTTCCAAGGAAAGTGCTAGTAGTATCTATGCTATCGTAGTTAATTTCCGGTAATGCGTTGTGAATAAATTGAATAGATTCAAAACCGCTTTTAAGCGTAGATTCAACGTTTTTCGTAAGATTAATTTCAATATGATCTTGTTTTCTTTCTATGTCTAAATTCTGTTCTTTCAGCATTTTACTCACTAATTCCTTTTTGTACTTAATCTATATTAATATTTCTAGCTTTGCAAAATATATTTCTTTGACTATTTCTGAATTCTTATTATAACTTTTGGTATATAATTAATATAATCAGATAAATTTATGAGTAACAATGCTGATTTAATAGATCAAAGTTTAATAGGCACATTTAGATATTTCGGGCTACAAGAACGACAAATAGATGGAATAAATTATCATCAGATACATACAGGGTGCAATCATCCAGTATGAAATATGATTGTACTGCCTGATAAAGTGAAGGTAGCTCAAATGGATAGAATGGAAGAGATATTTAAACTTAAAAATTTACCGTTTGCTTGGTGGGTTGATGAAAAGAATCTATCATCGGAAATGCTTGAGCATTTCCAAAACGATAAATATACTGATTTTGATGCGATTGGAATGGTTTATGAGCTTAAAGATTATTCTGAACAAATATAGATAATAAAAATATTAAAATTATTACTAAAATAGAGGAATATAAGGAATGGATCCGAGTATTAATTAGATCATTTGGATTTAGTGATGATGTTTATGACGTTTATTTTGATAATTTATCAAAATTTATTGGAGATAATAAAATTTTTATTCCACTTGCAGCATATGAAGAAAATAAAATTGTTGCAACTGCCTCTATAACTTTTGCAAATGGCATAGCAGCTTTTTATCATGATTCAACGATGCCGGAATATAGAAATCGTGGTCTTGCAAGCGATTTATATAGAGCTAGATTTAAAATATTAAAAGAAATGGGAGTAGATAAAGCAGTGGTTCAAACTTCACCTATGGCAACTTCACTTGCTGAAAAATTAGGCTTTAAGAAATACACAAATTATAAGATATATTGCCTAGGTTCTGTGAACATTTCTAATTGATTTGCTATTTTGAGGGATTTTTTAGCGAAAATTAATAAGATTTTTGCTGGAATAGCTAGTCCTATTTCAAAAAAATCTTATAATTTGCAGCAAAAAATAACCAAAATTAGATCTTTTTAGAAATGTTCACAGAGCCTAAGTTAGTAAAAAATAATTCTTTATGCCACTCTCAAATAACCAAAAATTTTATATTGCTGAAACAGCTGATGAAAAAGCTTTATGTAGTGCAGTATGGAATAATAATGAAAAAGAAGCAGTTTCTCTTATTTTAAAATTAATTGAAGCAAATCAGTTTCAAAAATTTAATGGAGATCTTCGTGATCGTGACCCTGAGGAAACATATTATGAAGTATATTATTCGTTGCTTTCAGTAGCTGTTTTAAAACGTAATCTTGCAATGCTTAAAATGTTGTTAGCATATGACTTTAAGCCACATGCTATATCTTCAGGGCTAAATCCTGAAACTACTACGTTAATAGAAGCATCTAGATGTGGACGAGTTGATATGGTTCTGAAACTTACCCCTATTCTTAATAAAGATGAATTAAATTATTACGATAATGATATAAAAAACTCAGCTTTATATTATGCAATAAAAAATAATCATGTAAATATATTTAATGTATTGACATCTATGACTAAAGGAGTCGCTGTTGATTTTGAAGTCTCCATAGAAGTTGCTATCATATCCGGTAATTTCAATTTATTTATACAATTTTTTTATGATGCTCCGCAAGATATTCAGAACAAAGTATTAAGCAAAGGTTATTTATTACAGTGTGCCGCTAGTAAAAAAAATCTACAAATAGTTGAATTTCTGCTAGAACAAAATAATGTTCAAATTAATATTGAACCTGTAACGATAAGTAGTAGCGGTATTCCAATATATCATTATTCTCCTTTAGCAACAGCAGCATCTGTAGGTAGTGTAGAAATTATTGAAGCATTATTAAGTAAAGGAGCTGATATTAATTTTGGCTCTACTCCTCCTTTTATAGCAGCAATTAAGAATGGACATTTAAAAATTTGCTACTTATTAAAGGAACAAGGAGCGAACACAAAAATTAATCTACCGCACGGGAAAAAACCTTTAGAATTATACAAGAATTATCTCTATAAATTTTATGATGAATTAGATGAATTTAAGCAAACTATACAAGATAGAGCCGGAGTTTATTATGGATATGATAAGAATAAGCCGCTTAATATAAAAGACCTTGAAATATGGTATACAAAATTAGTAATATGGGATTCTAAAGCTTTTTCTAGAAAAGCTTATACAATGAAAGAAATAGAAGAGTTATCGGAATATGAACAAAATTTATTTTCGGAAATTATGGGGATGGATGTAAACATAATCGGGTAACTTATTTCTTAATTAATCTTATCGGTGCTTCCGTTCCGTCTTTCACTTTGATAGGAAGAGACATAATATAACTGCCAATTGATGGCATATTATTTAAGTTTGCTACATTTTCTATTAGTATCTTATTGTTTCCTAAAAAAACTTTATGAACTTTGAATCCATCTTCCGGATAGTCTGGTGACAAGGTATCTATGTCTAGAGCTGCTACACGGCGTTTAAGTAATAAATCGGCTGCTTCAGCAGATACAGAAGGAAAGAGATGATTGTTATGATATTTTTCAGGTTCAGTCCAAAATTTTTCCCAGCCGGTTTTGATCATTACGCATGAATTTTGGCTAATTGTAGTGCTATAACTTGATTCAAAAGCTGCAATATCTTCAGGCGTTACGCTGTAATGTTCATGTGCTTTACCCGAAACATCGATGACAAAACATGGCATTACTAAATCATTTACTTCAAATTCATGAATAGATTTTCCGCCTAAAATCAATGGCTTGGTGCATCCATATGAGTCCTAATACCGGCATGCATACGCATTTTCATAACACGGAATTTATACTCACCTTTGCAATCAGAGTAATCTAAATGCAGATCGTGATGAAAACCGCAGCCCCCATTCCAAGTTGGAATGTTGCTATCAAGCGTATGTATTAAGTCAACGAGTTTGTATTGGAATGTCATAAAACCTTTTATCTTAGTTCTATATAATATGACTTCTTACTTATACAATGAAAATTTCTTTGTTATTTGAGAAACCACATCCCATTTTCCGAAGAGAACAGCCGAATAGTAGACATGCTCTTCTTCTGTTTTCTTTGCAATATTTTCTATTTGCTCTAAATATGTTCCGCCAGTCATACTGTCTGTAAATGCTAACTGCATAACTTCTGATTCTTTTGCTGCGAGAATAGCTTTTTTTATCTCACTTGATTTTCCACGTAAGATTATATATGGCATTCCTGAAATTTGCCAATTATTACCGCTTGCATCAACATTAGGTTGTAAGAAACAAGTAGATTTACCAAGCAAAGCACCAGCTGCAAGAGAAGAATGTGCTACCGCATTCATAGCAACACCTATTTCAATATCTTTATTTACAATAATAACTAATTTACTTTCAAAGCTCATGTTATCTCCATATCGTAAAGTATTTATTTTTAAGTAAAGACAATTATATATCAAATGTACTTAAAAGCAATTGCTATATTATTAGTTAAGGTGCTTAAAATCTAAGACTAACAGCTCTACCGGTTCAGTATATTCACTATTACACCATTTATGTTTTTCAGCAATTTCAACGGGTATAATATGTTATTTTGGTTTAATAAACCCAAATTTCATATAAAAATTTAATAATCTTTGGAACGGTAAACAAAAAATGAGTTGATAATTTTTGGAATTTTCTAAAAGCCTAGAGACAATTGAATTAGCTATACCATAACCTCTCCACTCATCTTTTAAATACATCCCGCCAAGCTCTGCATTATAGGGATTAATTCTGACAATTCTACCTAAAGCAATAATTTCATCATTGTTTTTTCCTATAATCACAATATCTTTATTAGGATGCGAATGTACAAATCCGACTTTATCATATAATTTATTTATAACTGGTAAATCTTCAATTGTAGCTATTTCATATTTAATATTAGTAATCATTTTTTACTCTTAACATTATATGAGTATATTTCTTATCTAAAAAATTTTTTAAAGCAAGTAGTCCAATTCCTTTGTTTAAGTATTCAACTTCCCCTAAAAAGAAATCGATTGCTACAAGTTTTGAAGGTAAGTTTATTAAGGGGCTTGAACGCTCAAAATCATAGGCATTATAAATTTGGATATATCCTATAGGAGTACGGTCTGCTTCTATAATATAAGCTTGTATATTTTTAGGCTCATTAGATATCTTTTCAAACTTCGCTTCTAGAGGTAATTTAGATGTCGAGCCTAGACTCGCATCTGTGCGATTGTCTATATACGCTGCGGTGCGAGGTGAAGTGTCTCCTTTAAATTCCTCTCTATAAGCTGGTTTGGAAAGATATCTATTATTTTCTAGCTTATACCCTCTGACATAGCTTAAGTATTTTTGTTCGATTAGTTCTAAACTCCACTTTATACCCTCATCCTACCATAGCTTTACATGCGGCATTTCTAACCATTTTAAAAGAAGCGAAAAATGAGAAGTAGAAATCGGGGTAAAGCTTATGTTCATAACTATCTTTTTTATCCTTTTAGTTCTTGAGCTGTTTCTATGCTACTTATTTCCTTAAATATATTTAAAAGAACGTTTTAATAATAAATTCTTCTAATTTTGATGTATTTTTTGTATCAATTTCAAAGTCAGGTACATAAGGTTCATTATCTCTGCGTTCTCTATTTCTATAAACCTTTATAGGAAAAGAAAATATGCCTGCATTACTTGGTAACTTAACTGTTCTTACTTCCATATATAATCTATCAGCTTTGGTTGTTTTCCCTGCTAAAATTACATTTGATGACATTATTTTCAATTCATCAATAAAATCAAGAGCAGCACTTACGTTTTTTTTATCAATAATCACAATAATTTTCGCTTTAACAGGATTTTGCAAAAGAGTATTAGCAGTTAATGATTTATCAAATAATACTTCTCTGTAATAAGGTTCATTTTTTGCTAATTTTTGTTCTAAACCAGCTACAGTTTTTTTAAGAAAAGGTAGTTTATATTGATTATAGATATTTTTAACATGCTCTAAATTACTAGGGCTTACTCGCCAATCTACATAAGTATTTTTATTAGCTAAATTTCTTTTATATTCTGCATATTTTTGTCCAAATAACTTATCGATAATTTGACTGCCATAATCAGAATTGCCGCCTTGATTACCTCTTAAATCAAATATTATAATATTTTCCTTTCTAAAACTTTTTAGCGATCTAAGTATTACTCTAAATTCTTTTCGTTGTTTTTCGTTTAGATCAAAAGTAGGCAAAGTTATCCAAACAGAATTTTTATAAAAATTACTAATTTGAAACGATTTGGGTACAGGCGAATTATTTATTTCATCAAACCAATGAATGCTAAGGTGAGTATCATTAAAACTGTTTGCAAAGTTTTTGATAATTTGCTTATACCCTGTGATATTAGATATTTTTGAAATAGTCTTTTGTGTTTTACTATAATTAAGTTCTAAATTTTCTTTAAATTTAGGGTCTTGTTCATTAAAAATCCCAGGATGATTCTCTTGGATTTGATTATAAATAAATTTAAGATCATCGTTTTTATGGCTACTACTTTGACAGCTAATTAGAAAAATGATAATAAGGATTAGCTTAAAATATATTATTGGCTTAATCATATAGAGCTTATATACCATTCTGAAGCGACATTTAGTCCAAGTTCCCTTAAAAATTGACGTTTAGGTTCGTCATGTGCACCGCATACTACTAATATTTGACTAGCCCCTTTGCTTTTAGCTCTAGGCTTAATTTTTTCGATTAACTGCTCTCCTATAAAAGACCAATCCATAGCAGAAATATCGTTATTATTAGCGTTGCGAATTAAAATGTTTTGCTTTAGAATACCAATCATATTGTTTTTATTTTTCTTTATAGAATCTACACATATAGCAGGAAGACATACCTAAAAAATATCCTGAAATTAAGCCACTAAGCGAAATCTCAAAGAATGAATATTTAACAGCTAATTCTAAATTAACAGCTTCCATATAACCAAAACTATATTTTACGAAGAAGAATACAAGTAATATAATAAGTTTGGAATAAGACCCAGGTAATTCAATAGATTTTAAATCTTTTTTGATTTTTATAGGGGTTTTATATCCAATCAAAACTCCAATGCCAAAACCAATAGTTATAAATAATAAGTAAATTATGATATT
The DNA here is from genome assembly GCF_964028255.1 of Rickettsia endosymbiont of Hedychridium roseum. Lineage (NCBI taxonomy): Bacteria > Pseudomonadati > Pseudomonadota > Alphaproteobacteria > Rickettsiales > Rickettsiaceae > Rickettsia > Rickettsia endosymbiont of Hedychridium roseum. The sequence goes on from NZ_OZ034753.1 coordinate 754,433, forward strand.
AAAGCTATTGCCTGAAAGAAATAATTGATGCTTTGTTCCAATTAAAATAGCAGGAATAATAAAAAGTCTTGAAAGAGAAGTAACTTGCGTATGTGCTGCTTTGAATCCAACAAACAATACATAGATAAAGATGCCACAAACCCAAAAAGGCGTACCGATGATTGCTTGAAATAAATTATCCATAAATTTTTACTATTAAATAATATGAGTTAAATTAGCTTTCTCGAAATGTATATTCATATATAATCTATAACATGGATAGATTTAGAAATAATATAATTAGTATATATAAAGAGCAAGGGGAAATCTGGCTTGAAAAACTACCTGAAATTGTATCAAAATTAGCTCAAGAATGGAATTTGTCTAACCTTAAGCTATAGATAATGTATCTTTCAATTATGTTTTATCTGGTTATCAAAATAATAAGCCCATTATACTGAAGCTAAGCTTTACTGCTAAAGACCTAACAAACGAAGCGGAGGCTTTAAAAGTTTTTTCAGGGTTTGGTGCTGCAACTATTCTAGCCCAAAAAGATAAAGCTTTACTGCTTGAGCGAGCCGTTCCTGGTATTTCTTTAAAAGAATATTCATCAGATAACAAAATTGCTATAGCTTGTTCTGTTATGAGCAAGCTGCACAGAGCATCTATACCAGAAATTCATCACTTTCCTAATATCAAGGATCAGCTGAAAGCTTTGGATAAAGAATGGGATTTACCTAAAACTTACTTACAAAAGGCAAGAAAATTGAGAGATGAGCTTCTTCAAAATACTGAGCCTCAAATTTTAATTCACGGTGATTTACATCATGAGAATATATTACAAAATGGTAAGCATTGGGTAGTAATTGACCCTAAAGGAGTAATTGGATATCCTATAAATGAAGTATGTGCATTTATTATGGATATAGAGAAAATATCTGTTGGAATCTTGAGGATGGAATAGAAAATGAGTTATTTTTGAAACTTGCCGATAAAGCATATAGCCTAGTTTAACTTTTTAATACCAATATAAATATCAACTACAGCATTATGTGGATTACTACTTCTTTCATCATATATTTCAAAATCAGCTATTAAGCTCTTTCACCTTCTAACATTGCCGTATTCATATTCCATATTTTTTGCCACATATCAATAACGACTTTAGGCATTTGATCGGGACCTGATGTAAATTTTGCATAAGTTTGCATTGGAATAGTAAGAGTTGAAAATTCTTTATCTATATTCTCAAAAGAAGTAACTTCTTCTCCAAGAAAGTAAGTATATTCCCCGGTAGCGTCACTCTCATAATTTGTATAAACTGCAAAAACTTTTTTCGGAGTTTTTCTATTTAGGATTTTATCTTATAATTTGCTTGCAAAAAATTGCTGCATTGTTGTCCCTATTTTTGCAGTATCAGCGTTCATTTCTGCGGCGTTTGAGGTGCGGGCTGTAATACCAACTAATTTAATTTCTGATAATTGTGTAATTACTTTATTCATTTTATAGCCTCTTAATTAATTCACTAAGTAAGTTAAAACTAATCTAAAAAGGAATTATGATAAAGATTGAATATTATCTAACTTTTTTGAAGAGTAAAAAGTCCTTAGTTTATAATATGTTTACTGTTTGAAGTGTTTATAAATTGAAATAGAAATAAGACATGGTGGAGCCAGAGGGAATCGAACCCTCGACCTCTTGAATGCCATTCAAGCACTCTACCAACTGAGCTATGACCCCAATAACAAATTAATTCTCTTATACTATAATAATAAAACTAAATCTATAAGATTTTTTTATAAAATTCTTTAAGCATTGCTAACTAAGTATAGATAGATCGTCGCAGCTCGCAATGACGAATCTATATTTAGTTAGCAATACCAATTCTTTATTTTGCTGACATTGTCATAGCATCTCTAGAAGAAATTATATTATCGATTATTCCAAATTTCTTTGCTTCTTCCGGTGACATGAAATTATCACGTTCCATACTTTTTTCGATATGTTTTAACTCTTGTCCAGTGTGTTTACTATACAATTCGTTAAGTAACCTTTTGATTTTTAGGGTTTCTTGAGCGTGAATTTCTATATCGGTAGCTTGTCCTCTATAACCTCCTGACGGTTGATGGATCATAATACGGCTATGAGGTAAACTATAACGCATTCCCTTCTCGCCTCCACAAAGTAAAAGTGAACCCATAGAACAAGCTTGACCTATACATAATGTAGCTACTTTAGGCTTTATATATTGCATTGTATCATAAATAGCAAGCCCTGCGGTTACAACTCCTCCGGGGGAATTGATATATATATATATATCTTTTTTAGGATTTTCTGCTTCAAGAAACAATAATTGTGCAACGATTAAGTTTGCCATATGATCTTCAACAGTACTACATACAAAGATTATACGTTCTTTTAGCAATCTTGAATATATATCATAAGCACGTTCACCGCGTGATGTTTGTTCAATTACTATAGGTACATACGACATTAATATTTTCTCCTGAAATTATATTAAAATGTCATACCGTGGCTTGACCACGGTATCCAAAAAATAACTTAACATTTCAAACTGGATACCGTGGTCAAGCCACGGTATGACAAATTGGAAAAAAAGCTTCTACTTCTTATCTTCTAAAGCATTAGCAAGTATATCTCCCATATTGGTGGTATTATCACTAGAACCATATTCTTTGAGAGCTTTTTGACGTTCTGCTATTTTATGAGCTTTTACCGATAATAAAATTCTACCGGTTGATTTCTCGATAGAAACAACTTTTGCTTCTATTTCTTCGTCTATTTTAAACATTTCAGGCTTCTGCTCGTCTTTTTCATCCGATAGTTCAGTTCTTTTAATAAAACCTGCTACTTTATTGTTTAATAGTATTTTGAGTCCATCATCTTTAACTTCTGTTATAAGGGCTTTAACTATTGTGCCTTTTTTATATTCGTCACTGATTTCTTGATATGGATTAGGCGACAATTGTTTTATACCTAAGCTAACTTGTTCTTTTTCAATATTAATGGCTAGAACTTTGCATTCTATTTCGTCACCTTTCTTGTATGATTTTAATAAATCTGTTCCCTTATCTTCCCAGCTAATATCACCTTCATGAATCATGCCGTCCATATTATTACCGAGTGCAACAAAAATACCGAAATCCGTAATATTTCTAATCGGTGCTTTAATTATAGTACCAACAGGATTATTTTCAGCAAACTTTATTAAAGGATTTTCTTGGCATTGTTTAATACTTAAAGAAACACGATGCTTTTCAGTATCGACCTCTAAAACTACGAATTCTACTTCTTGCCCTATAGTTAGCGTTTTTCTAGGGTTTTGATTAGATTTTAACCAACTAATTTCGCTTGAATGAACAAGTCCCTCAAGTCCGTCTCTTAATTCTATAAATACGCCGTAATCAGCAAAATTTGTAACTTTACCGGTCATTTTTTTACCGACGGGGAATTCTTCTTTAATTGCTTCCCATGGGTTAGAATCAAGTTGTTTTATACCAAGTGATATTCTTTTGGTTTTTTCATCAAACTTAATAACCATTACTTTAACCTTTTGGTTAAATTCTAATACTTCTGAAGGATGGTTAACTCTTCCCCAAGAAATATCGGTTAAATGTAATAAACCGTCAACACTTCCAAGATCGATAAATGCACCGTAATCAGTAATATTTTTTACGGTTCCTTCTAACACCATGCCCTCTTTAATTTTAGATAGCATCTCATCTCTAGCTTCGGAACGTGATTCTTCTAAAATAGCTCTTCTTGAAACTACTATATTACCAAGCTTTTTATCCATGCTTAAAATTTTAAACGGTTGCTTAATATTCATTATAGAAGTAGGATCTTTAATAGGTCTAACGTCAACTTGGCTTCCCGGTAAGAATGCTACTACACCTGATAAATCCACGGTAAAGCCTCCTTTCACACGACCGAAAATCGTACCGTCGACAAATTCACCCTTGGAACACATAATTTCTAGTTGCCCCCATAATTCTTCTTTAACTGCTTTTTCACGGCTCAATATCGTTCTGCCGTTACGTCCCTCAATTTTCTCGATGAAAACTTCAACTACGTCCCCAACTTCAGGTAAAGCTAAAAATTCAGATTTAGGTATTCTACCTTCATTTTTTAATCCAACATCAACAATAATCATATCGTTTTTTATTTCGATTACTTGACCTTTAACTACCGTTTTTTCTTTTATATGACTTGTATCAACGGTTTCAAGCATTTTAGAAAAATCTTCTTCAAATTCGTGATTAATTGCTGCAAGTTGTGGAACAAATCGTTGTTTTAGTTTTATTGACATATTTTTCTCGTAATATTAGCTAAAGTGCTTAGGCTCAATGTTCGCAAAGCCTAAACTAATAAAATTTTTTTAAAAGGTTAATAAAATGGTATGCTGTTGCACGGCTAAAAAAAGTGTTTTATGTCATTCCCGCATGGATCGGTAAAACCCACCGTGTGTCACCTAGTGGCTTGACCACGGGATCCATAAAAACAATAAAAAATACTAATAATTTTAGTATTTTTAACTGGATCCCGTGGTCAAGCCACGTGACAGAGGTGAAATTAATCCACGCGGGTAATGCCATGCGGGAATGACATAATAGCCACGCAACAACACCATAAAATCGAATAAAATAACCTAGCACTTCTTCAAGTTATCTTATTCTTTATGTAATTCGTTACTTCTTCTACGACTTCTACAGCTGAAAGCTCTGAAGTATCGATAATTAAAGCATCTGAAGCCGGTAATAACGGTGCGGCTTTTCGCTCTTTATCTCTTTTATCTCGCAAGATTATTTGCCGTAAAATCTCATCGAGTATACATGTTTTTCCTTTTGCTTGCAACTGCTTATATCGTCTTTCAGCCCTAATTTGAGGATTTGCAGTGATAAAAATCTTTAAATCGGCGTCAGGTGCAACAACGGTACCTATATCCCTACCCTCCATAATGATTCTTGGCGTTGTTTTTACTAGATTAATCAGATATTTATTTAGATTATTTCTAACTTCGCTTATTACGGCAATTTGCGAGGCTATATTCCCTATATCCTCATTTTCTAAGTCAAAATTATTATCGAGCTTTAATTCTTTAGATAAAGCAATTACTGCATCTATATCAGTAACATCTATTTTTTGATTAATACAGTCAAAAGCAAGCTGCCTATAAACAATACTTGACTGAAAATATTTAAGAGAAAATTTTTTTGCCAATATTAAACCTATAGTCCCTTTACCTGAAGCAGCAGGACCGTCAAGGGAAATAGTAAAATTTTGAGAAATATCAAAGGCTTTAGTTTTTAAATCCACCATAAAATTATATAGACTAAATAATAAAATATTATAAATAATGGAAATAAAGCTTGAAATCTAGTACATTATGCAATAAATATAGAATTTAAAATTTATTTACTGATAGGCTCTAAGGGTGATTAGCTCAGTTGGTTAGAGCATTACGTTGACATCGTAAAGGTCGGGGGTTCGACTCCCCCATCGCCCACCACCTTATCTCTAGGTCTTACACAGTTTAGTATTGTTATCAAAAAATTCTTATGCTCCTTATATTCTCCTTTGAGATTAAGTTATCAGAGCTATAATTGCTTTCAAATCTCTTCTATAACTGATATTCAGGAGAAATATTATGCATAATATATTCTCCTCTTTTTCCACCTCTAACTCTAATAATAAGTTAAATATTAACAATAGTGATAATAGCTCTGTTATATTCTACAATTTTGTCGGTAATTTTATTCCACCTGAATGGAATAATCTGACCTCTAATAATGGTAAAATCTTAAGTAAAACCTCAAGACAGCTCTTATCCCTGATAGTCTTCCGCTTACAAATCTATTATAACAATTCTATCGACGAACTCCAGGAAACCTATCATTTCTTTGAAGAATCTCTAGGAGTTTGTCAACGAAGAGTAAGACAATGTCTACTCGAACTAGAACAATCCGGGTTCATCAATCTTTCTACCACAACAGTAATTAAATATGGTATCAAATGTCGTAACACTCCTTGTATAAAATTAGCAAAAGATTTCCAGCCTTATAATCATACATCTTCAGCTGAAAATGAAAAAATTTTCAGCCATACACAAAAAATTTTTCGCTCCAACCCGAAAGAAATTTCAGGTCAACCTGAAAAAAATTTCGCCAACTACTTATATATAGATAATAATAAAAATATATCTAATAAATCTAGATCTAACAGATTTACAATTTTTCAAAATAAGAAAAATGAATCTAATTACAATAACCAAACTCAGTTACAAGAACAACAACTTGAAACAAATTTACAATTCAAGGCAACAAGCTTAATCAACGATCAACAACAAGCTGATAATACTAATTTCTCTAGTGCTAATATCACAATAGGTGCTACACGGATTAATACTGCACTACAAGCAGTTATTAATAAAATCTCTAAAAAATATAACTCTACACCATCAAACAGCAATAATGCATCAATTAATGCCGTTAATCATAAAAGCTGGTTCAAAAGAAAAAAATTAACAGATTTCCATCCATTAACCCAAGAAGAGGCTGATTTATTACAGATAAAATCAAATCGAGAATTTAATCTTACTTTTATTAACAAGCTCTTATTGAAATTAGCTGAACAATACCCAGAACATCATTTTGGTCATAAAAAAGTGTTTTTAAATTACATGGCTAAAGCTTTAGCTCATGAACTGAGAGAAACTACTCAAGCTAATTGTGAGAAGTTTCAGTTTAAATCTAGCAATGTGCATAAAGTTAAGGAGCAATATCTAGATAAAATAGAAAGCAGTAACAATACTAGCAGACAAGCCCAGTTAAAACGTAAAATCGTCGGTATTTTTGATCATGATACTGCCTATGAATTATTAAGCTCTTGCTGCTTTATTGGGGTAGTAGGTAATAACTATCAAATAAAACTGCTTAAAACTATTACGCTTTCAGAACATAGCAAAGATAAAATACTCCAGCAAGTACGAATGATCTATGGCAGTAGTATTGGGCAGTTACAAATCATACCATTTGCTGAGCTTGAAGCGAAGCAGAATAATATTGAAGATCAAAAACAAGATTATTTATGGCAATTAAGTAAACAATTAAATCCTGATTCAGTATGGTACCAGGTAAGAAAATTTCTTATTGAACGTTATAACCAATATATTGATTTTGGGGTATTAGGTAAATTAGTAGTGGTAGAGGAAGATATAGTCAACAAAAAGGTAATCCTTAAATCAACAACGGCTTTTAATGATTACTATGTTAGAAATCGTCATATGCAAGATCTAGAAGAAGCTTTTAAGACTCAATATTATTGCTTTGAATTAATCAAGTTTGAATATAACTAAGCTATTGTGGTCATTGATAATTTGTAATAACTACTTCATCAGATATTTTATTGTGCTCAGGCATAGAATATTTAACTTTAATAATCTTAATATTGAAATTCTTGTATAAGTTTCTAATAAAAGGAGTGTCGCTATTAGAAATCATTATTTTAACATTTTTATTGTTTAGCTCTAGAGCAAAATCTCTAAGTCTAGTTTGCTCATTTTCATCAAATGGCAATCTAGTATAGAATTTCTCACCTGATTTATGATAAGGAGGATCAAAATAAACAAAATCATCTTGTTGTGGTTCAATAAAAGAAAAATCTATAGCACAAATGGATGTGCCAGCAAGTAAGCTACTACATTGCTTTAGTCTAGACGCAATATCAGATTTGCTATAATTCCTACCAGAGAAAGTTTGAGCTGGTTTGCCATCAATATTAATCCGGTAAATACCTTTAAATGAATATCTATTAAGATAAATAAATCTTGCAGTAATTTTTATTGGATCACTACTATCATTATTAGCTCTCACTTGATAATAATGCTCTTTAGAGTGCTTTGCTTTATGTAAGTCTAGTAATTTACTAACCGCATCAGGATTTGTCTTAACTACGTTATAGGACGTTACTAGCTCAAGGTTAATATCAGATAAATAGCATTGTTTAAATTTATCTCGTACATGAAAGAATAAAGCTCCACCACCAAGAAATGGTTCATAGTAGTTGTTTAGTCTTTCAGGAATAAATTTAACTAATTGATCAACGATTTTTCTTTTACCACCCACCCATTGCAGGAATGGTTGTGGTTTATCTAAGTTCTTTACTGACATAATTTGTTATTTATCTTTATTTTCTACTAAAGATTATATCAGAAAAGAGGCTTAAATGCGAGCAAAACAGCATATTCAAAAGGATTTTAGTATTTATTATAGCATCACTTAGTGTTATTTTTATCTATGTATAATTGATAAAGAATATGGCTAACAAATATTATATTTTAAGTCTGTCTCATTTGTGCAGCTGTTTGCCCAATTGTATAAAAATCTGTCATAAAAGCTCTTAAATCCTCTGTACTTCATAATATTGTGGTGATATCTGTCCTTGTTAAGAGCGGCCGTGGTGCAACTCTGGTTCAGAGGTTAAATTAAAAAACTACAAAATTTTAACACTTTAACCTCTGAGCTGTTTTCTTAACTTTAACAGCAAGGAAATGCTATGACAATTAATAATCAAAATCAACCAAAAGATAATCATAATATTACTAATCTTACTAAAACAAATTGGAATCTTCAATTATCTCCCATATCTGTCACATTAATACCATATCAGCAAGAAGAGAATATCATTAACTCGACGATTACAAATTATACTGATATAATTAAATATAAATTAGAATTACAAGAAGCAAATAATAAATTGAAAGAATCTGAGTTATTTAAAAGAGATGTAGTTCAAAATATGGTACATGGATTAAAGATTCCATGTAATGGGATTTTTTCATTAGTAACAGCTCTTTATGAAATAGAAGATAATCCTGAAAAAAAGGATTATTTAGCTAGTGTTGTAAATTGTGCTGAAGAATTACTGGATTATTATAACAACATAATTAGTTACCTACAAAATAATTCAGGACTACCTCCTATAGTTTTAAATAAGTTTGATCCAAAACAGTTGGTAAATAAGATTATTGATAAAGCGATGCCAATAGCTCAACGTAAAGGATTAAATTTATCTTGTAATTTTCAGTATGATTTAACAAATGCTATAATTAGTGATACTTATAGAATAGGAGCAATATTAGAACAGTTAATAGATAACGCTATTAAATTTACTAAAGAAGGAAAAGTTGTGGTAACAGTGAACATGTTTGCTACTAGTCCTGCATTATCAGAATCAGAACAACAAAATAGAGAAATGGTATTCCAATTTATGGTGCATGATAGTGGTGTTGGTTTATCTAAAGAAATCAGGCAACATCTTCATGAAAAGATTGATAAATTTGATGTTGCTACGCAATATCATGGACTTGGATCAGGATTAAGTTTTGTAAAACGTCTAATTAGTGAGCTAAATGGAGAGATTGAAGTAACGAGTGAAAAAGGTAAAAGTACTACTATCGTCTGTAATATACCAATTAAGTTACCTCTCCTTGATGATCTGATTTATGATACATAATGTTGATATTGATAAGGTTTTGATAATTATGTATGATAATAGACCTCTTTCGAAACTCTACTTTTGATGATAATTTATACGTTGGTCCGGTGCTCGAATCCACACGCACAGTATATTTATGTTGAGGTTTTGTGCTTCGTGTTGCATTCAAATTCTTAACCATAAGAGAGTTTCGAAAGAGGTCTAATGATAATTTTCTTGATTATTGTGCTTCACTTGCTACACTTAAGTAAATTATAGTAAGGAAGGATATATGGCAAAAAGTCAAGAAAATCATCAAAAAACTATAGATCCTATTATAGGAAAGTTAAAACCTATAGATATTGAGCTAGACAAAGTAAAAATTACAGATCTATCAAATTGCCGATATAGTACAAGACTATTAACTAAGCTCATGCTCATTAATAAGATTTCTAGAAACAAAGTTGATCTTAATAAAATTAAAAAAGCAATATATTTTGCTAAAAAGTATCATGACAGGCAAAAGCGAGAAACAGGAGAATTTTATTATTCACATCCTTTAGAAGTAGCATATATGGTTTCTGATTATTTATTTAGAACAGATATTATAGTAACTAGCATATTGCATGATTGTATTGAAGATACGTTACTTACTAAAGAAATGATTATACAAGAATTTGGCCATAAGATTGCTAATCAAGTTGAAGATTTAACACGAGTTAAAAATGATAAAAAAATTAGTTCAGCAGAAATAGTTAAAATATTATATCAGCAAAAGAAAAAAGAGTTGCTATTAATTAAATTATTTGATCGATTACATAATATACAAACAGTCGGAGCTAAAATTCCTGAGAAAGGATGGAAAATAATTTTAGAGACTTTACAATTTTTCTTAACTATTGCTACTTATCTCAAGGTACCGAGAGTTGCAAGGCAATTATATACACATTGCTTAAATATAGCTGCAAATTACAAAAAATTAAATGTACTGAGAGTGTTGCAAGATAAAATTTTTATTTCAGAATGAAAGTATTACGATTTCAGGATATAGATTTTATGGTGCTGTCTCACTAAGTGTGTAAATTTCTAGGATAGGTTATATTAACAATAATATAATTTATCAGGAATAACATGAGTAACAGTAACCAAGAGAAGATAAAACAAGCAGTAGATTTGCTAATAGATAAAGATACTGATTTAACGAGTTTTTTTGCCAAAGACGGGATATTAAAGCAGTTAACTAAAAATATATTTGAAAGAGCCTTAAAAGCTGAGATGGATGAGCATCTTGTCTATAACAAATATGGCAGGATAGAGACTGACAATAGTAGAAATGGTGTATGCAAAAAAAGCCTAATTACTGAAGGTGGAGTATTGGAACTTGAAGTACCACGTGATAGAAATGCTGAATTTTCTCCTGTACTAGTGCCAAAGCGTCAGACTAGGATTGATGGATTAGATCAGAAGATATTATCCTTATATGCTAAAGGGATGAGCCTCTCTGACATTAAGATTCAGATTCATGAGCTATATGGTGCAGAGAACAGTGAAAGCCTTATTAGTCGGGTTACCGATAATGTTATGGATGAGGTCAGGAGTTGGCAGAATAGGCCTCTGGAAGCCATATATGCTATAGTATATTTTGATGCACTTATAGTTAAAGTACGTCAAGATAAGAGAATTATCAATAAGGCAGTATATGTAGCTTTAGGTGTAGATTTAACCGGAAGGAAAGATATTTTAGGCTTGTGTATTAGCGAGAATGAGGGAGCTAAATTTTGGTTAAATAATTTTACTGAAATGAAAGACAGGGGATTAAAAGATATCTTAATTGCTTGTAGCGATAATCTAACGGGCATGAGTGAGGCGATATCTGCAGTATATCCACAAACTGAGCATCAGCTGTGCATTGTACATCAAATCAGAAATAGTTTGTCATATGTAAGCTATAAAGATCGTAAAGAACTTGCAGCAGATTTGAAGCTAGTATACAGCTCTATCACTGAGGATGAAGCACTTACTGCCTTATCTGATTTTGATATGAAATGGGGCAAACAGTACCCACATATTGCAAAATCATGGCAAAATAATTGGCAGAATTTGATAATTTTTTTACAATACCCAGAAGTGATTAGGCGTATCATTTATACAACCAATGCAATCGAAGGTTTAAATAGTCAATAGTCAATTACGCAAGGTTACTAATAACAAAAGGGGTTTTCCTAACGACGACTCTGTATTTAAGACTTTGTACTTGACAATTGACTATATTACGCGAAAATGAAATATGCCTATCCAAAATTGGGGAGAGGCCATGGCTCACTTTTTGATAAAATTTGAGGGGCGAATTTAATGCCTATTTTAGAATTTACACACTTATATATCCAGAGCCGATTTTATAGTGTGGTTAAAAATTTTTTATCTTGCAATACTTTCACAGATGCTTAAGTAAATAATGTTATATCAAAATATCACCAATAATTCATGCATTAATCAAGCTTTAGAGTTATACCATAAATACTGCTCCGATAAAACAACCTATCCTGACCAAATACATACCATTACAAAAGCATTGCAACTAGATTCTTCCTCATTCACAGCAGTACTATTACATGAAAATATACAACATCTTAATCTAGAAGATTATAATCATTTTAATAATAATATTATATATCTAGTTGATGTTATTAATAAATTATCTACTATTCACTATAAACCATATGCTGAGCAATATATTCATTTCCAGAAGCTGTTATTAACTATTAATTCCAAACTACAGGAAACGGCGGTATTAACTGTGCTTGTGCCATTATTACATAAGGTGAGTATCTTTAACCTTGAGTATAATAACACCAATGCTCAGCATATATCAGAGATCCTCACTAATTGTTATATTCCGTATCTTTTATCATATACAGCACACAATGACCTTGCTTATCTTTTACAAGATTTATGTTTTAAGATTCAATATCCTGAAGAACGTAATAGAATTCTTCATTATATGAATTGGCTATATCCTGACATAGATAATATAATTCACAATATAGAACAGCAATTCAGAAATATATTTAGAAAACTAAATATAAAAGCTAACCTAAGCTACAGAATTAAGTCTCCATATTCTATATGGGTAAAAACACTTGTTAAAGATATTCATATTACAGCACTTAATGATATTTTAGCTTTTAGAGCAATTGTACCCAATAAAAAAGCATGTTACGATTTCTCTAAATTAATTCATCTACATTATAATACTGTCAAATCATGTTTTGTTGATTATATTAGATATCCCAAGAAGAATGGATATCAATCAATACATTTAGTCATATCAGGTGGTAGTAATAAAGGTAATATTGAACTTCAAATACGCTCTACCACTATGCATAGGCAAACACAATACGGTAGTGCACATCACACTTATAAAGCAAATAAGTATTATGTATCTCGTACTAATAATAATGTCAGTATAATATTATGTAATATTACATTAAGTTATAGTAATAGGATACTCAATGTTGATATAAGCATCGTAACTATTACCAGTAAAATAATCAATAACGTGAGTACTTATAATACTTTTGCTTCATTTACCCACACTCAACATAGTACTCATTTTGTTGTCAATAACACTACAACATGCACATTGTCTCAGACTACCACCCCAGAATATATAACGTATTATAATAATAATTTATCACTTTTGATAAAAGACATTAATACTATACATTACGACTTTTCTCTAAATATAAATCTCAATTTGAGTAACATTTTAGAATATAAATTAGTACCTTTAGCAGTAGTACAGATTCCGGCAAGTAATCTATTATTCGAACATAATAGTGTTTTTATTAATATCACTTACAAACCAATATTAGCTGAATGTTCTTTTCCGGCAACTATAACTTATACAAAGAGACATGAAGATTCCAATATCAGATCAATATTTAAGCCACCCTCACCAAAAACAGATATAATTAACACAACATACAATACATTATTGGCTACCATAAACGATAAAGTTGTTTTGGAACAATATGGTCAAAAGGAATTTTTATCAACTACTATAAACACAAACATTACTCAAATGCTTCCTATAATAACCTTATTAGTAGATCCATCAGAGCTGAATAAGAGAATAAATGATATATCAGATAGTAATAAGGACCAGTTATTACATCTTGGACTTCAACTTGGCTGTGTAGAATCAGTGCCATTATTAATCACACATGGTGCTAATCCTAATGCTACAAATTGTCATGGTGTAATATCATTACACTGTGCTGCTAAGAATGGTAACTTAGATTCAGCGAAATTATTAGCTAAAAATGGTGCTGATGTTAATGCTAAAACTGATCGTATCGAAACACCATTGCACTATGCTGTTAAGTCTGGTAACTTATACTTAGTAAAGTGGTTGATTGAAAATCAAACTAATATTCATGCTAAAACCGATAATGGTGAAACAGTATTACACTATGCTGTTAGTTTTGGTAGCTCAGATTTAGTATACTTACTAATTGCCTATGGTGCTGATGTTAATGCTAAAACTGATAATGGTCTAACAGCATTACACTATGCAGTTTATGATGGTAACTTACATTTAGTACAATTGCTAATTTCCCATGGTGCTGATGTTAATGCTAAAACTAATAGTGGTGAAACAATATTATGTTCTGCAGTTGATTATGGTAGCCCAGATTTAGTATACTTACTAATTGCCTATGGTGCTGATGTTAATGCTAAAACCGATAATGGTCTAACAGCATTACACTATGCTGTTGAGTCTGGTAACTTAGATTTAGTATCTTTGCTAATTCACAAGGGTGCTAATGTCAATAATGCTAAAACAATATTACACTTTGCTGCTAAGTCTGGTAACTTAAATTTAGTAAATTGGTTGATTAAAAATAAAGCTGATATTCATACTAAAACTAATAGTGGCGAAACAATATTACACTTTGCTGCTGAGTCTGGTAACTTAAATTTAGTAAATTGGTTGATTAAAAATAAAGCTGATATTCATGCTAAAACTAATAGTGGCGAAACAATATTACACTTTGCTGCTAAGTCTGGTAACTTAAATTTAGTAAATTGGTTGATTAAAAATAAAGCTGATATTCATGCTAAAACTAATAGTGGCGAAACAATATTACACTTTGCTGCTAAGTCTGGTAACTTAAATTTAGTAAATTGGTTGATTAAAAATAAAGCTGATATTCATGCTAAAACTAATAGTGGCGAAACAATATTACACTTTGCTGCTGAGTCTGGTAACTTAAATTTAGTATCTTTGCTAATTCACAATGGTACTGATATCAATACTAAAACTGATGATGGTCTAACAGCATTACACTATGCTGTTGAATCTGGTAACTTAAATTTAGTATCTTTGTTAATTCACAAGGGTATTGATGTTAATGCTAAAACTAATAGTGGTGAAACAATATTACACTTTGCTGTTGACTTGGGTAGCTTAGATTTAGTATCTTTGCTAATGGTTCGTGGTGCTGATGTCAATGCTAAAACTGATGATGGTCTAACAGCATTACACTATGCTGTTGAGTCTGATAACTTAGCGTTAGTATCATTGCTAATGGTCTATGGTGCTGATGTCAATGCTAAAAATAATAGTGGTGAAACACCATTACACTATGCTGTTATATTTGATAGCTTAGATTTAGTATCATTGCTAATTCACAATGGTGCTGATGTCAATACTAAAAATAATAGTGGTGAAACAGTATTAAACAGTATTATGGAGTTTAACAATTGTAATATTTTAAAATCTTTCATATTAGGCGGTGCAGACATTAATTTAGAAACAATGTTACCAGATGATCAGACAGACAGTATAATCAATTTGTGCGGTGATTTACGTATCAGTTAAATTGTGGAATATAGTGGAAAAAATGTGTGATTTATAGACATAGTTATAATGTAAGATCAAAGTATATGAAGTTACAACTAACTTTTATTCTTTAAACTCTAGTTTCGCAAGAGATCTAATAATAATAAAATCCTTTGATGCTGTTATACCAATAGATGGTTTAACAAGACTCAGTAATTATGATGTTGGTATACAAGATAAACAACAATAAAATAACTGTTTTGTTAATAATGAATTTGTTTTTACGGTTCAACAAGATAACTTTTTTATAAAACCAACAGAGTTAACAGGAGATATTGTATCATATACTACTTAAAAAAATGCCAAGAATAGAGCTATTGCTTATGTTCTCTAAATAATGAGGCAACTCTGTAATGAGGTTTTTAGATAATGGTAAAATAGAGATTGATAACAATGTTGCTGAACGAGCATAGTGGTAGGTATGAAAAACTGACTTTTTTGTTGGATCATATGCTGGTGGAGAAATCACAGCTGTTATATATATAATATAATTATATAATCAAAAGATATAGGATTACTTGGAAAATTTAGGTAAAAAGTATTGAAAATAATTAATAAGCATTAATGAAAAAGATAGAAGGTTATCAAACAAATTTTGAGATATGTATTTATGCTAAGAAGTTATTAGATAAAGTAATATATTTAAATAGTGTAGTAAAAGTACCACCAGTGAGTGTATTGGAGGTAAAGAAAGCTATATACTATGCTAAGAAATATCATGGTAGTCAGATGCGTCAATCAGGAGAACCATTTTATTCACATCCGATAGAAGTAGCATATATGATATCAGATTACTTATTTAGAACAGATATACTAGTAACTAGTATATTGCATGATACTATAGAGGATACAGAACTTACCAAGGAGAAAATATTACAAGAATTTGGAGAGAAGATAGCCAATCAAGTAATGGATTTGACGAGGATTAAGAAGAATGGTATAAAGAGTAGTTCTGCTGAAATGGTAGAGATGTTATACAAAGAGAAGAAACATGATATACTTCTGATAAAGTTATTTGATAGACTGCATAATATACAGACAATAGGTGCTAAATCTCCTGAAAAAGCTAAAAAAATTATAAATGAAACTTTAATAAGTTTTATTGTTTTGATGCCTTACCTTGGAATTTCATCATTAGAAAAACACTTTTATCGATTATGTTTAAATGCTACACATCAAAATAGATTAAAGGAAAATACATTGTTCACTAATAATCCTAGAAAATTTTGGAGTTATTTTAAACACAACACTGAAGCTATAAATGTAATTTAGCATACTACTTGATTATTTATAGAATAGATTATTTTGGTAGTAATTGAAATACTTTATGCTTTAGGTTAATTCTATTAAATGTATATATTACATGAATTTCATTGTTATCAGGACTCATAATAATAGCAGGATATGAATATTCTTCAGATAGGATGTTACTATATTCTATATCCCCTTCAGAATAGATAGAATTTCTAATAGTGATAGGGTGCCAAATTACCCCCTCATCATAGGATGTAGCTACACTTAATATATTTCGTGATTTATGATTATTGATTACTCGATTATATGTAAGTAGTAATGTATCATCACCTAAATTAATGGCATCAATGGCACTATCAGGGTTTAATAAGTTTACTGGTTCTAAATTACTCCAATAGAGTCAATCATAAATTTTGTGTAAGTATCTAAAATTCATTTTCTAATAATTCATATTTAAAATCTCCGCAAAGTATCTCAAATTGATTTAAAGCAAGGGACCATTCTCTAATGGGCATGGTCCATTTTTTTGCAGCATTTTTTAGAGCCAGAAAGACGATTTTTGTAATAGATTTATCATCTGGAAAAACTCCCTTATTTTTGATAATTTTACGGATTTGACGATTTACCGATTCAATCGTATTAGTAGTATAGATGACCCTTCTAATTTCTTCTGGAAAGGCAAAAAAAGGCACTATTCCAGTTCAATTACGTTTCCATATATCAGAAATAACCGGATATTTGCTATCCCATTTTTTAGCAAACTCTTCTAATGCTAAATTTGCCATGCTCTCATTATTTGCTGTATAGATTTGTTTTAAGTCAGCCGTTACTTCTTTAAGATCTTTATAAGAAACATATTTTACAGAATTACGAACCATATGCACGATACAAAGTTGTACTATAGTATTTGGAAAGATACTGTTTATAGCATCTCTAAAGCCTTTAAGCCCATCAATACATGCTACATAAATTTGTTCTATACCTCGATTTTTTAGCTCGGTTACAACTTGCATCCAAAATTTTGCACCTTCATTTTTGCTAATCCAAATACCAAGCAACTCTTTCTTACCTTCTGTATTAACTGCAATAGCAAGGTAAACAGCTTTATTTATAACCATATTATTATCTCTTGCTTTTACCATTATACAGTCTAAATAAACAATCGGATATATCCTATCTAAAGCTCTGTTCTGCCATCTTATTACATCTTCCATTACTCCATCGGTAATGGTAGAGATAAGCTCCTTGGAAACTTCTGTATGGTAGATTTCTTCTAAATGTGATTGTATCTCGCTCATAGTCATACCTCGAGCGTAGAGGGAAATAACCGTATCATCAAATCCGGAAAATCTTCTAACTCCTTTAGGGATTAGTTGCGGTTCAAACTCACTATCTCTATCACGTGGTACATCAATTACTATTTTTTGACCGCTCTCGTCTATTATTGTTTTTTCTGTTGTACCATTCCTACGATTGCTATCTATCTTCGCTACTTTGCTATGCCTAGAATATCCTAATTCATGATTTAGTTCACTTTCCAATATTCTTTCTACTAGACGCTTCTTTAGTTGCTGAAACAGTCCATCTTTACCAAATAGCTCAGAAGGATTAGCTTGCGATAATAGCTCTTCTACTAGTTCATTATTTATATTTGTTTTTGCTGTCTCTTGTTCTAATTTTTTAGCCATATTTTCCTTTGGTTAAGTCGTTATTTCTTACAGTAATTCTTTATCTGCTTTTTTTTTAACTTACACAAATTATATGACTGACTCCTCCAATATATTCCATTATTTATGGATATTGATCTGTGTATGTAAGTAGACATTAAGGAATCAGTTTTTCTAGGTCTTACTAACATTATGATTTTATTTGGTAAATTACTACTAACTAAAGTTGGCTGTATAAAACCTCTGTAACCCTTTTGAAAAATTTGAGGGTTGGATGGTAATATAGTATTACTTAAATTCCATGTATGTAAATCTGATGAATATTCTATATATGAAAAATCATCAATACAACTTTCTCGAGAACACGGAGATAAAATATTATTTTCATAAATTAGTGGCTTATTACGTGCTGGTCCTAGAATACCATGTAATAGTTCTGGTTTTTGCCATGTTAATCCCTGATCATAAGAACGAGATAATATTCCACTCCATGTTCTTGGATAAGGTCCAATTTTACTAAAAATGAGTAACTGATTATTAAAGAAAGTAATTACTGGATTTCCACAACTGATTATCCCATTATCTTGCTTTAGAGGGATATGATGATCACGGAAATATTGCGGTGAAACGATTCTTTCTGGAGTAGTCCATTGATAATGATTATTACTTTTAAATCCTAAACTGATCCAAATGCTATTATTTTCTTCTGACTTACCTGATTCAGATCGTGTTTTACCAAAAAATGATGTTATTAATTTTTTATCATCAAAAGCGAATATGGTCGCAGCATGAACATCTTTTAGATCTGAATTATTTAAAATAAATTCTTCTATTTTTGTTTCTAAAATAAACATGATGTTTTATTTTTTTCTAAATTATTGAAATAATTTAATCCAAGTGTAAATCCTATTATTATTGGCAATAGTATCATTTGTATTCCCCAATGGCCAAAATATTTTGTTAAATATACAAGACCAAAAGATATAATAATATTCATGGAAACAGTCGATAAAGCAAAAATTATACTTGCTGTTCTAAATCGTTTAAAAACTGGAAAATGCTTTAGAAAAATTGGCATAGCTGGATTGGCTACTAAGAAAAAATAACATTACAAATGATTGAATTAATAACAAATGAACAGAAGTAGTAATATTATTTAGTAAATAAGGGCAAATTAGAGCAAAAATAAAAAATATTACTAATTTAATCTTAAGAATTTTTAATGGGTATATAATATAACTTAAATAAGTTAATATTAAGTAAGCACAAAAATTTACTATTGCTACAATGAAATTGTGATGAATAACCTGTTCTGCTGTAAAATTAAAAGAATTTTTTAAAATTTCACCACAATAAATATAAGTAAAATAAAAACATATTGGCCAACCACATGATATTAATAATAAAAAGAAGACTGTTTTTAGATTGACTCTTTCATTGTAAATAAGATTATCTTTTAATGGATTATCTGTAGTTTTTTGTATTAAAGTAATATTTTTCTTAACACGACGTTTTGCATCAGCAAATTCAGGAGTTTCCCGTAAAGCAGTTCTGGCAACTGCTCCAACAATTGCTATTATAGTTCCAAGCAAAAACGCTATACGCCAATTAAATCCAAATGAGGTTACTAAAGATGCAACAGCTAAGGCTATAATTCCACCTAAATTAGCAAATACTGATGTCATTAAAACAATAGGGTATTGTATAGGAGGTTTTGTTATTTCTAGTAAGTATAGTTGTGCTCCAACTATTTCACCCATAGAAGATAGACCTTGAATAATACGACATGTTATAACTATCACAGTAGCAATTAGTCCTTTCTCAGCATAAGTTGGGACAAGGGCCATTGCAAAACATGAAGACGACATTAAGAATGTAGTAATAATTACAGTTGCTTTACGACCAATTATGTCACCAACTAAGCCAAAAATTATGGCTCCAACAGGTCTCATCACATAAGTGGAACAAAATGCAAAAGCAGAGTAAATGGCTTGAGTATGAGGGTCTGCCTTAGGAAAAAATAATTCATTTAATAAAACTGTCATATGAACATATAGCATCAGATCAAAATATTCTAAAAATGTTCCAATTGATAATAATCCTACAGCTTTTTTTTGTTCTGTTGTTAATGAAGTAAATGTTCCTTCATTATGTTTAATATATTCTATCATTACTTGACTGTTTTAAATACTATATAATGGTATCAGATGATATACAATTTATCTACTCCTTAATTTAAATATTAAAAATTTTATATATGATATTAATATTAAATTATCTTAATTCGTGATTATCAAAAATATTTTTGCCGATTTTAGTCCACTGATCTTGGATATTAGGATTTTGTATTAATTTTTCTTTTAAAGAAACAAAAGCTCCTAGTAAACTGTTAGTGGGTAAATCATCAAGTTTAGCTTTAACAACTAAGCCGCCGATTTCAATTAAACGACGGGTACGAGCTTTTCTTTCTTGAATTTTAAGTCTTGCTTCTTCAGTAATAATTTGAACTTTTTTTTGTTCTAATTTTAATCTACGTTTTATGACATTATCCATAGAGATAATTTTATTTTTGATTGTTATAATCATCATGAATCATCAATAAATTATGGAAGTCAACATCATAATTATAAGTGCTAAGAAATTCTGCAAATTTTTTTCTTAAATAGATCAATGTTAGATACAACTTTTAAGCTTGCAAAGCCAGCATAATAATAAAATAGCAATCTATTCAAAATCCAAATATCACCATACCTAACCGAACCAGCAAACTAAGATCAATAAAAATAAATAAAGATGATTACCATTATTCAAAACCTATAAAGAAGTAGCAGAGAGGAGAGTTCTCTCCTTGTTTGTAAAAACAGGGAGAAGCGGGTAGGTAGGCACTTAGCGTGCTTTCCTCCCAAAGAACCGTACAAGCATATTGCTATGCATACGGCTCAAGCAATTTACTAACAGCTGCAATTAGTTGGCCTCGCTTGCTATACTTGCCTATGACAGTTTGTATGCAATAAGCACAAATTGTTAATATGGTCAGTGCCACCACATCTTGTAGGTCTTTTATGATGGACTTGCACATTTTCTCCATTATCTATTGAATCTAAACAAACAGAGCTCTGTCTAGTTTTAAAGAAGTACTTTGGTTTACTAGCTTGACGTTTTTGCCAGTATTCCTTAAGTTCTGGATTATCAGGAGATGCTTTGCCTTTAACTAGAATATGCCTTTTGATTGCTGTCCATTGTAATTTCCATAGATATAGATCTTTACTTTTATCCATAAAGACCCAATTATCATTTCGAGCTTTGATTCTGCCCCAATACTTCTCTTTAAGCCACCACCAGTATTTATTAGGATGTCTTCTACAAGCAAATCTTGCTTGTCGCATCCACATCCAACGATCTAGTTGGATAAAAGTTCTTTTGGCTATAACTTTGTTAAAATAACTGCACCATCCCATTATTCTAGGATTAAGGTTTTCAATTATCCTATCAATTTCCCATGAGAAGCTTCTTTTCCATTCAATCATTATTCGCTTTTTAAATGATTTAATAGTATCTTTGGATGGTTTAACTAGTAGTGTTATACCTCTTCTTCTACTCTTGGTATTATATTGCCGGATATTAAATCCCAGAAAATCAAACCCTTCTTTAATATGAAGTATCTTAGTCTTTTCTTCTGATAATGCTAATCCTCTAATATTTAGCCAATCGTTAATTATCTTCTTTGCTTTAATACAAGAGCTTTCAGATTTTGGACAAACTATAAAATCATCAGCGTATTTTACTAAAGCATATTCAGATTTTGGATGGAGATGATCATATTTATCATAAGTTATGTTAAGTATGTCTTCCATTCCATGAAGAGCTGTATTTAAAAGTAAGGGACTGATTACTCCCCCTTGAGGAGTTCCAACTGTTGTTTTGGTGAATTGATATTCTTCCATCACGCCAGATTTAAGCCATGCTTTAATCCAATTTCGTGCTGGAAAATTTCCTATAATTTTTAAAAGAAAATTATGATTAATATTATCAAATGCACCTTTAATATAAGCGTCCAGTATCCATCCCCTGGTTGTGCCAGGGCAAACAATAGCAGAAATTCTCTGTATTGCATCGCGGGTGCTGCGTCCAGGTCTAAAGCCGTAACTACTCCCTTCAAACTTAGCTTCCCAAAATGGTTCAAGTGCTGATTTAACAACAGCTTGCATACATCTATCCAAAATAATAGGTAAACCTAAAGGTCTAAGTTTGCCTTTTCGTTTGGGAATATACACACGCTTGATCGGTTTAACAGATGATAGATTATTATTTGCTAACTTCTCCATTAACAAATTTCTTTCTTTATCTGTATTAACAACTATTTTATCAATACCAGGGCTTCTTCGCCCTCGATTGATTTGGGTAATACGTCTTATAGCAAGTAATTTATTTGATCTTGATTTCAACATCAATTTCTGTAAACTACGTACTAATTTCATGTTACCATTTGCAGATGCCCTATAGATACGTCTACGAAGATTATTAACCTTTTTATTAACTTCTTGCCAATTGATTGCATGCCAATAAATTTTCTCAAAGTTATTATTATCGGTCTTAATTGTTACATTTGCGTTTTGCATCTAACCTTTCCAATATAATTCATAATCTTGTTTACTTACTTAGGGTAAATCACCAGTCTCAAGTCAGCATCATTTCTGATTAGCACATAGTGCCTATACACCCAGTTATTTATTCCTGTAGCCTTTCAGTTTAGTGTCATTAGCTTTTTAAGACCTCTCTTACCTACTACCAGTTGCCAAGTAATAGGCTTACCACGTTTCACTAATTAAAGATGCGTTAAGTTGGTTACCTTCTGTATACCGGGGAACTGGCATTTTTAAAGAAGGTCGCGTCTTCCTTCTTACAGTTAAGCTTTTCAGCTTCATCCCTATAACAGATATTATCTGGAGTATCTGCTTTTATATTTACGATATTTTCCAAACAAAGATTCACTTTCGTTTAACCAATTTTAACTTTACCTTGCCCCTATTTCCCATCCAGATTAGTAATTTAGTTAGGCTTCTTATTGTGCTTAGCACAATATCGTTACCAACCTTGCACCGCAATAATAGTAATTAGGTCTAAATGCAACCTAGCCGCAATATACTTGCAGACTTTATTTTAGTGCCATCGTGTCGCACCACGCAATATATAAACCTTACGGTTTATTTTTGCTTGCTGGTTCAAGTGGTTCTGGTTTCAGTGGATGATTTTAAGATTGCATGGTAATGTCAATGATGGATTGAACATTGTTAGAATTAACAAACCATGGCGATACAGTTTGCAAGAATAGAAATCGTAGGCAGAAGTGAAGGTAAAAATGCTTGCCTTAAAGCTGCCTATAATGCCAGGCTGATTATTAAAGATGAGAGAACTAACATCACTTATAATTTTAGCAAAAAAGGCGATAATGTTTATCATGCAGTATTATTGCCTGCTCATGTAGATCAAAAATTCAAAGACTCAAATGGGGTGGGTAAGAAATGGCCTAGGAGTTCAGGTTGATATTCATCAGCCACAGACGTACGAAAAGAATTGGCATGCCCATGTGCTTGTGACTACCAGAAGATTTACAGAAAACGGTAAAGCTTTAGGAGCTAAGGCAGTAGATTTAAATCCTAAATTTGCCAAAGTTAAGGGCAAAGCGTTTATTATCCCCGAAGATAAAATTATTCATGAAAGAGCTAAAGAAGTAATTAATAAATATTTTGCCAAGTTAGGTTTAGAAATCAGAGTAGACCCAATAAGTTTTATGCCACAGCAGCATGTCGGCCCTACTAGAATGCGAAGTATTATCAATGAAATAGCAGAGCAAAATAAAATATGTAAGCTAGCCCATCTTGAAATTGTTAAGAATAGCGATGGAGTATTAAATCGTATTATTCGTCATCAAGCTATTTTTACTAAATTGGATATAGAAAAAGCGGTAAAAGAGATTCCAGAAGAAGCAGAAAAGCAAAAACTAATAAGGGAAATATTAAATTCAGATAGGCTGGTAAAACTATATAATGAAGATGGCACGGATACTAAATACTATACTACTAAAGGCGTGCGAGATGAAGAATTAAGGATACTAAGAATAGCAGATAAGGTAAATAGCCAGATTCATTTTAATAACGTTATTAAGCTTAAAAGTGCTATCGATAATCTTACAATTGTTAATGAAGCACAAAGAGCAAGTCTGCAGCATATTTTAATTAATAATCAAGGGATTAGGATTTTGCAAGGTAGAGCTGGCACCAGTAAGTCGCAAGTACTTGCTGAAGCTTATAAAATTGCCACCAATCATGGACAAAATATTATAGGGCTTAGCCCTACTCATAAAGCAGCATCGGAGCTTAAAAGTAAAGGTTACCAGAAGTGTCATACAGTAAAAGGATTTTTATTTAAATTGTATAATGGTAAAGCTAATCTACCAAGAAATACTACGCTAGTAGTAGATGAAGCAGGAATGGTAGGTAATAGTGATTATTTAGAATTATTAAAAGTAGCAAGGAGTAATAATTGTAATTTGATACTGGCTGGAGATGAGAGACAACTCACTTCCGTTGAGCGAGGAGGAATGTTTGCAGTATTGGCTAGTAAATTTGGCTCATATGAATTAAGTAATATTAGAAGGCAGCATAAAGTGTGGGCAAGAGAAATGGCTTCATGCTTTGCAAAATCAGATATTACTGGTGGTCTACGTTTACTTGCACAGCATAAATGTTTAAAGATTGATCATACGCTAGAAGAATCAATGGCAAGATTAATTAATGATTGGAGTAACAGCAAATTTGCTCTAAATGAGCGTTTAATAATTACCATGCGTAATGCTGAAGTAGATAGTATTAATCAAGGGATCAGGGAGTTACTAAAAGCTAAAGGCTTGCTTACCGGTAAAGAATATAGATGCTATCTACCAGCTCAGCAGTATGAAGATTATATGGCAGGAGATCGTATTTTGTTTAAAAGTACTAATAAAGATTTACAAATAGAAAATGGTGAATTTGCAACGATAACTTCAGTAAGTAACGATAAGTTTGTTGCTAAAACAGATAGCGGAAAAGAAATAGAATTTAATCCTCAAGATGTAAGCTTTAAATATGGCTATGCTTCTACAGTGTATAAAGCACAAGGAGCCTCAATTAAAGATGTCTATGTATTACATAATCTAGCAGGAAATAGCAGAAATTCTTATGTAGCCATGACTAGACATATAGAAGAGGTAAAACTTTACTATAATAGGAAGGCTACCAGGAATATGGCCAGTTTAATATCGCAACTTAGCAAAATAGATAATAGGCTATCTAGCATTAATTTTAAAACTTTAGAAGAATTAGTAGCGATTCAAGATCAAGAAAATAAGAGTCCTAATATTATAGATAAAGTAGGTGATTGGTTTAAAGGGGTAGTAGAAGATATTAAGGATAGATTACACAGTAATGATAACTATTACCACTTAAGAGTGAGATCAAGATCATCTGCTAAAGTAGCAGAAATCCTAAGAAGCACTAGCACAAATTTTGCCACAAGCCATAAAGCCCAAGAAGAGCGAAAAAGCTCTTCTTATAACCTTACGAATTGTAATAAACAAGATACAACAATAAGTGTTAAATTACAAGAGGATATTATGGCAAAGAATAAAATAGATTATAATGCTATTAATAAACAAAAAGCAGTAGAATTAAAGCAACGATTATCATTTAAAGCGGAAGAAATAGGTAGAAATTTGCTAGGCAGTCCAAACAAGCATTTATCAAATAGTCAAGTGTTACGCTGGGAGAAAGATGGCAAAATAGTGATGAGGATAGGTGGCAGTAAAGCTGGCAGATGGTATGATTTTAGTAAAGGAGAGGGAGGAGATTTATTTACCTTAGTACAAAGAGAAAAAAATTGTGATTTTGTAGAAGCTAAGAAATATTTACAAGATATGGTTGGTATATCAAACAATAGCAAGTTATTAGAAGATAAGATAAAAGAGCAATTTGACCAAAAAGTTAAGAATCAAGATCAACAAGCGAAATATGCTGAAATATCTAAGATAAAGAGAGCTGAAGAATTATATGAAAAATCAGATTCTATAATCTATACGACGCCAAATAATATAGCAAAAAAATATTTATTAGAACAT
This sequence comes from Rickettsia endosymbiont of Hedychridium roseum, assembly GCF_964028255.1. Classification (NCBI taxonomy): domain Bacteria; kingdom Pseudomonadati; phylum Pseudomonadota; class Alphaproteobacteria; order Rickettsiales; family Rickettsiaceae; genus Rickettsia; species Rickettsia endosymbiont of Hedychridium roseum. Next base: position 780,888 of record NZ_OZ034753.1, read on the forward strand.
CGTGGAATTAAAAAAATATTAACAGGATATCAACTAAATAATGATCTTAGAACCAATATGATGTGGGACAGTAATAGCAAACAATATTATCCTGCATTAATTGCTTTTGCTAGAAATAAAGATGGTAATATTACCGGTGGACAATCAATTTATTTAAACAAAGAAACAAATAATAAAGCTGATATTGAGGTTAATAAACGTTCATTTGGTAGAATCAGAGGTTCTTTTGTTGAGATTAATAAAACTAACGAACAGCAGAACGTACAAAGCAGGAACGTACAAAGCAGTAAAGATGGCAATAATTCAGTTAGTAATATAACGATTATAGCAGAAGGGGTAGAGACCGCTTTAAGTATTAGGGAAGCTGGTATTAAAGGCAAAATTCTTTGTAGTTTAGGTGTAAGTAACATTAGGAACTATGAGCCTATCAAAGGAGAAAGAATAATAATTGCTACCGATAATGACGGCAAAGACGCAGTATCAGTTAATACTGTAATTAAAGCACAGGAAGAATTAATTAGGCAAGGAGCGACGGTAGCAATAATACGACCACCAGAAAAAGGCGATTTTAATGATATGTTAAAATCCCAAGGAGCAGAATCTATAAACAAGCTTATAGAACCTGAAATAGCAAAATTAACAGCAGCTAGCAAAGTAACAGAACTTAAATCATCCTTAAAAGCAAGTGATGATAGAAAATCACAAATTAAATCTATAGAATTATTATTTTCAAAATTTGCAAATAACGATAATAACGGACTAAATAATTTGCAGCAACAGCAAATAAAAGCTATAGCAAAGTTTGGCACAGCAGAAAATATCGATACTGCTTTACAAATCTACAGAGAAAAAGGTATAGATTCTTGTACTGCTTATAGTAACAAGATTTGCATAGCAGCAATAGAGCAGAAGATACAGAAAGATTTACAAATTATGCAGAATAAATTTGATCCTAATTATAATCTTGGGGATAAAAAATTTTGTGATATAGTAGTACATGATTTTCAAGGCAAAAGCCATCTCGTCCCTGAAGATTACTTAAATGCCATAGGAAGAGATAAACAAGTAATGCAATATATAAGTCCAAGCTCAGAAATAGGTAAAGAAATAAGAAGTGCGGTAAAGCAAGTATCTGAGATCAAGCTAAATCAAGGAATAAGAGTTTAGAGTGTAGTGTAATAATATTTTATCAAGTTAAAAAATATAAATATATGAGTGAACAAGGAAACCTGCTGGGTGATCCAGATAAGGATAAGAAGAAAGCTAAGCATGATAAGATATTTCGTAAGGCACTAGAGAATCCTCTAGTTGCCCATGAATTCTTTAATGCACATTTGCCCCCAAATATTAAAAGTTTAATAGATTTTCCTAGTTTAGCAATGGAAAATACCACTTTTGTAGAAAGCTCTTTAAAAGATTCTATCTCTGATGTTTTATTCTCATGCAAATTTGATAAACAAGACGGATACTTATTTTTGCTTGTCGAGCATCAATCAAAAGCAGATCATTTTATGGCTTTTAGGTTATTTAAATATATGATTAATATTTGTGAGCGATATTTAATACAAAATCCTAAAGCTAAGACTTTACCATTAATATACCCGATGATATTTTTCAATGGTCAGGAAAAATATAATGTTGCAAGGAATTTGTGGGATTTATTTACTAATAACAAATTAGCAAAAGAATTATGGATTAATGATTACCAGTTAGTGAATGTCCATGAAATTCCTGATGAAGAGTTTAAACAAAGGATATGGTCAGGGATATTAGAATTTTTTCTCAAACATATACATGAGAGAGAGTTGTTAAAAAGATGGCAAGAAATATCAGATATATTACCGGAATTAACCAAAATAACGATAGGTTATGATTATCTAGAAATGATATTATATTATACATTGACGAAGATAGAGCAAGCTGATAAAATAAAGCTAAAGAATTTATTATCAACAAAGTTAAATCCGGAAATAGGGACAAGGCTTATGAGAAGTTTAGCACAGCATTGGCAACAAGAAGGAAAAGAATTAGGCATTCTTGAAGGCTTACAAGTTGGTAAAGCTCAAGGTATCCAGATTGGTGAAGCTAAAGGTATCCAGATTGGAAAAGCTGAAGGAAAAGCTGAAGGAAAAGCTGAAGGGGAATATAATAAAGCAGTAGAGGTAGCAAAGAAGATGTTATCCCAAGGTTGTAATATTGCTTTAATTTCTAGTGTAACCGGTCTTGATGAAGCTTTTATTAGTTCTTTAGAGTAAACATATTTCTTGTAAAATTTACTCTGCTGTTTGAAAAATCATTTATAAAAATTCTGAAATAACAGAAAAGTTTTTTATACGCAGCTTACCTCTAAAACTTGTAATACTAAATTAGCGATTTAAAGGGGCATTATAATAGGATTTTTCTTTATAAGGTATTCCCCCCTATCAAGCAATTGAAATCTTTTAAAAATGCCATTAAAATGGTTTAATATTTTTAGATTTAAATCAAGTTTGTAAATTCATTGGCAATTTAGTAATTGGGAAATTACCCGCAAGTTTTACATAACAGGTAAGATCTGGTAGATTCATAATTTCAGAAGGCATTACTAATAATTTTCTTTTCTCTAAGCTATGCATATTTACTCCATCACGCATGGAGTTAGCACCATAAGAGAGATTCTCTTGAGTTTCAATAATTTCTTGCTCACCAAGCATTAAAGCTGATTTATGTGCTGTTTGCCAGTCACTTACCCGAAAAATAAATTTACTGCCAAATAGATCAAGCATTGAAGCTGCTCCTGCATGACCATATATCTCCTCTAATTGATGAATATTCTGCATGCCTGCAACAACGCAGCCACCATATTTCCGGCTTTCAGCTAAAGCTATAGGGAGTGAAGATATCTTTTGTAAAGCTGGCAGCTCATCAATCACAAACCACATATTACTATGAACATTATTGATATTCCTATTCATTAATGCTTTTATCGCTATGCTAATCCATGCAGCAATAAGTGGTCGAAGCATTACTCTCTGATTAGGAGTACTAGTTATAAATAACCAACCTTTGTCCGCAGTAAACCACTTTCTAATACTAAAACTACCATCAGGCTTTAAATGTTGCAGAGCTTCAATATTTTTACTAACAGTTGCTTGAATACCTGAAGATGTCTCAGGGGCACTACTGCTAATTATACCGGCTACTGCACTATTTTTAAAGATCCTAACAAATTCCTTATTATTTGCATAAAGAATAGTATTTATTAGCTTTTTGATGTCTTTACTATCCTGGTATAATCTTAATCCTTCAGCTAATACTAAATAAAGAGACCTCATTTTAGTATTACTCAGCATCTTATTTAAGTATTGTGCTGCATCGCTTCCAATTTTATTTTCACTCAAATCAAGTTCAGTAATTTGTGTTTCTTTTAGAGATTCAGTAAGATATTTTACACCTTCATCCATTATATTGTTATTTATATTGTTATTTTTAAGATTAAGTGTGGTAGGGTATCTCTCAAAACTTGAGTTAAATACTTAAGACCATTACATCCTATGTTATTATTACTAAGATCAAGTCTAGTAATTTGAGTATCTTTTAGAGCTTGAGCTAGAGATTTAACATCGCCTTCTCCTATATTACTAAGAGATAAACTTTGATTATCTTTTAAGTTATCAATCATTGTTTTATATGGCATATATGTATCCTCCTAGCTATATAAGTTTTACTATGTTTATTATTGTTGAACTGTAGAGATCATTTCATTAATGGCTCTTTGCATATATTCTCGAGCAGTATCAGTGGCAAGTCTAGTATAAATTGCCGTTGATCTTGGATCTCTATGATTTAGAAGCTGTCCTATTACATATTTTGTCAGTAAAACTTACTTGCTCCCATTTCATAGTAAGTAAATTATCTTTACGAACTGATGTATATAAAGCTATTAAGAAAAAATCCTTCATTACCTGGTTTTTCTCTTCTGCTATTGCTGTAAAAAAACTGTGGTATTTCTTCTCTAGTTAAATAACGGTCTCTAGATTGTTCCTGATGTTTCTTTATCCCAATAACTGGATTCACCTTAATCAATCCACATTCTATTGCTTTGCTAAATACAGGACTTAAAACTTCAAGAAATCTATTAGCTCCATATTTACCAGTTTTAGTTAAATTATTAAACAACTCTTGAATATCTGTTTTTTGAATGGTGGATATTTTTCTAGGATATAAATGTTTTGCATATCTATCTACAGAAGCAGCATAATCTTTCCATCTTTTATTATTAATTTTACTGTATTCATTAAGGTATTTGTCATAAAAATCCTTAAAGGTAAGCTCTTTTGATAATCTGGCTCTTTCCTCGGCAGGATTATATCCTTTTGCAATCTCCCCCTTTAATTCAGATGCTCTTGTTCTTGCTTCAGTAATAGATAGTTCTGGAAAACGCCCTATCTTGATTTTTTGGTATAATTGTTGAATTTTTTTACCAAGGTAAAATGTCTTACTACCACCGTATGATACTATTAAAAATAATCCTTTTTCTTTAGTATCTCTATATATATTTTGTTTTTCTGTTGGGATTTTAATGTTATTTAATGCTTCTCTAGTAAAGAATAAAGATTTTACTGACATAAATACCTCATAAGAGCATTGATAACTAAAGTTATAATATGCTTTGGCTATGATAGCAAATCATATAAGAATAATCACCGAAATTAGATAATGGTTGATAATATTAATGCTCCATATTTTCTCCTGTCATCGTAAGTTGTTAGTATATGTTAATAAGTATTTGACAGGTCATTCAAAGTTAACTACAGTAAAATTATTTCTTTACACATCGAAGAGGTAGCTATGAATACAAGGTTTTCACTAGGCGTGATGCAGCACTATAGTGCTGCATTTTATTTTTATCAAACTGCTCAGATAATATCTAGAAAAACGAACTGTTACGTTGACATCGTAAAGGTCGGTGGTTCGAGTCCACTATCACCCACCATTATTTTTATAAAAGCTTAACTCTTAATAAAAACTAATTCACTATCAGATGAGTGTTTGGGACTAAATTCATAACCTAAATATGAGAAATTCTTAAGTAGCTCAGGTGAGTCAATTAGGTTGTTAGCAATAACCTTGACCATCGCCCCACGAGCCTTTTTAGCATTTATTCCAATTGTTGATAATTTATCATTCCTATTTTCTTTAAAATGAATGTTAACTAATTGATATCTAAGCTTATTTGGATTTACTACAGATGAATATTCTTGTGATGCTAAGTTGAGTAAATATTTATTTTCATGCTTAGCAAGGACTTTATTAATATAATCCGTGATTTCATCTTGCCAAAAGCTTATTAAATTTATTTCATTTAGTTTTGTTGCCATTTCTAATCTATACGGCTTAATAGCATCTAGCGGTTTTAAGGCTCCGTAAAGACCTGATATAATAAGCAAATGTGATTGCAGGAAATTTAGTTCATGATTAGTTAGTTTTTCTACATGTATATTATTAAAAACATCTCCTGCATAAGCAAAAATAGCTGCTTTACTCTCTTGATTATTAAAATCCTTAAATCTTTCTTTATTTATATGTGCAAGCTTTGCACTTATATTCATTATTTCCGATAATTGATTCTCAGAATAGCTTTGGAGTGTAGAAAGTAACTGATTAGTTAAATTAGGGAATATAGGAGTCGTTAGCTCTGTCTTAAGAGCTAACTTTACAAAATTAAGAGTTTTAGCGGAAGAAATAATAACAAGCATTTCTATCTAACCGGAGTACTCGGAAGAGATGAGGTGGTATTAGCGATATTTCTGTTAGTATTATCAATTGTTTTCATAATTGCATAACTTGGATCACCGTCAAGTTCTACTACTTCTTTTGATTTCGTTGTTTTTTGACCCGTACAACCAATTAAAGCTATAGAAGCAAATAAAATTATTAAATATCTTATCATAAATACCCTGTTTTAATTTTACACTTAAGATAGTTGCCTATTATTATAATGTCAAGTGAGAGGAAAATTTTATTACCCTACCCTATAACATTTAAGTAATAATCTAAAGATTCTTCATAAGATTTTTTTGAAGAGTTCTAAATCTTCAATATGAAGAGCCATGGAAAAAATATTATTATGTAATGCCATGCTTTTTATTATTTTCCACTTCTCTATAACACTATATTTAGACCATTCCATAACTTATCTACTCCTTAAATAAATTTTTAGGCATTCTGTAATAAACAATATTATAGAATTTATTGCTTTCAGGGAATTTGCGTTTGCGGATGGAGAAGTTACCAAAATTTCTAATTTCGATACGCTCTTGTTCTTTGAGAGACCGACTTAAATAATCTAAGATTAAATCTACTGAATCTTTAACATCTTCTTTGGAAAGATAATTCAGCTTATCATGTACTTTATCTATTAAATAATTCTTAGTAACCATTATTAAAAAATCGCTTTGATTCCGTTAAAACTATTTTTAAAAAAACTAGGTGCTATACTATCAAAATCTTCAAGTATTATGTCCATTAATTTTGGTTTTGGTTTTAATTGATAATCTTTAACTAGTAGATTAGCATTAATTTTCTTAACTTCCTGTAACCATTTTAATGCAGTATCTTCCGAGCCTATAGCATCCACAAGCTTTAACTTTAAAGCCTGACGACCTGAATATACTCGTCCGTCTGCAAGCTTTTTTACTTCTTCTATAGGAAGATTACGCCTCTCTGAAACAAGTTCAAGGAAAAAATTATAAGTATCTTCTATATTTTCCATAATGGCTACCCGCACTGCTTCCGTCAGTTTTTCGGTAGGATTTGGGACAGCTTTTAATTCACCCGATTTGAAATTATTAAACTTAATCCCCAATTTTTGAGCAAGCTCTGTTACCTCGGCTGTTTGTAGTATTACACCGATTGAACCCGTAATAGTTCCGTTATGGCTAATAATATAATCACCTCCGAGAGAAATTAAATAACCGCCGCTTGCAGCCATTGTTCCCATAACGATTACTACCGGCTTTTTTTCGGATATTTTGCGTAAGATATTATAAATTTTTTCAGAGCCGACTACCGTACCGCCGGGAGAATTTACGTTAACTATTAACGCTTTAATATGAGAATCATCGATTATTTTTTTGAGCTTTTTGTCACGCTTTTCGTCTTCAAGGATTATTTCATCTATTAATACGGAAGCTATATAGTCTTCATTACTATTAATAGGTAAAACCTCTTTTGGAGCAAAATCTTTACCGACTAGTAAGAATACGATAGCAATTAAAATAATAGCTGCTAGTTTCCAAATTAACAAACGAGATTTTATTTGTCTTCTTTCAATTAAATAATCAGGTGTTATACTCATGATTTTTTATGTTTTTAATTAGTATAATCAACGTCATTGTGAGGAAGATAAACCCTATCACTGCGAGCAGGCATTGCCCGCGTGGATCAATTTTACCTCTGTCAAGCCACGGGGTGACACAGTGACTTTACCGGTCCATACAACAATGCCTGCTCACAATGACGATACGACTATAAACCGTTTTTAGGGCGTTCAGGACTCTTCATCATCTCAAAAAACTCACCGTTGGTTTTAGTATGTTCAAGTTTTTTGAGTAAAAATTCTATTGCCTCACTGCTACCCATCGGATCGATAATACGACGAAGAACCCACATTTTATTTAATATTATTTTATCTACTAATAAATCTTCTTTTCTAGTTCCTGATCTAGTTATATCAATAGCCGGATAAATACGCTTATCGGCAATCTTACGGTCTAGAACTATCTCGGAATTACCTGTACCTTTAAATTCTTCAAAAATTACTTCATCCATACGAGAACCGGTTTCAATTAAAGCTGTACCGATTATAGTAAGAGAACCGCCGTTTTCGATATTTCTTGCTGCTCCGAAAAATCTTTTCGGTCTTTGTAGTGCATTAGCATCAACACCGCCCGTTAATACTTTCCCTGATGACGGCACTACGGTATTATAAGCACGAGCGAGTCGTGTTATCGCATCTACTAAAATTACCACGTCTTTTTTATGTTCTACTAAACGCTTTGCTTTTTCAATAACCATTTCTGCAAGCTGCACGTGCCTGCTTGCCGGTTCATCGAAAGTAGAGCTAACAACCTCTCCACGCACGGAACGTTGCATATCGGTTACTTCTTCAGGTCTTTCGTCTATTAACAGTACTATTAAAAATACTTCCGGATTATTAGTTGTAATTGCATGTGCTATATTTTGTAATAATACGGTTTTACCTGTACGAGGCGGTGCTACTATTAATGCACGTTGTCCTTTACCCATAGGGGCAACAAGTTCAATAACCCGTGTACTAAAATCCTTACTATCTTTACTATTATTCTCAAGTTCTAATCCTAATTTTTCATCAGGATATAAGGGAGTTAAATTATCAAAATGAACACGATGATAAGCTTTAGAAGGGTCTTCAAAATTTACTCTATTGACTTTCAGTAAAGCAAAATAACGTTCTCCGGCTTTTGGAGCTCTGATCTGACCTTCTACCGTATCACCGGTACGCAGACCAAAACGACGAATTTGACTAGGAGAAATATAAATATCATCAGGACCTGCTAAATAGTTTACTTCTGGCGAACGTAAAAAACCAAATCCGTCAGGTAGTACTTCAAGTACCCCTTCTCCCACTATTAAACCTCCCTGCTCTACAGATTTTTTCAAAATTGCAAAAACTAATTCTTGTTTAAGTAATGAATTAATATTTTCGATTTTTAATTCTTCTGCTTGAGCTTGTAGTTCCTCCGGTAATTTACGTTTTAATTGTTTTAAATTAATAATATTACCGTTTTCTGCAAAATTATTATGATTGTTATTGGATTCGGCATTGTTAAGTTCTTCTGTAGATTCTTTATTAGTTGTGTTCATTATTTTATTATTAATAGATTATAATTGAAAAGTTGAGTTAGCAATTAAGTTTAAAGGTAAGTAATATACTTATTTAAAATTAGGAAACAAATTAGTTTTTTAGAAAATTTTATTTATTCTTGCGGTTTGAAGAATTATTTATCTTGTTAGCTTATAAGAGCTGCTTATGTATGTAAAAGCATACTAACAACGTAATAGCACATTGTCAACCCAAATCGTCATTGCGAGCTGGTATTGCCCGCGTGGATCAGTTTTCCCGTCATTGCGAGGAAATTGCATAGCAATTGACAAAGCATGGAAGAAAAAAAATTCTGATTTACAGAATTTTTTTATTATTTTTCTGGATTGCCACGCAGTCTACGACTGCTCGCAAGGCATTGTTGCGTGGACCGGTAAATGCTCTTTATGTCATTCTTAACTAAAAGCGGGAATCCAGAAAAAAAGTATAAATACAGAAAATTTTTGAAATTAAAAGCTCGATTTATCTTGCTTTATGCTGGATTCCTGCTTTCGCAGGAATGACATCAGTATCCACGCGGGCAATGCCTGTTCGCAATGACGGATAAACCAATCCACGTATACTCTACAAATCCTTTGATTTTAATAATAACACATTTGAATTAAGTAATGGAGTGAAAACGTTTTTAACTTCGTTTAATAATGCTTCATTGCTTATTTCTTGGTTTAGTTCGCTGCGTACCGCATCAAATATTTCTCTTAAACTTTTCTCTTCTACCATATATTTAAAAATATATTTAGTGCTTCTAAATATCGACATTGAGATATTAACATTATTTAATATCCCATTATTAATAGTAAAATTAATAACATTATTTACTGCTGAAGGATTAGATTCTAAATGCTCATAAATTTGTTTAGCAAAATTGGCAATATTATGGAAGTACGGTATATTATCAAGGTCATCAAGAGAGGCTACGCTATCTTTTTGATTTGATACGTAAAATGAATGTTTAATAATATTACCGGTAAGTATTTCGGAAATTGCTTCTCTAATTACTTTATCCATCTTTTTAACTTTTTGCAGAAGTGAAAAATCTTTTATATAATTTTCCGGTCTTAATAAAATTTTCTCTAAAGGATCAAGATAATCAACAAAATTTAAGCCTGCTTTCTCTACGAATTCATATAATTCAGGAACGGAATAGGCTCTATCCTGTTTGTGCAGGAACATATCATAAACTCTAACGTCACCGAAATTTTGGTAATCTGAAAATAACTCCCAACCTCTTTTATACCAGTTAGTAGCAGGCAAATTATCTAGAATTAGCTTCCCGTTCATTACTTCTTCGACACGGTTTTTAGTATCTTTATTTATCATTTTCATTAAATCCTGAATTTGATAAACACCGGTACGTCCGTATTTAGCATATACCATTAAACCCATACCGCCGGTCGGCTTTAAAGAATCTTTTAGATTTTTTAAACCTTCATCAGGATTTGCTAAATGATGAAGCACACCGGTACAATTTATATAATCGAATTTTCCAAGTTTTAAATTAGGTATATTTAATATTGAATTATTAATCCATTTAATATTTTTAAGTCCTCGTACTTCTGCACGTTTTTGTGCTACTTCCATGCTAGGCTTGCTGAAATCTAGATATATTATTTCGGCATTTTTATCTTTTAGCTGTTCGGCAAGATAAATAGTTGAATCACCGGTGCCGCCGCCGGCTATTAAGCATCTAAAATTATTATTAAAATTTTCTTTTCCTTTATATAGAAAATGGTTTAATTCTCCTAAGAACTCACCGCAAATTGCAAGTAAACGTTCTTTTTCTTGATTTGGGTCTCTGAAAGGATAAGGATAATCTTGATAATGCTCTTGTACTTCTGCTAAGTCTTTAGAAATTTTTGTTTTCTTTAAATAGTTCATAAATATTATTTTTTAAGTTGTTATTATATAATCGTTTATTTATTTTCGGCGTTGTTGCATGGATCGGTTTCCCGTCATTGCGAGGAAAAACTGTAAGTTTTGACTAAGCAATCCAGTTAAAAATTCTGATTTATAGAATTTTTTTATTATTTTTTCTAGATTGCCGCGTCGCCTACGGCTCCTCGCAAGGCATTGTTGCGTAGACCGGTAAAACCCACTGTGTCACCCCGTGGCTTGACCACGGGGTCCATAAAAACAATAAAAAATACTAATATTTTAGTATTTTTAACTGGATCCCGTGGTCAAGCCACGGGATGACAGAGGTGAAGTTGGTCCACGCAACCACGGCTCCTCGCAATGACGGTTTGGCATCCACGCAAGCAAGCCTTCCTCGCAATGACGGTTCAGGTATCCATGCGGGCAACGTTATCTACTCTCTAAGAACTATATCTTTTATAATTAATTGAATAGTATAATTATCTTGCCAATTATTGGTTTTTAACGTTCCTATTGCGGCAATATTTTTTGCTTTAGGGCTTAATAAAACATCTTCAAATGAAGTTCCTACCGAATTAAAAGCAATAGCAGATAAGGCTTTATTACCAAAGCCTCGCTTATTTGGAACAAGCATACATTTAATATGCTTACTTCCAACGATATCTGCTTTTAATACAAATAAATCATCGAATTTAAATATAGGCTCATGATTTCCTTGACCGAAAGGCTCTAAAGTGTTTAATTCCTCCATTAAAGGAAAATTTACACTATTAACCGTTAAATCAATATCATATTCCGCATGCTTATAATTTTCTAGTTTATTTATACTAATTCTAAAAGCATTATTAAAAAAATTCTGCAATTCTTGTAATTTTTCAGCAGTTACGGTAAAACCTGCCGCCATAGCATGACCTCCGCCTGCTATTAGCAAATCTTTGCTTTTAGCATTGATAATCTCAGCACCGAAATCAATACCTAAAATAGAACGGCATGAAGCTTTACCAATCCCGTCATTTAAAGCCACAACCGCTACCGGCTTATCAAATTTTTCTTTTAATCTGCCGGCAACGATTCCTATAACACCTGGATGCCATCCTTCTTTTACGATAAATAATAAACTACTATCTTGTTGAGTTAAAGCAATTTCTGTTGCCTCTTCTATCATTAATAACTCAATTACTTTACGCTCATTATTATGTTTTTCAAGTTCTTCAGCTAATTTACTTGCTTCATTAGAACAACTAGTAGATAGGAGATTAGCCCCTAAACTTGACTTTCCTACTCTACCGCCTGCATTGATACGTGGACCTAGAATAAACCCTAAATGATAGCATTTCGGTATTTCATTAAGCCCTGCCATATCATATAATGTTTTAATCCCTATATTTTGCCTTTGTTGCATTACTTTCAATCCGCTTGCGACAAATGCACGATTTAAGCCTGTTAATTTCATCATATCACAAACAGTACCAAGAGCGACTAAATCTAGATATCTCATTAGATTAGGCTGAAGCATTGTTTGCGTGAAATAATTTTGCTTCTTTAAATTCGATAATATTGCAGTTGCAAATAAGAAAGCAACTCCTACGGCTGCCAAATGTTTACATTCGCTTTTTTCATCAATACGATTTGGATTTACTATAGCTACTGCATCAGGTAATATTTCCGTAGCTATATGATGATCGATTACTATAACATCAAGGTTAACGTCTTTTGCGTATTTTAGGGCTTCATGTGCCATAGCACCGCAATCAACCGTAATTAATAATTCTGTGCCGTTATCTTTAATTTTTTGCATAGCAAAAGGAGTGGGGCCGTATCCTTCAGCTATACGATCGGGAACATAAATATCACATATTATATTTAAATCTCTAAAAATATTTTTAAGTAAAGCGGCTGAAGTAGCACCGTCCACATCATAATCGGCAAAGATACATATTTTTTGGTTATTTAAAATAGCTTTAACTGTTCTATCTACAGCCTTTTCCATATCGAGTAGATGAAAAGGATTAGGTAATAAATTTTTGATTTTCGGTATCAAAAAATTTTCTACTTCCTCTAGATTATTTACTCTTAATGATACTATCCTAGCCAGTAAATCACTAATTTTAAAACTACGACATAACTCGGTGACTATATCTTCGTTAATCAGTTTCTGCTGCCAGATTTTACCGTTTATAGATGCTTGTGGTTTCATTTAGTGACTCCTATGTCATTCCCGCGTGGCATTGTTGCGTGGACCAACTTCACCTCTGTCACCCCGTGGCTTGACCACGGGATCCAGTTAAAATACTAAAATTATTAGTATTTTTTATTGTTTTTATGGACCCCGTGGTCAAGCCACGGGGTGACAGAGGTGAAGTTGGTCCACGCAACAATGCCACGCGGGAATGACATATATACTTGTTGGTATACGAAGCTCAATTTGGAAAAGAGCAAGGCGTTTTGAAGCTTTTAACCGCAGCGTACATACTAGTACGTGAGGATTAAAAGCAAAAAACCACATAGCCAATTTTTCAAATTCAGCGAGTATACACTTATATCTCTGAAAGTTTCTTAGCCTCGTCATCTGCAATTAAAGCTTCAACAAACTCATCTAATTGTCCGTTTTTAACTACTTCGTCTATATTATAAAGTGTTAAGTTTATTCTATGGTCGGATACTCTTCCCTGTGGGAAATTATAAGTACGTATCCGTTCCGAACGATCTCCCGAACCTACCTGCCCTCGTCTACTGTCGGCTCTTTCTTGTTCTTTTTTGCGGCGTTCTTCCTCATAAATTCTAGCACGTAGAATTTTTAATGCCTTTGCTTTATTTTTATGCTGTGACTTCTCATCTTGCAAGGCTACGGTAATACCGGTAGGGATATGAGTGATACGTACGGCAGAATCGGTAGTATTAACATGCTGCCCACCAGCCCCTGAAGCTCTATAAGTATCGATTCTTAAGTCTTTATCTTCAATTTTAATATCAACCTCTTCAGCTTCAGGAAGTACTGCAACCGTTGCTGCCGAAGTGTGAATACGTCCTTGTGATTCCGTTTCCGGTACTCTCTGCACTCTATGAACGCCTGACTCAAATTTGAGCTTAGAGAATACATCTTTGCCTTTTATCGACGCCGATGCTTCTTTATAACCGCCTATTCCCGTATCGGAAATTGCTAATATCTCAAAACGCCATCCTTTTAACTCGGCATATCGTTGGTACATATTGAAAAGTACGGCAGCAAAAAGTGCGGCTTCTTCTCCGCCGCTTCCTGCTCTAACTTCAATAATAGCACTTTTACTATCCGCATCATCCTTCGGTAATAAAGCAATTTTTACGGCTCTTTCAAGTTTTGGTAACGAATTTTCAAGGGTGTGTATTTCGTCTTCAATCATTTCTAAAGTGGCATTATCAAGTCCCACTTCTAGCTTAAAATTATTTGCTTCTTCAAGCTCAGATTTAGCTTTATTATATTCTTTAATTTTTGCTACAACATCTTCAAGTTCGGCATATTCTTTAGATGCCTTAACAAACTCGTCTCCCATAATGCCGGAAGATAGTTTTTTGCCTAAATTTTCATATTTATCTAAAATTTTTGCTAAATTATCTGAAAAACTCATGTTATTTTTGATTTATTTTTATTATTGTCATACCGCGACTTGTGAGCTAGATCCAGATTAAAATACTATAATATTAGTATTTTAAATTGTTTTTATGGATCCCGTGGTCAAGCCACGGGATGACACAGAGGTGAAATTGATCCACATGGGCAATGCTCGCAATGACCATTTATATCAGCATCAAAGCGGGACTTTCTATAAACTTCTTAAATGCTGCCAAAAACTCAGCACCGACTGCTCCGTCTACTACTCGGTGATCGGCAGAAAGAGTTACGTCCATAATTGTTGCTATAATTACTTGATCATTCTTGACTATAGCACGTTTTGCACTAGCTCCAACGCCCATTATACAGCTTTGCGGTGGATTTATTATAGCATTGAAATTCTTAATACCGTACATACCAAGGTTAGAAATGGTAAACCCTCCGCCCTGAAATTCTTCAGGGGTTAATTTATTATCTTTTGCTTTCTTTATTAATTCTTTCATTTCACGAGATAGCTCTATAATGTTTTTTTGATTGGCATTTTTAACTATCGGCGTAACAAGCCCGTTCTCAATCGCTACCGCTACTGAAATATCGACATTATTGTAATACCTAATTGCATCTTCTCCCCAGCTAGCATTGGCATTTGGTACTTCTTGTAAAGCTTTGGCTACTGCTAAAATAATAAAATCATTAACCGATATCCTTGTTGATTTATCTTCAGAAAAAGATTTATTAATGTCTTCTCTTATATCTAACAATTTATCGACATTACATTCTATAGATAAATAAAAATGTGGTACTGTTTGTTTAGATTCAAGCAGACGCTTAGCTATAATCCTGCGGATATTATTATTTGGTACTAAACGATATTCTTCAGGATTTCTACTAACTATTTTATTATGAACAATGTTAGGAGTATATGATAAGATATCTTGTTTGACTATTC
Organism: Rickettsia endosymbiont of Hedychridium roseum; assembly: GCF_964028255.1. Lineage (NCBI taxonomy): Bacteria > Pseudomonadati > Pseudomonadota > Alphaproteobacteria > Rickettsiales > Rickettsiaceae > Rickettsia > Rickettsia endosymbiont of Hedychridium roseum. The sequence continues at coordinate 796,206 of NZ_OZ034753.1, forward strand.
TACCGTGCGGACCGCTACCTTTCACGCTCTCAAGTCTAATATTTCCCATTTTTGCAAGTCTTTTTGCTAGTGGTGAGGCGAATATTTTACTAGCATCATGTTTTATAACTGCTACCTGTTCTTCTACCTTAGCTATATTTTCGTGGGGTTTTGGAAGGTTAGCATCTGTTTTCGGTGACGGTGATACATTATTATTTTTTGCAATAAACGCATCAATGTCCGTTTTTTCTTCACCCTCTTCGCTTAACACGGCAATTAAAGAGTTAACAGGTACATTTTGACTATTTTGTGGGATAACTATTTTGGCAAGTATACCTTCGTCTACTGCTTCTAATTCCATCGTTGCTTTATCGGTTTCAATTTCGGCAATTACTTCCCCGGGATTAACTTTATCCCCTTCTTTTTTTAACCACCTAGCTAGATTTCCTTCCGTCATAGTTGGAGATAAAGCAGGCATTAAAATTTTAATCGGCATAACTTATTTAGATTTGATTTTTTATTATTGTTTTAAAAAGCTGAGATCCCGCGACTTGATCGCGGGATCTCAGGATACAGCCTGTAATACAAGATCCCGTGGTCAAGCCACGGGATGACATCACAGCTATCACACCTTAATATCAGGGCTAACTATCATTATCATCTGCTTACCTTCCATTTTAGCATGCTGATCGATTTTAATGAGTCCTTCGAGTCCTAATTCTATACGTTTAAATAGTTCTTGACCGACCTCTTTATGAAGAATCTCTCGTCCCTTAAACCATAAAGAAATTTTTACTTTATCTCCGTCTTTTAAAAATTCTTTTATTTTTCTTAGCTTAGTTTCAAAATCACCTATACTAATATTAGGTTTAAATTTCATTTCTTTAAGTACGACGATTTTTTGCTTTTTGCGTGCTTCATGCAAACGCTTTTTGCTTTCGTACTTAAACTTACCAAAATCTAGAATTTTACAGACAGGGGGTACAGCATTCGGTGATATCTCGACTAAGTCAAGACCAGCTCTTTCCGCCATATCTAATGCTTCTCTAATATTTACGACGCCGTGCATTTCGCCGTTTTCGCCTACTAGACGAACTTCTCTAGCTCTGATTTCTCTATTAGCCTTAGGAAAATTATTTTTAGAAATAAAATTTCTCCGTATTATGTTTGTAAATAAATATATATTGCATTTAACTTATTTTATTTAAAATTACAAGTAAATAAAATATTTTATCTTTAATTTTATTTAGAAAGTTTTAAAAAAAATTGAAACTACAAGACAAATTCCAAATATTAATAAACAGATTCGTGTTAATTTAGCGACTCTTTCCTGTATTTTCAAGTTTTTTAGGTCTATAGCATGCTTATGAGCTTGTTCTTTTTGTGCCATATGCATTAATTCCTGTAAAGTACCGGGATAAATACTCTCATACTCACTGATTAAATCAATTGGCGGTAATATATGTTCAAATTTTTTACGGTAAAAATTATTATCAGGCTCGTTTACACTAAAAGTCTTAGCATAACCTTTATTTAATCTATTATTTTTGTTAAAAAAACGTTTAGTCTCTTTCATATTCCTTTTTTATTTTTTGAAATGTATATAATATATTACTTTCAACTATTTTAAAATAATCAATTAATTGCGTTTCTTTTTTTTGCTGTTGTTTGGAGCTTTTCATATTTATTATATTCTTTAGCTCTGCATATACTAGTTTTATAAAACTTTGTTTCATTGATTATACTAAATTTATAAAATCTTTTTTTGGTATTAGTGGTTCGCCCCTAAAATTTATAGCATTATTAAATTTATTGCAACAGCTTATGAAATTTTTATCACATCCGGCAATAATTTTTACTTCCTCGGCATCTTTGGCAGCATCCGGTATAATATCCTCTAATATAATCAAATCACCGAAATTACTTAGAACTTTACTGTTAAAATGATTTTCGCCGAATATAATTTGACCGCCGTTATAATAGCCGTTTTCTTTATCTAAATCTAGTATTCTTAAACTTTCCTTGAGCATTTCTTTAACCTTATATATACCGCTATATAAAGCTTTATCTATTTTGCATTTACTATCTCCAAAAACTGCTCTACATGTTTTGCTATATCGATTAATTACAGTCTGATTATATTTTACTGTTTCGGGTTTTAAATGTATTTAAAAGTTTAAATCGTATTTTGTATATAAAGTGCAATAATATGTAACGAAATGCTCAAAAAGCTTGTCAGTATATATTATTATTTTAACAATAGAATTATTTAAATCCATTGCCGTCGTAATGCCGTTTTCTTCAAAAATACCTTCAATGATTATATGGTTTTGTGCGGAATCGTTAAATTCTGCTTCTTTTAAATCTAAACCGGAATTTGGTAAAAAAACTCTCTATTCACTTTTTATAGCATAGTCATTATTTGTTAAGTTTAATTCCTCACCGCTAGCTAGCTTAATTTGAAAACAATAAACAAAATTCGTAAGCTTTGTAATTACCTCTTCAATCGCAATACTCATATAATCACCTCCACTAACTCTATGTTGGATAATTCTATAGAACCGTCATTACAATAAGAATATTCAAAACTATCTATACTAAATCTAACTGCTACGTCAAAAGTAAAATCAGCAGTTAAAATTACATCTTGACCTAAGGGACTTGGTAAGGTCACTATACCATCGTTGTAATCTACAATGCCCATAGCTCTTACATTATTAATATATAGAATTACACTATTATTAACCGGTTTAGTGATAACTCGTTCGTAAGGAGCAATAGAATCGCTATATATATTCTTTAGCTGAAATTTATTTAAATTGCCGTCACCCTTAGCAATCATTCCGTTCGTTACTTTATAATCGGCATAATCCCTAAAAACCTAAAAGCAAAATTACTTCCACGTCTTGCTTTAAAAAAGCTATTAAACTGCTTAAATTCAGAGCTACTTAATCTAGTATTTTTGATTAAATATTTTTGGCAACTGTAATTGCGGTCTAAATGTCTTGCTTCTCTACCTGATTTAGTTATAGCGTGAGAAGTAGAAAATTCCGGCTTTCCGACCGCAAAACTTTCAATAAATTCCGGCATACGTATATCGTGAAAATTCATAAGATACCTAAATTATTATATTTGTATATGTCATTCCTGCGAAAGCAGGAATCCAGGAAAAATAAACACAAATACAGCAAGTTTTTGAAATTAAAAGCTCGATTTATCTCGCTTTATGCTGGATTCCCACTTTCGCGGGAAGGCATTGTTGCGTGGACCGGTTTTCCCGTCATTGCGAGGAAAAATTGAAAATTTTGACGAAGCAATCCAGTAAAAAATGCTATAAATTAGCATTTTTTTTTTATTATTTTTGCTGGATTGCCGCGTCGCCTACGGTTCCTTGCAATGACAATTAGGTATCTACGCAGACAATGCTGAGCTAAGTATGACACCTAGAACCTTTCAACAATGTCTGATAATTCATTATCAGTTTTGTACTGACTAAGTCTTTGCTAGTTTGAAATTCTATTTTATTTGCTTTTATCCCTGCAACATTTTCAAATGAGTGATGCTCTATTTTATCGCTTATTTTGCTAGCAAGGTTTAGAGCAATATTACGATTTTTATCATTAGTAAAGATACATATTTCAAATTCCAGCTGTATTATATTTTGTACATTAGTAGATATATTATTAACATTCAATATATTAACAAGTAAGAATGGGCATTTTGCATCCTGAACAACGGAAAAATATATTTTATTAATTTCAGTTTTTATTTCATTATCATTTATAAGTAATTTATACAAACTTAGCTGAAAATTATAGATAAAATCATGATACATATATTTCCAACGCTATTATATTTAAAAATTTACTTTTTTCTTCAACATTAATAATCCGTTTAATTTCAAATTCCCGTTCTTTAAATAAAATACGCATTTTAGTAGTGATGTTTTTTATAAATCTTATTCTAAATAAAAAATATCCTTCCGTTATTATATGTCCGAAGCTTATATTTTCTAGAGCAAGAAATTTACTATCACATAACGGTTTGATTTCGGCATAGATTGTTAATTTCTCTACCCATCTATCCTCTTCCATCCCCTCTCCTGCGATATTTTCTAAAAATTTAATTTGATGCTGAAAATTTTTCACTACTGTTTTTGTCATTTTATTACCTTGTTAAATTAAGCGGGGTGTCATGCCGTGGCTTGACCACGGCATCCAGTCTTTTTATCAGGTGATTTAACTGGATACCGTGGACAAGCCACGGTATGACAATAAATGCCATATTTCCCAAATTTGTATATTGCGATAAGGCAAATATAAATTTTTTACCTCTTTGGAAAACCCAATACAATTCGTAGTTTGACGATCATACATCTCGGCAATATGTAGCATTATTCCGTGTTTTATAGCGTGCGGAATATTTTTTTTATCGTAACCGCTTATATATTCTACCGTCAGCTCTTCATTACTTAATGCTTTATTTAGAGTTAAAAGATTCTGCTCAATCGCATAATCATCTGCCGTTAAGTCATTTTCTTGGTCTTTAAATTTTTTCTTTATCTTTGTTATTTTTATTAATGGGTTATATTTAAATAAAAACTCTTTTTTCCCTGAAATATTACAAATAAACTTGATTTGTTTTAAGATAAAATTTAGCTTAGTAAAATTCTCTGCTGCTGTGATTGCCGCATCAATTAATCCGATTATTAAATCATCATCATAACTAGCCTCCACCCGCATATAATTCTTTACCTGCTCTAAACTCCACACTTCTTGCGGAAATGTTTTTATGATTTGAAAATTGTTTTTTTGGATACCGTCGTCAAGCCACGGTATGACATCGAACGTGTTTTTAGATTCACGCAACAATGCCTCCTCGCAATGACGAATTATCTAACCAAACACGCCAATCTTAATAGCTTCTTGGTTTACCACATCACCCCCTACTCTCTTCACTGCATAAAACTTTACAAAAGGCTTTTCAGTGTAAGGATCACGCATTATATTAATACCGCTTCTATCTACTATTTTATAACCTGTTTTAAAGTCACCTATCGCTATAGCATTTCCCTTTTTATCTATAGGCGGCATATCGGAGCTACAAACTACCGGTATTCCAAATATTGTTTGCTTAAACGAATCTGATAGTGATTGCTGCCAAATAAAACGCCCTTGATTATCTTTAAGCTTCTGTACTTCGGACAAAGTAATACGATTCATTAGCAAAGTTGCATTTGTTAAATATTCTTCCTTAAGCGAATTTATAAAGTCAAGTAACCCATCGGCGGTAATTTTATTACCCATCTTAATTTTCTCGATTTTATCATGGTCAGGCGATAAAATACCTCTAGGTTTTTTTATGCCGTCACCGTTTATAAACGCATTATTTTCCATTTTAACGAAACTATCACGCAATCTTTCACCTAACCAATTTTCAACCCTAATAGTCGCATCATCAAGTAGTGCTTGGCTAGCTTTCGGCTGTGCATATAGCTCATGAACAAAAATACGCTGTTGCTTTAACTTCGCTGCCGGAGTTTCTTCTCGTGCTTCTACCTCCCCAATCCAGCCACTACTAAATTTACCGTCCTCGCTTATTATATCAAGGGCATTTGTAGAAATCGTTTCAGTCGAAGCAAGTCCTCTCATTGGTGATCTAGCATTTATTTCGGTGATGATACTGTTATATAAAGTCTGTAATATTAAAACGCCGCCTGCTTCAGTACTACTATTTAGGGATGATTTTTGCATAAGCCCGGTATCTTCGCCTTTACGTACATAATTAATGAAAGCTGTTTTCTGTTCTTGTTCTTCTATATTTACACTATTTGGTCTTTCTAAAATATTTTGCATATTATATAGCTTTTCCTCTAACTCATTGATTTTATCGTTATATTCTATTTCTTGCCCTTTAGTGATATATAAGATTTTAGCACTTTGATTAGCTGGAAAAGTAACAATACTTATCTCTAAAAGCTCTGCTTCGGTAATTACCCTCTGCCTTGCATCATTATAAACCAAGTTTTTTATATAAAAGCCTATAGATAATCCATCTATTGCTCCTTGCTTTATTAGCTCTATCGCTTCTACTCCTGCTTTGACTTTATTATTTATCACCGCTTCCATTTTTAAACCGTGGTCATCTTCAGCCAAATGAGTAATAATTCCGATAGGTTTTTTACTGTCATGTTGCCAAAGAAATTTTACGTTATGGTGAGAAGCATTTGCAAAAGCTCCTTTAGAAATTAAATCGTTATGATGATCGGCAATATTATAAACACTCGCATAGCCGATAATTACTACCTCATTATCGGTTACAGATTTTATTTCCATATTATCGAAAGTTTGATTGCTGTAGATTACTTTTTTCATATATTTATTACCTATTTTCTGTTGTCACCCCATGACTTAATCACTCGGTGCATTAATTAAGATAATATAACTGAAAAAATGCTAGCACTAAGAGGTGGGTGTTGCATGGATCGAAAAATACGGTGTCATCCCGTGGCTTGACCACGGGATCCATAAAAAAATTTAAAAAGACTGGATCCCGCGATCAAGTTAGCTAGGATGACAGGAATAACATTCAAGATATCAAACATTTACTATCATCAGTAGATTTTGTACCCATCAAAGGTACTTCTTCAAGTTTTTCGGCTTCTTCTTCCGGCATTTCAAAAGATAATAATGTTGAATAGGAATATTCAAATTTACAAAAATGCCATGCTTTATCAAATTGCTCATTGCAGTCTTTAATAATTTTTTTTTTAATCTCATCACCTATGTATTTAAAATGACGATGATAAAATAACATATTAGAAGTAATAGTAATAGCGATACTATCTAGCTGTTTTTCTAAACATTTAGTATTAGTAATCATTCTTAAAGAAATATTTTGGCATGATTTATATCCAAGTTTTTGACCTATTAAAATAATATAATCACCAAAAACTAAATCCGGTAAAATATCGTAAATAGTACCGCTATAATAAAGCTGAGATAGAGGCAATATCGCCTCTTCTTCACCAAGTAATATCGCACAGGTTAAATTTTCTACTGCTGACTCAAACAATAGATTAACTGCTTTTTTAGTATAGGAAGGCCATTTATCGTGAAAAACAAAAAACATTTCCTGCAGCCTTAAACCTTCCTTAAGCAACTGATTTACCGGTGATAGATAAAAGATTTTATTGTTTTTCAAGATATATACCACAATATATTACATCGTTAAACAAGTACATCCACTGCTATCATGTTTGTTATAATAGTTGTCTTGACCAAGTGTTAGAATTTGGTCATTTGGTGCTTCATGAATGATAGAGCTTGAAGGGATATAACTAGTTGAGCGTTTTATTTCGCCATTAGTATCTTGTGTTTTAGTAGTGTGGTTAATATTAGTATTTGGCAGTGGTGCTGAAACAGTAGAGATAGGCGAAAATGTTGATTCCGGAATACAGAGTATATCTGTTAAATTAGTATTCATTAGATGTTTATTGAAAGCAAATTCAGCATTACTTTTCATTATATAATTAATGCCCATTTGATATATACCTTTGGTATTTAAAATAGAATTAGCACAAACGGTAGTTAATTTTTTAAACTCTTCTGATAAAGCATTATCACTTTTATAGGAAGTATTTGTACATTTAATAGAATCAAGTTTCTTCCCTATTTCTAGGATAAAATCTCCTTTAGTATAATTTTTTTCTACCAACCAGCCATTATAATAAAACTGAGCAAAATAGTAAGCTGCATCTCCTTGACCACAAACTAACGCCTCTTTTAATTCTTTATGCAATTCAATTATAATGTCTATATTATCGTTTGTTATTATTAGTATATTGCTTCCTGAATTTGTAAGAGGCATTTCAACATTTTGTAAATAATCTGATAATGCTTCTTGTAACATTTCAAAAGAAGTGAGTAGTTTCTTTTCTATTTGTTTATTTTTCTTTTTTATCATTAAATTTCATTCCTTTATTTTTTTTAAGATATGGTACAGTTTCCTGCCCCGAGTAGTGTAGAATAATCGTGCTTAGTATTCTCTCTATATTCTTCTATTGGTTCTAGAGTTATAGGTTGAGATTGGGTTAGATGAGTAAATTCATTTAATTCTTTATTGATTTCTTCTTCAATAGAGTCTTTGATTTCTTTTTTTCTTATTTCTTCTTTATGTTCAAAAATACTTTCATCGGTAATTAATTGATATTCAGGCGGTAACTCGATATTAAACTCCTGTATAATTGTTTTTAAGTTAGTCAGGCTCAAATATTCAGGAACGGAAATTTTATGCCATTCCCCCTGCACTGCATTCATATATCCTTTTTCTATTATAGCTAGTTCCATAAGTTCAGAATAATCGGATATTCCAAAATCTTTTAAACACATAGAATTTGTTAATTTACTGTAATGTAAAAATTTTCCTATATTAGCTACAATTTTTATTAAATTACTTAGTCGTTCATTATTAATTCCAAGATGATTTCCATTTTTATAAAATTCAGATAAATATGCACAAGCATCTTCGCTTCCTAAAAACATAGCACCTTGAAAATATAATATAGCGTTTGTATATAATTTTTGTTGTGTAAAAATTACCTCTTCCACTAAAGCCTGCTGATAAGATTCTTTACCTTTTTTATATAAATACTCAGGAGTTAGTTGTATAAATTTTTGAGCTGAAATAAGAGTTTCTTTCATAATCCATATCCCTATGATATATTACAATAATTATCTCCTGAGGTTATTACCTCATCTTCGCCTGTAGGTATTGAGGATACAAGCTCTGAATAATCTATTGGTACATATATACATGGGAGTCTATCAAGAGTGAGATTAAAATCGTCGATAATTTTATCCTCGTTAACTGCGAAAGGATTGTTGCTATTTTGCTTTTGACATAGTTCAATAGCTTTTACATGAGCAACAACACTTGGTTTGAAAAATTTTTCATTAATTTTTACTGACAATAAGGAGGTATTTATACATTTTTCATTATTAAGTTCTCTGCCGACTAAGACCATAATATCTCTAAATTGTGTTATATTTATATTCTTAAGTTCATAATCAGGCATTTTTTTTATTACTTCATCATATAATTCTACTAAACCTTCACATGCGTTATTATTACCCGTAAATAATGCACATTTAAAAGTTTTTTCAGTTTTTAAAAAATCTTCACTAATATTACGAGAAGAAAACTTTTTAAATTCGTTTAATTGCTTATACGCATTTATTAAAAACTCTTGAGACTTAGAGTTGCTATTCTCTTGGGGCATATTAATATTACCTTGTTAAATTGGAGCTTAAGTAGAAGTTAACAAAAATTAAATCTACAATTTAAATTTAGTAATATTTTTGCTAAAAGAAAAGTTCGGCAGTGGAAAAAGAGATTATTTTTTTGGAAGGTAGTTGCAATATTATTCTGCCGGTACTATCGATATCTTTAAAAAGACCGGTTACTATATCATTTTGATATTTAACGCTAATATTTTTATGTAACTTATAAGCATGTTCTAACCATTTTTTTCTAATAAAAGAAAAACCGTTATTATGCCAAATTTGATAATATTTTTCAAAATTCTCTATTAATTTTTCAAGTAAAGCTTGTGGTTCTATAGGAGGTAGATTTTCGCTTATTAAGCTAGTAGTAGGCTGGTCGATATTATCAGGGTGATAGGTGATATTAATACCGATACCGATAATAAGGTAATAATTATTTTCTACTTTAACGGATTCAAGAAGTATACCGGCAATTTTCCGACCGTTCACGAGAGCATCGTTAGGCCATTTTAGTTGTATAATGTCATCCTCACCTCTTATGTCATTCCCGCGTAGGCGGGAATGACATAGAGAACTATGGGAGTGACATAAAGAGGCTATACTCTCATAAACGGCAAGTGCTGTAACAAAAGATAATTGCGGTAATAATTCTAGCTCTTTATCAGGCTTTATTAGTAAACTTACATGTAAGTTACCTACCCTAGACTGCCAGTTTTTACCGCTTCTTCCTCGTGCTTTGGTTTGAGATTTAGCAAGTACTGCATAGTTTGAATCAACTATTCCCCTTTTAGCAGTTCTCATAGCCTCAGAGCTTGTACTGTCTATTTCATCAAAAACAATTAGTTTAAATTTACCGATATTCATTTTTTTATTAGTTGTCATTAAGCCTACTCGATGTCATTCCCGCGAGGCATTGTTGGGTGGATCAATTTTATCTCTGTAATCCCGCGACTTGATCGCGGGATCCAGTTAAAAATACCAAAATTATTAGTATTTTTATTGTTTTTTGGATACCGTGGTCAAGCCGCGGTATGACACCGAACAGATTTTTCGGTCCACGCGGGAATGACATCGAGTAGGTTTTACCGATCCATACAACACCGTCGGCTTGACAGCAAGCAAAATCTAATCACCCCCTACTTACATGACTTCTGGCTACACTATGTTTGCTTTGAATTTTTGGTGCTTCGCTTTTACTTTTAGTTATAAAGCTTTCTAAATCTTGTTTAGTAAATTTAAACTTAGCAATATTTTCATCAAAGGTTTTAGTTTTATCAAATCGTACATCTTTATTTTTATCTATTCCAAGTACCTCAATGAAACTATCTTTTATTTTACTTGAAGCAGCAGGATCGTTTAAGGTATACAGCAAAGCTTTCAATGAGTTTGTATCGGCTTTTAATGTATTATTACGACTAGTTGCAGCAATAATTACATATTCTTTAAGCTTTTAATTTAATTCTTTTTCGTTTAATGCTCCGGTTTTACAAAATGATACTAACATTTTTGCTTTATCATCATGATTTTCGATAATTCCTTCTTGCCATTTAGAAGTATTATTTTCTTTTGACGGAATAAACATTTCTAATAATTTAGTTCCAAATGTTTTATGTAGATTTTTATTATCATAAACTTCATAAACATTTAGTAGAAATTTTTGATGGTCAAATGTTTTATCTGCTTCTTTGCCAAGGTCATGATTATTCAAATGTTCTCTAGTTTGACAATATCCTTTAATATGCAAATAATCAGAATATTTTTGTGCATCTTTGAAATTCAAAGTATCTATTCCGGCAGTATCTAAAACAACAGTGTTTAAAGCATTCTCACGTAACTGCTCGTTAGTTTCTCTTAGAGTTTCGGTATATTTAAATTTTCCTCCTACTTTTGCAAGAGTCTTAAATAATACATCAGCTAAAAACTTTATGATATCACTTGGGTTTTCAAATTTTTTTGCACTATATATAGCAATATTTGCATCAGCTTCCATACCCGTACCAAAAGCCATAGCTAGAGTTCTACCTTGCTTTTTAGCTAAGGTAATCTCTTCCATATTATCGGTTACTTCTTTTATATCAAATTCCGGTTCATTGCCTTTAAAATATTTTGTCGGTATATTATCTCTATATACGCCGTCGACATGAGTTTCTTGAGCCTTTTTAATATCCTCTAAATTCATAATTTTATTTTATTAAGTTATCTTCTACAAACTTCCAGTTAATCATATGCTTAATAAATATGTCAACATAATCAGGTCGTTTGTTACGATAATCAATATAATAAGCATGTTCCCATACATCACATGCAAGAAGCGGCTTCATACCGTTTGCTATAGGTGTACCGGCATTAGCGGTTTTTATAATTTGTAACCTATTATCGTGATATACAAGCCATGCCCAGCCGCTACCGAACTGCCCTACTGCCTCTTGCTTAAACTGTTCGCAAAATCCTTCAAAACTACCGAAATCTTTATTAATTTGTTCTAATATTTTACCGCTTGGCTTACCTCCGCCCTGTGGCTTTATTGAATGCCAAAAAAAGGTATGATTCCATATTTGGGCTGCGTTATTAAAAATAGCCGCATTTGAGTTTTGAGATGACCATTCTATTATTTCTTCTAAATCTTTTTTTTGTAATTCTTCTTTATCTTTGAGTAAATTGTTTAGATTTTGTACATAAGCATTATGATGTTTACCATGATGATAATCAAAAGTCTCGGGAGTAAAATGTGGTTTAAAACTCTCTTTGTCATAAGGTAAATCAGGTAAGATAAAAGGATATGAGGTTTGATTAGATTTGTTGCAATAGGTCATGTTATTTTCTCCTAGGTTGGTTTTGGCTTTTTAATGTCATTCCCGCCTACGCGGGAATGACACTAGAAATATAATAACTTATAAAAATCGGAAGCTAAATAAAGCGATCCGGTTATTATAATATTTGCTTTATTATCACCGTTTATCTTCTTTATATCACTAATCGCTTCTTCGAGTGAGTCGCTTTCGCTAAAATCAATCCCGCTCTTTCTGCCTTCCAAATTTATTGTTTCTGCACTATGGCTTAGTGATTCGGATAAAACTTTAACACCGTAACCTTTAATTGTCAAACCCTTAAAGTAGGAACAAAACTCCTCGATATTCCTATTTTTAGTCATACCGAGTATTAAATATATCGGTGATTTTAAATTATCACGAATCCAATTTGCCAAAACTTGAGCTCCGCTATTATTATGAGCTGCGTCTACCCAAATTTGAACATTATCACCTATTAATTTAGAATATTTTTTCGGTTCTATTTTTTCGATTCTAGCCCGCCAAATAGTATTTTGCAGTCCTTTAGAGATAATTTCGTTGCTAATATTAAATTGTTTATTTATCAAACTTATTAAAGCAATAACGCTTGCAGCATTTATTAATTGATGATCACCGAGTAGTGAAGGAGTCGGAAACTCATAACTAAAATTTCGTGATGAATAAATAAATCCGTTGTCCGTCTTTTTAATACCGAAATCATATTCATAACAAAAACTCGGTACCTCTAACTCTTCAGCCTTTGCAAATAATGTTTCATAAACTTCCAAAGCTTGCATACTTATAACACAAGGAACGCAAGGCTTCATAATACCAGCTTTCTCAACTGCTATTAGGGGTAATGCATTACCAAGCCTATTCATATGATCATATGAAATAGGCGTAATTAAAGTAATTAACGGTCGTTCTACTATATTTGTTGCGTCTAACCGACCGCCTAGTCCCGTCTCTAAAATTAATATATCGGCTTTTGTTTCTGCAAATGCTACAAATGCTGCTGCCGTAGTACCTTCAAAGAAGCTAGGTTCGATATTAAATTTTTCGCTTGCTAACCTTACCTCCTCACAAACCTGCCATAATTCGTTATCCGAGATTTTCTCACCTGCTACTACGATTCGTTCATTAAATTCTAATAAATGAGGAGATGTATAGCAATGTACCTTATAACCGGCAAGCGTAAAGATGCTTTTAAGCATAGCACTGCTTGAACCTTTACCGTTTGTACCTGCTATATGTATGACGGGAGGAAGCCTTAAATGAGGGTTACCTAAGGCTTTTAAAAGTCTTGCTATATTTTCAAGATCATATTTAATATTATTTTTCCAGGTCGGCACCGGAAAATGCGGCATTAGCATTTGTTACTGTTTTTTTCATGAATTATAGTTAGGATCAATGTCATTCCCGCTTTCGCGGGAATGACATCGAAATATTAAATCCAATCTGTGTAATCTTGATTTTTTTCCCATTCTTCTTCTAATTTTTTTTGTTCCCTAGATAACAAAGATTGCCGTTTAACATCTTCTGCTTTCAATTGTTTAATACGTTCCTGTCCCTCGACAAATAAACGTACAGCTTCATTAATTAAATCGTTTGGACGACAATGTAATTCTGCAGCTATCAATGTAATTTTTTCACTTAAATTGGTTTCTAAGTATATACTAGTTGGAGTGTTTTTTGTCATTTTATACCTGTACAACAATATTGATAATATAGATTATAACATATTATGTTATAATCTACACTATACTTGTATTTCACTACAGTCAAATTTTGAAGTTCATCGAGTTTTTGGTTTTACTATATTGATAAGTCCGATTAATAAGCCCGATTTAATTATTCCGGGTATTATAAAAAATAGTACCCCACTATAAAATGCTTCTTTTAATCCTAAAAATTTGGATAACCATAACCAGCCTAAACCCATAATAATCATATTACCGATTAAGCATAAAGTAATTTGGTTTAACAATTTATTAGAAGTAAAAATTTTATCTTTTAAGCTAGCCATAATATATACGGCAACTATGAAACCTGCTAGATATCCACCGGTAGTACCTAATAATATTGGTAAACCGCTAGAAAATTTACCAAATATCGGCACACCTGCAGCTCCTAGCGTTACAAAAGATAATACTGCTAAAGTACCGCTAACCCTATTATAAGTAAGCCCGATAAATAGTACTGCAACAGTTTGTAATGTTATGGGAACAGGCTTAAACGGTATTAATATTTGTGAACAAATAGTAAGTAATGCCACTCCTAAAACTATTTCTATTGCTTGCCTTTTGGTTAACGGTAGTGAGATTGAATTAAGTTGCATAAAATTACCTCATAATTTATTTTTAAGTAATTACACTAAATAGAATTATATAATGTTCTTGTCAATAATATAAAAATGAAAATAAAAATTTATAATGATTTAGGAGTTTCAAAAGAAAGTATTAAGCATTGCGTGCATAACTTAAAACTTTATGCTCCAAAGTATGAGGTAGATTATATTACTGCACAAGAAATTATAGACGAAAAGTGTTTTCAAAATATCTTATTACTTATTTTACTCGGTGGAAGAGATTTATACTATGTACAAAAATTGCAAGGCAAAGGAAATGATAATATAAAAAATTATTTTAAAAATGGCGGTAATTTTCTTGGAATATGTACCGGTAGTTATTATAGCGGCAATTATTTAGAATTTGCTAAAGGAACAAATATAGAGGTTATAGGTGAAAAAGAATTAAAGATTTTCAATGGAACGGTTAGAGGACCATTGCTTGCTCCTTACTACTATAATTCAAATAAAGGAGCAAGAGCCGCTTACCTAAAAATAAATCCAACACTTAATTTAAATATTAAGGATTGTTATGCTTTTTATAATGGTGGTGGATATTTTGTTGATGCAGAAAATACTAAAGATACTGAAATAATAGCAAGTTATGAAAATAATAAACCTGCAATAATAAAATGTACTTGCGGTGACGAGACAGCTATTTTAAGTGGAGTTCATCTTGAATATGAGCCTGCACTCATAAAAAATCAATCTCTTAATAATATTCGTAAAATACTAAAAGCTCATGATACGGAAAGAATCAAATTATTAAATTATATATTCAAAAATCTAAATCTGTATAATAGCTTGGAGGGGTAAAGCCAGGGATTCTATCTTGTAATAATAACCTAAAAGCCGGTCTTGATTTAATTAGTGAATACCAATGTTTGATAAGCGTCCATTTATCCCAATAAATCTCACCGAAATAATCAAGTACCGATAAGTGACAGCTTGCGGCAATATCGGCAATAGTTAGTGAATCCGATACAAGATAACTTCTTTTTTCTAGTAAAGAAGTTATATATTCCAAATGATAATTCAAATTATTTTTTGCAGCACGTAAAAATTCGGTTCTTGGGCTGCTCATTTTAGCAATTGATCTTATAACTTTTTCATTGATGATAATCTTAGTAACTTCACGATAAAATTTATCGTTAAACCAAAAAAATAATCGTCTAATTTCGCAACAAATATCAATATCTTCATCTAAAAAATTAAAATTCGGATATTTGCTATTAAGATATTCAACAAAAGGATAAATACCTACCACAAATAAGCCGTATGATTCTTCTAAAATAGGCAATGTTCCGGCAGGATTTATTTTTAAGAAACCTTTATTGAATTGCCAATAATCTTCTTTAATCGTAGTAAATTCTATATCTTCTTCTTTTAAGAAGACACGAGCTTGTCTTGAAAGAGGACAAATAGGATAATGATATAACTTTTTCATTAAATTTGTGTCATAGTAAGTTCTAGGTCATTCCGTGGCTCTTGCCCTATGTTGTACGAACACTTCGTATGTCATTCCTGCGAAAGCAGGAATCCAAAATAATGAACCTACAAGAAAAACAAGTTTTTTGTAGATTTACTAGATTCCTGCTTTCGTAGGAATGACATAAGGACCACGGGATAACAATAAGGTCTATAAGCCGGATTCTGTATGAATATAAATTCATTGCAGTTATTTATCTAGGATAAACGTTACCGTTTACCTCAAGCGATCTACCCGCATTACAAGCCGGCTAGAGATAACCCGGGAACTTGATAAGTTCTGTAACGCCTATTTGATCTTGCTCTTGGTGGGGTTTACCATGCGTAATTTGTTACCAACTTACCGGTACGCTCTTACCGTACCTTTTCACCCTTACCGAATATACTCGATGAACTTCAAAAATTGGCTACGTCGTTCTACAAGTACTACGGTACTCACGTATTAAGTATACGCTCCGTTCCTCGTCTTGTGAACTCCTTGCTCTTTTTGAAGTTGATCTTCGTATTCATATTCGGCGGTATATTTTCTGTGGTACTTTCCCTAAAGTAATAATACTCTGCCGGAGGTTAACCGGCACCATACCTCTATAGAGTCCGGACTTTCCTCGTGATTATATCATCACGCAACTGCACGACCGTTTAGAATTATGGTCAATTTTCTTAAATTAGTCAATAACATTTAGAAAAAGTTCAATTAACTTATTAAGTTCTGTGAAAGTTTCTAATTGATTTGCTATTTTGAGATATTTTTTAGCAAAAATTAATAAGATTTTTTTGAAAATTTGACTTTTGTACACAGAATATAATTAAATTAATAAGTATAATAACAAATTTATTAATAAATTTAAAATTTCAACTATTTTATTAAAGATATTCTTAATTTAACATTGCTACTATTTTTTTCATACTGTATAAAAATATGTATTTAATGCTCCTAAACACATAAATTGTTAGCAAATTTTGATATATGATATGAAAAAATTAATTTATTATTTTGGCAGTAATGGTAGTGAGGGAAACGCTAGCATGAAGAATGTACTTGGTAATAAAGGTGCCGGTCTTGCTGAAATGTCTAATCTAAAACTACCTATTCCTGATGGTTTTACAATAACTACAGAGCTATGTAATTACTTTTACACCCACAATAATAACTTTCCTAAAAATTTTCAAAACGACTTAAAAAAAGCTATCACCGAACTTGAAATAACTACCGGTAAAATTTTCGGCAGCACAAGCAATCCCCTATTATTATCGGTGCGTTCGGGTTCTACGGTTTCAATGCCTGGAATGATGGATACTATCCTTAATCTTGGAATGAATAACGAAGTGTGCAATGCTCTTGCGGATTCCTGTGGTGATAAACGATTTGCTCTTGATAGTTACAAAAGATTTCTAGAAATGTATGGTTCAACGGTATTATCTATACCTAGTGATCTATTTGAACAAATTTACGAAAAGCACAAGATTCAAGCCGATATTCATAAAGATAGCGATATTACCGTAGAATTATTAGAAAAAATTATTGAGGATTTCAAACGGTTGCATATTAAGTATACTAAGCAACTAATTAATGATCCTTATGAACAGTTAGAATCAGCAATTAAAGCGGTGCTACATTCTTGGATGAGTAATAGAGCGGTTATATATAGAAAAATCAATAATATTTCGGAAGGTTTCGGTACGGCTATTAATATCCAAGCAATGGTTTTCGGTAATTTAGGTAAAACTTCAGCTACGGGAGTTGCTTTTACTAGATCACCTTCTACAGGAGAAAAAAAGCTCTTTGGAGAGTTTTTAATAAATGCTCAAGGTGAAGACATAGTATCGGGAACGAGAACACCTATGCCTATTATTGCAAATGATTCAAATTCTATGCAAGCAATGATGCCGGAAGTGTTTAAGGAATTATCACAAATTGCGAAAAAGCTTGAAGAACATTACTTAGATATGCAGGATATAGAATTTACTATAGAAAATAATAAGCTATATATCTTACAAACACGTACTGCAAAAAGAACAGCCATCGCTGCTATTAATATTGCCGTACAAATGGTAGAAGAAAAGCTTATTTCTAAAGAACAAGCCTTAATGAGAATCGATCCGGAATCATTAAATCAATTATTACATACAAGAATTGATTACAGTAAGGGGCTTACTTCTATTGCCGAGGGCCTCCCTGCTTCTCCTGGGGCTGCAACAGGTATTGCGGTATTCTCACCTTATGATGCCGAAAAATTATCTCATCATCATAAAGTAATTTTAGTACGCCATGATACTAGCCCTGAGGATATTAACGGAATGCATGTTTCTTCAGGTATTTTAACTATTAGAGGGGGAATGACTTCACATGCCGCAGTTGTGGCAAGAGGTATGGGGAAGCCTTGTGTTTGCGGTACAAGTAATTTATCTATAGATGAGAAAAAGCAAATATTAACAGCAGGCGACATAGTTATTAAACAAGGTGATATTATAACGATTGACGGAGGTAGCGGCAAAATCTTCTTAGGTGAAATGCTGTTAATTCAACCTACTTTCAGTGAGGAATCAAAATTAATTTTAGATTGGGCAGACGAGATTAGTAGCTTAAAAGTTCGTGCAAATGCCGAAACAGTTAACGATGCTTTAGTATCTATAAAATTTGGAGCTCAAGGTATAGGTTTGTGTCGTAGCGAACATATGTTTTTTGATAAAAATAAAATTCCTTTAGTAAGGGAAATGATTATTGCTCCTGATATAGAACGTAGAAAGCTTGCCGTGCAGAAATTATTACCTCTGCAAACTGAGGATTTTAAAGCTTTATTTAGAGTAATGAAAGACAAACCGGTAAATATTAGATTACTTGATCCGCCGTTACATGAGTTTTTACCTACCACCGAAGAAGATAAAAAGAATTTGGCAAATAGCTTAAATCTACCGTTATCCATGATTAATCAACGTCTTCATGCTATGCATGAAGTAAATCCTATGCTCGGTCACCGTGGATGTAGACTTGGTATATGTTCACCGGAAATTTACCAAATGCAAATTGAAGCAATTTTTACGGCTATTTTTGAGCTACATAAAAAAGAACATATAGAATGTAATTTAGAACTAATGATTCCTTTAATTAGCAATGTAGGTGAAATAAAAAAGCTTAAAATGGATATTTATGAGGTAATAGAGGAATTAGAGCAACGTTATAGATATAAATTTTCTTTTACGCTCGGTACTATGATAGAACTACCAAGGGCAGCACTCGGCAGTAAGAAAATAGCTAAGGAAGTTGACTATTTTAGTTTTGGGACTAATGATTTAACTCAGACTACATACGGAATTTCTAGAGATGATATTGCATCTTTCCTCCCATATTATTTAGAAGAGAAGATTTTTGAATCCGATCCATTTACTACTCTAGATGAAGAAGGTGTAGGAGAATTAATTGAAATTGCTATAAAACGAGGAAAAAGCAGTAATGCTAATTTGAAACTCGGAGCTTGCGGAGAACATGCAGGAAACCCTGCCTCTATAGAATTTTTTCATAGAATGAATTTAAACTATGTTTCTTGCTCTCCATACCGTATCCCTATAGCAAGAATCGCCGCAGCACAAGCTAAGATTAAATACGGGTGATAAAGGCGTTGCCCGCATGGCTCTTTTATGTCATTCCCGCGAAAGCGGGAATCCAGAAAAAATATAATTGAAATCATCATATTCGCTTTACTAATCTTCATATTTTTTCTTTATACAAGAGAGGCATCGCTGCATGCTTATGATGATTTCTCGCACTGGGGGATATTTACTAAAGAATTGTTATATTTCGGTGTTTTTGAGAATCAGTCTTAGTTAACTTCCATTATTACTACTCATGCCCATTATCCAAGAGGTGCTGCAGTTTATCATTACTTCCTGCTTTCACTTTCAGGTTATTCGGACGGTAACGTATTATTTGCACATTTCTTATTACATTTAGCATTTCTAGCTCCTTTAGCCGCAAATAAGAAATTGTGGCAAACCGGTGTGTTGTTCACACTGTTACTTTGCAGCGTAGTATTATATACAACCGGAATTCGCTCTATATATAACGACAGCACCATCGGCTTAATGTTTGGAGCTATTTTTACGATTTATATACTTGAGGAAGACAAGAAAAAAGCATTATTGCTTATTTTACCTATTACGATATTGTTGGCCTCTTTCCGAGAAATTGGAACATGGTTTGCTAGTTTTGCTTCGATAATTCTTATAGCTCATTATACAATTTTCTATAAAAAACCTAAAAAATCAAGTGATTATATTATATATCTGATACTACTTACCTTACCAATTTTGTGTAATTTTATTTGGATGAGTTATTTTAAAAATACTCATGATTTTTTTGACAGAGGCGAACATAGTTTTAGCAATTTAATATATATTGTTGAAAATTTTAATGAACAGCATAGAGCATTATTACTAAATTACGGTAAATTTCTCTTGTTATTCTTAGTAAAAGAAGGAAGTTTAGTTGTATATACTATTTGTATAGCAGCATGGTACGGAATTCGTAAATATAAACCGGATTTGCTAAAAGAATATAAATTTTTTCTGATAAGTATGTTTGCTTGTTTTATAATTTTTGCCTTGTGGCGATTATATTTATATTTCTTTAACTTTAGCTATGAGGAGGCAATTAGAGGAGCCTCATTACTTAGATACCTTGGATGTTATGTTATAGCTATCGGAATGATTGCAGCTTCATATGTTAAAAATAGTATTTTCTTAAATAAGCAAAGTAATAAAGAATTATTTATATTCCTTCTGCTTCTTGCTGTTTCTACGTTTTCCGTAGTAAAAAATATATTAAGAATCAAACACTTAAGCTTAGAACAAAAGAATTTTATCCAGCAAACGACAGAAATTAAAAAGCTATTGAAGCAAGGAAATAAAATTGAATTTAATTTTAGCGGTAAGAAAGATAATTTACAATGTTATGTATTAAATTATAATCTAGCACCGTATTTAGATAAAAAATATTTATAAGAATGTATAAAAACCCCTAAAGAAGCGACGATAGAAACAGCAGAAGAACTATACTCTCCCTTTAAATAGCTTTTGGAGATTTGTTGCACAGCTCCTATGTCATTCTAGCTAAAAGCGGGAATCCATACTTTTTTGTTGTCATCCCGTGGCTTGACCACGGGATGACAGAGGTGAAATTGATCCACGCAAGAATGACATAAAACCAATATAGATTTTAACAGTTATGGATATAAAATATAATTTAGCTGCCGCTTACCGAATAATGGCGTATTTATCGCTGGATGATCATACTTATACGCATCTATCCGCAAGACCTAAAAATGCCGATTTTTACTATATTTATCCTTTTGGACTAAGGTTTGAAGAAGTAACTACGGAGAATCTTTTAAAAGTTAGTTTAGACGGAAAAATTTTAGAAGGGGAAGAATATCAATATAATAAAACCGGTTACTTTATTCATAGTAGTATTTATAAAGCACGCCCTGATATTTCTGCCGTTTTTCATTATCATACTCCCGCAAGCATAGCAGTTTCTGCTTTAAAATGCGGGCTTTTACCGCTCAGTCAATGGGCATTACATTTTTACGACAGAATATCATATCATGATTATAATTCTCTAGTACTAGATGCCGACAAACAGAGTAGTAGACTTGTTACTGATCTTAAACAGAATTATGTGATGTTACTTCGTAATCACGGTGCTATTACCTGCGGCAAAACTATTCATGAAGCTATGTTTTATACTTACCATTTAGAACAAGCTTGTAAAACACAATGTTTGCTAAATTCCACAAAAGAACAAGAGATTATAACTCCTTCCGTAGAAATATGTAAGCAGACGGTAAAAGACTTATTATCGTTTGAAGAAGATTTAGGCAAACGTGACTGGGAAGCGTGGCTACGACTTGTAAAGATGTAATCACAACACTACTATCCCGGCAGCTTTACTTGCTTGTTTTAAGGATTTATCAAGGGTTGCTATTGGTAACCCACAGCGTAATGCTAACTCTAAATAGCTAGCATCATAAAGTGTTAATCCATACTGCAACGCTAAATCCATTGTTTCAAACCATGTGTGCTCTAGGGTTATTTGATCAACTTTGATGTAAATATCTTTTAAAGTATAAATTTCTTGGTGGCGTTGATTGGAAGTAAGACGTTTTGCACGCTCTGCACATAATAATACATTTCCAATCTCAAGTCCCCAAATAGAAGGGACGATTGTTCCTTCCGTTATGGTTTTATCTAGTATATCCAAGCTTGCTACTTCATCCGGCATAAGCCATGATAAAGCTATTGAAGAATCTAAAACAAAAGAGACCATTTTTTACTTTTTACCCTCATTTCTGTAATTTAGCCATACTTCTAAATCCGATGGTTGTAAATTAATTTCTTTTGCAAGTTTCCGAAGTCTAAGAGCTGCAATGTTTGCAATCTCAATATTATTATGAGAATCAATAGGAACAATTTTTGCAGCAGCTTTACCTCTTAGTAATTAAAATTTCTTCGCCTTTACTAGCACGGTCTAATAACTTAGAAAAATGTGTTTTAGCATCAAAGGCTGTAATTGCGTTTTTCATATAATTAACTAGTTAATTATAACATATTTTAAATTCAAATGTCAAAAACTTTAATGCCTACAACCGCTACCGTGAATATGTGTAGGATGGAGTTTGATATGCTTTAGCATCTTTTTAAGGAGTGTATCACGCTTAAGTTTTGATACATAATCTAAGAAAGTTTTGCCGTTTAAATAATCTATTTCATGCTGAATTACAGTTGCTAAAAAGCCTTCTGCTTCTAGCTCTTGTTTATTACCGTTATAATCAAGATATTTTACCTTGATTGCTTTTGATCGTGTAATAGATGCTTCAATGCCTGGAAATGATAAAGAACCCTCAATAAAAGTTTGTTTTTCTTCCGAAAAATAAGTTATTTCCGGGTTAATAAAAACTATAGGCGATGATTTATTATTTTCATGTAGGTCAACTACCGCTATACGCTTTAATATTCCTACCATATTAGCCCCCAAGCCTACTGCCCTTTCTATATGTAAAGTCTGAAGCATTTTGTCGACAATAGTACGAATATTATCATCAACAATGTCTATATATTCTGCTTGTTTTTTAAAAAAATCGTTTGGTGCATAAACTATTTGATAGTAATGTTTCTCTTGATTCATTAATATACTCCGGATAAATGAAGAGTTATTTTTGCATTGCTAAATAAAGTTGTTTTATGGTGTAGTTTGGTCTTCCGATGTCATTCCCGCGTAGTCGGGAATCCAGTGCTTATAAAGCTTTTTAAAAGCTCGATTTATCTCGCTTTATCCTGGATTCCCGACTACGCGGGAATGACATCGAGTAATTTATTTAGCAATGCCGTTATTTAATTACGATAGCTGATAATATATTCTGATTATAAGGTTCTTGCAAATGATATGAGCGTCTTTTACTTGGGTATTTTAACGGATTTGTGTAAGTATCTTCACCGATATTTTTTATATCTTTAACACCGGCTTCTTTAAGCTTTGACTCTACAAAGCTAGGTAAATCAAACATATAATGATTTTCTTTTATCGAGTTTATAAAAAACTGTTTATTGTTAATATCTTTACTTAAGAAAGCTTTATAATATTCATCATCAACCTCATATGAACTTTGAGCTATAGCAGGGCCTATAATTGCTATTAAATTCTTTGCTCCTTTTTCTATCATTTTAGTAACTATATTACTAATAATATTATTTATACTTCCTTTCCAACCCGCATGTGCCGCTCCGATTATTTTACCGTCGCCGCTTGCAAGTAATACCGGTACACAATCTGCCGATTGTACCGCTAATACTAAATTTTTCTTAGTTGTAATGCTTCCATCTGCTTCAGGTACTGCTATTATGGACTCATCAGCATTAACAATTTGATTGCCATGTACTTGATTTAAAATTAAAATATCTTGTGCTTTAAAATAAGTAGTAATAGATTTTTTGTTTTCAACTATTTCTGTTTCATTTATAGAGTTATTTTTTTTTATATATCTATGACTTGAATTATTGAATGTTTTATCAAAAATTTTATAATAAACTGATCCGTTTATTAATCCTTCCATGAAAATACCCCATATTAATTATAATAGTTTTATTAATACTTTATCCGGTCGTCTACAAAAAAATAAACAGCTAGAAAAAATAATAGCACAATTTCATCAAGACTATAACCTAATCCCTATTATCGGCGTAGAAATAGAGTTTTATTTAAGTCACAATATTGATATAGCTAAATTTGAAATACTTTCAAGAAAATACTTAGCTAGATTTAAAATTTCTAAAATAAAAAAAGAAAAAGGCAATAATCAATTTGAAATAGATCTTCCTCCTTCTGTAAACCTAATACAATATATAAAAAATATATTAGAGGTTAAAACTATTTTAAAAAAAATGGCACAGCAGTTAAACGGTTATATAGATTTTTCTCCTAAGCCGTTTTTGGATGATTATGGTAATAGTATGCATTTTCATATTAATTTTAATTCCGAGTTTAATGATTATTATATAATTTTAGCAGCACAAGGGTTATGTCACTATATGTTAGACACCCTACTTGCTTTTATGCCGACTACTCTAGATTATTCACGGATAAATAAAAAATTTATGGCTCCTACGCATATATCATACGGTGGAAATAATAGAAGCGTAGCCGTACGAATTCCGAATTCTTTTCCCAAACGTTTAGAACATCGCTTATCTTCTCCTGAAACCGATCCGTATATAGCAATTTTTACTATTTTAAAATCAATATTGTTGGCTTTAAAATCTCCAAGTTCGCTCCAAAAAATAGAAAAAATTTATGGGAACGCTTCCGATCCGCAATATAATTTAACTCCATTACCTACATCATCTCAGGATAGCTTTATGTTATTTAAACCGGAGTTTTTTAAATAATTTGTATTTTGTTCGTAAAACCTAAAAACTAAAAAATAATTGTTTTTTTACAACTAAAATAAAGATTGATATAAAGTTTTAAATATAAAACTGCCGAAATTGTTTCAATTAAGTATTTTATTTTTATAAAATTAAATACTTATGAAGTGCTTTAAGCCGCACTTCACTCTATATTTTCATAATTTTTCATTAGATAATTAAATTCCGCACCATAGATAAATATCATATTTATAATATAGAAAAATATTAATGTAACTATTATACTACCAAGGGAACCATACATTAGATTTAGTTGATTATAATAGACTATATATGTTGAAAGCAAATAGCCGCTTATTACCCATAATATCACAGTTAATAAAGCCCCTGGAAATACATCGATAAAATTTAGTTTTACATTAGGTAATATATAATACAAAGATGAGGCACCTAAAAATAATAAAATTAAAATTAAAGAATATCTTATAAAATTTAAAATGATCTTATATTTTTCAATGGTCTCTAATATTATCGGAATTTTTGTAAATAATATTGGAATTACCACTAAAAGAAACATAGTAAAGGTAATCAAGGCACTAATTATAAGAAACTGTATAATACTAAGTAATCTTCTTCTTATATAAGGGGGGGGAGATTTTATTTGATATACACGATTTAAAATAGTCCTTAAACATTCTACAAAAGAAGAAGCAGTCCAAATACTGCCTACTATGGCAAGATTCATTAAACTTTGAGGAGGAGCACTTAGTAATTCTCGTATTCTCTTTTCTATTGATTCCATTGCTTGTTCCGGAAGACTCTCTAGAAAAATTTGTATAAAATTTTGACCAAGTTCTGAAGCTCCTAAAAAGCTTGTTAAAGCTAATAAGAATACTAGGAAAGGGAAAATAGATAAAAGTATCATGAATGACATATATCCTGAATGTTCAACGCCATCATCTTCTATTGTTCTAAATAAGGCTACGTAAAGACAATTAAAAATTTTTCTCATTATAAAAGCTAAGTTGTTATTATTAATTTTATATTTAACCTTAAATAAGTTCGCTGTAAATAATTAATTTATAATTAAAATGAAACTACACCCCACCCCCGATTTGAAATATTAATATAGAAATGAAATTTTCCCTTGCATTAATTTTATATTTTTCTATAATACACTAAAATTTTATTTTTTTTATAATGTAATTTATAGGACTGTTAACAAAATAATTTTAAAGTTCTTATGATATTTTTATTTGATAAGAAATAATTTTGTACGATTCTTTAATAATTATTTACCAAATGATTACAAAAAACTTAAAAAATGTTATTTTACTAGTTGCTTATAATATTAATTCATGGTATTATTTCTACTTACAATTGGATAAGTTTAATGGTATAAAATTATTAATAACCACATGTTTTATAATAATATAGGATAATATCATTTTTGTTCAAAGAAAATTTTTAAATATAGACATAATTAGTAACCAAGGAGAAGATAATGGGTAGAAAAAACGATATTATACAAAAAATCGATAGTTTTATAGGTAAGAAAATTTATTCTTTAAGATTAGCTAAGGGGTTGTCTCGTCAACAACTTGCTGAAGTAATTGATGTTACTCATCAACAATTACAAAAATACGAAAAAGCAATTAATAGAATTTCTGTAGGAAGGCTAGTACTAATCGCAGAAGCTTTAGATAGGAATATTGATTATTTCTTTGAAGGTTTAGAAGAAGCTAATAAACCGCAGCATGTACATACTCAACATCAACGTATGTGCATTGAAGTTTCAAGAAATTTTATGAAAATTAATAGCACGGAAGAACAACAAGCCGTTAATAATCTAGTAAAATGTTTAGCCGGAAAAGATAAGCTAAAAGCTAGCTCGTAAAATATTTAATTTATGCTTTTGTGACCCTCATTATAGGGAACAAGCTTCGACCAAATAGTCTCTATAATTATTTCTTAGCTAAAAGCAGCTTTGTGGAACTCTCTCAATGTCATTCCCGCGAAAGCGGGAATCTAGAAAAAGCAACCTTAATTGATAAAATAACCATATAAAAAACATGCTTCCTGCTTTCGCAGAAAGGTATTGTTGCGTGGACCACAAAACGCATTCGGTGTCATACCGTGGACAAGCCACGGGATTGATAGAGGTAAACCGATCCACGTAACAATGCTTCGCAGGAATGACATTGCTTGCCCTTATAACAATACAGCATACAAATCTTGATTAGCGTGGCGGAAAGGAAGACTCTTTTTTAATAGGTATTGATTTATTTAAATTTTCCGACTGAATAATGCTATCTCTTGCATTCATTAATGCTCCCATAATTTTTATATTATCTTTGATATTAACTCTATCGCTTCCTACTACCATTTTAGCTTTTTCAATATCCGGCTCATCTTTACTTATAGGTTTTAATTCAGACTGTCCTGATACTACCCTTACATCTTCCGTTTTAACACTAGGGTTTTCAATTGCTTCTGCTCGTTTTTGGGCTTGTTCTTGTAATAACTTATCTATAGTTTGTAAACGTACCTCTTTAGATAAAGTTTTATCATCAATTAAATTAGCTTTAATGAAACTTTGCTGTTCTTCAGTAGAAGATTTAGTACCAAATTCCTTTACCAGCTCATCTACTTTTTTTGTTGATTCAGCTTTTTTTTCTTCAAGAGTTTTAAGATTACCATCTGGAGAGAGCATAGCACGAAAATTATTGACTTTCTCAATTGCAAGCTTAGAGATATCATTTAATATACTGGAAGTTTTTTTCACAACTTCTTCTTCTGAGACTTCACGTTTTTCAGGATGAGCATCTAAAACAGGGGTAATAACATTTTTTAATGCATCAGCTACATCTTGGGCTTTGTTATATATATCATCGCGAGGCTTAGGTTCCTGTCCTTTTAACCCTTCAGTTAAATTTTGAGTTTCTCTATCTAAAGCTGCCTCACTCGCTGCATCTTTAAGAGGTTGTTTATCTTCCGATATAGCAGTACTTTTATCAATCCCTCTAGAAACAGCTTTAGTCATTTCAGAAGTTATTTCAGGATTTGCTTTGCCTTCATAAATGCCATCTACTAACCTTTTAGTCATTAACTTTTTATCTTCCAAATCTGTTATACTTTCGGCTACCCCTTTTTCTACGGATTCTATAGCAGAAATCTTTTCTGTAGGTGCCATAGTTTCATGACTAGCTATAGCTTCTCCCATACCTTTAACAATGTCTGCTTTATCTTGACCGTTCAAAGGACTCTCAGCAACTACCTTAGTAATACTTTCGAGCGTTTCACCTTTTATTTCTGCTTTAATCGGACTATCTAAAACCTTTGTAGTAACATTTTGTATTGCCTCAGTTTTAGCGATAGTATTAAATGCAGGGTTAGCTAAAATACCTTGTACCTCTGTTATTTGGGCATTTTTAGTTTGTTCTGCTGTAATCTTATCTAAATTCTGCTGCATCAATTGTTGTTGTTCCGGACTGAGAACTTGGGCTTCTACACCTTTCTTTAATACAGAACCTAATAATTTTTGTTTTTCTGCATTGCTTAATTCAGAGGCATTAACCTTATCACCTACTGCTATAAGCATTGTCCCTTTATCTTCAGTAGAAAGATTACTTTTTATTACAGTATCCGTAATACCGTCAATTGCCGCAGCTCTACTTGCATCATCTTTAAGACTTAAACCGACATCTACTGCCTTTTCTAACATCTGCTGTTTTTGCTTCGGTTCAAGATTCTCTGAATTTAAAGCTATAGCTACTGTAGCTTCAAGCATTTTTGATTTTTCTAGGTCTGGAGTATTCTGATCATTTTTTATGGTTTCTAATACCGCATTTACTCCAGCTACTTTTGTATCCGGTGTGAGGTCGTTATTATTGACCGTATTTTCAGTTAAAGCAATGATATTAGCCTGCTTTTCATTCTCATTATTAAGAATTGCCGCGGCTGCTTCGTTAATTAAATCAATTTGTTTATTACCGTCTTTTTCTTTTGTTAAACCTGCATTTACATAATTTAATAAATCTTGCATGCTGCCTGATAAAGCTGTAGCTGCATTAAGGAGGTTTGGATTCACTTGTTGCGGCTGTGGCATTTGTGAAGTCTCAGGTTGCAGTGGTTGGTTGGCAGTAGTAATTGGCGGTACTTGTGTAGTGGTAGGCGTTTCAATAGATGATTTTAATTCTTGATTCGGAGTTATTATTGGTTGTGGTGTTTCCTGAGATCGACCTTGTAACTTTGTTAAATCTTCAGCTATAGTTTGTGATAAATCAACGCTCTGCCCTTGGTTTAGTTCTACCTCTTTCATCATTTCTTTATATTTACTGCGTGTTACCGCAAGTGTATAAATTTCTCCGCCATGCTCAATATAAGCTACCGCATCCGGTCCGTCTCCGGCAAATTTTAAAGGTTTCGGTGAGCTTATTTCTTTAAGTTGAGGTTTACCGTTTGGTCCTTCTTCGTAGTGAGCAGTAAAATATACTGCTTTATCTTTAGAGGGCTTTGTGCCATCAGCTTTTAATGCTACCATCGACAAATGCATCGACCCATCGGCTTTATCAAGTTTTATAGGAAAATCTATTTCTCTGTATGAACTGATTTGAACCTGAGTACCGTCTTGTTTAGCTACAGTAAAAGGCTTAGTTTTAACAGTTGTTTCATTTAAGGTACAGAGTTTATCGCCTGCATCATTTCTAACTACCGTGGCTCTAAGATCGCTTGCACTTATTTGGTTTTCCCACTGTACGGGCTTAAATCCACCCTGATATCCATTAGCGGCACTATATGTTGAGAGAACATTTTTATAGCCAGCTATTTCTATTGATTCTAATTTCTTTTTAAGTTCAGGACTTTCTAAAGCCTTATCAATAAATTTTCTATTAGCCGGATTACGGAAAAAAGCACTTAATGTTTTATCTTTTTCTTTTTCCTCTTCTATTTCTTTTCTTTTTTGTTTAGCTAAATCACGGTCTGCAAGGGCTGCTAGGTCTTTTAATATTTGTTCTGCTATCTCATCTTTTTGTGGTTGTATAATTGTTTCTCTTACAGCCTTGGTTATTGGGTCTGATGTCTGACCGTCAGGGGAAATACTGCCCGATAAGCTACTGATTGAAGGAGTAGATTGAGTAGAAGATGCATGAGTAAAGCTAAAACCATCATCAGCTTCTAGTTCTTGGGGTGTAGTTTGAGAAAAATACTCTTTTTGCTCTTGTTCTAATTTTTGCTTTTGTTCTTCTGTATATTCCTTATTTGCTAAAGGATCAAACTCACTTATATCGGGGTTACCGTCTTTACTTGCAGTACTACTAATAGGTTGAGCAGGAACAGCTTGCTCTTGTTTTTTTTCTTCGGTGTCTGACTCATATCCACTTTCATATCCAGGATTATCACTATCTTTGCTCATAAAACCTCTAATTTAACCAAAAATTAATTAGCATAAACTGTTAAGTAATGAAGACTCTTCGTTGGTACCGATGTCATTCCCGCGAAAGCGGGAATCCAGACACTAAAAAATCTAAACACATTAGATTTTTAAATTAAAAGCTCGATTTATCTCGCTTTATGCTGGATTCCTGCTTTCGCAGGAATGATATAAATAGCAGTTTGTGTTATAATGTCAAAGATAGTATATAGAGATTTTAGTAATATCAAGAAAAAACTGATATTATTATTGAGAAAATTTAATAGAATTTTTATATTCTTTATTGAGTTCTTTAGTTGCCCAAAGCCAAGTTAAGCAAGTAATTATAAATATAATCATTAAACAGATGGAAATAGATTGATAACTAGCGGAAGGTAATATTATAAATACCAATGATTGTAAAAATGCACTACCGGATTTACCGAGTTTTGTACCTATCACGTCGGCAGCAGCTTTACCTTTTATTTTTATTTCCGGATCTAAAGGGACATAAGCCATTTCTTTTGTTGAATCAAATAAGGTATATTTGCTTGATTTACTAAGCACATTTTGAATAGCACCTATTGTTATAGCAATTAAAGCAGGATCGGTTAGAATAAAATTTGCTATTATTAAACCGGCAAATCCTTCAAAGTTATTAACAGCAAAAAATAATATACCGGTAATAAAAACTATTAAAGGTGTGATAACAGCCGCTGTAAACCAGCCAAGTCTTCTAACTATATTTGAACCAAGTACGACAAATAAAATAGTAAATACTCCGGTGTAGCTCAAATAACTTCCTATAAAAGCTGCATATTCGGTTGGAGTTTTATAAATTTTAGTAGCTGCTGCTTTCCAAGGACCTTCTACTAAATTAATGGCAATGCCATAGCAGATAAGTAAAGTTGCAATTAATCTAATATGCCTTGACGATAGAATCATCTGAAAACTTTCGGCAATAGTCATAGATTTTTTCTTTGCTTTAAATTTGAGTAACGCCATATGCTCTTTATCTAGTACTTTATGATTAAGCAGCCAAAAAGTTTTAATAGCTATTATGCCTAAAATTAATACTATAGTTAGTATAATTTGTATAGAAAGTGTATGAAAAGACGATTGCAATGCAAATTTATTAGTTACGTAATCATTAATATTACTTAAATTTTCTAAAAACTGCCCTGCTAAATAAATACCTGTTTGACTAAGTAGACCGAATAACGGATAAAATCTTTTAGATTCTTCCACGGTAGTAATATTATTAACAAACTGCCAAAAAAGTAATGCAAAAACTACGTTTGGCCATAATTCAGCAATTATATAAAATAGTGAAAAACTCCATTTTGATAAAAGCAATATAAACCATTTTAAATTAGGTAAACTTGCCGTTAAATTTTGAACGGTTACAGGGCTTAAATGCAGTATTTCATGATTTGGAAAAATAACATAAGCAAATAGTGCAAAGAATGCCAAAAAAATTGATATAATAAGATAAAATATATTCTCTGCTTTCATCCTATTAACGAGTTTTACATAGATAGCAGTCATTAAGAAAGCTGACGGCATCACTCCCCAAAACTTCAAAAATGAGATAGTCTCGGCACCTATCATAGTAGTAACAATACTATCTTTTAAAGCTCTGATTAGATTTTGGATAAATAAAATACAGAACATTAATAAGGTGATGAATAAAAATTTAGAAACTTCGTGGCGTTTTATAGGCCAGATATAATCGGTAAGTTTGGAAAAACGGCTATTGATTTTAGAGGGAGGATTTTCTATATTACTGGAGTTAATCGTCATTATTTGGTCTAACCTATATCTTGCTATTGGCTAGAATTATATATTAAAGTTTTTCTAAACTTAAGTCAAGGATATACTCGTTTAATTTGAGGTATTAACTAAAAAGAGTTGATATCGTCATTGCTTCGTCGATTACTTCGTAATTCTTCTCGCAAGGCATTGTTGCGTGGACTGGTAAAATCCACTGTGTCACCCCGTGGCTTGACCACGGGGTCCATAAAAATAATAAACAAATACTAATAATTTTAGTATTTTAACTGGATCCCGTGGTCAAGCCACGGGATGACAGAGGTGAAATTGATCCACGCGACAATGTCTTCTCGCAATGACGAAAAAATTTTAAGTTATCAACCCTTCATTTTATGGGAGTATATTAATGAATAGTTATTGGTTAAATATTTATAAACCAAGAGGTATAAGTTCTGCTAAACTGGTTAGCATGGTAAAAAAAATACTCGGTAAAGAAGTTAAGGTAGGACATGCCGGTACTTTAGATGTTGAAGCGGAAGGGATACTACCCCTTGCCGTAGGTGAAGCTACAAAGCTAATACAGCTGCTAATTGATGCTAGAAAAACCTATATTTTTACCGTAAAATTCGGACTACAAACCGATAGCGGCGATTATACCGGTAAAGTAATAGCAACGAAGGATTATATCCCTTCTCAAGAAGAGGCTTATGCCGTATGTTCTAAATTTATCGGTAACGTAACACAAATACCGCCAGCTTTTTCTGCTCTTAAAGTTAACGGTGTAAGAGCTTATAAATTGGCTAGAGAGGGGAAAGAAGTAGAATTAAAGCCACGAAATATAACTATTTATAATCTAAAATGTTTAAATTTTGATGAGAAAAATGCTACCGCTACATACTATACGGAATGCTCAAAAGGTACTTATATAAGGACTTTAGCAGAAGATTTGGCATTGTCCTTGCAAAGTTTAGGATTTGTGATAGAATTACGCCGTACTCAGGTTGGAATATTTAAAGAAGAAAATGCTATCCGAATTAAATCACCTGACGAAATTACCAAAAATTTCCTAGAGGAAAAAAGCATAAAGATAGAAGCAATACTGGACGACATCCTGGTTCTTGATGCAACTGACAGCCAAGCACAGCAAATTAAATACGGACAGAAATGTTTATTTAATTATGAAAAAGAAATTAGTCTTTTATGGGTTCGCTATAAAGGCACTCTGCTTGCAATAGGTAGCTTAAACAAGAGTTGCTTTAATTCTTTACGAGTATTTAATTTAACACCATAGAATTCTTTTAAAACTGGAAGTCTATATATTTAAGGAGAAATTATCGATGTCGATTACACAAGAACGTAAACAACAATTAATTAAAGAATATGCTATAACGGAAAATGATACCGGTTCAAGTGCGGTGCAATGTGCTATCTTAACTGAAAGAATCAACAATTTAACCGAGCATTTTAAATCTAACCATAAAGATCATACTTCAAGACGTGGATTATTAATTTTAGTCGGACGCCGTCGTAGATTACTTAACTATATTAAAAAGAATAATGTTAGCGAATATTTAGATTTAATAAGTAAGCTAGGAATTAGAAAGATTAAGTAGTACAAATGTCATACTACGACTGTCATCCCGTGGCTTGACCACGGGATGACACTTTGAATACAATATAAATTATGAAATGAGATAAATAGATGTTTAACGAAATAACTAAGAGTGTTACATGGAACGGGAAAGTTCTTGAGCTTAGTACAGGTAAGATAGCAAGGCAAGCTGACGGAGCAGTTAAGGTAAAAATGGGTAATTCCGTTTTATTATGTACAGCAGTAGTAGCTAAAAAAGCAAAAGAAGGTATCGGCTTTTTTCCTTTAACGATTAATTATAGAGAAATGGCGTATGCTGCTGGTAAAATCCCCGGAGGATTTTTTAAACGTGAGGGAAAAGCATCAGATAGAGAAGTTTTAGTATCTCGTTTAATAGATAGACCGATTAGACCATTATTTCATCCGGCTTTTGTGAATGAAACGCATGTAACTTGCAGTGTTCTTTCATATGATCCTGAAACCCCGGTAGATATACTTGCAATTATTGGTGCATCGGCTGCCCTTAGCCTATCCCCTGCTCCTTATCTAGAAATAGTTGCTGCAAGTAAAGTCGGTTTAATCAATGGTGAATTTGTTTTAAATCCGACACTTGAATTATTAAAAACAAGTCAGCTTGATTTAGTAGTTGCAGGAACATCAGGTTCAGTAATGATGGTTGAATCGGAAGCTCATTTACTCGCTGAAGAACAAATGTTAGAAGCCGTAAAATTTGGATTTGAAAGCTTCCAGCCGGTAATAAAGATAATTAAAGAACTAGCAGAAGAAGCTAAAAAACCAAAGCTTGAAATGCAAGATTTATACCCTGCCTCATTAAAGAAAGAAATTGAGAAGTTATTTGTAAAAGAAATTGAACAAGCTTTTGCGATTAAATCTAAACAGGAACGTAGTACTAATTTAGATTTAATACCTGAAAAAGTTCTTACACATTTTGTAAGCGACATAGAAAATAAAAAATATAGTAATTATCAAATCGAATCGGCTTTAAAATCTATTGAATCAGATATATTACGTAACGAGATTTTAGAAAAAAATAGACGTATCGATGGAAGAAGTACCACGGATATAAGACAAATTGCTTGTGAAATAGGTTTATTACCTTCCGCACACGGTTCAGCTTTATTTACTAGAGGCGAGACGCAAAGCTTAGTTAGTACTACATTCGGTACTAGTTTAGATGAGCAGATAGTTGACAGTTTAGAGGGTGAGTATAAAGAACGTTTTATGCTTAATTATATTTTTCCGCCCTACTCTGTAAATGAAGCAATGCCGATGAAAGCACCTAGTCGTCGTGAAGTCGGACACGGTAAACTCGCATGGCGTGCTATTAATCCAATATTACCTAATAAGATACAATTTCCTTATTCTATTAGAGTAGTTGCTGAAACTACGGAGTCTAACGGTTCTTCTTCAATGGCAACAGTTTGCGGTAGTTCTCTTGCTTTAATGTATGCCGGCGTACCGATAAAAGCACCGGTTGCGGGTATTGCTATGGGGCTTGTTAAGGAAGGCAAAAAATTTGCGGTATTATCCGACATTCTTGGAGATGAAGATTATTTCGGTGATATGGACTTTAAGGTTGCAGGAACTAGTGAAGGGATTACTGCATTACAAATGGATATCAAAATATCCGGAGTAGATTTTAAAATAATGAAAGTAGCTTTAGAGCAAGCACGACTCGGTCGTTTGCATATACTTGAGCAAATGAATAAAGTTATTAGTAAACCAAATAGCGAACTAAGTAAAAATGCTCCTTCTACTACTACTATAAAAATAGATAAGGATAAAATTAGAGATATTATAGGACCGGGCGGTAAAGTAATAAAGGAAATTTGTGAAACTAGCGGTGCTAAAATAGATATAAGCGATGACGGCAGCGTTTCTGTTTATGCTTCAGATAGAGATAAGCTAAAAGTCGCTTTAGATAAAATTAAAGCTATTGCCGTTGAACCTGAAATCGGTGAAATATTTAACGGTACGGTAATGAAAGTCTTAGATTCCGGTGCTTTTATTAATTATTTAGGTAATAAAGACGGCTTTGTTCATATTAGTGAAATTTCAGAAGAAAGAATAGAAACGGTTAGCAGTGTTTTAAAACAAGGCGATATAGTAAAAGTTAAGCTGATAGGCTTTGATAATAAAGGCAAAGCAAAACTAACTATTAAAAATGCCGATAAGGATAAATCTTCAAATAATCCAAAGCCAAAAAATAATGTTAATAATGCTAAGGAAAATTCAGAACCTGAGCGACGTGATTCTAGTAAAAAACGAGCTTGGAATGAAGATAATAATGCTGAAACTGCTGAAGTAATTACAGAACGTAAGTATTTTAATTAAATGTCATTCCAGCAACGGCGGGAATCCAGCATAAAGCGAGATAAATCGAGCTTTTAACTGCAAAAATTTGCTGTTTTATACTTATTTTTCTGGATCCCCGCCTACGCGGGGATGACATAAGTACAAAGCCAATAATAACAATGAACCACACAAATAATTACCAAATCATCGCAAAGAGGGTTATTTCTAGTGAAGCAAGTGCTTTAGAAAAATTATCTGAAAATATCCCTGAAGACTTTAACAGAATTATAGAATTTTTACTATCTTTCAAAGGACGGATAATCCTAACCGGCATAGGCAAAAGCGGTTATATTGCAAGAAAAATAGCTGCTAGCTTTTCTTCAACCGGTATGCCTGCTTTTTATTTACATACAGCAGAGGCAAGTCACGGCGATTTAGGTATGGTGACCAGAAATGATCTAGTAATTATGCTATCTAATTCCGGTGAAACTAAAGAGCTATTTAATATAATTGAATATTGCAAGAACTCTTCCATAAAAATTGCTGCAATGACAATGAATAAAAATTCCACTTTAGCTAAAAGAAGCGATTTTTTATTAATAGTACCTGAATATCCGGAAGCTTCTGTAATTGGAGCTCCTACTATATCATCTTTAATAATGTTATCACTAGGTGATGCTTTAATGACTGTTATACATGAAAAACGAGGCTTTACTAAAGATGATTTTAAAATTTATCATCCGGGAGGTACAATCGGTGCTAATTTAACAAAAATTAAAAACCTAATGCGTAGCGGTGATGAAATACCTTTAGTATATGAAGATACTTCCTTTGCCGAAACTATAATTATTATGAATAAAAAACGTTTAGGTTGTACACTTGTCACGGATAAAAACCAAAATTTGATAGGGATTATAACCGACGGGGATTTACGTCGTCATATTAACGATCAAATTCACTTAAAAACAGCATCAAGCATTATGACCAAAAACCCTATTCATATCTCATCGGAAATATTTGCAAAAGAGGCTTTAAATTTAATGAAAGCCAAGAATATCACTAATATACCGATTGTTGATGATAATATTATCATAGGCATTATTCATATTCATGATTTACTACGCATGGGAGTTAGCTGAAATCTATGCCTTCTTCTTATAAACGGCGAAAAAAAATTTGGAAATCTGTATATCTTTTAATAATAGTTGGAATTTTGTATATAGGATATATATTAATTAAAAGCGGTTATATTAATGAAGAAAATGATATTAACGTTACAAAAAAAAGTTTAAAAGATACTAAAAATTTTGATTTAAAATATAATATTATATTGAAAGATTCAATTTTTGAAGGAGTAAATAAAAATTTAAATGCGTATAAAATTAAAACTGAGCGAGCTATAAAAGAGTCGGATAACAAATATAAACTAGATATAATAAATGCTATTTATAACGTAAATCAAGACCAAACTCTTATTATCAATGCGAAAGAAGGCTTTTTAGATGAAGAATCAAACATATTAGATTTAAAAAACGATGTAAAACTTTTTTTTGATGAGATCATATTTAACACTAACGATGCAAGTATTGATTTAGTAAATAAGAATATAACCGGCAACTCCTCTGCTAAATTACTTTATAAAAACTCTTCAATTACTTCAGATAGTTTTAATACGAAGGATGAAAATAATATTATAATTTTTAAAGGCAATGTCTCTACAATTAGTATATCTATATATGCTAATGATAAAAATATTTCAAATTTACATATAACATCTGATACTTTAATTATTGATAGAATCAAACAAAAAGCAGAATATCTTGGAAATGTTGTTGTTTACTTCGATAATGCGATACTTAGAACGAAAGAATTATATATTTTTTATAAAACAATAGATGATAAACAAACTATTGATTATATAGTTATTCCGACCAAATTGACTGTAGAAAGAAAAATAAATAATGAATTATTACTTGCAGATAGTGCTAAATATTTTTTTGATGACAAGCAACTTATTCTACTCGGTAATGTAATATTACAGCGTGATGATAATGTCTTAAAAACTAATAAACTAATCTATTATGTAGATATTGTTAAGAAATAGCTTTATGTATTGAAAAATCCTCTTTATGTCATTCCTGCGAAAGCAGGAATCCAAATAATAATAAAATAAATTATAAAAGCTTCTATAACCTTTAAAATTTTTTCTAGATTCCTGCTTTCGCAGGAATGACATAAAGAGCAACAAACAAAAAATAAAAAAGATGGACAGCTTACAAGTTAAAAATATATCAAAATCCTACAAAAAAAGGAATATATTAACTGATATATCTCTGAATATAAAACAAGGAGAGATAGTTGGTTTATTCGGTCCGAACGGAGCCGGTAAAACAACTTGTTTTAACATTATTATCGGTTTAATGAAACCGGACTCAGGGCAATTACTTTTAAACGATATAAATATTACCAACCTACCTATTTATTTACGAGCAAGGCTTGGAATCGGCTATCTTCTTCAAGAACCTTCAATTTTTCGGGGATTATCAGTTGAGGATAATATTAAGGCTGTAGTTGAGATATCTGAAAATGATAAGGAAGTAGTTGAACAAAAAACCCATAATTTACTAGAGAAATTTTCGATAGTTCATTTAAAAGATTTATCCGCTGCTAGCTTATCAGGCGGTGAAAGGCGTAGGCTTGAGATTGCACGTTCACTTGCAATAGAGCCTAAATTTATCATGCTTGATGAACCGCTTGCCGGTATTGACCCGCTTGCTATTTCCGATATCAAAAATCTAATTACTTATTTACGTGAGTTTAATATAGGCATATTAATTACCGACCATAACGTACGTGATACTCTAGATATAGTCGACCGTGCTTACGTTATTTTTGAGGGTAAAGTATTATTAGAAGGAAGTGCTAAGGAAATAGCAAACAGCAAAAAAGTTAAGGAAGTGTATTTAGGTGAAAGCTTTAGTTTTTAGACTATGTGTCATCCCGTGCTAGGTTGTCACCCCGTGGCTTGACCACGGGGTCCATAAAAACAGCTTATGATATTAATAATTTTACTGGATCCCGTGGTCAAGCCACGGGATGACAAAGCAACGTACTAGATTCCCGCTTTTAGCTAGGAATGACATAAAGGGTTTTTTATGCAAATTAACAAAGAAATTTTTAGAGCTTATGATATAAGAGGCAATAGCCTTAAGGATTTAACAGAAGAAGTAGCTTATAAAATCGGCTTTTGTTTCGCTGAGATGACTATAACAAAAGATAATAGCAAAATCTGTGTTGGTTTAGACGGTCGGCTCAGCTCCCCTGCCCTTTGTAAAGCTTTAGAGTTAGGACTAACCGATTCAGGAGCTGAAATCATAAATATTGGCGTAGTTCCAACTCCTGTATTATATTTTGCCGATAAACACTTTATGCCTGCCGGTAGTATTATGGTTACGGGATCGCATAACCCGCGTGACGATAACGGCTTTAAAATGCTGCAAAACGGCAAATCTTTTTTCGGTGATCAGATACAGGAGTTATTGATGAGGATTAATGTCATACCGTGGCTTGACCACGGTATCCATAGCGATATTAACTGGATCCCGCGGTCAAGCCGCGGGATGACAACAGCTCCTTACGACATACAATCTAAATACCTAAAAAATATTTTAGACGGAATAAGCATTAATCCTAAATTAAAAGTAGCTTGGGACTCCGGTAACGGAGCAACCGGCGATATTATTGAAGAACTTAAAAAGTATCTCTCAAACAAGAATATAATCATAAATAGTAAGATTGACGGGAATTTTCCAAGTTATCA
Source organism: Rickettsia endosymbiont of Hedychridium roseum (assembly GCF_964028255.1). NCBI lineage: Bacteria > Pseudomonadati > Pseudomonadota > Alphaproteobacteria > Rickettsiales > Rickettsiaceae > Rickettsia > Rickettsia endosymbiont of Hedychridium roseum. Next base: position 835,922 of record NZ_OZ034753.1, read on the forward strand.
TCCTGATCCTACCAACCCTGCTAATTTACAAGAGCTAATTAAATTAGTTAAAGAACAAAATTGTGACCTTGGTATAGCTTTTGACGGTGACGGTGATAGAATCGGTATTGTAAGCGGAAGCGGTAAGATATTATTCGGTGATCAAATTTTATGTATATTTGCTGAGGATATTTTACAAGAAACCCCTAATGCTACCATAATAGTCGATGTAAAAGCCAGTCAGTTAATAGTTGATAGAATTAGGTCATTTGGCGGGAATCCTATAATATGGCGAACAGGTCACCCTTTTATTAAAAGCAAAATGCTTGAGACAAAGGCTTTACTCGCCGGTGAAATGAGCGGGCATATATTCTTTGCCGATAAATATTTTGGCTTTGATGACGCAATTTATGCAGCCCTTAGATTTTTAGATTTACTTAGCAAATCGGATAAAACGCTAGATGAAATAATAGAAGATTTACCGAAAAGCTATAGTACACCGGAAATTAAAATTTTTGTTTCTTCAGAGTTAAAATTACAAATTATTAAAGAGATTAAAGAAAAATTATTAGAAGAGAAAATAGAGTTTAATGATATAGACGGTGTACGGGTAAATACTGAGCATGGTTGGTGGTTACTACGTAGCTCTAATACCGAATCTATTATAGTTGCAAGGGCTGAATCAGCTAGTAAAAACGGTTTAGAGGAAATAATAACTATAATTAATAAATATCTTAAAAAATACGGGCTATTAATTAATTATTAAAAAATTATTTTTTTCTAAAATATTATTTTATATATTTTTCTCATATTAAATTAATATAAGGAGAAATTATATGTCAAAAACCTCATATCAAATAGACTCCGTCAATATATCACCTGTTGATACTGATAATAAATTAGTTACAGTAATGCCAACAGGTGCAGGTGCAAATGCATTGAATATTTACATTCCTTACAGAAATGAACCATTAATAATACAAAATAAAGACCTTGAACCTACTAATCAGGAAGGTATTTTAAAACTTAACAATGATGTAGTTTTATCTAATGGCTTACGTAGCTTAATTGTTGACTACACTGAGATAAGAAACATTTTTGACGGTCCAACTATTAGTTATGAATATATATCTAATCGAATAACATTTGGTGAACCGGTGGATGAGGCTCAGGCTTTAGGTGATGCTAAGGCTGATGAAACTGAAACCGTTTAATTCCTGCGAGGTGTTGCCAATGTGGATACCACCCCGTCATTGCGAGCAGCCGTAGGCTGCGTGGCAATCCAGAAAAATAATAAAAAAATTCTGTAAATCAGAATTTTTTACTGGATTGCTTCGTCGAATTACTACGTAATTCTTCTCGCAATGACGGAAAACCGAGCCATGCAATAACCCAGTAATTATAAACTAACTATATATCAGTGACAAAGAAAGAAATAGTAATACTATGCGGGCCGACTGCTAGCGGAAAATCTTATTTAGGTCATGAATTTGCCAAAGCTTATAATGGAGAGATAGTAAACATTGATTCAATGCAAGTTTACAAAAAAATCCCTATTATTACCGCCTCCCCTCCGAAAAGCTATACAGCTGAAGTTACTTACCATTTATATAATTTTCTATCAATTACGGAAGATTTCTCAGTAATAAAATATCTAAAACTTGCGACAGAAAAAATAAAAGAAATAGCTGCGAGAGGCAAACTCCCTATATTAATAGGTGGAACGGGTTTATATATCAATTCTTTAGTTTTCGGCTATAATAATATTCCTGATATATCAGAAGATTTACGAGAACAAGTAAGAAACTTACATACTGAAATAGGTAATATAGAATTATGGAATAAATTAGAGGAGCTTGACACGCTTGCTGCTTCTAAAATAAACCAAAATGATACTCAGCGTTTAATTAGAGCTTATGAAGTATTCTTGCAAACCGGTAAATCTATTTTTTCCTTTCAAACTTTACCAAAAGAACAAATCTTATCTGATTTTAATTTCAAAATTATTTTCTTAAATCCTGAACGAAAATTTTTGTATAAGACATGCGATGAGCGTTTAGATAAGATATTTAAAGAAGGGGCAATTGACGAAATCGCTTTGATAAAAAAACAATTCACCCTGCAAGATTATTCAAATTTAAAAGCAGTAGGAGTAAAAGAAATTTTAGCTTATTTAGACGGTAACCTTACTTTAGATGAGGCTTTAAATGCAGCTCAAATACGAACCCGTCATTATGCTAAAAGACAAGTTACTTGGTTTAAAAATCAGATACAAGATAAAACTACATTAGAATATTCTAACCAAGAAGAGTTTGCACAAATATTAAATATTACTATAACTGGAGCGAAATAAAAATGATACGCTGTCATCCCGTGATTTATTCTATAGTACTGGACATTTTTCGTTCCATGTCATTCCCGCGTATGCGGGAATCCAGTAAAGTAAAGCTTTTAAAAAAAGCTTTACTTTAAAAAAACTATGTAATAAAAAATCTTTAAAAGCCCTGGATTCCGTGGTCGTAGCCACGGAATGACAAATTAATAATATCTCTTTTTTGCTATATATAGTTTATCTATTTATTTCTTCTTTCTTTTTATTATTAGAAATAGGAGTAATGGAAAGTGTATTTGTTTTAGATCCTACAATATTAATCTTACTATTTAAATTTGAGACGATGTTTTGTGCTTCTTTTAATACATCAGCCGGAACTTTATTTTCTAATTCTACAGGTACCTTATCAGATTTAAAATAACCAACTCCCGCTTTAACGACATTTGGTATTTGTTTTATAATATTCAGTGTTTGACCTTCTTTCCAAACTAAACTACCTATACTAGTAGCGACATTAATATATTTTTTATTTTCAATATTTTCTAAGATTTGAACCAGCTTATCCGGTTGATTGAGCATAGGTGTTAGTATATTATATAATTCTTTATTATCGAGCTTATTTATACCGGGTACATCTTTTAAAGTTTTATCTAAAATACTTGCAAATATTTCTTTATTATCGTTTAAGTATTTTTTGATTTCGGGATTATCTTTAGTTAACATTACCAATTCTTTAGCTAGTCCTGTATAATCACCTTTAACAAAGCCATCAAAAACCTTTTTTAATGATTCAGGATTATCAAGTAATATAGGCATTACATTCGTAAGTTTTGTAACATCTTTTGTTTCTAGCCCATAATTTACAAGCTGTTGTTTTATAGTTTGGCTATTTTTTTTCATCTTGTTCTAAAACCCCTTTAATTAAATTATCGAATAAACCTTCTTTACTTTGCTCTACTAATATATCTTTAAACTTAAATGAAGGCTCGTTAAAAGCATTAATTACACGGCTTGTTACGTTCATATAATCGCCTTTATTTATATCTGTAATAATAGCATGTGCAATTTCCAGTTTTGACATAACTTCGCCTACTATACTAAGCATTTGTTTATCGAAATTATATTCTTTCGTCATGCTTTGTATATTCGGAGTATTTTCAATAATAGCTGAGGCAATATCTGGTAAGACTGTTTTATTATCAGCAAAAAAACTTTTTAATTTATCGTCGCCTGCTACCATTTCTAAAGATTTCTCAAGAGCTAACATTACTCCTTGATTTGGAGCATTAAGAGTATCAAAAATCTCTTTTGTTTCAGGCATTTTATTTAATAAAGTAGGAATAGTATCTACAATACTAGGATCAACTTTATAGCCTTCAAAATATTCTTTTAAAAAAGGTTTAGCTTGTTCTTTAGTTTCTATTAAGAAGCCTTCTATAATTATTTGTTTTTCAGGAGATAATTTATTAAACCTTTTTAGAGCAGTAGGATTGTTTATATTTTCAGCCAGCTCTTGTTTAAACTCAGGATGTTCATTAAATATTTTTATAACTTTTGCATATGTATCCTTACCCTGAGGTTTTTGTAATATATCATCAAAAGCTTTTATATAGTCGCTTGGAAGTATTTCTGTTGCTCCGGTACGTATATAATCTGCGATATCTTTTCCTTTTTCATTAAAAAATTTCAAGAAATTTTTATCGGTAGATAACATTTCTAATGTTTTAGAAGTCACTTTATTATAGTCGGGTACATCTTGCTTTAGCTCAATTGCGATTTCTTTAATGCTTTTAAGTACATTATCATTTTTAAAACATTCTTTTAATGTTGTAAGGCCCTTTTTATCTAGAAAACTACCTTCTTGAAATTCTCTAAAACCTGCTTTTGCTAAGATTTGCCCTATTTTTGGTAAATCATCTGCATGTTTTTTTAGAAAATCCCATATTTCAGATTTTTCAAGAACGGATTTTTGAAAGTTTGAATCAAGATATATATCAGAGGAGCTTGCAAGTTTAACAAGATTATAACTATTTACGGGATTAGTTAAAGCAAACTTCGCACCTTTTAATAATGCTCCTATGCTAACGGGTAATATTTTTTTCTTTGGAGATGCGAGGTCATAAATAAAGCATTGTAAATGCCTTGTCTGCATCAGGAGAAGATAATGTCCTTTTAACAGTTTTATTAAAATTCTTTAATTTAATATCTTTAATGGAATTTGTAACTGCCATAAAAATAATGAAATGTATTTAATTACATAAACATTAAATTATCTTAAAATTGATTCAAAGAAATAAATTAAGAACTACTTAAATATTTTAATTTTTATTGCATAATATGATAATTAAATCAATTTGATCTAAGATTTATGGAGTTATCTGTGTATTTTTTTTATTTTTTGTAGGTAATGATTCGTAAGTATGTGATTTATCGTGATTATCTACTATATGCACTTTACTATCTAAATTTGAAACTATATTTTTTGCTTCTTTTAAAACATTTAGTTTATTAATATTTTCAAACTCATTCTTAAAATTATCTTTTAACTGTTCATTGAAGATTTCTTTTGGTAAATAAATTCCACCGGTAATAGTGCCTGCCCAAGTATATTTAGATTTAGAATTTAAAGTAGAGGCAATATTACTTGCTAACTTTTCTAGATTTTTCGGCTCTAAAAAATTATTTATATTATCGGGATTCTCTTTAGAATATTCAGAAACGATAGGTTTTAGCATCTGATTAATCATGTAAAAATCTTCACCTCTATTATCACCTTTATCAAAAAGTTTTTGTGATATTTTCTCGCTTAAAATATTTGCCAATAAATTACTCTTAATATCTTGTTTATTTGCAATATTTTCATATAAAGGGTTCAATATTTGTAATGGAGAATTTACATGATTTGTAATATGTTTATATTGATTTGTTTTAGAAGTAGCTAGGTTAGTAACCATATTCATAGGTAATGAATTTAGTTTCTCTATAATATAGTCTTTAATCGTTTGATTTTCTTCGCATAATATATTTACCTGTTGAGCAAATTCTTTTTTACTAAGTAAATTTCTTTTTTCTTCGGCTTGTATTTGTAAAAATACTTTATCAATTGCCTTATCAATTAATTTTGCTTGTTGTTCTTTAATTAGTTCAGGTGCTAAAGGAGGGATAGCCTTATCGAGATTGTAAGTATCAGTAAGTAGTATTAAATTGTCAGGTAATTTAGTCTCGGCTAAATTAGTATTTTTAAAATTACAATCTTTTAAAGAAGTTACTTTAGTTAAATCTGCATTTTTTAATGATACGCCTGAGAAGTCAATATTAGATAAATTACCTACTAATATAGCTCCCTCTAAGCTGAATTTTCCATTTTGTATTTTATTTAAATAATTTCTAAGAGTAATTTCATCTATAGTTTTATCTTTAAAATCTTGTGATGGACTAAATACGTCTTTTACTTTTTCAGTAGCATAGTTAAAACCTGCTTTTATAATATTCGGCAATTGCCCTTCAAAATAATTGGTTTTTTGAGCTAAATTATATATAGCACTAGCGGCTCCACGATAATTACTTTGTTCAACCTCTTCTATAACTTTAACTAATTCATCAGGATGGTTTAACATTGATGGAAGTACATTATATAATTCTTTCTTATCAAGGTTATTTATGCCCGGTATATCTTTTAAAGTTTTATCTAAAATACTTGCAAATATTTCTCTATTATCGTTTAAATATCGCTTAATCTCAGGATTACCTTTAGTTAAAGCTATTAACTCTTTTGCCATTCCCGTATAATCACCTTTAATAAAATCTCGAAAAACCTTTTTTAATGATTCAGGTTTATCAAGTAATATAGGCATTATGCTCGTTAGCTTTGTAATATCACTCACTTCCAGACCGTAATTTATAAGTTGTTGTTTTATAGTTTGGCTATTTTTTTCATCTTGTTCTAAAACTCCTGTAATTAAATTATCAAATAGACCTTCTTTACTTTGCTCTACTAATATATCTTTTAATTTAAATGAATGATCATTAAGTGCAGAGATTATATTACCGGTTAAACTCATATAATCGCCTTTATTTAAGTCTGCAATAATCTCATGAGCAATTTCCGGTTTTGACATAACTTCGCCTACTATACTAAGCATTTGTTTATCAAAATTATATTCTTTTGTTATGCTTTGTACGCTAGGAGTATTTTCAATAATACCTAAAGCAATATTTGGTAAGATTGTTTTATTATTAGCAAAAAAACCTTTTAATTTATCATCACCCGCTACCATTTCTAAGGATTTTTCAAGAGATATCATTACACCTTGATTTGGAGCGTTAAGAGTATCAAAAATCTCTTTTGTCTCAGGAATTTTATTTAATAAAGTAGGAATAATATCTAAAATTTTAAGATCGATTTTGTAGCTTTCAAAATGTTCTTTTAAGAAAGGTTTAGCTTGTTCTTTTACTTCTGCTAAGAAACTTTCAATAATTAGTTGTTTTTCAGGAGATAACTTATTAAACCTTTTTAGAGTATTAGGATTGTTTATATTTTCAGCCAGTTCTTGCTTAAAATCAGGATGTTCATTAAATATTTTTAATAAATTTTTCTTTTCGGGTTTTTGTAATATATCATCAAAAGTTTTTATATAATCGCTTGGAAGTATTTCAGTTGCTCCGGTGCGTATATAATTTGTAATATCTTCGCTCTTTTCATTAAAGAATTTTTTGAAATTTTTATCGGTAACCAGCATATCTAAAGTTCTAGAAGTCACTTTATTCCAGTCCGGTAGCTCTTGCTTTACTTCAACTGCAATTTCTTGAAGTTTTTTAAGTACTTTTTCATTTTTAAAACATTCTTTTAGTATTTCGAGTCCCTTTTTATCTAAAGCACTCTTATCTTGAAATTCTCTAAAGCCCGCATTTGCTAAGATTTGACCTATTTTAGGCAAATCATCTGAATGTTTTTTTAAAAATTCCCATATTGGAGATTTTTCAAGAAGTGATTTTTGAAATTCCGGATCAAGATATATATTAGAGGATTTAGCAAACTTAACAAGATTATAACTATTTACAGGATTAGTTAAAACAAACCTTGCTCCGAGTAACATCGTTCTTAAACTTATACTCTTTGAAGACGATAAGTCCTTAATTGCACTCTTTAATACTTTATTAGCTTTAGAAGAAGATAAAACTTTTTCTACAACTTTTTGATAGTTTTTATTATTTATAACAGCCATAAAATTACTCGAAATTTTTAAATATTCTAAATCTATTTTAAAAAATTTTTAAAAATAAAGATTAGGTATTTTTAATTTTTTTTATTCTTGTTGTTAATATGTATACTTCGACACAACATGTTCAGCATCCGAGGACTTACGAAGACATGGCTGCCAATTTTTCAAGTTCTATCTAAGTATATTATTTAGCCTCCGCTTTTGGCGTCCATCTCAGTGAATACTTCTTCCCATGAACCGGTAGTCGCTGCTTTTGAATATTCAGTCGCTCTATTTTCAAAAAAGTTTGTATGCTCGACTCCGTTTAGCATTTCATCAAGCCAAGGAAGCGGGTTATGATTTACCAAATATACGTCTTTGAGTCCTAGCTGCATTAAACGACGATCGGCAATATAACGAATATATTGTCTTACTTCATATGCCGTTAACCCCTCAATACCGCCGACTTCAAAAGCAAGTTCAATAAAGGCATCTTCAAAATGCACAATAGTCGTACAAGCTTCATAAATACGTTTACGTAAAGTTTCCGTCCAAACTTCAGGATTCTCTCTTACAAAAGTCTTGAACAGAGTAATAATTGAATTAGTATGAAGTGTTTCATCACGCACTGACCAAGCAATAATCTGACCCATACCTTTCATTTTATTAAAACGAGGGAAATTAAGCATAATCGCAAAAGAAGCAAATAGTTGTAATCCTTCGGTAAAAGCTCCAAATACTGCGAGTGTAGTTGCTATATCTTCTTTGGTATCCACTCCAAATTGCTGCATATAATCATACTTGTCTTTCATTTCCTTATATTTAAGAAATGCTGAATATTCTACTTCCGGCATACCTACCGTATCAAGTAAATGTGAATATGCTGCAATATGTACCGTTTCCATATTAGAAAATGCCGATAACATCATTAATATTTCAGTCGGTTTAAATACTCGTGAGTAATGCTTCATATAGCAATTATTCACTTCAATATCTGCCTGTGTAAAAAAACGAAATATTTGCGTTAATAGATGTTTTTCCCCTGGAGTTAAGTTATATTTCCAATCTTTAACATCATCGGCAAGCGGTACTTCTTCCGGTAACCAATGAATTTTTTGTTGAGTGTGCCAAGCTTCATACGCCCATGGATATGAAAACGGTTTATAAATTGGACTTGCATCAAGTAATGACATAATTTTTTCTTTTATTTTTTTATATTTATGGCTTTGGTTTTTCGCCATTGCGAGGAAATTATGAAATAATTAACGAAGCAATCTCAGGATATTTGACGAGATTGCCACGCTCCTTACAGTCGCTCGCAATGACGGTTAGGTAATACAGAGTTATAATGACATTAATCAATACAACAACACACCTAATCCTTACTGACAAGCTAAGCATTCTTCGTAATTACCGGCTTCTGCTAACTTATCGTTTTGTTTCTCTAAGTCTTTAAAATCTGCTTTTAGTACATCATGCGACACTTTATCGGCTCGCTGTATTGATGTCGATCTACAGTAATATAAACTTTTTACTCCTTTTTTCCAGGCTTTAAAATGAATATTATTTAAATATTTCTTACTAACATTCCCCGGTAAAAAGATGTTTAAAGATTGTGCTTGCGTAATGTAAGGAGTACGATCGCTTGCCAGTTCAATTAGCCAATTCTGATCAATTTCGTAAGCGGTTTTGAAAACCTGTTTTTCTTCTTCGGATAAAAATGTTAAATGTTGTACTGATCCTTCATGTGTTGCAATCGAAGACCAAACTTGATCATTATTAAATCCTTTCTCTTCTAATAACTTTTCTAAATGTTTGTTACGCACGTTAAAAGAACCGGTTAAAGTCTTTTGTACAAAGCTATTAGCGGCAAACGGCTCTATTCCGGGTGAGGCATTACCTGCTATTACCGAAATTGAAGCGGTGGGTGCTATTGCAGTTTTATTGCTAAATCGTTCATTACTTCCTGCATCTAGAGCATCAGGACATGCTCCTTTTTCTTTACCGATTTCTATTGAGGCCTTATCAGCTTCAGCAGATATATATTCAAATATTTTTTTATTCCAAACTTTTGCCATAACCGATTCTATCGGTACTTTTTTCATTTGCAAAAATGAGTGGAATCCCATTACGCCAAGTCCAACGCTTCGTTCACGCAAAGCCGAATATTTAGCTCTTGCCATAGTATCCGGTGCTTTATTAATAAAGTCTTCTAAAACATTATCAAGGAACAACATAATAGAATGGATAAATCCTTTATCATCTTTCCACTCTTCATAATACTCTAAATTTAAAGAAGAAAGGCAGCAAATGGCAGTTCTTGACTTTCCTAGATGGTCAATTCCCGTAGGCAATGTAATTTCGCTACAAAGATTGGACATTTTAACTTGAAGTCCTAATTTTTTATGATGCTCAGGTATGGATTTATTAACACTATCGATAAATAACAAGTAAGGCTCACCCGTTTCTATTCTAGTAGTTAATAATTTAACCCATAAATCTCTTGCTCTAACTTTATTTACAACTTTTTTGGTAGCAGGACTAACAAGGTCAAAATCCGTATTGTTTTCAACGGCTTTCATAAATTCATCGGTTATAGCTATACCGTGATGAATATTAAGAGCTTTTCGGTTAACATCCCCACCTGTCGGACGTCTTATATCAATAAATTCTTCAATTTCAGGGTGATTAATAGGCAAATATACAGCTGATGAACCTCGTCTAATAGAACCTTGCGAAATAGCAAGAGTCATAGAATCCATTACTTTAATAAACGGTATAATACCGGATGAATGACCTTTATCACGAATCCCTTCATTAATAGAACGAACATTACCCCAATAACTTCCAATCCCGCCGCCGCGTGCAGCAAGCCAAACATTTTCCGTCCATAAATTTACTATATCGTCTAAGCTGTCATCAGTCTCATTTAAGAAGCATGAAATAGGAAGTCCCCTATCCGTTCCGCCGTTACTTAAGATTGGTGTTGCCGGCATAAACCACATTTTACTCATATATTCATATAACTTCTGAGCATGCTGTTTATTTTCGGCATAATAACTAGAAACTCTTGCAAATAAATCTTGAAAATCCTCACCTTTCATAAGATATCGATCTCGCAGAATAGCTTTACCGAAAGGAGTAAGTAAATTGTTGTGGTTGTTGTTTATAGTTATTTGAAATTTATTTTTTCTAAGCGTGTTCATTATAGGTACTAATGGGGTTGTAGGCATTATTTATAATGCTTATTTTGAAAAAATGACACCATATTCAGTGTATAGAATCTTCACCTAAGTAGACACGAGAATAATAATTTATTCAATATAAATATTTATTTTTTTTTTAGATTTTTGACTTGACACAAATCACTCTTGGTTACTATATAGAATAGTTTTTACAAATATTATGCTTTCCTAAGGCATAAGCAGTCTTACCCTGCGGAAGTAAGGCAACGTTGCGTGGATACCGCCCCTTCATTGTGAGGAGGCGTTGTTGCGTGGACCAACTTCACCTCTGTCATCCCGTGGCTTGACCACGGGATCCAGTTAAAAATACTAAAATTATTAGTATTTTTTGTTGTTTTTATGGACCTAGTTAGCAAGCCACGGGGTAACATAGTGGGTTTTATCGGTCTACGCAGGAATAACGTTAAAGGCATTCTCCATCATTCGTATTAAGACCTATCGGTGAAACCTCATCCTTATATTCAACAATAAATGATGAAACAAATTTACGTGGTGTGTCGGCTACTATCCAATCAACTTCTACAACATAATATCCTGGGTCTCTGTCCGGAAAAGCTACTTCAATCGTTTTAGAAGGAGCTAATGTATGATCCCAGTAAGGGAATTTATCAGAAAGTTCACTATAAATTTCTTCTAAATCGTCGTGTTTCAGTCTATTTTCAAAGGTAAACTCTGCCTTTGTCATTTGCACTATATAACCGCGAGTTTTATGTGATGCAGTATAATCCCATTCTATTAAGCTTTTTCTCACCTTCTAATGGTATAGCAAAGTTTATCCAGTTAAACGTTGAATCTTTTAATTCCGCTCTTATTTCTTCATTGGTAGCATTTACCCAATCTGTATCATCTGTACGCCCACCATTAAGGATATGCCCATCTAATGGTAGCGGTTCCCCTGCAACATCATTTCCAAAACGCTCATCACTTCCTTTCCCTGTTTCAAATCCGTTAAGTTTCCACTCTTCATTTATTAGCTTCTTATCTACACAAACTTTTCCCATTGTGTAAAGAGGGAATATTATTCGACCATGTTTTGGAGCTGGTTGATTTTGTTGTTCTTCATTTTTCATAAATTCGACCTTTATTTAAGTTAAAAATATTGGTTCTGTGTACTTTTGCTTTTTTTTGCAGAAATAGTTATTCATATTTCAAAAAAACCTTATAATTTGCAGCAAAAAATAACCATAATTAAGATTATTCTATCAAAAATGTACAGAGCCTAAGTAACTACAAAATACTAAATGTAGTTATAGTAATAACATTATAATTATTAATTAAAATTAATAATTATGTAATATAAAACTTAAATTGTTTTTAATGTTATAATAAAAATACAACTTCCTAATACCGGATGGTAATGTGCAGCATCCTGTGAATCAATTTGTGCAAGAAGTCTATTATATAGCTATGGGTTGGGTTACGGTAATAGTGTCTTGAAACGTCCCGGCAGCGGCAAGAGGTTGTGACGGCAGGCGTGCATATACGGTATAGTTTTTTGTGACCGGTCCAAGACCTAGTAAGTAGCTATCGGTAAATGTTACCGTACTACTAGTCCCGTTACCGAGTATTTGAGTAAAAGCTGCATCTTTGTATAAATTATAATTCAGCTTACGTACCCCGTTAACCATATTTCTTGGATTATAAATACCGGCAGAGCCTGTACTAAAAGTTACGGTATAGCTAACAAGCAGCGATAATAAAGCACTACATGTAACTGAGGCAGTAACGGAAGTTGTTCTAACTGCCCCTGCATTAAAAGTACCGAAATTTACGGTTGGAACTGACGGATTACATGTTGCAAGTAACGCCGTAGCATTTCCCGGTATAATCATGTTAATTAATAATACTGCTGATTTTGTTTTTGGAGCAACTTTCAAAGCAATTTCCTCAAACTCGGTATTAAGAGGTAGATTTTCATCATCTAGTCTTATTTCAGAAGGAACATATGATGTAACGTTCGGTACAAGCATTTTACCTTTATCATCAGTATAACCGGCTAATAGATTATTATTATAAACTCCAACATTTTTTAAACTATTTAACTTTAATCAAAGCAAGACCTCCAGTAATCGGTCTCGTCACATAATAGCTTTTGTCAATAGAGACAATACCTCCTTTGATATTAAACTGTTTCATTGTTTCGATATCATTTTTCTGCAGATAAACTCCAATATCGTTATTTTTACCGTTACGATTAAGCTGTACGTTATAGTTTGTAGCTTTAGCTTTAATTATATTATATCCCCATCCCATATTTGAGGTAACCGGTGAAGAAATACCAAGTTGCTTCGTATGATATTTATTTTGATATGAATAGTAAATGAAATACTTTTATTACCGTCTAAATTGAAGTTAAATGACATATAGGCAAAATTATTTTTACGTTTACTGTTTAAATCAGTACCTATAGTAAAACTTAAGAAACCTTTTTTAGTAATATTCCTTTGATAAGTCGATGATAATATATTTGTACGTTTACCTTGTTGTATTGTGTTATTTACGACAAAAGACAAAAAATTAACACTTATATTACCAAAATCGGTATTACCGCAGCTAGATGAAATCTGATAATTTAAACTTGAAAAAGTTTTATCGGGATAGTTATATACATCCTGATAATTGCTATTATTCCAATCTAAATTACTATTAATATCAAAATATTCCGATTCATAAGTATAACCGCAATTAATTCTTTGAGAACGACCGAAATTTTTGATATTACTTGCAGCTGAAATGCCTATAATTCCAAAATTTCCGATTTTTAAGTTATTAGTTACCCCTACTGCTCCATTATTTTTTAAAAATTCAAAATGTCCGCCGCTTGTTAAATAATCATTCATACCAAGCATATAATCGGTATTTAGAACTAAATATTTATAATCATTGCTATATATTATATCGCAAAATCTTGTCTTTGAAATCCTGCTTCATAAGAAAAATTTGAAAGCCCTTCGTGCAATAAACTCGGTGAGGCATAATAAGGAATGGTGATTGTTTGAACTTTACCGGTTATATCTTGCGTTTTAACTATTAAATCACCTCTACCGGTAATAACCGGAATGTTTGTTACGTCAAAATCCCCCATATGAGCTTTAGCATTATATATAGGCACACTATTTGATTTCTATACTGCTTGGAAGTTCTGATTTCCCTCTAAAATCCAGTAACGGATAAGTAACTAAATTCGGTCTAACCGCAAAATTAGTAGTATACTGAATACCGGCAAATCTAGTTGAATTAGACCAAGAAGATGCTTTAGTTATGCTATCCCCCTACCCGCCAATTAGTCATTTTATCTACATTCTCATATGTCCAATTTGTTTCTAAACGTGTAAATTTATTTTGGTTTCTTGCAGTATTTTTGACTTTAGAAAAATTTGATTTAACGGCTTCGGTTTGAAATAAAAAACTATAGCTATATACGCCGTTTTCAGTAAAATAATTAAGTTCCTCTACTCCGGCTAAATAATTAATATCATCATTTTGGCTAAGAGTTATGTCATAATTAAGATATGCACCGCTAATAAGTTTAGTATCGACATTTTGCATAGGACCACCTGAAGCATCAAATGATTGAGGTTGCATTTTTTCCGCTGGAAAAGTAATGTTTAAATCTAAATTCTCGAAGTTTAAATCATATTTAGTACCTTCGAGCAAATCTAAATTAATATATGCAGTATCGTGATAGTTCACGAGACCCTGTTTAAGATAATCTTCTTGGACATCAAAATGTTCTATATCTTCAAGAGGAATTAAACAATGACCTTGAGTGTTTTGCACTATAGTTGGGAATATATCGGTTTCGGTATAATTAACTTTTAGAGAAACAATCAATTCGTTGTCGCCCGCAACTTCATTAGAGCTATTCTCAAATTCTACTTCTAGAGGCAATTGGGGCAATGATCCTAACATTTTATCCTCATGCACATTTGTATCCGCTGTGGTTTGAGGTAAATTGTCTTCAAGAGATTCGGAGATAATTTCATCTGCAAAGCTTAGCGGTATAAATAAAATAATACCTATAAAAACTGATATTATTTTATTTAAAAGCACATTAGCTTATTTATTTAAAGTTAAAGATAATTTGCTATTGATATTACCTTGATATTGTTATAGGTATACTATGTTGAACAACAAGATTTACCGTAGAGGTAGCACTATTCTCTAGTTTTACTCTACGAGGTAATTCTCTTAATATGATTCTATAGTCTTTTTCTCTAGTAGAAAAATTCTGTGTATTTTTAAAAGCTAACCGTATCAATTGCGTTTTACCGCCATGCAAGGTAAATGTTACCGGAGTTGCCACTAAATCCGTAGTTTCTTTATATTCTTCTGTACCGTTTTCATACACACGTTTTAAAAGAAGTAGCTGAAACTTTTTAGGTGTATAATCATTATTTTGTACCGTCATAGTTGCTATTTTATTATCTTTACTTATCTCTATATTGACAGGTACGATAGTAGCACTAGCAAAAACATTAAAAGTAAATAATATAAATAGAATAGGTAGAAATCTTAAAAAATATTTTTTCATAATATCAATATGCTACGATTACTGTAATTGTATCGTTATAAGTATCAGAAGGAACATTTGCCCCTTGAGGTATTTTTCCGTATATTGTGAGCGTTTGAGGTAATCCCGTACCTGTTCCCGGTACCCAGTCGCTTGATTGATTTCCCCAATTTTGAGTTCTTGCTGCATTAGAATAAAGATTATAAGGTAAATAGCTAGTAGTGTTAACGAGGCCTGTCATTTTGCGAGTACTTGTTGTAGCGGCAGGTGCGGTACCGGCATTTAATGAAACGGTATAACCAGTACCTAAAGTACAAGTTATAGTAAGTGTGTTTGTTTGCAAAGAATCAGAGCAGTTGGAACATACGTACCAAAAGCTAAAGGAGTAGCCGTGACTATACAAGACGGTAAAACCGTTGCACTAACAAGGAAAAAAGCATTAGCAGACGAGGCGAAGCTATTTCCTGCACTTATAGTTAAGATAATAAAACCGATAATATTTCGTAGAATTTTAAAAGTTATTTTTCATAATTTTAATAAAAATAATTAATATTCATTATTAATCTTTGACAAATTTTAACGATTTTACAAGGCTAGTTTAAGAAATAGTCATATTTAAATATAAGTTTATGATATTTTTCCCACAAAAAAATTAATATCACTAACCCAAATTAGCTTGTTATAAATAGAAATATAATTGACTATTTTATTTGACTATTATAGTATAATGATAGTTTTATTTTTTCAGAGTATAAAAATGGCTACTAAAATAGCAATAAGTCAATTTAAATCTCATTGTCTTGAGATAATAGAAAAATTACAAACAGATAAAGAATCTATTATAATTACCAAAAGAGATAGAGAAGTAGCACAAATATTACCTATAAATACTGAAAAGATCTCAATATTCGGTATGTTAAAAAACAAAGCCGAAATAAAAGCGGATATATTAGAACAAATAGAAGAAAAATGGAATGCAGAACATTAATAATTTAATAATGGTTTAGTATTAGATACCCATGTTTTATTGTGGTCATTATTACAACCTGAAGAGCTATCAGAACAAACGAAACACAAAATCAATCTGGCTCAAGAAAATTCGCAATTATTTCTTAGTTCTATCTCGTTATGGGAAATAGCTATGCTTAACTTTAAAAAGCGTATTAATGTTTACGAACCTATAAAGGATTTTCTGAATTCTATAACAAATATCAATGGATTATCTATTAAAGATATTTCTCCGGAAATTGCTGCTGAAAGCATTTCTCTTATAGACGACTTTCACGGTGATCCTGCTGATAGAATTATTGTAGCAACAGCAAAATGTCTTGGAGTCACCCTACTTACTAGAGATCAAAAAATTCTTAATTGGGCTAAGTTAGGACATATTAAATCAATATCTATTTGATTATTTCCTCAATATCCAATAAAATCCTTTTTAAAATTTAAATATAAAAAGTAATGTATAATACTGATGTTGTAATAATAGGTGCCGGTCCGGTTGGATTATTTGCAGTTTTTCAAGCTGGAATGCTTGGCATGAAATGTCATGTTATTGATGCACAAGAAGTTATTGGCGGTCAGTGTATTACCTTATATCCCGAAAAACCTATTTACGATATACCGGCTTATCCTAAAATTGCAGCAGAAGAGCTAATAAAACAGTTAGAGCTTCAAGCAGCTCCTTTTAACCCTATATATCATTTAAATCAGCAAGCTATAGAGCTAAATAAACAAGATGATTTTTTTGAAATTAAAACCTCAAAAAACACTCTTATTAAAAGCAAAGTTATTATTATTGCAGCAGGAGTAGGTTCATTCGGTCCAAATAAACCGCCCCTTGCAAATATTGAAGACTTTGAAAGCAAATCGGTTTTTTATTTCATTAATGATAAAAGTAAATTTGCTGGTAAAAATATAGTTATAGCAGGCGGTGGTGATTCGGCTGTTGACTGGGCTATTTCTCTTTCGGAGATTGCAAATAAAATATATTTAGTACATAGGCGGGATAAATTTACGGCAGCTCCTGAAAGCGTAAGGCAATTAAGGCATATTGCAGAAACCGGTAAAATCGAGTTAGTAACCGGTTATCAATTAAATGCTTTAGATGGTAATAATAGTGAACTTCAATCGGTTATAGTTAAAGATCTACAAAATAATACTCGCAAATTAGATGCCAATATATTACTACCGTTTTTTGGTTTAAAACAAGATTTAGGTAGCTTAGCAAATTGGGGTTTAAATGTTAAGCTTCACCATATTGAGGTAGATAATTCCTATTATCAAACTAATATAGAAGGTATTTACGCCATTGGCGATATTGCTCATTATGTCGGTAAACTTAAGTTGATTCTTACCGGTTTTGCCGAAGCAGCAAGTAGCCTTCATCATGCTTATAGTAGAGTATTTGACGGCAAGGCTCTACATTTTGAGTATTCTACCACTAAGTATGGGGAGAAGAAGTAGGGTAAAAATCATAGTACTCTTGTCATTCCCGCGAAAGCGGGAATCCAGTAATTAAAAAGCACACATACGCTAAATTTTTAAAATTAAAAGCTCGATTTATATCGCTTTTTTCTGGATTCCTGCTTCCGCAGGAATGACATCAAGAACTTTTTAAAAACTGTCCTTACTATAATTATGGATAAAAATATAGTGAACAATATAATTGACGGTAAAGCGTTAGCAAATGAGATACTAGCAGACTTAAAGCTAGAAATTCAAGAACTTAAAAGTCAAACCAACGCTTCACCAAAGCTTGCTATAGTACTAGTAGGCGATAATCCAGCAAGCATTATTTATGTAAAAAATAAAATAAAAAATGCACATAAAATAGGAATTGATACTTTATTAGTAAATCTATCTACTACTATTCATACTGATGATTTAATATTGAAAATCAATGAGTTAAACCTTGATAACGAGATTTCGGGAATTATAGTTCAGCTTCCTTTGCCAAGCTCCATAGATAAAAATAAAATTTTATCAGCAGTATCACCTTCTAAAGATATCGATGGTTTTCATCCTTTAAATGTCGGTTACTTACATAGCGGGATTAGTCAAGGCTTTGTACCCTGCACTGCCCTTGGATGCCTTGCAGTTATAAAAAAATATGAACCGAATTTGAGCGGTAAAAATGCTGTAATTGTTGGACGCTCAAATATAGTAGGAAAACCTTTAAGTGCTTTACTATTAAAAGAAGATTGCAGCGTTACTATTTGTCATTCTAAAACACACAATTTAAGCTCTATCACTTCAAAAGCCGATATTGTAGTTGCCGCAATAGGTTCGCCTTTAAAATTAACTGCAGAATATTTTAATCCTGAATCTATAGTAATTGATGTAGGAATTAATAGAATTAGCGGCAATAAGATTATCGGTGATGTTGATTTTGAAAATGTTAAATCTAAAGTAAAATATATTACTCCTGTCCCGGGCGGTATCGGACCGATGACTATTGCTTTTTTACTTAAAAATACGGTTAAGGCATTTAAGGATTCTTATAGTACAGTATGTCATTCCTGCCTTTAGCGACTTTGTTGCATGGTTCTTATGTCATTCCCGCGAAAGCGGGAATCCAAAAAAAGTATAAATACAGCAGATTTTTGAAATTAAAAGCTCGTTTTATCTCACTTTATGCTGGATTCCCGCTTTCGCGGGAATGACATTGAATCTTATAAACATTTGCAAGTTCTACATAATTTCTTACGTTATCTTGCATATATTCTAAATCTTGATCAGTTAAATATCTAACAAATTTTGCAGGGGATCCCATCCATAATTCTTTAGATTTAATTATCTTCTTTGGGGGGATTAGGCTTCCTGCTGCAATAAAAGCATATTCTTCTATTACTGCATAATCCATTATTGTAGTACTCATACCGATAAAAGCATTATTATGTATTGTACAGGCATGAATAAGAGAGAGATGACCGATGGTTATATTATCGCCTATTTCTACCGGTCCGTTAAATCTTGAAGTATGAATTACACTACCGTCTTGTACGTTAGTATTATTTCCTATTTTTATTGATTCAACGTCGCCTCTAAGAACCGTATTAAACCAAATACTTGAATTACTACCTATTTCAACATCTCCTATTAAAGAGCTGCTTTCGGTAATATATGCAGTTTTATCGATTCTTGGCGTAACTCCTTTATAAGGGATAATAATCATTAATTATAATCTACCCAAGAAATATTACCGTCTTTACGATAATAAACTATATTGATACGATCATTATTGATATTTTTAAATACTACCGCAGGTAAATCTTCTAAATCCATTTTCATTACCGCTTCTTTTACTGATAATTTTAATATTTCTACAGGCTTTTCAGCAATAATTGCCGGATTATCATTATCTTCGGAGTTAGAGGTGTCACTATCAGATTGCGGATTAATAATATATTTGGTACCTTCGTAAGCAATTTCTGATATTTTTACTTTACCAGCATGATGATTTTTGAATTTTGATTTATATTTTCTAAGCTGTTTTTCTAGTTTTGACATAGCTTTATCAAAAGCTACATATATATCGCTACAACTATCATTACTTTTGACTATACTATGTTTACCTGATCCATATTTTACTATAATATCACATTTAAAGTTAATTCCCTCTTTTGAAAAATGTATATCTATATTTATTATATCGGTAAAATATTTTTTAACGACTTGCGTAGCCCTCTCTTTGGAATATTCTTGTAAGCTATTACCGATCGAAATATGTTGAGCTGAAACTGAAATAATCATAAATAACCTTTATAATCTGAAATAATTAATATATATTTAGAGTAATTTCAAGTTTTATTACAAATTAATTTAATTTAAACTTTAGCCGTAGAGTTTAGGATGCTTATCCTTATTTTGTTGCGATTTAATTAGTTTTTTAGCAGTCTTTCTTACATAATTAGGCTCAATGCCCATTTCTAAGCAGGTAGCATTAAAATTTTCATTATTTTCAAAAAGCCATTTTTTAGCGTTATATTCTGCTTTTGTTGCCTCCTTCTTGGTAGAAGTATTAGTTGCATCTATTATTGCCTGCATAATAATAGCACTTCTAAGAGCAATATCGGGTATAGGATTATAAAGTTTAATACGCTCAAAAGGAGTAGTTAATTTAATGACATATGGTTTAGTCATATAAAACCTCTAATAATTATTAATAAATTAAGATTTTGTTAATGTAAATGTAACCAATAGGTTTTTCTTTTTTAACAAAGTCCTTAAAAAGTATAATAATTTTCAAGGCTTCAACTAATAGTGACTAATTTGGATTAATAATGATAATCAGTAATGTTTAGAGGTTTAGGTGCTGTATATTTTTTGATAAAATAAGATATTTTACTCTTGCAGAAATAGAAGAATTGTTATATATATTGTTATCTCTTATGTATAAGGGGGTGTAGCTCAGTTGGTTAGAGCGTCTGCCTGTCACGCAGAAGGTCGCGGGTTCGAGTCCCGTCACTCTCGCCAAGTCCTTTCAGGGTTTCCGCGTTTCCTTTCGTTTTCTAAAAAATCCATATGCTCCTTTTATTCGCCTTTTGTTCTAATTTTTGTATTAAATCTCTTTTAAATCCCGAATTTTAAATATCCTCAAAAAAACTAACTTTGTATACTTCTTAAATCAACCTCAACTCATTTATTCGTACTTTTAGTTAAATTTCTATTGCATTCTTAAAACTCCTTACTATGATTCTATATATAAGCTCATTTTTAACAAAATATTAAAATTTATAGAATTTAATAAGGATAGGAGTATGGTTAAAAAGTTAATAGAAGCAATAGAAGCACAAAACCTAGCAGAAGCTAAAAGATTAATTGCTACAATGTATATTACCAAATTAAGTAAAGTTATTGACTTCGGTAGTACGGTTTTAATTTTTGCTGCTCATCATAGACAAGAAAAAATTTGTGAAATGCTTATACCTAAAATGTCAGAGAAGGCTATTAATCATGTTGTTTCTAACGGCGAAACAGCTTTAAGCATCGCTGTTCGTTGTGGATACGGAAAAGTTTGTGAGCTACTTATTCTTAAATTGCCTATTGAGACTATTAATTATAGAAGCAGTGATGGTTATACTGCACATAGTTTAGCTCTTTACTACGGCTATAAAAATATATACGACTTATTGCCACATACACACTCAGAATTATTGCAGAAAAGAAAAAACTATGAAGAACAGCAACAAATTTACAATAAACAACTAATTTCATCAATAAAAGAAAATAAAATAGAAACAGCAAAAAGTATAATACCTTTTATAAATCCAACATACTCCAATAGCGTTGATAAAAATAATAATACAGCTTTACATTATGCAGTAGATAAAAATTTAGAAGAACTTTCTATCTCATTAATAAATATTATGAGTAGTGAAACTATAAGTATCGGTAATATATATAATAATACAGCATTACACTATGCTACTGATAACGGTCTTGAGGTAATAAGCTGGTTTTTAATAAATAAAATGACACAAAAAGCTCTCGATATGGTAAATACTGATGGGAATACGGCACTGCATTATGCTATATATAACTTATTATAACAGGTTTATTAGCAAAAAAAATGAGTCTAGAAGCGGTAAAAACTGTTAATGCTGATTGCACGGCTGGGTATTTAGGAAAAATCACCACGTATGAAAATTTAGAAAAATATAATGAAACTCGTGAACACGAGAAAATAATAGGTAAATGTTTTCCTCTACCCGTAAAATTAAATCTTCCTCCCTTATCGCTTGAAGAAAGAGCAGAGTGGTTAGCACCTGCATTAGTAGGATTAGGGACATTTTTTTGTTATTATTTTTATAATGCTTATTTTAAGAAAAATGAAAATCAACAGGCTAGTACAAACAATTTAGTTAAAGAAGAAAAAAAAGAAGTTATAACTCAGACAACTTCTATTATTCAAAAAGAAAGTCTTTATAAAATACTGAAAAAAATAAATAATAAATTAAAAAATGATGACGGTCTTGCTGAAGATAATAAGATTTTGATGCAAAGTATTGTAGCTAATATAATAACCGAAGTATCGAAATTAACAAATGAGTCTGATATAAAAAAAATAACAACTAGTGTAAAAGACCTTTTAAACGGTAGGATTACTAAAACAAAGCTTAAAGATATAAAGGAAGACGTTGACTACTTAATAAAACAACAAAGCAAACTAGGCTACGATGTTACTGTGAATAAAGTAGAGGAAATAATTTATGACAAACCACTTTTGAATCATCCGAAATTGCTACAAGCTGCCGTAGATAGTAAATTAAGCTCTGATTTAATCCAAGAAGCAATTAATAATAATGATGAAGAGCTTATTTTAGCCGGATTACTAAGCATGGGATATGATGCAACACAAATTAATTAAGGACAGGGGCAGGCTCTGGATATATAAGTGTGTAAATTCTAAAATAGGCATTAAATTCGCCCATCAAATTTTATCAAAAAGTGAGCCATGTCCTCTCCCCAATTTTGGATAGGCATATTCCATTTTCGCGTAATATAGTCAATTGTCAAGTACAAAGTCTTAAATACAGAGTCGTCGTTAGGAAAACCCCTTTTGTTATTAGTAACCTTGCGTAATTGACTATTTAAACCTTCGATTGCATTGGTTGTATAAATGATACGCCTAATCACTTCTGGGTATTGTAAAAAAATTATCAAATTCTGCCAATTATTTTGCCATGATTTTGCAATATGTGGGTACTGTTTGCCCCATTTCATATCAAAATCAGATAAGGCAGTAAGTGCTTCATCCTCAGTGATAGAGCTGTATACTAGCTTCAAATCTGCTGCAAGTTCTTTACGGTCTTTATAGCTTACATATGACAAACTATTTCTGATTTGATGTACAATGCACAGCTGATGCTCAGTTTGTGGATATACTGCAGATATCGCCTCACTCATGCCCGTTAGATTATCGCTACAAGCAATTAAGATATCTTTTAATCCCCTGTCTTTCATTTCAGTAAAATTATTTAACCAAAATTTAGCTCCCTCATTCTCGCTAATACACAAGCCTAAAATATCTTTCCTTCCGGTTAAATCTACACCTAAAGCTACATATACTGCCTTATTGATAATTCTCTTATCTTGACGTACTTTAACTATAAGTGCATCAAAATATACTATAGCATATATGGCTTCCAGAGGCCTATTCTGCCAACTCCTGACCTCATCCATAACATTATCGGTAACCCGACTAATAAGGCTTTCACTGTTCTCTGCACCATATAGCTCATGAATCTGAATCTTAATGTCAGAGAGGCTCATCCCTTTAGCATATAAGGATAATATCTTCTGATCTAATCCATCAATCCTAGTCTGACGCTTTGGCACTAGTACAGGAGAAAATTCAGCATTTCTATCACGTGGTACTTCAAGTTCCAATACTCCACCTTCAGTAATTAGGCTTTTTTTTGCATACACCATTTCTACTATTGTCAGTCTCTATCCTGCCATATTTGTTATAGACAAGATGCTCATCCATCTCAGCTTTTAAGGCTCTTTCAAATATATTTTTAGTTAACTGCTTTAATATCCCGTCTTTGGCAAAAAAACTCGTTAAATCAGTATCTTTATCTATTAGCAAATCTACTGCTTGTTTTATCTTCTCTTGGTTACTGTTACTCATGTTATTCCTGATAAATTATATTATTGTTAATATAACCTATCCTAGAAATTTACACACTTAGTGAGACAGCACCCAGGGGCAATTTGCCCCACCCTTTAAATTTTCCTCACAGCACCTAACAATATCATTTGATATTATACTACTCCCAATTAATGAGTTTTTTAAAGTAATTAACTTTATAAGATAAAAAATAGTTCTCTTTACTTTTTAAGGCTCGGATATTCAATATAAACTCATTCTCATCATAAATAAAAATTTTAACTAGATGAGTCTTTAAGATAAACGATTATGTGCTAGTTTATAAACAGTATTTTGATCACGGCGTCCTATAGCTACTACTTGTACTACTAATCTTGCCTCTATAACTTTATAAACTAAATGATAACCTACTGAATGCAGTTTAATTTTATAACAATTTGGCATTGTGCTTAATTTAGCTTTAGGAATATGCGGCTTTATAAGACGTTCTTGTAATTTAGCCTTAAATTGTTTTTGGATATCCGGCGAAAGTTTTTTCCATTCCTTTTTAGCAGTCTCTAAAAAGGTTAATTCATAAATCATTAATATTTACCGGTATTTCTTTATCGTTTTTACGTTCCTCTATAATTCTACCTAACTCAATGTCATCAATCATTTCTATCATAGATTCATATAATTCAGCAGGAATACAATAAAAAACCGGTTGATTTCTATTTAATATAGCAAGAGGTCTTCCTCCACTACTTTGCATAGTCCCCATAGGATTGGCTTTAAGTTGAGAAACACTTGCCACTACATCAGCACAAATTACATGACTCATAATGATACCTTTAAATTACTTTAATTAGTACTAATAATAATACTTTTAATAATACTATTCAAGAATAAAATATGACATATACAAATCGGTTAAAACTGCCACTGCTTTATAGTGGATAGGCTTAGAAAGAAATCACTCATAATGAAGCATTAAATTTACTTGATGTTCTAGTAAACCCTGTAGTACAAGAAATTAATATTAATGCTCCGCCTGAGACTCTGAAACTTGGAAAACTATATATAATAGGCTTAGAGCCAACAGGTGACTAATATTTATATCTAATCCCAATTAATAAGTTTTTCAAAGTAATTAACTTTATAAGATAAAAATAATTCTCTTTACTTTTTAAGGCTCGGATATTCAATATAAACTCATTCTCATCATAGATAAAAATTTTAACTAAATTTAAATACGATAAAGTATCGAGAATAATTGAACGAAATAAGCCTAGGTTCTGTGCACTTTTGATTAATGATTATAATTATAGATATTTTTAAGCGAAAATTAATAAGATTTTTGCAGTAATAGTTATTCATATTTCAAAAAAATCTTATAATTTGCAGCTAAAAAGAGCTATAATTATGATTATTCTATTAAAAGTGCATAGGACCTAAGGATGACTTTAATAAATTTTTATCAATTATAAGTACAATTTTTCGGTATTGCAACCAAAGGCAACACCTACTGTGATAACCTAGTTGCTCTAGCTTGGCAATTCAGTCGTGCTATCAGCATCCTCAAAAATTTTGTTCACCTAGACCGTAGAATTGATTACATCGATTTAAAGCAAATCAATTAGAAATCTTACGCAAGAACCTAGGCTGTGTGAAGGAAAATTTACCCGTATTTTTAAGCTACCTTGTTGAGCGAAATATTTATTCGCCACATTCGCATCATAATTAACACCGTATTCCATCATTTGGTGTTTGGCAGTCACACCGACACCAAAGTTAAAGCTAGTTTTAGCAGACTTAAAGCTATTAGTCGTAAATGGGCTGTCCATCCCTTGTAACCTAGCATCGATAGCAGGAGTTTTATCTTTAAAGTTATAGTCTAGCATGCCGTAAATTGCAGGGATTAAAACTATATTTTCTACGTTAATATCTTTTGACATCCTAACACCCGCAAGCCCTTCAATTGTATTATACTTCTTCCCTTTAACGATTAAATTTTGGAAAGTCGTACCGGTCTCAGTATATCCTGAATCCCTAATATCGGAGTATCTAATCCCCACGGTCGGTGTTAAATTAATTGCTTTCGGAGCTAAATAGCTATAACCGGCTAAAATCTGTCCGGTATATGAACGTGATTTATATTTACCGATTGCCGTTTCATAACTGATCAAATTCCTACCCGAAGCAATATTACGCTGTGAATAATTCTTAACTTTACTATCACCGTAAGAAGCTATAGTTTCAAAAAACCAATTTTTATTCGGTACATTATATAAGCCGTATAAAGAGTAAATATTGCTCTGTATTTTACTTTTATCACCAACATTATTATTTTTCTGCTTTACCTTAGTATCAGCTCTAGTATAAGCAGCCCCAAGTAAGAAATCATCGCCTACTAAATTATCAAAACCAACAGTGCCGCCGGTTGAGTTCGATTTATAACCGCTTAGATTATTTTGTGCCTTTTGAGTACTATTCCCGACAAAAGGACTAGCCCACGCACCGAAATCTACTTCTGTCTCATCACCGGCAGAAATAGCAACTTTATTTATTCGAGAACCTAAAAGTGAAGATAAATTACCGACTATATTATGAGATACAGCTTGCGTATTTATTGCATTTATTACCGCTGCCGGTCTTACCATATCAGGTGTAACGCGATCTAGTGTTTCTTTTTGCTGCTTAATAGTAAAAAAAACAAATTCGTCTTTAAACATATCTGCATCAGTATCTTCAGATGCATGGATCAGTGTTGCGATATCTTTAGCCTCCTCCGGTGTAAAACTACCTTCATCTATTTCTTCTTGCAATATTTCATTCGAGATATTAGTAGCCGATAAAGTTAATGATGAAGTATTTATCGACCATTTAATGAAACTATTGTCAGTACCATTAATAAAAAATTTAATTTTATCGACAGGCAACGGAATCAATCCGTTTCCGTCCTCTGAAGATATTAGCGAATATTTAGTATTTTCATTTATTTCTCCTATACGTACGTCAGCACCGTTAAACTGAATCTCTAATTCATTTAGTAAAGATAAATCCATTTTACTACCGGGTGTAATCACTATATTACCACCGGAATTTTTTGTTTGATCATAACGGGTAGTCACAATTAACTTACCTAAAAAACTACTTTGACCGGTATATGATATTGTTGCTGCATTTAAATTAATCGTAGTACCGTTGCCGGTTAAATTACTACTAAAGGCAAGATTATTGGGAAATGTTAAAGTTGCTCCGCTTGCAACTACATTATTAGCCGTTATATTGTTAGCAAATATATTTACCGAGCCAGGTGATAAGGTAACAATACCGTTACTATTAATGCTACTTGCAAAACTTGTTGTGCCGTTTGTAGTAATGTTACCGACCGGACTTGCTGCCGTACCTACCACGCTGCTAACACTATTAATGCCACCCGTGAAGTTTAACTTGATTGCCTGCCCACCGGTTGAGTTAATAGCTCCGGTTAACTTAAAGTTCTGAGGTAAGGTTAATGTGCCGATACCGTTACCTCGAATCTCGTCAATTACGGTATCACCGCCGGTTAGCAGCGATACGTTGCCGGCTCCGACTTGCAGCAATTTAAGACCCTTAATATTGCCGCCGATAGAACCGTCGCCGTCAAATATTATAGTACAGTTAGTGACAACCGCTCCATTATCTGTACTTGTTACGCTACCGGTAATTTTTTTACCGTCTGCGATGGTTATAGAGGCATCTTGGTTTTTGAAATCTACATCACCTTCAATATCACCGTCTTGTGTTAACTGTGTATTTCCTCTAAAAAATAGGTTATTAGCAAAAATAGTAGATTTTATATCTAACTTCCCTGCACCTATAATGGTTAATTCTTTTAATTTATGATTCCTAGTACCTAGTGTAGCACCGGCGGCAGTACCGTCGATTGTTAATTTCTTACCGGCTATTACGGAATTTATAGTAACTTTACCTGTATTAGGAGCTAAAGGATCAAGAGTTTGGGCTAAAGTTATAGTTCTATCATCCGCAACCGAACTATTTTGCAATTGCAAGACAGAATCTTCATGTAAAAAGTTAATAGTTTTACCTGCCGTTAAAACAGCAAAATCACCGGTTTGAGCATCAAGGATATAAGTAGCCGCACCGACACCGTTCCCACCGTTTGCTCCGATATTTGTAGTAGGAATTTGGGCAGAGCTACGGCTCCGATCCGTTAAAGTTGCTCCTGCATAAATATCAAATATCATGGTATTTTGAATATCAAGCTTATGACCTGCCTCTCCTGAAATAGTTACTGCTCCTCCGGCAGCTAGCATTGCTAACTTATTTGCATTAGTACCAAGCGTTTCTCCTCCGGTCTCACCTTGTACGGTTAAACTATTGCCATTGCTGCTAATCAATTTTACTATACCTCCGTCACCCGCAACGGCACCGCCGCCTGCAGGCGTTACTCCTCCTTTTAGAATATTTTTAAAAGTTACGTTAGTATCAGCATTTGCTATTGTATTTTGAATTTGAAATATGGAGTTTGGATCAAAAAATCTAATAGAATCAGCAACTGTTAAAGCATCTATATTTCCGCCTTGACTAATATCTATAGCATATGTTGCAGGCCCTACTCCTGCTCCGGTACCTTCATCGGCACCGATATTTATTTCAGCTATGTTGATAGAGGTAGCACTTTCGTCGGTAAATATTGCTCCGTTATTAACATCAAGCCTATTTGATCTACTTACGTCAATTAGATTTGCTGCCCCTCTAATTGTAACATTTCCGGTAATACCTAAAAGTTCTATGTTAAAAAAGTTGCCGAATTGCGGATTATTTACTCCTTTTAAGATTAAATTACTAGCCGGGTTATTATTAGTAAGACGAACTTGACCGCCGTCACCACCGCCACCGAAACCTATTATATTATTATTAAAGATCACCGTTCGATCTGCCGCTCTTGTATTTTTTACCGTTAATCGTGAATTCGGAGCCTGAAATCTAAGGTTACTCCCTCCATCGACTTTTAAAAGCTCAACGGTTCCGGCTGCTTGACTTACATCAACAATATACTCTGTAATACCTTTTCCGCCTCCATCACCGATACGCATTTCATATATACCTGCAGAAGTAGCACTTTCGTCGGTAAATACTGCTCCCTTCTGAAGAATCAACGTATTTGTCCTACTTACATCAAGCAAATCTCCACCTCCTGCAATTGTAACCTTTCCGGCTATAATTAAACGTGTTATATTACGTCCCTCACCTAATTGTGAATTATTTGCTCCTTTTACAATTAAAGTACTAGCCGAATTTCTATTAACAAAACCTACTGTACAACCTCCACCATTAGTGACAACTACATTATTATTAAAGATTACCGTTTTATCTATTGCAGCTTTATTAAATACTATTAATTGTGAATTATTATCCAAGACAGTAAGAGCATTGCCTGCTCCTGCAACAAGGAAATTAACATCCCCGGCCGCTTGAGTTACGTCAAGAACATATCTTGTACCGGCTCCATTTCCTCCCCCAGTACCGAGATTTATTTTAGGAATGCGTGCAGAGGTAGCACCTGCATCCGTAAATGTTGCTGCTGCCTTAATATTCAGAACATTCGATCTACTTATATCAAGTAAATCTCCACCACCTGCAATTGTAACCTTTCCGGTAATATTTAAAGATGCTATGTTGCTACCGTTGCCGAGCTGTGGTGTACCTACTCCTGCATCTGCTCCTTTGATAGTTAAAAGATTACCGCCGGTACTAGAAAAGTTAACTATACCTCCACCGTTATTAATACCGACTACATTATTATTAAAAATTACCGTTCTATCTGCTGCCGCTGTATTTTGCACTGTTAATTCTGATGTTTCGTGTAAAAAAGTAAGACCGTTGCCTGCTCCTGCAACGAGGAAATCAACATCCCCGACTGCTCGACTTACGTCAACGGTATAAACCGCGCTACCTACTCCTTGCCCGGCATCAGCACCGATATTTATTTTAGGAATACGAGCAGAACTAGTACTTTCATCTATGAAAGTTGCTCCTTTATAAACGTTAAGAACTAGTGCATTACTAACATCAAGCTTTGTTCCGGCAGCACCGCTTATAACAACCTTTCTCTCAACATCTAATTGTGCCAATTTATTTACACCGATACCTAGCGTTTCTGCACCTGTTTTACTTTGGAGAGTTAAGAAGCCGTCGCCGAGATCGCCCCCTATTAACTTAACTATACCTCCACTTCCCGCTTTACCTGATAAATTTGTAGTTAAAGTTATAGTACGATTAGCAAAACTGTCTAACCGCAAGACCGAAGCCGTATCTGCAAATCTAATAGCATTACCGTTTAGATTAACATTTCCGGCTAGTGCATCAATAGTTACACTACTGCCTGCTCCGATATTTATCGTATTAAGGGTTCCAACACTTGCATGCAAAAAAACCATAGGAGTTTGTGCATTTAAAGTACCGTTGACTCCATTAATTATTGGATTTTTTAATGTAATTGACTTTCCGCTTGCAGTATTACCGGTTAATACTGCCCCTGCTCCGAAATCAATTGAGGCTAAATTCTCATATGTATCAGCTGCAATACCTGTTCCAGCCGTACCGGTTAAAGTTAAAGTTTTGTTTCCGGCTATTTCAATCGGTAAACGATTATTATATAATCCGGTATTTCTTATAGACCCGATAGACGTATTTTCATTAACGGTAAGAATACCCGGTGTTTGGTTATTATTACCCTTATCCGTATCAATTGCCCCGATTACTCCGCCCGCTATGTTTGCATCAACAGTCCAAGCTCCTTTACTATTATACTGTAATGTACCTACACCAAATATAGCCGCAGGATTTAATCCAACACCGGTAGTTAAGTCAGCATTATTTGTAACTACAGCATCAGCCGCCGCCAAGGTACTATTTCCATGAAGCATAAGAGCTATGGTTGAAACGGTAGTAAGGCTTATTTCAAGTCTCTTTAAAAAATTTTTTGACATGACAACAATTTTTATTAATTTATTTAAATAATATTAAAGATTTTTATTTTTAATAAAACATTTATACATATTTACATATAATTAACAAGTATCTATTCTGATTATATACTCTTTAAAGATTGGTTAAAATGCTTGAGGATATACGAACTATACGGCAATAGAAATCTTTCCAAACCAGTTTATAGAGAGGAATTTAAAGGGTACACTTCACCTCGAACCGCAGCGTACACAAGCGTACGTGAGGATGCGAGTACCAGATCGACGTATAAATTACCTCTAGAAACGAAGTTTGGAAAGATGTCTAATAAAGGAAAGCAAATATTTAATTTACTATATTGCCTATACGAACTGTTAAATTGAAAGTTATTGAAAAGTAACGACTTTGTTATGTCCTACCATCGGTTATGGGCATGTGATAGAGTCGAACTATAATAGCAAGGCGAAGAACTGCTTGAATAAGAGCGGCTCTGCATAGATATTGTAGTAGCCCATTAACCGAAATCAACAAGCCGCCTTAATCTCGTTTATTTTCTACTGCAGCGGCAGGAAATTCCAAGCATCAACATTGCAGCAAAAGCTTAATAGAGGTGAGTACAGAGCTGCCGCCAATGAGTTACTGCAGTGGGTACACACTAAAGGCAGGGTTAAGCGTCAGCAAATAGAACGGTCTTTGTTTTTAAATTAATTTTTAATTAAATATCTATTGCATTCTTAAAACTCCTTACTATGATTCTATCTATAGCTCATTTTTAATAAAATATTAAAATTTATAGAATTTAATAAGGTTATAATTATGTTGAGATGGTTTCAAACTCCATATGAAAGATTAATACATACAATAACAACAA
The DNA here is from genome assembly GCF_964028255.1 of Rickettsia endosymbiont of Hedychridium roseum. Classification (NCBI taxonomy): domain Bacteria; kingdom Pseudomonadati; phylum Pseudomonadota; class Alphaproteobacteria; order Rickettsiales; family Rickettsiaceae; genus Rickettsia; species Rickettsia endosymbiont of Hedychridium roseum. The sequence goes on from NZ_OZ034753.1 coordinate 867,634, forward strand.
AAGATATGGCAGAAGCACGAAACTTCATTGCTCAAATAGATACAACCGAATTAAGAGAAGTCGATAAAGACGGAAATACAGTTTTAACTTTAGCTATTAATAAAGGCTTATCCAGAGTTTGTGAATTACTTATATCTAAAATGTCAGAGAAAGCTATTAATTATATTGATAAAGACGGCTATACCGCTTTAACTTGGGCTGCTGCTAATGGCTATGAAAAAGTTTCCGAAGCACTTATACCTAGAATGTCCAATGAGGTTATTAATCAGATTACTAATAATGGTAAAACAACTTTAAGTATAGCTAAGAATAAAGGCGTAAAATATATATATGACTTATTACATAAAATATATGTTTTTCAAAATTTTGCTTATGAAATAAACGACAAAGTAGCTATTAACACTGCAATAAATACTATAGATAAAGCTATAGTAAAAGATACTATAACAAATATAGTAAATACCACTAAAGCCTTTAATAATATAACCTATATAGATAAAATAACTGCTAGTATGCAAAAGATTATAGTTAATAAATCTACAAAATTAGAAATTATAACTATAGAAAATCAGCTTCACGAAATAATTTATAATCAAAGTACAAACAATGATGTTAGCATGTTAGGTGATGATAATAATTTTGTACCTGCTGCCGGTTAATAAAAAATACAGGAGCAGCTTGCCTCTACCCTTTAAATTCTTAAAACGCCGCTAACGAATTGGCTTTGTTGCGTGGACCGGTTTTCCCGTCATTGCGAGGAAATTACGAAGTAATTGACGAAGCAATCCAGTTAAAAATTCTGATTTACAGAGTCAGTCATATAATTTGTGTAAGTTAAAAAAAAAGCAGATAAAGAATTACTGTAAGAAATAACGACTTAACCAAAGGAAAATATGGCTAAAAAATTAGAACAAGAGACAGCAAAAACAAATATAAATAATGAACTAGTAGAAGAGCTATTATCGCAAGCTAATCCTTCTGAGCTATTTGGTAAAGATGGACTGTTTCAGCAACTAAAGAAGCGTCTAGTAGAAAGAATATTGGAAAGTGAACTAAATCATGAATTAGGATATTCTAGGCATAGCAAAGTAGCGAAGATAGATAGCAATCGTAGGAATGGTACAACAGAAAAAACAATAATAGACGAGAGCGGTCAAAAAATAGTAATTGATGTACCACGTGATAGAGATAGTGAGTTTGAACCGCAACTAATCCCTAAAGGAGTTAGAAGATTTTCCGGATTTGATGATACGGTTATTTCCCTCTACGCTCGAGGTATGACTATGAGCGAGATACAATCACATTTAGAAGAAATCTACCATACAGAAGTTTCCAAGGAACTTATCTCTACCATTACCGATGGAGTAATGGAAGATGTAATAAGATGGCAGAACAGAGCTTTAGATAGGATATATCCGATTGTTTATTTAGACTGTATAATGGTAAAAGCAAGAGATAATAATATGGTTATAAATAAAGCTGTTTACCTTGCTATTGCAGTTAATACAGAAGGTAAGAAAGAGTTGCTTGGTATTTGGATTAGCAAAAATGAAGGTGCAAAATTTTGGATGCAAGTTGTAACCGAGCTAAAAAATCGAGGTATAGAACAAATTTATGTAGCATGTATTGATGGGCTTAAAGGCTTTAGAGATGCTATAAACAGTATCTTTCCAAATACTATAGTACAACTTTGTATCGTGCATATGGTTCGTAATTCTGTAAAATATGTTTCTTATAAAGATCTTAAAGAAGTAACGGCTGACTTAAAACAAATCTATACAGCAAATAATGAGAGCATGGCAAATTTAGCATTAGAAGAGTTTGCTAAAAAATGGGATAGCAAATATCCGGTTATTTCTGATATATGGAAACGTAATTGAACTGGAATAGTGCCTTTTTTTGCCTTTCCAGAAGAAATTAGAAGGGTCATCTATACTACTAATACGATTGAATCGGTAAATCGTCAAATCCGTAAAATTATCAAAAATAAGGGAGTTTTTCCAGATGATAAATCTATTACAAAAATCGTCTTTCTGGCTCTAAAAAATGCTGCAAAAAAAATGGACCATGCCCATTAGAGAATGGTCCCTTGCTTTAAATCAATTTGAGATACTTTGCGGAGATTTTAAATATGAATTATTAGAAAATGAATTTTAGATACTTACACAAAATTTATGATTGACTCGATTTACAGAATTTTTTTATTATTTTTTCTGGATTGCCACGTCGCTTCGCTCCTCGCAATGACAAGTATAAATATTTTTTTTGGATTCCCGCTTTTGCGGGAATGACATAGAATAGAAATTATCCGGTACTATATACTTCTAGTAAATGAAAAGCAGATAGACGAAGTTTAATTTGGAAAAGAGCAAGACGTTTTATATTTTTTGACCGCAGCGTACATAAACGATCACGCAGATCAAAAAATATGAAACAACGACGCCAATTTTTCAAATTAAACGAGTATATGACCGATCTCTATTTATTTAACGGGGTTTCTACCAAAGCATGCTTAAGTACTTGGTCGATATTTGACACAGATATAATTTCTAGGCTTTCTTTTATATTCGACGGTATATCTTTTAAGTCTTTAACATTCTCCTCAGGAATTAATACGGTTTTAATCCCTCCCCTACTCGCAGCAAGCAACTTCTCTTTAAGACCGCCGATAGGTAAAACATTTCCTCTTAAAGTAATTTCGCCTGTCATTGCTACAGTACGGTGTACGGGTATTTTAGTCATTAACGAAACAATAGTCGTAAACAAAGCACAGCCGGCAGACGGTCCATCCTTTGGAATAGCTCCCGCCGGTACGTGAATGTGAATATCAAAATCTTTATAATTATCGTATTTTAATCCAAAATTTGTTGCTCTGCTTCTAAAACAACTATATGCAGCCATTGCCGATTCTTTCATAACATCACCGAGTTTTCCGGTGGTCTTTATTTCACCTTTCCCTGGAAATGCTAAAGCCTCTATAGTTAAAAGCTCTCCTCCTACTTCAGTATAAGCAAGTCCTGTAGTACTCCCTATTTGGTCTTCTTTCTCAGCAAGCCCAAAATCATATTTTTTAGCCCCTAGAAATTCTTCAAGATTACTACTATCTATGGCGATATGCTTAACTGTTTTATCTGCTAAAATTTGCTTTAATGCTTTTCTAGTTAATGCCCCTATTTCACGCTCTAAAGCTCTCACACCTGATTCTTTAGTATAATATCTAATTAAATCCAAAATTGCCGCTTCGGATATAGTAATTTCGTCTTTCTTAATTTTATGTACTTTAAATTGTTTTGGAACTAAATAATTTTTGGCGATTTGGAGCTTTTCTTCCTCTACATAACCGGAAATGTATATTTTTTCCATTCTATCGCTTAAAGCTCTTGGTAAATCATGAGAATTAGCAGTAGCAATAAATATTACGTTTGATAGATCATATTCTACTTCTAAATAATGATCCACGAAATGACTATTCTGCTCAGGGTCTAATACCTCAAGCAAAGCGGATGCCGTATCACCTCTAAAATCAGAACTCATTTTATCGATTTCATCAAACAGCATTACAGGGTTACTAGTCTTAACTTTCTTAAGTTGACCTAAAATTTTACCTGGCATTGATCCAAGGTAAGTTTTTCTATGCCCTCTGATTTCTGCTTCATCTCTAACACCGCCGAGAGCAAATTTAGTGTATTTTCTGCCCATTCCTTCGGCAATAGATTTTACAAGTGAAGTTTTACCGACCCCTGGCGGACCTATTAAACATAATATAGGTCCTCTAATTTTACTTGAACGCTGTAATACCGCTAAATATTCTATAATTCGTTCTTTAACTTTTTCGAGTCCAAAATGGTCACGATTTAAAATTTTCTCCGCTTGGTTAATATCTATTTTGCTATTATCATACTTACCCCAAGGCAAACTTAGCAAAGTTTCAAGATAATTACGCGTCACTCCCGACTCTGCCGACATTTGATTCATACTACGGAGTTTTTTAAGCTCTGATTCTGCTTTCTCTTTAGCTTCTTTAGATAATTTTAAACTTTTAATTTTTTTCTCGATATCGGCAAGTTCCGATTTATCTTCATCAAGCTCCTTTTGAATAGCTTTCATTTGTTCGTGCAGATAATAATCACGCTGCGTTTTTTCGATTTGCTTTCTTACTCTTTGCTGCAATGCCTGCTCGGTTTCTGAATTTACTATATTGGAAGTAAGCGTACTAATAACCGTAGTGATACGCTTAAAAGGACTAGTTTCTTCTAATAAATGCTGCTTTGCCTCAAGGGAAGTTATCAGATGTGAAGCTAATATATTTATAATATTTATAAAATTAGTGCTATTACTTATTTCTTTATTGATAGTTTCAATAATTTCCGCATTAACTTTCTTATCATTAATCGCATATTTACTAAATAATTGTACTGCATTATCCACTAATGAACGCATGTTATTAACGTCAAATATTTCTTCATCCGGAATAATTTCATAATTTGCTTCAAAAGCTTCTTCGCCTTTGATATTGCTTAGCTTTACTCTTGCTACTGCTTCTATTAAGATTTTTGCCGTATTATTAGGCAACTTCACTATTTGGATAATCTTGGCAAGTATAGCTGTGTTATAAATTTCATGTTTACTAGGGTTTTCTTGATCAAATTTTTTCTGTAAAGTTACTAAAATATATTTACTATTATCTTCCTCAGAAACGGTAGTATGAGATAACGCTTGCAGCGATTTTTGTCTACCCACGAAAATAGGAGCAATTACTCCCGGGAATACTACCATATCTCTTAATGCCATAAGCGGCAGGGATTTTTTATTCATCAATTAAAACCTTTTAAAATTTCTAATTATTAACTATATAATATAGTATAAATGCGATTTCAAGCCATCTTTATTAATTATATTTATGAATTTATTACTACAATCTTCTCAAAATGTAGCTACTGCACATAATAGAATAAAACAATATCTACATTTAACTCCAATAGTTCACTCTGAAAGCTTAAATGAGATGCTCGGTCATGAGATTTTTTTTAAGGTTGAATCATTACAAAAAACCGGTGCATTCAAAGTTAGAGGAGTATTAAATCATTTATTGGAATTAAAAGAGCAAGGAAAATTACCTAATAAAATAGTCGGTTATAGTACGGGTAACCATGGGATTGGTCTTGCTTATGCAAGTAAATTATTCGGTATTAAAACAAGGATTTATTTACCGTTAAATACTTCAAAAGTAAAGCAACAAGCAGCTCTCTATTACGGCGGTGAAGTTATATATACAGATACTCGACAAGAAGCGGAAGAAAGAGTAAAAGAAAATGAAAAGCAAGGATTTTACTATATACATCCTTCCGATAGTGATTCTACAATAGCAGGAGCAGGCACGTTATGCTATGAAGCATTACAGCAGCTAGGCTTTAGTCCTGATGCTATTTTTGCCTCTTGCGGTGGCGGCGGTTTAATTTCCGGCTCATATCTTGCCAAGGAATTAATATCACCGACAAGCTTGTTAATAGGTTCAGAACCGCTTAAGGCAAATGATGCTTATTTATCGGTTAAAAACGGCTCAATATATAGATTTGATAATGCACCGACTACCATCGCAGACGGTCTTAAAACCTTGAGTGTATCAGCTCGTACATTTGAATATCTGAAAAAACTTGATCATTTTTATTTAGCAGAAGAATATAAAATATATTATTGGACGGCGTGGCTTACTCATTTACTTAAAGTTATATGCGAGCCGTCAAGTAGTATAAATATGGTTTCAGTGGTAAATTGGTTAAAAACACAATCCAAACCTCAAAAATTACTAGTACTAATCTCAGGCGGTAATATCGACCCTATTCTCTATAATGAATTATGGAAAGAGGAGTATTTAACCGTTCCACCAAGCATTACTCACTAAAAATAAATATCGTCATTGTGAGAAGAAACTGTAAGTTTCGACGAAGCAATCTCAGGATATTTGACGAGATTGCCACGCAGCCTACGGCTGCTCGCAAGGCATTGTTGCGTGGACCGTTTTATGTCATTCCCGCGAAGGCGAGAATCCAGCATAAAGCGAGATAAATCGAGCTTTTAATTTCAAAAATTTGCTGTATTTATACTTTTTTTCTGGATTCCCGCTTTCGCGGGAATGACATATGATGCTTTGCTCAAGCCACGGAACACAACTTCCTCACAATAATATAGACTTTCCAAATTATATTAAAATTTAACCCTTACTTCTTACTGCTTCTTGATTTTTAGTAGAAGTACCAGGAGTAGTTTGCGGAGGTTTTATATTAGAACTTCTTAGTTTTATTAAATCTTAAAATATGGTTTTATCAAATGCTAGTTTTGTATCTTGTCCTAAATTGATATGCAAATTATCTACTAATTTTTGTATATCTTTATTTTCTACAACTTCACTAATAATTTTACTGGCAAGTACTTCAAGCGTACTAGTGATATATTCTTCAGATTGTAAATATTGTTGAATAGGATCGGGAGTAACAATATTTTTATTCAAAGTATCTAATCTACTATCTACGTCTTTTATATCAACTATTTTACCTTTTACTGCAGCCGATATCTTAGTTACTTCATCGTTTTTTTTAATTTTTTCAATAGTATCATTTATATTAGTTATAATCTCTGCCATATAATACTCATTATTAAGTTATTTGATATAATGTAACCAAGTTATCAAACTTCTTAAAAATTCGCAACTATATTATCATATAAATCATTATTTACTATGCCCTGACTGTTGTCCACTCTCTTTACTTTTATTAAGCTTATCAACATGGGAGATAGGGGTTGATATAGAAGACTTATAGCTTTGGGATATTGTTTTATTTTGCTCTTTACCTTGCTCTTTTTTTGCTGTTGTTACGATATTGATTTCTTTATTTGGTGCTTGTTTTTCTCGTTGTAGTTCTTCCGATAAATTTTTCATATCTATATATGAACTATTACTTTTTTCAAAGTTAGCAATTGCTTTATCTATATTTTTTTGAGCATAATCCGTACCGGTAAAAACTGCTACTATTCTTTGCCATAGCTTAGGTTTAGCTACTCTTTGTAATTCTAATGCTATACTTTCTCCCCATCCGTGTTCAGTTAAATATCCAGGATTTAGCTCTGATAATATTTTTCTAGTACCGTTAACAAGTGCGGGGTTGCTGCTCTCAAGCAATGGGGTAAAATACTTTTCGATTTTAATTTTTAAATTATCATTTGCAAGCTTACCATTATTAGGATTTAATTTATTATCTATAGCTGAATATGGATTCTCTATGGTTACTTGTTCTGCTTCCAGCATATTTTTATTCATTGCTTCTTTAGCTTTATTAGCAGCTTTAATAGCTTCTTCTGCAAGTTGATCTGTTTTTTCCGGAATTACTGCCGGCTGAAATTCCCCATTAACAAGCTTCTTACTTTTATCACCTTGGGTAATAAAATTCTCATATTTTTTAAGTGATTCGACAGAAACCTCAGAGTCTTTTTGCAAACTTTCTAAAGCTTCCTTGATAATGCTTTGAGCATATTGTTCTCTAGAAACATGTTCACCGTTTAATTTAACTATTGCTTCTTTTACTGCCGGTATGGCTTTGCCTAAAATTTCTTGTTCTTCCAAACCGGTATAAGACAAATTATCAAATGCCGTATTCTTTTCTAAAGGTAGTTCAAAACCTTTTAAAGAAGCTTCTAAATTTGCGGCTGCAAATCTCATTTTAGCTTGTTTTGTCGGTGATACTTCTAATTTTATACAAGTTTCTAATTGCTTATTAATTTGATCAGTTAATGAATCAATACCTTCAGAAGATAAATAACCTCTAATTCCCTCTTTTCCTTGGGCTACCGCTCCAAGATATGCATCATAACTTGTTAAAATTTTATTTATAGGATTGCTTTCAGTGATTCTGCTACTATATGTATCTACTGCACTAATTACTGAAGTAAGACCAGACATTATTTCGTTGGCATTTGGCATATCATTTCCTCTATTAACCATTATTTAGATTTCTTGTCTAACGTAGCTAATAAGGAGGAATTTGAAGGAGACCCTTCACCTCGAACCGCAGCGTACATTTAGTACGTGAGGATTCGAGTCTAGGCTCGACGTACAAATTACCCTTAGAAGCAAGTTAATGCAAGAAGTCTATCAATTAAATTAGATAATAATTAGTTAAAGTATGCAAACCATTTTAAAATTTATGAATGAAAATTAATTAAAACTTATAAAAAGAATTGTATCTTTTCATAGAAGAGGTCCTGATCGTAATTTCATCAGGGATTTCGGTTATGAACCTTGAAGGGTAAGAACGGACTATTTCATAAAATATTTTTCGGCTTTCCGCATGGGTAATGTAGAGGTCTTTTTTGGCCCTCGTAATGCCGACATAAGCAATGCGGCGTTCTTCTTCTAAGCCTTTTTCACCGTCTTCGTCTAGAGACCTTTGAGACGGAAATACTCCCTCTTCCCAGCCCGGTAAAAACACCACGTCAAACTCAAGCCCTTTAGCTGCGTGCAGGGTCATTATAGTAACAGAACCACCGTAATTAGTTTCAAGCACTTCGTTTTCCATAACTAAACTTGAATGTTCGATAAAATCATGAACATCGTTAAATTCGGCAATAGCTCTAAGCATTTCGTTAATATTTTCGATTCTACCGAATGCTTCTTCGGTCTTTTCTTCTTGAAGCATTTCAAGATAACCGGAATCATCAAGTATTGCTTTAACTACGTTTATTGGAGCATCTATACTAAATCTTTCGTGCCAATTATCGATTTTAGTAACCAAATCTTTTAGAGTTTCATATGGTTTTGCTTTAATCTCGCCCATTTCCAACATTTCTTTAATGGCTGCGAAATTAGAAATATTTCGCTCAAGTGCATAGACTCTAATTTTATTTAAGCTAGCTGCACCTATTGCCCTTTTCGGCACATTTATAATACGCTCAAGTGCTAGATTGTCATTTTGATTTAAAGATATACGGATATAAGCAAGCACGTCTCTTATTTCCATACGTTCATAGAACCGCAAACCTCCTATAATTTTATAAGGCATAGCACTATTTATAAACGCTTCCTCAAAACTTCTTGTTTGAAATCCAGCTCGTACTAATATTGCAATATTGCCGGCATTATATCGGTCTTCTCTCACTAATTTATCTATTTCGCCGGCTATATATCTTGCTTCTTCTTTATCACTCCAACAAGAGATAATTTTTATCTTTTCACCGCTTTCCCTATCCGTCCATAACGTTTTACCGTGACGGTTTTTATTATTATTAATAACATTGGAAGCAGCAGCAAGTATAGGCAAAGTTGATCTATAATTCTGCTCTAATTTAATAATCGTTGCACCTGCAAAATCTTTTTCAAAGCGTAATATATTACCGACTTCCGCTCCTCGCCAACCATAGATAGATTGATCATCATCCCCTACACAGCAAATATTTTTATATAAACTTGCGAGCATTCTTGCCCATAAATACTGGACAACGTTAGTGTCTTGATATTCATCGATTAAAATATATCGATATTTTTCCTGGTAATATCTTAGTATTTCAGGATTTTTAATAAAAAGCTCATTATTATAAAGTAGCAAATCTCCAAAATCTAAAACATTAGAAATAAGTAAATTTTTCTGATATTCTTCGTATACAAGTTTTGCCACCCTCTGCAACGGTAAATTAGTATCTGATGCTGATAGTTTACTTGGTAATAATCCTTGATCTTTCCATCTCGAAATTATGATATGTATTAATTTAGGAGCATATTTTTTAGTATCGATATCTTTTAGTTTTACTATATCCTTAACTAGTTTTAATTGATCATCATGACTAATAATAGTAAATCTATTATTTAAACCAAGATTTAAATGCTCAATTTGGTCACGTAATATCCTAGCTGCCATTGAGTGGAAAGTGCCTATATTAAGACCGTAGCAATTAATTAGACTGTTAACTCTTTCAACCATTTCTTTAGCAGCTTTATTAGTAAAAGTAACGGCTAGAATATTTTGAGGTGAGGCTAAATTTTGGTGAACAATATTAGCTATTCTTGAGGTAAGTACTTTTGTTTTACCTGTCCCTGCACCTGCAAGCAATAAAAGCGGTCCTTCAGTATGAAGAACTGCTTTTTGCTGTTGTGGATTTAATGTATGTATGAAATCTTGATTTTGCATTTGTTTTTAAAGGTGTTGTGCTATGACTTATGATGTCATTCCCGCGTGGGCGGGAATCCAGTAAGACATATAAAAACTTGTTTTTATATGTCTATTTTATCCATAATATGTAATTTTATATAAATATTAAAGTTATTTTTTCTGGATTCCCGCCTACGCGGGAATAATATTGAAGCATTTAAATATCATCTAATTCTTTTCAGATTTTTAATAATATAAGAAATAGTAATTATCGGACTACAAATAATTATTTTAAATAACCTAAAATAAGAGCTTAAATTTCTATCTTCAATAAACCAATTATATAAATCATTTATAGGTTTAATCTCAGCAGGAATAATATATTTATCTTTGAATAATTCTTTTAAAGCTCTTTTGGCCTGTTTTGCTTCTATTTTACGCTCTATTGTTAAGCTTTGATCATGTACTCGGTAGAAATATAAAGATTCCGGTATATGAGCAAATTTCGTAACAAGTCCAAAACGAAGCCAATATTCATAATCATCCACCAACTGCATATTTTCATTATATCCCCCTATTTGTCTTGCTAAATCGGCTCTATATAAGAAACATGCACCGACACAATCTCTAATCGGTAAAAACTCAGGCGGTTCTTGATAAAGTCTTGCACCTATACTACCTTGCTCATCGATTAAAGTATAATCAGTATATACAAGCCCTATCTCAGGTGAATTATCAAGTGTCTTAACCATTTTTTCTAAAGCATTTTCATGGAAAAGATTATCATCTGAAGTCCAAGTAAAATACTCCCCCTTGGCCTCTTTAAAAGCAACATTCAAACTTGCCGGTAATTTTTTATTGGTCTCGTTTACTATTACCTTAATACGTGAATCCTGCTCTGCATATTTCCTAGCTACTATAACGCTACTATCTTTTGAGCAATCATCAATAATAATAAGCTCAAAGTCTTTAAAGCTTTGATTAAGGCAGCTCTCAATAGCAAAAGGTAATAGCTTCTCCCTATTATAAACCGGTAAAACTATTGAGATTTTTAGAGTGTTAGTACGCATCCCCCCTAGAATATCAAGTTTTTCTATATATTGAATTACGGTTTCTTGTAATTCGTCGGAATAATAATTATGCTCAAAGTTTAATAATGTATTACATAAAGCATTATTAAGCTCTTGAGGTATTATAATTTCAATCTTATTAAATTGTTCAATTAGTCGTACTATAGGATCAAAATATTCAATTGAAAGCGGTATCTCTTTATCTAACAATTCAGCAAGATTATTAGATGTTATGTGTAAGTGGTGATTAACTTTTTCTTTACCTATTATTAAACAAAGCGGTTCATAATTATCAAGTATAAGGTTAATTTCTTCAATTTTTCTTTCAATATCATTTATAGGAACAGGAATAATTTTTATTCATAATTATTATTTCATTGTCATACCGTGGCTTGATATTCTAGTATACGAACGTTCAAGATGTCATTCCTGCAAAAGCAGGAATCCATAAAACTATTCAATTAAATCTTTCCATTCAGGGTTAGTTTTTTCTATCAGTTCAATTTTCCAGCTACGTTTCCACTTTTTTAAATTTTTCTCTCTAGTAAGTGCTTCTTTAATATCGGTAAATTCTTCTGTATAAACAAGCTTTGTAATGTCATATTTTGAGGTAAAACCTTTATTATTTTTTGTTTATGTTCATAAATACGACGTATTATATTATTAGTAATACCAATATATAAAGTGCCATGCTTATTAGAACATAATATATATACCCAATACATTTTTTGTTTTTAGTTTTCTTTTATGGATCCCTGCTTTCGCAGGGATGACATCGAGTGAGACGCCTCTTAAGTTTATACCCATGTGTGACCAATGGAATTACATAAAAGAAACCATGCGGGCATTCTTAATTCTGTAAGTTTATATATTTCGTATTTAGATATTCAAATATCCCTTCAAATGAGCCTTCAACTCCAAAGCCTGAAGCTTTACGCCCTGCAAAAGGTGCTTTTGCATTTCCGGGCAATGAATGGGTTATTAATTGAAACCATACCAAAATCAAGCCTAGTTGCTATCATTTGTGCCACAGATATATTATTTGAATATACATATCCTTGCAAGCCGTATTCGGTATTATTTGCACATTCTATTACTTCATCCAAATCTTTAAATTTATAGCACGCAACCACCGGACCGAATATTTCTGTTCTAAAGATATCCATATTATCCAAACAGTCAATAATAATAGTAGGCTCAATAAAATTATCAACAGCTTTACCGCCGCAAATTAATTTAGCTCCTTTATTTTGTGCATCAGCGAGTAGCTTTTGTATTTTTTCTATGGCAGCAGAGTTAATTAACGGACCTATATCTGATGCTTTATCAAATCCGTCACCAGATTTAAGCTTAGTAAATTTAGCCTTTAGAATTTCTATAAATTTTTCATATATAGATTCTTCTATAAATATCCTATTGGGTGAAGTACAAGACTGCCCGCTATTTCTAGTTTTAGCGATTACTAAATCACTTGCTACTTTCTCTAAATTATTATCTGCCGTTATAATGAAAGGAGCATTGCCGCCAAGTTCCAAAGATAAACGTTTTAGAGTATTTGCGGCATTTTGATATAGAATTTTACCGACATTTGTAGAACCGGTAAATGATAATTTCCGAAGCCTAAAATCTTCACAAAAAGACTTACCTATAACATCCGAATCACCGGTAATCACGTTAAATACTCCGGCGGGCAAACCGGCATCGCTTGCAAATTTCGCAAGTATTAAAGCTGATAGAGGCGTAAGGCTTGACGGTTTTAATATAACGCTGCAGCCTGCAGCTATTGCAGGCACTACCTTACGAGTAATCATTGCATTTGGAAAATTCCAAGGAGTTATAGCCGCAGACGGTCCAACCGGCTCATATTGCGTAACAATTTTATGAGCTTTACTACTGCCCGGTTTAATGGTCCCGTGAATATTATGTATAACATATGTATACCAATCAATAAAAGATGCTCCGTATAGAATTTCTTTTTTGGATTCAGAGAGTACCTTACCCTGCTCTAGAGTTAATATATGACTTAGCTCATCAATATTTTCGATTACTAAATTATACCATTTTCTAAGAATCGCTATTCTTTCTTCAAACGAACTTTGTGACCATGAAGAAAAAGTTTGCACCGTATTATTAATTGCTGAATTAATCTCAGATAATCCTAAATTCGGAACTGTAGCAATTTCTTTTAAGGTCGAAGGATTAATAACGGATATTTGCTTCCCGAACTCTATAAATTCACCGTTTATATAATTCTTTCCCGTAATATTTTTAAGTAAGTTCATAAATTTCCTACTGGTATTATTGTGCGGATACTAAAATCGTCATTGCAAGGAGGCGTTGGCGTTGTTGCGTGGCTCGGCTTCGCCCTTGTCATCCCGCGACTTGATAGTGGGATCCAAAAATATAACTTAGAGTACTGCTAATTTTAGTATTTTAAGCTGGATCCCGCGATCAAGTCGCGGGATTGACACCCAGCAGGTTTTTTGAGCCATGCAACAATCCTTTTAGTCGCTCGCAATGACGAAAAAACTGTTACAAACTTATCTTAAAATTATCCGCTAATACTAGCAAGAGAAATATAATAATTAAGCTACTTCATCGTAACAACTTCTTACTACGCCGGCAATATTTGTATCAAACTCTTCTACTCCAATCGTGAATTGTTGACCGTCTTTAGAGAACGTAATTTCTTTATCGGTATCTACTTTATCTCCAATAAAAACATCACCTTCTTGTACTCGTGTTATTAAATTTAATTGTTCTCCTAATATTTTCCAAATAACCATCTTTTGCTCAATATTGTCAATATATTGTTCAAGCTGTTTCATGCCGCTTGGATCTCTTAAACTAATATGAGTAAATCCTCCACGCATTGCAATTTCTTCAAAAAATTCTTTATTGTAGTTCTCACCAAATCCTACCGCATACATATTAAACTGAGGGTTTTGTATTACAGTGATTGCAGAATCTATAACCTCTTGTTGTGTTGTATTACAGTCAGTTCCTTCGTTTTTTCCATCAGTAAATACTATAATAGTAGAATGTATATCTATTTTTTCTTTCAATAATTCTAAAGCATCTTTGACGGTACCATATAATCTTGTATATCCATCGGCATTTAAATTTTCTACATATTTCTTAATATCTTCAATAGAATTTTCCTTATCACAAAAAGATTCCATGTTAGATTGATCATTAAATGAAACTATATTAATTTTCCAATTAGGGATCTCAACTAATTTAGCTAGTATCTTTTGTATATTATTTTTATAATCACTAAAAGTATATTTCATACTACCGCTAATATCTATTAATAAAGTAATTTCATGATTATTATTAGTATTTAGATATTCCGGGTCTTTAGAAGAAAACATAATAGGAAATTTACCGTCTTCCTGCCAGACAAAACCGTTAAATATCGGAAATAAATATTTTAATAAATACTGCTTATCAAGGATAAATCCGCCTTCCAAATTAGAAGCGATAATAGGTGGTTTACCGTCAATTTTATAAGCTTAAACGGCTTGCATTGCTGCACCGTTATTTAGAGTAAAAGTTAAGCTATTATTTTCTTTATGAGAAATAATTTGGGATATTAATTTAGAAAATTCAGTTTAGAAAATTCAGTAGGTGGATAGGTATAATCTGTAGCCGGTGTTGCTTCACCTGTTAAAATTTTTGATAATTTATTTTCATCACTTATAACGGCTTGTAGTGTCTCAAGTTTGGATTCATCCATTTTATGTTTTATTGGATTTCCACAAGAGAGTTGAATCTCGGCAGTTAATAATTCTTTATTAAATTCAGCTTCTAATCTTATTGTTTCTAAAATTTTAGACAAACCATACTCTGTTATAAGATCACCATCTACTAGCTTATAAAATAACTCTCCTATTTCTATATCTGAAGTATCTGCATTATTATATAGTTCAGATTCTACTATATTATCCTTAAATAAAGCATGTATCACATTCTTCTTTAATTCATCAGGGGATGCTAATAATGTACGAAAATGTTCTAAGTCATTAGAAGTTGTTTTAAAAATAACTTTATTATCAGTTACCTTTGTAACTCCTATTTCTGCTCCTATAGCTTTTAAAAAAATTTCCCATTTTTTCTCTGAAGTTAAGTGCTGTGTAGGCATAATTCCTCTCTATTTTATAAAATTAGAAAGAAAGATTATATTGCTATAATTTTTAATACAAGAATTTATTAAAAAAAAATTAATGAATTTTTATATGATTATGTCTTTTTTTTAGGAATTTTATTATTTATTCAAAAATTTCTCTACCTCAAGAGCAGCCATACAGCCACTACCTGCAGCAGTTACTGCTTGTCTATAAATTTTATCCTGAACGTCACCGGCAGCAAAAACCCCTTCTACGCTAGTTTTAGTTGTACCTGACTTCGTAATTATATAATTATCGTCATCCATTGCAATTTGTCCGGTAAATAGCCCCGTATTCGGTGCATGCCCGATAGCTATAAATACACCGCTACAATTCACTAAATTAACCTCTTTGGTGTGGATATTTTTAATTTTAACTCCGGTAACGGATTTTGGTTTATCGTTACCTACAATCTCATCTACTACATGATCCCAAATTACCGATATTTTAGGGTTTTTAAATAATCGCTCCTGTAATATTTTCTCAGCTCTAAAACTATCTCTTCTATGTATTATAGTAACTTTGCTAGCATGATTGGTTAAGTATAAAGCTTCTTCTACTGCACTATTTCCTCCCCCTACTACAACTATTTCTTGATTCTTAAAAAAGAAACCATCGCAAGTAGCACATGCCGAAACACCAAAACCACGAAATTCCTGCTCTGAAGCTATACCAAGCCATTTTGCTTCCGCACCAGTACAGATGATTATACTTTCTGCTTCATACTCATTCCCAGCTCCGGTAAATACTTTAAAAGGTCTTTTTGATAAATCTACTTTTTCCACGTAATCACTAATAATTTCTGTACCGACATTTTTAGCCTGCATAGACATTTGTTCCATAAGCCAAGGTCCTTGCACCGTTTCCGCAAATCCGGGATAATTCTCAACATCGGTGGTAATTGTAAGCTGCCCGCCTGGCTGCATACCATTAATTAATATTGGTTTTAGAGCGGCTCTAGCCGTATAAATAGCGGCACTTAGACCCGCAGGACCTGAACCTATTATTAGTACTTTAGTAGTAATTTTCATAATTATTATTTGTTAATTAATTTAAATAATTCCTGTGTCATTCCTGCGAAAGCAGGAATCCAAATTTTTTGCTGTCATCCCGTGGTCAAGCCACGAGATGACAGAGGTGAAATTAATCCACGCAGAAATGACATCAAGACTTCTTCTCTAACCAAGATTTGATATAGTTAATTTCTTCAGGATTCATTAGGGAAGGAGCATGACCGGCATATTTTATTTCATAAAGATCAAAAGTTTTTGTTTCTTTCATCTTTTTAACAGTAGATTTTGTTAAAATTTGAGATTTCATCCCATGAATTACTAATATTCTACATTTTATTTTATTCCATACGGACCATAGTTTAACATCTTCTTGGTTACTAGCATTTTTCATTCCTTTTGTTATAGCAGGATCATAATTCATTTTATATTTTCCGCCAAATGTAGAAATTACGATATATTTTGTTAAATAATCCCAATCTTCTTCATCTTTAATACCTATTTGGGCATAAATAAGTTTTAAATGTTCTTTTACACTAGCCAAATCATCTAAAAGTACCGTTTTTTTAGCATAACCTCCAATTTTAATTAAAGGAGCAGCATCAATAAATGCCCCTATATCATTTAATATTAAGGCTTTAAAAATATTTTTATATTTACTGGCAAGTACCATACCTATAATACCGCCCATTGAAGTACCGAGCCAAATAGGTTTTTCAATATTTAGTCTTTTAAAAAAGAATAACGTATCTTTAATATAGGTAGTATAATTATAATGATTAGCTTTTTTAAAATTTTTGCTATCACTACGACCGGGATAATTTATTGAAATTACTCTATAATTTTTACTCAACTCTTTAGCTATTTTATCAAAATCATGAGCATTTCTAGTTAATCCGTGAGCACATACTATTATATTTTTATTTTTAGGATCACCGAATTCCACATAAGAAATTTTATGTTTCGGTATATATTGAAGAGGTAATAAATTAATATAGGGACCAATTTTTATTGAATTAATTTTCATATGAACCTATTAATACCAATTTAGAATAAATTTTAAAAAAATCATTGTCATCATGTTATTAATTTAAGTCACTTAAAAATATACTGACCATTGTCGGCATATATATAACTACAAAAAGCAAAGATAAAAACACGGTAGCTGCAACTTTCTCAGGATAAAATTTCTGTAAATTCGCTATAACTATAGTATTTGCTGCGAGTGGTGACGTAGAAAGTAGTTTTAGAGCATTATAGTAATCATTGTTATACCATTTTGTTACAAAATGATCAAACATGATAAATAACCCTACTCCCAAAGGATAGAATAAAAATTTAGCAGCAAACGTAGCAAGAGTAAATTTTATATCGACTTCAAATTTTTGTAGAGATGAGAGAGCAAGACCCACCATCACCATACCGAGTATCGAAAAAGAACCTTTCATATTATATATAAAATCATCTAAAAAATCCGGTAAAGTAAAACCACAAAAACTAAATAAACATCCCAAGAAAAAAGCATTTAAAATCGGTAATTTTACTACTTTTAATATACTATCGGTGGTATTTGCAAAACTTCGCATACAAATATAAAAGCCAACGGAACATTCATAAATATTAACTCCTATAACAGCCATCATGTAAATACTTAATGTATAATCATCGAAAAGTGCTGCAGCTATAGGCAACATAAAATATCCGCCATTTGCCGTACCTGCAGACAAAGCTATAATATTACGTGTATGATCTTGCCAAAATTTACCAAAAAAATAATAAGAAAAAAGCGATAAGAGTGTTGCAATTACAAATGTTACGACCGTAACGCTTAATGCCGAAAGTGTTAAGGTTGTACTAGCAGGTATCGTAAAAAATACTATAGGTGATATAAAATAGAATAGTAAAGAAGAGATACTATCTCTTTCAACATTTGAATATTTACCTGCTAAGAATCCTATTACTACACTTAATAATACCGAAACGGTTTTAAAAAAAACTATACTAAAGATTATCATGTAATGAGCTAAAGATATAATTACTTATAATATATGAGGTTTTATTTTTTTTCACTAAATTTTGTAAAGATTTTTATTTTATTAACTTTTAATTGAAATATAATAAATATTATGGTATTTAAGATTTGTTGTTTAATATTATATATTTATGCAAAATCTATTACCCTTATTAATTATATTTTTTGTTTAAATACCTATTCTAATCCTATGCCGCTTGGTCTTGAATTAAATAAAACTACCAATATAGATTTAACAAAAAAATACAAAATCATCAATAAAGAACCTTAATTATTGGCAAGGATATAATTATTATATAGAACCAAATGAAAAAGCTATATCTAAAGCTTTAGTAATATGTAATGATTTTAATATAATAGAAGCCGTTATCTTAACTATAGATAAAAATAAGTTTGAAGAGTTTTATAACATTTTAAAAGATAAATATAGTTTAGAAGAAGAAAATGATAAAGTAGTTACTTTCAAGGATGTTGAATGTTTAATCATACTTGAATCTTCTGAATTAAATACCGAAATGGAACTTGTATATATAACAAACGGTTTTTATAAAGAATTTTTAAATAAACTAGATAAAGAAGACAAATTAGAGCAGGAACAGATGAAGAGAGTGCTGTAGTACTGTCATTGTTGCATGGACCGGTTTTCCGTCATTGCAAGGAAACATTATTGCATGGGTCATTTTATGTCATTCCCGCGTAGGCGGGAATCCAGTAAAACCTATAAAAAACTTGTTTTTTTAGGTTTATTTTTTAAATATTTGAAGTTATTTTTCTGGATTCCCGCCTACGCGGGAATGACATAGAGTAGGTTTTTCGTTTCATGCAACAACGCCACACCTACGCAGGAATGACATAGTTAGCCACTTCGGAAATTATATTTTTTCATCAAATCCAAAACTAATTTTAATGCTTCTCTTCCCTCTACTAACTCTTTATATTCCCGTAAAAAAATTTTTTTATCGCTACTAATTCCAAGCTCATAACCGAATTTTGTATTGCGTGAGCCTAAAGAATAGCAAGTAAGGACTAAATCGCCTATTACTCCCGCCTCTAATAATAGACTTGTTGCATAACTTGCTTCTAAGGGTAATTTGTGCGTCGAGCCTAGACTCGCATCCCCACGTACTAAAGTGTACGCTGCGGTGCGAGGTGAAGTGTCTCCTACAAATTCGTCCTTAATAGCTGCGTTATCCAATAAGTCTAATATATCTGCTCTCTCTTGCATACCACCTAAAGCTTTCGATAAAATAGCAATTTCTTTTAAGGCAGCTACTATAAGCGTTGCTCTTGCATTTTCGCCCTGCTCTCTTGCTAAATCAATCCCGCTTTTAATAGCAAAAATATTTTTCAACGCTCCTGCTACTTGTAAGGTCACAATATCGCTTGTCACATTAGTAGTAAAATTTTTTGAACCTAGATTATAGGCTATCTTATTTGCTATATCTAAACTTGCAATACTTGCTGAAGCCGGTAAATTTTTAGCTAGTTCTTTCGCTAGATTCGGACCTGCAAAAAACGCTGTAGTGCTATGCGGTAATAGAGTTTTTAACCTATCTGAAAATAATTCGGTAGGGGTACGAGCAAAGCCTTTTGTTGCGATTAGAAGAGTATTGTCTTTAGAAATGCCATGAGTTTTTAATAATTTTATTGAGTCATCAAAAGCGTAAGACGGCACTGCAATAATAATTAGTTCAAAATCCTTAATTATATCTAAGTTTGTAGTAGCCCGTAAATGAGCAGGTAATTTAATATCCCCTAAATATTTTATGTTAGTTTTTTTATGTAAAATTTCTTTTGCTATTTCCTCGTCACGTAAAAATAAAGTAACGTTATTACAGTTTTGTGCTGCTAAAGAAGCAAGACTAGTATCAAAACTCCCTCCTCCATAAACCGCAATATTTTTAAATTTATTCATTTTATTTTTTCTTTGTCACTTGCAGGCTTGTAGGTATTATTGCATGACTTGTTTATGTCATTCCCGCGGAAGCGGGAATTCAGCGTAAAGCGAGATAAATCGAGCTTTTAATTTCAAAAATTTTCTGTATTTATACTTTTTTTTCTGGATTTCCGCTTCCGCGGGAATGACATCGTGTGGGCTTCTCAAGCCACAAAACAATCCATACTCACAATAACAACTCCTCTAATCCACAGCTTTCTCAAGATTTACTATTATTACAGGGGATTTATTTATTTCCTGTTTTAAAGTTTTGCGGATTGCTCCTTTTATTGCTTCGATTACTTGTTCATCCGACAATGCTTTTTTAGCCTGTTTATTTTGAATGGTAACAAGTTCTTTAATATCATTTTTAATGAGGTTAACTAATGCCATATCCTCTTTCGGATCAAGCAGCCCCGGCATAGACAGAATTGGGTTTGCAGCAAGCAGCCCTTTTTTATTAATTACTACTGACGCTACCACGATACCCGACTCACGCATACGTCTTCTAGCTTTGAAAATCGGAGATTCTACAGGGAGTAAATAATTACCGTCTACAGCTAAATAGCCGTTTTCTACCTTTGAAATTACTTTCGCATTATTAGGTTCAAGCACCACTACACTACCGTTTTCAACCTCTACTGCCTGTTTTATGCCGTTTTTCTTAGCAAGCTTAGCATGTTCATGAATATGTACAGGCTCACCGTGAACAGGTATACAAATATTCGGTCTAATTAGAGAATACATTTTTTGCAGCTCGTCAATCGATGGATGTCCTGAAACATGTACAAAATGATCACGTTCAGTAATAACTTCTACACCAGCTTTAACAAATATATTAAATAGCCTGAATATTTTCTTTTCATTACCCGGAATAATTTTTGAAGAAAAAATCATTGTATCCTTAGGAGCAAGCTTTATAGATTGGTGAGAATTACTAGCCAATTTTGCGGTTGCTGCCATAGGTTCGCCTTGACAACCGGTAGCAATTACTAATAATTCTTCTCTTCTAAATCTACTAACGTCACGTTCACTAATTAGAGGAGCAATATCTTTGAAATAGCCGCTTTCTTGAGCAGCAAGCATCATACGATGCAAACTTCTACCGGTTAAAACTACTTTTCTACCGGCCAGCCCTGCAGCATGAATTATTGTATCAAGCCGTGCTAAATTAGATGCAAAGGTTGAAACTACTACCATTTGAGGGCAGCCGGCTATGATATCTACTAAACTTTTTCTAACATCTCCCTCAGAACCTGAGCTTCCTTTATTAAATACGTTAGTTGAATCACAAACAAGTGCAAGAACCCCTTCATCTCCATAAGACTTTAGAAGCTCCTCATCGGCTTTTTTCCCAAGTACCGGATCATTATCAAATTTCCAATCTCCCGTATGTAAAATATTACCTGCATCCGTACGGATCATAATTGCTTGCATTTCAGGAGCCGAGTGAGTGAGCGGCACCATTTCTAAAGAAAAAGGCTCTAGATTTATTTTACTACCCGGTTTTACTTCATGAATTTTTATATTTTTAGCAAAATCATATTCATTTAAACGAATTTTTAAAAAATTTGCTGTGAAAGTAGTAGTATAAATAGGACATTTAAGGCTATTCCATAAATATTGGACACCGCCTAAATGATCCTCGTGAGCATGAGTTAAAATCAGACCTACTATATCTTTTTTATATTTCTCTATAAAGCTACTATCGGCAATTATCATATCAACACCAGGTAAGTAGTCATCGGCAAAACCGCTACCGCAATCAATCATTAACCATTTACCTTTATAATGGTAAAGATTAAGATTCATACCTATTTCATTAGATCCTCCTAGCGGTACAAATAGCAGATCATTTTTATGATTTTTGATGTTGAATGATGACATAATTTAACTTAATATTTATTTTATTACTTTATTCTTATAACTTATTATTAGTTAAGCGTCTATACATTAAAAAAGAAATTCATATAATGAATATAAATAAAATAGCATTGATTTATAACCAAAATTCCAAACATCTAGCTATTATAGAGGAAATAAAAAAACTCTATAATTATTGTAAAATAGAGGAAGCAGAAGCAATTATCGTAATAGGCGGCGATGGAGAATTACTACATAATATTCACCGCTATATGAATCTTAATATCCCTTTTTATGGGGTTAATTTAGGAAGTCTCGGCTTTTTAATGAATCCTTTAGATATCAAGAATTTATTACAAAATATACATGAAAGTACAGTTTCTATTCTAAATCCTCTTCTTATGCAAGCTGAAGATATAAGCGGTCAAATATATACCGCACTTGCTATTAACGAAGTATCGATATTTCGTAAAACTAATCAAGCTGCTAAATTTAGAATAGACGTAAACGGAATAGAGAGGATGAGCGAATTAGTAGCAGACGGAGCTTTAGTTGCAACGCCTGCCGGAAGTAGTGCTTACAATTTATCTGCCGGCGGTCCTATTTTACCGCTTGAATCAAATATGCTATGCCTAACCCCTATCTGCTCTTTTAGACCTCGTAGATGGCACGGTGCTTTACTACTTTCATCTGCTACAATTAAATTTGAAATACTTAATACAAATAAACGACCGGTAAATGCTACTGCCGACTTTCAGGAGTTTAATAATATCACGAATGTTACCGTTAAATCTACTAAGGATAAACCTATCAAACTGCTTTTTAATAAAAACCATACGCTGGAAGATAGAATTATTAAAGAGCAATTCGGTGGATAATTATTAAAAAATATTAATAATTTTTTGACTAAGAATTAAATTAATGTATGATGCCTTGTTAAAAATAACTAGGCATTATATATGAAATCAAAAAAGTCTTCTATTAACTTTTCTGAAAATAACCATATTTTATGGTTACCGCTTGAAACTCGCAATATTACCTTAAATACAGCTATAGAATTATACTCAACAATAGTTAGAAGTTTTGACATAAAAAAAGATTATTTAAAAACTATTGAAGAAATAAAAAACTCAAAATTAGCTTCAGAATTTGCTAATTTAGCAATTAAGAGGATAAAAGAAATAAAAACCCAAAAAAAGCTATTGGAATGTGTATTAAAAAATTACAGTTACGAAGAACTTAAAAATCATGAGTTATTTAAAGATTATGAGATTAGTGAATATAATTCTTTAATTAATAAAAATTCTAAAGTAGAAATATTTTTTGAATACAAACCTAGCTCTAATTCTTCTAACCCTATTGCTAAAATTATCAATAAATTTATCGCTAAGGAAAATATTTTTCGTTTAGCCGTAATAGAAAAGAATATTTCATTAATGGAAGAAGTAGCTACAGATACACTTAAATCAGCACCTATAGTTTTAAATTTACTTAAAACTATAGGAGAATGGTATCAAAAATATCTAAATTGTAAAACCTGAATTTCAACCTGATATTATTAAACAATTAGCAAATATAGAAGATTTTGCTATTTTAAGCCCTTTTTCTGAAATATTGCTTACTACCAAAAAATATGATGAAATAATAACATTACTTGAACCACGACTAGCAAAGCTAGTAAACAATGAGCAACAAAAGGAAAGTAAAGTCATCTATTTTTGCCGTTATAATCTATCGGCAGCCTATAATAATACAGGAAAATTGTCATTAGCCGAAGAGCAATTATTACGCATTTTAAAGGATCGACCAAACGATAGCGATTCAATTTATAGCTTATTTAATATTTATTTACTTAACGGAAGAGGAACAGAAGCAAAAAATTTAATAACAAATGCTCCCAAAGATATAAAAATTTTGACAGAAATGAGTTTTAATTTAGCTGAAATTGCTGAAACTAAATTAAATCTAATTAACCAAGACAATTTATCTAAAGATAGTAAAGAACAGTTTCGATGTTTTCAATATATTGCCAAATACAATAAATATTCTGCCTCTGAGAAAATTTTGAATGAAGAAAACCTAAAGGATGAGTTAATCGAAATTAGCGACTCTATTGGTAGTTCTATATTACTATCTACAACAGCCTTATATACCAAACAATATGAATTAGCTAAACAATTTATACAAAAAATACCTAAAAATAAAATAACTCCATATCTCAGTAATATCTTTCAGGAAATAGAATTTTTATTAAATCCTGAAGAATATATTAACCAAATTCATATAGAAGCTCTTGTTAGCAACCTTAATTTTTCACAAGCACAAGCTATAGAAAAAATTAATAAGATTATCACTTGTTTAATCGCAATTAAGAAATACGACTTAGCTTTAAATAAAGTTGAGGAAATTTTACAATATGATAATAAAAATCAGGAAGCCATTGAAAATGGACTCACAGCTGCAAGGCTAGCTAATGCTCAAGAAAAGATACAGGAATATATTGGCTTATTATCACTTAAAGAAGAGCTAGAGCAGTATGAAAATCAAAATCCTATAGAAATTCATGAATATTATCAATCAATAAAAAATGCACATTTACTTTATACTATCGGGCAGGTTATTCCTAGTTATAGCAGTTGGAAAGTTAATAAAGAAGGAAAAATTACAAGTAATAACACTACTCCTTTAGGCAAATATCAAGGACTTGAATGTTATGGAAGAATTAGTGAAAAATTACAAGAAAAATTAGATAAGAATCAATATAATAAATTTATAGATGCCTTAACGAAAGGTATAATACATAACCCACAAGGTAAGAACGGCGTTAAATTTATCGGTAAAAAAGCAGTTGAAATTAAAATTGACGGTGACCAGCGTTTATTTACAAATATATTACATTCAAACGAACAAGGTGAATTACTGATAAATTTTGATCATCAAGGGAATCATAATGATGTGATAAAATTCGCCGGTGAACATCATCTAGAATTTCACCAAGATTTGTTATAACTTTAATTGCTCTTTAATAATTCAATATTAAAGAGCAATTTGGCGAATGATTATTAAGATATAATATTTAATTATATTATATCCCCAACTAGTTCTTCCCCTAATAATTTTGATAATTCATATTCACTTGCTTCAGTCCAAGTTACAGGCGGCTCTTCATTCGGTAAACCAGTATCGTAACGATCATTAAATACTCTGACGGCTTGTTGAGTAATTTGATCAAAAGTACTTGTAGATTCTACTCCATAACCATATGCTTTTAACTTTGTTTGTAAAGTATCAACTTGTTCTCCAGTACTATCAGGACTTAATAATACTTTACTCTTTTGATCTTGCGTAGTCTCAAAATATCTACCAAAACCAGCTTCAGCTAATTCTTTCCAAGGAAATTTTGATCCAGGAGCTATATGAGCATTTTCTTCACGGTTTACAGTTACTTCACCAAGACCGACTAAATCATGCTTTAAATCTAAATTCGGATATCTTGTTGCTATATCTGCAAGAAAGCTTTTTAATTTCCCTATTTGCTCTTTAGAAAAATCGTTTTTTGCATCATTAATAAGCATATTCCCAATACCAAACTTATTAACACCTACTTCTCCTTTCCAACTACTCTTGCCCGCATAAAAAGCTTGATCTATTAAATCGTTATGATATTGATATTGCGTTCCATCCTTATCAGTTATGTAATGAACACTTGCACCTCGTGCTTGTAAGGCTTCAAGAGTGGAATTAATATTATCACTTACAGAATAAGTAATAACTACACAGTTAGGTTTTACTCCTTCCGGTCTTGGAGCCATATTTACCGTTTGGGCTATTTGTGTTACTGATACCGTTATTATTATCATTTGGCATAATATTTACCTCATATTTTTTTAATAAAAAGTTCAACCATTGAACTATGGCACTGTTAATTATTAGTATTAATTAATAACTAGGTCAAGAAATAATTAATTTTTATTAAGTAATTAGATAGGTAAAAGCAATAATATTTTACTCAAAAGGTTGGCGTAGGTTAATAGCAGCAGATAAGGTACCCTCATCTAAATAATCAAGTTCACCTCCGATAGGTATACCGCTAGCTAGGCGAGAAATTTTGGCAGGATGTTCTTTTAAATATTCAGTAATAAAATACGCAGTAGTTTGACCTTCTAAAGTAGAATTAGTAGCAATAATAACTTCTTTAATATTTTCTGCAAAACATCTTTTAAGTAGTTCAGGTAACCGAAGTATGCTAGGATTTTGCCTACTAGCTGCCGATAAATTATGACCTAGTACGTGATATAAACCTTTAAAATTACCGCTACGCTCCATTGCCCATAGTTCAGCTACGGTTTCAACAACAGCAATAACCGATTTATCTCTATATTCAGAAGAACAAATACTGCAAATATTTTCCGTATCCATATTACCGCAAATCTCGCATTTTACTATTTTCTTATATATCTCTACAAGGTTATTAATCAGGCTTTTTAACCTAACATCTTTGTCTTGTAGTAGATAAAGCACTATACGTCTTGCCGACCTACTACCAAGCCCAGGTAATTTTGAAAAAAGATAAATTAGCTGATCTATATCATTTGTGTTGTTGTTCATATATTAAGATTTGATTACGACGGTTCCGGCTATTTTATCATGTAATGCTTGTTTTTTAGAAGAAAAAAGTATGAAAAAAATACCGATAGGAAAAGTCATATACCCTAAAAATCTTTTAATTAACTGCTTTAAAGTCGGACGATTTAATGTTACGGCATCTACGACTTTCATACGTAGGAACATTTTACTAAGCGTTGCACCTTTATAATACCAAAGCGTTACGAAATATGAGCCTATTACTAATATATTAGTAGCAAAAATTGAAATATTAAACAAAATATATTTATTAAAATTCCCTGCTTTAAGATATTCATAAAATTCCTGACTCATAACAGAGTTAAACATTTCATTGGAATTATGAAGATTAATGTTATTACTAAGGAAATAATCATTAAAGAACAACCATAATAAATTAAAAGAACAAAATTGTGATATTGGGATTGCTATAAAGGCAAATAATGATAAATCAAGTGCCGTAGAAAAAATTCGTGCTATAAAATCAGGATAAATAATTTGCTTTTTCATTGCCGGTTACTTTATTTTGGTGTTAGATGGTAGGGGTTGTGGTATGGTTCTATTTTGTCATACCGTGGCTTGACCACGGTATCCAGTCTTTTTTATTTTTTTCTGGACCCCGTGGTCAAGCCACGGGGTGACAAAAGGATCGAGCAATACAACATACATAATCAAAATTCAATATATTACATTTATGAATCAATTTGAAGCATATAGTTTATTATTCGTTGATAGTTTTGTCTCAAATCTTGTTATCGGTTTTCAGAATGAATTAATATTTCATTCTATGAAAATGTTTGGGGGTTATAATAGTTTAATAATACTGCTAGTGGCTATTTGTGCTTCTCTTAGCGGTAATGCAGTCAATTATATTTTTGGAAGAATAGTTTTAAATATCTTTTATGCTTCCAAAAGCGAACAAAGTATCTTAAGACATAAAAATTTAACAAAATTATATTATAAATATGAGATATTTATAATTTTCTTAATGGCCTTTCCTTTTTGGGGATGCTTTATTTCCTTATTTTCCGGTTTTTTTAAAACAAAATTTCTAAAATTTTTAGGTATTGGTTGTTTGGCAAAAGCATGCTATTATGCTCTAGAATTGTATATATTTTAACTCATGAAAAAATTAACCAAAACTAATTCTCATAGACAACAAAAATTAGCAAGCATTATAAATGAAGCATTAATCGAAATTCTAAGACGTGGTAAAATGCTGGATAGCAGACTTTTTGATTGTCCTCTCACTATTACGAAAGTTATAGTTACTGCCGACCTAAAAATAGCTAATTGTTATTTCTTGCCTTTTAATACTAAACTAACAATAGATGAAATTATGGATGCCTTAAATAATTCTAAAAATGCTATCAGAAATTTTATTACTAATAAAATAAATATGAAATTCTCGCCTGATATAAGATTTCATTACGATCACGGATTTGATAATGCTATAAAAGTGGAAGAGTTGCTAAAAAATATATAGGTGCTAGGGGATAAACTCAATCATTGAAAACAATAATTATCCGTTATACTAAAAACGCTTAAAAATTAAGCTTTAGTACAACAGCCCCCTAGCATAAATGGACTAAAGGCTATAAATGTTTTGCAATGATGGAGTTTAAACATCATTTACAAAATAATAATATCATAATAATTGAATAATCAAGATATTTTAGTTATCTTTTAATATTTTTTTAAACTTTAAGTATAACTCAAATAAAAATAAATCATTATTTTTATTAAATAACTTTAAAAGATTATTTTTTTATATTAAGATATAAGAATAATCTTTTAATAAAAATAAATAGAAAATGTCTCCTCAAATAATAGAGTTATTAATTTTTGCCGTTATTGCCTTTTACATTATTAACAAATTAATTACGACTCTCGGTTCTACTTCAGAAGAGGAACAGACAAAGCAAAAATCTTATTTTGGCGAACCGGTTATTAAGGACGTAACTTACAGTACAGTCAAATCTAATAAAGAAGAAAAAAATATTCCAACAGCCCAAGATATTAAAGCTTTTAAAGATATAATAGTGGAACATAATATAACTGCGGTCGTAGATGGAATGGAACAAGTACATAAACGCCTTTATTCCTTTGACCCGGTTAAATTTATAAATAATGCTAAAACTGCTTTTCAAATGATTATAGAAGCTGCTTATAAAAAAGATGCTAAAGAATTATCTGAACTGATAGATAAAAGATACTTGGAAGAATTTGAAAAAATAACACCGTCCTATGGTGATTTTTTTGACTCATCGGCTTTAAGTGCAAAATATTCAGAAATTTACATGTTCGGTAATAACATATTTATTAAATTACTATTTCAAGGTAAAAATGTAGTTGACAAAATTGAAGATTTAAAAGAAGAATGGACATTTAAACGTAATGCTAATACCAAAGAAGTTGATTGGTTTTTAAGCAATATTGAGAGAGTATAGTTTTTGTCATCCCGTGGCCCCTCCACGGGATCCATAAAAGTAATTTTCAGCAGTAAATATTTATAGATTCCGCGTTCAAGTCGCGGAATGACAATTTATAACAAACCATTAGTAATGAGTAAAATTTTCTATATTATAGGCACTATATTAATAATAAGTGTCGGTATTTTTATGTTTCAAAAGCAAACGATAACGGATAACAATCAAATAATCCCAAGAAAAGTTTTATTCGGTAACCCTGATAAAGCAAGGGTTTCTCTAACCCACGACGGCAAATATATTCTATATATTGCACCGAAAGACGGTGTATTAAATATCTGGCTAGCTCCCTCAGATGATATTAGTAAAGCAGAAGCCATAACCCATGACAAAGGACGTGGTATTTGGTCTTATGCTAAAGCTTATAATAATAAAAATATTTTATATACCCAAGATTTTAACGGTGATGAAAATGACCGAATTTATAGCTATAACATAGCGACAAAAGAGACAAAATTACTTACTCCTGAAAGAGGTGTTAAAGCTGGTATAGCCGGAGTGAGTTATAAAAAGCCAAATGAGATATTAATATATCTAAATGAGCGTAATCCTGAATATTTCGATATTTATAAGTTAAATCTAGATACTCTAGAAAAAGAATTAATTTATAAAAATGATAGATTTACTGATTATGTAACCGATGAAAATTTAAATTTAAGATTCGGTAGTTTACTAGATAAAGACGGAGCTGTTGAATATTATGAATTAAGAGACGGCGAACCTAAATTATATACTAAAATCTCAATGGAAGATTCTTTCAATACTTCTATACTCGGTTTTGATGCTAGCGGCGAAATTCTTTATATGCTTGAGGGGCGTAACCGCAATACTTCAGCCCTTAAGGCGATAACACTCGCTACAGGCAGCGAAGAAATATTAGATGAAGATTCAAAAGCCGATATCGGCTTATTTACAGTTCATCCCACAAAGCAAACTCCGCAAGCAGTATCTATAGATTATGATAGAGTTTCATACAAGATATTAGATAAAGATATTGAAGATGATATTAAATATTTACAAGCTCTCGATCGCGGTGATTTAATTATTAATAGTAGGACGCTAGACGATAAAATTTGGATCGTTGCTTATATGGCTGATAATGCACCGGTGAAATATTATAAATATGATAGGGCAAATAAAAAAGCTGAGTTTTTATTTACTAATCGCAAAGAACTTGAGCAATATAATCTTGCTAAGATGATACCGGTAATTATCAAGTCACGTGACGGGCTTGATTTAGTTAGCTATATCACTTTTCCAAATGATGTAAAGCTTGATGAAAATAATATTCCTGATAAAAAAGTACCGCTAATTTTAAATGTCCACGGCGGACCGTGGGTTCGTGATAGCTGGGGATACAATCCTGAGCATCAATGGCTTGCAAATCGTGGTTACGCAGTTTTAAGTATAAATTACCGTGGTTCTACCGGTTTTGGGAAAGATTTCTTAAACGCCGGTAATTTAGAATATGCTGGTAAAATGCACACCGATTTAATTGACGGTGTTAACTGGGCTATTAAGAATAATATAGTTGATTCTGACAAAGTTTGTATTATGGGCGGAAGTTATGGCGGTTATGCTACACTTGTCGGTCTTACCATGACCCCTGACATATTTGCTTGCGGTGTTGACGTTGTCGGTATGTCTAATTTATTAACTCATGTGCAATCTAAAGCTCCTTATATGACACCATTGTTAAGTATATATAAAACACGTATAGGGCCTTGGGATACTGAAGAAGAAAAAGAGTTTTTAAGACAAAAATCACCGATTAATTTTGTTGATAATATCAAAAAGCCTTTATTTATAGCACAAGGTGCTCACGATGTGAGGGTCGTACAGGCAGAATCAGAACAGATTGTAAATAGCATGAAAGCAAAGCACATACCGGTAGTTTATGCACTTTACAAAGATGAAGGACATGGCTTTGCAAAACCAAGTAACAGAATCTCATATTATGCTCTTGCTGAGCAGTTTTTAGCTAAGATTTTAAAAGGAAGAGCGGAAGCAATAGGAGATGACTTAAAGAATGCTAATCTCATTCTGAATGATAAAGAAAAAATTAGCGGTACAGAAGCAGAAAAGATTATAGATAAGGCAGTTGGGAATTAGAATCCTTGCGTCATTGCAAGCAGTCATAAGCGTTGCCTACATGGCTCTTTTATGTCATTCCCGCGTATGCGGGAATGACATAAAAGAGCGGGAATGATATTAGGTTCAGAATAATTTATTGGAGTACTATCATGCTACTTACAAATACTGAAAATTCTTACGGCTTAATTGCAAAATTTTTCCACTGGATCATGAGCATTATAGTTATAGTAATGCTCGTTGTTGGTTTCTTAATGGATAATTATATAGAACCGCCTCTAAAATGGCAATTATACGGGATACATGAAGCAACCGGTATAGTTGTTTTATCTTTAGTAATAATAAGGCTTTTATGGAAGTTCTATAATGCTAATGTTTTATTACCAACTGATTTACCAAATTGGCAGAAAAAAGCCGCTAATATTAATATAAATTTGCTATATCTTTTAATGTTATTAATGCCGATAAGCGGCTTTCTAATGACTATTTTATCAAACCACCATATTGATTTTTATGGTTTGTTTACTATAAATTCTTTTGCTCAAGATTTACAATTTGCTAAAATCTTTAAAAAAATCCATAAAAAGGCTGCTTTGTTATTTACTGCTTTAATTATTTTGCATATACTAGCTGCGTTATATCACCACTTTATTAGGAAAGATAACGTACTTAAGAGAATGTGGAATGAGTAAAAATATTTTAGATTTTTTTGGAAAAGGTAAACATAAAAACGAAAATGGACCGATTGATGTAGATGAAGCTATTGCTATAGCAGTGATAGAAGAAAATCTTAGTTTAGATAGCATTCCGGAAGAGCTTGATCGTCATTGCGAGGAGCGAAGCGACGTGGCAATCCAGCAAAAATAATAAAAGATGCTGTAAATTAGCATTTTTACTGGATTGCTTCGTCAAAACTTACAGTTTTTCCTCGCAATGACGGTGACATCAACCTTTATTCTGTAATACCGCTTAGATAAAAAACTCTCTACTTTACAGTTTAAAGATTAATTATTATACTGTGCTTTAATTATTTAAATAAATTATTTAAAATGAATATTCATGAATATCAAGCAAAAGAGATTTTAAGAAAACACGGCGTACCTACTTCCACTGGACTAGTTGTTACGAAAACCGAAAAGATTAATGAAACCATAGATAAGTTAAATACGGAAGTATATGTGGTTAAAGCACAAATACATGCCGGTGGTAGAGGTAAAGCAGGCGGTGTTAAAGTTGTAAAGAGTAAAGAAGAAGCTAAGAAAGTGGCCCATGACATGTTTGGGATTAATTTAGTAACGCATCAAACAGGACCTCAAGGACAAAAAGTAAACCGTCTTTATATTGAATCAGGTTGTGATATTTTAAAAGAATATTATTTCAGTATCGTATTTGATAGATCAGCTAGCTGTATTACTTTCATAGCTTCTACCGAAGGAGGAGTTGATATTGAAGAAGTAGCAGAAAAAACTCCGGAAAAAATTGTTAAATTTTCCGTTGATCCTGCAACCGGTTTACAAGATTTTCATATGCGAGGCATAGCTTATGAGTTAGGCTTTAAGGATAACCAAGCAAAACAGATGAAAGAAATAATAAAATCAGTCTATAATGCTTTTATTGAAACCGATGCAGCACAAATTGAAATCAACCCGTTAATTGTAAATAGCGACGGAAACTTATTAGCTTTAGATGCAAAAATTACTTTTGACAATAATGGCTTATTTAAGCATCCGAATATTACGGCAATGCGTGATCACGATGAGGAAGATCCTTTAGAAACTAGAGCCGCAAATGCAGGACTTAGCTATGTAAAAATGGACGGTAATATCGGCTGTATGGTTAACGGTGCCGGTCTTGCCATGGCTACTATGGATATTATTAAACTTTACGGTGCTTCGCCTGCTAATTTCTTGGATGTCGGCGGCGGGGCTGATCGTGAGCGTGTAAAAGAAGCTTTAAAAATAATTTTATCCGATAAAGAAGTACAAGGGATTCTAGTTAATATTTTCGGCGGTATCATGCGTTGTGATATTATAGCGGAAGGGATTATTGCAGCAGCAAAAGACATAGGTATAAAAGTACCGTTAGTGGTTCGTTTAGCCGGTACAAACGTTGAAAAAGGGAAAGAAATTTTATCAAATTCCGGTTTAGAAATAATACCGGCCCATGATTTAGCAGATGCTGCAAGCAAGATAGTCGAGGCTATAAATTAGGTGTCATCCCGTGGCTTGTCCACGGGATCCAGTAATAAAAAATACAAATATATAAAGCTCGATTTATCTCGCTTTATGCTGGATTCCCGCTTTCGCGGGAATGACATAATAATACCTGCTCGCAATGACGATTATACAAAATAAAAACATAATACATATAAAACAAATTATTTAACATGGCAATATTAATAAATAAAAAAACAAAAGTTATCTGTCAGGGCTTTACTGGTTCACAAGGAACTTTTCACTCTGAACAAGCGATAGCTTACGGCACTAACATGGTTGGCGGTGTTACACCAGGCAAAGGCGGTCATACTCACCTTGATTTACCTGTATATAATACCGTACATGAAGCAAAAGCAAAAACCGGTGCAAATGCAAGCGTTATATATGTTCCGCCCGGCTTTGCCGCTGATTCGATATTAGAAGCAATCGATGCCGAAATCGAAGTAGTAGTATGTATAACGGAAGGAATTCCGGTACTTGATATGGTGAAAGTAAAACGTGCTTTAGTCGGCTCTAAAACTAGATTAATCGGTCCTAACTGCCCTGGAGTTATCACACCGGGTGAATGTAAAATCGGTATTATGCCTGGGCATATTCATAAAAGAGGAACTATAGGTATTGTTTCAAGATCAGGTACTCTAACTTATGAAGCAGTAGCACAGACAACAGCCGTAGGGCTTGGCCAATCTACATGTGTTGGTATAGGCGGCGATCCTGTTAACGGCACTAATTTTGTTGATTGTATTGATATGTTTTTGAAAGATGATGAAACAAAAGCAATTATTATTATTGGTGAAATTGGCGGTAATGCAGAAGAAGATGCAGCCGAGTTTATCAAGCAATCAAAAATCAAGAAGCCTATTGTTAGCTTTATTGCAGGTATTACAGCACCTCCCGGTAAAAGAATGGGGCATGCCGGTGCTATTATTGCCGGAGGAAAAGGAAGTGCCGAAGATAAGCTTGAAGCTCTACAAAGTGCCGGCATAACTATCACTAGATCCCCTGCCGATATCGGTAAAACTATGTTAGATTTACTGAATAAAGGCTAAATAATTGCTCGGTGTCATACCGTGGCTTGTCCAGTGTTGTTGCATGGCTCAAAAAACCCGTACAATGTCATTCCTGCGAAAGCAGGAATCTAGAAAAATAGTCTTAATATTGACAAAATAAACCTAAAAAAACAAATTTTTGTAGGTTTTTACTTTCTTCCCGCCTACGAGTGTTGTTTCGTGGATCAGTTTTACCTCTGTCATCCCGTGGTCAAGCCACGGGATCCAGTTAAAATACTAAAATTATTAGTATTTTTTATTGTTTTTATGGACCCCGTGGTTAAGGTTATAGTACTACCGGACATTTTTTAAAAAAATCTCGATGTCATACCCGCAAAAGCGGGGATCCATATTAAAAAAGCTTTACTTTACTGGATTCCCACCTACGCGGGAATGACATGGAACGAAAAATGTCCAGTACTATAGGTCAAGCCACGGTATGACACCAAATGCGTTTTTTGAGCCACGCATATTAATAATATTAAAAAGCTGAAAAACTGAGAACGCTCACGGACACAACGGTCAATTTCAAAAAGAGCAAGGAGTCTGCAAGGCGAGGAGCGGAGCGTATACTTAATACGTGAGCACCGCAGATCTTGCTAGACGACACCGCCAATTTTTGAAATTCACCGAGTATCCCTAATTTCTTTAACTATATTTAGTAACTGTGGGAAATCTATTAACCCGGGTATTAATTTTGAATCAATTATATACGCAGGTACTCCTTGGATTCTAAGGCTTCTAGCTATTTTCATATTTTGAGTAATTAAATCTTTAATCTCATTGCTATCGGCAGTTTCTTCAATTTCCATAGCATTTAAGCCATTCTCGGTTAATAATTCTTTTATAGATTCCTTAGAAACATCTCTTATTTTTATTAGTTCATCATGAACAGCTTTAAATTTACTTGGATTAACCTTATAAACGGCTAAAACTATTCTTGCCAGATATTCGGAAGCATCTCCAAGGATAGGTAGCGGTCGTAATATAACTTTAACTTTTGGATCGTTTTGCAATAATTCATTTATAGAAACATCGCCTTTTTTACAATAAGAACAATTGTAATCATAAAAAGCAATTATTGTTATATCACCGTCTTTATTTCCTACAATAGGAAAGCTTGTGCTATCTTCAATACCTAACTTATTATCTTTTAGATAGTTATTAACTTTAGTCTCATTTTCCTGTACCTTACGTTTTTGCAAGCCTTCTATTGATTCTATTATTATTTCCGGAGTTTTAAGCAAATAATCTTTGATTATTTCTTGGACTCTTTCCTCTTCACATTTCCTTGCATCCTCGCTTTGTTTAACCTCAACGGAAACCGGATTTGTAGAATAAGTTTTCATTGTTTTGAAAACAAATAAAACTCCTATAACAACTACAAATATAACCAATATTTTACCTATAATATGCTGCATAAATACCTTTTTTAAAAATTTTAGATTGTTTTTGCTTGAAATCGTCATTGCAAGGAGGCATTATTGCGTGGACCGGTAAATGCTCTTTATGTCATTCCTGCGAAAGCAGGAATGACATCGATATCCACGCAACAAAGCCTTGCGAGGAGCGAAGCGACGTGGCAATCCAGCAAAAATAATAAAAAATACTAATAATTTTAGTATTTTTAACCGGATCCCGTGGTCAAGCCACGGGATGACAGAGATGAAATTGAACCACGCAATAACGCCTTCTCGCAATGACGCTTATTTCTGTCTTATTAATCTGCTCTGATCTCTTTTCCAATCTTTTTCTTTAATTGATTCTCTTTTATCATGTAATTTCTTACCTTTAGCAATACCAAGTTCAACTTTAACTTTATTTTTTTTATTAAAATACATAGAAAGAGCTACTAGCGTATAGCCTTTTATTCTAATTCTACCGATAATTTTCTTTATCTCTTTAGTATGCAACAATAATTTACGAGGTCTACGAGTAGAATGATTAAATCTATTCGCTTTCTCATATTCCGCAATATGGCAGTTATACAAAAATACCTCATGCCCGGTATCTGCCGCATGGCTTTCCTCTATAGAAGCTTTGCCTTGACGCAGAGACTGTACTTCACTGCCCTTTAATACAATACCTGCTTCTAATCTTTCTTCAATAACATAATTAAAAAGGGCTTTCTTATTTTGTGCAATAACTTTCTTATACTCGGTCATAATTTTATGGATAGTGATGTTATAATGTTTTCAATTTGTTTTTTAGCACTATCGCTTGCTTCAGTTAATGGTAGTCTAATTTCATTTTCACATAAACCTAAATAATATGCAGCATATTTTATCGGAATCGGATTAGACTCTACAAATAATGCTTTATATAAAGGCAGTAATTTCTGATGGATTTCTAATGCTCCTTTAGTGTCATTCTTATTCCATTTCTCCAATAACTCTTTACACATATCAGGAGCAATATTAGAAGCTACGGAAGTCCACCCTACCCCGCCTTGTGCGTTAAAAGCTAAGACTACTTCATCGTTACCGGTTAAAATGTTGAAATCCTTTTTAACTATTGCTCTAATCCGCAATGGACGTTCTAAATCTACGCCGCAATCTTTTAATGCTAAGATACACGGTAGCTCGCTAAGCCTCAATATCGTCTCATCAGAAAAATCTACTCCGCTTCTAGTTGGAGCTGAATATAACATAATAGGTAGATTACACGCTTCATGTAATGCTTCAAAATGCTTATAAATCCCTTCTTGAGTAGGTTTTACATAAGATGGCGGACTAGCCATAAAACCATCAACCTTGATTTTTGTAGATTCCGCTGCAAGCTCTCTTGCATAAGCAGTATTATTTGATGAACATCCGCTTATTATAGGAATACGCTTATTAACGATTTCTACGCTAGTTTGCAGTAATAACTTATATTCTTCAAAGCTTAAGCTACTACCTTCTCCGGTTGAGCCTGCGATTAATACTGCATCGACTTCATGCTTTATTTGATGTTTTAAAATTCTCTCTAAAGCATATAAGTCTAACTTATTATCTTTAAAAGGTGTTATAGCTGCGGTAATTAAACCTTTAAATATATTGTTCATTGTTTTTTTGATAGAATTTTAAATATTATTACTATTTGTATGTCATTCCCGCGTAGGAATGACATAATCTGCCACGCAATGACGCTTTTCCTACTCCCTAACAATACGCCCATACTCTTTTTTCAAACGATCTGCAATTTGATGATCATCGAAAGTAATATTTTTATTGCCTAAATCTATAGAATCAATATTTTGTACCTCGATTGCCGTGCCTGTAACAAAACATCCGGTAAAATTCTCTATTTGCTCTAATTTCAAACGCTCTTCTTTTACTTCTAGACCTAAATCTTTTGCAATTTCAATAATAGTATGTCTTGTTATACCGTTTAAAAATCTATCGGCAATTGGAGTATATAATGTTTTATCTTTAACAAAGAAAATATTTGTTGTAGTGCATTCAGCAATATATCCTTCATAATCAAGTAATAAGGCATCATCATAGCCAAGAGCTTTAGCTTCTTTTTTACTTGTTATTGCCATATTATATTGAGCGGCGGATTTAGATTGTACCGGGGTGCTATCAGGTATTGCTTTACGCCAGCGGCTTACATGCAAATTTATACCTTTCTCAAAAGACCTTGGCATTGATGGAATACCGGCAATCAAAAAATTAGTAGACAAATCAGGATTAGTAATATTTAGCGATTCGTCTCCGCACCAAATAAGCGGTCTTATATATGCATCCTTAATATTATTTTGTTTTATTACAAGTTCATGAGCTTTTATTATCTCGTCCACACTATAAGGTACTTTCAGACCTAATGCTTCTGCTGACTTTATCAATCTTTCCGTATGTTCTTTTAACTTAAAAACTTTGCCGTTATAAGCTCTTTCACCCTCAAATACCGATCCTGAATAATGCAGGCTATGAGTTAAAACATGAATCCTTGCGAATTGATAAGGAACTAAATCACCATTAATCCAAACATGCCAAAAAATTTGCTCTAGTTTTATCATTGTCATTAACCTATATTTATATTAAAGTATTGTCAATTGTCATTGCGAGTAGCGTGGTTACGTGAATTGTTTTATGTCATTCCCGCGTAGGCGGGAATCCAGTAAAAAGCAAAAATATCATACCGTGGCTTGACCACGGTATCCAGTTAAAAATACTAAAATATTAGTATTTTTTATTGTTTTTATGGCCCCCGTGGTCAAGCGAACTAGGTGACATAGTAGGTTTTACCGATCCACGCAACAAGGCCAGGCGGGAAGGACATAAACAAGCAACGACACCAATTTTTCAAATTAAAAGAGTATACATGTATACATACAAAGCACATATTTTAATCGTTGATGATGATAGCAGAATATTAGCACTTTTAAAGCAGTTTTTAAATAAAAACGAGTTTTTAGTATCAACGGCAAGCTCAGTCATAGAAGCTAAAAATCTATTAAAAACTTCTAATTATGATTTAATTATTTTAGATGTTATGTTACCTGAAATAACAGGGCTTGATTTTGCTACTACTATAAGGGATGCCGGTAATAATATTCCTATAGTTATGCTTACTGCTTTATCGGAAGCCGATGACCGTGTTAAAGGACTTGAAGCCGGTGCCTCTGATTATATAACTAAACCTTTTGAACCGCGAGAATTATTACTTCGGATAAATAATTTAATTAATAATTATAATAACTTTAAAAAAGAAACGAATATAATTAAATTCGGCAATAATTTCTATAATTTTGATACAAAGGAATTCACTAAGAACGATCAAATCATATCTCTTAGCTCTACCGAACAAAAATTACTTGAGATATTAATAAAAAATTCCGGTAAATCTACTAGTCGTTTTGAGCTTTCAAAAATTATGGGCGGGCTTAGTATGCGTTCTATCGACGTACAAATTACAAGAATAAGAAGTAAACTAGAAGATAATCCAAAAGAGCCGAAATATTTAAAAACCGTGCGTAATGAGGGCTATGCACTTTATATCTAAATTATTACCGAGAACATTATTTATACGGTTTATGTTTATTATAATCATTCCGATTTTAATAGGACAAATCGTTGCTATATTTTTGTTTTACGATCGTCATTGGTATAATGTTTCATATTATACTAGTACTATTATTATTAATGAAATAGAATCACTGATTAAAGAACATAGAAATAATTCAAGAGAGATAACCCATTTATCGGAAAATTATCTTAATTTATCTTATCAATTTCAGCTTAATAAAAAGTTATCTATAAAACAACCTAAATTAAGTGAGCCTCTAACTATATTTAAAAATATTTTAGCTACAAAAATCCATGAAAAAAATATAGTTAAACTAAATAAAGAAAATAAAATCGAAGTATTTTTAGAATTAAAAGATGGAATATTATATATTACTTTTCCTGCAAAATTACTACTTAATCCTACAGTATATATATTTGTTTTATGGATTATATCTTTAACTGTTATATTACTTTCTGTTTCTATTATTTTCTCCAAAAATCAAATTAAATCAATACTCACTCTTGCGGATAACATGGATAAATTTGGTCGAGGTGTTTTAAAAGGCAAAAATTTCAAACCTTCAGGAGCCTTAGAAATAAGAAAAGCAGGGCTTGCTTTTTTAAAAATGAAAGCCCGTATTGAAAAACAAATTACTAAAAGAACCACTATGCTTGCTATGATTTCGCATGACCTTAGAACTCCTTTAACAAGAATGAAGCTACAACTTGAATTGATGGAAGGAAGTGAAGAAATTAAAGGATTAAAACAAGATATATTAACTATGCAGCAAATGATAAATTCTTATTTAGATTTTGCTAAAGGTGAAAGTACAGAAGAATTTGAAGAAATTTTATTATTACCTTGGATAGAACATTTTTTAAACAAATGGTCACATGTAGATATTGAATTTATAAAACTTAATAATATAGATAATTCAAAAGTACGAACTAAACCGAATTCTTTTGAAAGAGCCTTGTCTAATTTAATCGGTAACGCTATAAAATATGGAAATAAAATTAAAATATCTTTGACAGATAATTCATCTACGGTAGCTATAATTATTGAGGATAACGGTCCCGGTATAGATGATACGGAAAAACATCTTGTATTTAAACCGTTTTATAGATCAGATAAAGCAAGACAGCTTGATAATGCAAGTAACGTAGGACTTGGGCTTGCTATTACTAAAGAAATAATAAACGATCATAAAAGCTCTATTTATTTAGAAGATAGCAAGGATTTAGGCGGGTTATCGGTAAGAATCGAAATGCCTAGAATATGACGCCGATGTCATTTATGCGTGGACCGAAAAACGCACTCGATGTCATACCGTGGCTTGACCACGGTATCCAAAAACAACTAAAAATACGAATATATGTAGTATTTTTAACTGGATCCCGCGATCAAGTCGCGGGATGACAACAGTGGAATTGTTCCACGCAACAATGCCACGCAGGAATGACATAAATCGACCCATGCAGCAACATCTAAAATATAAAATAATGACTAACATAAAACATTTAGCAATAATAATGGACGGTAATGCTCGTTGGGCAGATCGGCATAACTTAACAAAATCTGAAGGGCATAAAGCAGGAGCCGATAAAATTCGTGAATTACTGCCTGAGTTTATTAATCTTAATATACCTTATATAACTTTATATACTTTCTCTTCCGAAAATTGGCAACGTTCAAGCACGGAGGTAGATTTCTTAATAAAATTATTAAGTATTTATTTAAAAAATGAATTAAACAGTTTACATAAAAACGGCGTTAAAATAAAAGTAATAGGTAGGCTTAATTTATTAAGTAGCTCATTGCAAAAACAAATAAATAATGCTATGGAATTAACAAAAAATAATAATAAAATAACGCTTTGTATAGCTTTTAGTTATGGAAGTCGTCAAGAAATAGTTGATGCCTGCACAAAAATTATTGCAAGCGATAAAAAAGAAATAAGTGAAAGCGATATAGGACACGCTTTATATGATCCTGAAATGCCGGATGTAGATTTATTAATAAGACCGGGCGGGGTTTACCGCATCAGTAATTTCTTGCTTTGGCAAGCAGCTTATGCTGAATTATATTTCTCACCCAAATATTGGCCCGATTTTAATAAAGATGATATAATAGAAGCTATAAATGATTACTCAAAAAGGAAAAGAACATTTGGCAAAAGATAAACAAAATATATATTTAAGAATCCTGTCCGGTATAGTTTTAGTGCCGTTATTTGTTATAGCTATATTATGGTTTAAGCCTTTATTCTATATTCTAATGATATTAGTGGGTATGGGAATGTTAAGTGAATGGTATAATATGACCTATTCTTCTATTCCTTATCTATTAATCGGGCTAATTATTATTCCGATTCCTATAAGCCTATTAATATTTTTAAGTATGGAAGATACCAATAGATGGCTTATTATGCTTTATTTTTGCATAATTTGGTCGGTAGATAGTTTTGCAATGATTGGCGGCAAAACTTTTAAAGGAGCAAAACTTGCTCCAAAAATCAGTCCTAAAAAAACTTGGAGCGGTCTGATTACGGGAACATTATCAGCAGGTTTGATTGCGGTATTAGTTAGTTTTATACCAAACTTTCATATTAAAAATTACTATTTTTCAAATAAAATTTATTTGTTTATAATTAGTTATATATTAGCATTAATAGCTCAATCAAGTGATCTATTTATTTCATATTTTAAGCGAAAATTTAATATTAAAGATAGCGGTCATATAATACCCGGTCATGGAGGAGTTTTGGACAGATTTGATAGTATTATTTTAACTGCTCCGGTATTATTTCTTATGAATATATATTTATGATAATACATTTAAATAATCATTCTAAAAAAATAATTTTAAATATCTTTTTAGCTTTACTGCTTGGATATTTTATTTT
The DNA here is from genome assembly GCF_964028255.1 of Rickettsia endosymbiont of Hedychridium roseum. Classification (NCBI taxonomy): domain Bacteria; kingdom Pseudomonadati; phylum Pseudomonadota; class Alphaproteobacteria; order Rickettsiales; family Rickettsiaceae; genus Rickettsia; species Rickettsia endosymbiont of Hedychridium roseum. The sequence goes on from NZ_OZ034753.1 coordinate 910,218, forward strand.
TCATTGCATATATGGTAACAAAGGAATTATTGCATATTTAAAAGTAAATAGGCAGCTTGAAAAAGCTTATGATGAACTAAAAGGCTTACGAGCAGAAAGAGTAGAACTTGAACATAACGTCAAATTACTCCGAACGGAATCGCTAAATAAGGATATGTTAGAAGAACAAGCAAAGAAAGTTTTAGGAGTAGCAGATCCTAAAGAACAGGTGTTTACAATAAAAGACACACCTAGTCAAAGGTAAACATCGTCATTGCGAGGAGCTGTAGGTCTTGTTTCATGACTTTTATGTCATTCCTGCGAAAGCAGGAATCCAAAAAAAGTATACATACAGCAAATTTTTGAAATTAAAAGCTTAGGTTATCTCGCTTTATGATGGATTCCTGCTTTCGCAGGAATAACATCCAAAACAACATTATTGATTAAAAGGAATTGAACATAATTTATGAACATTAAAATTTATCAAGACGACCTACCTAATAATTTTGAACTTGAAGGGGATATTGCTATAGATACCGAGACAATGGGGTTAAATCTACATAGAGATAAACTCTGTTTGCTACAATTTAGTAACGGCAACGGTGAAGCCCATCTTGTTCATTTTGTAAATCAAGATTATACTGCTCCTAATTTAAAAGCATTATTGTTAGATAAAACTAAATGCAAGATATTTCATTTTGCTAGATTTGATTTAGCAGCTATAAAAAAATATTTGAGTATAGATTTAGAAAATATCTTTTGTACTAAAATATCTTCAAAGCTCGTTAGAACCTATACTGATAGCCATGGTCTTAAGGATTTATGTCGGGAGCTACTTTCCATAAATATTTCCAAACAACAACAATCTTCTTACTGGGGAGCTAAAAATTTATCTTTGGAACAACAAGAATACGCAGCAAAAGATGTGCTTTATTTGCATCAGTTAAAAGATATTTTACAAAAAATGCTACTTAGAGAAAATAGGCTTGAACTTGCCCAAGATATTTTCCGCTTTTTACCGACAAGAGCTAATTTAGACCTTATAGGTTGGAATGAAATCGACATTTTCATGCATTAATTTAAATTAATATAAGTTAATAAAAAGATTAAATTATTAACTTAATAAATTGACTTCAAGTATAAAATCCTGCACACTATTTAAGGCTATCTGTAATAAATTTTAATTAGTAATTGAAGAGCTTTTTTAGCGAAAATTAATAAGATTTTTGCAGAAATTGTAGTTCCTATTTCAAAAAAATCTTATAATTTACAGCAAAAAAGAATTAAATTACCGGTTAAAATTTATTACAGATAGCCTCTTAGTAGCTAATTGATTTTTTTAAATTACTTAGCCTACAATAGACTTATTGCATAATGTAGCTAATAAGGAAGAATTTGAAGGAAACACGGAAGCACTTGCCACCGCAGCGTACATAACAGTACGTGAAGATGCGAGTACCGGATTGACATACAAATTTATCCTTAGAAGCAAGTTATATAAAAAATTTAATTAATTAGTAACTAAAAAGGGGATCTTTATGACTAATAAAAAAGAAATAGACGTGCTAGATTCAAATTCAGATTTAAATCTAAGTCTAGATACTATAGCAAACCTCTGTTATCCTAGGGTTATAACTTGTGAAACAGACGACGACACGTTAAGTATTGATGGCGGTGTTTTTGCTGCATTTTGGTGGGCAGCCAATTATATAATAGATAAAGTATTAATGCCAATAACAGACAATGTTCTCTATTACCTTAGAGAAGATCTAGGGCATTATGAAACTTCATCTTATCAGAGTCCTAAGGGCACTTCAAAAGGTACTTACCATAATAATTGCAGTAACTTTATAAATGATATGCATTATGACTCTTCATTCGATAAACATGAGGAGGTAGTTTTAGGTAATACTACTACTTTTTTTGGGTTAGTATGGTGGTAATACAATAAAAGTATACTAGCTGTCATACTGCGGCTTGACTACAATATCTAGAAACAATTTAAAGTACTAAATTTAGTATTTTAAACTAGATCTCGCAATCAAGTCGCAGGATGACAGATTCAAAAAATAATATACTTCTGATAAATAAAAAGTAGATAGACGAAGTTTAATTTGGAAAAGAGCAAGGAGGCTGTAAGCCGAGGAGCGAAGCGTATATTTAATACGTGAGCATCCGAGGAATTACAAAGACGACGTAGCCAATTTTTCAAATTAAACGAGTATATTCACAATTTTACGAGGAACAAGGATGATCTTCTTCGGCTCTTTCCCTTCTAAAAACTTTTGTACCTTTGGCAAATTGACGGTAATTTGCTTTATTTCATCTTCACTTGCGGCAGTTTTAAACTCATAGGTATCACGGAGTTTGCCGTTAACCTGCACTGCCATAATATATGTATCTAACTCTAACATTGATTCATCAAATGCAGGAAAAGCTGAATTATATAACCGCTCTTTATTGCCACGCTTCTGCCAAATTTCTTCCGTAATATGCGGGATAAAAGGGTTTAGCAGCTGAATTAAAACATTAAAGCCATGCCTTACGGTTTTAATATCAACCGCTTCTTTATTAAGCTCAGCAGATATAGCATTAGAAAGCTCACGCATACGTGCTATTGCTCTATTTAGGGCAAAATGCTTTATATCATCGGCAACGTGCTTTATGGTAAAATGCAATAATCTATTGAGTTCCTTGTTAATTTCGCTATTCACATCATCTGTTAAAGAAGCTATCGCCTCAAACATATGCTCAAGCTTATTAATAAAACGTGAGCAGCCTTCAATACCGCTTGCCGACCATTCTAGATCTTTCTCAGGCGGACTATCGGACAGTACAAAAAGCCTAATAGCATCAGCCCCATATTGCTCTTGCATTGTCTCAAGATCGATGAGATTCTTTTTAGACTTACTCATCTTTTCAATGCGTCCCTGCACTACTCTATTATTGCTTTCTTTATGAAAAAATTCATTACCTTTTTTAACTACTTCTTCAGGATATAACCAATTATTATGTTCATCTTTATAAGTAGCATGCAGCACCATCCCTTGAGTAAATAGCCCTTTAAAAGGCTCACGAACGCTTACATAATTCTGTTCGTTCATTACTTTTGTGAAAAACCTTGCATATAATAGATGCATTACTGCATGTTCTATACCGCCTATATATTTATCCACCGGTAGCCAATAATCACAAGCTTTTTTATCGGTCATCTCTGTAGCATTGCTATTGCAATATCTCGTAAAATACCAAGATGACTCGAAAAATGTATCAAAAGTATCGGTTTCACGAATAGCCGACTTATCGCATTTCGGACAATTAACATGTTTCCAACTAGGATGATGATCAAGCGGATTACCGTGACCGTCAAAACTAACATCATCAGGTAACGTAACGGGTAAGTCTTTGTAAGGTACGGGAACTATACCGCAAGCTTCGCAGTGAATCATAGGAATAGGACATCCCCAAAAACGTTGACGAGAAATCCCCCAATCTTTTAGACGATAATTTACACTGCGTTTACCTATGCCTAGTTTCTCAAATTCATCGATTACTTTTTGTTTTGCTTTATTACTAGTTAAGCCGTTTAGAAAATCTGAGTTAACCAAAATTCCATCTTCCGTATAAGCGGTCTTTTGTACATCAATATCCGTTTCAATTACCTGCTTAATAGGCAAATTCATTTTAACAGCTAATTCATGGTCACGTTCGTCATGAGCAGGACAACCAAAAACAGCACCAGTGCTGTAATCCATTAACACAAAATTCGTAATAATAACCGGTAAAACTATATTTGAATCGAAAGGATGAATGACATAAAGACCGGTAAAGACTCCCTCTTTTTCAGCTTTTTCTAGTTCGCTACTTCCTGTAATGTGCGAACATTTAGTTATAAAACTCAATATTTCAGGTGTCTTGGAAATTAATTTCTCTATTATCGGATGATTAAAGGCAATTCCTATAAAACCAGCTCCGAAAATAGTTTCAGGTTTGGTTGAGAATACTTCTATAGTATTATCTTCATTATCCTTAATTTTGAAATGAAAATTAGCACCTATCGATTTACCTATCCATTTCTCTTGCATAGAGCGAACGGCTTCAGACCATTCTTTTAAATTCTGAATTTCATTTAATAACTCTTCGGCATAATCGGTGATTTTTAAGAACCATTGCTTTAAATAACGTTTCTCAACAATTGCACCTGAACGCCAACCACGCCCATCTACAACTTGCTCATTTGCAAGAACGGTATTATCAACCGGATCCCAATTAACAAGCGATTCTTTTTGATAAGCAAGGTTTCTCTCATAAAGCTCTAAAAAGAATTTCTGCTCATGTTTATAATACTGCGGCTCACAACTATTTATCTCTCTAGACCAATCATAAGAAAAGCCCATAGATTTTAGCTGCTTTTTCATATTCTCGATATTAGAATAAGTCCAATCTTTCGGATGAGAATTATTTTTTATTGCGGCATTTTCGGCAGGTAGCCCGAAAGCATCCCAGCCCATCGGATGAAGCACGTTAAAACCTTGCATAGTCATAAACCTTGCAATAACATCACCTATAGAATAGTTGCGTACGTGACCTACATGGATTTTACCGGAAGGATAAGGCAGCATTTCAAGTACGTAATATTTTGGCTTGCTACTCTCGTTTGATACCTCAAAAGCTTTCTCATCATGCCAAATTTGTTGCCATTTTTGTTCTATTTGATTCATATTTTTTTATTTTCTTTTAATTTCTGCTGCTAAATTACCTGTTGCCTATGTCATTCCTGCAGCCCTATGTCATTCCCGCGAAAGCGGGAATCCATCATAAAGCGAGATAAATCGAGCTTTTTTAAAGTTTTAAAGTACTGGATTCCCGCTTTCGCGGGAATGACATCGAACGCTTTTTCTGAACCACACTATACGCCTACAGGAATGACATACTACCTAGCACTATTAATATATATATCTCTAGCTTTTCTTAAAATTTTATCTTCAAGCGTGATAGCAAGATTTGAGGTGTTTTCATTAAGTACCCATTGTTTATTTTTAAGCATTTCTTCAAATACTTTCACTTCAATTGAATCAGGGCTTATTACATCGTCTTTGATAAATATATTGATTTTAAATCGAAAATTAGGATTAGAGTGCGGGCTATACCATTCCGTAATAATTACACCGCCGTTTGAGTCAGCTGATGCAAGAGGAGCAAAACTTATAGTCTCTAATGCTGCTTGCCAAAGATATTTATTAACCGAGCCTCCTACAGCTTTAGTAGATTCATTTTTTACCCTGCCTGGTCTAAAAACTAATCCTTCTTCACCTGCTATAGAACCTACTTCGTCCCATTTCTGTTCTCGTTCTGTTTTTGGATAATCATCCGCTAAGATACTAGTACTTATTGCACTAAGTATAATTACAAAAAATAATCCGATAATTTTTTTCATAACCAATATTTAATTAGGGTGCTTGAGGGAAATAATAGAGAAGCTTTGGCTATTAGTCAAAAATTATTTGAACTAATTATATGTCATTCCCACCTCCTTTTATGTCATTCCTATACCCCTCTATGTCATTACCGCGGAAGCGGGAATCTTTCGTTGTCATACCGCGACTTGATCGCGGTATCCAGCTAAAAATACTAAAATTATTAATACTTTAAGTGTTTTTTTGGATCCCGTGGTCAAGCCACAGGATGACACCGAGTGTGCTTTTTGATCCACGCAACAATGCCTTGCATGAATGACATACAGCTACTCTACACCTTAACTGGCATGACGACAAAAATATCTTTAGGGTTCTCAGGAAATTTAATAAGTACCGGTGCTGAAACATCTGAAAAATATAGTTCTACTAAATCCGACTTCACGGCTTTTAAGACATCTTCCAAATATTGCGGATTAAAGCCTATAGCTAAAGACTCATCACTATTATATTCATAAAAACTTTCCTTATCTTGTGAAGAATTAATAACCTCTTTTGCGTTACCTCTTGCTTCACCGATGGCACTAATCTCTAAGGTTTCACGAGATAACGATAATTTTACCGCTCTAAATTTTTCAACGGTTATTATCGCTATCCTTTCTATACTATCTGCAAATATTTTTCGATTAATTACTAATTTTGAACTGCTGCTTTCCGGAATAAAAGCACTATAATCAGGGAAAGTACCGTCTATAAGCTTTGATAGCATAATAGTATTTTCGTTACATATAAATTTAATCTTATTGCTACTTAATAAAATTTCTATATCTTCATTTATATTTTTAGGATCTTTAACTATTTTTAAAATTTCCTCTGCACTTTTTTGTGGTAATATAACTCCAAAATTCTTTATTTGTTTTTCTAATGTTACCCATGAAATTGAAAGCCTATGCCCATCGGTACTTGCCGAACAAAACTCTTTGTCTTTTATATGTAAATAAACACCATTTAAATTATAACGAGTTTCATCTAAAGAAATCGAAAATTTTGTCGATTCGATTATTTTAGCAAAATCCGTGCAGGAAATTTTAAAACTTGCTTCAGGATTAATACTATCCATTGGAGGAAAAGAACTAACCGGCAAAGTGAATAAATTAAATTTACAATTTTTTCCTTTGATTTCAAGTCCCGTTGTACCGAGATCTGTTAATGTAAGCTCGGAATCCGGAAGTTTTCGGACTATATCATTTAGAGTTTTCGTAGAAACGGTAAGTTCACCTTCAGTTACTACCTGTACTGCTATTTTTTGACTTAAGTACAAATCCATATTAGTAGAACTAAGCTCTAGATTGCCGTCTTTTGCCGATAATTTAATGTTTGCATATTCAGGTATTACATTACGTTTTTCAACAACGGAACTTGCAAACCCTAGGGACTGAACTAACGTTTTTGTTTCAACTATTAATTTTAACATATTGTTATTCTCTTAATGTTCCTTGAAATTTTTGCGAGATGGCAGTAACTAAATCTTTACTGAACGAATTTAAATCAGTATCAGATAATGTACGATCATCTGCTTGTAGCTCTATTTTAACCGCTATAGATTTTTTACCTTCAGGTAATTTATCACCGCTATAAATATCAAATAATATAACTGATTTGACAAGCTTTTTATTAAAATTATTTATATATGATATTATTTCACCGACTCTATGATCTTGATCAACAATGAATGCGTAATCTCTAAAATTAGCTTGGAAATCCGATACTGCAAATTCGTCTCTTTTACCGAATTTAGCTTTTATCAACGGCAAATTTGTAATATTTAGCTCGAATGCAAATATTTCTTGATTAATATCGTAATATTTCAAGATTTTAGGGTGTATCTGTCCAAAATGACCTAATAAATTTTTACCAAGCCCTATATTTACTGCTCTAGTTGGATGATAATATTGTGGCAATGCTGTCCCATTTGTTGCTATACATTTATCTATAGATAGTCCTGCATAATCCACTACCAGCTCTAAATCACCTTTAAGATCAAAAACATCATAGCCTCGTCCAAGCGAATGAGGATTTTTATTATTATATGAACCGCTTACAATTGCCGTTAAATAAGTTGCTTCCGTATTTAAATCTATAAAACTCGGTCCAACTTCAAAAAAAGCTATATCTTTTATAGAGCGTGCTAGATTTTTACTTACTATACTTAACAAATTCGGCAGTATAGTAGGACGCATATAATTGTCTCCTATACTAATAGGATTAAGCAAAAATAACTCTTCTTTTAATTCAGCAAACAACTTTGCATCTTCACTACTCATAAAAGAGTTAGTTACTACCTCATCATAGCCTTTGCTTGCTAATATCCTTTTAAAACTAGATATTCTTTTATGCTCTCTTAGCTTATTATTATCTTGGTCTAGTTCGGGTAATTTTATACTCTCTATTTTATCATAGCCGTAAATACGAGCGATTTCTTCAGCTATATCTTCTAAAATAGTTATATCATGACGCCAAGAAGGAGCTATTACCTTTATAATCTCACCTTTAACATCAGTAATAAATCCTAGTTCATTTAATATAGCTTCTATCTCTTTGATATTTAATTTAATTCCCGTAATTTTTTCTAAATAATATGCTGAAAAATCTAAAGGTTTTTTTTGCGGCTCTTTCTCACCGAATTTCACTACTTCCGATACTTCACCGTTTCCGCATATTGACAAAATAAGATTAGTCGCTATGTCTAAAGCTTTTTCCGTAAAATTTCTATCGATATTACGCTCATTACGATATCTAGCATCCGTATCAATTTGAAATCTTCGCCCGCTAGCTGCAACCATTTTAGCATTAAAACATGCAGCTTCCAGTATTATATTAGTCGTACTATCAGTACAACTACTCTTAGCCCCGCCAATGACACCGGCAAGACCTTGAATACCGCTTTCATCTTTTATAGCTAAATCATTTTCAGTAAGTAAATATTCTTTGCCGTTTAGAGCGTGGAAAGTAACTGCGTCATCCTTGTCATCCCCTGGTCTAGTGTCATCCTGCGGCTTGACCACGGGATCCATAAAACAACTTACCGCATTAGTAATTTCATTGGATCCCGCGGTCAAGCCGCGGGATGACAATTGCCCTTCCTCGCAATGACGTGCTACACTAATCCCCTCTTTTATCCTATCCGCATCATAAGCATGCATCGGCTGCCCAAAGCTATAAGAAATATAATTTGTTACATCCACTAAGCTTGAAATAGTTTTTACCCCGACATTTTTTAATAATTTCCGTAACCAATCAGGGCTTGGTTTATTTTTTAAATTTCTTATTTCTCTAAAAGTAAATAAAGGGCAGGCTTCTTTGTCTTGCACGTTAAGCTTCATTTTAGAAGTAAATGTACTTTTTATTTCCGGGATTTCTAGCTCTTTAAGTATTCCTATTCCTTTAGCTGCTAAATCTCTTGCGATACCGTAAACTCCAAGTGCATCACCACGATTAGGAGTAACGTTAATAATAAATATAGGATCATCTAAACCGTAATATTTAGTAAAATTCTCTCCAACTACGGCATCTTCAGATAGCTCTATAATCCCTTCAGACTCTGAAGCTAGCAGTAATTCCTCTTCAGAGCAAAGCATACCGCAGCTTTTTTCACCTCTAATAATAGATTCCTTAATTTTAAACTTACCGTTTGGTATTTCTATTCCGATATTTGCAAGTACTACTTTTATACCTGCTCTTGCATTACTCGCACCACAAACTATTTGTCGCATACCGCTTTTAGTCTCAACATCACAAAGTTTTAACTTATCGGCTGACGGGTGAGGTTTAGTACTTGCTATATATGCTACTTCAAACTTTTGTAGCTCTGCCGCTTTATCTATCACCTCTTCTACTTCAAGACCAATAGCTGTTAGGACTTCGGCAATTTCAGTAACTGAAGCCGATGTCTCTAAAAATTGTTTTAACCATGATAACGTAAATTTCATTTCGTAAGCCCTCCTGCTAAATTTGGCATATCAAAGCTCCCAAAATTATAATGTTTAAGCCAACGCATATCTCCTTCAAAAAATTGTCTTAAATCTTTGATATTATATTTTAGCATTGCAAAACGCTCTACCCCAAGCCCAAAAGCAAAACCTTGATACTCGCTGCTATCGATACCGACATTTTTAAGCACGTTTGGATGGACCATCCCGCAACCGAGTACCTCAAGCCATTTATCGTTTTTATTCATCCGAATATCAACTTCGGCAGAAGGTTCGGTAAATGGGAAAAAGCTGGGTCTAAAACGTAATTCAATATTAGAATTTTCAAAAAAGCTTTTTATAAATTCCGTGATAACATATTTTAAATGCCCCATATTGATATTTTTATCAATAACAAGTCCTTCTATTTGGTGAAACATCGGCGTATGTGTCATATCCGAATCTGATCTATAAGTCCTACCCGGTGCTATAAACCTAAAAGGCGTTTTGTCGTTTTTCATAGCTCTAATCTGCACTGTTGAGGTATGAGTACGTAATAACAGCGGTTTATTATTTTCCTGACCTTTTAAATAAAAAGTATCATGCATTTGCCTTGCGGGATGGTCATCTTCAAAATTGAGAGCAGTAAAATTATGAAAATCATTCTCTATATTCGGTCCGTTTTCTATAGTAAAACCAAACTGCGAAAATACTTGTATTAACTCCTCCATGCATTGCGTTATTGGATGAATAGAGCCTTGCTTATATCTTCTTGCAGGGATTGTTAAATCAATTTTATCGGCAGCAAGTTTTAAATTTAGTTCCTGCTCCTCTAAAATTTCTTCTTTTGCTTTTATTATATTCTGTATTTTATCTTTTAATTTATTGATTTTTAAGCCGAATTCTTTACGTTCCTGTTCATTTAAACTACCTAGTTTTTTAAGCTCACCGGTCACTATACCGTTTTTGCCTAAAAATTCTACTTTATATTCTTGCAGATCTTTTAAGTTTTGTACTAATAAGATTTTTTCCTCAGCAAGTCTTAATATTGTTTCTATATTTTCCATGATTATTTTTTGTTTATTACTTCTTGAATTTTATACAGGTATACGAAGATCAACTTCAAAAAGAGCAAGAAGTCCACAAGACGAGGAGCGGAGCGTATACTTAATACGTGAGCACCGCAGTACTTGTAGGACGACGTAGCCAATTTTTGAAGTTCATCGAGTATACAACTCACACCTCATATGCCCTTCCTCTATCCCCACCAACTTCGCTTTAAATATCTGCCCTATTTCTAAAGGTTTATCTAACTTCACCGGAATAAAATTCTCGGTATGGGCAATATTATTATTCTCTACCAATAACTCTACTTTCTGACCTATATGCTTCTTAAAGAACTCAGATAGCTGATTCTGCCCCTCTTGTCTTAGAATTTCGGCTCTTTCTTTCCTTATAGCTTTCGGTACTTGCGGCATACGTGCTGCAGGCGTTCCTTCTCTTTCCGAATAAGGAAAAACATGTAAATATTGTAATTCCGCTTCTGAAATTAATTTTCTTGTATTTTCAAACATTTCAGGAGTTTCAGTCGGGAAACCTGCTATAATATCAGCTCCAAACGATACTTCCGGTCTTATAGCCCGCAACTTTCGACAAAACTCTATTACGTTTACCCTATTATGCCGTCTTTTCATACGTTTTAATATCATATCATCGCCTGCTTGCAAGCTAATATGAAAATGCGGCATTATTCTCTCACTATAAGCTATAAGCTCAAAAAGTTCATCATCTATTTCTGCAACATCTATTGAAGATAAACGAAGCCTTTTTAGTTCAGGCACTAAATTTAAAACTCGTTTAATCATTTGTGCAAATGTTGGACTTCCGGGTAAATCTGAACCGTAAGCCGTAACGTCAACACCGGTAAAAACTACTTCTTTAAAGCCGTTTAGTACTAAATGCTTTACCTGCTCTGCTATAGCTCCTATCGGTACTGATCTACTTTTACCTCTACCGTAAGGGATAATACAGAAAGTACAAAAATGATCACAACCGTTTTGTACCTGAATAAAAGCACGAGATTTACCGTCAAAGCTACTTACCAAATGACCTGCCGTTTCTTTCACCGACATTATATCGTTAACTGCTATTTTTTCATCCGTAATTTGGTAATAGCTAGGCAATAACTTCTCTTCATTACCTATAACCTTATCAACTTCCGGCATATTACCGTACATTTGTGGACTTGTTTGAGCACTACAACCGGTAACGATAATTTTTAAATCAGGATTATTTTTTTTAGCCTTGCGGATAGCTTGTCTTGCTTGTTTCTCAGCTGCTTTAGTTACTGCACAAGTATTGAATATTGCCACATTATCGATACCCGATAATTCCAAGTTTTTTCGTATTATCTCACTTTCGTAAATATTAAGTCTACAGCCGAATGTTACTACTTCTTGTCTTAAATTATTGCTCACAATAATATTCCCCACGTGCTACAAGCGTAGCTGCTCCTTGCATTATTATATTACCGTTTTCTTCTTTCATAGTAAGGCTGCCATGCTTAAATACTACCATACTTGGTGAATGGATAAAACCAAGCTTTAAACCGGCAGCAAAACTACCGCAAGCCCCGCTTCCGCAAGCAAGCGTTAACCCTGCTCCTCGCTCCCAAACGGATAAATAGATTTTATTATCTTTTACTTCAGCAAAATTAACGTTTACCCCATCTGCGAATAATTCCTTAGCCTGTAATTTTTCACCAACAATTTTTTGATCTTGAGGTTCTAACTTACTAAAAATAACCAAATGCGGATTACCTATATCAACACAAATAGTTTCCTTTAAATCAATCATATAACGCTCTGCGAGTTCCCAAATTTTATCACGGCTTGGCATCCAAGCTTCATTAAAACTAACCCTTCCTACATTAACGCTAATATTATTTTCATCTTCCACATTACATAGCAATTTTTTATTGCCTACCATTACAGTAATATCTTTCTTTCCCGTATCAAGATAAATTAACTTGGCTAAACATCTTGTAGCATTACCGCATAATTTAGCACTAGAGCCGTCTATATTATAGATAATCATCTCATAAAAATTATCATGCTCTTCATAAATAATAAACTGATCACAACCTATACCTGTATGACGATCAGCCATATTTTTTGCTAGCTTCGATAAATCATATGAATTTGCTAAATCTCGTTTGTTAACAATAACAAAATCATTACCAAGACCATGCATTTTTACAAAATTAATTTTACTAATCATAATGTTTTATATATTAGGAAATTGTATTATAGCAAATTATAGCAAATTTGCTATAATGAAGTTATTATATATAAAAATATAGACTATTATGCTAATTTCACGTTTCTTAGACCCTAAAAATAACTACGCATTTTTAAAAATTTTCGGCACGGAAAAAAACAAGGATATACTTATTCATTTCCTAAATGATATTTTGGGTTATACGGGAGAAGAAGTAATTACCGAAGTTACTTTTTTAAAAACTAACCAAGATCCTGATATTGCAGCTTATAGACAATCTATAGTAGATGTATTGTGCAAAGATAAACACGGTACTCAATTCATCGTAGAGATGCAAGTAAGTAAACATCCGGGCTTTGAGAAAAGAGCTCAACTTTATGCGGCAAAAGCCTATTCAAGGCAAATACTCAAAGAGGATGAGAATCATAAGAAAATGGCAGTATACGCAAAACTCCGAGGAGTAATATTCTTAGCTATTGCCGATTTTATTTCCCGATAAAAAAGATTGGAGATCAAATCATAGGCTTCTTGATACCAAGACTTACGAGAACGACTTACAAGATTTTTATTTTATTTTTTTAGAGCTTGAGAAATTTAATAAAGAATTAGATCAATTAGAGAATCTTCAAGAAAAATGGGCATATTTCTTTAAACATGCACATGAAAGCACTCTAGAAGAAATGGAGAGTTTAATAGGTCATGATTTTATTATTAAAAAAGCTTTTTATGCTTTAGATCAAGCTAGTTGGTCTGAAGAAGAGTTAAATACTTATGAAAAAATGATAAAAACCGAAATGGATAATTTAGCCGTAGAAGAACAAAAAATTATGGATGCTGAAGCTAAAGGAGAAGCAAGAGGAGAGACCAAAGGAGAAGCCAGGCAAAAAATTTCTATGGCTAAAAAAATGTTAGCAAAAAATAGACCTTTAGATGAAATTATGGAATTTACCGATTTAACAGAAGAAGAAATCGAAAAGTTAAAGTAATGAAGATACTTAATATTATGCTAAGTCGTGATCTTGGCGGAATTCAACAAGCATTTTTAGATTATAATGCAGCTCTTGAAATGCAAAAAATTGAGGTTATAAATATCACTTCTTACAAAGCAAAAATAAATTCTTTTCTACGTAAGACAAGTTTTAAACTACCTAACTTAGTACCGATTGATCCGTTATCGGTACTTATTCTTAAATATATAATCTACAAAATTAAGCCCGATATAATTATAGCACACGGTAATAGAGCAATAAATTTTAGTAAATTTGCTAAATCACAAAATATAAAATTAATCGGTATCGCTCATAATTATAGTTTAAAAGGACTACGTAAATGTGATTTTGTTATTGCCTTGACGCATCATATGAAAGAATTTTTACTAAAAAATAACTTTGCTGAATCTAGGATATGCACCTTACCGAATATGATAAATATTTCTAAAGACTTTACTCCAAATAAAACATATAGAAAACCTATCGTAATTGGTGTACTAGCAAGATTTGTAGCTAAAAAAGGTGTTGATGTTTTTATTAATGCTATAAAAATTTTAAAAGAAACAAAATATGATATTCAAGCTGTTATAGGTGGAAGCGGTGAGGAAAAAGATAATTTAATTGCTTTAGCACGTAAACTTAATTTACAAGATCAAATATCATTTATGGGATGGGTTAACGATAGAGATAAATTCTTTAAACAAATAGATATTTTTTGTTTAACGTCTCTTCATGAACCATTTGGAATTATAGTGCTTGAAGCAATGGAGGCAAGCGTTCCTATCGTTAGTACAGATACTGAAGGACCTGCAGAAATCTTAAAGCATATGCAAGACGGGCTTATTTGTAAAGCCGACTCTGCTGAAGATTTAGCAGAAAAAATTGTCTATCTAATAGATAACCCTATAAAAGCAAAAGAATTTTCTAAAAACGCCTACCTTACTCTCAAACAAAATTATGATATTAAAGTTGTTTCTGAAAAGTTACAGCATATTTTAGAAAGCTTGATATAAGCGAATTTTGCAGGATTCGCCTGTGCTCACGTATTTTTTATACGCTGTGCAGGTTCACCTTTAAATTCATCTTATCTAAAGCTTTCTAAAATATGCTGTAGCAACATTATTACATAGTTTAAAATATAGTTAGTTGAAAAAAATAATAGTCTATATTGACATAATAGTTTAAAGATTCATAATTAAAATTAAGTAATGTTAATTTATTTTAATGAATCTATCTTGTATCGCTTTATTGCCACTACTGCACTCCTCTATGTCATTCCCGCGAAAGCGGGAATCCAGTAAAACATATAAAAACTTGTTTTTGTATGTTTATTTTATCAAATATGTAATTTTTGCTCTAATATTAAGATTACTATTTTTGGATTCCCGCTTTCGCGGGAATGACATAAAAGGTAACAGGAATGACATAGAGGAACGCAAGGATGACATAAAAAGGTCTAGAAATAACATACCTGCTATATCAATTTTTATATTCCTGTTATGTAGTTGTAGTACTAAACAAAATAATACTATCCCTAACCTCCCATTACTACTACTTGGAATAATTATTCTTTAGCACAAAAAGATAATATGCCGCAGCAATGGTGGCTACAATTTAACGATCCGGTATTAAATCAGCTAATCGAAGAATCTTTAACCGGTAACTCGGATATTGAGTTGGCAATGAGTAATGTACTTGCTGCAAAAGCACAGCTTAACCTTGTTAATTCTTATAGATTTCCACAAATCAATTTACAGGGAGGAGTAAATCGAACAAAAAATAGCAAGAAAACAAAAGCACCAAATGAGCCAAAATTTTCTAATAATTTTGGACTAGCAAGCGTGCTTAATTATGAGCTGGATTTATGGGGAGCTGCTGCAAATGCTAGCGAATCGGCTAAAAAAACTTTCCTTGCAAGCGAGTATAGCAAGGCAGCGGTACGTTTATCAGTTATAAGTAACGTCACTATAAGTTACTTTAATCTTTTAGCATTAGACAAACAAATCTATCTAACTGAAAAGCTAATTGAGGCTCAAACGGAAATTTATAAATTAAATCAGAAATTATATAATCTTGGTGTGGGTGATTTAATATCGGTTAGCGAAGCTGCTTCCGAGCTTGCACTTACTAATTTATCATTACCGCCTTTAAAACAACAAAGACATGAGCAGGAAACCACTTTGAAAATTTTAGTAGGTAGGACTCCTGAAAATATAGTAAACGGCTTAATTTATCGTAATAAACCAATAGATTACTTTCCTGCTATACCGGTATTACCTAAAATATTACCGTCAGAACTTTTAGAGCAAAGACCGGATATTAAAGCAGCAGAGCAGAATTTACTAGCAGCAGATGCAAACTTAAAAGCAATAAAAGCTACTTATTTTCCACAAATTTCTTTAACAGGTTTATTAGGATTCGGTAGCAATAAACTTAATACTCTATTTACTAACTCGGCACAAGTATGGCAGGTAGGCGGCAACATAGCAGGACCTATTTTTGATTTTGGCAAAACTAGAGCTAATGTACAAATTGCCGAAAGTGTTAAAGAACAATATATAGCACAATATAAATCATTAGTACGCACAGCTTTTGGGGAAGTTATGGATGCTTTATCGTTTGAACAAACATCAAACAGTAATTTTCATATTTGGCAATAAAATGAAGCAGCTTTAACATCTATATTTAAGCTTACTGATCAGCGTTATAAACGAGGTAAATAGATTACTTAACAGTGCTTACAGCTAAACAAAACGTACTACAAAACGAAATTGACGGGGTGGCTATAAAACTTTCACAGCTAAGTTCTATGGTTAATATTTTCCATGCACTCGGAGGGGAGTGGTGAAAATGTCATACCGCGGCTTGACCGCGGTATCTCAGAACACAGCATATTTTTAAAAGATCCCGTGGTCCAAGCCACGGGATGACATTAACCTAGGTTAAAACAATGCTTAAAACAATAATGCGGAATTTGATATTGATAACATTACTAGCACTAATGGTAATATTAGTATTTTGGGTAATAAAGCATCATCATAAAAGTAATAAACAAACAATAATAGCAGCTCCGGTTGAGGTAACAAAAGTTATCAGAAAAGACGTACCTTATGTGATAGAACTTGCAGGAGCAGCTGAAACTTACCAAAGTGCCGATATTAGACCCCAAGTTACAGGACAAATATTAAGTGTAAATTTTGATGATGGACAAGAAGTAAAAGCAGGTGATTTATTATATGAAATCGATTCTCGTCCGTTTCAAAATCAATTACAACAAGCACAAGCAAATTTACTAAGTGATACTTATAACCTCGAAAATGCTATAAAAGAAGAAGCAAGATATCGTGCTTTATATGAAGAAAAAGCCGTCTCGGAAGAGTAATATTTACAGATGCTAACTAATATGAATATGCTTAAAGCCGCTGTTGAGCGAGATAAAGCAATTATTGCAGATGCTAATTTACAAATCGAGTATTCAAAAATAGTAGCTCCTTTTGACGGTAAACTTAGTGAGAGTAATGTAGATATAGGTGATTTAGTGTCACCGGATTTTGCAAGTCTTGTCACTATAAATACCATCTCACCTATTTATGTCAGTTTTTCCGTACCTGAAGAATATCTAGATCATATTAATAAATCTCAAAAATCTAATGACTTGGCTTTGACGGTTAGAACTGTAAACAATCAGGAAATTAAAGACGGTGAGATAGTGTTTGTCGATAATGCAATTGATCCAAATAGCGGTACTATCAAAGTCAAAGCAACATTACTTAATAATGATGAAATATTATGGCCTGGGCAGTTCGTGCGTGTATCTTTAACAATCTATACCGAAAAAGATGCTCTAATAGTTCCGTCTAAGGCAATGCAAACTAACGATCAAGGACCTTATGTATTTGTCGTCGACAAAGAGAATAAAGCAGTGGTCAAGAATATAGATATAGTTTTTTCTAACGATGATTTTATTGTTATTAAAAGGGGTATAGATGAGGGAGGAACAATGATAACCAACGGGCAGCTACGACTATCTAACGGAACAGAGGTGAGCGTTAGGGAATAAGATGTCATCCCCGCGTAGCATTGTTGCGTGGATACCGATGTCATTCCCGCTTCCGCGGGAATGACATAAAAATACGGGAATGACATAAAACGATTCACACGGGCAATACCTCTCTTCGCAATGACGGAAAAAAATATAAAACAGGAGAAAAATAATTGGGTATTTCAGAAATTTATGGCTCTGGATATATAAGTGTGTAAATTCTAAAATAGGCATTAAATTCGCCCCTCAAATTTTATCAAAAAGTGAGCCATGTCCTCTCCCCAATTTTGGATAGGCATATTCCATTTTCGCGTAATATAGTCAATTGTCAAGTACAAAGTCTTAAATACAGAGTCGTCGTTAGGAAAACCCCTTTTGTTATTAGTAACCTTGCGTAATTGACTATTTAAACCTTCGATTGCATTGGTTGTATAAATGATACGCCTAATCACTTCTGGGTATTGTAAAAAAATTATCAAATTCTGCCAATTATTTTGCCATGATTTTGCAATATGTGGGTACTGTTTGCCCCATTTCATATCAAAATCAGATAAGGCAGTAAGTGCTTCATCCTCAGTGATAGAGCTGTATACTAGCTTCAAATCTGCTGCAAGTTCTTTACGATCTTTATAGCTTACATATGACAAACTATTTCTGATTTGATGTACAATGCACAGCTGATGCTCAGTTTGTGGATATACTGCAGATATCGCCTCACTCATGCCCGTTAGATTATCGCTACAAGCAATTAAGATATCTTTTAATCCCCTGTCTTTCATTTCAGTAAAATTATTTAACCAAAATTTAGCTCCCTCATTCTCGCTAATACACAAGCCTAAAATATCTTTCCTTCCGGTTAAATCTACACCTAAAGCTACATATACTGCCTTATTGATAATTCTCTTATCTTGACGTACTTTAACTATAAGTGCATCAAAATATACTATAGCATATATGGCTTCCAGAGGCCTATTCTGCCAACTCCTGACCTCATCCATAACATTATCGGTAACCCGACTAATAAGGCTTTCACTGTTCTCTGCACCATATAGCTTATGAATCTGAATCTTAATGTCAGAGAGGCTCATCCCTTTAGCATATAAGGATAATATCTTCTGATCTAATCCATCAATCCTAGTCTGACGCTTTGGCACTAGTACAGGAGAAAATTCAGCATTTCTATCACGTGGTACTTCAAGTTCCAATACTCCACCTTCAGTAATTAGGCTTTTTTTGCATACACCATTTCTACTATTGTCAGTCTCTATCCTGCCATATTTGTTATAGACAAGATGCTCATCCATCTCAGCTTTTAAGGCTCTTTCAAATATATTTTTAGTTAACTGCTTTAATATCCCGTCTTTGGCAAAAAAACTCGTTAAATCAGTATCTTTATCTATTAGCAAATCTACTGCTTGTTTTATCTTCTCTTGGTTACTGTTACTCATGTTATTCCTGATAAATTATATTATTGTTAATATAACCTATCCTAGAAATTTACACACTTAGTGAGACAGCACCTTTTTTTATTTCATTTTGCATAAGTTACCTATCTAGTGTCACCCCGTGGCTTGAACACGGGGTCCATAAAACAATTTAAAAAGACTGGATACCGTGGTCAAGCCACGGTATGACAAATCTCTACTAAGTCATCGCAACACTCATCACATATACCGACCCTGCCCCCGCTTGTCGTAAAATTTTAGCACATTCATTTATAGTAACACCGGTGGTAACGACATCATCGACTAATAAGATTTTTTTACTTACAATATTATATTTTGTGTTAAATTTGATACTACCCTTTATATTATTTTTGCGTTGTTTTCGTGAAAGAAAAGTCTGAGACTTGGTCCATTTTGATTTAGTTAAAATATCGGCTTTTAACATTTTATCGGTAACTTTTGCAATTTCCATAGCTAAAATATGAGCAGGATTATACATTCGTAGTAACCTCTTAAATCTATTCATAGGTACAGGTATGATTAAATCAATATCTTTTATATCCTCGCTATATCTATTATATAAAAGCTTAGCAAATATCGTCTTATCCTGATATTTAAACTGATGAACTATTTTTTTGCTATGCTCATTAAACTTAAATAGGCTGCGAGCTAGATCATAATTAGGCTTGTTGCTATAACAACGCCCACAAATACAGTTATCTAAGATTTTTATACTAAATCTTTGTCCGCATATAATGCAATAGGGTCTTGCTATAAACTCTAGCTTCTTCCAACAATCGCTACAAAATTCAGCGTTCCCCCCTAATATTTCCGAACATCTTAAACATCTCTGTGGCAAGATATAGTCTATTACACTATTATAAGCTTTAACTAACAACTAAACTCCTCTTGAAGATTCTTGTTTCTTAGATGCACTTCTTCCTGTTGGTAGTGGCGATATATTATTACTGCGAGAAGTAACCTTACCGTGCGTTAAACTTCCTGCATATGATGGACTTTTTCTTCCGCTTTAGCAATTTTAGGAGTTTTCGGCTTTTGAATATTAGGAGTAATAAGAACGTTACTAGATTTCTGCTCTTCCTTTTTACCGTATATTTCTTTTAAATCACCAAATTGCGATTCAACAAAGTAACCGACTCCTGCTTTTACTGCTGATTTAGCTTTTTCAAAATTAGTTTTTTCAGCAGGAGGAGCAAATTCAGGTCTCTCTGCAACCTTTGCTCTAGTTACATTAAAATGTTCTTTTAGCTGCCCCTGACTTAATTGATCAATTTTAGGGGTTGTAGCTAAAAACTCTTCTAAGGCTTTGGTATCTATTTTTGCTTGCCTTTCTTTTTCAAGCAAGTCTTTCTTATCTTCATAATTTCCTATTGATGTTTTTAAACTATTTATTTGGTTTATTTTATCTTTTTTTCGTTCCATACGTACTAATTTTGTGTCTGCTTCACCTATAACATTACTTCCTCCTCCAATAAGACCAGCTGCTAAACCGGTTATAATACCACCTGCTGAACTTGCTTGTGCCACTAACGCTGCTACTTCTAAAACATTATCCCGAACTGCTTTTAAAATTTCTTTAGTTCTCGTAGTATTTAACTTTTTAGGTTCAAGAGTTTCTTGATAAATTTTAGGTAATTTAGTATCCAAAAAATTTTTAAGTGCAGGACTATCTTTTCCTTTATCTATTTGAGTAGCAACTACTAACTCTGCTTGCTTTACATAATTAGCTTTAATATTTTCTAAAGTTTTTTTCTCTCTATATAAATGCTTATCTTCTCTTACTTCTAAAGTTTCTTTTCCGACATTATAAGCAACGGCTGATAAAGAAAGTGCAGCAAGACCAAGTCCAACCGGCGTCGGGTTAAGGGCTAACGACACCATGACACCACCAATTTTTGCCGTACGTTTTACTGCCTTACTACCCAATGTTTTATATGTTGTCTCTAATACATTTGCTGCCCTTTCAGCACCCGGTAAAGTTTTTATTTTATCAAGCACCTTATCGGCAATACCAGGGCTTGGGGGACCTTTTTCTTTAATTTTTGCACCTTGCTGAAGTTTATCAACCGGATCATAAGCTTTTGCTACTTTTTCTCCAACGTTAATTACTCCTTCTACTATATGAGCAGGACTAGCGATAACTTTACTACCCTCCTTTACCACTTCGATTGCTACTCCACTTGCAGCGATTCCGGCACGAGCAACTCTAGCACCGTAAAGTGCCGTATCCTCTTTCAGCGTTCTTTTTCCTACCGGCTTATTTTGCGATTGCCGTTCCTGTGGAGGCTCAGAAGCTTTTGTTTGTGCTGCTTCTAAAGGCTCTACTCTTTCAGGAGTATTTATTGAAGATTTAAGCTTATTATCTTCTGCTGCATTTTTTACTCCTTCTTCAGGAACATTAATAGATGATTTACTGCTTAAATTTTCTTTACTCATACATATCTCATAAAATTATGTTCTATGTTATTTCACATTCGATGTCATTTTCGCTTTTAATTTTAAAAATTTACTGTATTTATATTTTTTTTCTGAATTCCCGCCTACGCGGGAATGACATAGGAACACTCACCTCTTCCCCATCGCATAGCTAGTAATGAAGTTTTTTATAGGCTTAAAGTTATTTATCGCCTTAAATCCTATTTGTCTTAAACATCTTAAATTTTTGGAATAATTTAAAAAAATATTATTTAACTCATCAGTCAGCTTATACATAATAAAATTATCCTCTTGCCTTAGCTTTTGATATTCTTGTAATGTACCGTTATTACTAACAATCATACTCAAAGTCTCTATATCCTTTATGCCCTGATTAAGCCCCTGTCCTGCTAAAGGATGTACTGTGTGAGCAGTGTCGGCAATAAGCACTATCTTATTATGAAAATATCTATTTGCTATACGAGCTTTTAGCGGAAAACTACTAATCTCACTATCAATAGTAATTTTACCTAAAGAATTACCGGCATTTCTTTGAGTTAAAAATCTAACTTCTTCTACAGGCAAATTAACAATTAAAGCAGCCTGTTCAGAAGAAGTTGACCATATTACGGATGAAGCATATTGATTTTTTAAAGGCAGCAAAGCAAAAGGACCAAGCGGCAGGAAATGCTCCATAGCACAATTTTCATGCGGATTTTTATGCTTAATATTAAATGTAAGAGCAGTTTGATAAGGTTTCTCAATTTCATTAGCAAAGTAATGAGATCTCACTTTTGAATTTGCTCCGTCACATATAATTAATAAATTACACTTAATTTGTTTATCATCAAATTTTATAATAGAGTAGTCATTATGGCTTATAACCTCTTGATATTGATTATTATCAATTAATGTTATCAAAGAATTATTAGTTATTTTTGACAATAGTATTTTTTTTAAATCACTATTCTTAACCACATATCCAAGTACAGCGTCATCGTCATTTCGTAAGTCTAATATCTCTGAGGCCTTATTATCTACTACATATACGTCTTGCATTTTTGCCACAAACTTTTCAAGCTCTTCCCATATATCAATAAAGAATAAGAAATTTTTAGAATGCGGCGTTAAAGCAGTAGTTCTTATATCTTTAAAAAACTCTGGACTTTTTACCGATTTACTCTCGAATATAGTAGTTTTTATACCCTTTTGTGCAAAAGAAAGTGCAGTTAGCATACCGCTCAAGCCACATCCTAAGATTATTAGACCTCTTGCATAACTTGTTTCTAAAGGTAATTTGTACGTCAATCCGATGCTCGAATCCTCACGTACTAAGTTGTACGCTGCGGTTCTGCGCTTCGTGTTTCCTTCAAATTCCTCTTTATTAACTACGTTATGCAAGAGGTCTATTGTATCAATCTGTTTTGTTTTCATTTGACTCATTTATAAAATATTTTAAATATCCGTTTGTTGCTATAAAGCTTAAAAGAAAGTAAATAATTGCTATATCCAAATATGAACTATTGCCTGAGTATAAGCCTAAACAGCAAATAAATAAACTCACTAAAGTCGTGAAGCTATTTAAAATCAATAAATTTGTAAAAATATCTGTTTTTTTGATAAATAGGTAGGTTATTAAGCAAATAAATAATGAAATAATAATTAAAAAGATGTTAAGCATAATTTTTAAAATTGGTTTTACTGCTTGTTAGAGGCTTTGTTGTATAAGTCTGATGTCATACCGTGGCTTGACCACGGTATCCATAAAAATAACTTAATAATACTAATAATTTTATTATTAGTAACTGGACCCCGTGGTCAAGCCACGGGGTGACACAGAAAAGCACTAGATTCCCGCCTACGCGGGAATGACAATATCACACAGTACCCTCATTATATATAATCCCTTACAATCTTACAAACTGCAAATAAAATTAATTAAAATTCCTTAAATAATTTTAATATTATGTAATCTTAGCCAACCTTTACATTATAAATAGCTATTGTGACAAAAATGTTATAAAAAAATGTTGCTTTCTTTTACATTCGGCATTAACGTATATATTTAGGCTTTGATTAATATTTTTAAGGTAAATTGTAATGTCACAACTCGATGTTTTAATAGTAGACGATGAAGAGAGTATACGAAATCTCATTGCTGCAAATTTGAAAGATGAAGGTTTTAATCCTAAGGTTGCCGCTAATAGTACTCAAGCTCTTAAAATACTTTCCGAAAAACCCGTCTCTGCAGTTATACTTGATATTTGGCTTCAAGGAAGTGAAATTGACGGGCTTGGGATTTTAGAGATAATTAAAAAACGCTATCCTTTAATGCCGGTAATAATTATTAGCGGTCACGGTACTATAGAAACAGCAGTAAATGCTATAAAAATGGGTGCTTACGATTATATAGAAAAACCTTTTAATAATGATAAATTAGTTATTTTACTTAAAAGAGCTTGCGAAGTAACAAAGTTAAAACGTGAAAATATAGATTTAAAATCAAAAGTTATAGATAAAACTGAATTAGTAGGCGGATGTTCGGTAACTTTAAAATATAAAATGGAAATAGAAAAGGCAGCTAGCTCTAGCAGTCGTATAATGATTCACGGTAAAGTCGGTAGCGGTAAAGAACTTGCAGCAAGGTTAATTCATAAACAATCTAAAAGGGTTAATAATCCGTTCATTATTTTCAGCCCTACCTGTATGACTACAGAAAAAATTAATCAAGAATTATTCGGCGAATCGGAAAAGCAGGAAAATAATACTAAACGCCCTACTATCTTAGAATTTGCCAATAACGGTACTTTATATATAGATGAGGTCAGTAATATTCCTATTCCTATCCAGGTAAAATTATTAAAATTCCTTAAAGATCAAACTATTACAAAGCCTTGTGGAAAAAATATTAAAGTTGATATAAAAATTATCACTGGTACTTCTAAAAATATTCAAGATGAAGTTAATAACGGCAAATTCCTAGAAGATCTATATTATCGCCTTAATGTATCCTCTCTAAAAGTACCTTCATTATATGAGAGAAAAGAAGATATACCACTACTCGTTAAATATTTTGTTAAGCAGCTTTCAAAATTTTCAGGTTTAAAAGAACGTAACTTTGCTGATGAAACTATCGCTGCTCTTCAATCCTATGAATGGTCGGGTAATATTAGACAATTACGTAATGTAGTTGAATGGACTTTAATTATGAATCCATTAACTACAGGTAATAATGAAATTATCAAACCTTATATGATACCTTCCGAAATATTAGCAAATAGTGCTAATCTCACAAAACTTGAAGATAGTTTTGATATGTTATCTATGCCGCTTAGAGAAGCTAGAGAAGTTTTCGAGCGTCAATATCTATCAGCACAAATGAGTCGTTTTAATAATAATATTTCAAAAACATCTTCATTTGTCGGTATGGAAAGATCGGCTTTGCATCGTAAATTAAAATTATTAAGCTTACATATACCTCCTACAAATAGAATAAATGAAGAAGAATATGAGGAAACAAATGCTTAAAGTCATATCAATAATTACTATTTATTTGTTATTAAGCAGCTGCTCCGAATCTACTCGTGATGCGAATGGATTACTTACGGATAGCCAAAGCACGGTAATTCGGAATTATATAATATCGCAAAATTCTAAAAACCTTAAAGTGAACCTTAAAGAGAAGTTCGGTTCAAATTTAAAAGGAGTCAAATTAATAGGAGTAAAGCTAATAAATGAAGATTTATCAGGAATAGATTTAACTTCCTGCGAAATATTACGTGCTGATTTTGCAGGTAGTAATTTAGAAAAAGCTATACTTACAAATGCTATAATTCAAGAAAGTAATTTTGCAGATTCGGTAATAAAAAATATTTCCGGGTATAATTCTGACTTTCAAGGTTCAATTTTTAACAATATAACATTACAAAATACAAATTTTGTTCAATCAAATTTTAGCGATACTGCTTTTAATAAAACTACTATAATAAATGTCAACTTTGAAAATTCTAAATTTAGTCATGTATTATGGAGCAATAACACTATCGACGGTGTTAATTTTCAAAAAACTAACCTAAAGAATAATAGCTTTAAAAATACTAATATAACAAATTCAATATTTTACGGTACGGATTTAGAAAAAAGTGTAATAAATAATACCAATTTTACTAATAATTATTTTGAATCTAGCGACCTAAGTCAAACTAAATTAACAGCAATAATAATTAAGGATTCTAACTTCACACAAAGTATTTTTAATGAAGTAAACTTTAATAACGTACAAAGTAATAACTCTTTCTTTTCATACGCTTCCTTTCAAGATTCAACATTACAGAATATTAGCCTTACTAAATGTGATTTACAAAATAGTACAATTAGTAGTTCAGTTTTAAATCATTTTAAAATCGATAATGCTATATTAAATAATATGAGTCTAAACGATAACAAATTTAATAATTTATCAATAAAAAATAGTAATGCTAATTTTGTAAGGATTAATAAAACTAAAGGCTCAAATATTACTTTAGATAATATAAACTATACTAATAATATTTTTAGCAATAATGATTTTAAACAATTTATAGTGATTAATACTGACTTAAACAGCAGTGAAATAATAAACTCAAATATAACTAACGGACAATTTAATAATGTAAATTTTTCTAAATCTTTAATACAAAACGTAAATTTTTCAGATGTTAAAATTACTTTAGGTAATTTAAACCAAGTAGCTCTAATAAATTCTAATCTAACAAATACTACGGTTATTAACTCCGTCCTTTCTAATTCACAAATAAATAATATTAACTACCAAGCATATTCCGGTTTTATTAATACTAATGTTTCTAATAATATTATTTTAAATAGCGATAATTCGAGCAAAATTCCACCAAATAATATAGTAATAAGTTCGGTAAAAGATTTGCAAAAAATAACTAACTTAACAAATATAAATTTAACAAAACTTGACTTAAGTAGTTTAGTATTTAATGGAACAGATTTTTCAAATAGTATCTTTAAAAATGCTAATTTAACAAATACGGTAATAAAAAATTCTATTTTAAAAGAGGCTAATTTTTCTGCAGCAATACTTACTAAAACAGATTTTTCAAACTCAATATTAACAGATAGCATATTTAAATCAGCTAAAATTGATCAGGCGGGCTTTAGTAACTCTGACCTAACAAATGCCGATTTTACCGAAGCAACAATTAAAGATACTTCATTTGATAAGGCTAAGACAAACGGAATGAAAGGAGTGGAATAATTTTTGTTCTATGTCATTCCCGCGTGGATAAAAAAACTTATTCTATGTCATTCCTGCTTTCGCAGGAATCCAGAAAAAAGTATAAATACAGCAAATTTTTTGAAATTAAAAGCTGAGGTTATCTCGCTTTATGCTGGATTCCCGCCTACGCGGGAATGACATAAAACGAGCCATGCAACAACACCGCAAATGCTCGCAATGACGGGGTGGTATCCATGCAGCAACCGCCCCGCTTATGCAGGAATGACACAGACTTTACCTTTGGTGGCTCTTCAAAGATTTTCCTTTATTATTAGGAGTATTAGACGGTGTAAATGAATTATTATTCATGAAAGCAGTAGGACTTTGCTTCTTCATCCTATTAATAATTCGTTGTTGTTTAAGATTATTTATCTTTTGTCTTCCGGCTATCCTTATAGATTTAGTAATTTTGGCAGTTTCTACAAATATTTCCTGAGGAGTTTGTAGCTGATCAATTTGTTCATAATGTTTTTTAAGAAACTCTTCTTTTATCTTTGGTTTTACTCCTTTCAAATCAACATATGTTTTATATAACTTCTTTAATTTTATTTTAGATTCTTTTATTTGTTGTTTGGAAGATTTTTGAGGAAGTGATTTAATCGAATTAACAAAACTACTGCCTATTTCTTTTATAATATTAACTGCAGGCGAAGCTATTTTCTTTATTCCTTCATAAATTTTACCGAGTCCTCTAGCAATAACATCTAATATTTTAGGCTCATATTCTTTAGATATAGGAGGTGTATCCCTAATAATATCTCTAGCTTCAGTTAGATTATTAGCTAAATTAAATAATGCTTTTTTTTCCTCTAAATCAGTAGATCGATTAGCATATGAACTAGCTATATCTGCCTGAGCATCTATAGTATCGGTAATTATTGATTTAGTATCATTAAAAGAAAGATCTGTAGATGTCTTTTTTCGTGTTACAGGACTATCTTCTCTTAATTTATCTAGCCTATCACGTATTTCTTGGTCTTTTTGAGCATTGAGAGCTTTACTTTTTTGTTCTAATTTAACCTCGGATTGTATCTTCTCAACTAGCTTATCTACCTCATCATCGGATTCATAACCAGAGTCATAACCGGATTTTTTTGTGGGGGTATAAGGTCTATCTTGGAGCTTTGCAAATCTTTCTTCTAATTCTTCAAGTGTTGGAGGAGTGCCTTTAAGTTTTGCTAATCTTTCTTCTAATTCTTTTATTATCTGATCGTCCTGCTTTTTCTTAGACATATATACCTCTGTAATAATTCCTAGGTTTTGTGAAAGAAAATTAATAAGATTTTTGCAATAATAGTTATTCCTATTTCAAAAAAAGCTTATGATTTACAGCAAAAAATAGATTAATTTAATTTTCCGCACGCAAAGCCTAGTTATTAATAACACAAATTACTAACTAAAATAAAGTATTTTTTGATATGAGCAAGGTATAATTCTACTTTATCAAGTATTTTTAAAGGGTAAGGCAATTCAGCTAATTCTGTACGTGCCTTATTTTTCCATATGACTTTAAACATTTTTCTTTTTTAACCATTCCCTAACTTCGTCACTAGTATAAGTTTTAAAATCAGGAGCGTTAATTCTTTGTAATTAAATTAATAACACACCAAAACACATAGTAGGTATACGAAGCTCAATTTGGAAAAGAGGAATCGGTTTTGAAGCTTTTAACCGCAGCATACATACAAGTAACGTGAGGATTAAAAGCAAAAAACAACGTAGCCAATTTTTCAAATTCAGCGAGTATACTTATCCAGCACGTCTGACATGATTTTACGAGCTACGGGGGCGGCGGCTTTACTACCCCCTCCTCCATGGTCAACAAAAACGGTAACGGAGTAACGAGGATCGTGATAAGGAGCGAAGCCTAAGAACAAGGCATGATTACGCCTCTCCCAGGCAATAGAGTCACGGCTTAAATCGTCTTTAGCATTTAGTTTGCCTTGTACTTGGGAAGTACCGGTTTTACCGGCAAGCTGCCTATTTTCACCTAAAATTCTATTATAATACGCCGTACCTCCCGCAACATTAACGGTATTATACAAACTTTCTTGTATAATTTTGATATTTTCAGGCTTAATATTGACATTATAAAATTCCGGATCATTTTTTAATATTCTAGGCGTATATAGTTTACCGTTACTTGCAATAGCCGTAATAAATCTTGCAAGCTGCATCGGCGTTACTCCTAAAAATCCTTGCCCGATTGCTAAATTAAAACTATCCCCTATTAACCAAGGAAGTTTTAATTTTTTCTTTTTCCACTCTTTTGACGGTACAAATCCGCTACTTTCAGGAGCTAAATCAATACCGGTCTTTGAGCCGAGACCAAATTCTCTTGCGACTTCAAGAATTTTATCCGGACCTACTATTCTGGCTAACTCATACATATAAATATTGCAGGAATGCTTTAAAGCAGACATCATATCTACCGTCCCGTGTCCGCTATGATTCCAACATCTAAAGCTATTAGTACCAAGAGCAGAGCTACCGTCGCAAAAAACGGTTTTATTAGGATTAATACCTACTTCAAGGGCTGCAAGTACGGTAATTATTTTAAAAACCGAACCTGGGGGATACGAGCTTTGTATTACCTTATTAATTAAAGGCTTATAAGGATCGCTCATTAAACTTTGCCAATAATTTTCCGATAATTTACTGAAATTATTTGATTCAAAACCCGGTGTGGAAGCACAAATTAGTATGTTTCCAGTTCTAGTATCCATAACTATTGCCGAAGAACCTTTAGGATTTAAATATTGCTGGATATTTTGCTGAAGAGAAGCATCGATATTTAAATACATATCTTCACCCGATTTAGTAGGGGTTCCTGCTATTTCTCTTACCTGCTTACCGTAAGCGTTTACTTCAACTTTTTTATAACCGAATTCTCCTCGTAATTTATTATCGTAATATTTTTCGATACCGGATTTACCAATATTAAAATCACTTAAGCTATGTATATTTAACTCTTGCTTCTCTTGTTCATTTATTTGACCTAGATAACCGATTAAATGAGAAGTAGTGCTTGAAAAAGGATAAAACCTTAAATATCCTATATCGATAAATATTGAAGCCAGTTTATGCTTTTGTTCTTCAATCATTGATACTTGCTGCCAATCAAGCTGATCAAGTATTATTAAAGGAGTGTGGCGACTAGATTTTTTAATTTTTTGCTTAATATAATTATATTTTTCCGGAGATAAATTTAGAATATTACTAATTATTTCTAATTCATCCCGATAATTATTATTAATGCTCCTATCTATTACTAGCTGATAACATGGTTTATTAGTAGCTAAAATATTGCCGTCTAAATCGTAAATTCTTCCTCTAGTCGGCGGAAGTACAACGAAATTAATACGATTCTTATCCGATAAAGTCTTATATTCTTCACTTTTAATAAGCTGTAAATAAAACATTCTTATTCCAAGCAGTGATAAAAATCCGAGTTTACCTAATCCGATTATAAAGGCCCTTCGTGAAATTAACTCACCATGTAGTATTTTTTTATTTAGCATACTTTTTAAAGTAATTCATAGGAGAGTCAATTATAAGACGAACTATATTATAAGAAAATATAGTTGTTAAAAATTGAAAGAAAATTATTAAATATCCGTCTACTTCTAGCTTCTTGATTGTTATTAGTAAATATTTAAAATTCAATATAAATAAGCAATAAATACAAAAAACAACAAAATTTATCAAATAGTTTTTAGCTATAAAAAATTTTGAAGAGAGTTTATATATTATATATGCTGACAAAAAAACTAACGAATTTGTACCGATAGGCATACCGCTTACTTGATCTATAAATAAACCGAGAAAAAATATACTAAAAATATTTAAGGAATATAACGACATAAAATAATAAATAAATATAATTTCCATCGCGGGAAAAATTCTGCTTTGAATATTTATTTTATAACTCACTAACGGAAATAATATTATAAAAAAACATAGCAAAGCAAACAGCAATTTTAATATTATTTGTAAGCTATTTTTATATATTTCCTGTTTTATCTTTAACATGAATAATTTTTTATTATGTGTTTTGTACTGTGTTATACTACAATTAGTTGTCATTCCCTACCCTTATTGTCATTCCCGCGGAAGCGGGAATCCAGTACTTTAAAACTTTTTTAAAAGCTCGATTTATCTCGCTTTACCCTGGATTTCCGCTTCCGCGGGAATGACATAAACGAGCCATGCAACAAAGCTGGTAAAGCCACGGGATGACACCTGTATACAAAATATAAATTAATTTTCCATTTTGTACAGTTTTAAAAAATGAATATGGACTCTATAATAACTCACAACAACTAGGATTATATCTTTTATCATCACCGCTAAGCTCTAATTCTTGTTGTTCATCAGAAATTGTGGTGGAGAAAAATTGCTGTTTTGATATAATATTATTTCTTGTTATCGTAGGATCAAAAGACTTAAGCCGTGGGATAGGTATACTAGGTTTATCTGTTATATTTTTATTTTTTGACATAAAAACCTCCTTTTTAGCTTATATACTCGTCATTGCGAGGGAAATTAGGCTTTGTTGTACAGACCGTTTTATGTCATTCCCGCGAAAGCGGGAATCCAGTAAAACCTATAAAAAACTTGTTTTTTTAGATTTATTTTTAAAATAAATAACTTCTATATCGATATTTAAATTTATTTTTCTGGATTCCCGCTTTTGCGGGAATGACATCAGTATCCACGCAACAATGCCTCCTCGCAATTACAAAATCTATAGTTATTAAATAATATTTTTAATTTTCAACTTTCTTCTTCACTTTGTTCTATCGGCTCTAAACCATATAAAGATATCATACGCTCAAAAACTCTACCGGCAGTAGGGGCAGCCGTCCAGCTTGCCGTTGCAAAGCCAAAGCTTTCTTTAGTCGGTTTCGGCTCATCAAATCTAATAAAAATAACATATTGCGGGTTAGATGCAGGTAGCACTCCTAAAAACGATGAAGCTCTACTATTTTTTAGATATTTCTTTTTCCCCCCTGCACCTTGGGAAAGCTTTTCTGCCGTACCGGTCTTACCGCCGATAAGATAGCCTTTGACCTCTGCTCTTTTACCGTTACCTTCTCTTACTACCGATCTAAATAATTTCTTCATTTGGGTAGAGGTGTTTTCACTAAAAACTTTTGTACCTATTACTTTTTCATCCTTTCTTTTTAATAAAGTAAGATCATATAAAGTACCGCCGTTAACAACCGGTAACATTGCTCTAACAAAATGCAAAGGGCTAATCGAAATGCCGTAGCCGTACGACATAGTAACACTAGTTAACTCATTCCATCTTTTCTCGGAAGGAAATAACGGAGTACCTCGTTCAGGTAATTCTATTTGTAACTGATCTAATAGACCTAATTTCTTTAAGTATTTTTTAAAATTGCTTTTACCGATTTCAAGCATAATTTGACTTGTGCCAATATTTGAAGAATATAGAAAAATCTCAGGCACACTATGCCACCCTTGCCTTGGTGTATAATCCTTAAGCTGGAATCCTCCTACTTTCATATAGCTTATATCATAAGCATCATTCATATTTATTGCACCGGTATCAAAACCGACTGCCATAGTTAATGCCTTAAACACCGAACCCATTTCATAAATGCCAAGACTTGCTATATTAAATAGCTCT
Source organism: Rickettsia endosymbiont of Hedychridium roseum (assembly GCF_964028255.1). NCBI lineage: Bacteria > Pseudomonadati > Pseudomonadota > Alphaproteobacteria > Rickettsiales > Rickettsiaceae > Rickettsia > Rickettsia endosymbiont of Hedychridium roseum. Next base: position 942,713 of record NZ_OZ034753.1, read on the forward strand.
TCCGGTTTGGCTAAACTCGGATGATGAGGATCGAAATCAGGCTTATTTACTAATGCTAAAATCTCACCATTATTTGGATTGGCAATAATGCCTACTGCTCCTATGGCCTTAAATTGCTTTAAAGTTTTATCAATCTCTTCACTTAAAATACTTTGTAATCTGATATCAATAGATAATTGAAGTGGTTCTTTCCGATTCTTTGGTTCGTTTAATTCATAATCAGAATTAGTTAAATATTTATCGTAAGCGAGTTCTAAACCACTAAGCCCTACCGAATCTCTACCTACATAACCGACAACATGCGACAATAAATTAGAAAAAGTATAAATTCGTTTCTGCTCTTCTTCAAATTCAAAACCAAGTAACCCAAGGCTAGTTATTTTTTCCTGCTGACTAGGTAATAAATCTCTTTTTACCCATATAAAGCTTTTATTTGACTTAAGTTCCGCAAGTAATTTAGCTTTATTAATATCAGGTAGAATTTCTGCTAGCTTTTTTACGGAAGTTTCAGGATCGAGAACTATTTGTGGATTAGCGAATAATGACGCAGAAGGTAGGTTAACTGCTAATAAATTACCGTTTCGGTCAACTATTTCTTTTCTAAATTGATGATTTTTTTTAAAGGAATTAATATTTTTATCGTAAACATTCGTAGCAACGATTATCAATCTGTAAGATAAAATGCAAAAAAGAAAAGAAAAGCCACAAATAACCATTAATAATCGGATTTTTGTATTTTTACTACAAACATTCCAAATTATCAAACTTTTAATTGCTGGTTTCCATTTTTCTAAAATTTGTTTCATAAAATAAGTTGTCATTCCGCGACTTGATCGCGGAATCTATGTATAAATATTAATTTTTTGGATACCGCGATCAAGTCGCGGTATGACAATCACTTCACTCTACTCGAAACAGTTTGTATATACTTATTATTCGTAATTCTTTTGTAACGCCATTTACTACTCTTTAAAATACTAATATTATGATTAAATTTAATATTTTGATCGATATTTGGTCCTAACGGATCTTTTATCATTTGATAAGATTTAACTGTTTCTAATTTTAAATAAGCTGCCGCAAGTTTTTCCAATCTAGCAGGCAAAAGTAGATAAGCTTGCTCTGCTTTTAAAATATGAATATTATTATTCTCACTATTTATCTGTTTTACAACGCTACTTAATTGATAATCAAGGGTTGAGACTTGCTCTTTTATGCTAAACAAACTACATATTGCTATAATTGTTATCAATAATGTTAAATAGTGAAACTTTCTTATAGTCATAACTAAATTACTCTTGTATTTCCTATAATACTTAGACAATTTTTTAAAAGCATTCGATATCATGCCCGCCTGGATCAATTTCGCCTCTGTCATCCCGTGGCTTGACCACGGGATCTAAAAATAATAAATTAGATACCGCGATCAAGTCGCGGTATGACAAAGAACTGGATTCCCGCCTTCGCGGAAAGGCTTTGTTGCATGGATACCCAAATCGTCATTGCGAGGAGCGAAGCGACGTGGCAATCCAGAAAAATAATAAAAAAATTCTGTAAATCAGAATTTTTTTTCTTCCTTGCTTCATCAAAACTTACAGTTTTTCCTCGCAATGACGACATTCAGTATCCACGCAACAATGCCTCGCGGGAATAACATAAATCAAGCCATGCAACAATGACATAGGCTATAGTATCTTTTTTGCGGCTCGAAGTTTTGCCGACCTTGCTCTAATATTTATCCCTACTTCTTTATCTGACGGTGCTAGAGCTTTATTAGTAATAATCTTAAGCCATTTATCCGGATCAATTGCTATATCTTCTTTAGCATATTTTGACCTTGCTACCGGCTTTTCTGAATTTTCTTTAAAGAAATTCTTAACTATCCTGTCTTCTAAAGAGTGAAAAGACACCACAACTAAACGTCCGTCTTTCTTTAATATATTCTGCACATTTTCTAAAAATCTTTCTAACTCTCTAAGCTCATCGTTTATATAAATCCTAATAGCTTGAAAGGTTTTAGTAGCAGGATCAATTTTGCCTTTTCTAAATCCTATACTACTTCTAACAATCTCGGCTAACTTACCGGTACTATCAATTCTCGCCGTTTTTCTATATTCTACAATTCTCTTAGCAATTCTTCGTGAAAAGCTCTCATCACCGTATTTATAAATTACATCGGCTAGCTCTTTTTCTTCTGCCGTATTTACAAACTCCTCGGCACTAAGCCCCTGTCCACTCATACGCATATCAAGCGGTCCATCATGTAAAAACGAAAATCCTCTATCTGCTATATCTAACTGCATTGATGAAACGCCTAAATCCAGCACTACTCCATCAAATTTTTTTTCCTTAAGCTTTGCAAAACTATCCGCAAAATTCGTTTCTATAAAATCAAATCTCTCACCGTAATTTTGCTTAATTTCCTCGGCTCTTTTAATCACATTCGGATCACGGTCCAAAGCTGTGATATAACAGTCATAGCTTTCTAATATTGCTTTGCTATATCCTCCTGCTCCGAACGTACAATCTAAATAAAACTCACCATCTTTTGGAGCTAAATTTGCCAGCATTTCATTTAGCATTACCGGTATATGTGGCTGCTGCATCAATTTGCATTCCTTAGAGTTAACCGCTTTTCATGAGCAATTTTTTGAGCGGAACTTAAATATTTCTCAAAATTTTGCGGCTGCCAAATCTCAAAAATCACCCCTTTACCTACAAAACATGCTTGCTCCTCAATCCCTGCATGCTTCATTAAAGATTGCGGCAATATAACTCTTCCCTCCCCATCAAACGAAAGCTGCACGGCTTCCCCGAATATCATAGTCTCAAAGGCATCACGTTCCTCGGAATAAGGATCAAGAGTTTCAATCATCTGTCTTAATTTCTCAATATGCGAAATACCGCACGCCTCTATACAATTATTCCTAATTGACGGATAAGCGATTACACCGTTAAATAATTCTTTCCCTAGTACCGCACGGTAATTCGCCGGCACTGACACCCTACTCTTTTTATCAACACCATTTACATACTTAGATAAAAATACATTCATTGGTATAATTTGGGTTAATTTGGGATTTTATGGTAATTTATAGGATATTATAGGAATATCAAGGAGTCAAGGATTTTTAACAAGCAGGGGTTAAATTATTAAGATGGCATCCCGTGGCTTGACCACGGGATCCAATCTTTTATTTTCCTCTATATCTCCTGAATAAATCGGTCTTGTTGCGTAGCTCTTATGTCATTCCCGCGAAAGCGGGAATCTAGAAAAAAATTATAAATACAGTAAATTTTTTAAATTAAAAGCTCGATTTATCTCGCTTTATTATGGATTCCCGCCTACGCGGGAATGACATCAAGCCACACAACAAAGCTTAGCCCGATGATTTTATGGATTTTTTGTAAGTGATTCTTACTTTACAAATTCATATTATTTAATATATTTACTTAAGGTAAATAATTATAATAATTTTATGGCTAAAGATAGAAACATAGAAACGAACGCAGCCCTAACAACAGGACATTCTTTCGATGCTGCAAATATGATATCCGAATGTTGGCTTATTAGAGTAGATGTAGCTATACTCTAACCCCTACTTCTCTTTCCAATTCCAAACACGACCTTGAATTAACCGGTGAAGTATATGAAGAAGCTTCTTAGCATTTAAAATCTTGACATATACTTTGAATCGGACTAGACTAAGTTAGTTTAAATCAGTTAAAAAGTTTAAAATGCAAATAGTTAACATTCATAATGCAAAAACTCATTTATCCGAATTAATAAAATTAGCTGCAAACGGCGAAGAAATAATTATATGTAAATCAGGCAAGCCTACCGTTAAACTTGTCCAATATAATCCTAAGAAGCAACGGCGTAAACCCGGATATTGGGAAGGTAAAGTTGTTGTAAAAGAGGATTTTGATGACCTACCCGATGATTTTATGGATTTTTTTAAGTAACTGTCTCAGATGAAATATTTATTAGATACACATATTTTATTGCAGTGGCTAAATAATGATAAAACTCTGCCGTATAAAATAGCAGAAATTATAGCTAATCCCGATAATATAATTTTCGTAAGCAGTGTAAACACATGGGAGATTACTATTAAAAAATCTTTAGGAAAACTAGAAGCTCCAAATGATCTAGAAAAAGCCATTGAGGCTAATGAATTTCAAAAATTACCGATTTCTATAGCACATAGCACTTATATTGCAAATTTACCTTTATATCATAAGGACCCATTTGATAGACTATTGATAGCCCAAGCAATAGTAGAAGGTTTAACCCTATTAACTTGCGATACTTACATATCTAAATATTTCGTACATACAATTAAAGCTTAATATATAAAAAAATATTGATTTATTAATTTTTATTAATGATTACTATTTTGAACATAAATAAAGGTTAATCATGCCACAATTTGAATGTATCACTACTCCGCTCAGGTCACTCGGAAGTTATCAACCTAACTTCCTTTGCTTATTTGTTTAATATTGGCAACAAGCTATTTACTTCCGTCCCCTATCATGCATTTATGAAAGATAATACTACTAATACCCTTATAGATTTTGAAGAATGTGAAGACAACGCAAATTATAGAATTTATAACTGGGCAAGAATTTTAATGAGAAAATGTCAGGAAGAAGCTAAACATACTATTAACTCTATAATAAAAGATTCAAATATACCGGCTTTTATAGGTTTTAATACTACTGAAGATTGTATTATTGATGCTAACTTTGAAGCTAATTTAAGAAACTTTACTTCATATGCTTTAGGACCAACAATACATACCGCCGGATTTATGATGTTCGATAAAGAAGAGTCAAACATGCCGTCCGGTAATTCTTCAATTACTTCAACATTTTTATCATTTACTAAAGACGGAGTATTAACAATTTGTTGTGTAATTTTTGCTATATTAGCTATTTTAAAAATCCAAGAATATTGTAAAAATAGTAAAAAAACTTTAGACCAAGATAATGATAACACTTATATGCCAATGGAGCTATTAAGTAAAAAAGAAATAAGTTTATAGAGCATCAAGATAATATATATCAATATAATCCTGATAAAGATATTTATGAAAAATATAGTACTACCATTTTAGGTTCTGCATCTGAAGTTTAAATTAATTATAGTATATTAAAAAATAATAACCTATAGTGAATGTCATTTAAAAACTAAACCTAATTTATGCTTAAAATACCTATAGATAATGTTATCGTATTCATATACCTAATATCTATTCTACTTATTGGTATATATTACCGAGCTAAACATAGTAGTTTTAAGAACTATGCAAATGTTGAAAGTAAAGCGAAAAATAGTAAGCTGTTATTAATAGCTACAATATTTGCAAGTTCTGTCGGAGGTGCTACCACTTTCGGCATTATGGAAAAGGTTTTTTTAGGACACGAATATTATGCTTATGCTTTGATGCTTACAATACCTATAGATATATTAATTGCGATCTATATAGTGCATTTAATTGCCAAACATTACGGAGCTGAAAGCATCGGCGATATCCTGAGTACATATTACGGTAACATCGGTCGTTTTACCGGCGGTGTTAGCTCAGTCATTGTTTCAGTAGGGTTTTTGGCTGCTCAAATAAGCGTAAGCGGCTATATTTTTCAATATATCTTAGAAATAAATTATGTAAATGGGGTAATTTTAAGTTATAGTATAGTACTTATATATACTACAATCGGCGGCTTACAATCTATTGTTTTTACTAATTTACTACAATTTTTGGCAATGATAATCGCTATACCGACCATAACTTTTATCAGTTTAAATAAAATCGGTTTTGTAGATTTTATTAATAACCTACCTACGGAAAATGCAAATTTTGATCAGAGCAACCTACTTTCTTATACGATTGCAGCAGCTTTAAGCTTTAGCGTCATGAATCTATATCCTACATTTATTCAAAGAGCTTTAATTAATAAAAATCCTACGCAAACAACTAAAGCAATATATGCAAAATCCGCTATATATTTTTTCTTCTTGATTTGCATTACTTTAAACGGTTTAATTGCTTATAAGCTTTATCCAAACCAACCGTCAAATTTAGTATTACCTTATTTAATCAACCAAATTATTCCGCCTTTAATTCAAGGGGTAGTAATGAGCGGACTCTTAGCTGCCGTTATGTCTACTGCCGATTCTGATTTAAACGTTACTTCTATAGCTCTCGTTAAGGACATAATTAACCCTATACTTAAAGTAAAAAATCAGCAAAAATTATTATTAATTGCCCGAATTATTAACATTATAATAGGGAGTTTTGCAATAATTGTAGCTTTAAGATTTAGTAATGTAATTGACTTAGTAGTGTTCTTTACCGGCTTTTGGGGACCGATAATATTAGTGCCGTTAATAACAACGCTTTTCGGCATTAGAACATCTAAAACCGTAATGGTTTTATCATCACTTGGCGGAGCAACTGCTTTTTTAACGTGGGAATATTATTCTTTATCGTTGCAATATTTCAACCTTAGAGGGGTGTTTATAGGAACAATGGTAAGTCTGATGATATTTATTTTAGGACGGTATTATTATGGCTTGATGTCATTCCTGCGAAAGCAGGAATCCAGTAACCGCTAATGTCATCCCGCGGCTTGATCGCGGGTTCCAGTTAAAAATACTAAATTATTAGTATTTTTAGTTTTTTATGGATACCGTGGTCAAGCCACGGTATGACACCGAACACGTTTTTCGGTTCACGCAGGAAGACATTGTTGCGTGGACCGGTAAATGTTCTTTATGTCATTCCCGCGTAGGCGGGAATCCAGCATAAAGCGAGATAAATCGAGCTTTTAATTTCAAAAATTTGCTGTATTTATACTTTTTTCTGGATTCCCGCCTACGCGGGAATGACATTAATACTATACCTAGTTCCCTTAAGATCTCCGGTTTTAATAAATGCTTGCATTTCTACTAATTCTTGGAGATCTCTTGTAGCGGTAGCTTTAGAGATTTTAGTAATAGTTATATAGTTTTTAGCACTTAAACCACCTTTAAAACCTTCCACTCCTTCCTCAAAAATTCTTTTAACTACTTTTTCTTGCCTTGCGTTTAATATATTTTTGAATTTATCGTAAAACTTTGTTTTATTTATTAAAAACTCTATATTACGTAAAGTATAATCTTGAGCTTTAATTATTGTTTCAACAAAATATAATATCCAGTCCGTAATTTCTAAACTTTTATTATTATTTTCTAAAGCATTATAATATAATTTCTTTTCCTCATTTATTACATGCGATAAGGCTATTAATATAGGTTGCCCTATATTTTGACACAGCATTTTTATAGTAATAACTCTACCTATTCTTCCGTTACCGTCTTCAAACGGATGTATAGACTCAAAATAAAGATGAGCTATAGCAGCTTTCGTCAAAGGAGGAATATCGTTAGTATCATTACACCATTTTATGAACTTATCCATTTCTTGCCGTACAATATTAGACGGAGGGGCTTCAAAATGAACGGTAGGTTCATGATATTTACCTGAAACCACTTGCATAGGCTCTAAGTGAGTGCGATATTTTCCTATAGCACCCAAATCTCTTCTACCGTTAGTTAACATTTCATGCCATTGACACAAACAATCATGACTTAAGGGCTGCTCATACGAATAATACATATCGGCAAGCAATTCAGAAATTCCGGTTTCTGCAGGGGAAGCTTTTCTATTATCCGTTGCTATATTAAAGTAACGCTTAATAGAATATTGTACGCTAGCTCTGTTTAAATATTCACCCTCAATTTCAGAACTATTTAAAGCTTCATCACTTGCAAGCATAACAATCAAATTATTTTGATCTGCTTCTGAAAGATATTTAGTTGCCCCTAAAAGAATACCACTATTTTTAACAAAATTTTTCTCTAAATCTAATATATGTTTCTGATCATATTTAAAGTTAGGCCAATCTTTATGCTGCCAATACCATATCATGAGTTATAAAATTAGTTTTTTTTGTGCAAAGCATTAAAAATCATATCGGCAAGTGACTTGTTAATACCGTTTACTTTAGTAAGCTCATCTATTGTTGCATCACATACTGCTTTATAAGAACCGAAATAGTGCAGCAATGCTTTTTTACGAGTTTCACCTATACCCTCTATATCATCAAGGCTTGATAATTTTATGGCACGCGATCTACCGAGTCTATGATTCTTTATGGCGAAATTATGTGCCTCATCCCGCAAAATTTGTAAATATTTCATAGTCGGCAAATTTTTATCCAGAGTAAATACTTCTTTACCTGTCATATGGAACTGCTCAAGACCGGCATTTCTATCTACTCCTTTTGACATACAAACAAAAGGAATATTCATCTCAAATTTATCCATTACCTCTTTAACTAGCCTTAAATGCCCTTTGCCACCGTCTATAATCATCAAGCTTGGCAATTTATGCGGCTCATTCTTAAGTCTAGTTAATCTTCGTGTTAAAACTTGCCGGAGCATTTCATAATCGTCACCTTTAGTCATGTCATACCGTGGCTTGTCCACGGTATCCAAAAAACAACTAGCATCATCATTATTTATTGATTTACTGGATCCTATGGTCAAGCCACAGGATGACAATGTAGCAGCAGTAGATGACAATGAGAAAACCCGATATTCCTTTTTATCAAAACCGGCTTTACCGGCAACTACCATAACACCAACCGCAAATTTACCTTGAATATGGCTATTATCATAAATCTCAATTCTTTCAGGAATTTCAGAAAGACCAAATAGCTCTTTGATTTTAAGCATAATCTCTTGATTTTTTGCAAATTTCTTCAAATATTGCTCTAGAGAGAATAAAGCATTTATTGTGGCATTCTGAACTAGCTTGGCTTTACCTCCACTAATAGGTATTATAATATTGAGTTTAGTAATATTATTGATTTTTTTAATCGCCTCTATCACATTCTCTTTATCATTAATTTCATGATTAATTATAATTTCCGCAGGCACTTGTTGTTTTTGATAAAATTGTAATAAAAAATATTCTAATACTTCTTCTTTAGTACTATTTTCGGTAGAAGTAGGAAAATAAGGAATATTACCGCATGCTTGCCCTGCCCTATATAAAAACACTTCTACGCAATAATGTCCGTTCTTTTCTACAATAGCGATTATATCTGCGTCTTTAACAATATATGAAACACCTGCCTTAAGCTGCACATAACTAAGTGCCTTAATACGGTCTCTAATTTCTGCCGCCTCTTCAAAACGCATCTGACTACTTAGCTCTTCCATCTTTTTAGATAAGTTCTCTTGGAGTTCTTTAGTACGACCTTGTAAAAAATCTTTAACCTGAGCTACTAAGTCCCTATAGTCCTCCTTATTTATTTTACCGACGCAAGGAGCATAACAACGTTTAATCTCATATTGCAGACAAGGACGAGTACGTGAATTAAAGTAATTATCCGTGCAGGAACGTAATTTAAAGATTTTTTGCAATTCCGTTAAAGTAGTATTAACTTCCGTGGCGGAAGCAAAAGGACCAAAAAATTTTCCGTCATTTAGAGTTTTACCTCGATATTTTAGCAATTGCGGGAAATCATGATCTAAACGTAACTTGATGAAAGGAAAAGACTTGTCGTCCTTAAGAAGAATATTAAATTTCGGCTGAAATTTTTTGATTAGCTGGGCTTCTAAAAGTAGTGCCTCAACTTCGGAATTAGTAATGCTATACTCTAAAAAACAAGTATTTGCAATCATCCTAAGCGTCTTATTATCTAAATCGCTTTTAATGTAATTAGTAAGACGTTTCTTTAAATTTTTAGCTTTACCGACATAGATTACCTGCTTGTTAACGTCAAACATCCGATAAACCCCGCAGCGTTCAGGAGCATCTGTAAGTTTAGATTTAATTAACTCACTTCCGGTAATTTCTAGGGTCATATGTTTTGTGCATTTGTCATCCCGTGGGTTTTACTGGTCCACGCAATAATACCTTTAGTAGCTTAGCTTATGATGTTTTTCCTAATTTCCTGTTTTATTATACGGATTGTCATTTGCTACTTTAACATTCACTATTTTTCGTGTATTGTCATCAAAGTAAAAAGTTATTTTAAACTCATCTCCTGCGTTTAAATCTACTTTCGGGTCATAAAGCATAACATGCATGCCACCGGGCTTAAAATCAACGTTAATATTACCGGCAATTGAAAATGGATAATCGACTTTTACCATTTTACTAACTCCTTGATCATTAATTGTTTGATGAATTTCTATTCCGCTTATCTTATCTGAAGATATATTCACTAAATTATAACTCTTACTTCTACTATTTATTAATGTAAAATACATAGCAGAATTGCTAACTTTACCTTGCACATTTGTTGTAGGTCTTGCCCAAGGCTGTGCAAAGTTAACGGCTGCCTCTGCAGGTAATAGATCATCGGGCTGATCAGAAGAAGAATTTGTAGAATTAGGATTTTGAGCTGTTTGGTCATCAGCATAGCTTACTGCACAAATTAAAGTTATAAAACCTACTAATAAAGTTTTTAACATAATAATACCTTTGCTAAATTAAAATTGAATATACATCTAATAAATGAAGAGTTGGTAGACGAAGTTTAATTTGGAAAAGAGCAAGGCATCTAGAAGCTGATAAACGCAGCGTACATACTAGTACGTGAGGATTATCAGCAAAAGATAACGTAGCCAATTTTTCAAATTAAACGAGTATACTAGCATAAGTTATTTTTTTTTGCAAAATATTCTTACGTACCTCTTCAGGAAATTTCTCTATTGCATAACGAACTGCGGTTCTTGGCATTTGTGATATATAACGATCCAAAAAATCTATTAACTGTTTTTCATCTTTTTTTCCTGCTTCACGCAGCATCCAACCTACTGCTTTATGCATTAAATCATGTTTATCGTTTAAGAGTAATTTTGCTATTTCAAAAGTTGTATCTAATTGATTATTTTTGATAAAATACCAAGTAGAGACTATAGCTATTCGTCTCTCCCAAAGAATTTCCGATTTTGTTAATGTAAAAAGATAGTCCTTTTCTTTATCCCATAAATAAGCCCCAATTATATGATGAGCCGAAGCATCCACTAAATTCCAATTATTTACGTATTTTATATTGTTTAAATAAAAATTATAAAAAAGCTCTTTATCTTGTGCTTTCTGATATTGCATAATTAAAATAGCTAACGCTAAAAATCTTTCTTCATTAAATTCTGAAGTAATAAGTCGGCTTAAATCCCCCACATCTAAATTATAATAACTTTTAGCTATTTTACGTAAAATTGGCATGGTAACCCCAATAAATTGGTCATGCTCTCCATACTCCCCTTCCTTAGTTTTAAAAAACAGCGTTCTACGTTCCAAAGGAATAGTAGCATTCTCAAGTAAAATATTTCTAATTTGTTGTAAATTTTCTTTCATGTTCAATAAGCCATTTTTTACGATGTAATCCTCCGCTATATCCTCCAAGTTCGCCATTGCTATTAATAATACGATGGCAAGGAACAATTATTGCTAACTGATTCATGCCGTTAGCATTTGCAACAGCTCTATAAGAAGTAGGTTTGCCCAAAGCTTTAGCCTGATTTAAATAACTTCGTGTTTTACCGTAAGGTATATTAATTAATTCTTGCCAAACCATTTTTTGAAATGGGCTTCCTAAAAGATATATAGGTGTATTAAATTTTTGTAAAGTACCATTAAAGTACAATTTAAGCTCCTCTTCAATCATTAAAATCGGTTTAGTACTTCCAGGAATAATAGCAGATTTCGTCTTAATTCTTAGCCTTTCAATTTCCAGCTCTAAACCTCTTCTATCAACAAATTCTAATAAGTAAAGTAGCTTTTCATCACTAATTGCAATCATAGCCCCAAGTGTAGTATCTAACCAAGCAGCTTTTAAAATATTTAAATGCTTATTAAGTTTTGTCGGCGGTCCGCCCATTATTTTAGAGAAAGCATCTCGAAAACCGCTACTTGACTCATAACCCATATCGATTTGTGTATTAATTACTGATTCACCCATGCGAATTTGCTTCATTGCAATACCCATACGCCTTGCTCTTGCATATTCTACAAACGTCATACCAAAATGTTTTTTAAATTGGCGACGTGCTGTAGAAGCATCTACTGATAGCTCATCAAAATCACTATCTTTCCACCTCTTAGCAGGCTCAAGCTCAACAGCGTCAACAAGAGTGCGAACTAAATCTGAAGCTTCGTAAGGACGAGAAAGAGGCTTGCAACGCTGACAAGGTCTATATGAAGCATGCAAAGCTTCCTTAGCAGTTTTATAAAATTCACAATTTTCAAATTTAGGCTTTCGTGCAGGGCAAGTCGGTCTACAAAATACTCCTGTGGTTTTAACCGCTACAAAAAAGATATTTTCATATCTGTCATCTTTATTAATTAATGCCTGATAATATTCTTGCCTTTGAATCTCATTAATTTGAAGCTCATTAAACATATTAATTTATCCTATAATATAAATTTATAATTATATTATACGAACTTCTTAAAACCACTGTAATCGAAATCCAGGCATTGATTTTTTATTTAATAATTCTGTCTCTCATGCTCAATAAGCCATTTTTTACGATCTAGCCCTGAGCCGTAACATCCAAGCTCGCCGTTATTATTGATGATGCGGTGACAGGGAATAATTATAGCAAATTTATTTGCTCCGTTAGCATTTGCAACGGCTCTATAAGATCTTTCTCTACCTATTAATTTAGCTTGAGTAAAGTAACTTCTTGTTTCACCGTAAGGTACATTCATTAGCTCTTGCCATACTAATTTTTGAAATTCGCTTCCTAAAAGATATATAGGAGTATTAAATTTTTGCAAAGTACCGTTAAAGTACAATTTTAACTCCTCTTCAATTGATAGAATAGGTTTAGTGCGATCTTCAGTAATAGCTGATTTTACGTTAATTTTAAGTCTTTTAATTTTATGCTCTAATCCTTTACTTTCAGCAAAATCGAGTAAATAAAGCCTCTCTTCATCACTAATTACAAGCATTGAACCCAGAGGCGTATCAAGCCAAGCGGATTTTAAACTCATTTGTTAACCTAAATATAATTTCTTAGTATATAATATTGATTTTTTTATTTAACAATTTTAATATTTTAATACAACAATTTATAGGTAATTATTATGAAAAAAGCTCATGTTTTTAAATATTCTCAGGTAATTAAAACGGATAGAATAGCAACTATAACTCAATTTAGCCAACACTCTTCTATAGAACCCAAAAATGTTGGAACTATAGCTATAAATGAAGAAAGAGACGGCGGGATAATAGACTAGTATAAAACCGGTAAAATCACTACCGAAGAATTTCGTATAGAAATGAATGAATTAATTGAAGAAGCAGGCGGTAAACCTATTACAAATCTTGAAACATTTGATAAATGCTGGAATGCTATGTGCATAGTAGAACCTGAAAAACTAGCAGAGCTATATAATTTACAACAGACGCATAAATTTCATATCCGTATTGTAGGCGGTACAAACGAATTACAGCATAATTATATTCAGCAAGAAATACAAAAAGCCTCGATTAACCCTGATATTTCTTATACACTTTCATATGAACTTGGTACATTAGATAAGAAAAAATTAGAACATTATACAGAAAATGTTTTAAAAGCACAAAATTATGAGCCGGTATGGCACACTGCTAATCAAAATGATTATGACCAAAACGCTTTAGAAATATTGGGAAAACATTACGATAATACGACTACAGATATTATATAAATATTGATGCCTTAAAAATTCTACAATAGCGGATTATACAATATTCGCTATTTGTGTTATTTAAATCATTTAGCTTCATGCTCTTTAGCAAAATCAATTAAACTCTCCACGACTTCATTTAAATCTTCAGGCTTAAAAATGATACCAATTTTTTTCTCAACAACATCAAAAAAATAATCATCTAACGAATTTCTCATCTCGTTTATGGTTTTAGTATTTCTTGACCAATGAACAATTATTTTTTGCTTAATGATGTTATAGGTATCATGAGCAATTTGAATGGCATTTTCATGCTGATTTTGATTTGTTTTATCCTGTAAAAAGTTAAGTAATTTTCTGTAAAAAACTAGCTTTGTTTTGTTGTTGTCTAATTCACTTGGTACGTCTTTTTTAAGTTCATTTATTATATTTATATATTTATTTAAAAGCTCACTATCTGATAAACTTTTATTGTACTTTGCTATTGTATCATTTATAAGTTTGGTAAATTTCTGAAAAAGTGCAGGATCAATACGCATACAATTATTAAGAATATATCTTATCTCATTATTAATTTGGTTAGCTTTCTCTAAACCTGTAATGTCTGTTCTTTTCATAAAATTTATAAATATTTTCTCATCAAAAATGTTAATCATTCCAGTCTTAATAATATCACCGGCAGTAATATGCTCATCAAGTAACTTTGCGATTTGATCGGTATATATTTTTTTATCTGTTTTTTCATTATAACGCTTTTCTACTATTTTCTTAAGCTTGTTAAAGTTTTTTAATTCATTATATAATTCTTCTAATTCTTTTTGTTTAAAAGATTCAGCTAATTTATTAGAATTAGAGAATATAGACATCAAATTTTTTAACCTGTCTAGCAGGAAATAAAAATTACTCCGTATATTTTCATCGGCTAAATATTGCTCTAGTTGTTCAGGATCTGAGTTATTAGATACATTTGTAAAAATATTTTTAATTTTTTGCAGTAGTGGAAAAAGCTCTTTTATTTTATCATTTACGACAAATATAGCCTCTTTTAAATCTTCTTTATCGAAATTTTTTAATTTATCACTATCATAAAGTTTGCAGGCATCGTCTAATTTGACTGCTAACCCTTCATAGTCAATTATATAACCGTATTCCTTAGTTTTTTCGTTCTCTTCAAATAAACGATTTGCACGAGCGATTGCTTGTAAAAGAGACTGCTCTTTTAGTTTTTTGCATATATAAACTACAGTATTACGGGGTGCATCAAAACCGGTTAGTAATTTTGAGACTACAATTAAAATTTCAGGGTTATCAGCATTTTTAAATTTTTCAATGATTTGGTTTGATCTTAAACCTTTTTGGGTAGCTAAAAATTCCTGTATTTCATTTTTGCTTTCAATGTCCTCATGACCTTCTCGATCATCGACAGAAGATATAACAACTTCAGAACTTACTTGATTTATCTCATCCAAAAATTTTTTAAAATGAATAGCAATAGATCTAGAGGGGGCTATTAACATGGCTTTTAAACCGGTGCCTTTGAACGTCGTTGAATAATGCCTTGAGATATCAGCTGCTTTAGCCTTAATAACTTCCTTTGTATTGGAAAGTGCATCTAGGCTACTATATGCTTTTTTTAAAGCTACTTTTGTTTCTTCATCTACTCCATCAGTAATTATATCAAAATTTTTATTAAGTAATGATTCATTATTAAGACGCTTCAGAATATTACGCCCCTCATAAAATAACGGTACGATCATACTATCTTTTAACGCATCTTTTATAGTATATTTATGAATTAGCCCTCCAAACTTCTCCATAGTGTTTTTCTGCTCTTTTAAAAGCGGTGTACCAGTAAATCCTAGATAACAAGCATTAGGCAAGATAATTCGCATTTTATCTGCTAAATCACCGTACTGAGTACGATGACTTTCGTCGACAAGGACAAAAAAGTTATTATTAAAATCTTGAAAGCCTTGAAAAAAAGCTTTGTTAAATTTATGAATTACTGAAGTTATAACAGACGTACTACCTCTAAGCAACTCAATTAAATTTTTGGATGAAGTTGCAAGTTTAGGTTCAAATCCACAATTTTTAAAAGCATGTTTAATTTGCTCATCAAGTTCAATTCTGTCGGTTATAATTATGATACGTGGACTTGCAATATTAGCAGATTCAAGTAAAAATTTGGCAATAAATATCATTGTTAAAGATTTGCCCGTACCTTGCGTATGCCATATTACTCCCCCTTTTCTGATATTATGCTCCTCATCTCGGAGTACTCTTTTTACGGCTGCATGTGTAGCAAAAAACTGATGATGGCGGGCTATTTTTCTTACTGAATTATCAAAAACACAAAAATTAACAACTAAATCAAGTAATCTTTCAGGACGACATAAAGCATAAAGTACTTTATCTTGCTCGGTAGGCTCTACATTACCGGCTAATTCTTGTTTATCAAAATGATCTCTACAAGAAACAAAATCACCTGTATAAAGATTATTTTTTACTTCTTCATATAAAGGGGTATTAATTAGATTGCGGATAATATCGATATTTTGCTTTTCTTCCGTTTCTTCTCTCCAAGTACTCCAGTATTTTTTTGAGCTGCCTATGGTAGCGTATTTTGCTTCATTCTTATTTACGGTAATTAATATTTGAGCATAGTAAAAAAGTTGCGGTATTTCGTCTGATCTTTGATTACGTATATGTTGAGATATAGCTTGATCTAATGACTCGGTAGGTGACTTATTCTCAATTACTACAAAAGGTATACCGTTAACGAATAATACAATATCACATATACGTATACTGCCTATACGTATTTTTGACTCTACCGGCACTTCAAAAGCAACGTGATAAACATTATTCCAAGGCTCTTGCCAATCAATATATTTTAAGTCATAGCCTTTAAAGTTTTTCTTAATATTTGCACCTAAAGTTAGTAAATCATATATCTCTTGGTTAGTCTTTATTAAACCGTTTGGTTTATAGGATGTAAGTTGACGTACAGCCTCTTTTGCATCCTCATCATCTAATTTGAAATTATGCTTTGCCTTATTAAGTTTTTTAATTTGATCGATTAATATATCCTCTAGTAATATATCTTGTAAATTACTACGTTCTTTCTTTAGGTCTTCTTGATTAAGCAGTTTATAACCAAGTGCTATCAGCGTTTTCACGGCCGGTATATGAGAAAGATGTTTTTCGTTAAGATTCAATTCATTATTATTTGAGAACATAATTTTAATTATTTCTAAATTTCTTTGTAATTTCTAAGTAAGTTAACTATAGAGACGATTTACCTATTAAATTTGCTATCAAATATTTACTTATCTACTTGCATATCGCAGATACTTTAAAATCTGGAAGTCAAATAAGCGGCAAACCTGCACAGCGTATATTAATACGTGAACACAGGCGAATCCTGAAATTTGGCTTCTAGATTTTAAAGTATCAAAGATATACACGCCACTCGCCGGTAAGTAACTTCTGTATTAATCCTTGTTTTTGTTTTTTTATAAGTTCAAGCTCTTTTTTGTATGTTTCTAACTCATTACGCAAACTATTAAGATAGTTTGCAACCCGGCTTTGCTGCTCAAGCAAAGGTATATATACAACATAATTCTCAATAGAGAGTTTTTGAATATTTGGCAAACCTGATCCTGTTTTTAGCCGCATAATTTTAGGCTCATTTTGTTTGAGTTGAAAAAATAAAAAATATTTATTTAAATTAGTAGCTAAATTAGTGACTGAATAACAATGTCCGCCTAACCAAAATCTTTCCCTGCATAAATTTACAAAACCACACGAACCACCTTCGCTAATAGTAATAGTATTTGCTTCCATATTCCATTGATCCGTAAAGCCTGAAGGAATTACACCACCATTCCAAACAGGATAAATACCGCCTTTCATATCAAGGCGATTTAATTGTTTTCCTTTACGAATAGTGGCTATGCTAGAAAGTTTAACAGCTTGCCACTTTTCTTCTTTTGCCTGAGTACTGAAGATATTTGGTGGAGGCAAGTAAACGATTTGCCAGCCCCACCTAAACGACGATAGTTTTTTTATGCAACAAAATTTACAAGCAGCATAAGAATTTAAAGGGTTGGGACAAGCTTCCTGTAAAAATTTTGGATGATTCAAAAGCGGGTTGTAACATCGTGATTTACTTCTGCATTTATTTTCTTTATATAAAGATTTGCTACTAAATTTTATTGCTGCTTTATATTTTTCTATAGCTTCATTGTATATTGCATAAATTATTATTCTCGGCGTTTAAGCTTTCTGCTTTTTTCTGCTATAGTATTATTTCTTTACAGATATTTATTAATTATTGTGGCCAACGCTGCTTTATCTATTCTGTTATTTTCAAGATACAGCGTAGCAAGAGTAGAATTAGTTTTTAGCCCTAACACTAGTTCCTTTGCTCCACTTTTTGATTTATGTGTTTATCTTTTATCAACTATATAAAATATAGCTTATGACAAAACACAATAGTTATTTCCTGTAACTTCAACTATTTCTAGAGATTCAATATTCTCATCTATTTCTAAAAGTTCGTCATAATATTCTGTTTCTATAGAATATGGCTTAAGGAAACTTAGAATATGTAATATTATTTCATTAGATAAGTGCGAAATATGGACTTCACCTTTTGTAAGTTCAGTATTAGGATTTATTACTTTACATACCCCTGCTAGAGCTAAAGGATTTTCCTTAACAAAATTACTTGCGGTTGATAATAGAAATAAAATATCTGTTACATCTTCGTACTCTCTTAAATAATCTATTAGTAACTGCTTGTCAGCAATTTGATAAAATTTTAAAGCTATTAAATTTTGAATATTTAAATTTATATTTTTATCCTCAAGAGAAAAATCGTTAATTAAAAATAAAGATAATTTTTTTACTAATTCTCTGTTTAAGCAAATAATTTCCTCTACTTCTTCCGGTTCTTCTTTGCGTATATCTCCTAACCATTTATTTAGTATAAGAGTAGTAAGAGAATAATTAGTTTGTAGGGTTTCTATGAAAAAATTTATCCCTTCAGGGCTAACTCTGCTTCTTTCAAGTCTAAGATACGTAAAGTATTATTTATTTTTAATGCTTCCGCAAGAAATTCTGCTCCTTTATCACCTATAGCCCACTCATTGCCCCAATGACAATCGCTACCCAGGTCAAGATATGTAAGAGATTTATTTACCTTTAACCCTTCACTCCTATAACACCTACTTTGCTATGGTAAAGACTAAGATACTTTAATGTATCATTAAATTCTAAAGCTTTACCAATCGGTTCAATTGCTCTAGGAAATAAATAACCATTGCTACTTAAATCAAGTGAAATAAGCTTAGAGTTTTGTTGTAAAAATTCTGCAATTAATTTTACCCGATCACTTTGTATAAAAGCATCCTCTAGAATAAGGCAAGTAAGCTTAGAACTAATTTTGCTATCAAAAGTTAGTATATTAAGAATAAATTTTATCGTATCAATATAGACAATCTTATGTCTAATCTCTAAAACAGTATTATCCTCTTCTAAATTTTTGGCTTCTTTAGAAAATCCTTGTTGTTCTAAAAACTTTATTAGCTTTTGCATACTTATTAAATTCTATGAATTTTAATATTTTGTTAAAAATAAGCTTATAGACAGAATAATAATAAGGAGTTTTAAGAATGTAATAGAAATTTAACTAAAAGTATGAATAAATGAATTGAAGAGGATTTAAGGAATATATAAAGTTAGTTTTTTTGATAATATTTAAAATTCGGAATTTAAAAGAGATTTAATACAAAAATTAGACATTTTGGAACATAAAAGGAACATTCAAAGTTTTTGCTAAATTTCAAAAAGCTCTGAAACCCTTGTAGGAACTGGTGGAGGCAAAGGGAATCGAACCCTTGACCCTCTGCGTGCAAAGCAGATGCTCTACCCCTGAGCTATGCCCCCGATTGTGTAGAAGATATATTGTTTGTAAGTAATTAAGATAAGCTTTTAACTAATCCCCAAGGCAATGGCTGACCGTTACTTCCTACGACTAAATCCCCGGAAGATTCATATTCAGCAGCTAGAAAGGAATTTTGAGCAGCAATAAGCTTTACCGGTTTGATTTTCTGACCGTTATGAAAACATTCTTTAGCCTGTTCCCTAGAAGTCGGGTTATTTTTGGAAGCTGTTTTTGCTTTAGCTTTAGACATACACTATTAACTTTTTCTTAAACTTGTGAAGAATATAAAACTTTTTCCTAAACTTGTCAATAACTACCGTCTAGTAATATCTCAGAAAATGATTATTCTTCCGTTATTATTCGCTTTCACCGGCTAACGCTACTTTAAATTCTGCTATTTCTGATACCGTTTTTCCGTCATATATAATAAACCCTATTCCTTTAAACTCTACTTTTGCGTTGATATCAGCACCATATGATAATAACAGCTTATATATTTCATCATCCTTAATATCTTTAGAAGTATATCGAACGTTTTTAGCAACCGCATGTAAAGGTGTTTCTCCGGATTTTCTTTGATCAACCGCAGCTCCTTTCTCAAGTAATAGTTTTGCTACATTCAAGTACTTACCGCTTACAGCTTCATATAAAGGTGACCCTAGCAAAGCTCCCTCGTAACCGTTTACTGCAGCTCCTTTTGCTATTAGATATTCTGCCACTTCATAATGTCCATAACGTGCAGCCGTATTTAAAGGAGTGTCCTTAAAAACATCACAACACATATTAACTTTTGCTTTTTTTGCTTTAACTAGCCAGTTAGCAACTTTTATTGCGTTATTTGAAGATGCTGAAAATAATTCAGTAGTAGATATTGTTCGTAATTTATTTAAACCTTTTATTACATCTTCTCTATCAAGAGAGATAGCTTCTTTTAAAACATTTTCAAAACCATATCGATTTACATAAGACTTGATATCTTTTGATAACAGAGTTAAATTACACTTTAATAGTTCCTTTATCATATTCTACATAAAGAAATTACTCGTTAACTAAATTTATCTAACTTTAAATACCCGGATGCGTATTTGTGTAGAACGCTAGCAATAAGAGTTTGATAAGGTATCCCTTCTTGTGCTGCCACTCTTTTTATATGATTCAAATCATGTAACGGCAATCTAATATTAATTCTTTCAGATTTTTTAAAAAAATTAGCAGCTGCAATTTTAGCTATCTCTTTTTGCTTTTTTAGCTCTTCTTCAGGTAGTTTTACAAGTTCACCTTTTTCAAAATAATCTAATATTTCTTGCTCTTCCTCTGTTAATTTATATTTCTTCATAGTTTTTTACCTTTAGCTTTAAACTTATTAGTACTTAAATATGATTTTAAAAGAATTACTAACCTCTCGGTGTCATTCTCGCGTGGCATTGTTGCATGGTTCAATTTCACTTCTGTCAAGCCACGGGGTGACACAGTGGGTTTTACCGATCCACGCAATAAAGCCTTCTCGCGTAGGCGGGAATGACATAAACGAGCCATGCAACAACATCGACATTCAGTAGAAATGACACTAAACCCCTATTAAACAATTCGCTTCAAGCAAATTCTTTCGGTGATTTCTTTAAGTTTTTCTACTCTTTCAATTAAGTATAAAAGCTGTTCTTTTGTAATTTTATAGTTTTTATCATACCTCGCATCAACATAAGCTTTCCGAAGTAATTTAAAACATTCTTTTTGTTCGGAAGTTGCCATAGGAAACACTTGCAATAACTCATTATTATAATTTGCAGCTCTACTACCTAACTTTTTTATATCATGCAATTTAGGCTTATAATTAGAAAAAACTAATAAAATAGTGCTATACAAACTTTCGGTAGCTTGATGTAGTTCAAAAGCACATTTATTTAAATTACCTCTTAGTAAAATGTTATGAACATCAATAAGACATTCATTAGCATGTTTAAACCACTCTTCATAATATTTTTTAGCAATTTCTTTCATCTCACTCCAAGGTAAATCTTTAGCTTCACTAAGTGTAAATTCCTTGCTATTATATAAAAGAATACCTTCTTTCTTAATATCGGTGAAAAAATAACTCCCTTTCTCTAACTGACTATTCACCTCGTCTATTGATTCAAGAATTATGGATATCTCTGAATCATACGGGATAATCTGATCTTTTATTACTCCTGTTTTCTCTAACCTCTTATATATATTATCTTCTAACCTTAAAGTAGCATGTCCTTTATATTTACCTTTTTTTAGAATTATTAAAATATCGGTATCGCTATGGTAACCGTTAGGTAGATCACGTACCCAATCGCCTCTTGCAAAAGAGCCGTATAAGATAATCATAGCGATTTTATCCTGCGCAATATCTAAAATCTGCTGTACTATAAAATTAAGCCTAGCTTGGATTTTTAGAGAACGTTCAGGTAAAGTGGTTTTCATTATAATACTCTTATGTCATTCCCGCGTAGGCGGGAATCCAGTACTTTAAAGCCTTTTAAGCTTTATTTGAATAAAACCTTGATCTTAAATATTTTTTTAAAGCTCGATTTATCTCGCTTTATGCTGGATTCCCGCCTACGCGGGAATGACATAAGTGAGCCACACAACAAACGCAGCTTTTAGCTAGGAATGACATCGAGTAAAAATCGTAGCGTATTATAGGTTTTCATCTATTCATTTGCACCATGACAATATTTATATTTCTTGCCTGAACCGCACGGACATAGCTCATTACGAGATACCCTCCCCCAGCTAGTAGGATCATCAGGGTTTCTATCTTTTGGGTCAATACGTGATACGACTGGTTTAAGGTCAGTCTCAAGGCTACTTCCTGCGTTATATTTACTAAATGCCGGATCTTCTCGACTCTCACGCATATTTTTCTGAAGTTTTTTATGCTCAAGCGAAACATCTTCTTTTTGAATATGTTTTAAGTCGATATGGAAGTGATATACTGTTTGAATAAATAATTCTTTTAAATTATTAAGCATCTGCTCGAATAAGTTAAATGCTTCTCTTTTATATTCGCTAAGAGGGTCTTTTTGAGCATAAGCTCTAAGCGATATGCCTTGTCTTAAATGATCTAAGCTATATAAATGATCTTTCCAAACTTGATCAAGAGTAGTTAGTAAAATATATTTCACGGCATTATGCATTAACTCGCTACTATAAGCTTCTTCTTTTGACTTATATATATCATGAGCCGTTTGTATAACGATTTTCGTGATTTCTTCTTCCGTTACGTCATTTTTACTTACTAAATTATGATCAAATTTCATAGAAAAGACACGATACAATTCTACGCTTAAATTTTCTATATCCCAATCTTCTCTATAAGAGCCTACCGGCATAAAAGTTAATACTATCTTTTTAGCGAGTTCCTCAGTAGTACTATTTAAGAAACCGTGACTATCTTTAGATTTAATAATTTCAGTACGTTGCTCGTATATTATCTTACGTTGGTCATTCATTACATCATCAAAACGTAATAAATTTTTACGCATCTCGTAGTTATGCCCTTCAACTTTTTGCTGAGCTTTCTCAAGTGAACGACTAATCATCGGATGGTGGATAGCCTCTCCATCTTTCAATCCAAGTGTTCTAAGAACTCCTGATATACGATCTGATGCAAAAATACGCATTAAATCATCATCAAGCGATAGGAAAAACTTAGTTTTTCCTGGATCACCTTGTCTACCCGATCTTCCTCTTAGCTGATTATCTATCCTACGGCTTTCATGCCTTTCCGTACCTATTACAAATAACCCGCCTGCTTCAATAACTTGCTTCTTTTCTTCGGCAATTTGAGCTTTTATTTCAGCTGTTTTAGCTTCATAATTATGATCTTTATCTAGCTGCTCTATTAACATTTCAGGATTACCGCCAAGCATAATATCGGTACCTCGCCCTGCCATATTAGTTGCAATCGTTACTGCCTTAAACCTACCTGCTTGAGCAATAATAAAAGCTTCCTGCTCATGAAACTTAGCATTTAATACTTTGTGAGGGATTTTTTCTTTATTTAAAACGCTTGAAAGCTCTTCTGACTTTTCTATGCTTATCGTACCGACAAGTATAGGCTGACCACGATCGTAACAATCCTTAATCAGCTTTAATATAGCATCATATTTTTCTTTTTTACTACCGTAAATCTCATCATCAAGGTCAAGCCTTGTAACTTTATTATGGGTTGGAACTGCAACCACATCGAGATTATATATGTCTTTTAATTCAGGTGCTTCGGTCATAGCCGTACCGGTCATACCTGATAATTTAGGATAATTACGAAAATAATTTTGGAAAGTAATTGATGCAAGAGTTTGGTTTTCATTTTGAATTTTCACATTTTCTTTTGCTTCTAATGCTTGATGTAACCCTTCCGAATATCTACGCCCCTCCATTACACGACCGGTAAACTCATCGATAATCATTACTTTACCTTCACGCACCAAATAATCTACATCAATAGTAAACATATTATGAGCTCTTAAGGCTTGATTAACATAATGTACTAAAGTTAGATTCTCAAAATCATATAAACCGGAATCAGGCTTTATAAGATGTTCTTTACTTAAAAGTGATTCTATATGTGTAATACCGGTTTCCGTTAAATTGATAGTTTTTAATTTTTCGTCTTTTTCAAAATCACTTGTATTAAGCAGGCGTACAATTTTATCAATTTTACCGTATAATTCCGAATTATCATTAACCGGACCTGATATAACGAGCGGAGTTCTTGCTTCATCTATCAAAATCGAATCAACCTCATCGATGATAGCAAAATTAAAAGGACGAAGTACTCGCTCCTGCAAGCTATACTTCATATTATCTCTTAAATAATCGAAACCGAGTTCATTATTTGTTGCATGAGTAATATCGGCATTATAGGCGGCTCGTTTTGCTTCATCAGGCATACCGGCAACAATACATCCAACCGATAAACCTAAAAAATTGTAAATTTTACCCATGGAAGCAGAATCACGGCTTGCCAAATAATCATTCACGGTTACAACATGTACACCTTTTCCGGTTAAAGCATTTAAATAAGCAGGAAGCGTTGCAACTAAGGTCTTACCCTCACCGGTACGCATTTCGGTAATCATGCCTCTATGTAATATAAGACCGCCTATAAGCTGAACATCAAAATGACGCATACCGCAAACTCTTCTAGCCGCTTCCCTAACTACCGCAAACGCCTCATATACTATATCGTCTAAAGTAGCTCCGTTTTTAAGCTTTTCTTTAAACTCTACAGTTTTATTCTTTAACTCCTCATCTGATAATTTTTGTATAGCAGGCTCAAGCGAGTTAATTTTTGTAATTTCAGAAAATAGTTTTTTTACAGTACGATCATTTGCAGTACCGAAAAGTTTTTTTAAAATAGAAAGCATTAAAGTCCTTATGATATTTTTAGTATTTTAGTACTTAAATATAGGTATATTTTATAAAATTATCAAATGTTATAATTTTATTTAAATGAATAATTTTTTATTGAAAGGCATTTTTTTACTACAAATATTTGTAAATTATTATTAATAAATAAAATATTCTCAAATAGCTGTTGACGGTTATATATTATTTTTATAAAATTTAAGCTTATGTTTAACACAATTATGAGTCATAAATGAAAAAATTATCTGTTATATTTTTATCAGTTAGCATGCTTTCCGGTATTGCTTTTGCCGATAAAAACAAAGTAGTTGCTACCTATAAAGGCGGTGAAGTAAAAGAATCGCAAATTATGAAAGAATTTAAGCCTCAGCTTAATCTTCAATCAGGTGAAACAATCAAAAATTTTGATGATTTTCCACCGCAAGATCAGGAAAAATTAATAAAAATTTATGTTAATAATATTTTGTTAAAAGAAGAAGTTGCTAAGTCAAATATTACTTCTTCTAAAGAATTCCAAGAAAAACTTGAAAATGCAAAAAATCAATTAGCTCAACAAGAATTACTAGCAAATTATATAAAATCTAATATTACAGATAAGATGTTTGATGACGAATATAATAAATATGTCGGTAATCTTAAAGGTAAAGAGCAAATAAAAGTTGCTCATATTTTAGTTAAATCTCAAAAAGAAGCTAACGATATAAAGACCAAATTAAGCAAAGGTGGAAATTTCACTAAGCTTGCAGAAGAATCATCTCTTGATAAAGCTTCAGCTTCAAACGGCGGAGTTATAGGTTACATTCTATTAAATCAACCTGGACAGTTAGTACCGGAATTTGAGAAGAAAGCTTTTGCTTTAAAAGTAAATGAAGTTTCAACTCCCGTAAAAACCGATTTCGGTTGGCATATTATCAAAGTGCTTGAGAAAAAACCTGTGCCTATTCCAACAAAAGAAGAAGCAAAAGTAACTATTGATAATATATTAGCTGCAGAAGTACTAAAGAAATATATTTCTGATTTAGAAGCTAAAGCCGATTTAAAAATCATGTTACCTAAAGCAGACAGCAAAGCTGGATCGTAATTTATATTTCGTTATTAAACGTACTCGGTGTCATACCGTGGCTTGACCACGGTATCCAAAAAAATAATTAAAAATACTAATAATTTTAGTATTTTTAGCTGGATCCCGCGATCAAGTCGCGGGATGACAGCAGTGAAATTGATCCACGTAAGGTCAATGCACCCGCCTACGCGGGAATGACACTATAACTCCCCCTCGACTACAGCAAATGCTACACATACAGGATAATCATCAGAAAGAGAAAGGTGAATATTAAAAGGTGGGAGTTTGTTTGTATAGTTTGAACTAACTTCTACTATAGGCTTGCCCAAATTATCATTTAGTATAGTAATATCTTTTAAATTTATACCTTGACCTATACCGACTCCAAAGGCTTTACTTACAGCTTCTTTAGCAGCAAAACGCTTTGCTAAAAATACAGCATGACCTGTTTTGTCCAATAAACTAAACTGCACTAACTCCTTTGAAGTTAGAATTTTTTTAGCAAAAAGTTCCGGATATAAATGTAATATTTTTTCGATTCTAGGAATTTGTACTATATCAGTACCGACACCGATAAGCATTTACTTATCTTCAAAATCATCACCGGTCTCATCAATAAAAATTTGATCATCTAAATCAGAGTGATCTTCCGTTATACAAACCTCAGGTAAATACTCAAATTTTTCTTCTATATCTTCTGATTCATCCTGATTAACAATCGGCTCTATCATAGTTTTTGTACGCAGACTGTTTATTAGGTCTTGTTCTAACTGTTCTACCGATACTTTTCCGGCAGCAATTCTACGTAATGCGATAACAGGAGGTTTATCACGCTTTTCTTTTTTGATTTGATTAGTTTCTACTTTATAATTTAATAATTTAGCATATCTTGTTGCTAGTACAACAAGCCGAAACCTATCCGGTATAATTTTATTACAATCTTCTGCCGTAATTCTTGCCATAATTTTCTCCGTTAAAATTTTTTCAGTGTCATACCGTGGCTTGACCACGGTATCCAGAAAAATAATTTAAAATACTAATTAATTAGTATTTTAAGCTGGATCCCGCGATCAAGTCGCGGGATGACAGAGGTAGAACCTCATAACACCAATTGACTTATTATACTCTTTTTATATCCGCACCGCAATTACTTAATTTTTTTTCTAAATCTTGAAAGCCACGATCCAAGTGATATATTCGGTGTAATACGGTTTTGCTATTAGTACTAAGACCGGCGAGTATCAGCGATACCGAAGCTCTAAGGTCGCTTGCCATAACTTCTGCTCCTTTTAACATTTCTACACCTCGAACGACCGCCTTATTACCTCGTACTACTATATCTGCTCCCATTCTACATAATTCAGGGACATGCATGAAACGATTTTCAAAAATATTCTCGGTAATCATTGAAACACCGCTACTAAGCGTCATAAGGCTCATAAATTGTGCTTGCAAATCAGTAGCAAAGCCAGGATAGGGATTAGTTTCTAAATCAACTGAATTTAACTTCCCTTCATAAGTTACTTGCACTCCGTTATTGATTGGCACGACTTTTATACCCGTTTCAATGAGTTTTAAAGCTATATTTTCTATAATATGGTAATCAATCCCACAAATTTTTACATCACCTTTAGTAATGGCAGCAGCAAACATATAAGTACCGGCTTCGATACGATCAGAAAGTACTTTATAGCTCGCTTTATTCAAAGAATCCTTACCTTTAATTGTTATTTCGCTAGTGCCGACACCTACAATATCGGCTCCCATTTTGATAAGGCAATTACATAAATCAACTATTTCCGGCTCCAGGCCGCAATTAAAAAGCACGGTTTCTCCCTCTGCTAAAACAGCTGCAAGTATTGCATTAATCGTAGCACCTATGGAAACTTTATCAAAAGCAAAATGAGTACCTTTTAAGCGTCCTTTACTTGAAGCGTTAATATAACCGTCTTCTATTTCAATCGTAGCTCCCATAGCTTTTAATACGGCAATATGCAAATCTACTTGCCTTGCTCCAATAGCACAACCACCCGGAAGCGATACTTTTGCTTTACCGTATTTAGTAAGCAAAGGACCAAGCACCCAAATCGATGCTCTCATTTTACGAACTATTTCATAATTTGCGGTAAAGTTATTTATATTTCTGGTATTAATTATAAGCTCAAATTCATCTTGATGTTCTAATATTTCAATATCTGCCCCGTGACTTCTTAGCAAATCTTTCATAGTACTAACATCCGTTAACTTTGGAACATTAGTAATATGCAGTTTATCGGTAAGAATAGACGCCGCCATAATAGGTAATACGGCATTCTTAGCACCGCTAATATTAATACTACCTTTAAGAGGCTTACCGCCGTGAATAATTAATTTTTGCATAAGTTATTTGTAATGAGAATTGGTTTTTAGAACAATGTCACCCCGTGGCTTGCTCCTCTAGTGTACGAATGTTCAGGATGTCATTCCTGCGAAAGCAGGAATCCATAGAACTATTCAATTAAATCTTTCCATTCAGGGTTAGCTTTTTCTATCAGTTCTATTTTTCAGCTACGTTTCCACTTTTTCAAGTTTTTCTCTCTTGTAAGTGCTTCTTTAATATCAGTAAATTCTTCTGTATAAACAAGCTTTATAATATTATATTTTGAGGTAAAACCTTTTATTATTTTTTGCTTATGTTCATAAGCACGACGTATTATATTGTTAGTAATACCAATATATAAAGTACCATGCTTATTAGAGCATAATATATATACCCAATACATTTTTTGTTTTTTAGTTTTATTTTATGGATTCCTGCTTTCGCAGGAATGACATCGAATGCCTTTTCCGAGCCGTGTGCAACAACACCTACAGGTCGCTTAGCTCGACGATTTGCGTAATAATGACACTGTACTATACATCCAAATTCACGACATTTAACGCATTCGCTTGGATAAATAATCTACGAGGTTCAACAACGTCACCCATTAAAGTAGAGAAAATGCCTTCCGCTTCATCGACCTCCGCAACTCTTACCTGAAGCAAAGTTCTTTTTGCAGGGTCAAGAGTAGTTTCCCATAATTGGTCGGAATTCATCTCACCAAGACCCTTAAAACGCTGGATGTTTATTCCTTTTTTCCCACATTCTATAATGGTAGTTAATAACTGGCTTGCTGTTAAAATACCGAATTCCTGACTTTTCACTATAAGCTTTAATTGCTTACTGAATATATCAAAAATTGTTAAAGCAAGCTTTGATATTTGTATAAACTCAAATGATTCTAACTGCTCTTTCAACAATATTTTACTTTCTTTTAAACCCCTACTAAAACGGAAGAACTCTATTTTATTTTCATGTTTTAAAATTTCCCAGCTAGTTTTATCAGGTGACTCTTCTAAGCTATTTAAAACATCTAAAGCTTTTTCAAGTCTTAAGTCACTTTCAGCTTCAAATATTTTGTTATTAAGTAAGTCATTAATTGCAAGAATTTCAGTAATTGAGCGATTAAATTTTTTGCTAGCATGATCAAGCAAGCCGTTAAACTTAACTACTTTATTAATTAGCTCTTCTAAATTATCGCCTACTAACTGTTCTTTACCGTCTAGAGTTAAGGTTGCATCATTGATAGTTGATTTTATCAAATAATCTTGCAAAGCTTGCTCATTCTTTAAATAAAGCTCGGCTGCTCCTTTCTTTACCTTATAAAGCGGCGGCTGGGCTATATATAGATAGCCTTTATTTATTAGCTCAGGCATATGACGATAGAAAAATGTAAGCAATAAAGTTCTAATGTGCGAGCCGTCAACATCAGCATCAGTCATAATAATAACTTTATGATATCTAAGCTTTTCTAAAGAAAATTCTCGCTCAACACTAATTCCAAGAGCTGTAATTAACGTACCGATTTGATCCGAACCGAGCATTTTGTCAAACCTTGCTCGCTCAACATTCAAAATTTTACCACGCAGAGGCAATATAGCCTGAATTTTACTATCCCTACCCTGCTTTGCAGTACCGCCCGCAGAGTCTCCCTCAACAATAAACAATTCTGAAATTGCCGGATCTTTTGCATGGCAATCGGCAAGCTTACCAGGTAAGTTCGAGACTTCTAAGGCTGATTTTCTTCGAGTTAGCTCCCTCGCTTTTCTAGCAGCTTCACGAGCATTAGCTGCTTCCATAATCTTAGCTATAATTGCCTTTGATTCCGCCGGATGCTCTTCAAACCACTCAAGAACCTTTTTATAAACGGCATTTTCAACAACCGGTCGTACTTCGGAGCTTACTAGCTTATCTTTTGTTTGAGAGGAAAATTTAGGATCAGGAACTTTAACGGAAAGTACGCAACATAAGCCTTCTCTAGTATCCTCACCGCTAAAGTCATTTTTAGATTTTTTATTAAGACCCTTAGTATCAAGGTAAGAGGTAATAACACGTGTTATCGCTGATTTGAAAGCACTAAGATGAGTTCCGCCGTCACGCTGCCTAATATTATTAGTAAAGCATAAAATATTTTCATGATAAGAATCGTTCCAGTGCATCGCAAGCTCAAGACTGATACCGGACTCAGCATTCTCCGTATTAACTACTATACATGGATGGATAGCATGCTTCGCTCTGTCTATATATTTTACATAAGCTTCTATACCGCCTGTATAATAAAACTCTACTTCTTTAACTTCTTCAAAGCGATTATCGACGAGTAAAATCTTTACACCTGAATTTAAAAAAGCAAGCTCACGAAGACGATGCTCTATAGTGCCGGAATCAAATTCTATATTAGTAAATGTTTCTACAGACGGAAAAAAAGTAACTTCCGTACCTTTTTTATCAATATTTTCTTTGACAATAGCAAGCGGAGCTTCTGTTATACCATTATTAAATCTAATCAAATATTCCTTATTATTACGCCAAATACGTAATTCAAGCCACTCTGAAAGAGCATTCACAACCGATACGCCGACACCGTGCAGACCGCCTGAAACCTTGTAAGAGTTCTGATCAAACTTACCGCCGGCATGAAGCTGCGTCATAATAACTTCAGCTGCCGATATTCCTTCTTCTTCATGAATTTCAACGGGTATACCTCGCCCGTTATCAGATACGGTTACCGAACCGTTTTTATTTAATGTTACTCTTACTAGATCACAATAACCGGCAAGCGACTCGTCGATAGCGTTGTCGACTACTTCATAAATCATATGATGTAGACCCGACCCGTCTCCAACGTCCCCGATATACATTCCCGGTCTTTTTCTTACGGCTTCAAGACCTTTTAAAACCTTTATAGAATCAGCACCATATGATGATTCATTAAATTTTTCTTCAATTTCCGACATAATCCGACACAATATTTATTTGTTGCTAGAAACAATAAAAATAACTATAACGTAACTTATTAGAATAGTAAAGTTTCTTGATTTAAAATTAGTGGCATTACCTCACCGATGTCATTCCCGCGTAGGCGGGAATGACATCGAAACAATACCAAATTAATGAGATAACAATGAATATATTAAAGTTAAAAAATATTTTCGACGTAATTGATGATTATGACGTGTTTTTATTTGATCTTTGGGGTGTAATAATCGAAGGAGGACATACTTACCCGGGCATCGTAGAAAATATTAATAAAATTATTAAACGGAAAAAAGTATATTTTGTTACTAATGCTCCGCGAAATATTTTTTCGCTGCATCAAACAATTAAATCTTGGGGAGTAAACGTGTTACCTGAAATGATTACTAGCTCAGGTGAAATAGCAGTAGAAATGATTTTAGAAAGTAAAGAACGATTCGGTATTGAAAAGCCGATAATATATCACTTAGGACATTTAAAAAATGATATAATAAACGGAATTCAATGTCCTATCACTGATGATATTAACAAAGCTAATATTTTCTTAATGACTATTTACAGAGACGAAAACGAAAATTTAGATTTAAACGAATTCGATGAGTTATTTAAAATTGTTGTACAACGTAAAATGGTCAATATTTGTGCTAATCCTGACCTTGGAATAAATCAACACGGTGTTTATAGATATTGTAGCGGCTATTATGCCGAGAAAATAAAGCAACTTGGCGAAAAAGTAATTTATAGCGGTAAACCATATGAAGACATATATAGCAAGATTTTAAAAGAATGTCATAATACCCCTAAGAATCGTATGTTAATGATTGGGGACACTTTTTACACCGATATACTTGCAGCAAATCGCCTTGGTATAGATTCTGGCCTAGTGTTAACCGGAAATTCTAGAGAATATCATAGTAATTTTGATAATAGTGATGAAAAACTAGATAGTTTAACGAAAGCTGCTATTAAACAATCGATTATGCCTAGTTTTGTAGTGAGTTTGTCGTAACTAATTGTCATCCCGTGGCTTGACCACGGGATCCAGTTAAAGATACTAAAGTTATTAGTATTTTTATTGTTTTTATGGACCCCGTGGTCAAGCCACGGGATGACAGAGGTGAAATTGATCCACACGGGAATAACATAGAAAAGCGGAAATGACATAGAAACAACTCTATTGATATTTTACTCATAATCTGCTATAGAGTAAAACTAAGAGACTATCTGTAAATAAATGTTAACCGATAATTTAGTTCTTTTTTGCTGCAAATTATAAGATTTTTTTGAAATATGAATAATATTCCTGCAGAAATCTTATAATTTTCGCTAAAAAAGCCCTTTAATTATTAATTAACATTTATTTACAGATAGTCTCTAAAGCGGTCGTGGCGAAATTGGTAGACGCGCAGCATTGAGGGTGCTGTTCTGTAAAAAGATTGGAAGTTCAAGTCTTCTCGACCGCACCATTCGCCGGTTTTTCACAAAGTCAAATTTTTTCTATTTTAATACTTCAGATTTTATATTTACTCCTAAGTTCTTCTTGTTAGCAAATGTTTGTGCTAAATTGCATACTCCTGATAAATGAAAAGGAGTTGAAATAAAAACTATTGCTTATTTGTACTCTGTGATTTATATTGATTATCAAATTGTATACCACCTTGCGTCAAACCTAGGCACAGCCTAACTAAATCAGTTTTAAATAATTATAATAAGTATACTCCGAAGCAAAATGAAGAGTTGTCATACTTCGACACAACTTCAAAAAGAGCAAGGAATCCACAAGGTGAGGAGCGGAGCGTATACTTAATACGTGAACCCCGCAACTCTTGTAGGATGACGTAGCCAATTTTTGAAGTTCTATCTTAGTATATATAATAAACTATTAGGTAAATAGGCCATGCCTAATTTCAATATATTTAAAAGTATCTTACCTGATCATCATGATCAATTTGCCGAGATTTTTGATCAAATTAATGATTTGATTGAAGATCATAATTATGATGCTGCTGCAAGCAGGCTGGCCAAGCTTCATTATGCCGATTTAGCTGATTTCTTAGATAATCTTAACAATAAAACATATAAAATAATTATTCCTTTATTACAGGATGAAATTAAGCCTGAAACGTTAGTATCGTTAAATGCTTATAGTAAGCCTTTAATAATAGAAACTTTAGGCATAAAAAAATCTGCAGAATTAATCAATAAGCTAGTTATAGAAGATGCTATTGAAGTAGTAATCGATCTAGACGATAATATAAAAGACCTTATCCTAAGTAATCTTACTAAAGAAAAAAAACACCAAATTACCGTAGGTTGTACATATCCCGAAAATACGGTAGGTAGGGTAATTGAGCGAGATTTTATTAATCTTCAAGAAGGATGGACGGTCGAGGAATCATTAAATTTTATCAAGAACGTAAAGAATGACTTTTATGCGGCAATCGTTACAGATAATAAATTACGCCCTATCGGTATCATTTCTCTTAGCACGCTAATTAAAGGCAAAAAAAATGAATTAATAAAAGATTTGATGAGCAAAGATTTTAAGCTTGCAGATGCTTTTACTGACTTAAATGAACTAAGCTTCATTTTTAGACAATATGCTTTAACTATTGTACCGGTAGTAAATAAAAGCGGTAAGTTAGTAGGTAGCGTATCAATCGATAATATAATTTATATTATCGAAGAACAAGCCGGAAAAGATATATTATCATTAAGCGGGGTACACACTCAAGATACTTTCTTCAATGTATTTTATACCGTTAAACATCGTTTTCCTTGGCTCTTTGTTAATCTAATCACTGCCTGCATGACCTCACTTATCATTAACCATTTTAACGACACTATTGCAAAACTTGTAACGCTTGCAGCCACTATGCCTATTGTAGCTTCAATGGGCGGAAATGCCGGAACACAAGCCATGACCGTTACGGTTAGAGCCCTTGCTAATAAAGATATTCATTATAATAATGTCAATAAAGTTATATTAAAAGAAATAGCCGTATCGGCTTTTAACGGTTTTGTACTTGCAATTATCGGAGCAGGACTTAGCTTTGTGATGTTGCTTGACTTAAATCTTAGCGTTATTTTTGCTATTGCAGTTATTTTTAATTTTTTAGTAGCCGGATTATTCGGCTCTGCTATTCCTATAATACTGCATTATTTTGATATAGACCCCGCTGCAGGCTCTGGCGTATTTCTAACAACCATAACCGATGCTCTAGGTTTCCTAACTTTCTTAAGCCTTGCTCATATTTTTTTAGTGTAATATCTATTCAAATAAAAATACATACACATTACAGCAAACAGTAGCTATAGCTCCAAGACATTTACATATACCGCAACTTGTATCCTGTTTTTCAGACTCGGTAACATTATTAATATTATTCTCATAAGATATATTATTATCTCTTGGTATATTCTGATTATTATTATTCGACTCTTTGAACAATAAATTTGCAACAGTTAGTATTAACTCACCTTGTGATGCAGTTAAATTAGTATTATTTAAGGAGCTAGATTGTGCATACTCTTGTACTTCTAAACTATTACGGTTTGACATAGTTACATTTTGACTTTAGGATTAATATTTAAAATTATATAACAATAATTTTTAATCTGCAGCTATTTATTATTAAAATTTTTTAATTAATAGCCCACAAATTATAATGAAATAAAAAATAACTTTTATGGAAGATATAAGCTCTTGGAAAGAAAAGTTTAAAATTTGTGTTTATAGTAAAAAATTACTCGATAAACTCGAATATTTAAATACTAAAGTAGAAAATCCTATAGATATCCTCGAAATCAAAAAAGGTATCTACTATGCACGTAAATATCACGGTTCTCAAATGCGTCAATCAGGCGATCTTTATTATTCGCACCCGATTGAGGTAGAAATTATGCTTGCTGAATTTGTAGCTGAAGAAGCACCTAAGCTTTATAACGTTATTATGCTGCAAGCTGCTTTACTTCATGATACTATTGAAGACACCAAATTAACTGAAGAAGCAATTACCGAAATTTTTGGATCGGAAGTAGCAAAACACGTAGAAGGTCTAACTAGAATTAAATCTTACGGGAAGATAAGTAGCGGAGAAAGCCTAAACTTACTAATTAAAGAGAAAAGATACAATACGGCATTAATAAAATTATTTGACCGAATTCATAATGTGCAAACTTTAGGAGTTAAATCACCTGAGAAAGCTAGAAAAATTATTGAAGAGACTTTAATAAATTTTCTTTTGGTCGCTGCTAATATAAATTATAAACTAGAACGAGAATTTGCTGAGTTATGCCTAAAAGTTTTTAATATCGAACTTGAAAGACAACAAGCTTTTTCTAATAATAACTCTCTGCTTCCTCCTCTAACTTTATAAAATGATTTACTCCAAATGTATAACCAATTAGAATTGGAATAATAATCCCCAGTGATTAAAATAATCTATCAAGTAAATTGTTCCAAAAGAAGAAACTGCAAACATTAAAGCTCTTGATAAAGCAAATATAAAACTACCGCATGTAAAACGTTTTAATACCGGAAATCTTGCATAAAACACTGCACCTGCCGGAAAAGTAGTAGGGGCAAATACTACAATAAATAATTGAAATAAAAGTAATTCTATAGTATTTGAAATATTGTTTAGTAAGATAGGAGACATAATAGCTACAATAGAAAATATTATTAATCTTACCTTAAGGACTTTTAAAGGATGTATTTTACAAACCAAATAAGTAACAATTATTGTACTTATTAATTCTGTACCACAAACAATAAAATTTTGATGAATTACTTGAGCAGCACTGTAATTAAATGAGTTTTTTAGCATATTACCGCAATAAATATAAAACTATATAAAACCATAACGGGGCTCCACAATGTATAAAAAAGAAAGCTATTGCTGTTGGTTTATTAATTTTTTCACTCCAAATAGGGCTTGATTTTAGCCTATTACTATCTATTCCCGCTTGTGCTACAGTTTTCTTTATTCGTCTTTTTGCATCAATGAAATCCGGAGTCTCTCTAAGATTTGTCCTTGCAACAGCACCAACTATAGCAATAGCTGCTCCAAACCAAAATGCAATACGCCAATCAAGTCCAAAAGAAGTAACAAGTGTTCCTACCGCCAATGCTAAGGTTGTACCTAAAGTTACAAAAACAACAAGCGAAGCCACTACCCAATAACGTTGAGGAATTTTTGTCATTTCGGTTAGATAAAGCTCGGCACCTACTACCTCCCCCATAGAGGACATCCCCTGAGCGATACGACACGCAGTTACTACAAAAGTTGCCGTAATACCAATTTCGGCATAAGTTTTTAAATTAGCCATTATAAGACAACAAATCTACATTAAAAAAGTTGTAATAATGACCGTTGCCTTACGACCTATAGTATCTCCTATCCAACCGAATATTAAAGAACCGATAGGTCTAAATACATATGTTGAACAATATGCAATGGCAGAATATAGAGAAGCAGCTCGTGCATCGGCTTCAGGAAAAAATAGCTCGTTAAGTAGTACCGCCATAGTACATAAAGCATGAGATCAAAATATTCAAGAAACGTACCTATCGATAGTAGCCCTATTGCTTCTTTTTGATTACGGGCTAAACTCTTTTGCTCTTTTGCGTAACTTAACATACTTTTTTACAAATTAGTTAAAATTAATAAATAACTATCTTGTTTTATATAAAAATAAAAGTCAATTTAAAAAAATTAGATTTTATAGCATTGCTAACTAAAGATAAATGTCGTAATGAGCTGAGCGACTGAAAGGAGCGTATCAATCCAAGAAAATAATAAAAAAAAATGCTAGTTTACAGAGTTTTTAACTAGATTACTTAGTCAATTACTTTGTAATTTCCTTGCAATGGTATTGATTTATTAAATAATCTATCTTTATTTAGCAATGCCAATAAATTTCTAATTTAATACTTGCAATTTATCTTATAATTACTTATATTCAGATTCGCTTAGATTAAAAAGCACTAAGGCGTTTTATATGTAATTAATTTTGATCCCCTTAAACTTTTTACATTAAAACGCCGTTGTTAGAGGGTATCGGTAAATAAATTTTAATTAGTAATTAAAGAGCTTTTTTAGCGAAAATTCATAAGATTTTTGAAGGAATATTATCAATATTTCAAAAAAATCTTATAATTTGCAGCAAAAAAGAATTAAATTATCGGTTAAAATTTATTTACTGATGCCCTCATATTTAAGCGGGTGTAGCTCAGGGGTAGAGTGCTACCTTGCCAAGGTCGAAGTCGAGGGTTCGAATCCCTTCACCCGCTCCAGTGATTTTTTCCGTTTTATGTCATTCCCGCATGACGTTGTTGTGTGGATCAATTTCACCTCTGTCATCCCGTGGCTTGACCACGGGATCCAGTTAAAAATGCTAAAATTATTAGTATTTTTTATTGTTTTTATGGACCCCGTGGTCAAGTCACGGGGTGACAGAGTAGATTTTATCAGTCCAAACAACAACGCCCTTTCACAAATGACATCAGTAAGTTTATCATAAATTCAATCTTCCAAACCATTTATTTATTTTTACCCTTGCATAAAAGTGTTTAGCTAGCTATTTTTATTTTATTAGACTTCTTGCATAATGTAGCTAATAAGGATAAATTTGTAGGAAACACGGCACGCACACCATAGCGTACAAAAAAGTACGCGAGGATGCGAGTACCGGATTGACGTATACCTTTAGAAAGAGGTTATACAGGAAGACTATTGCAACAATTAGGAAATTACATATGTCAACAAATACGCAAGATAATCAGGCAAATAATAACGACACTATAGAGATACAGGAAACTGAGGTAGTGCCTGTAGAAACAAATTCTTTACAATCGGGATTAACAAGCTTAATACCGATGGTTTTAATTTTTGCCGTATTTTACTTCTTATTATTACGTCCGCAAGAAAAACGACGCAAAGAAAGAGAGAAATTAGTAAGTGAAGTTAAAAAAGGAGAAGAAGTTCTAACAAATAGCGGCATTTACGGTATTGTGACTAAAGTAAGTGAAAATGACAATGATATTGAAATCGAAATAGCTAAAGACGTACGTATTAAAGCTTTAAAAAGTGCTATTGTTGATATAACTAGTCGTACAAAAGAAGTAGCAGTAAAAAAAGAAAATAACAAAAAAGATAAAAAGGTAAGCAGTGCAAAATCTTCCTAAATGGAAAATTTTTCTTTCAATTATATGTACGGTTTTTGCGGTTATTTGTGCCTTACCTAATTTTATGCAGGTAAATTCTAAGTTTCTGCCTCATGATTCAGTAAATCTAGGGCTTGACCTTAGAGGAGGAGCCCATTTATTACTCGATGTTGATTTTGACACCTACTTAAATGATTCAATGGAAAACCTTGCCGACACTTTACGCAAAAATTTTCGTGAGGATAAAATCGGCTATAAAAATCTGTTAGTTAGACAAAATAACATTCAATTAGAAGTAAGATCACCTGAAGAATTAAAGCCGTTAAAGAAAATAATTAACAAAATTGATCCGGAAATTATCACTGAAGTAAACGAAAATAAAATAAAGCTTAGCTACAGCGAATCTAGATTAAATGACTTACTTAATAAGGTAGTAGACCAATCTATTGAGATCGTTCGCATGAGAGTTGATAGTACCGGCACTAAAGAGCCGACACTACAGAAACAAGGCGATAAGCATATATTACTGCAAGTTCCCGGCGAAGAAAATCCCTCTTACCTGAAGAATATATTAGGGAAAACTGCAAAGCTAACTTTTCATTTAGTTGATGAAAATGCCAATATTGAAGAAGCAGTAAAAGGACATGTTCCGGTAGGTTCAATGCTAGTTAAGGGAGGTAGCGAAAGTCATGGGGAGTATTATGTAGTTATAAAGAAAAAAGTTGTTTTGGGTGGGGATCAGCTTACAACCGCTTCAGCTTCTTTTGACCAAAATTCACAAGCGGTAGTTGCTTTTTCTTTCAACAATTTAGGTAGTAAAATATTTGGTGAAATAACCAAAAATAATACCGGTAAACGCCTTGCTATAGTTTTAGATAATAAATTACTAAGTGCTCCAACGATAAACGGAGCGATTATGGGCGGAAGCGGTATAATAACAGGAAATTTTACCGTTGAGTCGGCAAATGAGCTTGCACTATTATTGCGAGCCGGTTCTCTCCCTGCCCCACTTAAAATTATTGAAGAGAGAAGTATAGGTCCAAATTTAGGTGCTGATTCTATAGAGTCGGGCAAAAAGGCAGGACTTATAGGGTTTATAGCAGTTTGTATATTTATGGTTTGGTCTTACGGTGTACTTGGTTTATTTGCCAATATAGCTCTAAGCCTTGCATTGTTATATATTCTAGCTTTACTTTCACTTTTCCAAGCTACTTTAACTCTCCCGGGAATTGCAGGAATAATACTAACTATGGGTATGGCTGTTGATGCTAATGTATTGATTTACGAAAGAATTAAAGAGGAGCTGCATAAAGGAGTTTCTAATCTTTATGCTATTAGAACCGGTTTTGAATCTGCGTTTGCTACTATCCTTGATTCTAACCTAACTACTTTAATCGTTGCTTTTTTACTTTATATATTCGGAGTCGGAGCAATAAAAGGTTTTGCCGTTGCATTAACGATCGGGATTATATCTTCAATGTTTTCGGCGATTATCATTACTAAATTGTTAATAGATATTTGGGTAAAATATTTTAAACCTAAAAAATTAGGTCTGGTGTAAGAGTAGACTTTGTTTTATGTCTTTTTATGTCATCCCCGCGTGGCATTGCCAGCGTGGATACTGAAGGTCGTCATTGCGAGGAGCCGTAGGCGACGCGGCAATCCAGAAAAGTAATTAAAAAAAATTCTGATATACAGAATTTTTTTTCTTCCTTGCTTCGTCGAATTACTGTGTAATTCTTCTCGCAATGACGACTCGGTATCCATGCAACAACGCCGGCTTGACCACGGGATGACAGTGGTGGAATTGATTCACGTCACCTATGCTTCTCGCAATGACGATTTTGGCAATTTTCCTCAAGCTACAGAATGATAACGAAGAAATGGGTAATATCTTATGAAAATGCAGTCAAATGTTATAAAAATAATTATCATAATTAGCTTATTAATAGGAGTAGGAGCATTATATTTGTTGTTATCTTTAAGAACGCCTGAAAAACCGCTTGCCGGTCAGGTTAATATCTATGAAGATAACGTAAAAATCGGCGGTGATTTTGAACTAATAGACCAAAATGGAGAGATATTTAATAGTGATGAATTGAAAGGCAATTTAAGCCTCATTTATTTTGGATTTACTAGTTGTCCTGATATATGCCCAACCTCTCTAAATAAAATGACGGAGATTGTAGAAATTTTAAATAAACACAAAATAGATATTCTACCTGTTTTTATCACTATTGACCCAAAACGTGATACTCCTATAGTACTTAAAGAATATCTAAAACATTTTCATCCGAAATTTATAGGTCTTACCGGTAACGAGCAGCAAATAAAAGATGTAACCGATAAATTTAAAGTTTTCTATGCTCGTGTAAATGGTGATGATGAGGACCAGAACTATATGCTTGATCATTCATCTTTTACCTATTTAATCGATGCAAACGGAAAATATCTGAAACATTTCTATTTAGATTCTTCATCTAAGGAAATTATGGAGTTTTTGAAAGGCAATTAATGAGTAACTATATATTAACTGCATATTTATTTACTTTTTTAGTTTTAGCAATATTACTAGGCTTAAGCTTCTTAAATTACAAATTATTGAAAAATGCAAAAGAGAGTAAGAAATAGATTAATAACAATAATTATTTGTTTCTGCTCTGCAGCTCTTGGAATTAGTATAATACTTTACAATTTAGAGAAAAATATAGTATTTTTTTTGCCGCCATCAAAAATTAATGAAATAGAACAAGGCAAAGAGTTAAGAGTCGGCGGGCTTGTTAAAATAGACTCAATAAATAAAATTGCTGCTGATAAGATAAGTTTTGTTATTACCGATAATATTAAGGATTTAGAAATATTATATCAAGGTGTACTCCCTGCTCTATTTCGTGAAGGACAAGGAATTATTGCTATCGGACAATTATCGGACGGAAAATTTATAGCAAGACAATTACTTGCAAAGCATGATGAGAATTACAGACCTCCGAGTTAAAACACTCGGTGTCATACCGTGGCTTGACCACGGTATCCATAAAAACAACTTAACATACAGGTTGTTTCAATATTTTTAACTGGATGCCGTGGTCAAGCCACGGCATGACAAAAACAAAATAAAAAACATGTTTATAGATAAAATCAAAGCAAAAGCAAATAATGACGAAATAAACGTAATTATCGAAATTCCGATGAATAGCGGTCCAATCAAATACGAATTTGACAAAGAATCAGGAGCGGTTTTTGTTGATCGCTTTATGCAAACTACCATGAGCTATCCTTGTAATTACGGCTTTATTCCTCATACTCTTTCAAATGACGGTGATCCGGTAGACGTACTTGTCGTAGCTCATCATCCGGTAGTGCCTGGGTCGGTTATAAAATGCCGAGCAGTCGGCGTATTGATGATGGAAGACGAATCAGGGCTTGATGAAAAAATAATCTCAGTACCGACTTCTAAACTCGATATTACTTTCGATCATATTAAAGAATTAGATGATTTATGTGAAATGCTAAAGAAACGTATCGTACATTTCTTTGAGCATTATAAAGATTTAGAAAAAGGTAAATGGGTTAAAGTTACCGGATGGGAAAATAAAGCAAAAGCGGATACTTTAATCAATGAAGGAATAGATAGGGGGCTGTAACAGGATTTAGAGGCGTTGCTATGGCTCTTTCGATGTCATTCCCGCGGAGGCGGGAATCCAGAAAAAGTAGCCTTAATCCCGATCTCAATAATTACACATTAATTAACAAAACAAACCTATAAAAACAAATTTTTATATGTTTTACTGGATTCCCGCCTCCGCGGGAATGACATCAGGAAAATTTAAGATAAAAAATAAACAGTGACCGACTTCTTACATAACGTAGCTAATAAAGAGGAATTTGAAGGAAACACGGAACGCAGAACCGCAGCGTACACTTTAGTACGTGAGGATGCGAGTACCGGATTGACGCACAAATTACCTTTAGAAGCAAGTTATGCAGGAAGTCGATTATTTCGTTCAGGGGTCGTAGTAGCTTTTTTCACATTAATTTCTCGCATATTCGGGCTTGTGCGTGAACAATTTATTGCATCATTATTCGGCTCTACCCCTATGGGTGATAGCATTAATGTTGCTTTTAAACTACCGAATCTATTTAGAAGAATTTTTGCAGAAGGAGCATTATCAAGCGTATTCATTCCTATTTATAATGAAAAAATGCTTATTTCTAAGAAAGGCGCTAATAATTTTTCAGGCGAGGTTTTTACCCTTCTACTTCTGACATTAATAGTAATAATAGCATTAATGCAAATCTTCATGCCACAATTAATGCTGTTTATTGCTCCTGGATTTCACGGTAAAAAAGAAAAATTTGAGCTTACGGTATTTTTATGCCGAATTACAATACCTTATTTAATATTTGTTTCATTAACGGCTCTACTTGGCGGAATATTAAACTCTGTAAAGAAATTTGCAGCCTTTGCTTTTTCACCGGTTATTTTAAGTGTATGCGTAATAATTTTTACTTTAACATTTGATAATTATATAGAGTCTACTATCTCGATTAGCTTATCTTTAATAATTGCCGGAATATTACA
This sequence comes from Rickettsia endosymbiont of Hedychridium roseum, assembly GCF_964028255.1. NCBI lineage: Bacteria > Pseudomonadati > Pseudomonadota > Alphaproteobacteria > Rickettsiales > Rickettsiaceae > Rickettsia > Rickettsia endosymbiont of Hedychridium roseum. The sequence continues at coordinate 985,956 of NZ_OZ034753.1, forward strand.
AGTTTCTTTTATGTTTGTCTGTGTGAAAAGAGCGGATTTAAACTTTCCGATAATTTTTAACCCAAGCGATCCCGATGTAAAAAAGCTTTTGATTAATATGGGACCGGCAACCATTAGCTCCGGCGTACAGCAATTAAATCTTTTCATATCTCAATCTATTGCTAGCTTTATTGAAGGTGCTATTTCTATATTATCTTATGCCGACCGGATATATCAATTTCCTCTATCAATAATAGGTACTAGCTTCTCTACTATATTGCTACCTGAGCTGTCAAAAATCTATAAATCAAATGATATAGTAGCTGCAAAAAAAATACAGAATAACGCTATTAGAATGGGGCTATTATTATCATTGCCTGCAACATTCGGTATTATAATTCTATCTCATCCGATTATTAATATAATTTATGAAAGAGGAGTATTCACGCCTCAAGATACTACAAATACAGCCGAGGCTATTTCTGCATTTGCACTCGGACTTCCTGCTTTTATTTTGGCAAAAATTTTAACTCCTATTTTTTATGCTAACGGAGATACTAAAACACCGCTCAAAATAACCTTATTTTCAATAATAATTAATACCGGTATGAATCTATTATTAATGGATTCGTTGAAACATATTGGTATTGCAGTTGGTACATCTATTGCAGCTTGGTATAATCTAGGTTTATTATATAGCTATACTACAAAACAAAATAAGCTCCATATAGAAGCAGGTATAAAGCTTTTCTGTGGTAAAATTTTGTTATGCTGTATATTAATGTCTATTACAATTGCTTTAATAAAACATTATTATTTAGAATATTTTTATTCGGAATATTTATTGATTAAAGTTTGCATGCTAGGCGGTACAATTGCAGTTGGAATGGGAGCATTTTTCGGCACGGCATATTTATTAAAAGTGATCAATTATGATAATAACAAGAAATAAGCACCAATCAAATTATCAGGATTTGCTAAAAACCTTAGCTATTATAGCTATGATCATTGATCATGTTGGTTTATATCTATATCCTGAATTAACTATTATGCGGATCATAGGTCGTACAGCTATGCCGGTATTTTGCTTTTTTGCCGGTTATAATTTTCATGATAAGCCAAAAACCCATATAATAATATTCGGTGTTTTATTACAAATATATACTACTGTACTATTTAAACAGTTTCTTACTACAAATATTCTAATCTCTATCTATTTAGGGCAATGGTATATTTATTATTTTCGTAATTCTTTAACTCGCTTTCTCTATAGCGGTTATTGTCATGTAATTATAATGGTAATATTATGGTATATTAGCTGGGCTTTGATTGATTACGGGACTCTTGTAATTGCTATAATGATACTTGGATTTATTTCAAAACATGAGCAGACAAATCTAAAACTTTGCTGCTTTATAGCAATTTTTGCTTCTTTCGTGCATTCAACTCTTTTTACTCTTGCAATTTCCTTTAATGAGTTTAATTTTTCAAATACTGAATTAATTTTAGATCTCATCTTCTTAATGATTACCTATACATTAATGATACTAAAAGATTATTCACAAAAAATACCAATAAATTTAAAATGGATACGCCGAAATGTTTTATATATTTACTGCATACAAATTATAATCTTACAATTTATATTCATCTATAAATACACATATGGTTTTAAAAATTGGTAAGTAAATATTAATAATTAGTGACAGTGGTCTTAGATTAATATGATTTAGATAATATTGATATTACTTATATGGATTTGATAGAGCGTCTAATTTCGGATAATGAACAATATAAAGAGCAATTCAGAAAAAACAAACTATTTGAAATTAACTTAGATAGTACCCTACGAAAAAATAAATTTCTTAAACATTTTCGGATTTGGTCAGACGCATTTCAAAAAATGGTATTAGCAAGAGTAGTGTTTTCTGAAACAAAAGAATTTAAACAACTTGCATGGGAGCATCTTACCGATGAATTTGGACATAATATAGAATTATCCCAAAATCTAGAAAATAATGAAGAAGCTACAGATTCTATTTTTGAGGCCTTAGGTTCTTGGTTTACACTAAAAATGATGACTCTTGGAGATAGTGAGCGAGCTGTTCTTGTCCATTTAGTAATAGAGTCTTGTGCTACTATATTCTATGAAAAACTAGGATCAATATTTTTAAATCATAAGTCAGCAAAACATTTCAAAACACATATGCATCTTGATCCCGAACATGAACAAATGGGAATAGATTTATTAAAACAAATAAATATTAATGATTCTTCTTTACTCACTATTCAAAAAAAAGGCTGGGATATGATTGATGCTCTGTTTACTAGACTTGCTGAAATCACACAGGACTAATTGGATAATAGGGTATCAGTAAATAAATTTTAACCGAATATTATAAATATCAAAAATAAAAAGGCTCTGGATATATAAGTGTGTAAATTCTAAAATAGGCATTAAATTCGCCCCTCAAATTTTATCAAAAAGTGAGCCATGGCCTCTCCCCAATTTTGGATAGGCATATTCCATTTTCGCGTAATATAGTCAATTGTCAAGTACAAAGTCTTAAATACAGAGTCGTCGTTAGGAAAACCCCTTTTGTTATTAGTAACCTTGCGTAATTGACTATTTAAACCTTCGATTGCATTGGTTGTATAAATGATACGCCTAATCACTTCTGGGTATTGTAAAAAAATTATCAAATTCTGCCAATTATTTTGCCATGATTTTGCAATATGTGGGTACTGTTTGCCCCATTTCATATCAAAATCAGATAAGGCAGTAAGTGCTTCATCCTCAGTGATAGAGCTGTATACTAGCTTCAAATCTGCTGCAAGTTCTTTACGATCTTTATAGCTTACATATGACAAACTATTTCTGATTTGATGTACAATGCACAGCTGATGCTCAGTTTGTGGATATACTGCAGATATCGCCTCACTCATGCCCGTTAGATTATCGCTACAAGCAATTAAGATATCTTTTAATCCCCTGTCTTTCATTTCAGTAAAATTATTTAACCAAAATTTAGCTCCCTCATTCTCGCTAATACACAAGCCTAAAATATCTTTCCTTCCGGTTAAATCTACACCTAAAGCTACATATACTGCCTTATTGATAATTCTCTTATCTTGACGTACTTTAACTATAAGTGCATCAAAATATACTATAGCATATATGGCTTCCAGAGGCCTATTCTGCCAACTCCTGACCTCATCCATAACATTATCGGTAACCCGACTAATAAGGCTTTCACTGTTCTCTGCACCATATAGCTCATGAATCTGAATCTTAATGTCAGAGAGGCTCATCCCTTTAGCATATAAGGATAATATCTTCTGATCTAATCCATCAATCCTAGTCTGACGCTTTGGCACTAGTACAGGAGAAAATTCAGCATTTCTATCACGTGGTACTTCAAGTTCCAATACTCCACCTTCAGTAATTAGGCTTTTTTTGCATACACCATTTCTACTATTGTCAGTCTCTATCCTGCCATATTTGTTATAGACAAGATGCTCATCCATCTCAGCTTTTAAGGCTCTTTCAAATATATTTTTAGTTAACTGCTTTAATATCCCGTCTTTGGCAAAAAAACTCGTTAAATCAGTATCTTTATCTATTAGCAAATCTACTGCTTGTTTTATCTTCTCTTGGTTACTGTTACTCATGTTATTCCTGATAAATTATATTATTGTTAATATAACCTATCCTAGAAATTTACACACTTAGTGAGACAGCACCAATAAACTAATTAATTGACATTTAAATCCATTATATGTATATCACTAAGGCTTATTTACATATTAAAAATTTTTAATATGTAAGCTATATGAATATTAAACAATCTTTCATCAGGTCAACTTAATCTTAATTATAAGGACGCCGAAGGAAATTCAGTTTTAATGAATATACTTCAATCACAAAATACTCCTCTACTAAAAAATTATTTTAGCAAGGCAAAAGTAGAAACTGATTTTAAATTATTTCCTTTAATACCTAATAATAGCGGTCATACAATTTATGAGATTGCTGCAGTAGCAGACAATAAAAAAATTTCAAAAATTCTTTATCATAAAATAGCAGAGCTTCATGATCTTAATAAAATAGTAATTCAAGCCTCTGCTAACAAAATAGATTCAAATACTTTAGATTTAGATTCTCCTCCACCTTATAATCTTTCATATTATGATGATGCTACTCATATGACAGGAGGAATACTAGAAAGTAATTAAATCCTACGAAAGCATTATTGAGTGAATAAAAATCGTCATTGCAAGCGACTAAAAGGAGTGTAGCAATCTCAGGAAATTAAAACTAGATTGCCACGTCGCTTTGCTCCTCGCAAAGCATTATTGCGTGGATACCACCCCGTCATTGCGAGGAGGTCTTATTGCGTGGATCAGTTTTACCTCTGTCAAGCCACGGGGTGACACAGTAGGTTTTAACGGTCTACGCAACAATGCCTTGCGAGGAGGGACATAGTCACGACGTGGCAATCTTGTCAAACCTCCTAAGATTGCTTCGCCTTGATTACTACGTAATTCTTCTCGCAATGACGAAAATCACTAAACCTAAACCAACTCACTTACTTGCGATTTGGCGAAGAGCTTTATCTGAAAGTTAACAAAATTTAAATTACCTTTTGAACCTATTTCCGCAAATTTATGAGCTTTAAGTAATAGATCATAATCTTCCGCCAAATCAGCAAAGAAAAACTCCATTTCACCGCTTTGTTTTACTCCTAAAATCTCACCGCTACCTCGAAGTTTTAAATCCTGTTCAGCGATATAAAATCCATCATTAGTTTGTTTTATTATCTCAAACCTACCTCGTGCAACTTTTCCAAGCCTTTTAGGATTATAGAGCAATATACAATATGACTGCAAAGAGCCTCGCCCTACTCTACCTCTAAGCTGATGAAGTTGAGCGAGACCAAACTGCTCAGCGTTTTCGATAACAATTAAAGTTGCTTCAGGTACGTCTATTCCGACTTCAATGACGGTTGTTGCAACTAATATCTTAATTTCACCTTCCTTAAACTGCTTCATTATTTGGTCTTTCTGCTCGTTCTTCATCTTACCGTGAATAATACCGGTATAACCTTGATATATATTTTCGATAGAGTTAAAACGATTCATCACATCCATTAATAAACCATCCTCTTCCTCCTCCATTGTCATCCCGTAGCTTGACTGACATTGTTGCATGGTTCGAGAGACCCGTTCGGTGTCATCCCGTGGCTTGTCCACAGGATCCAAAAAATAACTAGAACTACTGATAATGTTAGTATTTTTAACTGGATCCCGCGATCGAGTCGCGGGATGACAATGGTGGGAGTGAACCATGCGACAACGCTGGCTTGACCGCGGTATGACATCAAGGGGTTTTCCCTGCTCTATCAATGGACATATCCAATATACCCGCTCACCTGCTATAAGCTTCTTATTTATCGCTTCGATAATATGTTCTATCTTATTAACTGACATGGTGTTCGTAGCGATAGGCAAACGATTCTTCGGCTTACCCGTTAGCTTTGAGATAGTCATATCACCAAACATAGTAAGTGCTAAACTTCTTGGAATCGGTGTTGCAGTCATGACTAATACATCAGGATTTACTCCTTTATTTATTAGATTCAAACGCTGCTGCACTCCAAATCTATGCTGCTCATCAATCACTATATAACCTAGCTTCTTAAAACTTACTTTCTCTTGAAATAACGCATGAGTACCGACTAATATATCAATCTCACCGTTTTCAAGTTGTATCATAATATTTTTACGAGCTGCCCCCAGTATTTTACCTGTAAGTAATCCGACTCTTATATTAGTATTTTTAAAAGCTTTAACAAAAAACTCATAATGCTGATTGGCAAGCAAATCGGTTGGAGCCATAAGCGTTGCTTGAAACCCTGCTTCTACCGTATTTACCATCGTCAACAAAGCTACCAAAGTTTTACCGGAGCCAACATCGCCTTGCAGTAATCTCATCATTTCTACTTTATCGCTTTGATCAAGCTCTATTTCTTCTATAACCTGCTTTTGATAAGAAGTTAGCTCAAACCCTAACTCATTTAATATATTTGCTTGTATAGCTACAGCTTTAGGGTAAATATTACCTTGTTTACCTGCTATTTGCGTACGTACATTAAAAAGAGATATTTGATTAGCGATAAGTTCCTTGGCTGCTAGTTGTTTTTTGGCAGCACCGGTGTCATCCCGTGGCTTTATTGTATTGCTTGGGGTTGTCATCCCGCGACTTGATCGCGGGATCCAGTCTTTTTTAATTTTTTCCTGGATACCGTGGTCAAGCCACGGTATGACAGCTTCACTTACATGCAACATTTTCAAATTCTGCAATATAACATCCAAATAATCCTTTACCTCTTTATCTTCTATACTCTTACACTTCTCTTCAAATATCTCTATTGCTTTTATGATATATGAATATAGCTGCTTGTTACTCAGTAAATATGTCAGGGAATAAATCGGCTCTATTTCTTTTACGAGTTTAGGATTCGTAATAAATTCAGGATGCGAAATTTGTAAGTGATGATCAAAAAATTGTACTTTACCGCTAATAATATGCTTTGTTCCAACTTTTAATTTATTGAAGATGAATGGAGGGGGCTTATGAAAAAACACTAATAACAAAGAACCGGTATCATTGCTAGCTGTAATTTTTAAAGGCTGATTACTTTTCTTTGGTAAATTAATGCTCTCAATTATAATTTCCGTTTGGATTATTTCACCGTCCCTAACCTCAGTTAAATTAGGCGATAATATTTTATTTTGATATGAAACAGGTAGATAAAATAATAAATCACGAATATTATTAATACCGAGCCTCTTAAGAGCCGATACGGTATCTTCACGTATATTGATGAACATTTTTACAGGAGCAAATAAGAATTTTTCTAGAATAGTTAGCATATACACTTCTGATAAATCAAGATATTCTAAATTATTTTGCTAAGAAAATTAATAAGAATTTTTAGTTTACATGATTATATTTGTTTGCTATTTTATAAAAAAAATTAAATAGAGGTTAATATGTTAACTAATCAACAAGGAAATTCATCTACTGTATTCATGCAGAATGAAGCTAACGAATTAGGAAGTAAATTCCAAACAGCAATGGATGAAGATAATGTAGAAGATTTTAAAAAATTAATGTTTGAAATGATTAATTTTATCGATATGTTCGGTATACAGCCGAACTCCATAATATTAGATGAAAAAAACCTTACAAAAATCGCTAAACTTGATCCTATCATCTCCCTAGCTTTTCTTACTAAGATATGTTTACCCTCAGAACAATCGCACTCCTCTATTATAGACAAAGCTTTAACAGATTGTATCCAATCTCAAGAAATAACAGAGGCCGGCACTTTATTATCATTATTATTCCGTTTAACAAGTAATAACATTCAAGATGACAATAAATACCTTTATGAAGGGATAAAAACAGGAAATATAGAAATAGTAACTAATCTTTTACGCTACGTTAATTTAGATCAAGAAGCATTTAATATAGCTATGGAGAAAGGGGGAGAAATTAAAGATTTGATATGTCAAAGAGATGAAAAATTATACAAGAGTGAATTTTTTAAGAATTTTAACCTTACTCACCCGGATAATATAGTTTCGCTTGAAGAAAAGAACGAAACAGATGTTATGGGGGATTTTATAGGGGATTTAGGAAATCATCCGGAATAAACATGTTGTTCGTTGTCATACCGCGGCTTGACCGCGGTATCCAAAAAACAATAAAAAATACTAATAATTTTAGTATTTTAACTGGACCCCGTGGTCAAGCCACGGGGTGACACCGAACGGATTTTTCGGTCCACGCAGGCAACGCTTCGCAATGACGTTTTTTGCAATGCTTATAAATCTAATTTTAGTCCTGCTCTAACTATAGCTGAAGATTTTAAAGGCATACCTTCGATAAATCCCGCTGTTTTGTAACCGCCTGAGCCCACTATCTTAAATGTTTCATTTAAGCTAAGCTCAAAATTAACTGCCCTAAGTCCGCCTTGCTTACAGCTCTCTTTTAAAGGAGTAGCGGTTAACATTTTAGGCTGATTCCAAAATGCCGCTTCTAAACCTAAACCGACAAAATCAAATTTGACTAGGTTATTAGCTTTAACTCCAACACCGTAAGACTTAAATTTCTGATTTTTGCCGTAATTAATATTAACTTGAATATATTTATTATCAACAACAAAATGGTTAACTAAACCACGCTCCAAACCGTATGGAGCAAGTATCGCTCTAGTCGCAGGTAAATATTTAACCGGTCCTAATTCAATCATAGGAATATCATTTAAGTTAGTATTCATTACAAATGAATAACCTGAATAAACTAAAAACGGATCAAATAAATCTAAATAAGCATATGAACGAATTTTATTTTTAGTAATATAATTTTTACCGTATATGGAGTTAATCGCTTTTACATATGCATTTATATCATTACCGTCTTTATCTTTACCGTCAAACTTAGTACTAAAAATATAACTTGCTTGATCTAGTCTTGTCCATAAATAACCTATACCGTAAGTAGGATTAATTTTGTTACTTGTCATATATCTATCTTTAATATTTTCAGATAACAAATAGCTTGCTTGAATCCCACCTGTATCTATAGCAATTTGCTTATGAACTTGCAAAGAATTAAAATCTTTAGTTTTAAAATATGTTGTACCCTCAAAGGATCTACTTCATATTTTGTTACTTTTAAGTCAAACTCTCTTGCTCCATAACCGCCTATCTCATGATTACCTACCATAATCCAAGACGTAGCAGTAAATCTTGTAATATAACTTAAGATTTTCATAGCTATATTATCTGAATCGGCAAACATAGTATCATCTAATTGACGATAACCTTCAATCAATGACATAGCAGCATCACTACTTGCTCTTGAGGACATATCTTTATCATAAGTAATTACATAGCTATAAATTTTTTTAGAATTTTCTTGAATTGTTATATCGTCATCAATATTTGATGCAGTTGCTAATACTGATGATTAATATAAAAGACAAGCAGCAATAGTTAAATTTAGTTTATTTAATTTCATAGTATCATTAATTTTTATTAATCATAAGTAGCTATAATATATACTATTTTAAATTTGTAAAGTATTTTTCTAATATACTAAGCGTGTCTATATCCTTGACTTCTTTTGAAAATCCTCCTAATTTCTTAAATAATAGATATTAAATAATTTTAAATTTATGAATAAAATCTATCCTTCGGCTGAAGCTGCTCTTGAAGGACTTCTTTATGACGGCATGACTATAATGTCAGGCGGATTCGGTCTATGCGGTATTCCTGAAAATTTAATAAATGCACTTCTTAAAAGCAATGTTCAAAATTTAACGATTATAAGCAATAATTGTGGTGTTGATAATTTCGGACTTGGGCTTCTTCTTCAAACTAAACAAATAAAAAAAATGATTTCTTCGTATGTCGGAGAAAATAAGATTTTTGAGCAACAATATCTTGATAAAGTACTTGAGCTTGAATTAAACCCACAAGGAACTTTAGCTGAACGAATTAGAGCTGCTTGCATGGGAATTCCGGCTTTTTATACTAAAACAGGTATAGGTACAATAGTCGAAGAAGGTAAAGAAACAAAGGAGTTTAACGGCGAAAAATATATCATGGAAACAGCGTTGCAAGCCGATCTTGCTATTATTAAAGGCTTTAAAGCTGATAAAAGCGGCAACGTGATTTACAATAAAACTGCACGAAATTTTAATGCAGTAATGGCAGGTGCCGCTAAAGTTACAGTTTGTGAAGTAGAGGAAATAGTTGAGGTGGGAGAACTTGACCCTAACAATATTCACACACCTAATATTTTCATACAGCGATTAATAGTAGGTGAAAAATATGAAAAACGTATTGAGCAATTAACTGTCAGGGAAAAATAAGATATGGCTTGGAGCAAAGAAGAAATTTATCAAATAACCGCAGAGGAACTTAAAGACGGATTATATGTTAATCTTGGTATAGGTATGCCTACGCATGTAGCAAATTATATACCTAAAGGAGTGAATGTAATATTTCAAAGCGAGAACGGTATGCTCGGTATGGGACCGTTTCCTTACGCAGGAGAGGAAGATCCCGATTTAATCAATGCCGGTAAGCAAACTATTACTGCTATTCCTGAAAGCAGCTATTTCGATAGTAGCTTTTCATTTGGGATGATTAGAGGTTCGCATGTCGATTTAACTATTTTAGGTGCTATGCAAGTCTCACAAAAAGGCGATCTTGCCAACTGGACTATTCCAGGTAAAATGGTTAAAGGTATGGGAGGAGCTATGGATTTAGTCGCTAACACCAAAAGAGTAGTTATTATAATGGAACATAATGCCAAAGACGGCGGTGCTAAATTATTAAAAGAATGCAGCTTTCCGTTAACAGGTAAAAAAGTAGTTAACAGAATAATTACCGATCTTGGAATTTTTGATATTGATAAAGATGAAATGATATTAGTTAGAAAGGCTGACGATATTACTATTGAGGAAATAAAGTCTAAAACTGAAGCCGAGTTTATTGTAGGCTTATAGGAGAGGTGTTTCCTGCATGGATTGAAAAACGCATACGATGTCATTCCTAGCTAAAAGCGGGAATCCAGTACTTTAAAGCTTGTTAAAAGCTCGATTTAATCTCGCTTTATGATGGATTCCCGCCTGCACGGGAATGACATAAGAACCATGGAACAACATCTCGTGGGAACGACATCGAAAACCTGTGGACCACATCATTAAAGCAAAACGAATTGTAATATTTATATGGAGAATAAAATGGTTAAAGTAGCTATTGTATATTATAGTGGATATGGTCATACTGCAAGCTGAAGAACTACACAAGAGCGTAAAAGAAGCAGGAGCAAATGTTTCTATTATACAAATAAATAAAGACAAACCTGATAATATCGATTGGGATTTATTAGATAATGCGGATGCTATCATTTTTGGAGCCCCAACCTATATGGGTAGTTTAGCCGGGTCATTTAAAATATTTATGGAGGCTACCTCAACTAGATGGACACAGCAAAAATGGAAAGATAAAATAGCTGTATGCTTTACTAATTCTGCTTCTTATTCAGGTGATAAATTATGCAGCATTCAACAATTATTTCATTTTGCAATGCAGCATTGTATGATTTGGGTCGGGCAAGCGGAAAGCTCACCGAATTTTGCCGATCATGAGATGCCTGACCCCGATAAAATTAATCGCCTCGGTAGCTGGTCAGGACTTATGACTCAATCTAACCACAAATCCTCCCCTGATATTACTCCTACACAAGGGGATCTAAAAACCGCTAATTTATTCGGTAAAAGAATAGTTGAAATAACTAGGAAGTTTAAAGGATAGAACCCAAATCGTCATTGCGAGGAAATTGTATAGCAATTGACGAAGCAAGGAAGAAAAAAAATTCTTATTTACAAAATTTTTTTAATTATTTTCTGGATTGCCACGTCGCCTACGACTCCGGCGTTGTTGCATGGCTCATTTATGTCATTCCAGCAACAGCGGGAATCCAGAAAATGACTGTCACCCCGTGGCTTGACCACGGGGTCCAGTTAAAAATACTAAAATTTAGTATTTTTAAGTTGTATTTTTGGATACCGCGATCAAGTCGCGGTATGACAACGGTGGATTCCCGCCTACGCGGGAATGACATAGAGCCGGTTTTTTGAGCCATGCAACAACGTCTACGGCTCCTCGCAATGACGGCTTAGGTATCCACACAACAAAGCATACTTAAAGATTAACTTCTAACAAATGATGGTTTTTGTGAACTCCTATTACTTAGAATTTTTTGAGCATACGTAGTCGTTTTAGCATCTCGTTCTCCTCTAGTTTTTAGGGCCTTTGATTTATTGCTATTAACACTAGCATCACTCCAGTTACCACTATCGCTTTCACTGCCGCTACTGCTACTACTATCACTCATCTCCATAGCAACTCTTCGTGCTAAAATTGATGCAACTCCATTAGGTTTGTTAACATTCTGAGCAGGCTTACTATGCGAATGTGCAACCGGTTTTCCTGTATTAGGATCAAACTCAACTTTTCTTAGATTTTTTGGTCCTGCTATTTCTCTCATTAAATCAGAAGTATCTATAGAAGGACGTGGTTGATTTTCTGGTTTTTTAACCGTAGTAACTCCTACAGGCTTAGATAATATCTCAGTCTGAGCCGGAGCCATAGTAGGCATAGGCGGTGGTGGCGGAATGTTATTTTCCGGCAAAGGGGGTGGTGGCGGTGGTGATGGAATATTATTTTGTGATAAAGGAGGCGGTGGTGTTACATTATTTTCCAAAGGTTTAGCTAGGGACGAATTTGCTAATATTGGTTCTTTTTTTGAAGCCATGTGATTTGTAAGGTTACTTACTATCTTTTGTAACTCCTCATTGTCAGGCAACTTTGCAATTATATCATTAATATTTCTTTCCTTATTTTCAATTAATCCCTCAAATTTACGTTTTATATAATTGTTCATCAATACTTTCTAATTGTTCTAGTATTACTTTCTTTGTTTTTTGCTAAAACCTGCTCACTATTATTTACAAAAACATTTTTAACATTTTGCCAAATATTATTTAATTTTTCAAAAATGTATAAGGTATTTCTTCCCTAATTTCAGCAATCCGTTTTTGTATTTCCTTAAGTTCTCTGATATTAGAATTCTCAGATATTAAATTTTGGATGTTTTGTTTTGTAGCATTTAAAGAATTATATTGTTTCTCTAGTTCTTCAGCCTTAATGAATTGTAAAGGATTTGTCATATTTAGAGCTGAGAATCTTTCAGGTTTACTCTTATAACTAAAATATACTTCCGATAATCTTTCTCTTTGTTCTTTAGATAAATCTTTCTTTGTTAAATCCTTAAAATTTTTTTCGATTTCTTCTTGTAATTCTTGCTTTAAAGGTGCAGATTTTTCCGCTATATTATATATCTTATTATCAATATCTTTTAATATTTTGTTATTATACTTTATTGCTTCATTTGTTAACTGTTCTTCACTTTTTACAAAAATATACTTTACATTAGAAACTGTTTTTACAAGTCTTTTAAACCAAGGCAACGATCTATATATGTTCTTTTTCTAGTTCTTTAGTTTCATTTTGTATTTCGATTAAACCTTGCAACTTCTTATTTTGTTCGCATAATTCATTTACTTGGCTTAATATAGTATTTAAAGCATTATTTTCTTGTGCTAATAATTTATTTATATCTATTTCTTTAGCCACGCCATACACCTACTATAAATTAATGTCGGCATTATAGTAAATTTCTTGTACAAAAGCAAAGGGAAAGTTAATTTATGTTAATATATTCTCAATAAATGAAAAGTAGATAAACGAGTATAGTTAACGTAATTTTAAGGATGATAAGCCTATAAGAGCAAATATAACTGAAATAATCCAAAATCTTATTACGACTTTTGATTCTGCCCAACCGTGTTTTTCAAAATGATGATGGAGCGGTGCCATTTTAAATATTCTTTTTCCTTTAGTAGCTTTGAAATAATATACCTGTAAAATTACGGATGCAGTTTCAATAACAAACAAGCCGCCGACAATAGCTAAAACTATTTCATGCTTAGTAATGACACTAATAATGCCAAGTACACCGCCAAGACTTAGACTACCGGTATCGCCCATAAAAACTTCTGCTGGTTGTGCATTAAACCACAAAAATCCAAGACAGCTACCGACTAATCCCGCACATAATGCCGTTAACTCTCCGGTATTCGGTATATAGGTTAGTTGCAAGTAATTTGAGTAAATTAGATTTCCTACTAAATAACTTATTAAAGCAAAAGAACCGGCAGTAAAAGCAATAGGAACGGTAGCAAGACCATCAAGCCCATCCGTTAGATTCACGGCATTAGAAGAGCCGACTATAACAAATATAGCAAAAACTATATAAAAATAACCAAGATCCAAACTTAAATTTTTAAAAAACGGTACGTTAAGTAAATGACTTGGATTTTTATCGGTATATTCTAGTAAAACACATATGATTAAACTGATAATTCCTTGCAGTAAAAGCTTACTTTTTCCCCTTATCCCGTAATGGTTATTTTTGGTTACCTTAGCATAATCATCCATAAATCCTATAATACCGAAGCTAATAAAACCAAATAACGTAATCCAAATATATTTATTAGTTAAATCAGCAAGTAATAAAGTAGAAAGACAACTAGACAAAATAATCATAATGCCTCCCATTGTCGGAGTACCTGCTTTTGTTTGATGCGATTCAGGTCCGTCTGAGCGTATAGGCTGACCGTTTTTTTGAAGAGATCGCAGAAATTTTATTAATATCGGACCCGTGATAAAGCTAAGGCTTAGAGTTATAATAATAGCAAGACCGCTACGGAAAGTAATATAGTGAAATAAATTAGCTATATGTGAATTATGAATGTGAGGAAGTAAAAGATTATATAACATTTGTAGATTTAAATTAAAAAGTATATTTTGATGTTGCTACTGCACTCCTATGTCATTCCCGCGAAAGCGGGAATCCAGAAAATAATCTTATTTATACTATTAATAAAATAAACTATAAAAAATAAGTTTTTTATAGTTTTACTGGATTCCTGCTTTCGCAGGAATGACATTGAGGCAACATTAAAAATATCCTAGTGTATTTATTTATAATAATCAACAATCTTATCAAGTTTTACGCCTCTTGAACCTTTTATTAAGATAAGCTCATTAATTTCAAATAAATCCGTGATATGCGTAATTAATTCATCAACATTTTCAAAGTATTTTTTAGCTATTTTGGGAGGTAGTAAATCATAAATATATTTAGTATTTACTCCTACTAAATAGACTTTAGAACACCCGGCATCTAGTATATAAGGTACTAGTTCTTCATGTAGCGGTTTAGAGCTTTCCCCCAGTTCTAGCATATCACCTATTATAGCGGTTTTATTCTCGGCAGGTACTTGTTTTAAATATTCTAATGCAGCTTTCATTGACTGGGGACTTGCGTTATAGTAATCACAAATTACACGACAATTTTGTATATTGATAATCTCCCCTCTTCCTTTAGTAGGAGCAATATCCGCTAAGTGATTTGCAGCTATCTCTATATCTTTACCTAATATATCGATAATTAAAAGTACACCGGTATAATTTTCGGCAAAATGCCTAGGAATGAACGGTACAGTTATCTCTAAGGACTTATTATTTATCTTATACTTTAAGTGGACTTGCTCTCCTAGGCTCTCATATAAAACTAATTGTGCAGGTGTATTATGCGATATGCCGAAGTTATATACCCTATCAATAGAAAGGTTTTTTAATATCGATAATATTTTGCTATAACAATTAGTATTTGCATTAATAACGGCAATATCATTTTTGCTAAAATTTTCAAAAATCTCACATTTAGCTTCAGCTATCTCTTCAAGCGAGTTAAAAAATTCTAAATGAGCCTCCGAAATATTAGTAATCATAGCAATATTCGGCTTTAATATTTGAACCAGCTCTCTTATTTCGCCTTTATGGTTCATGCCAAGCTCAAAAATGGTATATTCCGTATCATCAGCCATTGATGCAAGATTAATAAGCATACCGAGTTTGTTATTGAAATTACCTCTGCTAGCAAAAACTAGGGAATCATGTTGCAATAATATTTTCAATGCTTCTTTAGTGGAGGTTTTGCCAACGCTGCCGGTTATAGCTATAAATTTAGCTTTTGAATTCTCTCGTTTATATAAAGCCATTTTTTGTAGAGCTTCAAAACAATCATCAACTAGGATAATTTTATCTTTATCATTTATCTCTACTTTCTTACTAACAATTATGGCTGCCGCTCCTTTATCTATTGCATCTAAAGCGTAATCGTGACCGTCTCTATTACCTTGAAGTGCTATAAATAAGTCACCTTTTTTAACGTCTTTGGAGTTGAATTGCACCTCATTACAATTGATAGAATTAGAGATTGTTATACCGAGAGCAGCACTTAAAGTTTTAGAGTTCCAAATCATATGTTTTTGTTATTTATGTGTTGTTGTATGGCTTGTTTATGTCATTCCCGCGAAAGCAGGAATCCAGTAATAAGAAGGGGCATACACAGTAAATTTTTAAAACTAAAAGCTCGATTTATCTCGCTTTACGCTGGATTCCTGCTTTCGCGGGAATGACATACTTCACAATTTCAGCATCATCAAAAGGTAATTTCTTATCGCCTATAATTTGGTAATTTTCATGACCTTTACCGGCAATTAATAAAATATCATCTTGTTTTAAATTATTTATCCCGTATTTAATAGCTTCTTCTCTATTTGCTATTTCCGTATAATCCGCTTTCTCTATACCGCTTATGATTTCAGCTCTGATCAATTTTGGGTCTTCATTGCGTGGGTTGTCATCGGTAATTATGACGGTATCGGCAAGTCTTGCGGCTATCTGCCCCATAAGACTTCTTTTTGTCTTATCACGATTACCGCCACAACCAAAAACTACGTTTAGCTTACTATCACGTAATTTAACATTTTTCAGTTCCGTTAAAGCTTTTTCAAGAGCATCCGGAGTATGGGAATAATCAACAAAAATATTAGTGTTGCCTATTCGCTCCATTCTGCCTTTTACCGGTTTAACTTCTACTAAAGAATCTATAATCTCATCGAAAGCAAAACCGGTATAATGCACGCTAAGAGCAGCAATTAACAAATTGCTAGCCTGAAAACTACCGATTATCGGGGTATTAAAATTATATTCTCTATTAGACCTCTTCGGAAACTCTACTTCTGCTGATAATTTGTACGTCGATCCGGTACTCGCATCCTCACGTATGTCTATATACGCTGCGGTGCTGTGTTCCGTGTCTCCTTCAAATTCCCTACCATAAGCGAGTTTCCGAAGAGGTCTATTATTAAATGCAAAATTAATATTTTGTCCTTTTAAAGAACCATTAATTTTAGTTATTTGTACATCACCTTTTTTTCCAACAGTGAAAAATTTAATATTATGGTTACGCAGATAATCTTTAATAAACTCTATTTCTTCTATATCGGAATTTAATATTGCAAGACCGCCTTGTAATAAATGCTCGGTAAATAATTTCAGTTTGGCTAATAAATAATTTTCTTTTGTATGGTGATAATCTAGATGATCCTGACTAAAGCTAGTAAAACATGCGATATTTACTTTTATTTCCCCAAGTCTTGCTTGATTAAGACCATGACTAGAAGCTTCAAAAGCTAAATATTCTATATTGTTTTCAGCTAAATTATGAGCAATTTTTCTAAAGCTTAAATAATCAAGCGTGGTTAATTCCGGCACATCATTTATAAGATTATCGCAGCCAAATATTTCTACCCCTATAGTACCTATAGATGCGGCTTTTTTTCCAAGTAATGAATATGTTTGAGCTATATAGGACACTACCGAGCTTTTACCGTTAGTACCGGTTACGGCTATTAGATTCTTTGGTTTTTTAGGATAGAATATTTCTATGGCTTCATATAAAGCTGCCTGTACATCTTCTACGTAAATTACTTTATCATCTATAATAGTATTTTTTTTATTGTCTGTAATTACTAATACTGTACTTTTGTTTAAAGCATCCTTAATAAAATCATTTCCATCGGCATTTTGTCCCTTAATCGCAAAAAAGACATCATTCTCCTTAACGGTTTTAGAATTAATCGACAAACCTTTTACGTTATGTTGCTCAAATAATTGTTTTAGATTATGGGGCATGGTTATTATGTTAAAAAAATGTTACCGTCTGAGCTACGGAAATTACGGCATTGTTGTATGACTTGTAAAACCCACTCGATGTCATTCCCGCGTAGGCGGGAATCCAGAAAAAAAGTATAAATACAACAAATTTTTGAAATTAAAAGCTCGATTTATCTCGCTTTACACTGGATTCCCGCTTTCGCGGGAATGACATAGAAGAGTGCAGGAAATAACATAATTATACCTACACCTCTGACAAATTCCAAAGTAACTGATTCGCCTCAACAATTATATTTTTATCTACTAATTTCTTGATATATACTAATTTATTATCCGGTTTGATTTTTGCCTGATTAGAGTAAGTACTAACGAATTTCAAAATTTTATCGGTCATATCGGCATTTTTATAAAATTTAATCACAAATCCGTTATCTCCTGAATCTAAATTCTCAATATTTAACTTAAAGCATAATAGTTTTATTTTTACAATATCAAGTAAATTATTAAATTCAATCGGTAGTGAGCCGAATCTATCAATCATCTCATCTTTAAATTTCTCTACTTCTATCTCATTGCTTAAATTACCTATTCTTCTATATAGCCCAAGTTTAAGGGCTGAATCGGATATATAATTATCGGGAATAAAGACGGATAATCCTAAATTAATAGTCGGAATAAATAGCTGTTCCGAGACAATTGGTTCATCTTTAAAAATAGCTATTTGTTCTTCCAACATTTCTTGATAGAGTTCAATACCTACTTCTTTAATTTGTCCTGATTGTTCTTCACCTATCAAATTACCGAAGCCCCGTAAATCCATATCATGACTTGCAATAGTAAAACCTGAGCCTAAAGCACAACTATTTTGTATTATCTCTAAACGTCTTAAGGAGTGCGATGTCATCTTTTTATGACTTGCTACCGTTAGATAGGCATAGCCCCGCACTTTACCTCGACCTATTCGACCACGTAATTGATATAGCTGACTAAGCCCCAGCATATCGGCCTTATGTATGACCATGGTATTTGCTTCGGCTATATCAATTCCTGATTCTATAATAGTAGTTGAGACTAGTATATCGAATTTACCGGCATAAAACTCGCTCATAACCTCATCAATTTTACTCGGGGTCATTTTTCCGTGAGCTATTTTATAACTTAATTCCGGCACGATTTGTTTTAATTGTTTTTCGATATCCTCTATATCTTTAATTCTTGGAACTACATAAAAGCTTCTTCCACCTCTAAAATGTTCGCGTAATAATGCATCTCTGATAATAACGGGATCAAACGGCATAACCATCGTCCGAACTTCCAACCTGTTAAAAGGCGGCGTTGCAATAATACTAAGTTCTTTTAAACCGGTCATTGACATTTGCAGCGTTCTAGGAATCGGTGTTGCCGACATTGCAAGTACATGGGAAGAGGATTTTAGCGATTTAAGAAATTCTTTTTGACCGACACCGAAATGTTGTTCTTCATCGATTATTAACAATTTCAAATTAAAGAATTTTGTATTTTTGTGTAATAAAGAATGAGTGCCTATTATTATATTTATTTTACCGCTTTCAAGCTCCGATCTTATAATTTTTGCTTCTTTAGAACTAATAACGCTAGATAATTGCTTAATATTTAAACCAAAACTCTTAAACCTTTCTATGAACCTTGAAAAATGTTGACTACATAAAATAGTTGTCGGTACAACTACGGCTACTTGAGGTAAATGTTCATTTAGAGATTTTGCTACCATAAAGACGGCACGCATTGCTACCTCTGTTTTACCAAACCCGACATCACCGCATATTAACCTATCCATTAACATACCGTTTCTTAGATCTTCTTTAATATCGTTTATAGCGGTTAACTGGTCTTCCGTTTCGCTGAATGGAAAATTAGCACAAAATTTATCATATTCTTCAAGGTCAAATTCAACGGAAGCACTGCTATTAAGTTTCCTTTTAGCTGCTATTTGTATTAAATGCAGTGCTATCTCTTTTATACGGTTTTTAAGTTTCGCCCTACTTCTTTGCCATGAGACACTGCCAAGCTTATCAAGCTCTGCATTATCATTACCGTATTTTTTTATTACCTCTATATTTTCAACCGGTATATATAATTTATCATTACCGGCATATAAAATCTTTAAACAATCATGTAGTTTGCCTTTGATTTCTAAAGCTTCTAGCTTTAAAAACTGCCCTATTCCATGATCTTTGTGTACTACAAACTCACCTTCAGCTAAATTATCAAGCTCCAGCAAGATATTTTTAAGCTTTTTGTTAGTGTTTGTAGAGCTAGGTTTTTCTTCTAATAATTCGCTAGCGGTAATAAATAAATATTCTTTAGTATAAAAGCTTTGATTTAAAGGAATTATCCCGACATTTATTACTGAAGCCTTAGCCTCATCTAATTTATTTATCTCATTATATTTATATTCATAATTTTGAGTGATGCTTTTAATTCTCTCAAGACCGCTTAAAGAAGCTGTACCTATTACGATTTTTTTAGAAGAATGAGCTTTAATAATCTCAAATAATTTATCGAAAATCGTTTTCTTTTCTATAAAACTTGCGGAACTAATATTTTCAATTAGAGTTGCTTGCTCAGAATTTTCATAACTAATCAATATATTATTTTTTTGTTCTAGTAATTCTGTTATTTCAGAAGCGGTAAAATATAAGCTAGTCGGTGAAAGGGTGGGATAGAAACTATTAAATTTAAGTTTATTTGCCTCTGACCTTGCTGAATAAAAATCGTTATAACTATGCTCAAACTCTAAAATGGCTTGTTTTGATAAATTATCGAATATGAAAATAGGATTGTTTAGGTAATCTACTAAGTTAGAGCAGGAATTATAAAATAACGGAAGTAATTGTTCATATCCTGCGAATTTTCTTCCCGATATCACCGCTTCATATAAAGGATTATCGGTATGATTAACTCCAAAATTTCGTAAGTAATTATTCTTAAAATTACCGATTGTTTCAGAGTTTAAAACTATCTCATTTGCAGGACTAATAACGAGTTCGCTGCAAGATTTAGTTGAAATTTGTGTATCAATATCAAATTCTTTTATTGATTCAATATAATCCCAGCTAAAATTAATTCTATAAGCTTTAGGACCAGGCAATATTATATCAATGATTTCGCCTCTAACCGCAAATTCCCCGACATCGATGCTACTCGCATTTCTTGTAAAACTATTTTCTACTAGAAACATAGCAAGCTCATCCGTAGTAAATTTCATTTTAGGAGATAATTTTAAAAAATATTTAGAAAAAAAATCTTTCGGCGGTAATTTGTTTAATAAGTTCGCTGCATGAGTTATGAGTAATTTGCCGTTACTATTATCTGTTGTTAGCTTGGTTAATGTTTCTGCACGTCTAGATAAGATATTTGCATTTGGTGACGTATGGTCGTAAGGGATAGTATCATAGCTTGGAAAGTAATAAATATTTTCATTAGAAGAAAAAAATAAAGCTTGCTTGTATAATTGCAACGCCTCCTCTTCATTACTGCTACTTAAGATAAAATCTTGCTTAAGATTCTTAGTAAAACTATCGATTGCAAAGAAAGATTTGGCAGCCGCCGGAAATTTTTGTTGTAACATTCTACAGGAATTTATATTTTTGCTATTTTGCGTAATTTATCAATTATTTCGGCATCTAGATAAGAAGGAGCAGAAGATTTATTATTAATCCAATTATAAAGGTCATTATCGTTTTGATCAAGTATTAAAGAATAGCTTCCAAGTTTTTTTTCATCCATTAAGGATAGGTACTTTTCGGCAAAGCTACCGAGTATATAATCCATTTCTTTGCAACCTCGGTTTTTACTACGGTAAAAAAGTTTCTTTTGTAAAGAGTTTTTATTTAATTTATTCATCTATAACATCTTGCAAAATTTTTTTATAATAATATTATTAAATTTACTAGGTTCTGTGAACAAAACTTTAACTATTTATATTTTAAGGTATTTTTTAGCGAAAATTAATAAGATTTTTGTAGGAATAGTTATTCATATTTCAAAAAAATCTTATAATTTGTAGCAAAAAAGAACTAAAATATATTATTTAAAATTTTGTTCACAGAACCTAAATACCAAGATCATTTAAAAATGCTTTAATAATTAAGCACTCTAATAAATCCATTCTACATGGGTAAAATTCTATTAACTTTTATTATCAATAACAGCAAAAAAGCGTAAATATGTCGGTTCAAAATATCTGTTCTACAAAAGCTTATGATATATTAATTTCAAATGATAATGCTTTTCTTGTGGATGTTAGAACTAAAGAAGAGTGGCAACAAGTTGGGATACCTCATTTAGATAATAAAAATAAGGTGGTCTTTCTAAGTTGGCAATTGAATAAAGATTTTGAAGATAATTTTTTATCTATAATTAAAGATAAAATAGATGCAACAAACTTCTTACAAACGTCCGCTAATAAGGAGGAATTTGAAGGAAACACGGAACGCAGCACCGCAGCGTATAAAAGAGTATGTGAGGATGCGAGTACCGGATTGACGTACCAATTACCCTTAGAAGCAAGTTATGCAAGAAGTTTATTAATATTTTTTCTGTGCCGTTCAGGATATAGGTCATTTATCGCAGCAAATTTTATAACTAATATAGGTTATAAAAATTGTTATAATATTAGTGACGGCTTTGAAGGAAATAATCAAGACAAAGGCTGGAAACAAAATAACTTACCGTGGCAGTTTTAAGTGAGTACTAATCAAATAATTTTAACGGATCAAGGTGATAATTATGTAAATGTCTGGAGTCACGTGGCTCAAGATCTTTACAATCATTACGGTGAAACTCTATATAATAGCTGGTTTAGTAAAGTCAATTTTATAGAGTCTTCATTAAATACCGTTATTCTTTGTGCCCCTACTAACTTTGTTAGAGATTGGATAAAATCCAAATACTCTATGGTCATATTGCAACTATTTCAACATTATAATAATACCATTAAGTCGATTGAAATAATTACTAAAGAGTTACCTGGGACAACCCAAACAGTTATAGAATTACCTACTAAGACTTTTGCCGATATCAGCAGCAGTGAGCTTAATTCGGAAAATATCTTTTCAACCTTTGACGTACGTTTTACTTTCGATAATTTTGTAGTTGGAGCCCCAAATGAACTAGCTTATGCAGCAGCAAGAGCGGTTGCGGAATCATCAGGTGCGGTTTCTGAGTCTAATCCGCTTTTTCTATATGGCGGCGTAGGGCTTGGTAAAACTCATTTAATGCATGCAATCGGTTGGTATATCAAGCAGAATAACCCAAGCCGCAAAGTGATATATATGTCTGCAGAGAAGTTTATGTATCAGTTTGTTAAAGCTCTGCGTAATAAAGAAGTAATCTCGTTTAAAGAGAAATTCCGCTCAGTTGACGTGTTAATGATTGATGATATTCAATTTATTTGCGGTAAAGATAGTACGCAGGAAGAATTTTTCCATACTTTTAATACATTGATTGATAATAACCGTCAAATGGTTATTTCTTGTGATAGGTCCCCTTCAGATTTAGATAATATTGAAGATCGGATAAAGTCTCGACTTGGGTGGGGCTTAGTTGCCGACGTTCATAGTACTACTTATGAGCTACGACTCGGTATTCTAGAATCTAAGATTGAGCAGATGAATGTTAAAATACCGAAAGACGTAATTGATTTTTTAGCATCTAAAATCGTCTCAAACGTTAGAGAGCTTGAAGGAGCTTTAAATAAAGTGATAGCTCATTCTAATTTTACTTTAAAAGAAATTACACTCGAAAATACACAAAATATTTTAAGAGATTTATTACGTTCTAATGAAAGAATAATTACCGTTGAAGATATTCAGAAAAAGGTAGCTAGTCGTTATAATATTAAATTATCCGATATGTCTTCTTCTCGAAGATTACGAGAAGTTGCAAGACCGCGTCAAATAGCTATGTATCTTAGTAAAGCATTAACACCGAAAAGCCTTGCAGATATCGGTAAAAAATTCGGTAAAAAAGACCACACGACGGTTATGCATGCTATTAAGAAAGTAGAAGAATTGCTGGAAAACGATATAGAATTACGCGAAGAGATTAATTTGCTGATGAAAATATTGCAGAATTAGCAAAGTACTATGTCATTCCCGCGAAAGCGGGAATGACATTGAACTGGTTTTTCGATCTACGCAGAAATGACATAGATATATACCAAATGCCCTCAAAAAAACAATCCAATCCAAGAAATTTTTTCAAGATTATCTCGGTATAATTTACCCCTAAGCGTAGGTTAATTATTGCTATTATGTACGTAATAGTGTACACTTAAATATATAACTCCCCAGAGATAATATTATGACTATTTATACAAGCACGCAGGCACGAGCTAAATTATCTAATCTTATTGATGAGACAAATAAAACTCATGAACCTATTTATATAAAGGGAAAACGTAATAATGCAGTAATCATATCAGAACAAGACTATGAAGGATTGCAAGAAACTTTATATTTGTACTCTAAACCGGGCTTAGTAAAAAGAATCCTTGAAGCTAGTAAAAAACCATTAGAAGAATTTGTTAGCCATGAGGAATTTTGGAAAAAATGAAATATACTTTGATATATCACAAAAAAACTATAGCTGACAAAGATAAATTAATTGCAGCTAAATTAATAGATAAAGCAGAACAATTATGTAATGATTTAGCTGTTAATCCCACTCTTCCAAATAGTAAAAAACTTTACCGTAATTTAGTAGGTAAGCATTCTATAAGAATTAATTTACAGCATAGATTGGTATATGAAATCTTTGAAAAAGAAAAAATAATAAAAATACTTAGCATGTGGGGACATTATGAGTAATTGGGGGTATTAAATAGTATTTTTGCAAAAGAAATTTTTTTAAGATTATCCGGAAAGTACCGAATTAACAGAATTATAGATAATTATGGTTACGGTGAGGGGATGGCGTATTTTCTGCCCGAAAATTTAAATGAATTAATCTATAAAGAGGAATTGCAAATTCACTATAACGACTACGATCATCAAATCCTTGCTAATAAAGAATATAGATATATTTTAGAAAAAAATAATATTGTAAAATATTTTGCCAAAGCAGAAAATAGCTTATTTCATCGTTTAGATTTTATAGATAACTCAAGAGCTATAGGTAGCCATTTATGCGGCAGCGATGAATATAATGCTACCTATATATTTTTAAATCCTGATTCTTTTACTCTTAACTACCAAGTTCTAGGACCTCAAAAAGACTATAATATTAATACTGTTTTTAATCGCATATAGTATTAGTATGTTCTCCAATTAGTTTAAAATATTCTTTCATACTATCATCTATAGCAATTGTTTCCACAGTTTGATTACTATCATCATCATTTTCCTTATACATATCTACTTTTTTAGAAAAAGAAAGTTTTAATCTCTTTCTAGGAGAAATAGTTTGATTAAATTTTAAGGTAATATCTTGTAATACATCTTTGGTATATTCAGGAGTATCAATATCATACCATTCTTTTATTTTAGCACATAAAATTTGTAGAATTTCAGGTAAGATTTTTTTAATTTCTTTCTTGAGAGATGCTTGTTTTTGAGCTAAAAACCCTTCAATATTTTTTAAGCTTTCAGTAAATTCCAAGTAGGTTATTTCAATTAAGTTCTTTAAATCCCCCGAAAAATCCTTTTTTTCAAGCAATTTAGTTTTTGTAAGTTTTAAATTGCGTTCTCCTATATTATTTACTTTAAGAATTAAAGCAGTTAAATTTTGGTCTAATGAATTTAACAAATTTATAGGACAATTCTCTAATTTATGAACTTTTTCTAAAAAATGTTTGATATCATTAATTTTTATATTATCTATATTTTTGTTTTTATAATTCTGTATTAAAGCTAAAGTATCAAATACCAGTGCTATATTCTCTAATTTAGCATTGTTGAAGTTTTCACTAAGCCATTTTATTAATATATTACCTTCTTTAATAAGTAATAGATTGCCGTTTTGTACATTTGTAATGTCATAATCTATTGAACAGGAATTTGGTAACACATATTTATAGTTTTTAAGTATACCTCTTGTTTGAGCAACAGCATGCTCTGTAGACATAGGAAAAAGCTCTTTATCAGATATAAATATCCCATCTTTATTAATAAGTTCTAAAAACATAGGAGCTGTAAATAGGGTTGCATTATTTTTATGTGTTTCGACTATAAATAACAAATGTGTTAACTTTTCTGCAAAGTAATTTAGTTTTCGCGGTAATTCTTCTATATTTTGCGTTGATTCTTTAGCATGCACAACTTCAAATATACGTTTTATAATAGCATGTTTATATTCATGTTCTTGCTCAAATTTAGATAAAATTTCATCATATTTTCCTAAGCCAGGTACATCTGTTTGTACATTACCGGTTTTATAATGTACTATATGATTAATTGTAAAAGTTTCTTCTTTAGTATTTGAGATCTTACATATAGTAGATAAATCACTATTTATTTCTTCTAAAATCCGGTGCTTTAGCTGATTTTTATTATTCCTGCCAATCATTTCAGCAAAAGCTAGAAGTCCTTTAGAATTATATATTGTAAAATTTAATGGGTTATTACTTATACCTTTTAGGTTGATATTACTGTTTTGCAATTCTTGTAATAATACTTTCTTTGCATGCTCAGCAGTAATACCGTCTGCTAAAGTAAATATCTCAGGAATAGAGTGATTTGGATTAAATACAAAATGCAATAGCTTTTGATAATCCTTATCACTTATATTTTCTTTGTTATCATCTTTAAATAATTTATTAAAATGTTTATTAAAAGCAGTTTTAATAATATTAAAATTTTCTTCGTAATAATCATTATCTACTGTTAATATTTCAGATTTAATTTTTTTATAAATATTTCTAATAGTAGAATATTTAAAAAATCTATCAGCTAAATTATGTAATATTAAACCAAGTCTAAGTTTTAATCCTTCAGAAGTACTTATAAAATTAATATTAATTATATTTCTTGATAAAAAATTAAGATATTGAGGTAAAGTGTAATTTTCTTTTAACTCTTCATCAGAGGAGCTATCAAAGTTTTCGTATTTTAGTGTCATTATTTGTAGTAGAATTAAGTTTTTAATTATTCAGGCAAGTATATTTTTATAAATCCAAGTAAAGTATATGCAGCTTCACTGAGAGTATAAGAGTCATTTGTATAGGGTAAGCCGTCTGTATTATGCTCAGTAAAAGTAGTAGATTCACTTTCAATATCCTTAAGGTCATAGTTTACTATATCATTAATCTTTAATCTTTCTCCTGTATTTCCTTCAAAGCAATCCATGAATGCTAAAGCTTTAACTATTTCACCACCCATAAGATACTTCAATAATTCTTCTTTTCCATAAGCTATTTTATCTTCAATACTATCTAAATCTTTCATTACTAACATTACTGATGGCATCATTTTATTTACTTCAGTTGCTAATAACTTAGGGTCGATGTCATAATCACTAGATTTAAGCATATCTCATACCATTATAGTTATAATATTAGCTATATACTAAAATATTAATCATTAATCAAGTCTTCTTTACTAATAGTTACAATTTTATTGTATAAGTTAAATTTTGTTAAGTTTATACAGATAAATTTATTGACAAAAGTTAATTTTTATTATATTTTGCTCTCTTAGTATTTTTGAAAGGTGGTTATGGTAGATATAAGCAATACTAATAAGAGTAGCTTAGCACTATTTGAGGGCGGCGGAGTAAAAGGAGAGATCCATTTAGAAAAATTAAAAATAATAGAGCAAATAACCGGTAAGCCTACTTGCAAGATATTCGATTTTACTGGAGGGACCAGTGTTGGAGGACTTATTCCTATTTTGCTTAATTTACCGGATCCTAATAATCCCGGAAAACCTTTATTCAGTGCAGAGCAAGCTCAAGAACTGTTTGAAGAAATGGCACACGATATTTTTCCGGAAGGATTAACTTTTAGAAAATTTTGGAGTTTTAATGGCTTATTCAGCTATAAATTTTCTCCTGAACCATTAGTAAAGTTATTGAAAGAATATTGTAAGGATTATACCCTAAAGGATTTAATCGGTGATGTTGTAGTTACAGGTTATGATCTAAATAATAAACAAAATCCTCTTATGACTTTCTCTACTATAGAGGCTAGAAAAAGTGAAGATAATGATTATTACCTTTCAGATATAATACAAGGAATCACTGCAGCACCCGGATATTTCCTCAGCCACAATTTCAGTAGTATAACCAATACTAAATTACATAAAATTATTGATGGTGGAGTATATGCTAATGACCCAACCTTACAAACATGGAAATTATTAAAAGAAAATAACTATAACATAGACAACGCTTTATATTTATCATTAAAAGAAGAAAATAATGATGATTACCAAACTGTTTGTTGCGGCGGAGGAATAATAGAGCTATTAAAAAATAATATGCCCGGTAAAATATTAGAAGCAACACAACAAGCTGATGAAATAACCGCTCAAAGAATTTTTGGTGATAAATTAATAGAAATAGCTACTTATATTCTGGAAAAACATGCTGAGATGAGTAATTCTAGTACTGAAAATCTTCAAGCACTAAAAGAATTTGCTAAAAAATCTATATATGAAAGCTCTACCTTTAGAGATGCACCTTATAATGAAAAGTTTAAAGAAGCTATTGATAAAATAATAAATAATTATAATGCAAATAATCCTGATGATAAAATTATTATAAATGATTCTTATAAAGAGCTATTCCACATTAATACTTCTAATAACGAGCTTGATGAAGGCTTTGAAGAAGAGGATATAGCAAACAACGAGGATGCAGTTAATACACCGATAGCTCAAGCTCTAGATTCTAAAGATATAACAGACACAGAACCTGGAAAAGAAGAATTATTAGCGGGTATCAAGGAGTTTTTTAATCCATTTATCGAAAAAAATCCAGAAGCAAAAGCAGATATAGAGAATTTTTTACACGAAATAAAAAATTGGACATTAGAAGAAATTGAAAATGGTATTGTTAGTTTTAAAGAAGCTAGCTTAAAATGGCAAGCCGAGCAGAATAACCTTGATGTATTTAGTAGCTGTAGTATGGAAGCCTTAAAGGAAGAGATGGACCTTGAAGGGATAGACGATAGGTCGGCTCTGGATATATAAGTGTGTAAATTCTAAAATAGGCATTAAATTCGCCCCTCAAATTTTATCAAAAAGTGAGCCATGTCCTCTCCCCAATTTTGGATAGGCATATTCCATTTTCGCGTAATATAGTCAATTGTCAAGTACAAAGTCTTAAATACAGAGTCGTCGTTAGGAAAACCCCTTTTGTTATTAGTAACCTTGCGTAATTGACTATTTAAACCTTCGATTGCATTGGTTGTATAAATGATACGCCTAATCACTTCTGGGTATTGTAAAAAAATTATCAAATTCTGCCAATTATTTTGCCATGATTTTGCAATATGTGGGTACTGTTTGCCCCATTTCATATCAAAATCAGATAAGGCAGTAAGTGCTTCATCCTCAGTGATAGAGCTGTATACTAGCTTCAAATCTGCTGCAAGTTCTTTACGGTCTTTATAGCTTACATATGACAAACTATTTCTGATTTGATGTACAATGCACAGCTGATGCTCAGTTTGTGGATATACTGCAGATATCGCCTCACTCATGCCCGTTAGATTATCGCTACAAGCAATTAAGATATCTTTTAATCCCCTGTCTTTCATTTCAGTAAAATTATTTAACCAAAATTTAGCTCCCTCATTCTCGCTAATACACAAGCCTAAAATATCTTTCCTTCCGGTTAAATCTACACCTAAAGCTACATATACTGCCTTATTGATAATTCTCTTATCTTGACGTACTTTAACTATAAGTGCATCAAAATATACTATAGCATATATGGCTTCCAGAGGCCTATTCTGCCAACTCCTGACCTCATCCATAACATTATCGGTAACCCGACTAATAAGGCTTTCACTGTTCTCTGCACCATATAGCTCATGAATCTGAATCTTAATGTCAGAGAGGCTCATCCCTTTAGCATATAAGGATAATATCTTCTGATCTAATCCATCAATCCTAGTCTGACGCTTTGGCACTAGTACAGGAGAAAATTCAGCATTTCTATCACGTGGTACTTCAAGTTCCAATACTCCACCTTCAGTAATTAGGCTTTTTTTGCATACACCATTTCTACTATTGTCAGTCTCTATCCTGCCATATTTGTTATAGACAAGATGCTCATCCATCTCAGCTTTTAAGGCTCTTTCAAATATATTTTTAGTTAACTGCTTTAATATCCCGTCTTTGGCAAAAAAACTCGTTAAATCAGTATCTTTATCTATTAGCAAATCTACTGCTTGTTTTATCTTCTCTTGGTTACTGTTACTCATGTTATTCCTGATAAATTATATTATTGTTAATATAACCTATCCTAGAAATTTACACACTTAGTGAGACAGCACCTCCTCACGTACTAGTATGTACGCTGCGTTTATCAGCTTCTAGATGCCTTGCTCTTTTCCAAATTAAACTTCGTCTACCAACTCTTCATTTATGAGAGGTGTATATAAAATTTTTACTGAATTAATGATTCAAATTCTTTTACCACGGCTTGATAAAGTTTCCGTTTGAAAGGAATTATAATAGATAATAGTTCGTCAAGTGATGCCCAACGCCATTGGTCAAATTCCGGATTAGAGGTATTTATATTAATATCTTCGTTATTTCCGGTAAATCTAATTAAAAACCAGCGTTGTTTTTGTCCACGAAAATTACCGTTCCACAATTTAGGTATTAAAAAGCTTGGTACATCATAACTATACCAGCATTTGCTTTCGGCAATAATATATCCTTTATCGCTTCCTATTTCTTCTAACATCTCACGCATTGCTGCAATACTTGGTGTTTCGCCGGGAACTATCCCACCTTGCGGCATTTGCCATGCAGATATTTTTGTATCTATTCTTTTACCGACGAATATATGGTTATCGGCATTTAATATCATCATGCCGACTCCTGGTCTATATGGTAAATCAAGATGTTTTTTGGAAGAATTTCTCATTATTTGTTTACTTTAAAAAATCAATTATAATTTTACTACTTTATTTTTACCCGTTGTTTTAGCTTCATACATAGCTTTGTCAGCACGTTCAATGAAAGATTCTATTGATTCTTCTTTTTTATATTCCGTAACTCCGATTGAAATAGTTTTTTTTAAAGGTTCAATTTGATCTTCAATGTGAAAATCCATATATTCTATTTTAACTCTAACTCTCTCCGCAGTTTCAATTGCTTTAGAAATATCTATATCCGTTAAAAGTATAGTAAATTCTTCACCGCCGAATCTTGCTATTAAGTCTGTTACTCTGAGAGTATTCTTCAAAATACGGGATACAATCGTTAAAACCTTATCGCCTGCTTGATGACCGTAAGTATCGTTTACGTGTTTAAAATTGTCGATATCGCACATAAGTAAATATAATTTAATACTTTCTTTATTAGCTTTCTCAATCATTTGTTTGAGGTGTATATCGAAATAGCGACGATTAAATAAGCCGGTTAAGCCGTCTTTAGCTGCTAAATTAACACTTTGTTCAAGATCATTACGTAGATTGTCTTGATATTGCTTACGCCTTAATTGTGTTCTAATTCTAGCAAGTAATTCGCTTTCCTCTATAGGATAAACGAAATAATCATTAATACCGAGTTCAATACCTTTCACAACTAAAGGCATACCGTCTTCATCAATTTGTAAAATTATTACCACGCCGCTTATTTCTGCTTTACCTCTTAAAATAACACTGATTCTCAAAGGATCTTCATTTTCGAGCGTACTACTGATAATTACTAAATCGGGTGTATATTCATTTATAATATCTAATTCATCGGAATTACTTATTACCTTTACGTTTTGGGTAATCTTAAGTAACATTTGTTTTATATTTTTAGCTTGTACCACATCATCATTAATTAGTAATATTTTTTTATCTGCAAAAGTGTCATGCATTTCGATATTTGTTACGCCTAATAATGCATTAGTGCTATTACGAAGCTTTAACTCATCAATTAAGCTTTTCATTCTAGATAGCGATTTAAGTCTTACAAATAGAGCAGTATCGTTAATCGGCTTTGTTAAAAACTCATCAGCTCCTGCCTCAAGACCTTTAACTCGATCATCAATATCAGAAAGTGCAGTTACCATTACAACCGGTATATGAGTAGTTTCCGGATCGGTTTTTATCGTTTTACATACCTCAAATCCATCCATTTCCGGCATCATAACATCAAGTAGTATAATATCAATTTTTCCTTTTTTAAGAATTGCTAGTGATTCTTTGCCGCTATTTGCAGTAAGAACCGTATAATACTCTTTTAAAAGTTTGGCTGTCAGTAACTTAATATTGGTTTCTATATCATCTACTACTAATATTGTGGTCATAAGATTAAATTCTTGTTTTTAAAGGAAATAATTTGTATATTTATACTTTAATTTTAAGTCTTAAATGTATAATATATGAAAATTTCAGCAAATTCAATTAGAACAGGTAACATATTAGTTTATAATAATGATTTATGGGTTGTAAGCAAAACACCGGAACATACTCAACCAGGGAAAGGTGGAGCTTATGTACAAGTTGAGATGAAAAATTTAAAAACAGGGACAAAGCGTAACGAAAGATTCAGTTCTTCCGATTATTTAGAAAAAGCCGAACTTGAACAAAAAGATTATCAATTTTTATATTTTGAAGGTGATGATTTGGTATTGATGGACACCAAACATTTTGAACAAATAAATGTTCCCAAGGAAATTTTAGAAGAAAAATTACCTTTCTTAACTGAAAATATGATTGTTAAAGTCGAATTTTATAATGAGAAGCCTTTAAATATTGAGCTTCCTCCAACTGTTATACTTGAAATTAGTGAAACTGATCCGGTAATAAAAGGAGCAACCGCTACCGCTTCTTATAAACCGGCAATTTTAGAAAACGGTATTAAAGTTAAGGTTCCGCAATATTTAGAAGTAGGAGAAAAAATTGTTGTTAAAACTGATGATATGACATATGTCGAAAGGGCAAAGTAAGTTTAATGTCATTCCTGCGAAAGCAGGAATCCAAAAAAAAGTATAAATATAACAAGTTTTTAAAACTAAAAGCTCGATTTATCTCGCTTTATAATGGATTCCTGCTTTCGCAGGAATGACATCGAGTAGATTTTTCGATCCATGCAACAATGCCGATTTATCCACGGTATGACGCTGTAATAAATTAACTATTAAAATAAAATGCAACCTATAACTAATTTATTAATTAATGCCCTGCGTAAAGCAGTTAAGTTTTTGCATAGAGATTTTTTAGAACTCGAAATGCTGCAAAAAAATTCTGTAAGAAACGAAGAATTTTGTAAGCGATCTTATTTAAGATTAAAAACTTTATTATGTGAAGAATTACAAAAACATACACAATATTTATTTTTTCCAGAGGATCAATTCGATTTAAATAATAATTATGAGAGTGTCTTTTTAATTAATCCTATAGATAGCCTAAATAATTTCGCCAGAAGCATACCTTTTTTTGCGATATCCGTAACTTATTTAAAAAGGAATCAAGAAGTTTTAACTCCTACTTCTACAGTAATATATTTTCCTGCTCTTAATGAAATTTATTATGCTGAAAAAGGTAAAGGAGCTTGGATAGAAAAAAATAATTTAAACTCTAATTATCAAGGATTAAGACTTAGAGTTTCCGATAATGTCGATTTAAAAAACTGTTTAGTAATTATTGAAGATGTAAATCATAATGATTTGGAGGAGATAGAGGTAGATAATATTAGATCTTTTGGCTCTCCTTGCTACGGGGCTACGCTTGTAGCATCAGGTAAAGCGGATTTAATATGTTTATCATTATTAAATTTTACATTATATTATGCATTTGAGCTTCTTATTAAGGAAGCAGGCGGAATAATTATAGATTCTACCGATAAATTTATATATTCAAATCGTTATATTACTAAGAAACTTAAAAAATATTAGAGGTTATATGTATCAGTTATTTTAATTGATAATTAAAGAGATTTTATAGCGAAAATTAATAAGATTTTAGAAAGAATAGTAGTTCCTATTTCAAGAAAATCTTATAATTTGTAGCAAAAAAGCATTTAATTAGCTTTAAAGTAACTGATACAGTAACCTCTTGGACAGAAATTATTTTAGATTTGCATTTTTATTGTTAGAATATAATAATATTAATATAATTATTAATTCATAAAGTTATGGCACATTATAAAGAGTTTGAATTTGACTGCGATTTTGGTGGACAAAGAGCCAAGTTTAAGTTTTATATAGGTACGCCTCAAGAAGGGCATCATCCGCTACAATTTCAAGCAAAATGGTTATCTGACGAAAGAGGCGGTACTATTCCTGATGAGGTTATGAAAGCAATATCACAGCTAAATGATCTTGCCAAAAAAAACGGTGTTCCACTTCCGGATTTATGCGTATATGCTCTTGGTTCTGCCCAAGAAGCCCAGGCTACCCCTCAAGAAGAAGATGAAGATGAGAGTGAGAACCAAGAGGATAAAGCAGAGCAGGCATAGTTAAAAATAATAAGGAGATTCATAGAGATTAAAATGAAACAATATAATGATTTATTTAAAATTATTCACCGCGAAGGATATATATTTATTGCTAGCTTTGCATTAGTAAGTTTTTTATTAGCATCATTTAATGAAAAACTTGGCTGTATTGGATTTATTGCTACTGCTTGGTGTATTTATTTTTTCCGTAATCCTGATCGCTTTGTGCCTATAAGTGATGATCTGGTAATAAGTCCTGCGGACGGAATAATTCAAGAAATTAAGGAAGTATTGCCGCCCCCGGAATTAGGTCTTGGTGATGTGGAAATGATTAGAGTTAGTATTTTTCTAAATATTTTTAATGTCCATGTTAATAGAATCCCGGCAAACGGAAAAATTTTAGCACTTCATTATAATACCGGAAAGTTTTTTAATGCTTCACTTGATAAAGCTAGTATTTATAATGAGCGTCAATCAGTATTAATGGAAACTGATCAAGGGCAGAAAATTGTTTTTGTTCAAATAGCCGGACTTATAGCAAGGCGTATAGTTTGTGATTTAGAAGAGGGTAATGAAGTTAAAACGGGCGAGCGATACGGTATAATTCGTTTCGGTAGCAGAGTAGATGTTTATCTACCGTTGAAAACAGCTTTATTAGTGAGTAAAGGGCAGACTGCTATAGGTGGTGAAACTATCATTGCTGATTTTGGACGTAAAAAGACGGCAGAATTTAAGTTTGAGAGAAGATAGTTAAATATCATACCGTGGGCTTGACCAGCGTTGTTGTGTTGATCGATTCCACCATCTTGTCATCCCGCGACTTGATCGCGGGATCCAGTAAAAATACTAGTATTTTTTATTGTTTTTATAGATACCGTGGTCAAGCCATGGTATGACACTTGGGAGTATAAAAATTGTTAAAAATTCGTAAATCTATAATAACTAAGCCTGTACCTCTAATAAAATTAATTCCCAACTTTATTACGTTGCTTGGTTTAGTAACCGGTATGAGTTCTATAAAATTTGCTTTGGATAGCAGATGGGAACTTGCGGTATATTGCATTATAGTAGCGGCTATTATTGACGGTATCGATGGTAGAATAGCAAGGATGCTAAATGCAGCTAGCCCATTTGGTGCAGAGCTTGATTCATTATGCGATTTTGCTAATTTTGGTATAGCTCCTGCTTATTTAATATATTTATGGTCTTTTCAGCAATATGAATATAAGGTATTTTCATCAGCAGTAATGCTATTATTTATAGTGTGTATGGCACTACGTTTAGCTCGCTTTAACGTTGGTATTTATCAACCTAAACAAGATAAAAAAACTGAATATTTTTTTACCGGTGTACCTGCCCCATGCGGTGCTTTACTTGCTTTAATGCCTGTAATGATAGATTTTGAAATCGGTACGTTATTAAATATCAATACCCGTACTCACACTATAACAATTAATATATATTTGGCTATTATAGCTTTTCTACTTGCTAGTAGGCTTCCTACAATCTCAACAAAAAATTTGAGTATTAAACCTGAATATTTATCGCTTGCAATGATTTTAGTTGCTATTGTTATTATAAATCTTATCATATATCCATGGTATTCACTGCCGTTAATTGCAGTTATATATATTCTTTCTATACCAATTTGTTATTTTTTTAAACATAGAGGGTATTGGTAAAGTTAATTATGCCGAGTGTATTACAACAAGCTATCGACAAATATAAACATCATCCATTTACTAAATATGTAATTATTATAGCCTTAATAATATTTATTTATTTGGGATATAGAATTTATGTTTGGGCAAATACACAATCCACGGATAATGCTTACATAGATGCAGATATTTCAAATGTTAGTGCTGAAGTTAGCGGTGTTTTAACAAAGTTATTTGTTACCGATAATACTAAAGTTAATAAAGGCGATCTGATAGGAGAAATTGACGATAGAGATTATAAGGCAAAGCTTGCAGCACTTGAAGCATCTATTGAAGCTTGCATAAAAAATATAGAAATTATAGAGCAGAAAATCTCAATAGGGCAGATTAGCCTAGAGCAAGCGTCTGAAAAATTAAAGCTTACTAAAATAAGCTTTGATATTGTTTCAACAGATTTTACTAGAGTGCAGGAATTAAATAAGGCAAAATTTGCTAGCTCTAAAACGTTAGATGATTCTAAAAACGCATATCAAAAAGCCAAAACGGATTATAAACAAGCACAGTTAGATTTAGATATATCTAAGCAAAATTTACAACTTCTTGAGCTTGAAAAAGCAGCAGAACAGGAAAAACTTAAAGAGCTAACGGAAAACAAAAAAGTAAAGTTAAGGAGCTTACAAAATACTAAACTTATTGCTATGGTACCCGGTATATTCGGTAATAGTAGTTTAGAAGTCGGAAATTATATAGTACCGGGTAGGGCGTTGTTTTCTATAGTTCAAGATAATACTATGTATATTCAGGCTAATTTTAAAGAAACGCAAATTAAGAAATTTAAGTCCGGCATGAAAGTCAAAATTGAATTTGATGCTTTGCCTAAAAAAATAATTTACGGGAGGATTCGTAATATCGCTCCTGCTACCGGTTCTAAATTTAGTTTAATCCCACCCGATAATGCTACAGGTAATTTTACTAAAATCGTACAACGTGTAACTGTTTTAATAGATTTTGAATCCCCAAATGCTAATCTAGTCCCCGGCATGTCAGCAATAGTATCAATCAGAACCGATCAAAAGACATAATTTTTGTCAAAAAATAGATTAATTTAATTTTCCGCACGCAAGAACCTATTTAAAGTATACATTCTAGTATTATTTACTTATTACTTAAAAAGTTATATAATATAAGTAATACTAAAAAGTAATAATTAATATGCAAAGATATTTAGATCCTACAAATGATAGTTTATTTAAAAAAATCTTTCGTGATTTAGAAAGGTTAAAGGAATTTATCAATGCAGTTCTTGAATTACCTGAGGGGTTTAGAATTAAAGAAATAGAATTTATACCTGTAGAGTAAGTACCTATTATTGATAAAGGGAAAAAAAGCATATTTGATTTAAAGGTTAAAGATGAAGCCGGTAGCTGGTATATAATCGAGATGCAAAAAAGAAATGAAAGCGATTATTTAAAAAGAGTACAATATTATTCTGCTCATTCTTACGTACAGCAACTGACTAAAGGAATAAAGCATAAAGATTTATTACCGGTAATAGTTATTTCGCTTATAAAGACTAAAATGTTTGATGATGAAGTACCTTGTATAAGTCTTCATAAAATGCTTGAAACTAAAACAAATAAGCAATATTTATTTGATTTTTCCTATGTATTTATAGAGCTTAAAAAATTTGATAAAGATAAGTTTGATAATACTATAGATGAGTGGTTACATTTATTTAAGTGTGCAGAAAACGAAACTAGTTCGCCTGCAAATATAAAGAGCGAGAAAGTATTAGATGCGTATAATGTAATTGAAATGCACAACCTCACGCCCGAAGAATACGACGCCTACATAAGAGCAAAATTAATGGAAGATGCCGAGGAAATAGCTTTTCTGAAAATTTTGAAAAAGGTAAAGCAGAATTAATACAAATGATGCTAAAACAAGGTAAAACTGTTCAGCAAATAATAGAGTTCACAGGATTATCTAAAGAAGAAATAGAAGAGCTAAAAGCAAAAATAGAAAATTCTAAAGCTAGTTGATTAATTATTTACCGCTTAACTCTGTTAATTCTTTTTTTAGTTTTATTACTAAAGTTTGTAATTTTTCAAATTCTTCGCGAGTGACGTAATTACCTTTAATTATTTTATCCTCAATTATGCCACAGCTTTTATCCGCTATACTATTTAAGGCTTTTTGTGCTACGCTGCTAGCTCCAACGGCTACTTTTAAAATATTATTTGTTTTCATATTACCTCTATAGATAAAGCATGTAAGCCGCTATTAAATTCATCGGCAAGTAAGTTATTAATAGTGCGATGATTGGCAATTAGGCTTTTTCCCTGTAATGTTTCTGCAGCAATTCTTATTTTTATATGGCTGTGAATTCCGTCATAATGACTAGCATGTTTATAGCTTTCATCTATTATTTCTTGAAAATGTGGTTTTAACACACTTAATTTTTCTTGTATCCTTTCTATGCGGCTCATATTTTTATTTCATTTACAGGAAAAATGTCCTAATATTCTTAAGTATATAATTTTATGATAAAAATGGCAATGTCGGAATTAATAACGGATTATAAAGATTTACAAGATGAGATAGATAAATTGGAAAAAGGCGTATGTTTTGCTTGTAGATTAGTTAATTATGATGAAATAGAATTTATAGAGCAGGATAAGCATTTTATAATTGAAGATTTGGATCAAATCATTGAAGATGTAAGCAAAGAACTTAATATTTTTTCAAAGTTTAAGAAAATAAAGAAAGATATAATATTATTTATCCTAAATACTACTGATTCTGACTTAATTAAAAATTTTTCTAGAAAATTATATTTATTTTCACAGCTTTATATTAATGAACAGAAGCCGGCAATTTATATGAATTGTTATATTGCTAGTATTAAATTTCCAAAAGTAAGTAATAATGCTAAAGAAATTGAAAAAACATTAAATATGTTACTTTCACAAAATAATAATTATTATTACCGTGAATATAGCAGTACAGAACATGATTTGGAAAATATAAGAAAATCTAATCTTCAGCTTAACTTATTACGACAAGCCTTAGCAAAAAAGACTATGCGATTTGCTTATCAGCCTATAATAGATCGCAATACCATGAAAGTTCATTATTATGAATGTCTACTTCGTATACCTGACGAGAACGGCGTTTATATTTCCGTAGGTCCTATAATCCCTATTGCTGAAAATAAAGGATTAATTTTTATAATTGATCAAATTGTTTTGGAAATGACTGTTAACGAACTTGCAAGCAACCCAAACTTAATGTTAGCCGTTAATATTTCAAATATAGGAACAGGCGATGAAGCTTTATGGGAAATAGCAGAAAACTTATTAAAAGCTCATAATGTTCGGGACCGTTTAATTATTGAAATTACAGAAACTTCTTTCAATGAGAATTATGATAAAATAACTTTATTTATTAATAAACTACGTAAGTACGGATGTAAATTTGCATTAGATGATTTTGGCTCGGGTTTTACTTCTTTTAAACAACTTCAAAGCTTACCAATTGATATTATCAAAATTGACGGTAAATATGTGCGTAGTATTACAAGTGATGTACAAAGTAGGTATTTCGTAGAAAGATTAATTAAAATTTCAGAAGATTTAGGTATTGAAACAGTAGCTGAATTTGTAGAAAACGGAGAAATAGCTAAATTTTTAATTGATTTAAAAGTCGGCGGGCTACAAGGAAACTTCTATTCCGAAGCAAAGTTTGATAGAACCGATGTCATCCCGTGGCTTGACCACGGGATCCAGAAAAAATAACTTTTATAATATCAATGATTTTAATATTTTAAGCTAGATACCGCGATCAAGTCGCGGTATGACACAGTTAGGGCTTGACAATGTTACTTAAAACCTATATGCAGAACTCAACTTTAAATGATTAAACTTAGATGCTGTTACTTGAATTAAAAAAAACTAATCAAACCTTAGAAACTATACATTTTATAGGTATCGGCGGCGTTGGAATGAGCGGTATTGCTGAGATATTACATAACCTAGGTTATAAAGTACAAGGTTCCGATCTAGTAGAAAATTATAATACTAAAAGGCTTGCAGTCTACGGCATTAAAATATTTTTAGGACATGCCGAGCAGAACATTACCAATGTTTCGTATGTTGTTATTTCATCGGCAATTAATTCAAATAATCCTGAAATAAAAGAGGCATTAGAGCGTAAAATTCCTATTATTAGGCGTGCGGAAATGCTTGCTGAACTTATGAGATTAAAATGTTCGGTAGCGGTTTCAGGATCGCACGGCAAAACTACTACTACCTCATTAGTTGCTTGTTTATTTGAGGCAGCCGGTTTATGTCCTACAGTTATTAACGGCGGGATTATAAATAATAAATCGACTAATGCATATCTTGGTTCAAGTAATTATTTAATTGCGGAGGCTGATGAATCGGATGCGACGTTTATTCATATTCCATCAACTATTGCGATAATAACTAACATTGATCCTGAACATTTAGATTATTATAAAGATTTTGAAACATTAATTGGTGCGTTTAAAAGCTTTATTACTAATTTGCCGTTTTACGGTTTTGCCGTTTGTTGTATCGATCATAAAATAGTTCGTAAGTTAGTAGATGATATTACTGAAAGGAAGATTGTTACTTATGGAATCGATTCAGAAGATGCTCATATTATAGCGTTTAATATTAACACTGATATTGCTTCCTCTACTTTTGACGTAAAAATTAGTCTACCAAATGTACTAGGTACAACGATTATTGAAAAAATTACTATTCCAACGCCCGGAAGACATAATATTTTAAATAGTCTTGCTGCAATTGCCGTTGGGATAGAATTAGATTTCGGTATTAAAGCTATTAAAAACGGTTTCAATAATTTTAAGGGTGTAAAGAGAAGATTTACTAAAGTAGCTGAATATAATAAGGCGGTGGTTATCGATGATTACGCTCATCACCCCGAGGAAATCAAAGCAACACTTGCGACGGCTAAAAATATAGCAAATAAACAAAACGGTAAAGTTATTGCTATTTTTCAGCCTCACAGATATTCAAGAATGCAGCATTTATTTGATGATTTTATGCTTTGCTTTAATGATGCGGATATGATTTATATTACCGATATATATGCTGCAGGAGAAGAGCCTATAGAAGGGATTACAAGCCAAAATTTAGTTGATAAAATTGCTAAGAATAAGCATCACGATAAAGCAAATTTTCTAGCACAGCTAGATGATGCGGTCGGGGTTATTATAGATAATGCAGCTTCCGGTGATATGATAATTATGATGGGAGCAGGTAATATTTCAAGTTTTGCTAATGAATTAGATGGGAGATTATCATCCCGCACTTGATGTCATTCCATGGATACCAAGTCGTCATTGCGAGGAGGCATTGTTGCGTAGACCGATAAAACCCACTGTGTCACCCCGTGGCTTGACCACGGGGTCCATAAAAACAATAAAAAATACTAATAATTTTAGTATTTTAACTGGATCCCGTGGTCAAGCCACGGGGTGACAATAATTCACTTTTACCGGATTCCCGCTTTCGCGGGAATGACATAAAACGAGCCATGCAACAACGCTGACAAAAGGGTGAAGATGACAGTAAAAATGGATGACAGTAAAGATATGTTAATTTTACCAACACTAAAAGTCGAGTATAAAAAAGATTATAATTTAAAACATCTGACATGGTTTAAAGTAGGCGGTAATGCCGAAATTTTCTTTAAACCTTTTGATAGCGAAGATTTAGCAAGTTTCTTAATACAAAATAAGCAAAAATTACCTATAACTACTTTTGGTGCAGGCTCAAACATTATTATAAGAGACGGCGGGATAGAAGGAGTTACAATAAAGCTTGGTCAGAATTTTAGTAATATTGAGTTTATAGATGATCATCTAATAGTAGGTAGTAGCTGCCTTAATTATAATTTAGCAAAATTTTGTCAAG
The DNA here is from genome assembly GCF_964028255.1 of Rickettsia endosymbiont of Hedychridium roseum. NCBI lineage: Bacteria > Pseudomonadati > Pseudomonadota > Alphaproteobacteria > Rickettsiales > Rickettsiaceae > Rickettsia > Rickettsia endosymbiont of Hedychridium roseum. Next base: position 1,027,887 of record NZ_OZ034753.1, read on the forward strand.
CAAACGCTATTTCCGGTTTTGAGTTTTTAGTAGGTATTCCTGGTACTATCGGTGGTGGTGTTGTTATGAATGCCGGTGCTTACGGCTCTGAATTTAAGGATATCATAGTTAGAATAGAAGCGATTGATTTTGCAGGAAACTTTTTAACATTCACAAATGAAGAAATCGGTTTTAAATATCGCAGTAATAATTTACCAAAGGATTTAATTATTCTCAAAGCCGTTTTTAAAATAAATAAAGGCGATAGTGAAAATATATTATTACGGATGAATGAAATAAATAATGCAAGGTCATCAACGCAGCCTATTAAAGAGCGTACAGGTGGTAGTACTTTTGCAAATCCTGAGGGGCTTAAATCTTGGGAACTTATTGACAAAGCAGGACTTAGAGGCTATAGAATAGGCGGTGCTTCGATGTCAGAACTTCATTGTAATTTTATGATCAATAACGGCGATGCTACCGCTAAGGATTTAGAGGATTTAGGCGATTTTGTCCGGCAGAAAGTATTTGAAGATAGCGGCGTTGAATTAAAGTGGGAAATAAAACGTTTGGGTAGGTATGTTTAAAAATCGTCATTGCGAGCAGTCGTAGTACTTGCGTGGCAATCCAGCAAAAATAATAAAAAAATGCTAATCTATAGCATTTTTTACTGGATTGCTTCGTCAAAATTTACAGCTTTTCCTCGCAATGACGAAAAATAAGTCGCAGGATGACAAATAATAAAAGCAAATAATATGAAATATCAAACACATTGGGTGGAATATTCTGAAGTCAAAATATTAAGTACTACCGGTAAAAAACATATAGCGTTAGTAGCGGGCGGTATGTCTGCTGAGCGTGAAGTATCCTTAGTATCAAGCGAAGGAGTTAGTAAAGCCTTAATTGAATTAGGATATAAAGTTACCTTTATTGATATGGGAGCAGATATTGCGGTTAAATTACAGGAAATAAAACCTGATATTGTTTTTAACTGCCTACACGGTACATATGGTGAAGACGGTTGCTTGCCTGGATTACTTAATATAATGCGGATTCCTTATACTCATAGCGGCGTGTTATCTTCAGCTTTAGCATTCGATAAAATACATTCTAGGAGCTGGTTTTTAACGAATAATATTAATATGGCAGAAAGTATCGTTGTAAGTAAAAACGATAATATTAGCCATCTCTCCAAACTCGCTTATAGAGAGGAATTTGTAGGAGACACTTCACCTCGCACCGCAGCGTACAAAAACGATCGTGCAGATGCGAGTCTAGGCTCGACGCACAAATTACCTCTAGAAGTAGAGTTTCGAGAGATGGCTAATGATCCTATGAAGCGACCATATGTGATTAAGCCTCTTACGCAAGGTTCAAGTATTGGTGTTGAGGTGATATTTGAGGAAGATGATTTTAACTTTGCCGATTATAATTTCCCTTACGGTGATCAGGTGATAATAGAGCAGTATATAAAAGGGCGAGAGTTGCAAGTAGCGGTATTAAACGGCAAAGCTCTTGGGGCTTTAGAAATTAAATTACTAAAGAATCGTTTCTATGATTATGAAACTAAATATACCGAAGGATTTGCTGAGCATCTTTGTCCTGCTCCGCTACCTGCTAATTTATATGAAAAATTACTTATAGAATCAGAAAAAATTTATAAAACAATGAATTGTAAAGGTCCTGCTAGAGCAGAATTTATTTTAGAAGAGCAGACAAACAAATTATATGCTTTGGAGATAAATACTCACCCAGGTATGACGCCTTTATCAATAGTGCCGGAAATTGCAGCTTATGCAGGGATAAATTTTACTAACTTAATTGAAGAAATTATAAAGACGGCAAGCTTTGAATCATGAGAAAAAAAACAAGCTCCAATAAAAAAAAACAAACAAAAAAAACTAATAATATCTCATTACGCCGAAAATTAGGACTAATTTACAAAAAAGCAATATTAGGGCTTAAGATTGCTTTAATTATCTTTGTATGTCTATTTGTTTTTACAAAATATTTTGCCGGCATAAAAACCTACTTAACAACAAATATATATCAAACAACAACAAAACTCGGGTTTAAACTTGAGAATGTTATCATCGAAGGACAGCAAAATGTCGATGAGCCTACAATATTAAAGGTTTTAAATGCGAATAAGGGCAGTCCTATTTTTGCTCTTAAATTAGACGAAATTAGAAATAATTTAAAGAAAAATAAATGGATCAAGGAAGTATATGTCAGTAGAAGATTACCAAATACGGTATATATAAAATTATTTGAAAGAAAACCTATTGCTATTTGGCAAATTAATAATCAGCTTTTCTTAGTCGATGAAGAAGGTTACGAAATTAGTAAAAATATTCAGCCTTTTCCTCATTTATTACATGTTGTAGGGGAAGGGGCAAATATCTACGCAGGTAAATTAGTACTAGAGCTACAGAAATATCCAGCATTAATGAATAAAACTTCGGCTGCCGTAAGACTCGGAGATAGAAGGTGGGATTTAAATCTTAAAGGTAATATAAGTATTAAGTTACCTGAAAAAGAGTTTGAAGAAGCATTAAAATATGTCGATGCACTTAATAAAGCAAACAAGCTATTTAACCAAAATTATAAGGCTTTGGATTTAAGGGATAAGAATAAGTATTATATTAAGAAATATTAGTTTCTATATAGCTAAACTGTGTCATACCGTGGCTTTTATGTCATTCCTGCGAAAGCAGGAATGACATAAAAAGCATTTACCGCTCCACGCAGGCAACGCCAGCTCGCAATGACAATGCCTAAAAGGTGCTGTCTCACTAAGTGTGTAAATTTCTAGGATAGGTTATATTAACAATAATATAATTTATCAGGAATAACATGAGTAACAGTAACCAAGAGAAGATAAAACAAGCAGTAGATTTGCTAATAGATAAAGATACTGATTTAACGAGTTTTTTTGCCAAAGACGGGATATTAAAGCAGTTAACTAAAAATATATTTGAAAGAGCCTTAAAAGCTGAGATGGATGAGCATCTTGTCTATAACAAATATGGCAGGATAGAGACTAACAATAGTAGAAATGGTGTATGCAAAAAAAGCCTAATTACTGAAGGTAGAGTATTGGAACTTGAAGTACCACGTGATAGAAATGCTGAATTTTCTCCTGTACTAGTGCCAAAGCGTCAGACTAGGATTGATGGATTAGATCAGAAGATATTATCCTTATATGCTAAAGGGATGAGCCTCTCTGACATTAAGATTCAGATTCATGAGCTATATGGTGCAGAGAACAGTGAAAGCCTTATTAGTCGGGTTACCGATAATGTTATGGATGAGGTCAGGAGTTGGCAGAATAGGCCTCTGGAAGCCATATATGCTATAGTATATTTTGATGCACTTATAGTTAAAGTACGTCAAGATAAGAGAATTATCAATAAGGCAGTATATGTAGCTTTAGGTGTAGATTTAACCGGAAGGAAAGATATTTTAGGCTTGTGTATTAGCGAGAATGAGGGAGCTAAATTTTGGTTAAATAATTTTACTGAAATGAAAGACAGGGGATTAAAAGATATCTTAATTGCTTGTAGCGATAATCTAACGGGCATGAGTGAGGCGATATCTGCAGTATATCCACAAACTGAGCATCAGCTGTGCATTGTACATCAAATCAGAAATAGTTTGTCATATGTAAGCTATAAAGACCGTAAAGAACTTGCAGCAGATTTGAAGCTAGTATACAGCTCTATCACTGAGGATGAAGCACTTACTGCCTTATCTGATTTTGATATGAAATGGGGCAAACAGTACCCACATATTGCAAAATCATGGCAAAATAATTGGCAGAATTTGATAATTTTTTTACAATACCCAGAAGTGATTAGGCGTATCATTTATACAACCAATGCAATCGAAGGTTTAAATAGTCAATTACGCAAGGTTACTAATAACAAAAGGGGTTTTCCTAACGACGACTCTGTATTTAAGACTTTGTACTTGACAATTGACTATATTACGCGAAAATGGAATATGCCTATCCAAAATTGGGGAGAGGACATGGCTCACTTTTTGATAAAATTTGATGGGCGAATTTAATGCCTATTTTAGAATTTACACACTTATATATCCAGAGCCCGTGAGGATTATCAGCAAAAGATAACGTAGCCAATTTTTTAAATTAAACGAGTATACTTAATTATTTAGAGCCTCTTGATCCTCTATTTGACCTAAACATATATTATGTTGATCACTATCATCATGGTAATCAGAATTTATATGTACCTTAATTTTATTAGCCAGGTATCTTACGCCTAATATACTTAATGTTACTGCGTTGTAATACAGATAAGTATAGTACTTGTAGCAGCACTATTTACCTCTCTATCACCTTCAATTAATTCATTTATAGCACTAAATAATGAAGTACCCGTATCATTTGCCTAAAGTAAATACAGCACATTCATTTGTTCCTCTAGACAATAAACTAATATCTTTATTGCAACTAGATTCAATCATATAATATGTACTATCATTCTTTATTAAGTGATAATTATTATCACCGATTATATGTGCAGTAAATACATTTGCTAGGTTAGATATAGTTATATTAGCAATAAAATCTTTTACTTCTCTTATATGAAATAAGTTTATAATAAAATTACTTAGATAGTGATTTGTTGTTGTTTCAGTTTCCCAATTAATCGTATCAATTTGAGCTTCCGGCATTAAAAACCATGAATTTATATCTTCAAACGCAAATTTTAGCTCTCTAACCAATCCACATAAAATATATTTTTTATCAGCAATATGTACAAAGGTATGATCAGGATTCTCATCTAAAAAATATGTAGAACTATTAGAAAAAGGTTTTAAATGTACAGAATATACCTTATTTCTATCAAGGCTTTGGTCATCACTATTTTCACTAGAATCAGCTGATATTAAATTTGGTAATAAAATAAGTCTACAAAAATAACCGATTAAATTAACTATATTTGATAAAAATTTAATATGATAATTTGGCATAACGTTACCTTATGTTTGATACTTGTGTGATTTTTGCTATTATTCTTTTCACTTAAGAATTAATACTTTCTATCTTTGCAGCCAATATAAAGTCACTTTCAGTAAGACCGTCGATTTTATGAGTCCATATTTCCACACTACATGCTCCCCAAGATATAGTTAAATCGGGATGATGTGCTTCCTGCTCTGCAATTTCAGTTATCTTATTTGCAAATTCCATAGCTTTTACAAAATTAGGAAATTTATATTTTTTATAAAGATGCCCTAATTCATTCACTTGCCACTTACTTTGTAATTGAACTAATAACTTATCAATTTCTTTTTTCTCAAGCGGCGGAATACCGCCCTCACACGGGATACATTTTTTTTCGCTTAATACTGTCATAGTTTTTTATTAGACTTCCTGCATAAGTCATCTTATAAAGGGAATTTGAAGGAGACACTTCACCTCGAACCGCAGCGTACACAAGCGTACGTGAGGATTCGAGTACCGGATTGACGTACAAATTACCTTTAGAAGTGACTTATGCAGGAAGTCTATTCTATATCAAAATTAAAATATTGATCTTTATAAGGCTCATCTTCAAGTGTATAATTCCACCACTCAATCTGACATGCTTTAAAATTATGTTTTTGCATCTTAGAACGTAAATAATTACGTTTTTCTAAATATTGCTTATCAATTAATTTACTGTTATGATGTGAAGCTTCATCAAATAGGTCAAAAGAAGTATACATGTCTACCGTATTATCATCTAAATAGGATATAACACGTTCGTCTTTCAACTTTCTCTTAATGATTTTAGAATTGTTATTAACTTTTTGTTGAAGTTTTATTATTGATAAATCTACAGTACTACCCCTACTATGACTGGATCTTTCAGCTATATAACCTAGTGTAAAACATTTAGACTTATCTATATATGGGTAAAAGCTTTCCTTATTTTTTTGATCAATATTATCTTTGCTCCATCTTAAAAAATATTGTACAGCTTTTTGCGGTCTATATGCATCATATATAATAAGTGAATAACCATCTTTTTTTATCTCAGCTTGTATTGCTTTAAGAGCCTTAGCAGCTTCTATGGTTAAAATTGCTTCTGGTGCTTTATAACCATCTACCTTTTTACCAACAAAATTTTCATCTGAATAATAACGCATATTTTGAATAATTGTAGGGTCGATATCTTTCAGATACACGAACCCTTTAGGTAAGGATTTAGCATATATTGGAAGAAAGCTCATAAATATAAAAATTAAACTTGTTAAAATCAATTTCATAAAATGTTAGGCTTTGCAAAGGTTTTTAATTGATTTGTTATTTTGAGATATTTTTTAGTGCAAATCAAATCTTTTTAGAGATCTTCACAGAACCTAATATAAAATAGACTTCTTGTATAACCTCTTTCTAAAGGTAATCCAGTACTTGAATCATCACATAGATTTGATACGTTCCGGTTCTGTGTTCCGTGCATCTTTTAAATTCCTCTTTATAAGATAGGTTATGCAAGAAATCTAATATTTGGTATTGTTAACTAAAGAGAGATAATAGTAAAAAACTCAATGTCATCCCGTGATTTATTACATAGTACCGGACAATTTCTATTCTATGTCATTCCCGCGAGGCATTGTTGCGTGGACCGGTAAAACTGACTGTGTCACCCCGTGGCTTGACCACAGGGTCTATAAAAACAATAAAAAATACTAATAATTTTAGTATTTTTAACTGGATCCCGTGGTCAAGCCACGGGGGGATGACAGCGGTAAAATCGATCCACGCGGACAATGCCTTGCAGGGATGATATCGAGGTCTTTTCAAAAACTATCCTGTACTATAGATTTATTCACGGGATCCAAAAAAAATACCTAAACATCTAGTATTTTTAGTTGTTTTACTGGATCTAGTTCCCAAGCCACGGTATGACATCTCTCTTTAGTGAGCAATACCTAATTATTTATATATTTATCTTATACAAAATTTTATTAAAAACTATGGAATTATTAACAAAATAATTTTTAGCGAAAATTAATAAGATTTTTGTAGGAATAGTTAATCCTATTTCAAAAAAATCTTATAATTTGTAGCAAAAAATAACCAAAATCTTTTTAGAAATGTTCACAGAGCCTAGATTGCCACGCTCCTTTTAGTCGCAGCCTTGTTGCATGGCTCGCTTATGTCATTCCCGCGTAGGTGGGAATCCAGAAAAAAAGTATAAATACAGCAAGTTTTTGAAATTAAAAGCTCGATTTATCTCGCTTTATGCTGGATTCCCGCCTACGCGGGAATGACACCGAGGGCATTTTTTGAGCCGTGCAACAACGCCTTTAGTCGCTCGCAATGACGATATAAACTTTTTCTAGGCAATGCCGTAACTTGCTATTGGCTTTAAATTATTAATAACGTTATATAGTAAAAGGGATAATAAATGGTAGCGAGGGAGGGATTTGAACCCCCGACACACGGATTATGATTCCGTCGCTCTAACCAGCTGAGCTACCCCGCCAGGGGAGAAGTGTTTATATAATTTATTAAGATCGTAGGCGTTGTCGTATAGGCTTGTTTATGTCATTCCCGCCTACGTGGGAAGGCATTGTTGCGTGGACTTGCTTATCCGTCATTGCGAGGAAATTGCATAGCAATTGACAAAGCAAGGAAGAAAAAAAATTCTGTAAATCAGAATTTTTTTATTATTTTTCTAGATTGCCGCGTCGCTTCGCTCCTCGCAATGACGATTTGGCATCCACGCAACAATGACAATAGCCAATATCTTAACGTTTAGAGAATTGTGTTTTCTTACGTGCTTTACGTTGTCCGTATTTCTTACGCTCTACTACCCTAGAATCACGTGTTAAAAGACCGCCTTTACGCAAAATAGCATGAAAATCCGGAGCAGATTTATCTAAAGCTTTAGAAATTCCATGTAAAATAGCACCTTTTTGTCCTGAAATTCCTCCACCTCTAACAGTACAAATTACATCATACTGATCAATAGTTTTTGTTAAGACAAACGGCTGTAAGATAGTTTTCACATAAGTTTCAGAAGGAAAATACTGGTCTATTGTTTTTTTATTAACAACTATTTTTCCTTTTCCTAATTTAAGCCATACTCGTGCTATAGTATTTTTTCTTTTACCTGTAGCATAAAACTTGCCTGAATTATCTATTTTTTCTTTAGGAGTTTTTAATACCGGTTTTAAAGGCTCTTTAGTTAACTGCTTTTCTACTTTTTCTGTTTTAATTTTTAACTCGGTCATATTCTATTACTTTTTATTTTTTGGATTTTGGCTTGCAAAATCATAAACAGTAGGTTGCTGTGCCATATGAGGATGATCACCATTTGCATAAACATACAAATTACTCATTTGCTTAGCACCTAAAGCATTTCTTGTAATCATTCTTTTTACGGCCATTTTAATAACTCTCTCAGGGTGTTTACCGCTTAAGATTTTACCTGCCGTAGTATCTTTTATCCCACCTGGAAACCCTGTATGTCTGTAATATATTTTTCCGTCTTTGGGATTCGCTTTTTTACCTGTTAATTTTACATGCTCTGCATTTATTATGATTATATTATCACCACAATCTAAATGAGGCGTAAAACTAGGTTTATGCTTACCACGTAGCATATTAGCAACTCTGCTAGCGAGTCGTCCTAGTACAATATTTTTTGCGTCTATGACCCACCATTTCTTTTCAATTTCCGATGGCTTTGCCGAGTAAGTTTTCACAATAGTATCTATTTTAATTAGAATTTAAAATTAAAGAATCAAGAAACATATTTAATAGCATTAATACCCGCTATCTGTCAAGCTAAATATAATTTATTTACTTCCGAATATTATTTTTCTATCGGTAGAAAAATATAAATTATTATTTGCCATTAGCCCATAATAACGAATATTTTTTATAATTTTGACAATATGAGGTATCATGTTTAATCCATTATTATCAACATCAAAACTATATAAAACACCGTTAACGGAAATAACATTTAAACTTCGCTTATTGTTATTATCAACTCCAACAAAAGGTACTAAAAAAGTAGCAGATTTTAGTTTCTTAGGATCTTTTCCATCATTTAAATCAGCTACAAACTTTACTTTCCCTGTTTCAGGATTAAATGCTGCTATTTGTCTAGCATTATTTGTTACAAATAAGCTATTACCGATTAAAGACATTGATTGAATATCCTCGGCATTTACCTGCCAAATCACACTACCGGTTGCTATATTAAGCTTAATAAGCTTACCAAGACCGGTCGCTATATACAGATTCATATTATCATGAACGGGGGTACATAAAATACTTGATTCGTCAAAATTCGGTATAGCTGTACGATCATTAAGATTTGCAAACTCAAAATTCCATCTTACTTCACCGTTTTTTATATTTAAGGCAAGTACTTGACCGGAATTATAAGTTACTATTACATTATCATGCTGTACTATCGGCGTCATAAAATAACTAGCAGATAAAACTTCCGCTAGGCTTTCATGTTCCCATACGGTTTTTAAAGTTTCTGCATTTAAAGCAATAGTTTGATTACTGATAGTTTGCACTAAGACAGTATTATCATCTAGCACAATAGGCTTAATTCTAATAATATCCGGAAGTTCTTTTCTAATTATTTCATAACCTGATTTTGCATCTAGTACTACTAACAGCCTTGAACCGTATGTTACGTATAATTTTCCGTTATGGTGTAAAATTCCGCCGCCTATATAATTATCTTTTTTATGTCTACTTAAATTATAAGACCAAATAATCTTATTTTTCTCTATAGAAAATGCAGAAATATTCGATCTAATATCTAATGCATAAATCATATCGCCTATAAAAATCGGCTCAGTAATAGTTTTGCTTCTAGCAAAACTATACTGTTTATTCTTAAGCATATTTGCATTAAATGTATATATATTTGCATTAGAATCTAAATATATAGGCTCATTAGTCTGAATTGCTAATTTAGGAGTCAACTCAACAATATTTTTTACCCTTTTTGGTCCAAGCCCGTTACATGAAATTAAAATAAAAGGTAATAACAGAAGTGCTATTTTTTTTGTCATATTTTTCCTTAAGTACAAATTATTATTTATTTAAATTTACAAGCAATGCTTTAGCCTGATCTTTTATTAGATCAGATACATTATTTGAAATTAATAAATTTTTTAGATTTTTTTCTGCTTGCGGTTTCATATTATTCTTAATATCCCACATAGCTTTTATGATAGTTGCCGTAGCCCAAAAAGGTTTTTTCTCGTCATCAAAATAGTTTAAATATTTTGTCAATTTTTTTTTATCTTGAATATCTAGATTTTGAGCATCAATAACAAGACCACACCATGAAATACGTGCATAAGAAGTAGAAATTTCGGAATATTCTTTATTTTCAATAATTTTATTAAGCAGGTCTTTCGCTTCTGAATATTTTTTTTCCGAAATCTTTATGGCTACTTGTTCTAATGCAGCTATTTCTTTTATTTTGGTATTACTAGTAGTAACTAAATTCTCTAAAGTATTAAAAGCTAATTCTTCATTATCTTTTGTTGCTTCCAAACCAACAGTCTTAACAAGAATATCTCCGTTTTTTTGGTTATTTTTAACTCTTTTATCTTTATTATTATTAATAACAACCATTATAGTAATAGCTATTATAGAAATGATGATTATTATAGGTAAAAGCTTTTTGAAAAAAATTAACCTTTTCTCTTCATTTTGATCACTCAGTACTTCATCCAAAATATCAGTCATATTTTATTATTTTTATTTATTTTTACAGCCAAATTTAATCTTAGCATCTTCTGCCATTTTCTTGGATGCGGCAGTTCTATTAGTTGGAAATTCCTTATCAAGCTTAGCAAGCATATTACAGGCTTCTGTCGTCTTTTTTAGCTCGCCTAAGGAAAGTGCTAACTTCAATAACCCATCGGAAGATTTTGCCCCTTTCGGCGACTCTTTATAGCCTTTTAAATAGTTAACCGCTGCTCCGTTATAGTCTTTTTGTTTAAAAAAGCATTCCCCATACCAGAAATAAGCATTACTAATTAGCGAACTGTTAGGATATTTTTGGATAAAATTTTTAAACTTATCTTTTGCTTCAGTAAGTTTATTATCTTTATAAGCAGCAAGAGCCAAATCGTAAGCTTGCTTATCAGGAGCTATATCCTTATTAACCGCAATAGGTTTTTTAGGAGCATTATCCGGCATATCTTTAAGCAAAGCTATATCAAAAACATCTTGTTTTTTTGAATCACCGGCTTCTAAAACTTCAGTATTTTCTTCTTGATTTGGAATATTTGAGTTCTGCGTTAGCATATCAATTTTATGCTGTAAAACCTCAACTTTACCGATTAACCTTCTGATTTCTTGTTCCTGTTCATCTAGTCTATTTTCAAAATCATTATTTGCTGCATATTTTAAAGGCTTTCCTTTAATAGTTTCGCTTTCTCCAAAAGAAAACATAGAAAATAAAAAAGTAAATAATAAGATAATAAGCTTCATATATTTTTTAAAAATTTATAATTTTTTTATAATACCGAAAAATTTTTAATATTCCACACAATTTTTTATATTTCGGAATTACCTAAAAAGGTGCTTTTGTTTTATACAACACTTAATAAAGACCTTATTGTCATTCTATCTCAAACAATTCTTTTTAGGCAATGCTTATATCTCAATACTACCGTCATATGTAAAAGTTATTGTTATGGTGGTACCTTCATTTATCTTACTTTGCAAATCAAATTTACCGTTCATAAGTTCAACCAACTTTTTAGTGAGCGGCAGCCCAAGACCGGTACCTTCATATTTTCGACTAAGCTCACTATCAATTTGACCGAACGCCGATAAAGTTTTTGGGATATCTTTTTCCTCAATACCGATGCCGGTATCTATAACTTTTATATATACTAATTTTGCTATCTCATCTTTTTCAAGTGCAATAGTAACACTTCCTCCGGAATTTGTAAATTTCACGGCATTTGATAAAAGATTTAAGAATACTTGTTTTAACCTCTTTGGATCAGCCTTTATAACCACATGCTCTTTCGGTAATCTACTAATTAAAGCCACTTCGGCTTGATCGGCACGAGGCTTAACAAGTATCAGCGAAGAACTAATTAATTTATTTAAATCAAGATCTATACTATCTACTTTTAATTTATCAGCAGAAGCTTTAGAAAGATCTAAAATATCATTAATCATACTAAGCAAATGTTTACCAGCATCATTTATATCTTTAATATAATTTTTACTTTTTTCTGCATCTCTTTCCGACATAAGAATTTCCGAAAAGCCTATTATAGCATTAAGTGGTGTACGCAATTCATGACTAATATTAGCAAAAAACTTTGTATTTGAAGAGCTGGTTTTTTCTACTTTTACTATTTGAGCTTTTAAATTTCTATTTGTTTCAAGCTGCTCCTCAATAATTTGTCTAGCATAGTTAGTATTACTAATAATTATAGTGCAGAATATTATAAAAATAATGATAAAAGTTATAAAAACTTTTTGCTCAAGAGAGGTTATATTTTGCCACTGGCTGGTAATATTAGTATTAATCTCAAATACTGCATCTACGGGAAAATCTAAATTATTATCTATAACAGGGATATAGCTAGTAACAAAAGAAGCTTCTTCCACTGTTAAATCACTTTCATTTTCTATTACTACCCTTGGTAATAATATATGACTTGTAATACCTTCAAAAGCATCCCGAAGCGGAGCTTTTGAAGTAAAGGATTTCAAAAAAAATTTATCGATTTTTGCAGTAAATATCTCAACCAAGCTATCATCTTTATAATTGTCTACACTATACATATGTAACATATTACTAGTGATGAATTTATTACCTTTGAGATCGTAGAGAGAAATATTAATATTAAGATTGGTGAACCATTGAGCGGTAATCTTTGCAAAATTAATAAAATCTTGATCTTGTAATAGTTTTAAATAATCGAATTTATGTAATTTACTGATTACGTTCTGATGAGTATTCCAAATATTATCAGTGTAAAGTTCTACAATTTTAGTATGTTCCAAAGCCACTTGTTTTACTATCATTTCTTTTATCATAAAATAACGATAAAACATCATATTTATGACAATATTAAGAAATAATATAATAAATGACAATCTTACTATATACTTATTATGGTTCATTACGAGACCTAGTAGTTATTTTTAGCTCAAGTCATCCTATGGCTTGCCTCTCTACTGTACGAACGTTCAGTATGTCATTCCCGCGTAGGCGGGAATCCAGTCACCTTTAATGTCATACCGCGAGCTTGTAGCGGTATCTCAGGACTCAGTCTGTAATAATAAGATCCCGTGGTCAAGCCACGGGATGACACATTTCGCTTTTTTCTGGATTGCCGCGTCGCCTACGGCTCCTCGCAATGGACGACTCGACCTCCATGCAGCAAAACCTAGAATGACATTATCCTCTCTACTTATCTTCTTGTTTAACTTTCTCTTTCGTTTCCAGCTTCTTATTAATAATCAACCCTGTAATTACATCATAAGCACGAGCAAATTGATAATCTTTTTTGTATAATTCTGATAATTCATTCTCTTCTTGTTTATTATTTTTAGCTTTTGTTTCTTTTTTGCTATCTTTGTTTTTAGATGAATTATCTTTATTTTTTTCATTATCATTTTTTAAGTAATTTTTTAAAGAACTTTCTGAAAAACGCTTATCTATTTTTTTCACCTCAGGATATTCGACTTTTGCCGGCTCAATTAAAATATCAGGCTCTATTCCTTCTGCCTGAATAGAACGACCGCTTGGGGTGTAATATTTAGATATAGTGAGTTTTACGGCAGCCCTAGAATTGATTTGCGTTAAAGCCTGAACTGATCCTTTACCAAAAGACTTAGTGCCAAGTATTATTGCTCTTTTATGATCTTGCAAAGCTCCAGCAACTATTTCCGAGGCAGAGGCAGAATTACCGTTTATTAAAACTATCATAGGTACTTTGGGAGCTTTTAACGAAAACTCATTTGCTTTAGTTTCGCTATTACTTGATGTAGTTCTACCTTTTGTTGTTACAATTACACCGGAATCAATAAAATAATCACTAACGGCAATAGCTTGATCTAGTATACCTCCGGCATTATTACGTAAATCTAGAATTATACCTTTTAGGTCATCTTTACTTTCAGTTTTTAACTTCTTTACTGCTGCCTTCAGCTCAGAAATTGTTGACTCATTAAAAGTAGTTATACGTATATATGCAATATTATTTTTTTCTAAATGTGCTTTTATCGGCTTGATTTTTACTATTTCGCGAGTAAGCTCTAGCTCTTGCGGTTTTGCCTCTTCTTCCTTAATTATCAACAATTTAATCTTAGTACCAGGCGTACCACGCATCTCTTTTATAGCTTTATTAGGTCCAAGCGTAGAGACTAACTCGTCATTCACGCCTACTATATAATCCCCGCCTTTAAGCCCTGCTTTGAAAGCCGGCAAATCATCAATAGGCGATATTATCTTAATCGCTCCACTATCATACATTATTTCAACACCGATTCCGCCGAATTCACCTTTTGTAAAAGTAAAAATATCTTCTAAATCCTCATCGGTATAATAGCTTGAATGAGGATCAAGCGAGTTTAACATACCGTTAATTGCCTCATCTATCATTTTTTGCCTATCGGGTACCTGTACGTAATCCTTTTCAATACGTTCAAATACGTCTTGAAATTGCTTATAAGCTTCCTGATTTGATATTTTATTTTCAGTTTCTTTTTCTTCTTCTGCAAATGCACAAATAGAATTTATAATAAAAAATAGTGTTATAATTAAACGTAATAACATAATACTCCAAATATGTGTGTGTTTTGTCATCCCGTGGCTTGACCACGGGATCTTGTATCACAGGCTGTGTCCTAAGACCCCGTGGTCCAAGCCACGGGGTGACATTAAGGACGCTCGCAATGACGCCTTGTCTTAAATATCCAACTCGTTAATAATCTTATCCATTTTAACTAAAGCCTGTTCATAAATAAATTGAAATCTTTTTTCCGGCTTTTTACCCATTAAATCATCTACTATTTTATCGACATTTTGAAAATCTTCTAAAGTCACCTTTAAAAGCGATCTTTTTTCCGGATGCATAGTAGTTTCCTTTAATTGTGCAGGCATCATTTCGCCGAGACCTTTAAACCTACCTACTTCAATTTTAGCTTTACTAGCTTTCGATAATTTATCCGTTAACCTAGCTTTTTCCTCTTCATCGCCTGCATAATAAGTTTTATTAGACTGCGTTAAACGATAAAGCGGAGGCTTAGCTAGATATAAATGCCCCTCTTCTACCAATTTCGGCATTCGTAAAAAAAAGAAAGTCATTAATAACGAAGCTATATGAGCACCGTCAACATCTGCATCAGTCATAATAATTATTTTTTCATAACGCAAATTTTCTTCTTTATAATTCTTTAAACTACCACAAGCAAGAGCTATTTCTAAATCTTGTATTGCTTGATTATTAACGATTTTCTCAAGCGTAGAACTCGCAACATTTAGAACTTTACCCCATAGCGGTAATACTGCTTGCGTTTCTCTATTACGAGCTTGTTTTGCAGAGCCTCCTGCCGAATCACCTTCTACAATAAATAATTCCGTCCCTTCAGGTGAAGTTCGTGTGCAATCGGCAAGTTTACCGGGTAAACGTAATTTTTGAGTGGCATTTTTACGGGAAATATTTTTTTCGTTTTTCTTACTTATTCTAAACTCAGCAATAGCAATTACATGCTCAAGTAAATTAGTAGCTAAAGCTTTATCGCTACTAAGGAAGTGGTCAAAATGATCTTTTATTATATTCTCAACCGGTTTACTTACACCGTTTGACACTAATTTTTCCTTAGTTTGTCCTTGAAAAGACGGCTCAGCTATAAAAATAGAAAGTACGACACTTGCGGTTTCTAAAATATCCTCAATAGTTAGATTAGCAGCTTTTTTATTTCCTATCATTTCACCGTATGCTTTAAGCCCACGTAAAATAGCCGACTTAAGACCTTGCTCATGCGTTCCTCCTTGAGGAGTCGGAACAGTATTACAATATGATTGAATAAATGCCGAGTTATCATTATTTTGCCAACAAATCGCCCATTCAAGTTTTATCTCGTCCGGCGTAGACTCTATATTACCTGAAAAAATTTCCGGAATAATTAAATTATCTAAAGTTATTTTTGAACTTAAATAATCTTTTAAACCGTTCGGGAAATTTATTAATGCCTTTTTAGGTATATCTGACGGTACTTCTACTTCGCATTCCCATTCTATAGTAACACCGCGATATAAATAAGCTTTTGACCTTGCAAGCTCATAAATCTTTTTAGGGTTAAAATGTAATTTTTCACTAAAAATTTCCGGATCTGGAGAGAAATTTATTGATGTACCTCTTAGCCTTTTAGATGCTTCTTCACATATTAAATCAGTTAATTTTTCTCCTTTAGAATAACTTTGGCTATATAATTTACCTTGTTTATAAACCTTTATTTCTAAATGTTTAGATAAAGCATTTACTACCGATATTCCAACACCATGCAATCCGCCTGCAGTATGGTAAACATTATTTGAGAATTTACCTCCTGAATGAAGAGTAGTTAAAATTACTTCTAAAGCTGATTTGTCAGGAAATTTAGGATGATTATCAATAGGAATACCGCGACCGTTATCAAATATAGTAATACTATGATCTTGATGCATTTTTATCGTGATGATACTTGCAAAGCCGGCTACTGCTTCATCCATAGCATTATCCAGCACCTCAGATACTAAATGATGCATAGCATTTGAATCAGTACCCCCGATATACATCCCCGGTCTTTTACGAACAGGCTCAAGGCCTTCTAATACTTCAATATCTTTTGCACTATAGTTATTATCGACTAGCTTATTTTTCTTTTCTTTGTTAAAGCTGAATAAATCGCTCATATATTAGAGATTTAATTAATTATTTTCTTTCCTAAATTAAACTATTTAACATAGAAAAGCAATTAAGCTTTAAAGAAATTGTTAGTATTGTTGTATGGAGCGAATTCCATATGTCACCCCGTGGCTTGACCACGGGGTCCATAAAAACAATTAAAAAAGACTGGATCCCGCTACAAGCTCGCGGAATGACAATTACGCGAGCAATATTGTTAGTTATACCCCTTAGCTTTGATTAACATACAAGCTATGTTAGCGTTTCCTTGAGCTAACGCAATATCTAACGGATATTGGCATTCATCATTTAGAGTAGAGATTTTAATACCTCGTATGACCAAAAATTTTGCTAAATAGTAATTATCGTTATAAATAGCAGCAGTTAGTAATGTTTCACCGCTTCTACTTTTTTCTTGCAATATTAGATAAACGTCAAGTAACGCACGCAACCCAAAAAGATTGTTTCTATCAACTGCTCTAAAAGCATTATCTACTGCCTTACAATAAGATAGATTGGCATAAATATCTTTCTTTTTATTTATATCATTATCATATTTAATAAAACTCTCTACAACTTTTCTTCTTTCAGCACTTGCTATCCATTCTTCTTTCTTTTGGAACAGCTCTATATATGTATACATATCCATCTGCTCTAAATTAGCCTGTTCTGTTAATTTACCAAGAACTATATCATCATCAGGTAAAAGTAACATTTGCGTTTCATCTTTAACAAATTTTGTTGTCGATTCCGAGGTTTCATTATTCACCTTATCATCTTGTTTTTGAATCGTGACATTTGAAGAGCTTACCGGAGGTGATTTCTCTTGATTATTTGTAGTTTGATCATTATTAATTTGCTTCTCTAAGGTCTGAGGTTGATTCGGCTTCACTACAACAACGGGTATAAGCGGCGTATTCCAATCTTGTTTTTTTGGACCCTCTGAAACAGCAACAAATGTCTCTTGCGAGTTATTTATTTCCGCCGAAGAATCAGTTGTAGGAACTACTTTAGACGGAGTAGTAACGGGTGTATTTGGGCTAGGAGGTAGTATAGGCTGTGTAGAAGGTTGATTTGTAGGCATTACCGGAGGTGCAGGTACATTACTAGGTACTGCCGGAGTTTCTGCAGTAGGTACTGTTGTCGGCATAGTACTAGTGGTAGTAGTATCTTGGGTTAGCGGCGTGCTAACCACAGGCGGAGAAACAGCGGGCATATTAGGTATAGATTGCGGTACTATCGGTGCTACGCTTTCTTCCTCTTTATTAGCATCAGGAGGGGGGTTAAGCGGAATAGGCTTATGCACAGGCGGCAAATTGGTTGGTTTATATATTTGCACCGGTCGCTGCAGAGGCACTACATAACTTCCTGCTTGAGCCGGAGGCATGGATACTATCGGTCTCGGTACATTAGGAGTTATAATATTAGAAGCTAAATTTGTATCTTTATGCTTATTAGAAGCAACTTCTTCCTCATGTATTTCATTACTTGTAGCACTAGGTAACTTTGCACTACCAATATCTATAAAAGGTTCAGATGTTTCCGATTCATTAGGTTCTTGTTGGGTAACTTGTATATCCGGTGTGTTATCATGAGAAGCTAAATTTGTACTATTTTCATGTTCGGTATTTGTATGAACATCATTATTTGCAGCACTAGGCAATGCTTTATTACCAACATCTATAACAGGTTTAGATGCCTCGGTTTCATTAGATTCCTGAATGTCATGAGAAGCTAAATTTACACTATTTTCATGTTCATTACTTGCGGTGACACTAGGCAACGCCGTATTACCGGTATCTATAAAAGGTTCAGACGCATCAGCTTCAGTATGCTCTTGTGAAGCTAGCTTTGGTTCTTCTTGATGGGCTGCTTTAGTTTGCTCATTTGGCTGTTTAGGGGGGATATTTTTCTTTTTTGATTTACTAAAAAATTGCTTAAATTTATCAAAAAAAGAAATATCGGAATTAGAGCTAACATCCTTATCTTTAGTATCTATTTCGGCAGCCGGTAATGATGGCGGTAAGGGCGGAGGGGAAGCATAACTTTGAACTGCAACCAATAACAGATTGATAAAAAATAATATCTTACATAATTTATTTAACATATAATTCCTTATTTATCCTGTCATACCGTGGCTTGACCACGGTATCCAGTAAAATTGACTACTACAAGTTGTTTGCATGGACCCCGTGGTCAAGCCACGGGGTGACAATAATTCACTCTCCTACCTCTTACTATTCTGCACCAATTTCTTTATTTCAATTTCTACTAACTCTTTAACAAGTACAGGTAGATTTTTATCAAGCCAAGCTTTAAGTTCCGGTTTTAACATCTGGACGACTAATTCTTCAAGTGCATTTTTAGATGAGATATTATTATCCAGCTTTTTATCTTTAATAGTATCGGTAAAATTTTTAAAAATATCACCTACCGCTTCAGCAGATTTAGTTGATATTAACTTTTCTTCCTCATCTTGATTTACTATTTCCGTTAGCTCTAATATATCTTCATCTTCACTATCATTTTCATAAATAGGATTTTTACGCTCGTTAATTACTCCTTTAATCGATTTTAATATGTCTTCTACAGACATATCTTGGTTCTTTTTATTTTCCTTACTCACGTTAGAAACCTATAAACATTTTCTTTTTAATAGTCTTAAACTCTTCTTCAGGACTAAAATATTTTACTTTAAGTTTTAAACTTTGAGCCGTTAGCTCGCCGGTTAACAATTTCATTTGATATGCCGCAAGTACTGAATTCTTATACGCATCCACACGAGTTATTTTTGCTTCATACAATTTTTGCTCAGCATCTAAAACATCGAGTATAGTTTTGGAGCCGACTATTTCCTCTTGCACCGTACCGTCATATGATATTTGTGCAGCCTCTACGCCTTGATTAGCTGCAACAATACGAGATTTTGCCGCTTCAAATCCTTCCCACACGCTTACAACACCCGCTTGTGTCTGCTTTATCGCACTATCAAGATGAACTGCACTATTTCTTGTTTGGTTTTTAGCCGATCTGATTCTTGAATATTGAGCTCCTCCATCTGGATAAATAGGTATATTTACCGAAAGAATAGTAGTATAGCTTTTATTGTTTATATTTTGAACAGCTGGATCTTGTGGATTAGTTCTACCTGATTGCAACTTTACGCTCACTTGCGGCAATAATTTTCCTTTCTGCACCATTTCCAAAGCTTTCGCCGAAGTTACATTATGCCTTGCCGAATCAATATCAGGATTTAACTTAGCAGCTTTTTTTGTTAACTCATCCAATGAAGCAGGTAATATATCAGGTAAATTAGGCATAGTTATATCAGTAGCCTCTATTCCGAATACTCTAATAAAATTTGCTTTTTTTCCTTGAAAATCGGCATAGGCAGCTAGTTTATTCGTTTCTGCCGCTGCAAGCCCTGCTCTTGCAGTTGCTATATCTATCGCCGTTGCTTCCCCTAGTCTTAATTTCTCTTCAACAGTGTTAACTTGTTGTATGTTAGTACGAACCCTACTTTCAGAAATATCATATTTCTCTTTGCTCTCAAAACAATCAAGATAAGCAGTTATTAAATTTAATAATATTTTTTGTTCGCCGGCATAATATTCGCCTCGTGATGCTCTAAACCCTGATTGAGCAGCTTTAAGAGCCGCAACACTAGAACCACCACTAAATAATGATTGCTCAATTGTTAATGCACCTCGATTGCTATCTGTCTCTCTTGGAGTAAGACCAAGCCTATCAGTATATTTTTTATTATATTTAGTCTTACTATTTTGTCTATTAATCTGCAATCCGGCACTAGGCATAAATCCTGAGAAAGCTTGAGGGAACTGCTCAATCGCACTCAAAAACTTAATTCTAGCAGCTTTCAGCTCCTCATTATTCTTATATCCTTCAGTTAAAGCTTCCTGTAAATCAACAGCGGCAGCAGAACCGGTTAGTAATAATGTGATAATAAATGTAGTTAATTTACGCATAAATTTTTTGAATAATTAATAATATGTTAGTTAGATTAGTTTAATCTTTCAAGAATATACCTATATCCCAATAAAACAATATAAATCTATTGTAGCAATGTTAGCACGTAATATAACAAAAATTAATCTCAAGGGCAATGATAACTATTTTACATTTTATTTTACGGTTATAAAGCTTTAAGATTAATTAATATTTGGTAACAAAATAATAAATTTTATGTCTATAATTGATTTTTCTAGTTTTAGTGGATTAAATAAAGAACAACAAGAAGAACTACAAAGACTTTTAATAAAATTAAACGGTTTTACAAAATCTTTGAAAATGAATGTAAAAGATTTAGAAGATCATTTATTTTATATTTTACAAAATTCTTTAAATGAATTATCTCACACTGAAAATATTGATGTAGAGAAAATAGAAAAACTTTTTAATAGAACAATCCAAGAATCTCTAACTACTTTATCTGAAGCACTTGAGAAAGCATATCAAGAACAGTTAAAAACAAAAGATATCTTTTTATTTGACGGGATTATTGTAGAAAAATGTTTAAACGTTTTAGAACAAGTTTTAAAATTTTAGCAAGAATTAGATAAACTCTATACAGGGACTTCTAAAAAAATTATAGAATTATTAGAAAATATATTAGTCGGAGTTATATCGACTCAAATACCGATTCTTGGAATATTTATACAAACAAGCGGTATACTTGAAAAAGTAAATAATCTTATTGACTCTGAAAAACTATTGCCAAAAATAACAAAATTGCATAATGATATAAAAGGAATAAGGGAAGAGGCTAAATCTAATGACCAGATTGAAAACCTTTATGAAAAAGCTAAGAAAGTTGCCGCAATTTCAGAAATCTCAAAGGAATCGCCTCGAAAAATTATTGAAATAGCAAATAAAAACCCTAATAACAGAGCTTCACTAGAGAATGTTGCAAAAGCTGCTAAAGCTATACCAAAAAGCAAAGATGAAGTAGAAGAAAAAATAGCAGAACTGAAAAGTAATATTGAAAGTGCAATTCCACAAGATATAAATATTGACAAATTAAACTCTGTAAAGAATACTATTTCGGATAATCTAAATGAAGCTAAAACAGAATTATTAAAAGTATTAAATCCGGAAGCTTCTTTTGGCGAAAAGATAGAATCCTTATGTAAAGCAGCAGAAAAAGCTACGGAAATTGCAAGCGACATAAAAAAAATAGTAGGAGTAATACCAGGAAGTAAAGAACTCGGAAATGTTATAAGTCTAGCAATAAAAACTAACTTATTACCGCCTCCGGTCTTAGCAGTTGCAAAGCTAGCTCCTGATATAGCTAACTTAGTTAATATAGGTAAAGCAGTGGTTACTATGCTTTCTAAAACACAAAACTTAACTCAACAACAAGGAAGAGCAAAATAGTGTCTAATTCTAATACTCATATTTTAATTGCCATAGGTTGCTTAGCATTATTATTAATATTTTTAATGTATAAGAAAATAGCAGCACGTAAAAAAAATATATTACCTACTGAAGGAGGTAATATTGATGATTCGCCAAATGTTGCCCTTAATAGTCAAAAACCGGAAAACAAAAAGCTGACATTACAAGAAAGAATAGAATTATCTTGGAAATTCCTTTACGACATTACGGAAGTTATTTTAAATAAGTTCTCTAAAGAAGATGTTATTCAGGTGAATAAATGCGGTCAAGTTTTATTTGAAAACGGCGTTAGATATGAACATGTAGTCGATCTTGAAATCCCTCAAGTCAAATCTCATACTCAAGCAGTTGAACAAGAACAATCTAAAGGTAAAAAAGCCTTAGGGGTGTAATTTTTTTCTTTAAAGCAGGTTTAAAATCAATACTTATATACTAATATAACTATTTAGGAATAAACTCCAATTAAGTTTAGATTGTAAATATTGTTTTTTCGTCATTACGAGCGAGCATTGTTGCGTGGATACCAATATCATTCCCGCGGAGGCGGGAATCCAGCATAAAGCGAGATAAATCGAGCTTTTAATTTCAAAAATTTGCTGTATTTATAATTTTTTTCTGGATTCCCGCCTCCGTGGAAATGACATCGAGTAGGTTTTATCGGTCCACCGCGGGCAATGCCTGCTCGTAATGACGATCATTAACAACACCTAGATAGTAATTTTCAAACAAAGCCGTTAACTTGATGCTCCCACAATTCCTTAAATTTACCCTTTTCCTTACGAACGAGTTCCATAAAAGTGCCGTCTTCTACGATTTTGCCTTTATCCATAACAATAATTCTATCCATATGCTTGATTAGTAGATAATCTGTGAGCTATAGCAATTATAGTTACATTCTCAATATCAAGCATTGTGTTAATAGATTTTTGTACCTCTTGCTCTGTGTGGCTATCAAGACTTGAAGTTGCTTCATCTAAAACCAAGATTGGAGCGTTTTTAAGAATAGCACGAGCAATTGCTATACGTTGCCTCTGTCCGCCACTTAGCTTTACTACTCTCTCACCGACAATGGTGTTATTTTTCCGGTAAACTTTCGATAAATTCATGGATATTTGCAGATTTGGCAGCATTTTCTATTTCAGTGGGCGTTGCATTCTCTTTTGCATATCCGATATTCTCACCTACTGAGCGATGAAAAAGCATAATACCTTGAGGAATTAGCGATATCTGCTCCCGTAGACTGTCAGAGGAATATCGTAAAGGCTTTGGTTATCGATTATAATATCACCGATTCCGGCTTTAAAGTTCTTTAACAATAATGCAATCAAAGTAGATTTACCGCTACCTGAATGCCCTACGATACCTACTTTTTCACCGGCTTTAATATGTAAATTAAGATGCTCAAATACACTACTACCCTCTTTGTATGCAAAAGATATATCCTTAAATATAATCTCTCCTTTAGAAATCTTTAATTCAGCAGCATCTTCTTTATCTATAGTATCTTGCGGGGTTTGCATGATTGTAAAGGCGGAGCGAAATGCTGCTACATCTTCTAAAAAGTCTTTAACTCTCATAGTAGCATGCCAAGAATTTTCAGCAAATAAAAAAGTTAGTGACATAATAAAAGCGATATCACCGATACTAATTTCACCAAGATTACGTAAATGAATTACATATACAAATACTCCTATCAAATATACCCAATATACTAAGTTCAATATTATAGAGATAATGAGATCATATTTATAATATCTAGTTGTTAAAATATTATGCACATTATGATAATAATCTTCTATTTTATTTAATTCTCTCTGTTTTGCTGCAAATGAAAAAATAGTAAAGATATTTGTTATACAATCAGCTACGATACCAAATAAATTATACCAAGAATCTTGCTTATCTTGCTCCATTCTTGCAAGTTTGATAAAAAACCGTAATGCAAGAGGTAAATAAACAGCAATAAAACCAACAATAATAATAAATATTTTAATATTAATATAGGCAAGAGTAACACCGGAAAATAATGTAATAAGTAGAGTTTGGCTTAATTTATACTCAATTGCTTGGTGCATTTTAGAATAATTATCACCTATGCCCCGTACTCTTCCGACTATAGAACCGGAAAGGTTATTTTGAAAATAGGTATATGACAAATTAAAACAGTGATGACATATTTTATTCATCATATCTTGAAAGATATAAGGCATTGCTTTAAGCTGGGCAAAATTGTGAACACGCCAAGCTACATCAAGTATTGCTTGTGCAGCTATAAAAACCATTACCGGTTTATAACTTTGTGCAAATGTAATCTTTTCATTTTGAGTAAATAAATCCAGCAAAAGCTTTATGGCATAGTTATATAAAATAGAATAAAAAGCACTCGCAAACGGTGCCATCATCATAATAAGATAGCAATATTTATACAACCGACCATAAAAAAGAGACGGGATGAGATGTTGTTTTCGTAAATAAATTTGTTAAAAACTTAAAGAAAAATTATACTTATAGCAAAAAGCAGTGAAGTATATCAATTAATCTTTAATTCTACAATATTATTATGCAACCGATATTTACATTTAGAGTGGTAAATTTTACCGAAAAAAATTTATCTATTCTTATAGCAGATAGCATAGGTAATCCTACTACTGAAAAAATTAGCCAAGTATTAGAAAGTTATAAAAATACTAAGCTGCATCTTATCGGATGTTTTATAGAAGAAAACTTAATTGGTATAATTGGAATTGAAGTATTATCTATACAGGCTATAATTAGGCATATTAGCGTATTAAAAACTTTTCGATCTCAAGGAATCGGAAAACAATTAATTTTATATATAATTAGTCATTTTACTTTAAAGAAAATAACAGCTGAAACTGATGATAGTGCAGTAAATTTTTATCGTGCTTTAGGTTTTAATTGCGAAATATTTGAAGGAAAATATAATCGGCGATATAATTGTAGCCTTCATTTTATATTAAGCAGTGACTTTGTTGCATGACTCCTATGTCATTCCCGAATGGCATTGTTGTGTAGACCGTTTTATGTCATTCCTGCGAAAGCAGGAATCCAGTAAAACCGACAAAAAACTTGTTTTTTTAGGTTTATTTTGTGAATATTAAGACTATTTTTCTAGATTCCTGCTTTCGCAGGAATGACATACGAGATACTACAAATACTTCTCATTCTCTTCCTTAACTAACTTTACCAGCTGCTCAACCGATAAGACTTCCTGCTCGGTAGTTCCGAGTCTTCTAATCGTTACTTGTTTATTTTCTTTTTCCTGCTTACCGATTATGGCAATCATCGGTATTTTTTGCTTAGAAAACTCACGAATCTTATAGTTAATTTTATCAGGTGAGATATTGATATCCGTTCTTACGCCATTATCAATTAAAGCTTTTTGCACTTCTAAAGCGTAATCGTTTAAATCGCTGGTGATTGTTGCAATAGCGACTTGTATAGGAGCAAGCCACAGAGGAAAACGCCCGGCATATTCTTCAATCAATATACCGATAAAACGCTCAAGCGAACCAAGGATTGCTCTATGGAGCATTACCGGTCTTTTTTTCTCACCGCTTGCTGCAATATAGCTAGCATCGAGTCGCTCCGGCAATACAAAATCCATCTGAAGTGTTCCGCATTGCCATTGCCGCCCTATCGCATCGGTTAATACAAACTCAAGCTTCGGTCCGTAAAATGCTCCCTCACCCGGGTTTAGCGTATAGGTAAAACCTGCTTTTTCTACTGCTTCTTTTAAAGCATTCTCAGCTTTATCCCAAACTTCATCACTACCTGCACGAACTTCAGGGCGATCAGAGAATTTTACCTTTATATCGGTAAAACCGAAATCTTTATAAACTTCCGTCAGTAATTTACAAAAACTAACTGTTTCATCGGTAATTTGCTCCTCTGCACAAAATATATGAGCATCGTCTTGCACTAAGCTACGCACTCTCATTAAACCGTGTAATGCACCGGACGCCTCATTACGATGACACAAACCAAACTCCGACATACGAAGCGGTAAATCACGATAGCTCTTAATACCTTGTTTGAAAATCTGCACGTGGCAAGGGCAATTCATCGGCTTTAAAGCTAATGTCTTGTCATCTGTTTCTAACGCGAACATATCATCACGAAATTTTTCCCAGTGTCCTGAAGCCTCCCAAAGGCTTTTATCCACCAAAACAGGAGTCTTAACCTCAGTATAACCGTTTTTACGAATCTTTTTCCTAATATACTGCTCAATAGTATTATATATACTCCAACCCTTATCATGCCAAAATACCATCCCTTGAGCTTCTTCTTGGAAGTGGAATAAATCAAGCTCACGCCCAAGCTTTCTATGATCATGCTTTTCGGCTTCTTCCAGCATAAAAAAATAATTGTCTAATTGCTCTTTCGTAGCCCACGCCGTACCGTATATACGCTGCAACATCTCATTACGACTATCACCTCGCCAATAAGCTCCTGCAACTTTCATCAACTTAAAATGCTTAACAAAACCTGTATAGGTAGCATGCGGACCTCGGCATAAATCAATAAAATTACCCTGCCTGTATAAAGTAATTTGCTCACCTGCCGGAATTGAAGCAATAATTTCGGCTTTATAATGCTCTCCTATCGACTTAAAAAACTCTACGGCTTTATCCCTATCCCATAGCTCTCTTGTTACTTTCTCGTTCTTCTTTGAAAGTTCTTGCATTTTAGCTTCTATAACGGCTAAATCTTCAGTGGTAAAAGGTTTATCACGAGCAAAATCATAATAATAGCCGTTTTCAATTGCAGGACCAATCGTTACCTGAGTTTCAGGGAATAGTTCCTTTACTGCTTCAGCAGTTAAATGTGCCGCATCGTGCCTTATTATCTCAAGACATTCAGGGTCTTTTGCAGTTAAAATACGAAGCTTGCAATCATTTTCAATTACGGTACTTAAATCTTTAAGCTCACCGTTTATTTCAGCAACCATTGCTGCTTTAGCAAGCGACATTGAAATTGCATTTGCTACTTCATAGGCGGTAATGTTTTTTTCAAATTGTCTTACACTACCGTCGGGAAAAGATATATTTATCATTCTAATTTTTCTTCAAATTTTATAATTTTAAGGATTATAGTATAATAATAATCTATTTAAAAGGATTAAGGTAGGCAATTTTAAAAATTTATAGATGTGATATTTTTGCTTCTATTGAAAAATATGTTGCTTTAAGTAACGTTACTATCAGCATTAATATTTATAAAATTTAAAAAAATATATATGTACTATGAGTAAATATTTTTATATTTATAGCATTTCAACTTTTTGTGTAATTTTACACTTGCATATTATGCTGGTTTAAGTTATTAATTATAAATCAATAACAGCATATAAGAAGCATAAAAATGAGAAAACAACCATTGTGTTTTAATTTTACTAAAAATAATCTTTTAAAAATCGAACCCCCTAGAGAAAAAAGAACCCTTTACAAAGATACTAAAGAAAAAGGATTGGTACTTATAGTATCTTACGGCGGCAGTAAAACTTTTTACCTAGCCCAAATGGTAGAAGTTAAATATAAAAGGCTCAAACTAGGTCGTTTTCCTGATTTACCTGTTGAAGAAGCAAGATTAAAAGCAGTTAAACTTAAATATCAGATAGCTATGGGTGAATATTCCACTAATAAAACATATTCTTCAATTAAAAATGTTAAGAAAAATTTCAAGACAAACCTTAAAGCGTCTGTTGCTAAGCCTGCCGAATATCTACAACTTAAGTTGGGAGAAACTGAGATAGAAAAAAAGAGTTTACCTTTTCATAATAAAGCTTTTTCGCTTCAAGTGTATAAAAAACTGAAAAAACTTTCTGATGATTTTTCAGATAAAAAAGACTTTGCAGCAGGAAAAAAATTAGCTGATAGTATAAATACATCAATTGAAGAGGAACTATTAGAAATAAAAATACACAAACCTAAGAAAAAAACTGACAAGAGATATTTAACTTACGAAGAATTATCTATCTTTCTTAATACATTGAAAAAGACAGCTACTTCTCAAGTGCAAGATCTTTTTCTATTACTTATTCATACGTCAGAAAAACTAACTACTTTATTATCAATGGCATGGGGTGATATCGATTTACAAAATAAGATATGGAATATATCAAATATTAAAAAAGAAAAATCACGTTCTTTATCTCTTACTGATGAGGCAATTCAGATTTTATATAGAAGAAAACAAAAAAGTAATAGCTTATGGGTATTTCCTGCAAAAAATAAAATCAATCATATGGTAAAACCTACTCCAACACTACGGAGAGTTGTTAAAGAAACAGGCTATAAAGGCTTAACATTTAATAATCTGAGTAAAACCCTAGAAAAATTGACAGATCCATTAAGAGCATCAATCAAATTATAACTTAATACAATATGCTTCTTTTGAAACTCTACGTCTAGGGATAATTTATATGTCGAGTAGGTAACCAAATCTTCACATACGTTTGTATACGCGGCTGTTCAAGATGAAGTGTTTCTTTCAGATTCTTAATTATAAACGAATGAGTGTTCACGGATTTTTCACTGCCACCCTACAGCTTAACCATGAGATCAAGAAAAATAACTTCAATATTGATATAGAAGTTACATATTTGATAAAATAAATCTATAAAAAACAAGCTTTTTATAGGTTTTACTGGATTCCCGCTCCTAGCTAGGAATGACATAAAACGATCCACGCAACAATATTGATTAAGTTAGGTAGGATGACAATTTCTCTAACTGAACAATACTTTAAATTATTTACCGACAACTTGTTTTCTTTCTTGATCTATCATAGCCATGGCATTCATAAATTCTAATACTCTAGCATCACCAAAAATCTGATCTATAGTTTTATCATTAAAGGTTAGTCCGGTATCTTTACCTTTCACGTCAACTACTAAAGATTCACCGTCTTTTAATTCAGAGTTTTTACTAAAAGCTTCTATTGCCCTAAAGCCGTATTGCTTTATTACTGAAGATTGTTTTCCTAGATTTAAAGCAAATTCCTTAGAATCTTCTATTTTATTAAGCACCGGTACAATAGCATCATTAGTATAATTCACAAAATTATTTATAACCGCATTTGGATCCGATAATTTTATTACACTTTCTAGATTCAGAGGATTATCTAAATTAGGCATATCAATATCAATAGCAAAATTAAAATCATCCATAACAAGATTAGTTTTACCGGATAATTTTTTTGCTTCAGGATCAAACTCACCTTTTAAATTAAATTCGGAATTATTTATTTTTGCAAAAACACCCATTACTTTTTCTCCGTCTTCTTGAGTAATAGGGCTAGTTAGTTTAAAAATTTTATCTAACTCGGCTCTTTTATTTAAACCATTACTAAAGTAGCTTCCTAAAGCTTCAACTGCTGTTTTTTGGTATGTTTCAGAAGGTTCTATAGTAGATTTAATATTTAAAGCAAAATCAAAAATTTTATCTTTTTCTATATTTAATTTATATAAATTACTTTCTACTTTTCCTTTTCTTTCAATATCGCAAGAGAATAAAAACGGTTTACCTTTTACTAATTCTCCTAACATCTGCATAAAAATAACAGCATGCATATTTTCATCTTGCTTTTGATTTAGAGAAAAGTTTTGAATTAATAATTTTCCAAGAGCTAATAGCTCATCACTATATTTAAGCTTTAATTTGGAATTGTAAGAAATAGGTAAATTCAATATATCTAACTTTGTCAAACCATACTCAAAGGAAGCAGTATCAGAGTCATTAGCTATTTTATCTCTCAAAAATTCAAAAATTTTATCATATAAATTTCTTCTATAATTTTCAGAAATAAAAGAAACAGTATTTTCTCCATCCAAAATTAACAAATTAAGGTTATCTGATGTTTTAGTATTAGTAATTACAGAATTGCTAATATCACTTTCTGCTAATTTTTCTGCATCTAAAGAACTATAAAGAGTTGATTTATTGTCACTCAAGCTTAATTTCCAATAATCAGGCTCTCTATTAAATAAAGATTTTCTAAACCAAATTGTTGTATGATGATCAGGCGAGTAAAAAATATTTTTTTCATCTTGAGCGGTAGTAATTTTTACGTCATTTCCGTAAGAATCAATTTTTGTAATATTTAAAAACGGTATATGCCTAATAGCTATTTCATCAAAATAAAAATCTATAGGTTTTAACATTACTTTATTTAAAGTAATACTAAATCCATATTTATTAACTTTTATTGAATCATAAGTTATATATTCCCCGTATTCATCAAGAATAGAGATAATATTCTCTTTACTTTGATGTTCAAATTTATAGGCAGCATATCCCCATCCCACTAAGATTAGAGCTATAAAACTTATTATAATAAATCGTATTTTCATCTTTTTTACTGTAAAAAATTATTAAAAATCAAAAATGTTATCCTTGTGTGGATATCAAATCGTCATTGCGAGGAAATTTACAATAGTAAATTGACGAAGCAATCTCAGGAATTTGTTATTATTTCATGAGATTGCCACGTCGCCTACGGCTACTCGCAGTGACGATGAAACCGAACCATGCAACAAAACCGGTATGACATCGGAGTGTTTTTCAAGTCCAAAATAGCATATATCGCTTTAAAAATATATTTATTTTTCTTTTAAACGATCAGCTATTAGCTGATATGATTCAAAAGCTTTATTAGGCTCGTTTTCAAGCAATTCAAATCCCAATTTTTCATTACTGTTAATATGCCATAACCTACAATTATCCGGACTAATTTCATCAGTTAACATAATGATAGATTCTTCACCGTTAAACACACGCCCAAATTCTAATTTACATTCAACAAGACGAATCCCGACACCGATAAATAAGCCGCTTAGAAAATCATATATACGCAAAGCTTGCTCTTTTACCGCTTTAATTTCATCCCTAGTTAACCAGCCGAAATTTAATATTTGATACTCATTAACTATCGGATATTTAAATTCACGACTTCGGACCTTAAAATCAATGATCGGTTTATCAAATACATACCCTTCGTCCATACCGAATTCTTTTACAAATCTACCGCACGCTACCGATGATATTATTACTTGTACCGGAAAAACCTCAACATATTGAATTAATTGCTCCCTCATATTTATTTTTTCAATAAAATGATTTTCAATGCCGTTCATTTCCAGTTTATCCATTAGAAAGGAAGAAATATTATTATTAAGTACCCCCTTGCCTGAGACCTCAATAATTTCACCGCTTTCTAAGGTAACATTATCGGAAAAGGCCATTATAAGTAAAAAATCTTCTTCGGCGGAATATAAAATTTTACTTGAACCTTTGTAAAGTTGTGTTTTCATTTGTTATTTTCTCAAAATTTACTTAAGTAGTCCGTGCCACCCCGTGGCTTGACCATGGGGTCCAGTTAAAAATACTACGATTATCAGTATTTTTAGCTGCATTTCTAGATACCGTGGTCAAGCCATGGTATGACATACTGACACTTTGCGATCTATGCATCTACTCGAAGATCATTCGGACCGATAATTGCCGATGTAGTAATACCACTAAATATTTTATTTGCCGTATTAATAATGTCATCGGCTTTTATATGCGTAATAATTTCCATAATCTCTTCAGGAGAAATATATTTACCAAAAGCTGCATAATTTTTACCAATTTCTTCTGATTTATAAGCTACTTTTTCTTGTGCCATCAACAAATTACTTCGTAGTTGCGTTTTAGCTCTAATCATCTCTTCTTCATTAACTTTCTCAGTCATCTTGTTTATTTCGGTTTTAAGCTCTTTGTATAATAACTCCAATTTATCATGTGCGGTACTTGCATAAATAGTAAATACACCACTATCAGAATATGTACTATTATAACTACCCACTGCATATGCAAGACCTAATTTTTCACGAATATGCTGAAATAAACGTGAAGACATACCACCTCCGAATATTATAGCAAGTAACTGGGTTCGGTAAAGCCTTTCTAAGTTAATATAAGGCATTCCTTCAAAACCAAGAATTAAAGTAGTCTGCTCTAAATCCTTATTGATAAAGCTATTACCTCCTATATATTTTGCAGGAAGAAAATTACTTTTTTCTCCTTGCTTTAAAGAGGAAAACAATCGCTCTGCACTACTTACTATTTTATCGTGATCAACATTACCGGCAACCGATAAATACAAATTTCCAGCGCTATAATGTTTATCTATAAAACTCAAAAAATGCTCTTTAGTAAAACTAGATAATGTTTTGCTTGTTCCAAGAATCGGTTTACCAAGCGGCTGATCCTTATAAACACTGCTATAAAACTTCTCATATATCAAATCATCCGGATTATCTTGACTATGTGCTATTTCCTGTAATATTACCTTATATTCCTTTGCTATCTCTTCTTCAGCAAAGATAGAATTTTGTATTATATCGCCAAGTATATTAAGTGCTTTATCACAATTTTCGGATAATACTCGTGCATAATATATTGTTTTTTCATGACCTGTATAAGCGTTAAAATGACCGCCTATTTCATCAAATTCTTCGGCTATTTGTTTTGCCGTTCTTGTTGTTGTACCTTTAAAAGCCATATGCTCAAGAAAATGAGAAATTCCCTCTTCTTCAGGATTTTCATAACGGCTTCCGACTTTAACAATTAAATTTATTGCTACCGAATTAATATAAGGCATATTATAGGTTAAAATTGTCAAGCCGTTTTTTAATTTACTAACGTTAAAATTTTCTTTCATAATTTATTTTTTACTTTCTAAATTGTCATTGCGAGGAGGTGTTGTTGCGTGGATCAATTTCACCTCTGTCATCCCGTGGCTTGACCACGGGTTCCAGTTAAAAATACTAAAATTATTAGTATTTTTTATTGTTTTTATGGACCTAGCAAGCCACGGGGTGACACAGTGGGTTTTACCGGTCTACGCAACAATGCCTTGCGAGGAGGCGTTGCTCACGTGGATCGGTTTTCCGTCTGAGCTAAGAAGAATTACATAGCAATCAAGGCGAAGCAATCCAGTTAAAAATTCTGTAAATCAGAATTTTTTTTATTATTTTCTGGATTGCAGCAAAGCTTCGCTCCTCGCAATGACGATTTAGTATCCATGCAATAATGCCCATAGTCGCTCACAATGACGTTTTTTGATTTAAGCGATGACTCTCTTAACTTCGCAAGCCTTAGAAATCTTGCAAAGGCAAAAATCATTGAATCTACAAAGCCGTCAAAACCGAATACAAAATAGCGTCTGATAAAAAACGCTTTAAAAAACCACCATATAATTTCAGTTGTTAAACGAAAATTTGAAAGCTTTTTTCCTTGCTTAACTAAATCTTTTGCTTGCTCGCTAGAATAAAAATTTGCTTTAGTTACCAACTGCTCAACTGAAGTACCGGAATAATGATAAGCAGTTTCATTTAATAGATAAATTTTACCTGCAAAATCGACATCTTTGTTAAATACCACCGAATCATGAGTAGTACTATTTACGGTATTTGCAAAACTTGCAAATTTTTTATTATACAACCGAGTACATTTATTAAACGGAGCAAACATTCGTGGCTTTTGGTCATTACGATGCATTATTAACAGCTTTATTTGATAAGCCAAATAACGAACTTGATTATGAGAGGCAAAAATATACTCTATTTCGTCTTGTAACTCTTTAGACAACTCCTCATCGGCATCAATATTAAGAATCCAATCATTTACGCAAAGACTTTCGGCAAAAGATTTCTGCCCTACATAGCCAAGCCACGGCTTTACTATTACCTTTGCTCCTAATTTTTCAGCTATATTAACCGTATCATCTGTGCTTTCGCTATCGACTACTATAACTTCATCGACAATATTTTTTACGCTATTTATAGCTCGTGCTATTCTTGCAGCTTCATTTTTGGTAATAATAAATGCTGAGATTTTTTCCATATATCTATACTTTAAATGTCATTACATATATTTAATGTCATTCCTGCGAAAGCAGGAATCCATCATAAAGCGAGATAAATCGAGCTTTTAATTTCAAAAAATTGCTGTATTTATATTTTTTTTGGATTCCTGCTTTCGCAGGAATGACATCGAACACTTTTCTCAAATCATGCAACAAGACCTCTTTTAGCTAGGAATGACATTACTGCACTGTACTAACAATAATTTTACCCTATCATCCTAAACACCAACTTAACTACATAAGTTAAAAGTAGCGTGGATAATAATCCGCTGAGCCATAGAATAATAAACCATTGCCACCCTTTTAGACAAGAGGTTATTTTTTTAATATATAGAATGATGAGATGATTTGCCACGGAATATATAATAACAATAGAAAGTATAGCCAAGTATGACAGGTAGGAATATCCCAGCCCCTATCAACAGTAAAGACTGTGACTCCGGTGCTGCTGCTGCGGTTTCGAGCGTAACTTTATAAGGAACGATATATGGCCATATACTTATCGCAAGCCCTAAATATCCTAATAAAAATAACAAGATCGTATAAATAAACGGCTTTACTTCTTTTTTTTGCTTAACGGCTTTAATTAACTTAATAAATATTAAAGCAGTTACAATAGGTACAATCGATAAATAGTACATATTAGGTACACTAAACCAACGATGATTTATGTGGTTATTTAAGAAAGGAACCCATAAGCTTACAAGTCCCATAAAAAGTGCAACGTAAAATAAAATATATAAAGCAGATTTATAAGCCCAATCTTGTGTTTTCTTTTCTGTTTTCAGAATAAGCCAAGTAGCACCCAAGAGTGCATAACCGAATATTAATGCTATCCCCGTCATAACGGAGAAGGGAGTAAGAAAATCAAAGCTCCCTCCTGCAAATTCTCGTCCTTCTATCTCTATTCCTTGGACAAACGTACCAAGCATTAAACCTTGACAAAAAACAGCAAGCATAGAACCGAAATGAAAAGCATAGTCCCAAATATAACGATGACCTATATGAGCCTTAAAACGGAATTCAAAAGCTACACCACGAAATATTAGGCCAAGTAACATTAATATAATAGGAATATATAAAGCCGGCATTAATAGCGAATATGCCAGCGGGAAAGCTGCAAATAAACCACCGCCGCCAAGTACTAACCAAGTTTCGTTACCATCCCAAAAAGGAGCAATAGAATTGATCATTTTATGACGGCAATCATCGGTAGGGGCAAACGGAAATAAGATTCCTACTCCTAAATCAAAACCGTCTAATAAAACATATAAACAAATAGAGGTAGCTATAAGACCACCCCAAATAAGCGGTAAATCTATATAAGGTGCAAAGTTTAACATTAGGTTTTTCTTTAAATTATATCATTTACGATATTAGTATATACATTTTTTTCTTCTTTTTGTAGAGTTCTTTTAGATAAGGTTACAAATATTCTTGCTAATGTATCTCATTTGTGCTACTAATATAGTAGTAATCATTGTTAAATTTCAAGTAATTGTATGACTAAATCAGCTTTCATAAGAGCACGAGTTGAACCGGAATTAAAAGAAGAAGCAGAAAACGTGCTTGATGAGCTTGGCATCACTCCTACACAAGCGGTTACTATGCTATATAAGTACGTAGCACGCGAACATAAATGGCCTACTACAATAAAAATTCCCAATGCCGTTACTCTAAAAACATTTGAATCAACTGATAATAAAATCGGACTAATTGCCTCTAATAACACAAAGGAAATGTTTAAAAAACTTGGTATTTAAGTTGTGTTTAGATCTATCTATACTAAATCTTTTGAAAAAGATATAAAACTAGCAATTAAGCTAGGCAAAGACCTAAATAAACTAAAAATGCTTATAGAATTATTAGTTAATAAAACAGCTTTACCTATCAAATATCGAAATCATCAACTAATCGGAAATTTTATAGGTCGAAGAGAATGTCACATAGAACCCAATTGGTTACTAATCTATAAAATTGATAATGAATGTATAATTTTTGAACGCACAGGCACTCATTCTGATTTATTTAAGTAAAAACTATTTTACTTTTCTAATAATGGGTTATTCAAACCGATCTCTCCGTACGTTTCTTTATTATCTATCGCTTCTATACCTTTCTTTATTAAATGCATTATATAATATATACCCGCTCCAAAAATGATCACATATACTACTACAAAAGCAATTAGAGAAATAAATACATATTTGCCGAGTACCGGTGATACCGTATCTACGGTTTTTAAAATATTATATACTATATAAGGTTGTCTACCTACCTCGGTTACAAACCAACCGGCAAGTACTGCAATAAAACCTGAAGGTGACATTAATATATACCAATATTGAAACCAGTGCGTAGTATATAATCTTTTCTTCAAGTAAAGATATAACCCCGCAATACCTGTAAATACCATTAAGAAACCGATTCCTATCATAATACGGAAGCTAAAAAATACGACTAGCACCGGCGGACGCTCTTCTTTTGTCCATTCTTTTAACCCTTTCACTTCACCGTCTAAGCTATGCGTTAAGATTAAACTACTAGCATAAGGTATTTCTATAGCATATTTTGTTTTTTCTTCTTCCCCGTCAGGAAAGCCGATAAGATTAAAAGCTGCTCCTTTTTCCGTATTCCAAATACCTTCCATAGCCGAAACTTTAACCGGCTGATATTTAAGAGTATTTAAACCATGCAAATCACCGATAAATATTTGAATAGGTGCAACGATTAACGCCATTAACACCGCCATAAAAAGCATAATTTTAGCATGCTCTTTATAACGATTATTTAGTAAATAAAAGCTAGCTACACCACCGATAACAAAAGAAGTAGTTAAATAAGCCGCCGTAATCATATGGAAAAAGCGATATGGGAAAGAAGGGTTAAAGATAATTTCTAGCCAATTTAAAGGGAAAAAGAACCAATCGCCTCGCAGTTCAAAACCAGCAGGCGTATGCATCCAGCTACTAGCTGCAAGTATCCAAAAAGCTGAGATTACAGTACCAACAGCAACTATTAACGTAGAAATAAAATGTACTTTTTTACTGACTTTTTTACTGACTTTATTAAAGCCGAATAACATTATACCTAAAAAAGAAGATTCGAGGAAAAAGGCAGTAAATACTTCAAAACCGAGAAGCGGACCGAGGACATTTCCAACCTTATCTGAAAAATTCGACCAATTAGTACCGAATTGATAAGACATTACAACGCCCGAAACTACTCCTATACCGAAAGTAACGGCAAAAATCTTCACCCAAAATTTGTATATTTCTTGATAAACCGGCTTTTTTGTTTTTAACCATAACCCTTCAATTACCGCTAAAAAGCTTGCAAGCCCTATAGTAAAAGCAGGAAATATTATATGAAAACTTATGGTAAAAGCAAACTGAATCCTCGATAATAATACTTGATCAAATTCCATATTTAAGCTGCTGTTTTAAGATAATAAGCTTTTTGACAATAACAATATACTCCAAGTATAATGAATTAAGTAGACGAAGTTTAATTTGGAAAAGAGCAAGGAGTCCATAAGACGAGGAGCGGAGCGTATACTTAAATACGTGAGCACCACAGTACTTATAGGACGACGCAGCCAATTTTTCAAATTAAACGAGTATACAGTATTTGATTTAATCAGCCACCTTTGCTATTATTAAATTCTATCTGATTAGTTTTAACAAATTTTCCTTTTTCGGAGTTCCAATTATAATGAACATTTACTATTCTTACTTCTGTAACATTAATATCACCATTGGGCAATTGAGTTACATCATACCCTTTTCGGATAGAATCCGTAATTAATAAACTTGCTTGACAAATATATTTTACATCAAAGAACGGAGAATCGTCTTCCTTAGACTTTTCTTGTTCTTCTAAAAAATTATTAGATAATTCTTTTTCTTGCATTTCTAATGATTTTGAAGTTATTTTCTGAATTTTGTAGCATTATTTAAGGTAAGAAGCAAGGCTTGTTTATTATTTTTCCATAGATTTAATATTTTTAGGTATATTTTTGCAAAATAATTAAATTAAAATATGCTCTGAAATAACACGAATTAATATATTATTTTAAAATTGAGGTACATTATCGTGATAAAATACCCTACTTTATCTAAATCAACATTTAGCTTAGGTATTTATTTTTTAAAATTCGATAAAGTTAAAATTACTTTATTGACTGTAATCTGTATTTTACTCGGTATGATTCCGGCAATTGATAGTATATTACTTCAGAAAATCATTGATCTAATCGAATCTTTCAGTGATGAGAACGCAAATAACCTTTTATCTTCCATGATTTACTGGGCAGTATTTTATGCTCTTTGGTGGGAGAGTATTAATATAGCATATCGTTCATATGATTATTTGTATCTAAAGACTATGCCCGTAATAAAAGGAAAAATACTAAATGAACTTTATAATTATACTCAATATCATAGCCATAAATTCTTTCAGGATAATTTAGCCGGACATATTAGCAATCGTATTACCGAAACCGCAAGATCGTTTGAGATGATTATTTCAATATTCGGTGAAAAAATTCTTCGTAAACTAGCTATTATCGTATTTGCATTAATTGCTTTATATTCCGTACATTACGTTTTTGCTACTATATTTATTTTATGGATTACGGTTTTTTTAGGGCTTAGTGTTCTTTTCTCGGATAAAATCAATAAATACTCGTTAAATTATGCTAGAAGCCAATCTTTTGTTGCCGGTAGTATCGTAGATGCAATTAGCAACATTAATGCGGTTAGAATGTTTACAGCCCATAAATTTGAACGTCAACATATAGAAACAAGGGTAGAAAATGCCGTGGCTGATGAGCAGACTATGCAATTCTTTATGTTCAAATTGCGTTATGCTCTTGGGACTTCTTGTTCAATAATGATTTTTATAATGATCTATTATTTATCTAAACTTCGTAGCGAATTATCTATAAGCATAGGTGATTACGTATTAGTGCTAACATTATGTATAAATGTAGCAGACGATATTTGGGATTTAACGCAAGAAATCGGTGATATGTTCGAGCAGAACGGGGCATTTAATCAAGGCTTATCCCTAATGGCACCGCATATTATAACGGATATTGAAAATGCTACTCCTTTAGATATCCAAGAAGGGGTTATCGAATTTAGAAATGTTACATTTAATTATCATCATAATAACAATCTATTTTATAATAAATCGGTATTAATACCGAGTAAACAAAAAGTAGGGCTAGTTGGATTTTCCGGTTCAGGGAAAACCACTTTTATTAGTTTGCTGACTAGGTTACATGATATAGAAGAAGGAATGATTTTAATAGATAATCAGAATATTAAAAACGTAACTCAAGATTCTTTAAGAAAAGCCATTAGCCTTATACCTCAAGAGCCGGTGCTTTTTCATCGTACTATTTTGGATAATATCAGATATGGAAAAAAAGAAGCTACTCTTGAGGAGGTTATAGAAGCGGCAAAATCTGCACATATTCATGATGTTATCGATAATCTACCGGACGGTTACGATACTATGTGCGGAGAGCGAGGAAATAATTTATCCGGCGGTCAGCGTCAAAGAATCATTATAGCAAGAGCCATCTTAAAAAATGCTCCTATTTTAATTCTCGATGAAGCAACAAGTAGTTTAGATAGTGAAACGGAAAGCCTGATTCAAGAGTCAATGGATTATTTAATGCAAAATAAAACCGTGATAGTCATTGCCCACAGATTATCTACTTTACTCAATATGGATAGGATTTTAGTTTTTGAAAAAGGTAGTATAATCGATGACGGTAGCCACGCAGAATTACTGAAAAATAGTAAGCTATATCAAAAATTATGGAACTCTCAAGTTAAAGGGTTGATAGTGTGAGGATGTGTTGCTTACCGTCATTGCGAGAACCGAAAAATCCGTTCGGTGTCATCCCGTGGCTTGACCACGGTATCCAGTTAAAAATACTAAAATTATTAGTATTTTTATTGTTTTTTGGATACCGTGGTCAAGCCACGGGATGACAGAGGTGAATGATCCACGCAAGCAAACCTTACGTGACATAATACCGGTCTCAACCTTTAAACTAAAATCTTATATTAAATATCGTAATATGTTATTATAATCACTTCTTTAACTGCTAATATTCTATAATGAAACTATCTGACTTTGACTTTGATTTACCAAGTGACCTTATCGCACAATATCCGGCTAGCGAACGTGATAACTCGGATTTACTAATTGCCGGGACAAAGCTTATTAAAACCAAATTCTACAACATATTAGATTACTTAAAAGAAGGTGATTTATTAGTCTTTAATAACAGTAAAGTGATAAAAGCAAAGTTACATTTAGGGAAGAATATTACAATAAATTTGAATCAAAAATTATCTGATAATTGTTGGTCGGCTTTTGCTAAACCGGCTCGAAAACTTAATATAGGCGATGAGTTTTATTTTGATAATCATAAGGTAATTATTACTGAGAAATCCGCAATGGGTGAGATTAAAGTAAAATTTGAACTTGATAATATTTCGGTATTTGAATTTTTGGACAAATACGGTGAGATGCCGCTACCGGTTTATATTAGGCGTTCACATTCATTGTGTCATACCCGTAGTGCTTCCACTATGTCACCCCGTGGCTTGACCACGGGGTCCAAAAAATATTTAAATAATGACTGGATACCGTGGCGGGGCCACGGTATGACAAACCCTAAAAACGACAACGAACGCTATCAAACAATCTATAGTCAAATAGAAGGTTCGGTTGCAGCACCAACGGCAGGGTTGCACTTTACAAAGGATATACTTGATAAGCTTAAAGCAAAAGGCGTACATACCGCTTTTGTAACCTTACATGTGGGAGCAGGAACTTTTTTACCTATAAAAACCGAAAATATTCATGAGCATAAAATGCATACCGAATATTGCTCTATTACTCCTGAAACTGCTGAAATCATCAACAAAGTAAAGCAAGAAGGGAGGCGTATTATCGCAGTCGGCACTACCACGCTTAGAACTCTTGAGAGTGCTTGCAATAACGGCGTCGTAAAAGCAGGTAGTTTTGAAACTGATATTTTTATAACTCCCGGCTTTAAATTTCAAACGGCCGATATGCTGCTTACTAATTTCCATTTCCCTAAATCTACTTTATTTATGCTTATATGTGCTTTTGCCGGCTTTAAAGAGATGCATGAATTATATAAATATGCTATAAAAGAAAAAATGCGTTTTTTCAGCTATGGCGATGCAACACTTTTGTATAGGAAATGATAATTACAATCGTCAAGAGCGAAGGGCGTTGTCGCATGGCTCTTCTATGTCATTCCCGCGTAGGCGGGAATCTAGAAAAAAGCATAAATACAGCAAGCTTTTGAAATTAAAAGCTTGCTTTATGCTGGATTGTATCTTGAAGCAAGTATTGAAAAGAGTATAGAGTAGAAAATAAGGAGTGATACCGTTTAACTGGATGGATCATAAAAGATCGAAGGAATCTAGGTACACACCTCATAATCTACAAAGTGTTGTAGTACGAACGGTAGGATGGTCCTGAAGAGATCGAATTTACAATCCTGTAATCGCACTTTGAACAACGTTAACAAGGTATCAGAAATGACAGAAGAAAA
Organism: Rickettsia endosymbiont of Hedychridium roseum; assembly: GCF_964028255.1. NCBI lineage: Bacteria > Pseudomonadati > Pseudomonadota > Alphaproteobacteria > Rickettsiales > Rickettsiaceae > Rickettsia > Rickettsia endosymbiont of Hedychridium roseum. The sequence goes on from NZ_OZ034753.1 coordinate 1,069,759, forward strand.
CAAGTTATTTATAGGTATAGATGTATCAAAAGCAACATTAGATATATCTATGAATAAAAAACATTATAAAATTAAAAATACAGATGAAGCAATAACTGATTTTATAAAATCAGTTATTGCTTCTAATAAAATTAAGCTTTGTGTATTAGAATCGACGGGAGGTTATGAGCGTCTTGTAATGAAGAAGCTTCAAGAGTGGGATATTGCGGTACATAGAACACACCCAAATAAGGTATATGCTTTTGCTAAAGCTAGTAACCATTTTGCAAAGACTGATAAATTAGATGCGATATTACTAGAGAAATACGCTATTTTTGTTTCTAATGAAGAAAAAGGCGATGCTATTCTTTCTGATTTACAGTGTGAATTGCAATCCCTAAGGCTAGTAGAAAAGAGCTTAGAAGAAGAGCTACATGCTAATCAATGTAGAGTTAAGATTTGCACGGGTAAGAGTAAAAAATATTTAGATAAACAAATAGAATTTATCAAAGAGCAACTTAAGAAAATTAAAGCTGATATTAATAAGTTGATAAAAGAAGATGAGGATGCAAAACAAGTTTTTGAGAATATAAAGTTATATCTGCCGATTTTAGAAAAAACATATAACAAACTAGAGAAAAAATATTTTGGATGATAAAATTCTCTACTTCATTAATACTAGATACAAAACAAGCTGCTTTACTAGAAGAATTAAAACAACTAGCAGCAGAACTTAATAAGCCTAAAAGTTTATTCAAATTCTTTAATCAAAACAATTTAAAAAGCGGAATTTATTTATACGGTCCGGTGGGCAGCGGTAAAACTATGCTCATGAATTCTTTTTTTGAAGAGATAAGCATACCTAAAATCATTATCCATTATCAGAACTTTATGCAGGAAATTCATAAATCTATGCATAAATTACAAACAGAAAATCAGAAAGATATCATCCCTAAAATTGCTAAAAACTATGCTAAACAAACTAAACTGTTATGTATAGATGAGTTTGAAATTAAAGACATTACCGATGCAATGATAATAGGCAGATTATTTAATGAATTAATAAAGCAAAATATTTTTATTTTTATAACCTCTAACACGAGTCCCAATAATCTTTACAAAGACGGATTACAACGAGAATCTTTCTTACCTTTTATAAAGATAATCAATAATACATTTTACGTTAAATATCTAGATAATCACCATGATTATCGATTTGATAAAGCATTAGGAGTTAAAGGGGCAAGGATAATTTATCCCTTAACTTTAGAAAACCAAAACAAACTTGAAAAAATTATCACAGATATTAGTGATAATAATCTCGTTTCTCAAAATATACAGGTTCTAGGTAGAGAAATATCCTTTCAAAAAGTACATAAAAGAATACTAGTAACAGATTATAATGAATTATTTACAAGAGACTTAAGCTATATCGATTATGTTAATATTTGTCAAAATTTCAACGTTATTATAGTGGGGAATGTTCATACTATCGATGCTAATGATACAAATACAGCCGTTAGATTTATCAACTTTATCGATAATGCCTATTTCTATAAAATACTTTTATTTATGAGCCTAGAAGATAACCCAAATAAAATATATCAAGGTTCAGCACGAGCCGCAGAATTCAAACGCACTATTTCAAGACTAAATGAAATGAATAGCGAATCTTATTAAAGAGAAAAAAAGATAATTAAAAATTTGCATTGCAAGCTTGGCAGCGACTTACTCTCCCATGCCTTATGACATAGTACCATTAGCACTATGAGGTTTCACGTTCGAGTTCGGGATGGGATCGTGTGTTTCACTCATGCTATAACCACCAAGCTAGCAATACAAACTTTTAAAAAGATAGATTTGTATTATAGTTTGCTGTTAATGTTGTTGCATGACTAAATTTGTCATTCCTGCGGAAGCAGGAATCTAAATATTAAAAATTTTTCTAGATAACGTGGCGGGACCACGGTACGACATTATTAGCTGTGCAACAACATTTTTATTCATTGATAAAGCTAATTTAACCTGATAACTTTGTGAATTGATACTACATTTTTATAGAATTAACACTATATGCATATGTAATCTCACAGCAAAGTAAATCAATCGAGCTATTAGTATCAGTTAGCTACACACATTACTGTGCTTCCACACCTGACCTATCAACGTGGTGGTCTTCCACGGCTCTAATGGGGAAGTCTAGTTTTGAGGTGGGTTTCCTGCTTAGATGCATTCAGCGGTTATCCCTTCCGTACTTAGCTACCCAGCTGTGCCGTTGGCACGACAACTGGTCCACCAGGGGTACGTCCACCTCGGTCCTCTCGTACTAAAGGCAGATCCTCTCAAACTTCCTACACCCACGGCAGATAGGGACCGAACTGTCTCACGACGTTCTAAACCCAGCTCACGTACCACTTTAATCGGCGAACAGCCGAACCCTTGGGACCTTCTCCAGCCCCAGGATGTGATGAGCCGACATCGAGGTGCCAAACGATTTCGTCGCTATGGACGCTTGGAAATCATCAGCCTGTTATCCCCGGAGTACCTTTTATTCGTTGAGCGATGGCCCTTCCACTCGGGACCACCGGATCACTATGACCGACTTTCGTCTCTGCTCGTCTTGTCAGACTCGCAGTCAGGCTAGCTTATGCCATTGCACTCTAAAAGTTGATTTCCGACCAACCTGAGCTAACCATCGCGCACCTCCGTTACTCTTTGGGAGGCGACCGCCCCAGTCAAACTACCCACCATGCATTGTCTCGGATCCTGATTCAAGGATCTCGGTTAGATGTCAAGAACCAAAAGGGTGGTATCTCAAGGGTGACTCCACAAAGGCTGACGCCTTCGCTTCGTAGTCTTCCACCTATCCTGCACATCTGATTCCTAACACCAGTGCAAAGCTATAGTAAAGGTTCACGGGGTCTTTCCGTCTGACCGCGGGAACTCCGCATCTTCACGGAGAATTCAATTTCGCTGAGTCGATACTGGAGACAGTGGGGAAATCGTTACGCCATTCGTGCGGGTCGGAACTTACCCGACAAGGAATTTCGCTACCTTAGGACCGTCATAGTTACGGCCGCCGTTCACTGGGACTTCAATTCAGAGCTTGCACCCCTCCTTTTAATCTTCCAGCACTGGGCAGGCGTCAGACCCTATACGTCGTCTATTGACTTTGCAGAGCCCTGTGTTTTTAATAAACAGTCGCTACCCCCTAGCTTGTGCCACCTGCACATGGTTGCCCATATACAGGTCATCTTTCTTCCGAAGTTACAGATGCAATTTGCCTAGTTCCTTCAGCATCGTTCTCTCAAGCACCTTGGTATACTCTACCTGTCCACCTGTGTCGGTTTCGGGTACGGTCTATAATGAAGGTGTTATTTCCTGGAAAATATTCACTGCACAATCAATCCAATAAGACTGTACAATTTACTATTTTCGTCACATCCTTCAGGTTCAGGAATATTAACCTGATTCCCATCGATTACGCCTTTCAGCCTCATCTTAGGGGCCGACTAACCTTGCACAGATTAACTTTACGCAAGAACCCTTGGACTTTCGGCGAGAATGTTTCTCACATTCTTTATCGCTACTTATGTCAGCATTCTCACTTCCGATACCTCCAGCAAACCTTACGATTCACCTTCACAGGCTTACGGAACGCTCCGCTACCATTTATGCCAAATGCATAAATCCGCATCTTCGGTACATGACTTGAGCCCCGTTACATTGTTGGCGCAAGAAAACTTATTTAGACTAGTGAGCTATTACGCTTTCTTTAAATGATGGCTGCTTCTAAGCCAACATCCTAGTTGTTTTGGTCTTTTCACATCCTTTAACACTTAGTCATGATTTAGGGACCTTAGATGGCGGTCTGGGCTTTTTCCCTCTCGACTATGGACCTTAGCACCCATAGTCTGTCTGCTATACTGTACTCGTCGACATTCGGAGTTTGATTGAGTTTGGTAAGTCTGTGGGACCCCCTAGCTCATTCAGTGCTCTACCTTCGACGGTAATCGCTATAACGCTCTACCTAAATAGATTTCGCGGAGAACCAGCTATATCCGAGTTTGATTGGCCTTTCACCCCTAACCACAGCTCATCCCCTACTTTTTCAACAGTAGTGGGTTCGGTCCTTCAGCGGATTTTACTCCGCTTTCAACCTGGCCATGGCTAGATCACCCGGTTTCGGGTCTAATTCATCTAACTAAACGCCCTATTCAGACTCGCTTTCGCTACGCCTACACCTAACGGCTTAAGCTTGCTAGATAAACTAAGTCGCTGACCCATTATACAAAAGGTACGCCGTCACAAGACATATAAATACGCTTGCTCCGACTGCTTGTAAGCATTTGGCTTCAGATACTATTTCACTCCCCTTGTCGGGGTACTTTTCACCTTTCCCTCACGGTACTTGTTCACTATCGGTCACTAGAGAGTACTTAGGCTTAGAGGGTGGTCCCCCTATGTTCAAACAGGATTTCACGTGTCCCGCCTTACTCAAGGACTTCAAACTTTTTACCTATACGGGACTATCACCCTCTATGGTCAACCTTTCCATGTTGTTTTAGTTATTTTTTTGAAGCCACTGGCCTGGTCCGCGTTCGCTCGTCACTACTAACGGAGTCTCGGTTGATGTCTTTTCCTCCAGCTACTTAGATATTTCAGTTCGCTGGGTTTGCCTCATATAGCTATGTATTCACTATACAATACCTAATAAATTAGGTGGGTTTCCCCATTCGGAAATCTTCGGATCAAAGTTTATTCGCAACTCCCCGAAGCTTATCGCAGCGTATTACGTCCTTCATCGCCTTCTAGTGCCAAGGCATCCACCAAATGCTCTTATTATATTTACTTACGCTTTTAACTTGAGATTACACGATGCATACAGAATTAATTTCACAATTATTTTCAGTATCTACTCACGATATAAATTTTTATTATCGCGGTGTATTTAGTTTTTTAGCTTTATCAACTTTTTAAACAGCTACAAAGTTTTACGTTTCAAACTTTGTGTGATGATTTTATATCTATATTTTTAAAGCTTGTCAAACACTAATTTCAAATAATTTTAATTTTATTTCTTACGAGGGGGTTTAAAGTTATTTTAACCTCTTTTTAAAGTAGGCTTTGTCGGCTTTTTGTTTAGACTTGCAGTCCCTAATTTTGTATCTACCTTACCGCCTAAATCTTCAAAAAAGAATCTGCCTTTTTGTAAAACATGATTTACCGCTTTCATTTCTCCTTCTCTGTTTATCAAACCGCTTTGAGTTTTAACAAACAATAATTTACCGTCTTTTCTAAAGACTAGATTTTCATCAATTTCAAAATCTTTAGTTATACTTAAATTACCGTTCTTATCAAATTTACCTAAAATATTTTTCTGTAAATCAGCAAATTCGGCATGAGCATATAATTTTGAAATTTCTTTTATTTGCTTTGGATCGTTTATATGTTCGCCAGCTTTGTTAATAAAGCCGCTAATTTCATATTGAGATGTTTTACCGTGTGGAGTTTTTTTCACAAGAAATTGAGTTTCCGTAAGTAGCTTAGTTTGATTCTCTACTTCATCATCTACTATATTAATTACTTTCATTTTTATAGAATAAATATCACTATTCTTTTCAAGCTTTAAGATAAACTCCTTAATGTCTAAATCATCATTAAACCTAACTTCTTTTTTATCTTTACCCATAATTAATACTCTTATTTTAATATTGTATCTTTTAAAATATTTGTACCACGTAAAAATTCTTCTATATTCAAAGCTTTTTTACTCTCTTGCTGAAGTTTTTTCACTCGTAATATACCGCTTCCACAAGCTATTTCCAGCTTATCGCTAATAACGGTGCCGGAAGTAAAGTGATGCTCCGCATTTAAATATTCTGCTTCAAGGATTTTAATTATTTTATCATTATAACTAAAATATGCTCCGGGCCAGGGATTCATTCCTCTTATTTTACAATCTATTTTATATGCGGATTCATGCCAATTAATTTTTCCTTCTTCTTTAGTTAATTTATGAGCATACGTAACGCCATCACTTGACTGTTTTATCGGTACTATATTATCGATATTTGCAAGTGTTTTTATTAGTAATTCAGATCCTAAATTAGCACATTTATTGTGCAATTCTTCCAATGTTGTCCTTTCTTCTAAATCAAAATCTTCTTTCATCAATATATCACCTGTATCAAGCCCTGTATCCATACGCATAATACATACGCTACTTTTCCGATCACCCTCTATAATAGTACGCTGCAGAGGAGCCGCTCCTCTGTGACGAGGCAAATCGGATGGATGGATATTAAGACAGCCGTATTTTTTAGCTTCTAATATAGCTTTAGGCACAATAAAACCATATGCAATAACAACTATAATATCAGCATTAACTTTATTAATTAGATTTATTATTTCATCATTACGAAGAGTAGAAGGAGTATAAACAGAAATTTGATGCTCAAATGCTAATTGATGTATTGGAGATTTAGCTAAGTTAAGTCCTCTACCCTTAGCTTTAGGTTGCTGTGTAAAAACAGCTTTAACTTCGTGATGAGTTATAAGTTTTTTAAGAGCAGGAACAGCAAATTCAGGCGTTCCCATAAAGATTACTTTCACACTATATTATTTTTGAGTTTCTTAAGCTTACGAAGTACTACATCTCGTTTTAAATTACTTAAATAATCAATCATAAGCTTACCTTCTAAATGATCATACTCATGCTGGATAACTCTTGCAAGCCAATCATTTGCTTTAAGCTCTTGTGATTTACCATGATAGTCTAAATACCTAATCTTTATAGATTCCGGTCTTGCCACCTCAATACGTTGCTCCGGTACTGAGATACAACCTTCATTAGCTGTAATTAGCTCTTCTGATTTTTCTATTATTTCAGGATTCACTATAAAAAGCGGATAAAAATCCTTTGGTCTTTCTACCGGATCATGATCTTTCATATCAATTACTAAAATACGTTTCAATACCCCTACTTGTACTGCTGCAAGCCCTGCACCGTCTTCATGGTACATAGTTTTAAGCATATCATCCATAAATTTTCGTGTTTGATCTGTAAACTCTAAAACCGGCTGAGATTTCTGCTTTAATCTTTCATCAGGTGCCGTTACTATCGGTAATATTGACATAATTAAATCTTAATATTTTATTTTAATATACCATAAAACCACCAAAATGTAAAGAAAGCAAACCTGCCTAATTCCGGCAATAGTTGCATAATAAACTCACCTATTTGCAATAATTTGTCGAATTAATAATATTTAGTAAAAAATAATAGCAAATATCAGATAACATGTTAATAAATAAGGCTTGCATAAAATTAAGGAGGAATAGCAATGCATTGGGGTGATATTGAAGAAATTGCCGAACAACTCGAAGAACATTGTAGCGATCAGTATAATGAAAAAAAAATTTCATTATTAAAGCTAGAGAAACTGATTAGAGATTTAAAGGACTTTGAAGATGAAAAGAAAAAAGTCGAAGAAGTTACATTAGAAGAAATTTTAGACAAATGGGAAGAATTACGCGAAGAAATTAGAGAAATCGATTAAGTAGCTTTTGAGTTATTTTCAGGCATTTATAAATTAACTTTATAAAAATATATTATAATCAATAACAATATAGCAACTGCCTGAAAAAAAACTCTTAAAGTCATTAACTTTGAACTAAATTTCTTATCAAACTTTCCTCCGATAGCCATCGACACTACCCCTATAATAAGAACCGAAACGGTTAAACCAATCGCAATTAATAACCACATCATAATTTATTACTCAATATATAATTTCCTACACAAAGATTATATGCTTTTTCTCTTTTAAATCAATTATCTAATTAATATTTGAGTTCCAGTTCAAAAATTAACTAATTCTTCACAAAAAATAACAATTCTAGGAACACAAATATCTAATTTATCAAATATAGATAATTCAACAATTACTTTAAAAGAAAAAGAGATATTAGGTTCTTGCGTTCTTATTAATTTCCGCTTAAAAATATCTAAAAATACAAATAATTTAATTTTCCGCACGCAAGAACCTAGAGTATTTTGAGAAACCTAATCTAAGCTTTCTGAGTTACACTATATATATTATCTATCAGTTTAACAAAAGCACCATTTCCTAAAACATTAGCACAAGTGATCATAGGATCAAACAAGATATAAAGAGCTGTAATCAGAGACATCATATTAGTATTAAAACCTAGATATTGTTCAAGTATAGGAAGCATTACAATAATTCCTCCACCTGGTATTGCGGCTACTGAAAATTTTGCCAATACAAAATAAAAAGCAAAAATAAGATAATTAAATAAAGTAGGCTCAGCTAATCCATAACTTTTTAGTATAGCATAAGCTAAAATCGGTATAGCGAAACAATCGCCAACAAGATGAATATTTACTGTTATTGGTACAACGGTACGAGCGAGTGCTTTATTATTTGTATTATTTTCCGCTCCTATTATACTAAGTGGCATACTTATAACACTAGACATAGCACTAAATCCACTTATAGACGCTGGCATCATATTACTGAGGCTAGCTATGAATTCCTTAATTCGACAGTTACTTAAAATAAAATAAGCAAGAAAGATATAGCCAAACTGAGCAAATGCGATTGTCCCAAAAATGAACATATAATCTTTAATAATTATACCTAATACTTCATCAAACTGTAGTTTTACGATAAAGCCCATTATAAATAAGGGAATTATATAGATAAACAATCGCAATATTTTTGCAACAAATGCTTCTATCTTGAAAGCCAATCCAATTGCAATCTCAGCACAAAATTTTGAGGATATAAAGCCTAAGATAATACTACTAAATAGATTTTATCATTAGAAATAATATTAGGAAAATTAAGTAACCATAAAGGCTTTAAACTATCATTTTCTATAGGAGAGATCATTGATAAATCGAATTGATATATGTATATACCTACATAATGACTTATGAAAGTAGAACAAAAATTAGACCCACATACTAGTAATAATATTAAGAAAACTATACGTGTTGCATCTTTGGCTAGCATTACAACAGATTTAAAAAGTAAGCCAAAAATAATTAAAGGAAGAAATAATCCAATTATAGATTTAATAGATAGACTTATTGAATATAATAACCTTTTTACTTCTAAACTCATTAGTGGGTTGAATAATATGATAGCTATAATAATAGCCATTAAAATAAGTGGCATTTTACGAAACATAAAACTTACCTAATAATAATTAGTTAATTTAAAGGGGTGGATATAATTAAAAGAAAGATATAGAGATATTGTTACCGGCTTGAACCGGTTGTAGTAGTAAAGAAAGACTGGAAAGTTAATATTTGCATATTCATAAATTCAATATACAGTTATTATAGAGAGAAAAATTAGTGTTGCAATACTTTTCTAGAAGTTCTTTGGGAGGTATTGCTAACTAAAAGCAGAGTAGTTAATAAATTAACGTCATTGCGAGGAAAATCACAAAGTAATTTGATGAAACAATTTTTCGATTGTCATCCCGTGGCTTGACCACGGGATCCAGTTAAAATTATTATATTTATTGTTTTTATGGACCCCGTGGTCAAGCCACGGGGTGACACAGTGGGTTTTACCGGTCCACGCAACAATGCCTTCCCGCGTAGGCGGGAATCCAGCATAAAGCGAGATAAATCGAGCTTTTAATTTTAAAAACTTGCCGTATTTATGTTTTTTTACTGGATTCCCGCCTACGCGGGAATGACATAAACGAGCTATGCAACAACGCCAATGCCATGCGTGAATGACATAAAACGAGCATTTACCTATCTTCGTAACAACCGATACACCTCTTCAGATTGCTCTAAACCCTCTTTCTCTAACTCACTATCTTCTTCGTTTTCAGAAGTTTCAGCAATTAAAGAGACAGATACGACTTTTTCACCGTCATCTAGCTTAAATAGGATTACGCCGCTAGTGTTACGTCCCGTAATACGCACTGACTCAAGTTTACAGCGAATTAACTTACCGCTATTGGTGATCAGCATTAGCTCATCATCCATTTTAACCGGCATAACACCGACGACTAAACCGGTTTTGTCGTTAATATCCATATTGATTATACCGCTGCCGCCACGGTCAGTAATTCTATAACCATAAGCCGAGCTTCTTTTACCGAAACCGTTCTCTGTAACCGTCAAGATAAATTCTTCGGAATTTGCCATTTCTAAAATAGAATCTGCAGTCAAAGTTACACCTAACTCTTTGAGGTTAAACTCCTCACCTTTAGCAATCTCAAGCCTTTTTTCCCATGGCACTGTTAAATAAGCATCTCTATCCTCTTTTGTACTGCTAATGCCTTTAAGCACAGTCATAGAAATTACGGAATCCTCTTTAGCAAGCTTCATACCTCGCACCCCGTCGGAAGTACGGCTCTTAATAACACGCAGCGATTCAACAGGAAATCTTAAAGCTTTACCGGCTTTGGTGGCAAGTAAAATATGCTCGTCTTCTTTACATGGTTTTACGTCTATTAATTTATCGTCCTCATCAAGCCTAATAGCAATTTTACCGTTCGACTGAATCTTTTTGAAATCTAATAAATCGCTTCTTCTGATGTTACCCTTAGCAGTTGCAAACATAATATTTAAATTATCCCACTCATCCTGATTTTCAGGTAGCGGCATAATATTCGTAATATGCTCATTTTCTTTCAACGGTAATATATTAACCATTGGTCTTCCTTTACCTTGCGGATTACTTAAAGGTAATTTATATAGTTTTAAACTATAAACCTGACCGATATTTGAGAAGAACAACATTGGCGTATGAGTACTACCGACAAAAACTTGCGTGGTAATATCTTCATCACGCATTGAAAGCCCTGATCTTCCTTTACCGCCGCGTTTTTGCGAACGATAGCTACTTAGAGGTACACGCTTAATATACCCACCAAGCGTTACGGTTACTACCATTTCTTCACGCTGAATTAAATCTTCTATATCTTGATCAAATTCGCCGAATTCAATTGAAGTAAGACGAGGAGTCGCAAATTCTTCTTTAACTTTAATTAGCTCTTCCTTTAAAATCTCAAGTAACCTTGTGCGAGAGCTAAGTATATTAAGGTACTCGGCAATTTCCGTAGCTAGGTTCTTTAAATCCTCTTCAAGCTTATTTTTCTCCATAGCGGTTAGACGTTGTAATCTCATTTCTAAGATTGCCTTAGCTTGCACCTCAGTAAAGCTACATTTGCCTTGCTCATTTAACATTGCTTTATCATCAACTAGCTTCACAAGCGGTAGAATATTTAACGCATCCCAGCTGCGTGCCATTAATTCCTGTTTGGCTGCATTTTGATCATTTGAAGCTTTGATAATACGTATTATTTCATCGATATTACTAACGGCAATGGTTAACCCTAATAAAATATGAGCTCTATCTCTTGCTTTATTTAGCAAATATATAGTACGGTTAGTAATTACCACTTCCCTAAAACTAACGAAAGCTGCAATTACTTCTTTCAAATTCATCACTTTCGGTAGCCCGTCTTTAAGAGCAAGCATAATAACACCGAAGCTAGTTTGTAGCTGCGTACATGCGTATATTTGATTTAAGACTACTTCCGCAACTACGTCTTTCTTTAACTCAATAAAAATCCTTACACCGTTTTTATTCGATTCGTCACGTAAATCACTTATACCCTCAATACGTTTCTCTTTAACCATCTCAGCAATCTTTTCAACAAGCCTTGCTTTATTTACCATATACGGTATTTCGGTAATAATAATTGCTTGACGGCTATTACCGATATTCTCAATCTCGGCTCGACCTCGCATAATGATACTACCTCTACCGGTAAGATATGCCGTTCTAATACCGCTAATGCCTAAAATCATTGAACCTGTAGGAAAATCCGGTCCTTTAACGACTTCGAGTAAATCTAATATTTCTATATCATTATTATCTATATATAAACAGCACGCATCGATAACCTCACCAAGATTATGAGGCGGGATATTAGTTGCCATACCAACCGCAATACCTCCGCTACCGTTAACCAATAAATTGGGAAACATTGCAGGAAGTACGGAAGGCTCTTCTTCAGAACCATCGTAATTAGGGTTAAAGCTGACAGTCTCTTTATCGATATCCTCCACAAGCTTATGCGAAACTTTGGCCATTCGAGATTCGGTATATCTCATTGCCGCTGCCGCATCACCGTCCATCGAGCCGAAATTACCCTGCCCGTCTACAAGCGGTAAACGCAAGGAAAAATCTTGTGCCATACGTACTAACGAGTCGTAAATAGCACTGTCACCGTGCGGATGGTATTTACCCATCACGTCACCGACTATTCTTGCAGATTTTCTATAAGGTTTGCTGGCATGATTACCGGCTTCATGCATGGAATAGATAATTCGGCGATGCACCGGCTTTAAGCCGTCCCGAACATCCGGTATAGCTCTACTTACTATAACACTCATAGCATAATCAAGATAAGATAATTTCATCTCATCTTCGATATTTACCGGTACTAAATTAGAAAAATTTTGATCAGTCACGATTACTTAGCCTTAAATTTAATGAATTATATTTAATTATAGAGACATAATAAATTTCTTTCAAGGATTGCTTGTATTTATAATCGTGGCATTGTTTTAAGCTACCGATGTCATTCCTGCGAAAGCAGAAATCTAGTATTTTTAACTGGATCCCGTGGTCAAGCCACGGGATGACAGATAATGATAAATTTTAAGAATGCTCCTCTTCCTGCTGTTTATACCAGAGTTCTGCGTAATAGCCTTTGTGCTGTAGCAAGGTTTTATGGTTGCCTCGTTCTACTATATAGCCGTTATCTAAAACGATAATCTCGTCTGCATCGATAATAGTTGATAGTCTATGGGCAATGATAAGGGTAGTATGGCGTGCCGAGATCTCTTTAAGGCTTACTTGAATTAGCTTTTCGGTTTTAGTATCAAGCGAACTTGTTGCCTCATCAAAAACATATATTGACGGATTTTTGAGTAACGTTCTTGCAATCGCTATACGCTGTTTTTCACCCCCCGAAAGTTTTAAGCCTCTCTCGCCTACCTGGGTTTCATACCCTTCGGGCAGGGTGCTAATAAACTCATGAATATGAGCATTTTTTGAGGCTGCTATAACTTCGTCATAGCTTGCTGCGTTATTACCGTATGCGATGTTGTAATATATCGTATCGTTAAATAGTACGGTATCTTGCGGAACAATCCCGATAGATTTACGTAGCGAGCCTTGAGTAACTTCTCGTATATTTTGATTATCTATAGTAATGCTACCGCTATTAATATCGTAAAATCTGAACAGCAAACGTGATATAGTTGATTTCCCTGCCCCGCTACTACCTACCACCGCTAAAGTTTTACCGCTCTTAATCGTAAAACTTATATTATGCAAAATCGGACGTTCCTGATTATAAGCAAAGCTAACATTCTCAAAACTAACCTCACCTTTTGATATAATAAGCTTCTTAGCATCCACGGCATCCTCTACTTCTGCCGGTATGTCGAGTAGTTTAAACATATCTTCCATACTAACTAGGGCGTTTTTAATTTCTCTATAAGCAAAGCCAAGTATTGAAAGCGGAATTGATAACTGAAACAAGTAAGTATTAACCATTATTAAATCGCCTACGGTCATTTTATTCTGATTAATAGCATTTGCCGAAAGTATCATAAGGCTAACAAGCCCTAAAGATATTATAACATCCTGCCCGATATTTAAAATCGATAGGCTGTTAGTGATTTTAGTAGAAGATTCTTCATAAGTTTGCAAGGCCTCATTAAACCTTACTGCCTCATATTCTTCATTACCGAAATATTTAACAGTCTCAAAATTTAGTAAACTATCTATTGCAATATTATTAGCGGTGTTATCACTTTTATTTACTTCTCTTACGAACGAAATTCGCCAAGTACTGATCTTGAAAGTATAAACAACATAAACTATCATCGTTATTAAAATAGTGACAGAAAACCAAATACCGTAAACATACCATAACATTCCACTTACAAGGATTATCTCTAGGCTTGTCGGAAAAATATTAAATAATGAATAACGTAATATTGCTTCAATACCTGTAGTACCACGCTCTATTGACCTACTTAAGCCTCCTGTTTTCCGGGTAATATGAAAACGCATACTTAAATTATGCATGTGCTTAAAGACATTCAGAGCAACTAAGCGAGTCGCCTGATGTCCTACTTTTGAGAAAATGATATTTCGCAGCTCACTAAATATTTGTACCAATATTTTAGTTCCGCCATATGCAAGAATAATTCCTATAATAACCGAAAGAGCAAAATTTTTATTCAGCCCGTCTATTATATATTTATAAACAATCGGAACGAAAATATTTATTACTTTAGCTATGACTAGGCAAATAAGAGAAGTAACAATACGCAGGCGTATATCAAAATTCGCAGGCCATAAATATGGTAAAAGTAAATAGAATGAATTTTTATGATTGTTGTGGTTAGGCATTGTTATTCAGTGTCATACCGCGACTTGATCGCGGTATCCAAAAATTTACTTTAAAAATTCTTCGTATAAATCCTTCCAATCAGGATTACTAGAATTAATTAAATCTAACTTCCATTTTCTTTTGTATTCTTTTAAACGTTTTTCACGACCAATTGCAAGGTTTACATCATTAAACTGCTCAAAATAAACTAATTTATCTATATCGTATTTTGTGGTAAAACCTTTTGTGAACTTCTGTTTATGTTGCCAAATACGCCTTATAATATTAGAAGTAACACCAACATACAACGTACCATTACATTTATTAGAAAGTATATAAACGTAATATTCTTTCATTTTATAACACAAGTTGCTTGTATATTTTTTTGGATCCCGCGATCAAGTCGCGGGATGACAATGGGAGGACCAATATACGCAGGAATGACATATGGTATTGTCTACGGTCGCTCGCAATGACGTTTTTATTAATTACGCCCCGGCTGCAGGTGAAGTCTTCTTCGGTTGCCCTTCCAGCAACTTATCTAGCCTTCCCTCTTTTTCAAGATCAAACAGAGCATCACAACCTCCAACATGTATATTATCTATAAATATCTGCGGGACGGTCTTTTTTCCACCGGATTTCTTAATAAATTTTTCTTTCTCTTCCTGAGTAAAATTACTTACTTCAATTTCCTCATAAACAACATTTTTCTCATCAAGCAATGCTTTAGCTTTTATACAATAAGGACAACTAGCGAGAGTATAAATAATAATTGTGTGTAATATAGCTTTATTCATAATATTATATTTTTTTGTTAGATTTTAATATATTATCTTAAACTATAGTTTTTAAAGCAAGTAAAAATACATGAATAATTTTTCTATTATCTCAGAATATAAACCGGCAGGCGATCAACCAAAAGCAATAGATGAAATTATAGCAGGGTTAAATAGTAAAAAACGCTCACAAATGTTGCTTGGTATTACAGGGTCAGGCAAAACTTTTACTATGGCGAATATTATAGAGAGAACTAATCGCCCTACTCTGATAATGGCACATAATAAAACTTTAGCTGCTCAAATTTATTCAGAAATGAAGTCGATTTTTCCAAAGAACGCCGTTGAGTATTTTGTCTCATATTATGATTACTACCAGCCCGAAGCTTATATAGCACGTACCGATACTTTTATAGAAAAGGATTCATCAATTAACGAGCAGATTGATTTAATGCGTCATTCCGCTACAAGATCATTATTAGAGCGTCGTGACGTTATAGTAGTTTCTTCCGTTTCCTGTATTTACGGGCTTGGCTCTCCTGATTTATATTATCATATGACGGTTAATCTAGAACCTGGTAAAAGCTACCCTCGTGATAAACTATTAAACGATTTGATAAATCTACAATATGAGCGTAACGATATCGGGTTTGAGCGTGGCTGTTTTCGAGTTAAAGGCGACAATATCGATATTTTCCCCTCACATTATAGTGATAAAGCTTGGCGTTTATCGTTTTTCGGTAATGAACTCGAATATATACACGAATTCGATCCCCTAACAGGCGAAAAACTTGCTAAACTCGATAAAGCTATGGTTTTTGGTAATTCGCACTTTGTGATGCCGCAAGAAACTGTAAATAGTGCCATATCAGGTATTGAGGAGGAGTTACAAAAACGCTTAGAGTTCTTAAAGTCGCAAGATAAACCGCTTGAAACGCAAAGGCTAAATCAACGTACTCAATATGACCTTGAAATACTGACAGAAACCGGCAGCTGTAAAGGCATTGAAAATTATTCGAGATTCTTTACCGGCCGTAATGCCGGTGAGCCGCCACCGACATTATTCGAGTACTTGCCGGAAGATGCGTTATTATTTGTTGATGAAAGCCACGTATCCGTACCGCAAATTAGAGCGATGTATAACGGCGATCGAGCAAGGAAAGAAGTATTGGTAGAGCATGGGTTTCGTCTGCCTTCTGCTCTTGATAACAGACCTTTAAAATTTGAAGAATGGGAAAAATTTAGACCGCAAACCGTTTTTGTATCAGCAACCCCGGGACCGTTTGAGCTAGAAGAAACCGGAGGCACGGTTGTAGAGTTAATTATCAGACCTACGGGACTGCTTGATCCCGAATGTATTATAAAGCCGGCCACCAATCAGGTTGAGGATTTAATTAGCGAGATTCAAGCCACTATAGCTAAAGGTTTTCGTGTTCTAGTCACCACCTTAACTAAAAAAATGGCAGAAGATTTAACCGCCTATTTGCAGGAGCTAAAATATAAAACTTCTTATTTACATTCTAACGTTCATACGCTTGAGCGTATCGAGATTTTACGAGATTTAAGACAAGGTACTATCGATATTTTAGTCGGTATTAATTTACTTCGAGAAGGGCTTGATATCCCTGAATGCGGTTTAGTTGCTATACTTGATGCAGATAAAGAGGGATTTTTACGGTCTGAAGTATCGTTAATACAAACAATCGGAAGAGCTGCAAGAAATAGTGAGGGCAGAGTTATACTTTATGCTGATAAAATGACTAAATCTATCGATAAAGCTCTTAGTGAAACATTGCGTAGAAGGCAAATTCAACAAGAATATAATGAAAAACACGGCATAATTCCAAAGACTATTAACCGTGCTATCCATACTTTAGCAGAACTTGAGAAAGTTGATAGTAAGCTTGATAAAAAACAAGCTCATACTTTATTTGATAACCCTGCTAAGTTAAAAGCCCATATTGAAAAATTAAAGAAAGACATGCTTAAAGCCGCAAGTAATCTTGAATTTGAACAAGCCGCCAAACTTCATGATCAGCTAAAAACTCTAGAAGAGGCAGCACTTGAGTTGAGTTAAATTGATGTCATTCCCGCGGAAGCGGGAATCCATAGTAAAGCGAGATAAATCGAGCTTTTAATTTCAAAAACTTGCTATATTTATGCTTTTTTCTGGATTCCCGCTTCCGCGGGAATGACATCGAACACCGCACAGGTCCATACCATTAACAACACCTAAAACTCCTCCTATGATAAGGTGATAGGCCGTGTATATTAATAGCTTCGATATGTTCACGAGTGCCGTAGCCGGAATTTTTATGCCATAAATATTGTGGGAATTCAGTACTTAAATCTAGCATCAAACGATCCCTAGTAACTTTTGCAACAATAGAAGCCGCAGCAATCGATAACGATAGATTATCACCGTTAATTATACTAACAAATCTTTCATCATTAAACTGCATATTACCGTCAACTAAAACTATTTCCGGCTTAAGGCTAAGATTTGCCGAAGCAATAGAGCAAGCTTTTTTAGTTGCTTCTAATATATTAATTTCATCAATTTCGGTATGAGAAATAATAGCAGTTGCCCAAACATAATTACTAGTTATTTGTTCATATAGTAATTCTCTTTTCTTTTTAGAAAGTTTTTTAGAATCTTTAATGCCCGGTATAATATTAGTGTTATCTATTATAACGGCACTTGCTACTACCGGACCTGCTAGCGGTCCTCTACCTGCTTCATCTATACCTGCTACAATATAGTTATGATATTTTTTTTCAAAATGTAATAGATCTACTTCCATAATTGTATTTTTTAAATTTTTAATGTATACTCGTTTAATTTGAAAAATTGATATCGCTGCATGGATTATGTCATTCCTAGCTAAAAGCGGGAATCCAGAAAAAAATATAAATAAATACAGCAAAAGCTCGCTTTATGCTGGATTCCCGCTTTCGCGGGAATGATATAAATGAGCCATGCAACAAAATCTAAAATAATATAAAATTATACAGTGCAAAATTATTTTCAATTATTAGGACTTCCGCAAGATTATAATATTGATTTAAAGATATTAGAAAAGCAATATTTTGCTATGCAGGTAAAATATCATCCCGATAAAGCAAAAACTTTGCAGGAAAAGGAACAAAATCTAATTACTGCGGCTGAATTAAATAATGCTTACTCTACTCTTAAAGATGCCTTAAAGCGTGCTGAATATATGCTGCTTTTGCAAAATATAAATTTGAATGACGAAAAGACACGTAGTTTACTTTCGCTTCTAGAATTAAGCATATTCTGGGATGAAATGGAAATAATCGAAAATACAATCTTATTTAGTGATTTAGAAAAAATAAAAGACAAATATGAATTAATGAAAAAGCTTGAGATTGATTCTTTAAAACAAGCTTTTGAAGAACAAAATCTATCAGACGCAACTATAAAAACTAGCAAGCTTAAATATATTGGGACATTGCTGCATAAACTGCAAGAAAAAATAAAATCATGCAAATAATAGAAATTAGGGAACCGGAGCAAGCTGATTTTAAGCAAGAACGGCAAATAGCAGTCGGTATCGATTTTGGCACTACTAACTCATTAATAGCTATTGCAACTAATAGAAAAGTTAAAGTTATTAAATCTAGAGATGATAAAGAACTAATCCCAACTACTATAGATTTTACAAACGAAAATTTTATAATAGGTAATAATAAAGGGCTGCGTTCTATTAAAAGACTATTCGGTAAAACATTAAAAGAAATTCTGAATACTACGGCACTTTTTTCTCTAGTTAAAGATTATATCGACATAGATATAGTCAATTCAGTTGGATTTGGATACAAGGAGCCGAGGGTAGAGCATATAACTAATAGGAGAGCGACGAGTAACGAGGTACGTGAGTCCAAATCAATTGACTATAGTAGTGAGCTTAAGCTAAATTTTGCTAATCAGAAGATGCGAATTCCTGAGATTGCAGCAGAAGTTTTTATTTACCTAAAAAATCAAGCAGAAGAACAATTAAAGACTAATATAACTAAAGCAGTTATAACCGTACCTGCACATTTTAACGATGCAGCAAGAGGCGAAGTAATGCTTGCGGCTAAAATAGCAGGTTTTGAAGTATTAAGGCTAATTGCCGAACCTACTGCAGCTGCCTATGCTTACGGCTTAAACAAAAATCAAAAAGGCTGTTATTTAGTATATGACCTAGGCGGCGGCACTTTTGACGTATCTATTCTTAATATACAAGAAGGCATTTTTCAAGTTATAGCAACAAACGGCGATAATATGTTTGGTGGCGACGATATAGATGTAGTAATTACACAATATCTTTGCAATAAATTTGATTTACCTAATTCTATAGATACTTTACAACTTGCAAAAAAAGCAAAAGAAACTTTAACATATAAAGATAGTTTTAATAATGATAATATATCAATTAATAAGCAAACATTAGAGCAATTAATTTTGCCTTTAGTAGAACGTACTGTCAATATAGCTAAAGAATGTTTAGAACAAGCAGGAAATCCAAATATAGACGGCATTATTTTAGTAGGAGGTGCAACCCGCATTCCTTTAATAAAAGACGGATTATATAAAGCATTTAAAGTAGATATTCTATCAGATATTGATCCTGATAAAGCAGTTGTATGGGGGGCTGCATTACAAGCAGAAAATTTAATAGCACCCCATACAAATTCATTATTGATTGATGTAGTACCTTTATCGCTGGGTATGGAATTATATGGCGGTATAGTTGAAAAAATCATTATGCGTAATACTCCGATTCCTATTTCGGTAGTAAAAGAATTTACGACTTATGCCGATAATCAAACCGGTATACAATTTCATATATTGCAAGGCGAACGTGAAATGGCTGTAGATTGCCGTAGCTTGGCTCGATTTGAGTTAAAGGGACTTCCTCCTATGAAAGCAGGAAATATTAGAGCCGAAGTTACTTTTGCTATTGATGCAGACGGTATATTATCCGTTTCTGCTTATGAGAAAATCAGCAATACATCACATACTATAGAAGTAAAGCCAAATCACGGTATTGATAAAACGGAGATTGATATTATGTTAGAAAACGCTTATAAAAATGCTAAAATAGATTATACTACAAGATTATTACAAGAAGCAATAATTGAAGCAGAGGCTTTAATCTTTAGCATAGAACGTGCTATAGCAGAATTAACAGCTTTATTATCGGAAAGTGAGATATCTATAATTAATTCTTTATTAGATAATATAAAAGAAGCCGCACACGCTAGAGATCGGATCTTAATTAACAATTCTATTAAAGAATTTAAATCCAAAATAAAAAAATCTATGAATACAAAGCTTAATATAATAATTAATGATTTGCTAAAAGGCAAAAATATCAATCAAATTAAATAGCCTCAGTTATATATAATATATTATATATAATCGAACTAATTTAGATAAGGAAAAATAAGAAGAATGTCAGGAAAAATAAAAGTAACATTTATTGTAAATGATGGAGAAGAAAAAACTGTAGAAGCACCTATAGGGCTTTCCATTTTAGAAATTGCCCATAGTAACGATCTAGACCTTGAGGGAGCTTGTGAAGGATCGCTTGCTTGTGCTACTTGTCACGTTATTTTAGAAGAAGAATTTTACAACAAATTAAAAAAACCTACGGAAGCAGAGGAAGATATGCTTGACTTAGCCTTCGGTCTTACCGATACTTCTAGATTGGGATGCCAAATTATTTTAACCGAAGAATTAGACGGCATAAAAGTACGCCTTCCTTCTGCTACTCGTAATATAAAATTATAATGGATTAAAAAAGTGATACGTAAAATACTTCTTTTTGTGTTTTTAGCCTTTACTATAATATGGTTTGCAACTGCATATACTATAAAAATAACGTTGTAAGTTTAATTAAGAATTCTGAATCCGATAATCTTAAAATATCTTATAATGCAGTTAAGTTTTCAGGCTATCCTTTTAATTGGAAAATTACCGTAACGGATCCTAAAGTAAAATTAATTGATCATGTAAATTCTAAAGAATTTACTAGTGAAAATATTGTCCTAAATATAGCTTTTAGTACTAAAAGAGCCGCTCTTAATTTCGGTCCTTTTATTAGAGAAGTCGATAATTACGGCGATAAAACATTTACCTATGATGTACGCAGCGATTATGATATAAAAGGTATAGGAAAATTTAATAAACCTTTATATAAAATATCAAAAGATGATAATTTAAAAGAAATATTAAAATCAATTCAGTTAAATAATAAAGCATTATCGATATTTAAAGATAATCAAGAAATCTTTAAAATTAATGATTTAGCATTTCTTATTAAGAAAACAGAATTTAGCAACTGAGGAAAATATATCCTTATTTTTAAATATGAATTATTATTCAGAAAAAGATATTTTGAATTTTAAAAATGCTAATTTAGATATTGCTGCTTCTTTAAAATTTGCTGAAGACGGAGAAGATTCAGCTATTTTACAAAATTTTAATATAGAAAGATTTATTTTTACTTGTGATAATGATTCTAAAGTTAATTTAAACGGTGCTTTACAATTCTTTGCCAATAAATTACCGGAAGGAAAACTATATTTTGAGCTGGAAAATTATAATTCCATAGTTGATAAATTATTAACGAATAATATTATTTTTTCTAAGAAAATAATTAAAACAATTATTGCTAAAGCAATTAATAAAGCTTCCGACGAGCAATTAAATATAGATCAAAATGATGTAAATTCGGCTTACAACAATATAGAAAAAGCTAAGTTTGATATTGAGTTTTCAGATAAAGGAATAAATATCGGTTCTATTAATTTATTAGAACTAAAACTTGGTGAACATAAAGAAGACCAAAACACCGAAAATAATTCAAATTAGTTTTATGAATAATTTTAAACTAGCTACTATTATTAGCATATTTCTTATTTGTAGTAATATTTATGCTGCTCCAAAAGTCATTAAAATCGGTACCGGCTCTATTTTAAAAGGATATTATGCTATTGGACTTGATTTATGCAAGACTATTACAAATGATGATAAAAATAATGAACATATTAAATGTGAAGTTGTTGCAACAAACGGCAGTATAGAAAATTTAAAATTATTACAACAAGGCAAAATTGATTTAGCTCTAGTGCAAGCTAATATTGCAGTAGAAGCATATGAGGGCATAGGTTATTATCACGATCAAGAAAAAATGCAAAATTTACGTCAGGTACTTAATCTACATGATGAGTTTTTTACGGTTATTGTAAAAGATGAGGATAAAATAAAAGTTTTTGCTGATATTGACGGAAAAAAAATAACTAACGGTCCGGCATTTTCCAGTAGTAATATTACTTATGATGCCATACGTTCTTTATATAAATTTTCTAAAGAACCTGAAGAGCTACACATTAATTATGAAGATTCTATTGACAAATTCTGTAATAAGGAAATAGATGCCATAATAATGATGGTTGGACACTCTAACCCCTTAGTAAATTTAATAGCTAATAAGTGTGAAGTTGATTTCGTTTCAATTGAAAATGACAAAATAGCAGAATTAATAAAACAAAATAGAGCGTTTCATAAAGCTATACTTCACAAGGGCTTATATCCAGAGATTACCGATGATCAAACTACAGTAAAAGTATCCGCAATCCTAGTAACTAGAGATGAGGCGAATCGTGATATTTTAGATAAATTTATCGGAGCTTTTCATAGAAACGTAGCAAATTTTAAACTTTCTAATTACTTATTAAATAACCTCGATATTAACTATTTTGCCGATACTAAAAATTTTGTTCTACCAAAACATGATTCAGTAAGAAATAAAAACTAACAATATCTTATGTCTGAAAATACTATATTTAAAAATATACTTATACCTATAGATTTAAATGATAAAAAATCTATAAAAGGTATTCTTTCTAAGGCTTTAATGCTTGCAACGAACTTTCAAGCAAAATTACATTTTATGTATGTAATTCCTGAATTCGGTACGAAAATGTTTGAAGATTATTTACCTAAAAATTGGAAAACGGAGAAAAAAGAAAAGTATCAGACTCAAATTAAAGAGCTTATCAAACAATATATTCCTGATGAAATTGAAACAGATTATTATATAGGTAACGGTGCCGTTTATGATGAAATAATTAAGCACTCTAATGAAATTAAAGCCGATTTAATAATAATCTCTGCAGTCAGACTACAATTAAAAGATTATATGCTTGGACCTAATGCTTCTAAAATCGTCCGTCATTCAGATATATCAGTTTTAGTAGTAAGAGACGAGTAATAAGTATTATTTATAAATCTTGAGAGTGCATTGCTAGCGTGGGTATCTAATCGTCATTGCGAGCAGGCATTGCCTGCGTGGATCTGAAAACACACTCGGTGTCATCTAGTAGCTTGTCCACGGTATCCAGAAAAACAACAGAACCCGCCGTATTACCACGTGGCTTGAACTATAGTACTAGACAATTTTTATTCAATGTCATTCCCGCGTAGGCGGGAATCCAGTACTTTAAAGCTTTTTTGAAAGCTTTATCTTGAAAAAACTATATAATAAAAAATACTAGTATTTTTACTGGCTCCCGCTACAAGCTCGCAGGATGACATTAAAGGTTACTAGATTGCTTCATCAAAACTTACAGTTTTCTCTCACAATGACGATTTTGACTGTTATAATTTCACTTTCAATTTTACAAAGCCTTGATGGCTTTGGTATTGCTTCTGTAAGTGGCAGTTATACTCTAAAGTCACGCTTATATTACCTTTTTCAGTTAAAACGCTAGCACCGATATTATAGCCGACTTTAGGTTGCTTCGGTAATGCGATAGTTTCATTAACTTCTCTATCTTTCCATTTTACTTTAGCATTAAGCTTTTTACTCTTATTGTTAAAGTAATTTTCTACAGAAGCTTGAAGTGCAGGCGTAATACTTAAAGCCTTCAGCTATCTTTTGTGGGGCTAAAGCTACCTTAGTGCCTAAAATACCGCTCCATAAATGCTGCTTTTTAGAAGCAATACTCAAATGCTGAATACCTACATCGCTTTCTTGATAAGAACCGTCTTTAGAGTGACCGTATCTTATACCAAGATTTGGAATAAGAGTAATACCGCCATTCATAAGATGATTATAACTTAATAAGGTTTCAAAGTTATAATTATTATTCTTATATTTACCGATTGCAATAGTACCTAAACGATTGATTTTACTCTTTACTATATTATGATTGTAAGCAAACATAGCTTGAATCATAAAGTTTTTCGGTAACTCTTTTTGACCATATAGAGCTAATATATGGCTATCAACGGTAGTATTTGACCTGCTACCGCTAGATTTAAACTTTGAATCTAGTTTAGTATAAGCAATACCGACTAAATCTTTAAAGTTGTCAGAACCGACGTCAAAACCTATAGTACCGCCTGAAGCATGACCTCTATAACCGCTAGTCCCTTCTTATTAGTACCGATAGTACCTGCAATCCAAAGACCTTTATCTAACACTTTCTCATCTTCATCACCCGCAGCACTAGGGAACATTCTATGCGATATAATATTGCGGCTCATTTGAGTGATAATACCATGAATCGGATTATATATTTCTCCAATCATTTCTTCGTCTTGTTTTACTGCATTTTGCATTTCTGCAACTTCAGCAGCTTCAACTCTTACGGCTTCAGCAATTCTTGCTTCTTCTGCCTCCTTTACTTCTTCTTGTGCAGCTAGTTCTACTTTTTCTTGCTCTTCTTCTGATTCAGTCGTATCTTCAAACCTCGATTCACCGGTAGTAGGTGTTAAATCAGCAACAGCAAAAATAACAGGACGTTCAACAACTTCGCCGCCTTCTTCTCTTGGCTCTTCTACTACCGGAGCTTCCATTTCTACATCGTCTCCTTCAACAGCTACTGCTTCAGCATCCACAACCACAGGAGCAGGTACTACCGGTGCCGGTGCTACCGGAGCAGCTATTAGCTCTTCTTCCTCCTCTTCACGATCTGCCGGTAAAACTAACGGGGCAACGGGAGCTACGGGAGCAGCAGCAGGAGCTACTACAACTACTCCGCCATAATTTACGTCTCCGTTTGCTACTGCTTGTGCTGCTGCTGACTCAGGAAGTCTTGTAGCAACTTCTTCTTCATTTACAGCTGCCGCTTCTATAATTGCTGCTAACCTAGGATTATTCGTTTTAAGTTGCTGCATTAATCCTGCATCTTGATTCATTCTAACACATAGATTTCTTGTTTCTTGATCTATACCGCTTTCTACTTCTCTTTTAGGACCTATGAACTCAATATTGGTTCCTTCTTTTATAGCTTGAGCTAATTGATTTATATCACCATCAAGTGCATCTGCATTTTTAGTTGTATATTTCTCAAAAACTTCCTCTACAATTAATGCTTTTAGTTTTTCTTTTCCTTTAGTTTTTATTGCTAATTCTTTTTTAAACTCAGTATCAGCTGCAGCTGCTATAACTTGAACGGCAGTTTCATATTTTATCCCTATTTCAGAAGTAGGAGCAATATAAACCACTTCACCTGCATCTGCATCGGGTTTTTTAGGAAAAAGATTTTCGATAGGCTTAAAATATTCATCTTTCTAACTAGACCATCCATACCAAGCCCATTATATCCTACCACTCTCACAGGCGGTGGCGGTGGCGGCGGTGGTGGTCCACCTGCTACCACTATTATCGGTGCAGCAACAGGGATACTAGCAGCTTTCGCTGTTTTTACTCCTTTTAATACTGCTTCTATTTTCGCATCACTTATTACGTTAAGAAATTTTACAATTTGCTCTTTTGAGAAATCTTTAGTACCGGGTGTTAAAGCTTTCATTTTTGCATTGAAATTATTCTGTACGGCATCTGTTATATTTTTCTCTGTAATGTTTTTAGAAGCTTTAGATAAATCAGCTGCATTATCGGCTAAAACTTTTTTTAGTAATTTAGCTTTAGTATCAACTCCTATTTCATAAATTTTTGATAATGTTGCCGAGGCAGCTTTATTTTGTAAAGATGTTAAATCCGCTTTATCTAATTTACCTTTTCCATTACCTAAACTATCATCCAACGTTAAATTAACAATATTGTTATTAATCCAATTATTTACTTGAATATTTACTTCGTTTGCTTTAGGAGTAAGGGCTATATTATCGCGTACATCTCCTTTATTAAGAGCAATATCTAGTACATTGGATAATTTTAAACTATTAAAATTATCAACAATTCTCTCTATTTCATTATTTAAAGAATTTGCTCCTAAAACAGCCTCATTTTTAGCAATATAATCTATTCTTGATATAATTGTTTTCTGACCTTACAACTCATCTTTTATTTTTATTTCATTACTTCTTGCCGTAATATGATTTTGTAAGTCCAGCGGTAATTTACCAAAAGTATAATTTAAACGGTTTATTGCATTATGCTCTTCTTCGTTGAACAACTCTTCAAAAAATGTACCGTTTGCTATTTTATTATTTAAAGTTAAAGCTTGCCTTGAAGTTTGCTTTATTAAATCATCATCTTTTAGTCTATCCCAAATATCCTTAGCTTTTATAATTAATTGTGCTTTGTCAGGATTTGCTTCTGAAAATAATGCTAAAGACTCATGTGGAGCTTTTCTTTCTTCTAAAGTTAATAGAGTTCTTATTGTAATTCCTAAATCATTTTCTGCTCCTAATGTTCTTACTTCTAGCTTTTCAGGATTTTTTGTATTTTTAACTAAATACATCTCATTATGAAATGTGCCTTCATCAGTATTTGGAGCTACAAGAACTTCTTCAACTGCTCCGCCTATAACCGGTGCAGGTCCTCTTACTACTACAACTGCATCTTCTTTCGCTTTTAGATCATGACCTGCTAATTTTAATTCAGGACTAAGATCAGCTATCGCATCCAAATTATTTAAATTTCTAACCGGTCTACCACCTGCTCCCCGAAACGGTGGCATTGTATTATTAAGCCCTACTAAACGCTCATTATCTGTTTTTATTTCACCTACGGTTTTTGTTAGGACAAGTGCTAAATCACTCATTGTTAAAGCATCGAAATTATCTATCAATGCTTGCATTTTCTTACCGTCTAAATCCTTAGTTATTAAACCGGCATCTTTTAAAATCTTGTTATAATTCTTTAAACCGGCTTCATCAAGTAACTTACCCTCTTCATTAACTATCTTAATTTTACCGTTATCGATATATGACGTTTTTAATTCAGCCATTTTCTCTAAATAAGTAACTAATCTTGCAGGATCGGCTAGTTTTATTATAGACTGTCTTGTAGCAATATTAGACTTGTTAGCTTCAAGTTCAACTAAGTTTTGAGTAACATAATTTTCAAATTGATTTAATAATTTACGCTTTGTTTCCGGAGTCGCTACACTTTTAAACTTTTTTAATAAATCACTTTGCCCCGGTTTATAATAATCAACATAAGTATCCTTACCTCTTACAGTAGGGTCAGTAATATTACCTCCAAAAAATACATATTCAAAAGCTTCTTTTGTTAAAGGGGCTTCAACATAATTATTTACAACTTTTAAATTATCATTAGCATCTACACCGCCCGCCATAGCTATATATTTTAACTGTTCCAAAGGTGTATTTAAATTTTCTATGTTATTAAAATGTATAGCCTTTTTAATTTTATCGTTAACGCTTACGGCATTTGCCCCTTCAGCTTTAGCAAGAATTTCTAATACTTGAAGCCTATTTTCTAGAGCCATCTCTTGCTCGTTACGCCCTGTTTCTACTGCTGTATTACCTGTTAAATCAACAACTTCAACACCGGCTGCACGTGCTTCTCTTCTTTCTCTAGCACCGTTAAGTACAGGAGCAGCTGCTTGAAGTTTATTGACTTCTATTATTTCGTTATTGAATAATCTTCTTTCCCCTGGCATAAGATCATCAAAAAGATCGCCGAAATCTTCACGAGCTTGAATCCCTCTTATAATATTAAGCTTTTGTGCAGGGACTAATGCTTCATACTCAGGAGTATGATTCAATATATCATAGATCTCTATATCTGCTCTTGCTTCTCGGACCATAGCAGTCATGATTGCCGCGTTAGCACAGCTAAGTAAGAATAATTTTGTAAGTTTAGAATTTATATTTTTTGTCATAATATCTAATTCCCCTTTAATAAATATTAACAATTACTTAAAATATTAATGTTTAATTTGTTATTAAAGATAATAATACATGAAAAAAATATTATGTCAAGAAATTTATATTGATGGGTTATAAGGTAGGATAGTAGCGTAGATTTTATATGATAATTTAATATTTATAGCAATCGTAATGTTTAATTTTTGTTAACGATTAGTTAATTTATTAATGCCTTGTGGTGCATTATATGATATTACTTCTATACATGCAAGCTATATTATTAAAATTTTCATTATTTTTAAAATGCTTTATAATGATTGTTACACAATGCCATTCCTAGCTAGAATAACACAAAAACTACACAACAAATTACTAGGTACATAAATTGTCTCTCAAAACCAAATTACTTTTTATTACAATTAGCGGCATTATAATATTATATTTTGCTATTTCTCCTGCTCCATTGCTTAAAGACATAAGCTTCTCACAAAGAGTATTTGACCGAAGCGGCGAGTTAATGCGTATTTCGCTTTCTAAAGACGATAAATATAGGATATTCACACCTATAAGTGAAATACCGGCAAGTTTTATAGAAGCAGTATTGTTATATGAAGATAGACATTTTTACAAACATTTCGGCATTAACCCCGTTTCTTTAGCCAAAGCTTTTTATTCTACTTATTTACAGAATAATCGTAAAATAGGCGGCTCTACTATAACAATGCAAGTAGCACGTTTAAGATACGGAATAAGCTCTTCTACTATTCTTGGTAAAATCCATCAAATCATTAAAGCTATTCATGTAGAGCTACATTATTCAAAAAATGAAATCCTAGAAGCTTATCTAAACCTAGTGCCTTACGGTAGTAATATTGAAGGGATAACAGCAGGCAGTTATATTTACTTCAATCGTGACCTAAAAGATTTAAATTTGCTCGATATTCTAAGCCTTGCAGTAATCCCACAAAATCCTCTTAAAAGAGGCGGGAATGATATTAATATTTTTAAAACACGTAAATATCTATTTACCGAGTGGCTAACGACTCACCCACAAGATATTATTTATAATAAGTTAATTAGTTTGCCGATTAAATTTAATCAAAATAAAAATCTTCCTTTTATTGCACCGCATTTCACTTTAGATATCCTGGCAAATAATGATAGTCCTATTATACGTACTACTATAGATAAGAATCTGCAAACTACTATAGAAAAGCAAGTCCGGCTATATATTAATAACCTGAAAAAATACGGCATTAATAATGCTTCCGTAATTCTTATTGATTTTACTACTATGGAAGTGCTTGCAAGCGTTGGTTCAGGTGATTTTTTTAATAACGATATTTGCGGACAGATTAACGGCACTAAAAACCATCGATCTCCAGGCTCAGCTTTAAAACCGTTTGTCTATGCACTTAGTTTTGATCAATCGCTAATACATCCGTTAACTTTACTAAAGGATACGCCTACTTACTACGATCATTATAAACCTGAAAATTTTGATAGCAGATTTACAGGAGGATTAAGTGCTAGAGAATCGTTAATAAAGAGCCGTAACGTACCTGTAATATTTCTGGCGTCTAAGTTAAAAAACCCGAATTTTTATGAGTTCTTACAACAAGCAAAAATTAGCGGCTTACGAAAACCTGAAAATTACGGCTTATCTATAGTACTCGGCACAGCAGAAATTACTCTTGAAGAGTTAACTACTCTTTATGCTATGCTTGCTAATTTCGGTACTTATAAACCGCTTAGGAAAGTATTGGATTCTACTATGTCACTCCCACTTTCCTCTATGTCATTCCTGCGAAAGCAGGAATCCATAAAAAATAACCTAAATGTTAGAACAAAAATTTCATATGATTTACTGGATTCCCGCTTTCGCGGGAATGACATAGGAGAGGACAGGTATGACGCAGGAAAGGACAAGGATGACACGGACACCATACTATTATCCCCCGAGGCAAGTTACTTAACACTTGATATTATAAAAGATACGACTCGTCCTATTACCTATAACAATACAAAGTATAACTTACCGATTTATTGGAAAACAGGTACTTCTAGCTCATTTAGAGACGCACTTAGCGTAGGCATATTCGGAAAATACGTACTTGCCGTTTGGGTTGGAGATTTCAAAGGGCAAACTCACGGAACATTTACAGGTAATATTTCTGCGGCCCCTTTATTCTTTAATGTTATAGAATCAATAGCCCAGCCAAATAAAGATGAGTATTTAATCCTTTCAAAAATTAATGAACTAAATATTACTAAAGTAAAAGTTTGTGCAGATACGGGAGATATCGATAACGATATGTGTCCGGTTAAAGCAGAAGCCTTATTCATTAAAGGCAAATCACCGATAAAACAATCCGGTATTTATAGAAAAATGTTGATAGATTTAAAAACCGGTATGCCTGCTTGCAACTTTATTAAAGGACAAACAGAATATAAAACAGTAAATTTATGGCCGACGGATATGCTTTCGGTTTACCAAAAAGCAGGAATACATATATTACCGAAACCGATACCCACAAACCATTGCAATAGGTTGATAAATTGGCATCATCAGAAACCTAAAATTATATACCCGTTAAGAAATTCCATACATTCAATTAAAGATAGTGATAATATTACTTTTAGTGCGATTAGCGATAATAAAACCAATAACGTTTTTTGGTTTGTAGATAATGAATTAATAGCAACCGCAAAATCAAACGAACCTGTAATATGGAAAGCAAAAACCGGTGAATTTATTATTAGAGCTATCAGTGATAGCGGCGAAAACGACAGTATAAAAATTTATATTAAAGAATAAATTAGTGGTTATATATGAAATCTAAAATTCCCACAGAACTTGATATTAAATCTTTAACAGAAGAAGAAACTGCTCTTGATTCTTTAAAAGAAAATATTCTAAATGGATTGACTGAAGTTAATTATTCACTAATACAAGCAGGAAAAACATCAGAAGCTACAGTAGTAATAGGATTACCTTATAGCGGAAAAAGCACATTTTTAAATGCTCTTGAAAACAACCTCAAGATTATCGAAAACGGTGAAGAATTTACATTTGATAAATTATTTGATTTTGAAACAACGCCGGAAATTAAGCATAAATATGAACCAGCTATATATTAGCCCAAAAAATTTGAAATTGCAGAAAAAATATTTTGGGAATGCTCTAACGGAGTACCCAATCCAGTTCAAGAGTTAATCAATGTATTTTTCATTAAAAAGCTAGTTCAAATAACCGGTAAATTAAAATTTATCATAGTAGCAAAAGAAGAGACCGTAAAATCCCCTAGTATCTTTAATAGGATTATAGAAGACTTTAAAAATATTTTTCCTATAGAAGAACACAAAAAATTAAAAGGGAATTTTACATGCGTAATAACCCAACATAATGAAAATAATCATGAAAACATTATATCAATGTTACAAAATAGCATTGCTAGTAACAAAGATATATTAGAATCCTCTGATATAAAATTTTTCTATAAACCTACTTCTCAAGATGAAGAAATAAATCTCACCCTAGAACTAAAAGATCTAGAAAAGATAGCAGGAGTACAAAATTTAGAGATAAAGAATCTAAGTTCATTTCTAAAGGAACAAGACAGTCTTATAGAAAATTTATATATACAAATACAGATAAATGTAGAATATATAATTAATACTATCCAATCAATTTTCAGAGATTTTAATATATCTACATCTCTTAACTGTGTAAAATTTTCAGATAATAATAACTATGATGAGTATGTTAAACCATATTTACCAAGTTCTTCAATACAATATCCAGCTATAAAAAAAACTCTTTCTTATTTTGAAGGATTAACACAATTATCGGAACTTCAAACTATTATATCAAACAAACAAGATAATAACCTTATAGAGGCAATATTTCAAATTTTAGAGTCTATTGAGAAGTTCACGGATAATAAGCAGGTTATTCAAGCCTACCGATATGTATTAAACCTACAAATTAAAGAATTATCATTATTTGAAGAAATGTTACCTGCAACATGGTCTAGGTCCAATGATTGCTATAATTCCTTAATTAAAATATGTGATATGCTATTTAACTTAGGACGTGAAGATTCAGCTATCATATTTTATAGAAAGAATAATAAATTAGACTCTATATTAGAATGTTATACCAGTCTTATAGATAAGGCTGAAAAGCCTATAAAAAAATATGATTTATATATGGACCAAGGAAACGAACTTCGCTTTCAAAAACAACAGGAAGCAGATGCTGCAGAATCATATTTTAAAGCAGCCGGCGTTGTACATGTTCCTCAAAAACAACAAAATTCAGTACTTACGGCATACAATACTTTCTTAGGAAACCCCAATAATAATGCAATTCAACAACTGGATATTTCAGAGCAACAACAAAGAAAGGAGTATTTTAAAGATATAATCGGCGATATTATTGATCCGTGACCGTTCACTAGTGTTAAGCGGCTTATTATTCCTCTTTGTCATCCTGTGGTCAAGCGGGCCTTGTTGCATGGTTCTTATGTCATTCTTAGCTAAAAGCAGGAATCCAAAAAAAGTATAAATACAGAAAATTTTTGAAATTAAAAGCTCGATTTATCTCGCTTTATGCTGGATTCCTGCTCCGCAGGAATGACACCGAGTACTTTTCTTGAGCCATGCAACAACGCTGGTCAAACGAACTGGTGCTGTCTCACTAAGTGTGTAAATTTCTAGGATAGGTTATATTAACAATAATATAATTTATCAGGAATAACATGAGTAACAGTAACCAAGAGAAGATAAAACAAGCAGTAGATTTGCTAATAGATAAAGATACTGATTTAACGAGTTTTTTTGCCAAAGACGGGATATTAAAGCAGTTAACTAAAAATATATTTGAAAGAGCCTTAAAAGCTGAGATGGATGAGCATCTTGTCTATAACAAATATGGCAAGATAGAGACTGACAATAGTAGAAATGGTGTATGCAAAAAAAGCCTAATTACTGAAGGTGGAGTATTGGAACTTGAAGTACCACGTGATAGAAATGCTGAATTTTCTCCTGTACTAGTGCCAAAGCGTCAGACTAGGATTGATGGATTAGATCAGAAGATATTATCCTTATATGCTAAAGGGATGAGCCTCTCTGACATTAAGATTCAGATTCATGAGCTATATGGTGCAGAGAACAGTGAAAGCCTTATTAGTCGGGTTACCGATAATGTTATGGATGAGGTCAGGAGTTGGCAGAATAGGCCTCTGGAAGCCATATATGCTATAGTATATTTTGATGCACTTATAGTTAAAGTACGTCAAGATAAGAGAATTATCAATAAGGCAGTATATGTAGCTTTAGGTGTAGATTTAACCGGAAGGAAAGATATTTTAGGCTTGTGTATTAGCGAGAATGAGGGAGCTAAATTTTGGTTAAATAATTTTACTGAAATGAAAGACAGGGGATTAAAAGATATCTTAATTGCTTGTAGCGATAATCTAACGGGCATGAGTGAGGCGATATCTGCAGTATATCCACAAACTGAGCATCAGCTGTGCATTGTACATCAAATCAGAAATAGTTTGTCATATGTAAGCTATAAAGACCGTAAAGAACTTGCAGCAGATTTGAAGCTAGTATACAGCTCTATCACTGAGGATGAAGCACTTACTGCCTTATCTGATTTTGATATGAAATGGGGCAAACAGTACCCACATATTGCAAAATCATGGCAAAATAATTGGCAGAATTTGATAATTTTTTTACAATACCCAGAAGTGATTAGGCGTATCATTTATACAACCAATGCAATCGAAGGTTTAAATAGTCAATTACGCAAGGTTACTAATAACAAAAGGGGTTTTCCTAACGACGACTCTGTATTTAAGACTTTGTACTTGACAATTGACTATATTACGCGAAAATGGAATATGCCTATCCAAAATTGGGGAGAGGACATGGCTCACTTTTTGATAAAATTTGATGGGCGAATTTAATGCCTATTTTAGAATTTACACACTTATATATCCAGAGCCTTTATAAATTTTTTGATAAACGGAAATGTTATATCAAAATTTATTTTTTGGAATCTGATTACTATATAACTAAGTCCTTGAAAAACAGTTTTATGTATTTGTTCACTTTCTTTTTTTTCAAGAAAATACCGGCAAACCTCTAACGCTTCATCATAATCTAAAGAATTTTGACAAAAGCTTAAAATAAACTCTTTTTTTTCTTCTTCATTATTTAAGTAAAGCAGTAATGTTTTATCTGTATATCTCTTTAAAGTTTTTCCAGTAAAAAAAATCAATTCCATTTTTAAAAAATTCCAAATAAATCTTTCTTCTTAATCTTATTACATGGTAAGTAATCTGCTCTAAGGTATCTTTAGTTTCATATAATATTCTCTCATTTTTACTATTTAAGTTGTTAAATAAAATAGGTAATATTAATTTTTCTTTAATATTGCTAAACCTATAAGCTAAGATTCCTAAAGCTTGAAGTGCTGCAGCTTGTATTAATTCTTCAGGATTATTTAAATTTTTAATAATACAATCCATTGCTTCATCATAATTTTCATAATGCCCTATATTTATTATATAATAGAAAGATTTTTCCCATTCTGGAAGATTAATCACATCAGGTTGTTTTTAAAACTCTTCTTCGTTAACTATCATAACTAATGTCCTTATTTTATATTTTACCATTATATTTTAATAACCATTCTTTATGTTTTTCAGGTAATCTAGCTTGAATCAATTTTTCAAAACTTTTTATTGTTTCTAAGTTAGTAGGTACTTCCGTTTCTTTTACTTTTATCATTATTAGTATTTTAAGTTATTTTTCTGGATACCGTGAAGGGATAACGATATGACACGAATGCGTTTTTCTACACATTATTAGTGTATCAGGTTCTACCTGTTATCACAAAATAGGACTATAATTTTATTTAGAAAATGGTGCCAATGTGGGGATTTGAACCCCAGACCTACGCATTACGAATGCGCCGCTCTACCAGCTGAGCTACATCGGCAAGGCTGAGATATGTCATTCCTGCGAAAGCAGGAATCTAAGTAAGCATATAAGAAACTATGTAATTTTTATCCAATTATTAAGGTTGTTTTACTGGATTTCTGCTTTCGCAGGAATGACATAGAACTATGCGACAATGTTTACAATCAGCATCTTTATAAATGCGTTGAAAATCTTAAATGGAAATGCTGCGTATCGTCATATTTCTTCTTCTTAACCGGGAAACCCCAATCCATTCTGATCGGTGCAAAACGTGTTACCCAAATAAAGCCGAAACCAACTGAAGCTCTAAGCGATTTATCGTTATAAAAACCGTTTGGAGTTTGATATTGTTTCTTATTTAGACCTACTCCCCATACGCTTCCTAAATCCATAAAGACTGCACCGGTTAAATTAAATTCCTCAGGTACAGGTGTTGGGAAATTAAGCTCTGTTGAGAATGTGTAATATCGCTCACCGCCAAGTCCTTCATTAGTGACCTTTTCGCGAGGTCCTACACCACCGCTTGCAAAGCCTCTTAAACTATAATCACCTAAATTAAAGCGATCGGAAATTCTAATAATTTTTCCTCCAAGCCCTGCAATATCACCACCGGAAGCAGATAATTTTAAAGTAAGCTTGTTATGTATGAAAGATTTATAATATTTACCGTCAACTTCATGTTTTATATATTTGTTATCACCTCCAACGCCGGCAAATTCTTGGGTGCC
The DNA here is from genome assembly GCF_964028255.1 of Rickettsia endosymbiont of Hedychridium roseum. Taxonomy (NCBI): domain Bacteria; kingdom Pseudomonadati; phylum Pseudomonadota; class Alphaproteobacteria; order Rickettsiales; family Rickettsiaceae; genus Rickettsia; species Rickettsia endosymbiont of Hedychridium roseum. The sequence goes on from NZ_OZ034753.1 coordinate 1,105,812, forward strand.
GCTTACTAAATAACCATTCTTTGGAACAATTTTATTATCGGTTTGATCATAAGTAATAGTATGTCCTATAGCAGAAGTAATAAATCTTCCCATCTGCTCATTTAAGAATATTGAGCTTGATGGACTCGATGCACTTAAAATATCACGTTTAATTAAATAATCTATTTCGTGACCTAAACCCTCTTTAATTTCATAGCCAAGAGAAGTTTTAACCCCTATAGAGTGTAACTTATAGCTTTGATCGGTTGTATTTAATACACTAGCACCGCGTCCTGTATAGTTTCTAAAAGCATTTACGCCAAGCGATAAATCACGATCTAAAAAGTGTGGTTCGGTAATACCGCCGTAATAGCTTGTACTGTTTTTACTTACTTGTACACCGGCATTAAGTAGTTTACCGGTACCGACTAAATTACGCTCTAAGAAAGAGAAACGCCCGAATAAACCGCCAGCAGTATTATATCCTAAATCAAAACCTATAGAGGAAGTAGATTTTTCATCAACTTCAACGTTAACATCATATTTATATTTAGCTTTAGTCGGAGCTAAGCTAATTGCTACTTTCTCAAAATAATCTAAATTTCTAAGGTTACGCTCACCTTTTTCAATATATGAACGGTTAATTATGTCCCCTTCTTCTGTTTTAAATTCTCTTCTTATAACATGGTCTTCAGTTTTAAGGTTATTAATAATATTAAGTTTATTAATATAAACCTTATCAGCTTTCTCAATAATAAATTTAATATCTGCAGTATGATTAGCACTTTTCATTATATCCGGATAAACATTTACTGCAGGGTAACCGTTTGCTGTAAAATATTCTCCGATTTTTTCAGCTATATCATCAACCTTTTTCATATTGAAAACCTTGCCTTGCTTAATATTAACAATTTTATTAAGCGGTGTTATATCTATATTAGTTAATTTATTGTCTATTGTAATATTACCGAAGCTATATTTTTCTCCCTCTTCAATGGAATAGGTAAGGGTGAAATATTCTTTAGTATTATTGAGTTCTGCCGATGCCGAAATTACTCTAAAATCTGCAAAACCTACAGATTGATAAAACTCTCTCAGTAATTCTTTATCATATTCCACTCTATCAGGATCGTAAGTATCGTTACTTTCTAAAAAACGAAACCAACGAGATTCTTTAGTTAAAACAATAGATTTAAGTTCTGAATCACTATAATTTTCATTACCGCTAAAATAAATATATTTAATACCGGTTTTTGGTCCTTCTGCTATATCAAAAATAACCTTAACTCTGTTATTTTCTAAATTTTCGATTTTAGGCGTTACCGTGGTAGCAAAACGTCCTCTACGTTTATAAATTTCTAATATTTTCTTTACATCTAATTCAATTTTAGCTTGGCTAAGAGATTCGCCAGACATTGTATAAATTTCTTTAGCGAGCATATTAGTTTTGATTTTAGAATTACCGCTAAATACTACGCTACTTATAAAAGGCGTTTCAGTAACGTTAACTATTAAATTACCCTCATTTGTTATATGCATATTTATATTTCTAAAAAGTGAGGTGGCATATAAATTTTTTATTGCTTCATCTTCTTTAGAATTATTATAGGTTTCTCCTACCTTAAGCTTTAAATAGCTCTCAATAGTAGAACGCTCAACCCTATGGTTACCTTCGATAGTTATTTTACGAATTACAGAGTCAGCTAATGAAATATGATAATAAAAAATCGTTAATAATAAAATTGTTAACTTACTAATTGATCTGATTTTCACCTAAAACCTTCTTTAAGATTTAATTTAAATTTCTAATGTTTAAATACGATGTCATCCGGTGGTTTGACCACTGTATCCAAAAAAACAATACTAATAATCTTGGTATTTCTAACTGGATCCCGTGGTCAAACCACCGGATGACAGGTGCATTTAAACGTAATTAATGTACTCCACTATAGTAGATAATATAAACGAGAGCAAGCAAATCTATAATTTAGGAAAATAAATTTTGTATATCGTTAGAAACAGAGATTATAATAAGAAAAATTATTATTGCCGCTCCTAATTGTAATAAAATATTTTTAGTTTTAGGATTCGGTAATCTACCGGTAATTGCTTCATAGAGTATAAATATCAAATGTCCGCCGTCAAGTACCGGTATAGGTAGTAAATTAAGTAATCCTAAATTAACGGAAAGCATTGCTATAAATAATAGATACATTTGGGTTCCACCAGCTATAGATTTTCCTGACTCTTTAGCAATAGCTACCGGTCCTCCTATCTCATCGAATGAACGTTTTCCTACAATCATTTGCGATATTGCTTTTAGAGTTAAAGCAGACATATCTATAGTAGTATTAATAGCTTCCCAAAATCCTCCTAAAATTCCTATTTTAGTATGAATAGGTTCATTTTTAGCTATAATACCGATGCGAAGAGTTTTCTTAATTTTCTTTTCTTCGGGAGGCGATATAATGATTTCTTGAGGCATTATATTAACGATAAATTCCTCATTTTTTCTTTCTATAGTTAAAGTAGAAGAGCTAAAGCCGTTGATTAATATCTCTCTCTGTACGTCCCCAAAATCTTTAACAGATTTATCGTTAACCTTAACAATTTTATCTCCTTCTCTTAAGTCTGCTCTCTCTGCCGGTGATGAAGCTACTACATCACCTATTATAGGAGGAATCTCTGTTTTTCCAAAGTAACAATAAAAACCTGCAAATATTATTACGGCAAGTAAATAATTAATTAACGGACCTGCCGCAACTATTAAAAAACGTTCTAAACAAGATTTAGCATAAAAAGCTACTTTTTCGTTAACTTCTTTAGTCTTATCCATAAGGCTGCGATCATAACCGTAAATCTTGACATAACCGCCAAGCGGTATAAGACAAATCTTCCATCTAACTCCTCTTGTATCGGTAATGCCTATTAGTTCTTTACCGAAACCTATCGAGAATTCTTCAACTTTTACATTAAAATATCTAGCAATACAATAATGCCCAAATTCATGGATAAATACCAGGATACTTATTGTTATAATAAATCCGATTATAGACAACATAAAAATTTTATAAGTTTACTAATAAATTATTTTAAGGTATAAATTGCAGGGTTGTAGGTATTATTTCGTTGTTGTGAGCGGGCGTTGTTGTTTTGTTTCCGATGTCATTCCCGCGAAAGCGGGAATCCAGTCTTTTTTTATTTTTTTCTGGATACCGTGGTCAAGCCACGGTATGACACTGAACGTAATACTCACTCGCAATGACGAAAATTAAATTTTAAATTTCTTTTCTCTATGAGTTCAAATAAAATTAATAAAAAGTCGATTGCACGTATTGCAGCAGTGCAAGCTATTTATCAAAACATATTGCAAAATAACGATGATATGGATGATATCATACAAAATGTACTTTCTTTTTATCAAAATAATAATTCTACAACAGATTTACCTGAGAATTTAAAAATATCATTAAGTATAAGTCATTTTAAAATGCTGGTAAAGTCAGTATTTGAAAATATTAATAAACTAGACGAAATTATCGACAATCATTTAACAAATGATAAAGATCCTGCACATATGCCGATCTTACTCCGAGCTTTATTGCGGGTTAGTATATGTGAGCTATTATTTTGCCCTACTACTCCTGCTAAAGTAGTAATCAACGAATATACGGACATAGCAAATGATATGTTAAATGAACACGAGATTGGTTTTGTGAATTCAATATTAGACAAAATAGCTCAAGAAAATAATAAAATTTCATGACAAATAATTTAAGCGGTTATAGAAATAAATTCGTTAGAGTTAAGACTTCTAAAAAACGTACCGTCTCTTCTAGTAATTGGCTTAGACGCCAATTAAACGATCCGTATGTTGCAAAAGCACGTATAGAAGGCTTTAGGTCGAGAGCTGCATATAAACTACTTGAAATCCATGAAAAATTTAAACTTTTTAATCCTAACATGAAAATTGTTGATCTAGGAGCAGCTCCTGGGGGGTGGAGTCAAGTAGCTTCCAAGCTTATTAAAGCTTCGGATAATAGCCTAAATAATAAAATAATCTCTATCGATTTGTTAGAAATCGAATCTATTGCCGGAGTTGAGTTTTTTCAAAAAGACTTTTTTGAAGAAAATACGGAAAAATTAATTATTCAGGCTTTAGACGGTAAAGCTGATATAGTAATGAGTGATATGGCATCAAATACCATAGGTCATAAAGCTACAGACCATATAAGAACCTTACTTTTATGTGAGCAGGCTTTTGAATTTGCTTTAAAAGTATTAAAACCCTCTGGTCATTTTATTGCTAAAATTTTTCGTGGCGGTGCAGAAAATGAATTATTAAATAAAGTGAAGCGTGAATTTAGAACGGTGAAACATTTTAAACCTTCATCCAGCCGCAGCGAATCTACGGAAATCTATTTAGTTGCTCTAAATAAGAAATAATAGACTTCTTTCATAACTTGCTTCTAAGGGTAATTTGTGCGTCGATCCGGTACTCGCATGGCATTGTTGCGTGGACCGGTAAATGCTCTTTATGTCATTCTTAGCTAAAAGCGGGAATCCAGAAAAAAGTATAAATACAGAAAATTTTTGAAATTAAAAGCTCGATTTATCTCGCTTTATGCTGGATTCCTGCTTTCGCAGGAATGACATCGGTATCCACGCAACAACGTCTCCTCGCAATGACGACTTTCAGTATCCACGCAACAATGCCTACTCGCATCCTCACGTACTAAAGTGTACGCTGCGGCGGCAAGCACTTCCGTGTCTCCTACAAATTCCTCCTTATTAGCCACGTTATGCAAGAAGTCTAATCAATATGAAAGGCGAAAGGTGGTTTCCGCCTTTAACATACTAGAGGACATAGATGATAACCACTTATATCTCCTGTTGTTTTAACTTCCTGAGCGTATTCTTGACTGCAGCTTTGAAAATTATTATACATCCCAACTAAATTAGCTCCGGTTTCAGTTTCAACTATTTGATTATATAAATTATTTTTTAAATTTAGAGTATTTTTAGCATATTCTTGTGTTCCTGCTTCCCAATCATCTACGGTTAAAGTAATATTCTGTTTTAAATCAGAAAAATTAACAAGTCCATGTTTACTGATTCCGGCTATTATTTCCTCAAAGCCTTCGACTATTCCATTAATTCCTAAGTATTTTGTAACTTTTTGTTTGGCAAAATTATATAAATATGATGCCCATTCTTCTGATTGTGATAGTCCTGTTTTTTTACCAGGAAGTACCATTGTTGTTTTTCCCAAATGCTTATTAGTAATATTAATAAGATTATGTTTTGCATTATATATCTTGGAATGGGTAGCTAATTCTTCTATTGGAGTTGTTACTTTTCCGGTAAATAAATTTTTTTCTATGCCTCTTTCAATTATCGGTTTTGAGCCAGGGCTGTCAAAAGTTGTAGATTTATTAAAATGTAAGTTGCGAGAATGTATTTCTACTGAAGTTAAATCTGCAGTTATCGCTCCAAGTGAATGACCACTAGTATTAAAACTATATTCCGTGGCTTTACTTAAGCCGCCTAATTTGTTAATTACTTCATTAACAAAATCCTGAAGCGGAGTTAGTTTAGTAGGTAAATAGTGAAGAGCGATAAGCAAGTCGTCTAATAAATCATATATATTGAATTTTGTGCCGGCACTAGCAATATGAACTTCTTTAGTTTCTTTATTTATAAATGCGACGGCTTTATAACCATATTTAGCAGTGCTGACATAATCACATGAAGCAGTTAGTATTTCCCAGCCACTATCTGTTAATTGTTCATTGATCTTTGATGCTTCTAGATTATAAACATTTAAATCATCAGTTTTATATGCGAGGTCTAATCCTATATAAGCAAGTTTTTTAGTGCTAATATGTTTAGAATTTTTGTATGTAGACATATCTACCTCTTTTTTATCGCTATTACCATAAAATATGGTTTTTTCTAAAAAATGTCAAGCATTAACATTAATTAACTTATTATTAAATAAAGGTTGACATTTGATTACCTTTGTTATATAGTGCACTTGCGTTATATTTAAAAAAAACCATGAAACATGGTAACTTAAACAAGGAGATAAACTATTATTAGTACGTAATTTATTCGGAAGTAATAAACCTATTACTTACTTATCTTTAATAGAAAAAGCAAAAGCAGATTATAGTTTTTATACAAAACTAGCATCAGGAAGTTTTCTTGCAGGAATAAGTAGTTTTTTTCATCTAGTAGTTGGCTAAGCAAAATACCTTTAATAACAGGGGCTGTTTTTGGTACTAGTTATGGGGCAAAAGGCATTATGGATAGTAATGAACAAATAAAACTTTTTATAAAGCTCATGAAGCAACTAAAGTTGAAGAGTATTTAGCTACTTCGGGGTTAGGAAGTTTTGTATACGGTACTGCTATAGATAAAAACGGTGTAGATAAATTTACCGGTAAATATATTGAAGGAACAAACGGTAAGATAATATCTAATGCAATAACTCGTGTGCCAACCTTAAGTTTAACGGAAGACGGCGTTGGTTACAAACATAATGGTGGTTATGAAATAGTAGAATCAACAGATCGTGCGTTATATCAGGAAATACCTAGCGTGAAAGGACAATATACAAATAAATTAGTTCTAGATACTAGTATTCTTTCTTTACATGGTTGTATTATTCAGCAGCTAATACAAAATGGCTATTCAAGTGACGATATTGAAAAAGCTTTAAGTTTAGGAACTGTTGAAAAGAGAGAAAGTTACAAAAATAAGCAATTAGCAGAATACAAGCCAAATTTGACAAGTAAGCTATGGCATGGTACAGAGAAAGCTATGCAAAATAAAGAAGTAGAACTTTCAAAAGAAATACAAAAATATGCTGAAATAAATGAAGCTTATGAAGCATTATTTAACCACCACACTTCTAGTACTAGCGAAGAGCAAGAAGAGCAGTTTTATAGCTTTGATTATAATATAATCTTAATGATGATCAAACTCAAATCTTAGGAGATGAGGGAGATGAAGGATATATATCTGATATTGCCTAGTAACTAAATACAAAATTTTCTAAAGAGTAAGATTATAGATCTATAATCTTACTCTTTTTTATTTAATAACCTCTTTAGCTCTCTTTTCAAAAGCTATAATCATTTTTTCGGTTGCTTTGGTAAAATAAGTACCAATTAATTTATCCAGTATTAAGGACTTCATTTTAAAATCAATAAAGAATTTTAATTCAGTTCCTGCCGTGCATGGAACAAATTGCCAAGTACTTTTTAAATATTCAAAAGGTCCTGAAATAGCTACCGTATTAATCAAATATATTCCATCATCTGTTATTTCGCTTGTAACTCGTGAGTTATATTTTTCTGAAAAGCCTTTTAACTGAATTACTAACTCAGCAATGATCTCATATTTATCTTCTGAAATAACTCTAGAAGCAGAACACCAAGGCAAGAATTTAGGATAAGATTTTACGTCCCAGACCAAATCAAACAATTCTTGCGGTTTATAGGGTAAAATTTTTGTTTGCTGGAAAAAAGCCATCAGAAGTCAGTTACTTTACCTTTATGCTGCCAATCACCGTATCTTGTCGGTTCTAAGCCTTTAACGCCGCCGATTTCTTTTTCTTTTGGTGCAGCGTCATTCACAAAGCTTGATACAGGCGAATTTTTTGAGTTAAGTCTGTACTCACGGACGTAAGTACGCCCCGTAGACTTACTCTTAAATTCATCCTGTCTGAAGCTTTGTGAATTTAGCTGTATATTTTCTTCTTTTGATATATTATTAGACATCTTTGCAAACTTCGCTTCTAGAGGTAATTTAGACGTCGAACCGGTACTCGCATCCTCACGTACTAGTGTGTACGCTGCGGTGCGAGCTGAAGTGTCTCCTTTAAATTCCTCTCTATAAGCTGGTTTGGAAAGATGTCTATTATTTTTTTTATCATCCATAATATTAAAGCATGAAGTATAACCGTATCTATATTAATAGTCATTTAGCTGAAAATAGCAAGATAGAATTAGCAGGTGATCATGTTCATTATGTTAAAACGGTGCTACGTCTTAAAGTAAATGATAGCTTGCGTATCTTTAACGGTACGGATGGAGAATTTTTAGCACAAATTACCGATATAGGTAAGCATAACCTATCGGTTATACTTAAAGAACAGTTAAAAAAGCCGTATACAGAATCTGCGTTAACTCTTGCTGCTGCTATAATAAAGCAAGATAAATTAATGCTTGCAATAAATATGGCTACGCAATTCGGTATAACTAAAATTATTCCGTTAATTACTAGGCGGTGTCAATTTAGAACGATAAATATCGAACGTTTAACGAAATGTGTTATTGAAGCAACAGAGCAATCAGAACGTCTTACTCCCCCGATAATTGAAAGAGCTATCACAATACAAGATTACCTTAAAGAGAATAATAATTTGATGTTATATGCTAATGAACATGAAAAAGAAGAAAATTCTATATTACGAATTTTATCATCACTTAGTAATAGTGATATAACTATTATTATAGGACCGGAGGGAGGCTTTACTAATGATGAACTGGAACTTCTTGCCTCATATAAGAATACAAAATCTGTAAGTTTAGGAAGTAATATATTACGTGCTGAAACAGCAGCAATAGCTGCTATAGCACAAGTGAAGCTGTTAGGTGGATTAGCCTTATTGTCACCCCGTGGCTTGATCACGGGGTCTAGTTAAAAATACTAAATATTTTAGTATTTTTAGTTATTTTTTAGATACCGCGGTCAAGCCGCGGTATGACACCGACTACGGAGGTATATAGCTTTACTTCGCCTTTTCTATTCCGGGTTTACAAAATAGCTTACCTAAACAAAGGAAAGAATATACACCACAAAAGCCTATAATTATATAAAGTATTGTAACAATAATTGGAAATGAGCCAAATAAAAGTGTGACTAAATTAAAATTAAATAATCCGACTAAGCCCCAATTTATAGCACCTATAGAAGATAATAAATGTATAGTAGTAATAAGCGGATTATTAGAAGTATTTATTAACATATTTAAGCTCCTTTTAGTTAAACGTAAAATAATCATTTCTCATTTTGAACTATATGTCTACTAAATTTTATAATTCTATAATTTATTAATCCTTCTTAAAAGTTTGATATATTACAGGTATAACAAAAATTGTAAATATAGTACCGATGCTTAATCCTACAACTATTACAAAGCCTATAGAATTACGAGCAGCAGCACCGGCTCCATCTGCAAAGACTAGAGGTAAAGCTCCGACTACAGCAGCAAGGGTAGTCATAAGAATTGGACGCAAGCGAAGTTTTGAGGATTCTATTATAGCTTCTTGAACCTTTACTCCTTTTTCTCTTAGCTGATTAGCAAATTCTACTATCATAATAGAATTCTTAGTAATTAATCCAATTAAAGTAATAAGTCCGATATTACTATACATATTAAGGCTATTACCGGCAAGCCAGAGAGCAAGTACACCGCCAGTTATTGAGAAAGGTACGGCGAGTAATATTAATAAATGGTCAGTAAAGCTTTCAAATTGAGCTACAAGCACTAAATAGATAAATACAAGAGCAAATACAAATGTTATAAGCATATTACTGTCTGCCTCTCTCATTTGTTTAATTTCGCCGATATATTCAATTATAGTATTACTAGGGTCAAGTAACTTAGCGGCTATTTTATTGATTTCATTAATTGCATTATTAATTTTTCCGTCAGGAGCAAGATCGGAAGAAATAGTAACGGATTTTGAATTATTATAATGACTATATGATTTTACTGATATTTTTTCTGTAATATTGGCTATCGATTCCAGCGGTAACATATTATTATTTTTTGCCCTGATTAAAATTTTACTAAAATCGCTAATATCTTTTCGATCTTTTTGATTAAATTGCAATATAACGTCATATAAATCATTACCCATTCTAAAATCCCCGATTTGTTGACCTGCAAGTAAATATTGTACCGTTTTGCCTATATTTGCCAAATCCATTCCGTATAAATAAGCCTTATCACGGTTGACTTCTATACTTATAGTCGGCATTGCCGATTGTAAATTTCTATTGACGTTTAAGAAAATAGGATTTGTTTTCATTATATCAATAAATTGTTGTGATATTTTATCTAAATCATCATATTCAAGGTTCGTTTGAATAGTAAACTCGATAGGGCTACTTGCATTCCCGCTAACCATTGAACGTGGATCCATAGCGAAAATCGACATGCCCGGTATTTCGGAAAACTGCTTATTTAACATATTTTTAATAGTTTCTTGGGAACGAGAACGCTCACCCCAATCTTTTAACGGAATGAATCCAAAAACATTATCACTACCGCCTGCACCTATTACCATCAGATAACCTAATATATCTTTATAATTAGCAAGGACTTTTTCGGCTTCTTTCACTACTTTAGTAGAGGATTCTAAACTAGAACCTTCAGGTCCTTTAAGAGAAACTTGTAAAAATCCGTCATCTTCTTGGGGTACGAAAATTTTTTGAGTAAATTTAAAACTAATAATCAGCACTATAAAAGATGATGCAATAATGATGACAAATTTCTTTTTATTGTCAAAAGTTAGCTTTAGATAGTAAATATATTTATTTTGAATAAATTGTAGAATGTCGTTAAACTTTACTAAGAATTTCGGTAAGTCCGTATTATGTTTTGTAACCATACGACTTGACATCATAGGAGTTAAAGTTAAAGCAACAAATCCTGAGAACAAAACGCAAAATGCTAAAGTCCAAGTAAATTCAATAAATAATTTTCCGATAAAACCCTCTATAAAACCGACGGGTAAAAATACGGCAGCAAGCGTAATAGTCATAGCAATGATTGCAAAGCCGATTTCTTTAGAAGCAAGTAAAGCTGCTTCCATGGGTTTATGCCCCATTTCATTATATCTAAAAATATTTTCAAGCATAACTATCGCATCATCGACGACTAAACCTATAGCAAGTATCATAGCAAGGAGCGTAAATATATTAATAGAAAATCCAAAAGCATACATTACGCTAAAAGTACCGATCAACGATACCGGAATCGTCACAAACGGAATCAAAGTAATTTTAGCAGAAGCAAGAAATAAATACGTGACTAAAACTACTAATATTAAAGCTTCAAAAATTGTTTGAAATACCGCATAAATTGATGCTTTTACAGGTGTTGCTCCATCATATGCGATACCCATGCTTATTCCACTCAGCATTGATTCTTTAATTCTTTCTAGCTCTTTAGTTACTTCATTTGATAAATCTAATGACATTAGCTTTTGATTCTTTTATAAGACCAAGAGCAATGGAGCTTTTGCCGTTATATCTGAAAATTATGTCCTCATCGGGAGAGGTTAAAGATATTTTCGCTATATCTCGTAATTTTATGATACCTCCGTTTTGTACTTTTAGAATAATATTACCGAATTCTTCTGGTGTAGATAAAGAACCTTCAAGAGTGACTATAAAATTATTACTTTTTGTTTTAATCGTACCTGCGGGATAATCTTTATTTTGCTCTTTTATTGCGGATTCAATCTCCAATAAAGAAATTTTATGTTGATATAATTTTTTGGAGTCAGGTTCTATTCTCATTATATATTCCCGACCGCCGTAAATTTGTGACTGTCCTACACTTTCAAGTTTATCTAAAGGTGTTTGTAGATTATCTTCGACGATCTTTGTTAATTCTAAATCGCTATATTGATCACTTTCAACACTTATGAAGAGGCTTGGGAAACTATCGGCATCAAGTTTTGCAACTGATGGGGCTTTCATATCTTGCGGAAACATATAAGTGATATCCGATATTTTAGAACGAACATCGTTTAATGCTACTTCAATATCGGTAGATAGTAAAAATGATAAAGTAATACTACTTTCGCCTGTAGAACTTTGAGAAGTTATATAATCTAAATTTTTAACCGTCTTTAAAGCTTTTTCTATACGCGTCGTTATTTCTTTTTCCATATATAAAGCATCGGCACCTGCATAATGAGCTTCGACATTTATAATGGGAACTGAAATATCCGGAGTTCCTCTAATTTGTAGTTTGGTAAAAAAAATTGCTCCAAGAGCTACGATAACCAAACTCAAAACTGTAGCAAAGACAGGGCGTTTAATACAAATTTTAGACAATAACATTGGATTTAATATATTTTTCTTTAAAAATTTTATTCTAAATTAATGTGAATAGCGAATTATTACATAAATCTGCTATTCGGTTAGAAATATTCTATATAACAAAGTGAAAGATGGTTTCCAACTTATTATATAATAAATTAAGTATATATTGTTTTTTATTAAAAAACTTATAATTTTTTACAAAGTAGAAAATTAGCTTTTGTAATTTACTATTGACAATAAATTAGGGTTTTAATGATAAATTTTCACTTTAATTACTTGATTAAGATAGTTTTAACAGTATAACTGATGTAAAATGGCTACATTTTTCTATAAATTAATATAATAACATATATATTTTAAACTTTGTAAATAACTGGCATTTGCAGTATGTGGGTAGTTTGTTATAATTAACTCACATAAAAAAATATATTGATGTATATTATTGCCAGTTGTATATATTGTTTTATAAAAAAATATCAATACATATTAACCCATTAAAGGAGAGTTGATTTTATTATGAGTACACATAACAAAAAAGAACCAAAAAAAATGAATAAAACCGAATTTATAGCATTTATGACCGATCATGGTCATAATCATAAACATGCTTCACATAAAACATTAACAAAAGCTGATGCTGAGAAAGCACTTAATTTAGTTCTTGATAGTGTGATTAGTGCTATAAAGAGCCACCATAATATTAATATAACAGGTTTCGGTTCATTTGAAATACATCATAGAAAAGCACGTGAGGGCCGTAACCCAAAAACCGGAGCAAAAATGAAAATAGATGCTTACAATCAACCTACTTTTAGAGCTGGAAGAAAAATGAAAGAAGCTTGTAATTAAAAGAAGTAACTTATTACAGTACTGATAATTTCCAAACCCCGTTACAAGCTTGCGGGGTGACACTAGAAAAACCGGCTCATGCAATAATGCTCTGCAAAAGCCGGAATGATATAGAACAATTCTTAAGTATAATTCATAACGATATTGCAACCATTGATAATTGAACGCCTAGAGTTTAACTTAAAACATAATAAGCTATATAATAGTTGGCTTATCGAATCCGAAAATATAGAGCAAGCTTTAAAAGATTTAGAAGATTTTATATATAGTAAGCTTTTTAAGAATAGCATTCCTCTTGAAAACAATCCTGATTATCATTTCATCGCTAGGGAAACTTCAACTACATCTAATGCTAAAAATATTTCTATTGAACAAATAAGAAAATTACAAGATTTCTTAAGTAAAACTTCTGCAATTTCAGGTTATAAAGTTGCCGTAATTTATGCGGCTGATCTTATGAATTTAAATGCGGCGAATTCATGCTTAAAAATTCTTGAAGATGCACCAAAGAATAGTTACATTTTTTTAATTACTTCAAGAGCTGCAAGTATTATATCTACAATTAGATCAAGATGCTTTAAAATTAATGTTAGCTCATCTCAACCTCATTCTATAAATGAATTATATCTTCAATTTATTCAGCCGATAGCAAATAATGAAACGTTAGATGTTATTAATCGTTTTACTACTAAAGACCGAGAATTATGGCTAGATTTTATTGATAATTTATTATTATTATTGAATAGAATTCTTAAAAAATCGGCTAACGTTAATATTGAGCTTCTAGATTTAGAAAATAAGATTTTTGATAAACTGCCAAATAAGCATCCTTCCTATTTACTACAAAAATTTACCGATATAAAAAAGTTAATATATAATACCGTTGATTATGATTTAGACTTAAAAACAAGTTATATATTAGTAGTGAATGAGTTTTTTAGTAATTAACACGATATCACTACGTTCCTTTCCACGTTATCCATAAAAGGCGTTATTGCATGGATAGGTAAAACCCGTTGTGGTCACCCCGTGGCTTGACCACGGGGCCATAAAAACAACTTGAAATACTAATAATTTTAGTATTTTTAACTGGATCCCGCTACAAGCTCGCGGGATGACAACGGAAAATCGATCTATGCAACAACGCCTACATAAAACCATAAAATATATTGTTGCTAAAATATATTGAGCAAAATATATTAGAATTTTATAAATTAAATTATTTGCATGTTTAAAACTTTAACACAAAATTTAACGAAGATTTTTGATAAGCTAGTTAGCTCAGGGATTTTAACGGAAGCCCAAATAGATGCTGCTATGCGGGATATAAGAGTAGCTCTTTTAGAGTCGGATGTTGCATTACCGGTGATAAAAGATTTTATAGCAGAAGTAAAACAAAAGGCACTCGGACAGGAGGTTATTAAATCAGTTTCACCGGGGCAGATGATAATTAAAATTATTCATGAAGAGATGATAAATCTCTTAGCTTCAAGTGAAAGTGAGACAAAGCTAAATTTAAATTCAAAGCCGCCGGTAAATTTCCTAATGGTAGGGCTGCAAGGAAGCGGTAAAACTACGGCGAGTAGTAAGCTTGCTTTACGACTTAAAAATCAAAATAAAAAAGTTTTACTTGTTTCTTTGGATACTTACAGACCGGCCGCACAAGAGCAACTGGCTATACTTGCAAACTCAGTACAGATTAATTCATTACCTATTGTGCAAGGTGAGAAACCTCTTGATATTGTCAAAAGAGCTATTGCCGAGGCTAAAATTTCTGCTTATGACGTCGTAATTTATGATACGGCAGGTCGTACACAAATTGATAAAGAGATGATGGAGGAAGCCCTTGCAATAAAAAAGATAGTGGAACCTACGGAAACTTTGTTAGTAATTGATAGTATGACAGGGCAGGATGCAGTAGTTACGGCAAGTAGCTTTAATGAAAAGTTAGAGATTTCAGGATTAATTTTATCTAGAATTGATGGCGATTCCAAGGGCGGTGCAGCACTCAGTGTAAAATATATTACTAAAAAGCCGATTAAATTTTTAAGTAGCGGTGAAAAACTAACTGATTTAGAAGAATTCGATGCTGAACGTTTAGCTTCTCGAATACTTGATATGGGTGATATTATCTCTTTTGTTGAAAAAGCAGCTAGTATCGTTGATAGAGAAGAAGCCGAAAAAACGGCCGCTAAATTGAAAAAAGGTAAGTTTGATTTAAATGATTATCTTCAGCAAATGAGAAGTATAAAAAAAATGGGAGGTTTTGGAAGTATACTTAGCATGTTACCGGGTAGCGGTAAAATTATGGATCAAATAGATCAATCAAAATTAAATAGTAAAATAATTGAACATCAAGAAGCAATTATTTTATCTATGACGCTGAAAGAACGTAAAAATCCTGACATCATTAATGCTTCTCGTAGAAAACGTATAGCTGCTGGAGCAGGGACTACGGTACAAAAGGTAAATATTTTGCTAAAGCAATATAAGCAAATAAGCGAGATGATGAAAAAAGCCAGTAAAATGAACCCTAAAAATCTATTACGTAGCGGAATTGGAAAATTATTTTCGTAAAACGGCATTATTGCGTAGAGGGTTTTAGAGTCATTGAGAGCGACTTTTGGTGTTGTTGTGTGGCTAGTTTATGTCATTCCAGCTAGGCATTGTTGTGTGGATACCAAAACCGTCATTGTGAGGAGGCGTTGTTGCGTGGACCGGTAAATGCTCTTTATGTCATTCCCGCGAAGGCGGGAATCCAGAAAAAAAGTATAAATACAGCAAATTTTTGAAATTAAAAGCTCGATTTATCTCGCTTTATGCTGGATTCCCGCCTTCGCGGGAATGACATCGGTATCCACGCAACAATGCCTTGCGAGGAGTGAAGCTTTGCTGCAATCTAGAAAAAGTAATAAAAAATGCTAAAAATTAGCATTTTTACTGGATTGCCGCACGGTCTTCGACCGCTCGCAATGACGGTGCCATGTCCGCTATCACTACTCTCTAAGAAATAAGTTGTAATGTTTGGATTTTGCTCAAGTACATATTCAAAAATTCGTGCATGCCATGGATGTACACGTTGATCAAGCACTGAACCGGTAATTAAAATAGTAGGATATTTTTGAGTTAAAGATAAATTTTCTAAAGGTGCATATTTTTTAATATGTACTAAATCATTTGGATTTTCCGGATCTCCATATTCAGTTATCCATGAATGTCCTGCTCCAAATTCTTTATAGCGTACCATATCAAGTATAGGTACTTCACACGCTATAGCTCCGATTAAATCGGGACGCTGTGTCATTGCAACACTTAATAGCAATCCGCCGTTACTTCCTCCTTTAATTCCTAAATACTCAGGGTTAGTAATGTTTTGCTTTATTAAATCCTCTGTTACTGCAATAAAATCATTAAAGCCGGTTTGACGTTTTATTCCTTGAGCCGCCTTATGCCACTCAGGACCAAATACTCCGCCGCCTCTGATATTAGCAAGAACACTCACTCCGCCATGTTTAACCCATACTTCATTTTCCATGCGAGAGAAATATGGAGAGTTGATTACTTGAAAACCACCATATGCTTCAAGTAACGTTGGATTCTTACCGTCAAATTTTATACCTTTTTTATAGACAATAAAATATGGTATTTTAACTCCATCCGAGCTTGTTGCTTCTTTCTGCTCTACAACGTAATTTTTGCTATCAAACGGATATAAAGGCTTTCTAATAACTTTTAATTCATGAGTTTTATCCCATAAATATATAGTTGGAGGAACTATAGAATTTTCTATAGTAATTAATGCATCTTCTTCCTCATCATCAGACAACATACCAAAAATTGCATTTCCATAAGGCAGTTTTAAAGTTACCAGTTTTGTCCATTCATTATTTTCTAATGTAAATGTTACTACTTTTGAAATAACATTCTCGTAGCTAGTTAAAAATACTGTATCTTTAGTCATTCCTACAAAATAAAATACTTCCTTCTCTGTTGGGGTAAATAATATTTTTAAGCTAGCTTTATAATGATTATCAACTTATAAACGTGCATGATATATCTGATAAAGAATTGAAAAAAAATTCTTGGTCCGGAATTTTACAATTTTTCATGAAGCATATTCATGAACGTGATTTATTGAAAAGATGGGAAGAGATAGCTGATCTCTTAACTAAATTTGCTAAAGTTAATATTGGCATTGATTATATAGAGCTAATTTTATTCTATACTTTGACCAAGATTAAGCAAAGTGATATAATGGAAGTAGAAAACATACTTAAATCAAAATTAAATTCTAAAAAAAGAGAAAAAATTATGGGAAGTATAGTAGAACATTGGTTGCAAGAAGGTAGAAGAAAAGAAAAAATTATTATAGCAAAAAATTTAATCAAAGCCGGTTTAAAAACTGACTTAATAATTGCCTCAACAGGCTTAAAAAAAGAAGAAATTGAGAAGTTACGACAAACTGCCTGAATTCTTAAAAATATGAGAGTTATGGCTAATGATTTAAGCATTTATATTCACTGGCCGTTTTGTTTGTCAAAATGTCCATATTGTGATTTTAATTCTCATGTGGCAAGCACTATAGATCATCATCAGTGGCTTAAATCCTATGAAACGGAAATAGAGTATTTTAAGGATATTATTCAAAATAAATACATTAAATCTATTTTTTTCGGTGGCGGTACTCCCTCTTTAATGAATCCTGTAGTCGTTGCAGGAATAATAAATAAAATCAGTAATCTAGCAATTATTGATAATAAAACCGAGATAACTCTAGAAACTAATCCCACATCCTTTGAAACTGAGAAGTTTAAAGCATTCAAATCCGTCGGAATTAATCGTGTTTCAATTGGAGTACAATCCTTAAAAGAAGACGATTTAAAAAAATTAGGTAGAACTCATGATGCTTTGCAAGCCATCAAAACAATTGAGGCAGCAAATTCGATTTTTCCAAGAGTATCATTTGATTTAATATATGCACGTAGCGGTCAGAAATTAAAAGACTGGCAAGAAGAATTAAAGCAAGCTATGCAACTCGCAAATGGCCATATCTCTCTTTATCAATTGACTATAGAAAAAGGTACACCTTTTTATAAATTATTTAAGGAGGGTAATCTGATTTTGCCGCATTCAGATGAGGCAGCTGAAATGTACGAATGGACGAATCATTATCTAGAATCTAAAAAATATTTTAGATATGAGATATCTAATTATGCTCTAGCAAATCAGGAATGTTTGCATAATTTGACTTATTGGAATTATAATAATTATTTAGGTATAGGTCCTGGAGCTCATAGTAGAATAATTGATACTTCAAGTTCGGTATCGGCAATTATGATGTGGCATAAACCTGAAAAATGGTCAGACTCGGTTAACGTAAAAAATGTCGGTATTCAAACTAATACTAAGTTAACGCATCAAGAAATCATTGAAGAAACGTTAATGATGGGTTTACGCCTTAAAAGCGGTATAAATATTGCGGCACTAGAGCAGAAAATAAATGCAAAATTAGCAGATATTTTAGACATGAATAACTTGCAGCATTATCAAGCATTAGATTTAATTAAAATAAATGAAAATATCTATCTTACCGATAAAGGTTTAATGCTCCATAGCTACATAGTACCTAGATTGATCAGGTAATTAACAACGGTTAGCAATGGCATTGCCTATACCGCCACCACCGCTTATAGGATTGAGTGGACAACCTATGTCATATAGCGATGTTGGGGCTGCATTACTACAGAATAGTCCGAGTTCTTATTCAACAAATATAGTAGAAGATGCTTATTTAAATAAAAAAGTTTCAAGGTGCTGTCTCACTAAGTGTGTAAATTTCTAGGATAGGTTATATTAACAATAATATAATTTATCAGGAATAACATGAGTAACAGTAACCAAGAGAAGATAAAACAAGCAGTAGATTTGCTAATAGATAAAGATACTGATTTAACGAGTTTTTTTGCCAAAGACGGGATATTAAAGCAGTTAACTAAAAATATATTTGAAAGAGCCTTAAAAGCTGAGATGGATGAGCATCTTGTCTATAACAAATATGGCAGGATAGAGACTGACAATAGTAGAAATGGTGTATGCAAAAAAAGCCTAATTACTGAAGGTGGAGTATTGGAACTTGAAGTACCACGTGATAGAAATGCTGAATTTTCTCCTGTACTAGTGCCAAAGCGTCAGACTAGGATTGATGGATTAGATCAGAAGATATTATCCTTATATGCTAAAGGGATGAGCCTCTCTGACATTAAGATTCAGATTCATGAGCTATATGGTGCAGAGAACAGTGAAAGCCTTATTAGTCGGGTTACCGATAATGTTATGGATGAGGTCAGGAGTTGGCAGAATAGGCCTCTGGAAGCCATATATGCTATAGTATATTTTGATGCACTTATAGTTAAAGTACGTCAAGATAAGAGAATTATCAATAAGGCAGTATATGTAGCTTTAGGTGTAGATTTAACCGGAAGGAAAGATATTTTAGGCTTGTGTATTAGCGAGAATGAGGGAGCTAAATTTTGGTTAAATAATTTTACTGAAATGAAAGACAGGGGATTAAAAGATATCTTAATTGCTTGTAGCGATAATCTAACGGGCATGAGTGAGGCGATATCTGCAGTATATCCACAAACTGAGCATCAGCTGTGCATTGTACATCAAATCAGAAATAGTTTGTCATATGTAAGCTATAAAGATCGTAAAGAACTTGCAGCAGATTTGAAGCTAGTATACAGCTCTATCACTGAGGATGAAGCACTTACTGCCTTATCTGATTTTGATATGAAATGGGGCAAACAGTACCCACATATTGCAAAATCATGGCAAAATAATTGGCAGAATTTGATAATTTTTTTACAATACCCAGAAGTGATTAGGCGTATCATTTATACAACCAATGCAATCGAAGGTTTAAATAGTCAATTACGCAAGGTTACTAATAACAAAAGGGGTTTTCCTAACGACGACTCTGTATTTAAGACTTTGTACTTGACAATTGACTATATTACGCGAAAATGGAATATGCCTATCCAAAATTGGGGAGAGGCCATGGCTCACTTTTTGATAAAATTTGAGGGGCGAATTTAATGCCTATTTTAGAATTTACACACTTATATATCCAGAGCCAGCTTTTAATTTCAAAAATTTGTTGTATTTATACTTTTTTCTGGATTCCCGCTTTTAGCTAAGAATGACATAAAGAGCATTTACCGGTCCACGCAACAATACCTGCTCGCAATGACGATTGAGATAGCCATGCAACAATGTCATCGCCCTAGCAGCAATTATAACTTCTTATTCTTTCTCTGCATTTTTTCTAGCTGACGGTGATAGCATAATGCTTAGCTCTTTTAGAGCTTTATCTTCTACATAGCTTGGAGCGTTCATTAGTAAATCTTCAGCTTGCTGATTTAAAGGAAATGCAATTATTTCTCTTATATTAGTAGCTTCTGAGAGTAGCATAACGATTCTGTCAATACCGGGAGCTATTCCGCCATGTGGTGGAGCACCAAACTTAAACGCTCTAATCATACCGCCAAATCTCTTATCAACTTCCTCCTCACTATAACCTGCTATGGAAAATGCTTTATACATAATCTCAGGCTTATGGTTTCTAATAGCACCGCTAGAAAGCTCTATACCGTTACAAACAATATCATACTGGTATGCATTAAGCTCAAGTAGTTCTTCAGTTGTTTTAGCATTTTCTAAGGCTTCCAAACCACCTTGTGGCATAGAAAATGGATTATGGCTAAAATCAATTTTTCCTGTTTCTTCATTTAATTCATAAAATGGAAAATCAGTAATCCAACAGAATTTAAAGCAATCTTTTTCAAGTAAATCAAGCTCTTCACCAAGTCTTATTCTAACCTTACCTGCAAGCTTTGCAGCTTTTTCTTTTTTATCGCTAGCAAAAAATACGGCATCACCGTTACTAATACTAGCTGTAGCTTTTAGACTTTCTAATTGCTGCGGGCTTAAGAATTTTGCTACCGGTCCTTTTGCTTCACCGGTTTCACTAAACTGAATATAGCCAAGTCCACCTGCTCCTTCTGATACCGCAAACTCTATCATTTTATCGAAGAAACTACGAGGCAGTGCAGCTGCCTTAGGGGCAGGAATTGCACGAACAATACTACCTTCTTTGATATTCTCTCTGAAAATCGTAAAATCGGAATCTCTAAATATCTCAGTTACATCAGCAATTATAATAGGATTTCGTAAATCAGGCTTATCAGAGCCGTATTTTAGCATAGATTCATTATATGGAATACGAACAAAAGGAGTCTTTGATACTTTTTTATCCGTGAATTTAGTGAATAAATCATACATCACAGGCTCAATAGTACTAAATACGTCTTCCTGTGTAACAAACGACATTTCTACATCTAGCTGATAAAACTCGCCAGGTGATCTATCGGCTCTTGCATCTTCATCCCGAAAACAAGGAGCAATTTGGAAATAACGATCAAAGCCTGATACCATCAATAACTGCTTGAATTGCTGAGGTGCTTGCGGTAACGCATAGAACTTACCAGGATGCATCCTACTCGGTACTAAGAAATCCCTAGCACCTTCAGGTGAACTTGCCGTTAAAATCGGTGTTTGAAATTCGGTAAAACCTCTTCCCGTCATCAAATGACGAATATGAGCAATAATTTGTGAACGTAGTATTATATTATTATGTAACTTCTCACGTCTAAGATCTAAAAAACGATGCTTAAGCCTTGAATCTTCCGGAGCATCTTTTTCGGTATTAATAACAAAAGGTAGAGTATCTGCAACCGATTCAACAATAAATTCACCTGCTAAGACCTCAATATGACCTGTCGGAAGCGTATCATTAATAGTATCATTTGATCTTGCTACAACTGTACCGCTTACCGTAATTACCGACTCATAACGCAAACGGCTTGCATCTTCCATAAGCTGCTGGTTTTGATCGGTAAACACGATTTGAGTTATACCATAATGATCACGTAAATCTATGAAAACTAGATTACCGTGATCTCTTCTTCTATGTACCCAACCGGATAATTTAACTTCTTTCCCAACATCGGATATTTGTAATTCGTTACAATTATGAGTTCTATATTTATGCATTTTCTACGTATATTTCTTTCCTTTATACATATACATAAAATTACAGAGTTTCGCAAATAAAAACTAAAGTTTTACCTTGCCAAAATTTTATCTTGATATTGCAGCAGCTTTTGGCTTTGATGGGAGTTGCTGATAATTTTGTTATTGAGGTTTTACTTGATTTAACTCACCTTTAATCCATTCATATATTGCTTTCTTAGGGTTTTTAATTATCTCTGCAACATTTTCTACTAGATTTATTATTCCTTTAACTAACGATAATACATCTTTTGCTATTTCACCTATAGAATTATTACCTGCTTGTAGTTTTTCTTGGTCTTTATTGGACAAATTACTACGTATGTTATTCATTCTTGATTTAAGCTCATCTTGTTCTAGCTCTTCTTTTGTAAAATGTGACTTAAGTTTTCTATCAACAATTTTTTGTTCTTCCGGAGTTAAATTCTTGTATTGATCAACAAGTTTATTAACTTTTTCTTGTTCTTCCGGTAGTTTTGAAATATTTTCAGCAATATTTGGCATTTGTTTCTCTCATAAAGTTAAAACATATTAATTTTGCGTATTATATATATTTTTTAACTTTATACAAGAAAAATTTTAATAGAAATTAACCTTTGAACGCAGCCTTAATACCTAGAAAGTCTAAAAAATTTCGTAATTCTTGACGTGCAAGCACGTGTGAGCTATTAAATGCTCTATCATATTTTGCAGTTTTTAGATCAAATAATGTTAGACCTTGTAAAAATAACTCCCTATATATTACACGTTCACTAAATCCTTCTGCGAGTTTAAAGTTAATTCTTTTAGCAAGTTTAGCTAATACATTCCCTACGCGTCTTTTATTTAATGCATCAAGATTGCTTAAACGATTGCGAAGTATTACCCAATCTATACTAATTCTATCACGACTAGCACGCTCCATTTTCTGCTCCCAAATCATTTGACTATATATTGATGGGCTAATAATTTCATCCTTGCTATCGACTTTTGCTATTACGTCTAAATCTAGAAAGCTGTCATTAATCGGTGTAATAATTGTATCGGCGTAAGAATGAGCAACTCTTGATAAAGGAGTATGACTGCCTGGGGTATCAATCACTATATAATCAGCATCTTGATTATTTTCTAGTACTTCCTCAAAACTCTTGACTTGCTCTTCTATCTCTCCTTCAGATATATGAAAATGTTTTGGTACTAATACAGGTTTATCAGGATTTTGTTTATTATATAAATCTCGATTTTTTAAATAGCTTGTTAAAGAACCTTGCCTTGAATCGGTATCAATACTTACTACCGAGCAATTTTGATAAAGCAAAGCTATTATTAGATGCATACAGCAGGTAGTTTTACCTGCTCCACCTTTTTCATTACCGATAACAAATATATAAGGTTTATTTATTGTGTTCATAATTATATTCAGAATAAACGAATAGTAGATAGACGAAGTTTAATGTCATTTTTAGCT
Organism: Rickettsia endosymbiont of Hedychridium roseum; assembly: GCF_964028255.1. Taxonomy (NCBI): domain Bacteria; kingdom Pseudomonadati; phylum Pseudomonadota; class Alphaproteobacteria; order Rickettsiales; family Rickettsiaceae; genus Rickettsia; species Rickettsia endosymbiont of Hedychridium roseum. The sequence continues at coordinate 1,129,351 of NZ_OZ034753.1, forward strand.
AAGCATTGTCAGATGAACCCGATGTCATTCCCGCGTAGGCGGGAATCCAGTTCTTTGTCATACCGCGACTTGATCACGGTATCTAATTTATTATTTTTAGATCCCGTGGTCAAGCCACGGGATGACATCCCAAAGCCTTGGATTCCCGCCTACGCGGGAATGACATAAAACGATCCATGCAACAACGCCCTTCGCCTTCTCGCAATGACGACTCTGTATTCATGCAAGCAATGCCACACAAAAACGGCATCAAGTATATTCTTTGATAAATTTTTCAAGTAATCTAACACCATATCCAACTGCTCCCTTAGGACCGAGTGCTGAAGCTTTGTTACTATTTGCAACGCCTGCTATATCTAAATGAGCCCAATCTACCCCGTCTTTAATGAAGCGTTTGATAAAATGTGCAGCCGTGCTGCTTCCGGCAGCTCCCGGTACGTTACCGATATTTGCCATATCGGCTATGTCGGAATTGATCATTGCATCATACTCATCATGAAGCGGCATTCTCCAAAGTTTTTCATTAACTTCTTCCCCTACTTTTATTAACTTATCAGCTAACTCATCATTATTGGAAAAACAACCGGCATATGTACTACCGAGTGCTACGGTTATCGCTCCTGTTAGAGTTGCAACGTCAATCACGCATTTAGGCTTAAATTTTTCTTGTGCATACCAAACGGCATCGGCAAGTACTAAACGCCCTTCTGCATCGGTATTTAAAACTTCTGCAGTTTGCCCTGACATAGTAGTTACTACATCTCCTGGACGCTGTGCGTTACCGGACGGCATATTTTCTACAAGCCCTACAACACCGACTATATTTACAGGTAATTTTTGACCGGCAACCGCAATCATAGCACCCACGACTGCTGCAGAACCTCCCATATCGTATCTCATTAAATGCATATTACTTGACGGCTTTAAGGAAATACCGCCTGTATCAAAAATCACTCCTTTACCAACCAAAGCAATAGTCGGAACATCTTTACTGCCGCCTTTATATTCCATCACTACTAATTTTGACTCGTTTTGTGAACCTTGACCGACCCCAAGTAATGCTCCCATACCAAGATTTTTCATCTCACGTTCACCGATAACGTCAACATCTACTCCGAACGGTTCAAGTATATCAACTATTCTTTCAGCATAAACTTGCGGAGTTTTAATATTTGACGGTTCATTACATATATCTCGTGTAAAAAATACTGCCTCAGCAATTAATTTTTTGACTTCAAATAATTTTGCTGCTTCAGTACTATTATCGGTAAAAATCTCAATTGACTCTACTGCAAACTTCTCTGCTTCTTTTAAGGTAGTTCTATATTTATTAAATCTGTAAGAAGCAAGGAATGCACCGCTAGCAACTAAAGATACAAATGTTTGAGGTGTAAACTTGCTAATTCTATTTGTAAGTTTTAAGCCGATAGTAGAAATTTTAGCACAAATTGCATTTTGTAAGATTTTACCGCCTAACTCTTCAATTTTTGCTTCAGTTAATTTTTCTTCATTCCCAAGACCTGCCATTATCAAATATCTAACCTCGCCTGATTTAATGACAGACGGAATAACTTTAATCTGTCCATATTTACCGGTAAATTGCAGTTTATTCTGAATAGTTTTAGAAATTAATCCGTGATGTTGTTGATCAAGTCCTATTAAATTACTATCAAGCTTTAACTGTTCATCAATAAAAACTACTAGACCCTGATTAGTAGATGATTCTTCATTCACAAAATTTATGTTAAGCATACTCATTCCTTATATTACTTTTGACTTTGGATAATTCTATTTATCTTGATAAAACTTTGCAAGTATTATAATTGATTTAAAACAAAATCTCATTAAATAGCATTTGACAAATGTTAATGTTTTTTATATTTTGCTGACGAGTTAGTTAAATTTAAGTAATAATATGCCAGTACATGACATCACTTCTCATTTAATTAAGCAGAAGTATACAATGATTAAAACATCATGTGAGCTAAACCAAGATATGGATGAGATTTATAGCCTCACGCCTCATCCAATACGATATACTTGCTTTAACTATTTAAAGTTATTATCTCTACCTATATCGCTAGCATTTTATGTAACAAAGCTTTGTTTTACGGCTAATCCTGTATGGACATGGATAGGGGTTAATTTGTATAAGAAGATGGATCAAGCAATAGCCAAAAAAATATTACACGGCTTACCTGATGAAATAGAAGCAGATCAACATATACCTAAAATTGTCGAGTATGTATTAAAAAAATATGAAGAAAACCCTACATTAGCACCTCTTGTTGAACCTACATTTATACAAAAATTTTTAGCAAAGACCGGTAAATATATTCCTGCTTTTTCTAAAATAGTAAAGTTTTGGAATGAAGGAGGAATTAATTATTCTGATGAAATACAAACAAAACGAGAATTAATTGACGTTATTTATAAACAAATTGTTTCTAAAGCTTATGAAGTAGGTAAAAAAGGAGAAAAGCTTGAAATAACGGATGTGAAAGCACTTTTCCCAGAGATAAATTTTGAAGAAAAAATCAATGCTAAATCAGAAAATCTTGAAATAGAGAAAGTAGAAGTAATCAATGAAGAGCCTTTAATTTCTGAATTACCTGTTAGACATCTTTCTAAACCAGTTTATAGAGAGGAATTTAAAGGAGATACGGAACGCAGCACCGCAGCGTATATAGACATATGTGAGGATGCAAGTCTAGGCTCGACGTCTAAATTACCTCTAGAAGCGAAGTTTAGGAAGATGTCTATTGATCAAAAACACGAGGAAGCTACGATTACTACTAATGCAAATAATGGTATTAACCCATTAGTAAACTTACTCATGTTAAAAGCTTTACATGATGGAATTTGTCAAGAGGTGCTGAAAACTTATGTTGAACATTGTTTAGCAGAAATTCAGATATCTAAAAATCAAGAAATACTTGAAAACTTCCGATATGAAGATTCTTTAGCAAGATTACAATTATACGGTAATTATAATTATGATAACAATAATACGTATATCTTTGAACAACCAGTATCTTATTTAGGTCAAACCTACGAGCATTTAACAGCACCGATTGCTTGTTATTAAAGAATCATTCCTACAAAATAAGAAAAAGCCTATAGTACCAGACATTTTTTTAAAAAATCCCAATGTCATTCCCGCGAAAGCAGGGATCCAGACTAAAAAATCTTTAATTTTAAAGATTTTTTATTACATAGCTTTTGTAAAGTAAAGCTTTTTTTAAAAGCTTTACTTTACTGGATTCCCGCCTACGCGGGAATGACATAGAATAAAAATTGTCCGGTACTATAGTTATCCCCGCGTGGATACTAAAGGTCGTCATTGCGAAGAGCGAAGCGACGTGGCAATCTAGAAAATAATTAAAAAAATTCTGTAAATCAGAATTTTTAACTGGATCCCGTGGTCAAGCCACGGGATGACAGTGGTGAAATTGAGCCATACAACAACGCTTAGGTCGTTCACAATGACGACTTTCAGTATCCACGCAATAACGCCTTACAATAATCAAGTATATTTATACATTTTCTTCATCAAGCTTCACGGCTGCTTTACGCATTTTATCCATAAAGTAACCGGTTCCGGCAGGTACTAATCGTCCAACTATCACGTTTTCTTTTAATCCTCGTAGCTTATCTATTTTACCGGCAATAGCTGCTTCTGTTAAAACTCTAGTAGTCTCTTGGAATGATGCCGCAGAGATAAACGATCTAGTTTGCAGAGAAGCTTTAGTAATACCTTGTAATATTAATTGTGCTTCAGCAGGTTTTAAACCATTTTTAATAGCTTTTTCATTTATCTCCTCGAATTCATGTCTATCTATTTTTTCACCTGCTAATAAGGTAGTTCCACCTGAATCCGTGATTTCTACTTTTTGTAACATCTGACGAATAATAACTTCTATGTGCTTATCATCAATCTTTACACCTTGTAGACGATAAACGGCTTGAACCTCTTTAACAATATAATTTGCAAGAACCTCTACACCCATTACTTTTAAAATATCTTGAAGTACTGGATTACCGTCAATCAATAAATCGCCTTTTTTAACAAAGTCACCTTCGTTAACTACAACATGCTTGCCTTTAGGTACCATATACTCAATAGACATTGTTTCATCAATCGGATGTATAATAATACGTCTCTTAGATTTATAGTCTTTACCGAATTCTACTCTACCGTCAACCTCGGCAATAACTGCGTGATCTTTAGGACGTCTTGCTTCTACAAGCTCGGCAACTCTCGGTAAACCACCGGTAATATCTTTAGTAGTGGTTGATTCTTTCGGTATACGTGCAATAATATCACCTACAGATATTTGTACTCCGTCTTCTACGCTTAAAACTGCTCCAACCGGCAAGTAATATCTAGCTTCTAAACCGTTTGATAAGGTTATAACTTCACCTTTAGTATCTAAAAGCTGTATACGCGGACGTAATTCTGCACCGCGTGAATATTGCTTTGATTCAATAATAACTTTACTCGGTATTCCAGTAGCTTCGTCAGTTACGTCACGAATAGAAATACCCTCAACCATATCTTTGAATAAAACTTTACCTGATTTCTCCGTGATAATCGGTATAGTATAAGGATCCCACTCCGCTAGTTTTTGAGTTTTAATAACCATATCACCGTCATCAACAAGTAATCTAGCACCGTATGGAATTTTATGACGAGCCTTTTCATTACCGTTATTATCAAGTAATAATAATTCACAATTTCGGCTCATAACAATTTTACGTTCTTCGGAATTAATAACAACGTTACGACTTATAATTTTCACTTTTGCGTCATAGGAAGCTTCTACAGAAGAAACTTCAGCACCTTTTGTTGCCGCTCCTCCGATATGGAAAGTTCTCATTGTAAGCTGCGTACCTGGTTCACCGATAGATTGAGCAGCAATAACCCCGATTGCCTCACCCTCCGACACCAACGTACCGGTAGCAAGATCCCTACCGTAACATATGCTACATACACCGGTAGTACTTTCACAGGTTAATACGGATTTTATCATAATTCTGTCGAGTCCAGCCGACTCAATCTGCTCTAACTTTGCTTCATTAATAAACTCGCCTTTATTGAGAATTAGATCATTAGTTACAGGATGAAATATATCGATAGCGGTAGTACGACCTAAAATCTTTTCAGCTAAAGGTACTATAACTTCTCCCCCTTCAATAACACTCTTAACTTCAATCCCTTTATCAGTTCCACAATCTTTTTCGGTAATAATACAATCTTGTGCAACGTCTACTAATTTTCTTGTTAAGTAACCTGAGCTTGCCGTTTTTAAAGCCGTATCTATTTGCCCTTTACGCATTCCGTTAGCAGAATTAAAACACTCAAATTCAGTTAATCCTTCCTTAAAGTTAGAGATAATAGGAGTTTGTATAATTTGACCGTTTGATTTGGTCATTAAACCTCGCATACCGCCTAACTGCTTAATTTGCTGGAAAGAACCTCTTGCTCCGGAGATAGCCATCATATATATAGCATTTATTTTTTGATGATTCGGATCATCACTAACTGGCGGCGTAGCAATCTCTTTCATCATGTCGTTTGCTACTCTATCGGTACATCTTGACCAAGCATCAACTACTTTATTGTATTTCTCTCCATAAGTAATTAAACCGTTTGAATATTGTTGTTCAAATTCTTTTATTTCAAGCTGAGTTTCATTGATATGAGTACTCTTAGATTCCGGTACTACCATATCGTCCATTCCAAAAGAAATACCTGAAGAACAAGCATATTTAAAACCTAGTTTCATTAGCTGATCGGCAAAAATTACTGTAGCTTTTTGACCGCAGTGACGATAAACTAAATCTATAACTAATGATATGTCTTTTTTAGTTAGTTGTTTATTAATAAACTTGAATTCTATATTAGGGTTAGAAGGCAATAATTCACCTACCATTAACCTACCGTAAGTAGTATCAATGATAACAGGGACCATTTTACCTTCGGCATTTAGCTGATTTCTACGATATTTTATCTTTGTATGAATAGTTATAAATTTATTATATAAAGCATGTTCCATCTCAGCTAAATCTGAGAACATCATCCCTTCGCCTACTTCATTATCAAATGCAAGGGTTAGATAATATAAACCAAGTACTATATCTTTATCCGGTACAATAATAGGACGTCCGTTTGCAGGACTTAAGATATTATTTGTAGACATCATAAATACCCTAGCTTCAAGCTGTGCTTCAATCGATAACGGAATATGTACCGCCATCTGATCACCGTCAAAGTCCGCATTAAACGCAGCACAAACAAGCGGATGAAGCTGAATCGCTTTACCTTCGATTAATAGCGGTTCAAATGCTTGAATACCTAATCGATGCAATGTCGGAGCTCTATTAAGTAAAACCGGATGCTCTCTTATGACTTCTTCAAGCACATCCCAAACTTCAGGCTTTTCAGCTTCCACCATTCTTTTTGCGGCTTTAATAGTCGTAGCAATACTGTACAACTCAAGCTTAGAATAAATAAACGGCTTAAATAGCTCCAATGCCATTTTTTTAGGTAAACCGCACTGATGGAGCTTAAGCTCAGGTCCGACCACGATAACCGAACGTCCTGAATAGTCAACCCTTTTACCAAGTAGGTTCTGACGGAAACGACCTTGCTTACCTTTAAGCATATCACTTAATGACTTAAATGGACGCTTATTAGCATTTTTCGCTGCTCTACCTCGACGACCGTTATCAAATAACGCATCCACTGCTTCTTGTAACATTCTTTTTTCGTTCCTGACTATTATATCAGGAGCTTTTGACTCTATTAGTTTCTTTAAACGATTATTTCTATTAATTACTCTTCTATAAAGTTCATTTAAGTCCGAAGTAGCAAATCTCCCGCCGTCAAGCATAACAAGCGGTCTAATTTCAGGAGGAATAACCGGCAAAACATCCATAATCATCCATTCCGGCTTATTTTCCGACTCTAAAAAATCCTCTACTAATTTTAAACGCTTTACTAATTTTTTCTTTTTGACTTCTGAGGAAGTGGTTTGTAATTCCTCGTACAATTCTTGCTTTAACTTTAAAAAATCAAGCTCTTTAAGCATTTGTTGTATTACTTCTGCACCTATAGAGGCAGTAAATGCATCTTCACCGTACTTATCTTTTGCTTTCTGTAATTCTTCCTCTGTTAAGAGTTCGCCTTTTTGTAAAATCGATAACCCTGGGTCAACTACTACATAATTTTCAAAATAAAGAATCTTTTCTACATCTCGCATTGTCATATCAAGAAGCATACTAATTCTTGAAGGTAGTGACTTTAAAAACCAAATATGAGCAACGGGAGCAGCAAGTTCAATATGCCCCATTCTTTCACGCCTTACTCTAGAAACCGTAACTTCAACGCCGCATTTCTCACATGTAATACCACGATTTTTCATCCGCTTATATTTACCGCAGAGACATTCGTAATCTTTTACCGGACCAAAAATTCTTGCACAAAATAAACCATCTTTCTCTGGTTTAAAGGTTCGATAGTTAATTGTTTCAGGTTTTGTTACTTCACCGAAAGACCACGAACGTACTTGATCAGGACTTGCTATATTAATCCTTATTTGATCAAATTGTTGAGTATTACTTAATTGTCCGTAAAAATTTACTACGCTCATAAATACTTTTCCTTAAAAATTACTCGTATACTTCTTTATTTAAAGTTCTCATTGTATGGTTTTCGTCATTGCGAGGAAATTGCAGAGCAATTGTACACCCGCAATCTCGTGCCAAAATCCTGAGATTGCCACGCTCCTTTTAGTCGCTTAGCTCATGACGCTTTAGTATCCATAAACCACAGAATAACTAACTCGAAGTTACTTCAAGCTTTACGTTAAGACATAAAGATCTAAATTCTTTTATCATAACATTAAATGATTCAGGAATGCCTGATTCAAAATTATTTTCACCACGTACTATAGAATCATAAGTTTTGATCCTACCGTTTACGTCATCCGACTTAACCGTTAACATTTCCTGTAACGTATAAGCCGCACCGTAAGCTTGTAATGCCCAGCATTCCATTTCTCCGAAACGCTGTCCACCGAAATGAGACTTACCTCCAAGCGGTTGCTGCGTTACTAAGCTATAAGGTCCTATAGAACGAGAGTGAATTTTATTATCGACTAAGTGATGAAGCTTCAGCAAATATTTCTGTCCAACGGTCACTAGACGGTCAAAATATTCACCGGTTCTACCGTCAATTAATTTTACTTGTCCTGAAGGATCTTGACCGGCAAGTTTTAACATATCTTTAACGTCCTGAACTTTTGCTCCGTCAAATACAGGAGTTGCAAAATGTACGCCTTTACTTACTTTATTACAGAAAGATATAATCTCTTCTTCCGATCTTTCAAGTATATAATTAATATTCTCTCCGTATAGCTCAAGTAAGAATTTCTTAATCTGCTCAATACCTATATGTTTATTTTTATATTCCTTTACTAAGGTAGATATTTTTTTTGCTAAATTTATTGATGCCCACCCAAGATGCGTCTCTAAAATCTGTCCTATATTCATACGAGACGGAAGACCTAGAGGGTTAAGAAGGATATCTACCACAGTTCCATCTTCTAAAAATGGCATATCTTCTTCAGGTACGATACGTGAAATAACACCTTTATTTCCGTGCCTTCCTGCCATCTTATCCCCGGGCTGTAATTTATGCTTAGTTGCGATAAATACTTTTACTACTTTTAAAGCTCCCTGAGGTAAATCATCACCGCTTTGCAATTTCTCTACCTTAGTAGCAAATCTTTTATCGAGGGCATTTTTTTTCTCATCATAATGAACTTTAATTTGCTCTATTTCATTCATTACATTTGCATCTTCCACGGTAAGCTGCCAAAATTGCCCTTTAGATAAACCTTTTAGCATTTCACTAGTAATTGTTTGTCCTGCTTTTACTTGCTTAGGACCGTTAACAATCACCTGCCCTATTAAAAGCTTTTCAAGCCAACTAAACACAAAATGCTCAATAATTTCTAATTCGTCGTCTCTGTCTTTTGCTAATTTTTCAATTTGTTGTTTTTCAATAGCAATAGCTCGCTGGTCTTTTTCTACACCCCTACGAGAAAATACCCTTACTTCTACTACAGTTCCGCTAACTCCGGAAGGTACATGCAGAGATGAATCTTTTACGTCAAAAGCTTTTTCCCCGAAAATAGCACGTAGTAGCTTCTCTTCAGGAGTAATAGGCGATTCACTTTTCGGTGTTACTTTTCCGACTAAAATATCACCGGCTTTTACTTCTGCACCTACATAAATTATTCCGACTTCATCAAGATGACGCAACGCTTCTTCGCTTACATTCGGTATATCACGGGTAATTTCTTCAGGACCAAGGCGTGTATCTCTAGCTATTACTTCAAACTCTTCAATATGAATAGATGTAAATACATCCTCTTTTACTATACGTTCAGATATTAAAATTGAATCTTCAAAATTATAACCGTTCCAAGGTAAGAAAGCCACAAGCACGTTTCTACCTAAAGCAATTTCACCGTTATCCGTACTAGGACCGTCAGCTATAATATCGTTTTTCTTAACATAATGACCGACCTTAACTAAAGGCTTTTGATTTATACAAGTATTATGATTGGATTTTTGGAATTTTAATAAATTATAAATATCAACAGACGGAGAACCGTCAATTTTTTGTTCTAGAGTTCTAATCACTATTCTATTTGAATCTAACTGCTCAACAATACCGTCATGTAATGCAAGTACTGATGCTCCGGAATCTTTAGCTACTACCCCTTCAACTCCGGTACCTACAAAAGGTGCATCCGTTTTAATTAAAGGAACGGCTTGTCTTTGCATGTTTGAACCCATCAAAGCACGGTTAGCATCATCGTTTTCTAAGAAAGGTATAAGAGAAGCCGCAACCGATACTACCTGCATAGGAGTCACATCAATAAAATCTACCTCATGCGGTTCTACCATTACAAAATTACCGCCTTCAACACGGCAATTAATAAACTCTCCTTGCAACTTTCCGTCTTTATCAACTTTAGAATTTGCTTGTCCAATTTTGTATTTACCTTCTTCAATAGCAGAAAGATATACCACTTCATCAGTTACCTGCCCATCTTTAACTCTTCTATACGGACTCTCTATAAAACCGTGTTTATTTATCCTAGCATAAGTAGCCATAGAGTTAATTAACCCGATATTCTGACCTTCAGGTGTTTCAATAGGACAAATACGACCGTAATGAGTCGGATGTACGTCACGCACCTCAAAACCCGCTCGATCTCGACTAAGCCCTCCGGGACCGAGTGCCGACAGCCTTCTTTTATGAGTTATTTCCGATAATGGATTTGTTTGATCCATAAATTGGGATAATTGGGAGGTACTAAAAAATTCTTTTACGACTGAAACTAAAATCTTGGAATTTACTAAATCATGAGGCATTACGGTATCAACATCACCTGCCGACATCCTTTCAATTACAGATTTTTCCATTCGGACTAAACCTATTCTAAATTGATTTTCTATCAATTCACCTACTGATCTAACCCTTCTATTACCTAAATGATCAATATCGTCTATAATACCTTTACCGTCTTTAAGCTCTACTAAAACTCTTACGATATTTTTAATATCATCAATTGTTAAAACCGTAATTTCTTCTGAAATATTCAGCTCTAACCTAGAATTCATTTTTATTCGTCCGACTTCTGAAAGATCATATCTTTCCGCATCAAAGAATAAATTATAAAACAGGCTTTCAGCCGCTTCGATATTAGCAGGTTCGCCGGGTCTTAAAACTCTGAAAATATCACATAATGCTGCCTCACGGTCCTGATTCTTATCAGCAAATAAGGTATTTCTTATATATGGACCGGATTGAGGATTGATTACTAATACATTAACATTTTTAATTTTAAGATCATTAATAACATTTAGCATATCGCTAGTTATCATTTCACCGATTTTTGCTAATACTTCATCGCTTGCAGGATCCCTTAAATCTTCGGATAGATATTTGCCGATTAAAGTTTCATGAGCTACTAAAATATTATTAAGCCCTTCCCCAAAATATTTTTTAGCTAAACGCGGAGTAATTTTTTGCCCTGCTTTCAGTAAAACATTTCCGGTATCTGCATCTACTAAATCACTTGTTAAACGATGAGCAGTAATATGCTGAGGTATAAATTTAACCGCCCAACCTTTATTTTTAACAAGCTTATAAGTTACTGAATTATAATAAAATTTTATAATTTCTTCAGTACTCATACCTATAGCTCTAAGCAAAGTAGTAGCATAAAGCTTTCTTTTTCTATCAATCCTAAAATAAATAACATCCTTAGCGTCGAATTCTAAATCAAGCCAAGACCCTCTATATGGAATAACACGAGCAGAATATAAAAGCTTGCCGGAAGAGTGGACTTTTCCTTCATCATGATAAAAGAATACGCCAGGTGAGCGATGCATTTGCGATACAACTACTCTTTCTGTACCGTTAATGATAAAAGTACCGTTTTTAGTCATTAATGGGATATCACCCATATATACTTCTTGCTCTTTAATCCCTTTAATTTCTCTAGTACCGGTATCCTCATCTATATCCCAAATACTTAATCTTAAAGTAACTTTAAGAGGAGCAGCATAACTTAAACTTCTTTGACTGCACTCTTCTACATCATATTTTGGAGTATCGAATTCATATTTTACAAATTCTAAATTAGCAATATTGGAGGAATCTGAAATAGGAAAAATTGAGTTTAATATAGATTGTAAACCTTTATTTTTTCTTTCAGAATCTTTAATATTTAACTGTAGAAAGTTTTTTTCATATGAATTTTTTTGAATTTCAATCAAATTCGGTATATCTGCCACTAAATTTATGTGACCGAAATTTTTTCTTATTCTTCTATTATGTGACAAGGGTTGTGCTTCTATATTATCCCTTAATGAAACCATATAATCTCCTGACTGATAAAATTACTGCCCGTATTGAAGTGATTAGGTCCTATACATTTTAATAGAATAATCATAATTATGGCTCTTTTTAGCTGTAAATCATAAGTTTTTTTGAAATAGTAATAAACTTTCCTCTCAAAAATCTTATTAATTTTTGCTTAAAAATATCTCCTAATTATAATCATTAATCAAAAGTGTTCAAAACCTAGGTTCTGTATATAAAATTTAAATTATTTATATTTCAAACAGTAAAATTTTTATTGGAATAGCTACCTATTTCAATAAAATGCTTATAATTTGCAGTAAAATAAAAATATACTGTTTTAAATTTTTTTACATAGAACTTAAATTAAAGAAACCTAGTAAGTTTCCTATTTAGATCTTGTGTAGGCTCTGCGAACATTTCCAAAAAGATTTGATTTTGGTTATTTGTTTGTTACAAAAAATTATAAGGTTTTTTTAAAATTAGGTATTATTCCTTCAAAAATCTCATTAATTTTCATTAAAAATCAATTATAAATGTTCACAGAACCTAGAAAATTTTAATAATTTAAATTTCTAGACGTATGGTACGTTAACAAAATTATTTTAATCAATAAGATTTTCAATGTAATAGCTTTAACCTATTTCAAAAAAATAACTTACATTAGCTTTAAAATAATTTTTAAACAAAAAAGCCTTATTCAAATTTAATTACTAAAATAAGGCTTTTTAGATTTTAAGAAGTTAATTTAAAGCTATAAAATATTTTATCATGTAATGCAAAAAATATTAGGTCCTGTAAAAAAATTAATCTATATTTAGTTGTTTTTGATTGAAAACCACAAGATTTTTTTTTGGAATAAAGATAACTGTTCCAACAAGAATCTTATTAATTTTTACTTAAAAATATCTAATAATACAAATAATTTAATTCTTCTTTACAGAACCTTAATGCAGAAATAATTATTTTAATTCAACTTTTGCTCCGGCAGCTTCTAACTTACCTTTGATTTCTTCAGCTTCTGCTTTTTTCACATTGCTTTTAATCGGCTTTGGAGCTTCATCAACTAATTTCTTAGCTTCAATTAAACCAAGACCTGTGATATCTTTCACAACTTTAATTACTTCAACTTTCTTGTCACCGGCAGCTGTTAAAACTATTTCAAACTCAGTTTTTTCAGCTGCTGCTTCAGCCGCAGGAGCTGCAGCACCGGCAGCTGCTACAGCTACAGGAGCTGCTGCAGATACACCCCATTTTTCTTCTAGCATTTTCACAAGCTCAGCTGCTTGCATTAATGTTAATGATGATAATTGTTCTTCAATTTTAGCTAAATCTGCCATAATTTTTTCCTTTTTACTTTTTTTATATTGAGAGATTACTGCATCAGGTATTTCAAAGTTAATTAAATTCTTTTTTGCTACAAATTATAAGATTTTTTTAAAATAAGAACAATCTCCTATAAAAAACCTTATTAATTTCCACTATAAAAGCTCTTTAATTATCAATTAAAATCCCTAGTGCAGTAACCTTTAAGTTAATTTTTACTAGCATGTGCTTGTATTACTCTCGCCATACTCGAAGACGGGGCTTGTAAAACACCTACAACCTTAGTAGCCGGTGCTTGTAATAACCCAACAATTTTACCTCTAAGCTCATTAAGTGAAGGTAGCTTAGAAAGTTCTTTTATTGAATGTTCATCTAATACGTGATTATCGACTATTCCACCAATAATCTTAAGATTATCATTAGCCTTAGCAAAACTAACTACTAATTTTGCCATCTCAACCGGTTCTTTAGAATAAACAATAGCAGTAGGACCTGCAAATAAATTAGCAATACTATCAAGCCCTGTTTGATTTGCAGCTATTTTTGCTAAAGTATTTTTAACTACTTTAAAACCTGCTTCTTTAGATTTAAGTGATTCTCTAAGTGAACTCACTTGACTAACGGTTAACCCATGATAATGGGTAATAATTACGGAGGGCGATTCTTTATAAATATTTACAATATCCTCTACTGCTACCGGTTTTTCTGATCTTAACACCTTTTAATTCTCCTTTTATAACACAGTTTAATATATTTAAACTGATACAAATGCTTAAAATAACAAAACTTTTTTTTATTATTACTATACTACCGTTAAACGGCTATAAAAATTATGCTATACTAGTTAAATCTATTTGTACCGATGCTCCCATAGTAGAAGATAAATACATTGCTTTTAAATAACTTCCTTTTAATCCGGCAGGTTTCGCTTTAATTACTGCCTCAATAAACGCATTTAAATTTTTTAATAAATCTTGGTCTGAAAAAGATAATTTTCCAAGCCCTGCATGAATTATACCTGCTTTCTCTGCTCTATATTCTACTTGACCGCTTTTAGCATTTTTAATAGCATTTTTAATATCTAAAGTTACGGTACCAAGTTTAGGGTTAGGCATTAAACCTTTTGGTCCTAAAATTCTTGCAACTGAACCTATAACTGCCATCATATCGGGAGTAGCTATACATACATCGAAATTAATTTTCCCTGCTTTAATTTCATCAATAATATTTGTTGAACCTACTAAATCTGCCCCGGCACTTTTAGCTTCTTCTTCTCTTTCTTCTTTACAAATAACGGCAACTCTTACGGTTTTGCCTGTACCGGCAGATAAATTAACTACACCACGTACCATTTGATCGGAATGCCTAGGATCAATTCCAAGCTTCATAACTATTTCTAAGGTTGGATCAAATTTAACATATGATGCTGATTTTAATCGTTCAACTGCATTTGTTAAATTATATAAAGTATCTGATTTTACTTTTTCTCTAGCTTCTCTTATTTTTTTACCGCCGCTAATTTTTACGGCAACATCTTTCTTATTTGACATAATAATTAATTCCCTACCACTTCAAGTCCCATAGATGCAGCACTACCACAAATAATTTTTGTTGCTGCTTCAATATCTTTTGTATTTAAATCAGGCATTTTTAACTTTGCAATTTCACGACAATCATCCATAGTAACTTTACCTACTACGGCTTCTTTCTTAGTAGCACTAGAACCTTTAGTAATTTTAGCATATTTCTTTAAAAAATAAGAGGCAGGAGGAGTTTTTATTTTAAAAGAAAAACTACTATCTTCATAAACAGTAATTAAAGTCGGTAAAGGTACTCCTTTTTCCGTATCTTTTGTACTATTATTAAATTCATCACAAAATGTTTTAATATTAACTTTTCTTTGCCCAAGGGCCGGTCCTATAGGAGGAGCAGGAGTGGCTCCGCCGGCCGGAATTATCAAGTTAATATAACCTTTTATTGCTTTCTGAGACATTTATAAATATCCTTATTTTTCTCTTAAATTAATATTACTTTATAACACTCTTACGTAGAGGTAGTTTATATATTGCACTTTAGTCCTAATTAGACATATACTTCTTTTTTTGAAGAAGTTTTAAATAATGAGTAATGAAAATGAAAAGCGGTTTTCACTTTTATTAAAAATTTATTTATTTTTCTTACTCTTCATTTTATTTAGTATTCTAAAAATACTATCGGCTTTTAATCATTTTTCTTTACTTGGTTAAAATTTAGTTCTATTGGAGTTGCTTTACCAAATATTGATACTGAAACTTTTAACCTATTTTTTTCCTGATCTATTTCTTCTACCGTACCGGTGAAAGTTTCAAAAGGACCGTCTGTAACAGTCACTATTTCACCAACTTCATACAATTTAGAATTCTTTGCTTCTTTAGCTTCTGCTTCCAAATTATTAAAAATATTCTGTATTTCGCTTTCCGTAAGAGCTTTTGGTGTGGTCTTGCTTCCTAAAAAGCCGGTTACTCCTGGTATATTTTTTACTAAATGCCAAGATTTATCAGTCATATTCATCTTTATCAAGATATAACTCGGCATTAGTTTTTTTTCTACCTTGACATTTTTACCGCGTTTAACTTCAGAAACTCCAAAAACAGGTATTAATATATCTTCAAAAAAATCCATCATTTTCTGTTTAGCGATTCTTCTAAGCATATCTTCTTTAATGCGTTTCTCTGCTCCTGATGCCGTATGTACTACATACCACTGCTTTACATTTTTTTCAGAAGAAGGCAATATATTATCTATACTCTGTTCTGTCACAATTTATTCCTTATACTATTTGCCGATATTAAGCAAAAGCTGCATTATGTTATGTATACTATAATCAAGTACCAAACAAATTAGGCTAAAAATAAAAACTGCTACTACCACTACTAATGTTGAAGCAACAAGCTCTTTTCTAGTTGGCCAAACTACCTTATAAGTTTCTTGTTTCACTTGTTCAAAAAACTTATAAATTTTATATTCTTTAAACATATTTTTGTTAGGTAATTTATTAGACTTCTTACAAAATTCTACTTCTAGAGGTAATTGAGACAATGATCCAGCACTGAAATTCTCACATACTAGCATGTACGTTGTGATTCGAGGTGAAGTATCTCTTTTAAATTTTTCTCTATAAGCAAATTTTGTAAAAATTCTATATTTTATAGCAAAAAAGCTCTAAACCTATAATGGCAGGAGCGACAGGCATCGAACCCGCAACCTCCGGTTTTGGAGACCGGTGCTCTACCAATTGAGCTACACTCCTATCATATTTTTAATAAAAAATCAATAAATTTATTAAAAATATTTGTTATTATTAAAAAATTACTATAATAATCGGTACTTCTAATTTATAAGCTGTCACAGTAAAACAACATTTATCTTTGAAAAACATGACATTAATTATATCTAATTAGATCCATCAATTATTTTTTAGCTTTAATAATATCAGCTACCTGACTCGGCACTTGATCATAATGAGAGAATATCATACTAAACTGAGCTCTACCTTGAGATAAAGACCTAAGCGTATTAACATAACCAAACATTTCCGCTAACGGAACATTCGCAGTAACTACTTGAGCATTCCCTCTTGGATCCATGCTTTGAATTTGCCCTCTACGACTATTTAAATCGCCTATAATATCACCCATATATTCATCAGGAGTGATAACTTCAACTTTCATAATAGGCTCAAGTAATTTAGGATTACCTTTCGGCATACCTTCTCTAAAGGCTGCCTTTGCAGCAATTTCAAACGCAAGTACACTAGAATCTACATCATGAAACGCACCGTCAACTAAAGTTGCTTTAAAATCAATCATAGGATAACCGGCAATAACACCAGTTTCTCTAATATTATTTAAACCTTTTTCAACACCCGGTATATATTCTTTAGGCACGGCACCGCCGACGATTTTACTTTCAAAGACAAAAGTTTTATTTTTATCTTCATCTTTTAGATCTTTTACCTCTTTTAGAGGCTCAAAAATAATTTTTACACGAGCAAATTGTCCTGCACCGCCGGATTGTTTCTTATGGGTATAATCGATTTCGCAAGCTTTTGTTATAGTTTCACGATATGCTACTTGAGGAGCTCCAATATTTGCTTCAACCTTAAACTCTCTTCTCATACGATCAATGATAATTTCTAAATGGAGTTCTCCCATTCCTTTTATCACTGTTTGTCCTGTTTCATGATCCGTTGAAACTCTAAATGATGGATCTTCAGCTGCTAAACGAGAAAGTGCGAGACCCATTTTTTCTTGATCGGCTGTTGATTTAGGTTCTACCGCAAGCTCAATTACCGGCTCCGGAAATTCCATTCTTTCTAAGATTACTTGCTTATCCATATCAGACAACGTATCACCGGTAGTAGTATCTTTAAGACCTGCTAAAGCTACTATATCACCTGCTGACGCTTCTTTTACGTCTTCACGATTATTAGCATGCATTAATAGCATTCTACCGATTTTTTCTCTTTTATTCTTTACGGTATTAATAACAGTTGTTCCTGAAGCAATTTTACCTGAATATATTCTAATAAAAGTTAATGAACCGACAAACGGGTCATTCATAATTTTAAATGCTAAAGCTGCAAAAGGCTCAGTTACCGAAATAGGAAAATCTTTTTCTTCACCGGTACTTACTTCCATACCTTTTACTATACCTATATCAATAGGCGAAGGTAGGAAACCTACTACAGCATCAAGTAAAGGCTGTACTCCTTTATTTTTAAAAGCACTACCGCATAAAACTGGATAAAATGCTGCTGAAATAGTACCTTTTCTGATTAATCTTTTAATCTCTTCTTCTGTTACTTCTTCACCTAATAAATATTTTTCCATGACGCGATCATCTAACTCAACAACCATATCAAGTAATTTAGCACGATATTCTTCAGCCTTGTCTTTCATATCGGCAGGTATATCTTCTTCAAAATACTCAGCACCAAGTGATTCATCTTTCCAAATCACTGCTTTCATTTTAACAAGATCAATTATGCCTTTAAAATTTTCTTCAATACCTACAGGCAATTGAATAACAAGCGGTTTTGCTCCTAAACGATCTTTGATCATTTCAACGCATCTATAAAAATCTGCTCCCATTCTGTCCATTTTATTGACAAAACACATTCTAGGAACATTATATTTATCTGCTTGCCTCCAAACCGTTTCAGACTGAGGTTCAACACCTGCTACACCGTCAAATACTGCAACCGCACCGTCAAGAACACGAAGCGAACGCTCTACTTCGATAGTAAAATCAACGTGTCCGGGAGTATCGATAATATTAATTATCTTATCTTGCCATCTACAAGTAGTAGCAGCTGAGGTAATGGTTATACCGCGTTCTTGCTCCTGCTCCATCCAGTCCATGGTAGCACCGCCCTCATGAACTTCACCTATTTTATGCGATTTACCGGTATAATATAAAATACGTTCGGTAGTTGTGGTTTTACCGGCATCAATGTGAGCACATATCCCGATATTACGAATATGCTCAAGTTTATTTATTTTACTCATTATATCCCCTACCTTATTTCATTTTTTTAGGGCTAAAATGAGAGAAAGCTTTATTAGCTTCAGCCATTTTATGAGTATCTTCTTTCTTCTTAATGGCGACGCCTCTATTATTAGAAGCTTCAAACAGCTCTTCAGCAAGTTTATCAATCATCATTTTTTCAGAACGTTTTGACGCAGCATTAATAATCCAACGGCTAGCAAGAGCATATCCTCTTCTTTCATCAACATGCGTAGGAACTTGATAATTAGCTCCTCCAACCCTAACCGAAGTTACTTCTAAATGCGGCTTCACGTTATGCATAGCATTATTAAAGGTTTGATACGGATCGACTCTATGCTTCTTTTCAATTTTATTAAAGGCTGAATAAACAATTTTTTCTGCAAGGGCTTTCTTCCCTTCTTTCATAATATTATTGATAAATCTTGACAGTAAAATACTGTTATATTTCATATCAGGTAAAATTACTCGCTTTTCGGCGGCGTGACGACGTGACATTTTATTTTTTCTCTCTAACTAATAATTTATTTTTTTGTAACTGCAACTTGTTTACGAGGAGCACCATAACGTGAACGACCTTGCTTACGTCCTTTAACCCCAGCAATATCATATGCACCGAGTACGATATGATATTTCACACCCGGAAGATCAGGAACCTGACCGCCTCTTACTAATACCCTATCATGCTCCTTTACACTATGCTTTTCACCGGGAATATATGCATTTACTGTTCTTTTATTACTTAAACGCACCGTTGCAATCTTACGAAGTGCAGAGTTAGGCTTTTTAGGGGTAACGGTTTTTACAACTAGGCAAACACCACTTTTAAAAGGATTAGATTCTAAGGCAGGAGATTTGGTCTTACGAGTTTTTGACTTTCTCCCAAAACGTACTAATTGATTATATGTCGGCATTAAAAAAAATACTCCAAAAAAAACTTATATATACGATAATTAAAGGGTGAAAAAAAATACTTCCACCCTTTGTTTTAAATCATTTCTAAATACAAATTATAAGAATTTGTAAATTACACTAAATTTAAATTATAATTACTTTTTCCATAAAAGCAAGTATGTTTTAATTAACAATCATTTTTTTCTCAATTATTTTTGCTATAAAGCTGATTAACATCACTAAAATATAATAACAGCACGCAGCAATAAGCATTGGAAAAAAATAATTATATGTTTCAATTGATACAATTTGTGCTCTACGTATTAAATCCATTTCTCCAAGCATAGAAATAATGGCTGATTCTTTAATCAAATTTACAAGCTCATTTACTAATGACGGAAAAATATTTTTAACTGCTTGCGGCAGAATTATATCTTTCATTATTAAAAACTTTGGAATAGCAAGAGCTTCAGCCGCTTCAAACTGCCCTTTATCAACTGCATTAATCCCCGCCCTGATTACTTCGGAAACATATGCTCCCGAATTAAGGGAAAAAGAAATAGCTCCCGCCATAAACACACTAAATTTAACGCCTATTATATAAGGTGAAGCAAAATAAATAATACTTAATTGAATTAATAAAGGAGTACCTCTGAAAATAGAAGTATAGAAATTTGCAAAAAGCCTTAAAGCACGATTCTTATTTACCTTACAAATAGCGAGCAACATCCCTATTACTAAACCGAATATAACGGCAATAACGCTATATTTTAAAGTTACTAAAGTCCCCTCTACAATAAAAAGGATTTTTGGATAAAATTTTATTAAATACTCAAACATTTTGTTTAGTTATATAGTGTTGTTTGCCTTGTTAAATGACTGTCGATGTCATTCCCGCGTAGGCGGGGATCCAGCATAAAGCGAGCTAAATCGAACTTTTAATTTCAAAAATTTGCTGTATTTATACTTTTTTTTCTGGATCCCCCGCCTACGCGGGGATGACATTAAAGGTTTCTGGATTGCCACATCGCTTCGCTTCTCGCTAGTAGTATCTACGAAACAACGACGCCAATTTTTGAAATTCACCGAGTATATACATTAATACACTCTTTTTGCCGGTGGAATTACACTTATCTCATCGGTTAAAGTGGTTAGCGTTACAGGTTTATAATCAAGAACTACTTTACCTGCTTCATCGATAGAGCTAAGAGTATGTTTCATCCAATCTCCATCATTACGATCAGGATAATCTTCCCTAGCATGAGCTCCTCTACTTTCTTTTCTTGCAGCTGCCGAATATACCGTTACCAAAGCTTGATCAAGTAGATTATCTAGCTCTAAAGCCTCCACTAAATCACTATTCCAAATTAAAGATTTATCGTTAATTTTTATATCTTTATAGCCGCTTCTTATTTCTCTAATCATTCCTGCTCCTTCATCTAGTACTTCTTGAGTTCTAAATACCGAAGCGTGGCTTTGCATAGTTCTTTGCATTTTAAGCCTTAAATCTGCAACTACAATATTACCGTTAGCGTGACGGACTTTATCAAATCTATTTATAATTTTTTCAAGACTTGCCTCTTTTATAGGCTTATGGGGACTCGCTGGACTAATAAGCTCAGCTGCTTTTAAAGCACTACTTCTACCGAATACTACTAAATCAAGTAAAGAGTTTGAACCTAATCGATTAGCACCGTGTACCGATACGCAAGCCGCTTCACCAATTGCCATAAGGCCTTTTACTACGCTATTATGATTAGTGCCGTCTTTAATAATGACTTGACCGTGGTAATTAGTCGGTATCCCGCCCATATTATAATGAACTGTAGGAAGTACCGGTATCGGCTCTTTAGTGACATCAACACCGGCAAAAATTTTAGCCGTCTCAGAAATACCTGGCAAACGGCTATGTAAAATCTCAGGCGATAAATGATTTAAATGCAGGAATACATGATCTTTATGCTCGCCGACTCCTCGCCCTTCACGAATCTCGATAGTCATCGCTCTTGAAACTACGTCTCTTGAAGCTAAATCCTTTGCAGCAGGAGCGTAACGCTCCATAAAACGCTCTCCATTTGCATTAACGAGATACCCCCCTTCACCTCTAGCTCCCTCGGTAATAAGACAGCCCGCCGAATATATGCCTGTCGGATGGAACTGTACAAACTCCATATCTTGCAGCGGCAAACCTGCTCTAATCGCCATACCGCCCCCATCACCCGTACAAGTGTGAGCAGACGTTGCTGAAAAATAAGCACGCCCGTATCCGCCTGTTGCAAGCACTACATTATGAGCTCTAAAACAATGCAGACTCCCATCATCTAAATTCCACGCAACTACGCCTCTACATTCACCGTCTTCCATCAATAAATCAATAGCAAAATACTCAACAAAAAACTGCACTTTATGCTTTAGTGACTGCTGATATAACGTATGAAGTATGGCATGCCCTGTACGATCTGCCGCAGCACATGTACGCTGAGCCGCTTTTCCTTTACCGTACTCTGTTGTCATACCGCCAAAAGGGCGTTGGTAAATTTTTCCCTCTTCGGTTCTTGAAAAAGGTACCCCGTAATGCTCAAGCTCTAAAATTGCATCGGGAGCATTCTTGCACATATACTCGATGGCATCCTGATCACCTAACCAGTCTGAACCTTTCACCGTATCATACATATGCCAACGCCAATCATCTTCGCCCATATTCCCAAGAGCTGCACTGATTCCGCCCTGAGCAGCCACAGTATGACTACGGGTTGGAAACAACTTAGTTATACAGGCGGTATTTAGCCCTTCTTTAGCCATACCGAATGCAGAACGAAGACCAGCTCCGCCTGCACCTACAACTACTACGTCAAATTTATGATGTATGATATTATACGCTTTAGTCATTAAATTAATTTTTTATTATTTTGATACGTGAATTGCCTATTCCTGTCACCCCGTGGCTTGACCACGGGGTCCAGTAATTCAATACACAATAATGCTATAAACTGTTTTCTGGATACCGCGGTCAAGCCGCGGTATGACAATTTTTACCCCCTATAAAACATCGCTACTACAAAAGCTACAATAGTCACAATGCAAAATAATTGCACTATTATAATCAATATATTACGTAATTTGTGACAACTTACATAATCCTCAATCACTACACGCATACCAAGCATTGCATGATACAACGAAATAGCCACCGTAATTAACAATGCTACTACGTTAAAAGGCTTTTTAAGCTCCCACATAATAATATTTATATCATTATTTTTGTTAGTTAGCGTAAAATATATTAACCATATAGAACATAAAGCTAATATAATTCCCGTTACTCTTTGCAATAACCAATGATGAGAACCGCTTTTAGCAGAACCGCTATTTTTTGCTTTTACAATTTCTGCTTTAAAATCATATACCATTAATTTTCTCTAAACATATTAAGCTGTCATACCGCGACTTGATCGCGGTATCCAAAAAACACATTATTAATAAAA
This sequence comes from Rickettsia endosymbiont of Hedychridium roseum, assembly GCF_964028255.1. NCBI lineage: Bacteria > Pseudomonadati > Pseudomonadota > Alphaproteobacteria > Rickettsiales > Rickettsiaceae > Rickettsia > Rickettsia endosymbiont of Hedychridium roseum. Next base: position 1,152,550 of record NZ_OZ034753.1, read on the forward strand.
ATAATTTACTTTAAAAGTTCTTCATATAAAACACTCATTGTCATCCCGTGGCTTGACCGCGGAATCCAAAGAAATAACTAAAAATACTAATAATATTAGTATTTTTAACTGGATCCCGCGATCAAGTCGCGGGATGACACACTATTTATACTTTTATACCCATAGTAACATAGTTAATAATATAGAAAAGACAACTACACACCAACCGGTGATATTAACTGCTTTTATAGAAAAGCCGTAACCGATATCCCAAAACAAATGCCGAATACCGTTGCATAAATGATAAAACCAAGCGTAGCTCATTGCTACTAAGCATATTTTTATAATGCAGCAATCAGCAAGTTGTAAATAATTATTATCATATTTACTAAGGATCAGCCACCATACCAAAATCGATACTGCAAAAAATAGAGCTACGCCGGTCATACGATGCAAAATCGATAAAGTAGAACTAATTTGCAGCTTATATATGCTTAAATGCGGCGAAGTCGGACGCTTATTATAAATTTCTTGTTTGGTTTTAGTCATATATTTCTAATAAATAAAAAAAGGTTATGTCATTCCCGCAAAAGCGGGAATCCAGCGTAAAGCAAGATGAATCGAGCTTTTAATTTCAAAAATTTGCTGTATTTATACTTTTTTTCTGGATTCCCGCCTACGCGGGAATGACATGCTACACCACTAGGTCAATGACATCTATCTCTGTAACCAATGCCCTTCAGCGGGTGACAAATCATCCGCAACTGCTCTCCTATCATCAAAGACGAAACATTCACCTTGCCATAAATTATTCTCATTTTGCGTATCTTCTAAATATTGCAGTATACCACCCTTTAAATGATATACCTCTTCATAACCTATACTTTTAAGTAAGCTGGTGGATTTTTCACACCTAATACCGCCTGTACAAACCATAGCAATTTTTTTACCTTTGAGCAATTCTTGATTCTGCTGAACCCAAGCAGGAAACTGCTTAAATGTTTTAGTATTAGGATTAATTGCCGATTTAAATGTACCGACCTCTACTTCATAATCATTTCTAGTATCTATTACTATAACATTTTGTTTGGTGATAAATTCGTCCCAATCTTTCGGCTCTATATATTCACCTTTAAATAAATCAACATTCAAATCTTCAACATTCATGGCTACAATCTCTTTCTTAAGCCTTATCTTCAGCTTTTGAAAAGGATGAACATCGCTATAATTTATTTTAACGTTAACATCTTTGGGAGAGGTTATCTTTATCAATTCTTCAAGTACAAGATTTACATTTTCGTATGAACCTGAAAAAGAACCGTTAAAACCTTCGTTAGCTAATAAAATAGTACCTCTAACATATTTTCTTTTACCAATAAGCAAAAGTTTCGGTATCAAATTCGCTGGTTCTTCTATATTAACAAAACTATATGCACTTAAAATTGCTATTTTTTCATTCATAATTATTTAGGTGTCATACCGTGGCTTGACCACGGTATCTAGTTAAAAATTAAAAAATATTGGATACCGTGGTCAAGCCACGGTATGACATTTAATCACACCACCGATAACGGCACGAATACACTTGTATCGCCCCTTTCAATCAAGAGCAAAATATTTTGCTTATTCGATTTTTTTGCATTTTCATATAATTCTTCTAGCTTACTTATATTGTCTATGCTTTCCTGATTAATATTGGTTATCAGATCGCCAATTTTGAAGCTACTTTCTTCTTCATCAATATTGGTTATAACTATTCCCGCTTTATCGCTCGGAGTATTATATTGTTGTCTTAATTCTTCAGTCAAATTACTAAAAGTAATATTATTTTTAGTAATAGATAAATTACTTTCTTCTTTGTTTGTTATTTCTTCTTTATTGGTCTCTTCTGTAGAATCTTTGGTAACTTCTTCATTATCTGAAGTAATTTTAATAGGTAATTCAAGCTCTTTTTTCTCGCGAAGTATTTTTACTTTTACTTCCTGATCAATAGGAGCATCTGCAATAATTACACGTAATTTTTTAGTATTTTTAACCGGTATATCTGCAAACTCTATTATTATATCACCTGTTTTAATTCCTGCTTTATCACCTGGACCGTCTTCTTGTACTTTAGCTACTAACACCCCCCTAGTATCTTTAAGCCCTAACCCTTCAGAAATTTCCTCGGTTAAATCTTGTATTGTTACTCCAAGGCGTCCTCTACTTACTTTTCCATCTTTCTTAAGACGTTCGATTATGGGCTTTGCAGTATTTGACGGTATTGCAAAACCAATACCTATATTAGTACCGAGCGGTGAAAAAATTGCCGTATTTACGCCTATTACTTTCTGATCCAAATTAAACATAGGACCGCCGGAATTACCGTTATTAATTGCAGCATCCGTTTGAATAAAATTATCGACTATATTATCCGTATCTATATCGATATCCCTCCCTTTAGAGGAAATAATACCGCTTGTCACCGTACCGCCTAGATTACCGAATGGATTACCGATTGCAATAACCCAGTCTCCTACTCTTGCATCATTTGAATCTCCAAACTCAACAAACGGTAACGGTTCCTCACTATCTATTTTTAAGAGAGCTAAATCGGTTTTAGTATCGCTACCTATTAATTTAGCCGATAATTCGGTATTATCTGCAAGTTTTATATTAATTTTATCAACATTTGCAATTACATGATAGTTTGTCACTATTAAACCGTTAGGCTCAATAATAAACCCTGAACCAAGCGGAACGCTTTTAAGAGTTTGATCGACCTCTTCCAAATTCAGCGGTATATTAAGCTTTTCTAAAAAATCATTAATGAAGTCTAAAGGCTTTTTTTCTTGCAGCGGATCTTTCTCAGCATTTTCCGACTTACTATTAACATATTCTATTGTTGAAATATTAACGACTGCAGGAATTAACGGCTCAACTATATCAGCAAAGCTATAACGGGCAGCTTCACTTACTTTTAAAGGAGCAGAATTTATTGCCGTAAATTCATTCTCTTCTTGCTCCGCTACTTTTAAAGATTTACTATTTTCTTTTGCTAGAACAATGTTACTTGATATTAAAACTATTATAACAAGAACTATTTTCAGATTCATCATACTACTTAGTTAAATTAAGGTATTTTAAAACTTCAGCCTCAGGTGAAATCACAAAATTAGTATCTTCTTTCTTTAAAGAATTTTTATATACTAAAAGTGATCTATAAAATTTATAAAATTCCGGATCGACGGAATAAGCGGAATTATATATTTTTGCCGCTTTCTCATCGCCGTCACCTTTGATAATTTGTGCATCTCGATAAGCTTTAGCAAGTATTATTTTACTTTCTTTATCTGCTTTTGAACGGATACGCACGCTTTCTTCCTGTCCTTCTGCTCTAATTTGGGTCGCTTCTTTTTCACGTGCCGTTTGCATACGGCGATAAATAGCCGCACTATTTTCTTTCGGTAAATCTGCTCTTAAAATTCTAACATCTACAACATCAATTCCAAAGCTTTTAGCTTCTCCGTCTACTTGATTTAAGATATTTAGCATTACATTACTACGCTCTTGACTTAAAAGACTACTTAGCGAAATTTTACCTATCACTTTACGCATTGACGATTCAAGATTACGAGTCAACCTAATTTTCACACCTTGATAATCATGTACCGTTTTATAAAACATTACGGGATTATTAATTTGGAATTTGGCATAAGCATCAACAATAACTCGTTTACCGTCGGCAGCCGTTAATTCTTTTGCCTCAACCTCAACATCTAAAAGACGTTTATCAAAAAATTCAACATTTTGAATAAACGGGATTTTAATATTTAGTCCTGGATTTTCTATAGTTCTAACTGCTTCACCAAACTGGAATACTACAGCAGATTGGAGTTGGTCAACTGAAAATAAGGAGCTAAAAATCAGTATCAGCCCAAAAACAATTGTAAAAATTATATAATAGATCTTATGTTGCATTTAATATTCCTTGTTGTGTTTTTATATTCTATGCTGTCATAGTGTCATCCTAGCTAACTTGATCGCGGGATCCAGTCTTTTTTATTTTTTTGGATACCGTGGTCAAGCCACGGTATGACAAATTGGATTCCCGCATACGCACGAATGACATCGGTATCCACGCAGAATGACATAGTACACTACGGTTTAATAGCCATATGCGGTAGTAGTGCATTATTAATAATCGTTTTATTTGAACCGCCTAATATCTCTTCGACTACTTCTAAATATAACCTATCTCTAGTTACTTGCCTACCTATAGTATATTGTTTATAAATAGCATTAAATCTTTGGCTATCACCTTCTGCTTTTGATATAACTTCTTCTTTATAACCTTCTGCTTCTTGTATAATCTTTGCGGCCGCTCCTCTAGCTTCCGGCAAAATCTTATTATTATAGGCTTGAGCTTGATTTATTTCTTTCTCTTTATCTGCCTTTGAAGTTTGCACGTCTCTATAAGCGTCTATTACTTCGGCAGGCGGCTCGGCTTTTAATAATTGTACTTTCTCAATCATAACACCGGCATTATAACTATCCAGTATCTTTTGTGCTAATTTTTCTATTTTGTAAGTAATTTCTTGCTTTTGATCAGATAATACCCAAGAAATAGGAGTATTGCCTATTACTTCTCTAACAGCACTTTCTACTGTTGCTTTTACTGTTTCTTCAGGTCTTTGTACGTTAAAAATAAAATCTTCTAGGTTATTAATATGCCACATTACGTCACAATTTAAAGCAACGATATTTTCATCACCGGTAAGCATTATACTTTCACCGGCAATATTTTTAGTATTATCGCCACCGCTACGTGCCGAGCTATTTGTACGATAACCAATCTCAATTCGGCGTGATTGTTTAACTTTCTCAACTATTATCTTTTCAAAAGGGGCAGGCAAATGATAATTAAGCCCGGGGTAGCCCTTACGCACAAAACGCCCAAATCTTATTACCGCTGCTTCTTCACCTTCTTTTATTTCATAAATACCCGAAGCAAGCCATAAAGCAATCACTGCGACAACAGCTAAAATTATTGTTTTAGCATTGAAATTAAACTGGAATTGAAATTTATCAAAATTAAATTGATTTTTACGCGGTCTTGTGAATATGTTATCATCTTTATTAGAATCAAAATCTTTCCATGGGGATTTTTTTAAAATCGAGCTATATTTTTTACTAAGCATTTGCTTTTTTATATTATTTTAAGGATTAAGTGATTATATATATTATAGCATATAACGTCAAGTTACGAACTTAAACAGCCTTAAAAAGGAAATTTAATTATGGCGGATTTACACCAAAAGCAAATTATCGATAAACTTCAGCATATTATCTTTAAAGACGGTACTTTTTTAAATAAAGTTATATCGGATATTATAATTAAGGGTAATAATATAGGTTTTTCCATAGATATATCAGGTAAAAACAAGTTAGAAGCCGAAGAAATAAAAACTAAAGCAATTGATAAGCTTAATGAGATTTCGGAAATAAATAAAATAACAATTGTTTTTACCGAAAGTAAACCGATGGAGAAAAAAGCTCAAAAACCAAAACATTTTGTAGAAAACGTAAAAAAAATTATCTTAGTAGCGTCAGGTAAAGGCGGAGTCGGAAAATCTACAATATCGGCTCTTATTGCTCAGCAGTTAAGTCTAGAAAATTACCGCGTCGGGATAGTGGATGCGGATATTTACGGTCCGTCAATTCCGCATATATTCGGCATTAACGAAGTACCGAAAACAACAGATGGACGAATAATACCGATAACGGTAAAAAGCATCCAAGTTATTTCTATAGGCTTTTTTGTTAAAGACCATTCGGCAATTATTTGGCGTGGTCCTATGGCTAGTAAGACCATTTATCAATTATTATCAGTAACAAAATGGGATAATTTAGATTATCTAATTATCGATATGCCGCCGGGAACTGGTGATATTCATTTAAGCCTTTTAGAGAATTATCATTTAGACGGCGTAATAATCGTAACAACACCGCAAAAAATATCAGAAATAGATGTAATACGTTCTATAGATTTATATCAAAAACTTAATTTACCTATTTTGGGAATAATTGAGAATATGAGTTATATGTTTGAAAATAATAGCGGCGAGCATTTATCGCAAAAATATAATATTCCCTTAATCGCTCAAATCCCGATTATGCCGCAAATAGCCGATGCTTGCGATAAATCACTACCTCTAACAGATTTATTAACATTACCTTTAAAAGAATATTTATCATGAAAATATGGGTTATTGCAGATGATAGAACAGGCAACACGCATCAGGCTATTGCACTTGCAGAAAAATTAACGGTATTATTGCATGGATCGAAAAACGCACCCGGTGTCATACCGTGGCTTGACCACAGTATCCAAAAAAAAATTAAAGAAGACTGGATCCCGCGATCAAGTCGCGAGATGACAACTAAAAAATCGATCCATACAACAACATCAAAATTAGCTACAGATTACACTTTAATTAAATTGCAATATAATTGCTTAGCTAAGCTACCGAATTTTTTACTAAAATATTATCCTATTCATATAAAAAGTGAGCTATTACAAGATATTATGGCAAAACCTTTACCTGACATGATAATTACCGCCGGCAGAAGAACGGCAGTTTTAGCATTTTATTTAAAAAAGAAATTTAAAGATATTAAGCTAATCCAAATAATGCAACCTAATCTTCCCTATAATGTATTTGATGCCGTTATTCTGCCTTATCATGATTCAAGTAATAGCCAAAATGTCATCCTGTGGCTTGACCACGGGATCCAAAAAAAAATTAAAGAAGACTGGATCCCGCGATCAAGTCGCGGAATGACAATCCCCATCAACGGAGCTATCAACAACGTAACCGAAAAGTTCGCCGCCGCGAACTTTGAACTCCAAAAACATTATCCTGATCTTAAACATTTTATTGCCGTGATAATAGGTGGGAATAATAAAAAATTTAACTTCAACGAAGATGAAGCAGTTTTATTTTCTTCATTATTAAATAAAATATATACTAATCAACAAATACCGTTTTTCATTAGTTTCAGCAGACGTACACCACAAGCTGTAAAATCAATTATTAAAAATAATATGCCGTCTTCTACAATTATTTATGACCCGAACGAAGACGCAGGCTATAATCCTTATATATTTATGCTTGCTAATGCAAAATATATAATCTCTACAGCCGACTCGATTTCAATGTGCAGTGAAGCAGCTTCAAGCGGCAAGCCTCTTTATATATTCTGCCCACCAAACTTTAATTCCTCAAAGCATAAGATTTTTATAAAGCAGTTAGTAGAGCAGAAAATAGCAAAAACTTTTGATGAGTCCGTAACAATGCTAGAAGAATATAGCTACCAACCTTTAAATGAAGCAGAAAGAGTAGCTAAAATTATTAAATCTTTAACCAAAAGCTGGTAATTATAATTATATGGATAAAGATATAAAATCATATATATTTATTGAGAAGTTAAAGTCTTTATCATTCGTTGAAGAAATATGGCTTTTCGGTTCTCGTGCTAGAGGGGATAACGATGAGCGTTCCGATATTGATATTGCAATTATCTGCCCTAATATTACAGATCAAGAATGGCTAAAAGTTATGGATATTATAGAGAATGCCGACACCCTTTTAAAGATAGATTGTGTAAGGTTTGAAAATACTAAAACAAGCTCTGAACTTTATGAAAATATATTAAAAGAGAAAAAAATTATATATGTCAAAAATAAACCTTAAGCTTGAAAAATTTCGTAAAGCTTTTATGACACTTGAAGATATCTATTTAAAACCGGTCACAGCAGATAGGGCTTATATTGATGCCACTATACAAAGATTTGAATTTACTTTTGAACTCGCTTGGAAGTTTTTAAAAGAATATTTTTCTCAAAAAGGCACAGTTCTTCACTATCCTAAAGAAGTGATAAGGGAAGCTTTTGTTAACGGTATTATAAATGATGAGAGTTTATGGATTTATATGCTTACTGATCGTAATATGACATCTCATACTTACGATAAAAAACTTGCCGATGAAATTTATAGCCGGATAAGAAATTATGTTCCTGAACTTAAGAAGTTACTAGATGCTATTGATTCAAAGACTTTATAATGCCTTGCAGTGTTTGAACTTCAGGGGAAGAGAGGCTATTGATACGTGTAAATATATTAGTGATATTTTGCTGCATAGCGGGCTTTTTGTCAGGAGCTTTGAAGAAGCCGGCTTTATCGAGTCTGCCGAATAAATTTGCTAAAAAATGTTCTATTTCTTCTTTAGTAGCTAATTTTTGAATATTGTATATATCTTCTCTAGGCGTAGAATTACGAAATAATTCATAGCATATAATAATAACCGCTTGAGCAATATTTAATGAGCTAAATTCAGTGGTGTTAATAGTGATAATCTTATTGGCAAGTGAGATTTCTTCATTACTAAGCCCGTTATTTTCCCTCCCGAACATTATCCCGACTTTTGCAGAATTTGGATAATCTAAAGGTAAATTTTGTGAAAATACATAATCTTTATTCATAGCCCTTTTAATGCAAGTAGTAGCATATAAATATTCGAGGTCTTTAATACAATCTTCAAGACTATCATAAACTTTTGCATTATCTATAATATTAACCGCTCCGACTGCATTACTACGTGCTTGCTCATTTGGCCAGCCGTCTCTTGGAGTTACGATTCTAAGCTCACTTAAGCCAAAATTCTTCATTGCTCTTGCAGTAGCACCGATATTCTCACCCATTTGCAGGGCAACTAATATTATAACCGGATTCATTTAAACCCTCATAACATGACAAGTATAAGCGATTGCAACTGCATCAGCTTCATCAGAGTTGGTAATAGCAGAAGTTCCAGGCAAAAGTAACTTTATCATATGCAAAATTTGGTCTTTCTCTGCATGCCCATAACCGGTCACGGTTTTTTTTACCGTATTCGGCTTAAACTCCCGCATGTCCAAATTATATCTACCGATTAGCGACATTATTGCACCTCTAGCATAGCCGAGCTTTAACGAAGTCACGCTATTAGTATTAACAAATGTTTCTTCAATCGCTGCCATATTTGGTTGATATTCTAATATTACTTTTTCTAATGTACTGTTAATAAAGGCAAGTCTATTATGAATTTCATCCTTACTATTTGTTTTAATAATACCGCTAGCTAAATATTTCAGCTTTGCGGTATCCTTTGCAACCACCGCCCATCCAAGACTCCCAAGTGCCGGATCAATCCCAAGTACTATCATTGTTATTTAGCTATCTCTTTTAATAATAATTGATCCATATCGTGTGTATGAGCATGATTATGTAGAAAAAATGCTTTGTTAATTTCCTCCAATAAGAAATCATTTTGTCCCAATTTATATAAGATTGAATCTCGTATTTTATATAAAGCCTCATCTTTTAAAACCATAGGAATTGATTCTATAGCTTTATTACAAGCCTCAAACACTTGGTTATATTGCTCCAATTTATCCAAAGTTAAACTTCTTAGCTCCGTGTTATCATCATCTTCTTCTTTATTATAAATTTCAAGTAATCGGTTATATGTTGCTAATTTATCCAAAATTAAACTTTTTAACTCATATAAAACTTTAGGATTTAATTCAAGAATTTGATTCTGTCCTAATTCATTCAAAATTGAACTTTTTAAGCTATATAGAACTTTATTATTGGGGCTTAATTCAATAGCTTTATCACAAGCTTCAAGTGCTAAATTTGGCTGCCCCGATTTACGCAAAATTAAACTTTTTAGTCCATATAAAATACCTGCCGGTTTAGAGAATGACGCAATAGTTTCATTACAAGCCTCAAGTGCTAAATTTTGTTGTCCCAATTTATATAAAATTAAACTTTTTAATCCATATGAAATACTATCTTTAGGGTCTAATTCAATGGCTTTATTACAGGCTTCAAGTGCTAAATTTTGTTGCCCCAACTCATATAAAATAAACCCTTTTTTTCTATATAAATGACCATCATTAACGTTTATAGCTTTATCATAAGCTTTAAGTGCTAAGGTTTTATGTCCCAGTTCATTCAGAATTGAACCTTTTAACTCATAAAAAGCTTTAAGATTATCAATATCAAGCCAACTTTCAAATACTATTTCTCCTAATCCATCTATAATGAGAGCTTTTAGTATATATAAACCGACATCTTTAGGATTTAATTCTATAGCTTTATTACAAGCTTCAAGTGATTCACTATACCCACCTGCTTTGTAAGATTTAACACTCCGGTTATAATATTCTATATAATCAACAGTTTTATTTTCTGAGTCACTTTTACCAATTACCGGAAAAGTAAATAATAAGGCGACAAGGAAAAATTTAAAATATTTTCTCACTTCACTTTACTTTCATATACTCATAAAAATCAGAGTTATTTTCCCACAGTTCACGCACCTTAACAAATAAAAATAAATGAACAGGGAAGCCAAAAAACCGCTCCATTTGCATTCGAGATTTTGCTCCTATTTCTTTGATTTTAGAACCGTTTTTACCAAGTATTATAGTTTTATAGCTCTCTCTTGAAACTACTATAACCTGATTAATCTTTACGGATTTATCTTTGAGTTCTTCCCATTTTTCGGTTTGTACGGTTAATTTATAAGGTAGCTCTTGCTGCAAATTAAAAAATAATTGCTCTCTTGTGATTTCTGCGGCAATAAAACGCATCGGTAAATCCGTTATGTCGTCTTCTGCATAAAGCCAAGGAGAAATTTTTGCCTTACCTGTTATATATTCAAGTAATCCATCAATATTTTTGCCCGATAAAGCAGATATAGGAAAAAGCAAACTATCAGGATGATTTTCCGTTAAAAAAGCCTTAATGTCATCTATATATTTTGATTCGATGTCTATTTTATTCAATAAAAATATCGGAACAATATTAAGTGAACGAAGCTTATTTAAAATATCGTGCGTTACATCATCAAACGGTTTTAAACTATCGATAATTAACATTACTAAATCCGCACTATGCAAACTAGACCACGCACATCTGACCATCGCCTTCTCAAGCGTTCCTTTCGGCTCAAATATTCCCGGCGTATCGTATAAAATTACCTGCGTATCTTTTAAGGTAATAATACCGGTAATAATTGACCTAGTAGTTTGAACTTTTGGGGTAACGATTGAAAGCTTCTCACCGATCATTCTATTTAACAAAGTCGACTTCCCACTATTTGGTCGCCCAATGATACAAACCGAAATTGTTTTTTGAACTTGTTTTGTCATATTTTAATACATCTAGCTTCCTAACGCTTGTATTAACGCTTCTCTAAACTCTTTAAGTTGAAAATTGTATGGTTTTAATTCTATAGCTTTATTTATAACCTCAAGAGCTAAATTATAGTTACCTAACTGAGCTAAAACCATAGCTTTATTATAATATAATCCTGCATTATTAGGATTTAATTCTATAGCTTTGTTAAAATTTATAAGTGCCAAAGCATATTGTTTTGAACTATATAAAACTCTAGCTTTATTATAATATGAATAAAAATTTTCAGGTTCTGATTCAATACATTTATTAATAGCTTCAAGTGCTAAATCATATTTTCCTTCTACACTAAACATACAAGCTTTAATAGAATAAAGGTTTTGAGAAGTAGCTTCTTGTACTAAATCTCCTACTAAATCTTCTTCACATAATTGGGCTACACTTAAAGCTTTATCAACACAAAAAACTGCGTCATCACGTTTCAAATTAAATGCCTTAATACAGTCTTGAGACAATTTATTTTTATCTAACTTTTGTAGAATAACATTTTTATCATGGTATAAATCTGCATTATTTGGATCTAGCTCAATCGCTTCATCATAAGCCTCAATAACTGCATCATATCTACCTTGATTTGTGAGGTCTAAATCTATAGATTTATTTATTACTTTAAATGCTGATTCATAATCACCTAATTTAATTAATGTTATACCTTTATCATGATACAAATCCGCATCATTAGGGTTTAACTCTATAGCTTTGTTGTAACTTTCTACTGCTAAGTCATATTTTTTTAATGCTACCAACGCCAAAGCCTTAGCAGCATGAACATTTAAATTATTATCCGCTAATTTAATAGCTTCATCAAGACTCTTTACTACTAAATCAAATTTACCTAGCATAAATAAAAATTTGCCTTTACTCTCATAAAAAATGGGGTTATTAGGATTCAACTCAATAGCTTTGTCAACGGCTAAAATAGCTAATTCATGTAAACCTAAGTTATATAATGTTGTTCCTTTATTGTGGTAAAAAAATGCGTTTGTGGGATCTAAAGTAATAGCTATATCATAATTCTTAACCGCTAAACTATACTCTTGTAATTTATTTAGAACGAATGCTTTAAGATGATAAAATTCTGAGCGAGTAGGATTTAATTCAATGGCTTTATTTATACTATCAATAGCTATATCATGTAAATTTGATGCATATAAAGCCCTCCCTTTATTATAATAAGCATCTGAACGGTTCGGAGCTATTATAAAATAGCTTTATTATAAGCTTCGATTGCTAAATGGCATCAACCGAATCTTAATAACTTATTACCTTTAGATATAGAAAGTGACCACCGTAAATATTTTATCATATTATGCTCTCGCTGTTATATTACATTTTGATAATTATTTATTTGAGCTTATGTAATAATTTCCTTGCTGCGTTTTTTTCGGCTTCTTTTATAGAATGCCCCGTACCTGTTTGTTCATAATCTTTTACTTTCACAAGCACTGTAAAAGTTGATGAATGGGCTGCTCCTTCTCTTTTTATCAGACGGTATATAGGTAGGTGATGGCTACTCGCTTGAGCCCATTCTTGTAAAGCAGTTTTTGGATCATAATCCGTTAAATTCTGAACTTTTATAAATTCTGCCCATAATTTCCCGATAATATTATGGGTTGTTTCAATATTGCTATCAAGATATATAGCTGCAATCAAAGCTTCCGTGGCATTTTCTATATTATTAGGATTATCTCGCCCTCCTGCTACTTCTTCGCCATGAGTTATAATTATATAATCTTTTAAAGCAAGTTTAGCCCCAACCATACATATTGTTTCTTTGCAAACTAAATATGATCTAGTTTTAGCTAAATTCCCCTCATTATAATTTGCAAAATTTCTAAATAAAATTTCCGTGACTACTAAATTTAATACAGCATCACCTAGGAACTCTAATCGTTCATAATCTTTATCATCCTTATACTCATGATGTTGTCTTAAAGACGGGTGACTCAACGCCTCTATTAAAAGCTCTTTATTTTTGAAACTATAGCCAAGCAGCTTTTCTAACTTCTCAAATGCTACCATTAAACCTCTGATAAATGTGACGCCGATGTAGACGAGATTTAATTTGGAAAAGAGCAAGGCACTTTGAAGCTTATAACCGCAGCGTATATATAATACGTGAGGATTATAAGCGAAAAGTAACGCCGCCAATTTTTCAAATTAAACGAGTATACTAATCCGTTTTATAAAGATTTCTGAAAATTCGATTTAACCTAACAGATTCAACCCATGGTTTTAATCTTAGTACTAGATTAATAACTCCTATATCATTATCCCACCAAGTTATTTTTGTTGAGAACCAAATAAATTGTGCTTTAGCAATAAAATTTTCAAACGGTACAAATCCAAGATTTACTCTACTATCATTTGACTGATCTCTATTATCCCCTAAAAAGAAATATTTTCCTTCAGGTACATAAAAAACATCCGTGTTACCGTATCTATCATTATATATAACGCCAAAAATAGGAGCAAGCTTATAAGAAAAATATGTTCTACCGTTTGGCAAGGTTTCTTTAAACTTCAAATATTTTATTCCCTCTTCGCTTATATAAGTTCCAACTTCCGTGCGTTCTATTTTTTTATCGTTAATATATATTACGTCATCAATCAATTGAATTTTATCGCCGGGTAGCCCTATTAAACGCTTTATATATCTAACATTCATATCGTTAGGCGGACGAAAAACTATAATATCGCCACGCTCCGGTTCACAAGCAAATATTCGTCCTTTAAAAAGAGGAATAAAATCGAAAAAAGATAAAGAATAATTACTATAACCATAACTATATTTCGTAGAAAATATATAGTCATTCTCAAGTATGGTTGCTTTCATAGAACCGGTCGGAACGGTAAACGGCTCCATAATAAGTATTCTAATAAGTAAAGCGATACATATTACAAAAGCAAAAGACCCCCACTCTTGCTTAGCTGTTTTATTAGTGTTTGATTTTGTATTATCTGTTTGCATAATATTTTTTTTAATTAATCAAGCTTAATATTAGTGGTGGTGCATAGCTCAATTCCACTCCTGTCATCCCGCGACTTAATCGCGGGATCCAGTTAAAAATACTAATAATATTAGTATTTTTATTGTTTCCTGGATACCGTGGTCAAGCCACGGTATGACATAGAAAGGTACTGGATTCCCGCCTACGCGGGAATGACATCCTGAACGTTCATATAGCACTGGACCACCCCTTTATCCTCTCCTCAATCTCGCTTCTAAAATGGCGTATCAGCCCTTGGATCGGCCAAGCTGCCGCATCACCTAAGGCACAAATAGTATGCCCCTCTATTTCTTTCGTAACATTAAGAAGTTCGTCTATCTCGGATTTTTGGGCATTACCTTTAACTAGCCGCATCATAACACGCCACATCCAGCCCGTACCCTCACGGCAGGGAGTACATTGCCCGCATGATTCATGCATGTAAAATTTACTAAGCCTTGCTATTGCATAAATAATGTCGGTAGATTTATCCATAACTATAATACCACCTGTACCAAGTCCAGAACCTGCGGTTCTTAAACTATCAAAATCCATATCCACTTCACATAATGACTTAGGAAGTAAAGGCACCGAAGAACCGCCCGGAATTATGGCTTTAAGATTATCCCAACCGCCTCGAACACCACCGGCATATTTCTCAATCAATTCTTTTAACGAAATCCCCATTGCCTCTTCAACATTGCAAGGCTTATTAACATGCCCCGATATGCAGAAAATCTTAGTACCGGTATTGTTAGGCTTACCGATAGAAGCAAACCAACTAGCTCCTCGTCTTAAAATGGTCTGCACTACTGCAATAGACTCAACATTATTTATAGTAGTCGGGCAGCCATATAGCCCAAATCCGGCAGGAAAAGGCGGCTTTAAACGAGGCATGCCTTTTTTACCCTCTAAGCTTTCAAGTAATGCAGTTTCCTCACCGCAAATATAAGCCCCCGCCCCGCGGTGTAAATAAATATTACAATCGAAACCCGAGTCACAAGCATTCTTTCCTATTAACCCGTCTTTATAAGCTTCATCTAAAGCACGCTGAATATTAGAAGCTTCATTATAAAACTCACCTCTAATATAGATATAGCAATCATTCGCTCCTATAGCAAAGCTTGCAAGCAAACAGCCTTCTATTAATTTGTGCGGCTCAAACCTTAATATATCACGGTCTTTGCAAGTACCTGGCTCAGACTCATCAGCATTTACTACTAAATAGCAAGGCTTCTCTGAATTTTTAGGCATAAATGACCATTTCATGCCTGTAGAAAACCCGGCACCGCCTCGCCCTCTAAGCCCTGATTTCTTGACCTCTTCAATAATAAACTCTCTACCTTTATCGAGCAAAGCTTTAGTATTATCCCAATCGCCTCGCTTCTTGCTAGATTTCAAATCATGGCTTTGCTGCCCATGTAGGTTAGTAAAAATTTTGTCTTCTTCTTTTAGCATAAACTATTCTCGTTATGGCTTAAAAACGTCATTGCGAGGAAAGACGAGCGTTGTTGCATGGATTAGTTTTTCAGTTGTCATCCCGCGAGCTTGTAGCGGGATCCAGTTAAAAATACTAATAATATTAGTATTTTTAGTTTTTTTATGGATACCGTGGTCAAGCCACGGTATGACACCGAGAGCGTTTTTAGATCCACACAGGCGATGCCCGCTTGCAATGACGATTTTTTACCTTTCTATTACTTTTTTATCAAACTTTCTATTAGCGAACATTGTAAGTATCGGAGCGGAGATAAAAATTGATGAATAAGTACCGGCTATTATCCCAAAAAATACAAGGACGCTAAAACTACGGATTGCCTCACCGCCAAAAAGAATAAGGGCTAAATTGGCAAGTAGTGTAGTAATTACCGTTAAAATAGTTCTTGATAAAGTCTCATTGATACTTAAATTTATAATTTCCGTGATATTTTTTTTATGATATTTACGTAAATTTTCTCTAATCCTATCATATATTACTACCGAATCATTAACGGAATAACCTATAATAGTTAACACTGCGGCAATAGTGCTTAAGTTAAAATCAAGCTTTGTCATACTCATAAACCCAAGAGCGAGTATTACGTCATGCACTAAGGCGATAAGTATACCAAGACCAAAATACCACTCAAAACGCACCCAAATATAAACCATAATAGCTAAGAAAGAGAACAGCATCGCCATAGCCCCCGCTTCTATTAGCTGCCTACCGACTTGCGGACCGACAAAATCTACCTTACGATATTCAAACTTATACGGAAAATTACTTTGCAAAGATGCTTTAATTAACTCAATATTTTTCATGAGATTTTCTTCGCTACTACTACCGAATCTAATCGATAAATCACGCTCACTACCGAAATTCTGTAAGACCACCTCACCTATTCCAAGCTCACCTAGAACCCCCCGCATTTTTGGCAAATCAGGAGCTTGATCAAGCCTTACTTCAATAACTATACCGCCGGCAAAATCAATACCTAAATTAAATTTATATATCCCGATCCAAATAAAGCTAACGAGTGATAAAATAATTGAGAAAGTGTAACTGACTTTTTTAAAGTTCATAAAATCAAAATCGATTTTATTAGGTAAAAGCCTTAAAGGATAAATTTGCATTATTATATATTGAATAAGAATTACATTATTTGTATTATATAGTAATTTTAAAAAGGTTAAATGATTTTTTATGTCAGAAGTAGTAGTAAAAGAACAATTAGAACAATATATAAGCAAAATAGAAAGATTAGAACAAGAAAAAGCTGATTTATCTCAAGAAGTAAAAGATATTTTCCAAGATGCTTCTTCACATGGATTTGATGTTAAAGCTATGAAATCTATATTAAAGCTGAAAAAATTGGATAAAGACAAACTTGCCGAGCAGGATGCTATGCTTGAACTTTATAGAGATACTTTAGGGATTTAGTAGGTTTGCTTGCATGAATACTTAAGTCGTCATTGCGAGCAGCCATAGGCTGCGTGGATCTAAAAACGCCCTCGGTGTCATCCCGTGGCTTGACCACGGGATCCAGTTAAAAATACTAAAATATTAGTATTTTTTATTGTTTTTATGGACCTAGTTAGCAAGCGAACTAGGTGACACAGTAGGTTTTACCGGTCTACGCAACAATGCCACGCAAGTACTACGAATGCTCGCAATGACGGGGTGGTAACCAAGCAATAACGCCATAAAAATTTAAAAAAAATTAGAATAGGTTTTTATCTTAACTTGTAAGATATAAATAGAAACACTACCAAAATTTAACGGTGAGAATTGAAAAAGGCTCTGGATATATAAGTGTGTAAATTCTAAAATAGGCATTAAATTCGCCCCTCAAATTTTATCAAAAAGTGAGCCATGTCCTCTCCCCAATTTTGGATAGGCATATTCCATTTTCGCGTAATATAGTCAATTGTCAAGTACAAAGTCTTAAATACAGAGTCGTCGTTAGGAAAACCCCTTTTGTTATTAGTAACCTTGCGTAATTGACTATTTAAACCTTCGATTGCATTGGTTGTATAAATGATACGCCTAATCACTTCTGGGTATTGTAAAAAAATTATCAAATTCTGCCAATTATTTTGCCATGATTTTGCAATATGTGGGTACTGTTTGCCCCATTTCATATCAAAATCAGATAAGGCAGTAAGTGCTTCATCCTCAGTGATAGAGCTGTATACTAGCTTCAAATCTGCTGCAAGTTCTTTACGGTCTTTATAGCTTACATATGACAAACTATTTCTGATTTGATGTACAATGCACAGCTGATGCTCAGTTTGTGGATATACTGCAGATATCGCCTCACTCATGCCCGTTAGATTATCGCTACAAGCAATTAAGATATCTTTTAATCCCCTGTCTTTCATTTCAGTAAAATTATTTAACCAAAATTTAGCTCCCTCATTCTCGCTAATACACAAGCCTAAAATATCTTTCCTTCCGGTTAAATCTACACCTAAAGCTACATATACTGCCTTATTGATAATTCTCTTATCTTGACGTACTTTAACTATAAGTGCATCAAAATATACTATAGCATATATGGCTTCCAGAGGCCTATTCTGCCAACTCCTGACCTCATCCATAACATTATCGGTAACCCGACTAATAAGGCTTTCACTGTTCTCTGCACCATATAGCTCATGAATCTGAATCTTAATGTCAGAGAGGCTCATCCCTTTAGCATATAAGGATAATATCTTCTGATCTAATCCATCAATCCTAGTCTGACGCTTTGGCACTAGTACAGGAGAAAATTCAGCATTTCTATCACGTGGTACTTCAAGTTCCAATACTCCACCTTCAGTAATTAGGCTTTTTTTGCATACACCATTTCTACTATTGTCAGTCTCTATCTTGCCATATTTGTTATAGACAAGATGCTCATCCATCTCAGCTTTTAAGGCTCTTTCAAATATATTTTTAGTTAACTGCTTTAATATCCCGTCTTTGGCAAAAAAACTCGTTAAGTCAGTATCTTTATCTATTAGCAAATCTACTGCTTGTTTTATCTTCTCTTGGTTACTGTTACTCATGTTATTCCTGATAAATTATATTATTGTTAATATAACCTATCCTAGAAATTTACACACTTAGTGAGACAGCACCATAAGTCACATACATTTTTTAAACCTTTATTCTTAGCTATACTTAAAGTTGTTTCACCATTATTAGTAACCTGATTAATAGCCTCCTTAGACATTTTAGATATAAGTATTTCACAAACTTTTTCTAAGCCATCACGGGCGGTTTCAAATATCTCTCTATTATTAATAGGTGTGTCAAACTTATTAATAAGTAACTCATAAACTACTTCTAAGCCCTTTTCTAAAGCAGCAATTAATATGGTATTACCTTTATCATCAATATTATTTAATTCATCTTGATTTATATTTTTTATCAGGTTTCGTGTATCTACTTGATTTTTTTCTTGTATATCTATTACTAATTTTTTCCATTTAGTTAAATTATCATCTACAATATTAATATTTTTTGCAGAAACTACTTGTTTTTGTTGTTCTTCATATTTCTTTTCTGCTTTTGCTTTATTTTCTTCATATAAATTTTTTTCGCTATAATTATATCCATCGATTCCTTTCTTAACCTTTATTGCTGCTTTATATTTTTCTATAGCTTCATTATACTTTTCTTGACTGCATAAATTATTACCCTCTGCATTTAAGTTTTCTGCTTTTTTCTCGGCTATATTTTTATTTCTTTGTAAATATTCATTTATTGTTTTTAAGCCTTTAGGCCCTATTTTGTTATCATAAAGATAAAGAGTTGTAAGAGTAGAGTTAGTTTTAAGAGAGTCAGCAATTAATTTAGCACCTTCATCCCCTATTTCGTTAGCTTTGAGATAAAGAGTTGTACTACCATTTCTTAAACTATCGGCTTCCTCATTTAATCCTCTTTTTTCTAGAAATTCTATTAATCTCTCATGCGGCGTTTTTGTTGCTGCTACTTCTTGCTGTTGTTCTTCTTGCTTTTTCCCTGCATCTGCTTTATTAGCTAAATTATCTTTTTTATTTGTCAGTAAATCACATGTATTTTTTAAACCCTTTTTTGTAGCTAAGCTTAAAGCCGTATCGTGGTATTCATTAACGTGATTAATAGCCCGCTCAGACATTTTAGGTATAAGCATCTCACATACTTTGTCTAATCCATTACCTGTAGCCCAAATTAAAGCTGTATAGCCCTTATTAACATGATTAATAGCCCGCTTGGACATTTTAAGCATAAGCATCTCACAAACTTTGTCTAAACCATAACTAGCAGCCAACATTAAAGCTGTATCACCATTATCAACTTTGCTTAATTCGGCTGTATTCATTTGGGTAATTAATTTTTGTGCTTCTGCCGTGTTTTCTGCTTTTATTGCTTCTATTAGCTTTTCATACGGAGTTCCAAATAATCTTATAAACATAGATATATCCTTATTAAATTCTATAAATCTTAACATTTTGTTAAAAATGAGCTTATAGACGGAATCATAATAAAGGGCTTTAAGAAAGCAATAGAAATTTAACTAAAAATATAAATAAATGAATTTAAATTGATTTAGGGAATTTTTTGATATATAGAGGATTAAAGGAAATAGTAGGGAGTTTTAATAATTAGTAATAATTATAATCTATAATGTTACCGACGTTTCACTAAGCCTTGCAGCTGGTGCTGTCTCACTAAGTGTGTAAATTTCTAGGATAGGTTATATTAACAATAATATAATTTATCAGGAATAACATGAGTAACAGTAACCAAGAGAAGATAAAACAAGCAGTAGATTTGCTAATAGATAAAGATACTGATTTAACGAGTTTTTTTGCCAAAGACGGGATATTAAAGCAGTTAACTAAAAATATATTTGAAAGAGCCTTAAAAGCTGAGATGGATGAGCATCTTGTCTATAACAAATATGGCAGGATAGAGACTGACAATAGTAGAAATGGTGTATGCAAAAAAAGCCTAATTACTGAAGGTGGAGTATTGGAACTTGAAGTACCACGTGATAGAAATGCTGAATTTTCTCCTGTACTAGTGCCAAAGCGTCAGACTAGGATTGATGGATTAGATCAGAAGATATTATCCTTATATGCTAAAGGGATGAGCCTCTCTGACATTAAGATTCAGATTCATGAGCTATATGGTGCAGAGAACAGTGAAAGCCTTATTAGTCGGGTTACCGATAATGTTATGGATGAGGTCAGGAGTTGGCAGAATAGGCCTCTGGAAGCCATATATGCTATAGTATATTTTGATGCACTTATAGTTAAAGTACGTCAAGATAAGAGAATTATCAATAAGGCAGTATATGTAGCTTTAGGTGTAGATTTAACCGGAAGGAAAGATATTTTAGGCTTGTGTATTAGCGAGAATGAGGGAGCTAAATTTTGGTTAAATAATTTTACTGAAATGAAAGACAGGGGATTAAAAGATATCTTAATTGCTTGTAGCGATAATCTAACGGGCATGAGTGAGGCGGTATCTGCAGTATATCCACAAACTGAGCATCAGCTGTGCATTGTACATCAAATCAGAAATAGTTTGTCATATGTAAGCTATAAAGATCGTAAAGAACTTGCAGCAGATTTGAAGCTAGTATACAGCTCTATCACTGAGGATGAAGCACTTACTGCCTTATCTGATTTTGATATGAAATGGGGCAAATAAAACCGGCGACTTAAATGCAAAGGCATACGCAGCTCGCACTACAGTTATAGCTGATCTTCTTTTTACTACTCCAACTGTGATAATTCAACCAGTTAGCGGCATAATATTAGTAAATATGCTTGGCTATAATTATTCTGATTTATGGCTTACCTTAACTTATATCGGATACATAATCGCCGGTGGTTGTTGTTGGCTTCCGGTGGTATGGATTCAAATCCAACTACGAAATATAGCACTTGAAGCATTAAAACAGCGAACTCCCCTACCGGAAAAATATTATAAATTATTTAAATATTCCCGCTT
Source organism: Rickettsia endosymbiont of Hedychridium roseum (assembly GCF_964028255.1). Lineage (NCBI taxonomy): Bacteria > Pseudomonadati > Pseudomonadota > Alphaproteobacteria > Rickettsiales > Rickettsiaceae > Rickettsia > Rickettsia endosymbiont of Hedychridium roseum. Next base: position 1,174,275 of record NZ_OZ034753.1, read on the forward strand.
TCGCGGGAATGACATAAAGTAAAAATTGTCCGGTACTATAGGCTTGACCACGGGATCCAGTTAAAAATACTAAAATTATTGGTACTTTAAGCTGTTTTTTGGATACCGTGGTCAAGCCACGGTATGACACCGAATACGTTTTTCGATACACGCAGGCAAGCCCGTAAGAATTACATAGAGAGAAAACAATATCTACGCCGGTATATCTTCAATAATCGGTTGTTTTTTGTTTGATTTTGTAGAAATGAGAGAGGTCATTATCGGTTCTACTAAGCCGTTAACTACCTCTTTTGTAATAGTAACACGCTGTTTTTTTAGCTCAGCAACTTTATACATACTATCAAGCAAAAGATGCTCAAGTATTGAACGAAGCCCTCTTGCTCCAGTCTTTTTAGCTAAAGCTTTTTCAGCAATAGCTTCTAGTGCAGAATTCTCAATTACAAGCTCAGCATCATCAAGCTCAAATTGTTTCTGATATTGCTTTACTATAGCATTCTTAGGCTTAGTTAGAATTGTAATTAAAGCATCTTTGTCTAACTCGTCTAAAGTCGTAACGATAGGTAACCTACCGATAAACTCCGGAATTAAGCCGAATTTAGTTAAATCTTCAATTTCTAGAGATTTAAGAATCTCACTATTATTTTTCTCTTTATCTATATTTACGTTAGCTGCAAAACCTATAGAACTATGATTAGTTCTTGCGGTTATAATGCTATCAATCCCCATAAAAGCACCACCGCAAATAAATAAGATATTTGAAGTATCTAACTGTACGAAATCTTGTTGAGGGTGTTTCCTACCACCTTGAGGAGGCACGGAAGCAACAGTTCCTTCCATAATTTTAAGTAGTGCCTGTTGTACGCCTTCTCCCGATACATCTCTAGTAATGGAAGGGTTTTCCGATTTACGGGCAATTTTATCAACCTCGTCAATATAAATTATACCTTTTTGTGCTTTTGCTATATTAAACTCAGCTGCTATCAATAAACGTAGTAATATATTCTCAACATCTTCACCGACATAACCGGCTTCCGTTAAAGAAGTAGCATCTGCCATAGTAAAAGGTACATCTAGAATTTTAGCAAGCGTTTGAGCAAGTAAAGTTTTTCCTGAACCGGTAGGACCGATCAATAAAATATTCGACTTATTAAGCTCAACGTCATTATTGCCGGATTGTACATATTCAAGTCTCTTATAATGGTTATAAACCGCTACTGCTAAAATCTTTTTAGCTTGGTCTTGCCCAACTACATAATCGTTTAGAATTGCACATATTTTTTGCGGCGTTGGAATTGAAGAAGTAATTTGCTTTAACGCAACTTTACTTTCTTCTTTCATAATATCCGTACATAAATCTATACATTCATCACAAATAAATACCGCAGGACCTGCTATTAGTTTTTTTACTTCATGTTGTTTTTTACTACAAAACGAACAAATCAATTCTTTTTTATCAGCTTCTATTACCATTAACTTTCTTTTTTATGTTTATACTCATTGTCATCCCGCGGCTTGACCTATAGTACCGGACAGTTTTTTCTATGTCATTCCCGCCTACGCGGGAATGACATAGAAAAAACTGTCCGGTACTATGAGCTTGACCACGGGATCTTGTTATACAGATTACGTCCTGAGATCCCGTGGCGGGTCCACGGGATGACAGTACAATTCATATAACCCTACCATACATATAATAATCTTTATGCTCATTTGCAACTATTTCGTATTTTTTAAGGATTCCCTCCCTAGCAAAACCACATCTCTCAAGAAGATTAATTGAACGAAAATTATCAGTAATTACTGTTGCCTGTACTCTTATAATACCAATATAATCAGCAAATTTTAATATATTTTTTATAGATTTTAACATCATACCTTGACCCCAAAAACTAGGATCTAGATCATAGCTTATTTCTGCTCTATGATGCTCTAGATTTATTATATTAAACCCTGCTGTACCTATCAATTTATTATCGTCTTTAAGGGCAATTCCCCAATAAAAGCTTCTATGATTTTTATATAAACTAGACCAATAACGTATTTCTTCTCTAGCTTCTTCTAAGTCTTTAGGTCTATTACTATCAGTTATATAAATAGCCATTTCCGACTTACTCATATAATTAAAATAATCTTGTACATCACTTTTCGCTAATTCCCTTAGTACTATATTTTCTAAATCAAGTACAGGAAAAGGAGCATATAAATATCCTCTATCTATCATAATACTTCAAGTCGTTATACTGCTTGTATTTCAAGAATTGCTCTTTATTTTGATAGGCGAGTGAGCGGAGCGTACACATAGTACGTGAGCATCACGAGTCCTTGATAAAATGAAAGAGCAATTCTTGAAATACAAGCAGTATTTATCATACATATTTAATTGGGTCTTGTATATTATTCTTTTTAAAAGCATAAAGCCTTATCATACAAGCAAGGCAATTACCGCAAGATGAATCATCTTCAGTAGGTTCATAACATGATATAGTATTTTTGTAATCTACACCAAGTTCGAGACCGGTTCTAATTATTTGCTCTTTAGTCATATCAATTAAAGGCGTATGAATAGTAATTTTTTTACCTTGTATTCCCATATTGGTTGCTAAATTTGCCATTTTTTCAAAAGATTTAATATATTCAGGACGACAATCAGGATAATTTGCCGAATCGCTTGTATGCACACCTATAAAAATGTCTTTTGCTCCTATTACTTCTGCATACCCTAGTGCATAACTTAAAAATATCGTATTACGAGCAGGCACGTAAGTAACCGGCACATCTTCAGGTAGTTCGTTTACATCGTGATAATGCGGAACATCTATATTATCATCAGTTAAAGCAGAACCACCAAAAGCTCGTAAATCTATACCAACAATCTTATGCTGCTTGACGTTATATTCTTTTATAAGCTCCTTAACTTTCCGAAGCTCTGCATTATTACGTTGTCCGTAATTAAAACTCATAGCATGAATTTCATACCCCATTTCTCTTGCTATTGCAAGAACCGTAGCAGAGTCTGCCCCACCGCTAACTAGAATAACTACTTTTTTCATTGTTTACCGATAAAGTTAATTTTTGAGATACTAGAGCATTTAAACTAATTTTTGCTCTAAGTGCTTCAAGTACTAAAGCTCGATGCACACGTTTATCTACTCTAACATTAAACTGCCCGCTATACTCTTTCCTAAAGGGTGCTAAAGGAATAGATTGATTATGACTTATGTAACTTTCTTTCATTAAAGTCCAAGCTTGTTGTAATTCTTGTAGTGCTTTTTCAGGCGAATTGCCAAAAGCCGATACGTTCGGTAGCTCTTCAAATCTTGCTAGCCAATCTCCATCCGTATCTTTAAAAAGCTCTATAGTAAACCCGTCAAATGCGTCATTTGTTTTCATCTTGTATATTCAGTTTGTCTATATATAAATTATATTGTAATTAAATAAAATTATGAACTAAAAAATTATTCAAGAATTAAAAAACGTAGGGTAAGAATCTTACTTGTAAATTTCTTACTTTTAGTATACTATAATTCTAATGATAAAATTATTTTATAATTATGAAAATATCTACTAAGGGACAAATTACCATACCTATTAATATCAGAAGTAAATTAGGAATGCTGCCTAATACTGAAATTTCTTTCGTTTTACATAAAGATGGAGTTTTTATTAAAAAAGAAAAAAATTCCAATCAAAGAGGTATAAAATTAATACAACAATTATCAGGTAAGAGTACATCAAATATGTCTACCGATGAAATAATGAAATTAACTAGATCATGATTTTAGTCGATAGCAATATAATACTAGATATTATAACTTTTGATAATAATTGGTATGAGTGGTCTTCAGATCAAATAAAATTACTTTCGCAATTTCATGAACTTATAATTAATGATATTATTTATACTGAAATATCAATTGGGTTCAAAAGAATAGAAGAGTTAGAAGCTACAATAACTGAAAATTTTTTTAAACTTACCCCCATGTCTACAGAAGCATTGTTTTTAGCAGGCAAAGCCTTTCAAAAATATAAATTGAACGGTGGCATTAAAAATTCAATATTACCGGATTTTTTTATTGGTGCTCATGCAAGTATATTAAAGATAGACTTATTAACACGAGATATAAGTCGATATAAAACGTATTTTCCAAAAATAAATCTTATTACTCCTAAATATTCTTGACTAAATCCTTCTGATAATCTAAATTTACGTTGTTAATTTATGGCGGGTGTAGCTCAGTTGGTTAGAGCATCAGGTTGTGGTTCTGAGGGTCACGGGTTCGAAACCCGTCACTCGCCCCATATTTTGGGATTGTTGCCGTCATTGCGAGGAGCGAAGCGACGCGACAATCTAGTATAAACACCCTGAGATTGCCACGCTCCTTGCAGTCGTGGCGTTGGTGCATGGCTCGGTTTTTGTCATTCCTGCGAAAGCAGGAATCCAAAAAAAACATACATACAGCAAATTTTTGAAATTAAAAGCTCGCTTTATGATGGATTCCTGCTTTCGCAGGAATGACATCGAACACTTTTCTCGAGCCATACAACAGCGCCTATAGTCGCATAGCTCATGACATTTTTTCTTATGGATATCAAACTTTCATATAGACTGATTAAGTATCTAAAGTTCTATAAAAAAGACTTGATCATCGTTATGATTTCTTTACTTAGCGTATCAGCTTCATTATTACTAATCGGTAGTGTTTTTAGAAATTTAGTTGATAACGGCTTAAGCCAAGACCATATTTTATCGGTTGATAAATCTATATTATATATTTGTTTATTAATTATCATCTTAAGTATTGCTAGTTTTTTCCGTTCATATTTTATCAATAATGTTGCTGAAAAGGCAGTTAATCAAATAAGAAAAGAAGCTTATAGTAATTTAATTAATTATGAAATTGAAGAGTTTGAAGAACTAAAAATCGGCGATATAATTTCACGCCTAACAAATGATATAGATCAAATATCTACTCTCATAGTTAATTTCTTATCTTTTTTTATTCGCAATTCAGTGATGCTAATCGGCGGCATTACCTTAATGTTTTTTGAGAGTTTTAAGCTCGCTTCTATAGTAATTATTACCATTCCTATCTTATTAATTCCTTTAATTAAATTTGGCAAACATGTTAAGGCTTTATCTAAAAAAGCTCTAGAATCTAAATCACTTTTAGCGTCGGATATTGATGAAACTTTTAATAATATTAGAGCTATCTATGCTTTTAACAATCAAACAAATAAAATTACCGATTTTGATACTAAACTACAAAGCTATTTAATATACTGCAAAACCCGTTTAAAAATTCGTGCTTTATTCTTTGCGATTTCAATAGCAATTATATTTCTTGCAATTACTTTAGTTGTTTGGATTGGAGCTTCGGATATAGTTAAAGGAAATTTATCTGCCGGGCAAATTATCTCGTTTATTTATTATGCTATTATTGCCGGCTTTAGTAGCGGCGGTATTTTTGAACTATTAAGTGAAATACATCTACCACTCGCCGCACTAGAGCGAATAATTACAATTATAGATAAGACTCCTATAACACATAATAGTTATTTAGAATTAAATAATTCCGATCCAATCTCGATAGAATTTAAAAATGTCGATTTTACCTATCATTCAAGACCTAATTTAAGGATTATTAATAATATGTCTTTGAAGATAAATGCCGACAAATTTATCGGTATTGTAGGCAGATCAGGCGGAGGCAAAAGTACCTTGATGCAGTTACTGCTGCGTTTTTACCGGAAAGAAAGCGGCACTATCCTTATTAACAATCAAGATATAACTCTTTCAAATCCTGCTGAAATTCGTAAATTAATTGCCTATGTTCCCCAAGAAGCTAACATTTTTTCCGGCACTGTAAGGTCCAATATTATATTCGGTAATACGCAAGCAAGCGACGACGAAATAAATGAGATAATAAAAATTACGGGAATAGAAGAATTTGCTGCTAAACTTCATGACGGTATCAATGCTAAAACCGGTGAGAGAGGAGTTAGGTTATCAGGAGGACAAAAACAAAGGATAGCTATTGCTAGAGCATTACTACGTAAACCACAAATCTTACTTCTTGACGAAGCAATGAGTGCTTTAGATACGATGAGCGAGCAGAAATTACTAGAATCTATAAAAGAAATAATGAAAGGGAAAATTATTATATCAATTGCCCACCGGATTAGTAGTATAGAATCAGCTGATTATATTCTAGTGATAGATAAAGGAGGAGTAGTCGCTGAAGGATCACATAATGATTTATCTAAAAATTCAGAAATCTATCGTAATATTTGCAGAGAACAACTAACAATATAAAATATATAGGTATACGAAGATCAATTTCAAAAAGAGTAATAGGTCCCCAAGACGAGGAACGAAAGCCGTTACTTAATACGTGAGTACCTTCGTCCTTGTAGGACGATGTAGCCAATTTTTGAAATTCATCGAGTAGATAATTGATATATTTGTTACAATAAAAGTTCTATAGTATAAAAAAATTTAAATGTTTAATATAATTTAGCTTGAAAGCTGCTGTGGCTTTGTTATAATCGTAATTACAAAACAAAAAAGGTTTACAAAATGAAAAATTTATTAAAGATTTTATTAATTCTAGCTTTCGCAAGCCCAGTATTTGCTTCATCAATGCAAATGCCTGACCCAGCTTCAGTTACAACAACCCAAATACAAGCTATGAGTACTGACGATCAACAAGCTTGGGTTGCTAGTTTAACAGCAGATCAGTATAATATGTTAAGTCCTGATGTCCAAAAGTGGGTAATGGAGAATACTACCGATGCTCAAAAACAAGCTTTAGGAATTAATCAGTAATATTTTAATTGATTTTTAAAATTGATAGGGGACCGTTAACAAAATAATTCTAATTGATAATTAAAAAGAATTTTGTTAATAGTCCCATATGTTAGGAATAATTATTCTTAACATATATCACTAAAAGTTTCTACTTTCACTTCCTTTCAGTCTTCCTGTTATCGCGTCATGTATATACTCATTGATAAATAAAAATTGCTAGACGAGTATAAATATTCATTTATTCTTTCTTTAGTAAAATAATACACTAATTATTGTAAGCTATAAGAATATAGAAAGCTAATTTGTTGTGTGGCTTTGCTGTAATTCCTGCATCCTTATTTGTGTCATGCCTGCAAAAATATTGTTGCGTGGATCGGTAAATACTCTTTATGTCATTCCCGTGAAAGCGGGAATCCAGTAAAACCGACAAAAAACTTGTTTTTTTAGGTTTATTTTGTCAATAATGAGACTATTTTTTTTGATTCCTGCGAAAGCAGGAATGACATCGATATCCACGCAACAATGCTACTCGGGAATGACATAAAACAAGCCATGCAATAACACAAGCCTATTACTGGGATGACATCGAGCAGGCTTTTGTATTCAACAATACTTTGCTAAAACAACCTAAAACTAACGATTACTTATGAAATTACTTATTACCGTAATAATCATGGAAATACTCGCTGGAGCGGAAATAGATTTATTCGTTCCAAGCTTCCCTGAAATACAAGATACATTCAACCTTTCAACTTTTATGACGGAACTACTACTCGGTGTAAATCTAACCGCTTATTGTATTACTTCGCTTATAGTCGGTAATTTAGGAGATAGGTACGGACACAGACCGATTATTATACTCGGTTTACTGATTTTTAATCTTGGTAGTTTATTTTGTGTATTTGCAAATAATTATGAAGCTATATTATTTGGAAGATTTTTGCAAGGATGCGGGATATCATCGGTTGCAGTGCTAGTATATGTTGTTCTTGCCGATATTTATTCAGTACAAGAGCAGCAAAGATTAATGGGCATTTTAAACGGCACTATTGCCCTTTCTATGGCAATAGCACCGGTTATAGGTAGCTACGTCAATTTATTTTGGGGCTGGCGTGGTAATTTTGTTTTATTGCTTATAGTAGGTTTGATTAGTCTAATTCTTGGTATATTATTTATTCCGAAAAGAAAAGTTAATAAAAAAATACGTATTTCCTTAAAAGAATATATACCTATATTCAAATCGCCAAAAGCTATATATTATATACTTACAATGATATTTCTTGCACAAGGATATTGGATATTTATTGGGATTGCTCCTATTTTATATATGCAAGATTTAGGTGTAACTTTAGAATATTTCGGACTTTATCAAGGAGCAATGGCGGCTCTATTCTCAATTATGAGCTTTTCAAGCGGTTATTGTTTTAAAAAATTTGGTATTAGAAATTGCTTCTATTTTGGAGTTATATTTATAATACTATTCCTACTAGGAAATAGTATATTAGTTATATATAATATTAATAATCCTTTAACTATAACAATAGTTACTTTATTATTATCTCTTGGCGTGATATATCCGATTAACATATTATGGCCGCTGCTTTTAGAAGCTATTCCGGACGGCAAAGCTCGAATGACGGCTATGTTTACTGCGGCTAGATTGATTTTAACAGCATTTGGGCTGCAATTAGTAGGATTTTTATATAACGGTACTTTTACCCCTCTTGGCATTACTATATCCATTGTTACGCTATTTGGGTTAATAACATTACCTAAATTATTTAAGTACGATAAAGTCTTTGAGATTTCTGATAGAGTGTAGAGGCAGCAGTGTCATCCCACATAGGTGTCAACTTAAGAATCGATGTCATTCCCGCAAAAGCGGGAATCCAGTAATAAAAAGATGCATACAAGGTAAGTTTTTAAAATTAAAAGCTCGATTTATCTCGCTTTTTTCTGGATTCCCGCTTTCGCGGGAATGACATAAACGAACCATGCGGGAGCCCCCCTTTAACTAGGAATAACCTAGAAACGGATGTAAGAAAAAATAAAAAAATGATCAATAACAATTTTATTTTCAAGATAGCTTTCAGATATTTTAGAGCTAAGAAAAACGAAAAATTTGTTTCTATTATTTCTGCCTTTTCTTTAGTAGGCGTAATGATCGGGGTTGCAGCATTAATAGTAGTCATGTCCGTTATGAACGGTTTTCATATAGAGCTTACTAAAAATATTATCGGCTTAAATGGGGATATAGTAATAAATCGGCAAGGCGGTAGTATTGATAACTATGAAGAAATTAAAGCTAAACTCCTAAAACAAGATTATGTAAAGCATGTAACATTCATCGCTCACGGTCAAGCTTTGGCTCTCGGTAAAAGTAATAATAGCGGCGTGCTTGTTAAAGGTATGAAATTAAAGGATCTAAGTTTAAGAAATGAAATTTTTAAAAATGTAAATTTCGGTAGTTTTGATGATTTTCACGGCAAAAACGTAATAGCACTCGGAGAACAATTAGCAAGTAATTTAGGCGTAACAATTGGGGATAAGATTAGATTAATTTCACCAAATTCAGTTTCTACCGCCTTTGGCAGTATGCCAAGATCAAAAGAATTTAAAATTATAGCAATTTTCAATAGCGGTATGTATGATTATGATTTGACAACGATATTAATGCCGCTTACCGCAGCACAAAATTTCTTATCTCTCGGAGACGATATTAATTTAATCGAAATTAATAGTCTAGATCCCGATAAAGCTCTTGCATATTCATATAAAATACAATCATTATTAGGTCCAAACCTATACGTATTTAATTGGCAAACCTTAAATTCACAGTTTTTAAGTGCCCTTGCTGTCGAACGTACGGCTATGTTTACCATTCTATCTTTAATTATTACGGTTGCCGCATTTAATATTATTTCAAGCTTATTTATGCTTGTTAAAGATAAAACTTCAGATATTGCAATTCTTAGAACTATGGGAGCAAGCACTAAGCAAATAATGCTTATTTTTATCTATAACGGAATGTTTATAGGATTACTTGGCACAACACTAGGGGTAATCCTTGGTGTTACTTTCTCTTATAATATTCAAACTATCAAGAATTATTTGGAGCGTATAACCGGTACTAAAATTTTCGAGGCAGCTATTTATTTTCTTTATAGTTTACCTTCAAAAGTAAGAGCTGAGGATATTATTTTAATTACCTCTTTATCTATAATATTGTGTTTTCTTGCGACAATTTATCCTTCTTATAGAGCCTCAAAATTAAATCCCGTGGATACCCTAAGATATGAATAATACAGTCCTCATTCTAAAAAATATCTCGAAACATTACAGCCAAGGCAAAACTATTGTTAGAGTACTCGATGATCTTAATTTAACGGTTAATGAGGGTGAATTAATCGCTATAATAGGTTCTTCAGGTAGCGGCAAATCAACTTTACTGCATATTGCCGGCTTGCTTGATAAACCTACAAACGGTCAAGTCATCATACCAAATAGCAAGTATCAAAAATATCATCTCATTCGTCTTCATTATTTAGGTTTTATCTATCAACAACATCACTTACTTAAAGATTTTACCGCTCTTGAAAATGTTATTATGCCAAGGCTTATTAGCGGTCTTGATCAAAAAGAAGCAATAGAAGATGCAACAAAGATATTAGATGATTTAGGACTTGGGAAAAAACTCTATAATATGCCCGGAGAATTATCGGGAGGAGAACAACAACGGGTCGCTATAGCTCGGAGCTTAATTAATAAGCCAAAAATTATTTTAGCAGATGAACCGACAGGTAATTTAGATCCCAAAACTACAAATGAAGTATTTAATTTATTTTTAAAAGTAGCAAGAGAACAAAACACCGCAGTTATTATGGTAACACATAACCATGAGTTAGCACATAAAATGGATAAATTATATAAGCTAAAGCACGGATTATTAAATATAGCTTGATTTAAAGCTCAAAAATTCTAATAATTATATATAGATTCTGTGAAAATTTCTAAAAAGATTTAATTTTGGCTCTTTTTTGCTGCAAATTATAAGATTTTTTTGAAATATGAATAACATCCTATCAAAAATCTTATTAATTTTCGCTAAAAAATATCCCAAAATATTAAATCAATTAGAAATTTTCACAGAACCTAATATTCTTTTAATAAAGGTTAGTAATGGCTGAGCCTATTATATTTACTCTTTTACTTGGCAATAAAGATCAGATATTAGAAAGAATAAACAATCAGGAAGCTCAAAATAAACTACCTATTATCCCGCTTCAAGTTAATAAAGAATCACATATATCCGATAAAGAACGTATTTTTTCGGAAATCTTAGAAAAATCCCGCAAAGAGGGCAAAACACCGATTTTTAACATTCAACTTAACAATAATAATGTAAAACCAATTTTTCGGGTACAAGATTTAATTAATTCGCAAAATTTAAATATAAAAACTACTATTACTTTTGATCAATATAATTCATTAACCCAAAATCCTGAGCTGGAAGCTTATTGGAAGCAAATTATGGAAAAAGTTGATCATGTTTTTTTCACAAATGAAGCAGATCAAAATTTAGCTATAGCCGATGGTATAGTACCAAAAGATAAAACCACTACAATTACGGATATAAGTTTAGTAACATCTGTTTTTAACAATCTTGTATATGTTCGTGAAATTGACCAGTTGCTCTCCGGTACGATACCTGACAAAGCAAAATTAGATAAACTAATAAAAACAGCTAAAAATCAAGGTGGTAGAGTAATTATAGAAACTTGGCCTATCTCTACGGATGAAGCAACAAATCTTATAACTGCTAAATTTGGTATTACCTCTGAAGATCAAATTTACGGATTGAAACTTGAAATTAATGAAATCTTAAAAGATCCAAATAATGCTGCTGAAAACTTTAAAAAATATGTATCACAAATATCTAGGCAATTTCAAAAAGATTTAGGTAAAGCTGAGGTAAATCCTATTGACTTTAATTTTAATACAAAGAAAGTTATGAAGGATAGAGCTGAGGATATACAAAAAGAACAAACAACATCATATGAACCTATACAAGAAAATCAACCACAACCACAAGGTTTTTTTAGAAGAGTTTTTAACTATTTTAAAGATATAGTAACTAGTTTTAAAGAAACAATATTCGGCAACAAAGAAGAACCTAAAACTCAAGAATCAACAACTCCAACTACGGAAGCAATGACGCAAGAACAGCAAGTAGTTGCTGTCCCTTCTATAACTCAACCTGAGCAACAAGCTTCTGTGAGTAATACAAAACCATGGGAAGAACTAGGAATTACACAAAAAATGTATGAAGCATCTCTGCAAGCAGAAAAACAATTAATTAAATCGCTAATAGAGCCAAAAATACCTGAAAAAAAATCATCACCGGTTATAAATACTGAAGATCCTGAGGCTCAAGCCGGTATTTACAATACAGAAAATATAAAACAACCTGAGTATTTATACACTGAAGATGATATAAAAAATATACTGGAAGCAAATATAGATAAGAATAAATTCTCTATATTTCATCACGCCTCTTTAGAAGAGCCGGAAATACTAAAAGATACTCTTCATGCTACAGGAGAGGGGTTACTATTAGATAACAAATCTGCAATTATACCACTAAATACAGGACATAAACATTGGTTACTCTTGGCAGCTAGTAAAGATGATAAAGGTAATATAAACTTTATTTATAATGACCCCTATGGTGAGCCATTAGAAACTCGTCCAAAAGTAACAGAATATATTAACGAAGTTTACCCCGGTGCAAAAATAATAGATCTAAACACCAAACAACAAGAAAACGCTTATGATTGCGGGGTTTTCGTATGCGATAGTGCAATAAAATTTTCTAAAGGTCAAAAAATTCTAACTACTGAAGAATCTAAAGGACAAGGTATAAATTTAAGAAAGGCTCAAGCTAATACTCTATTAATGCAACAGCAAGCACAAGAAATCGTGAGACCAAAAACAAATTCTGTACAGCAATCAAGTAATAAATTTCAAGAATTAGTGAAGAATCAAAAAACAAATGATCACTCTAGACGACTCTAATATACTCTTATAAGAATAAGTAGTATACTTGATACAACTTTAAAAAGAGCAAGGAGTTCAAAGTCCTCGGAGCGGAGCGTATACTTAAATAAGTGAGTACCACAGCTCTTGTAGAACGACGTAGCCAATTTTTGAAATTCTACCTGAGTATACAAAAAAACATTAGGCAAAATTTCTAATTCCTAATATAATTATTTATAGTTAATTTATATTTAACAAAAATGACTACCATACTTGTGATCGTTATTATAATAATGATTGCCTTATCTGCTTTATTTGCTGCTACCGAAACTGCTATTACCGCCTCCTCGCCAGGGAAGATTCATAAGCTTAAAATTGCCGGTAATAAGTGTGCTAAAACAGTTTTAGAGGTTCTAAAGAAAAAAGAAAAGGTCATAGGAACCCTACTAATCGGTAATAGCCTAATCAATACTGTTTGTACTACTATTGCTACTACTCTCTTTATTAGCTTTCTTGGAGATAACGGACCCATTGTTGCTTCCGGCGTTATGGCTTTTATAATTATTGTTTTTGCCGAAGTAGTACCGAAAGTAATAGCCGTTGCTAAACCTGAACAATTAGCATTAAAAATGGCTTCAACTATCGTAATATTTTTAAAGCTTTTCAAACCTATTAATATTGCTCTTGATTACATTACAAAAATATTTTGCTTCATATTTCGTATTAATTTAAATCCTCAAATATCAGGAACGGAAGAAGTAAGAGGCGTGATTGAGCATTACCACCAAGAAGGCGGAGTTTATAAATCCGATCGTAATATGCTCGGCGGAATATTAGATATACGTAATATGACGGTATCGGAAATTATGACTCACAGAAGTAGTATTATAGCCCTTAATATCGACCTACCTCATGAAGTGATAATTAAAACTTTATTATCGGGTGCTCATACACGTATACCTTTATGGCAAGATAATAGAGATAATATAATAGGGATTCTCAATCTAAAAGATTTGCTTAAAGCATTATACGAAAATAATAATGATGCAAAAAAAGTTGATATTAATAAACTTCTAACTCCACCTTGGTTTATCCCTGAGAATGCACTTGTAGTAGATCAGCTACATGCATTTAGAGAACGTAATAATCATTTTGCTTGTGTTGTAGATGAATATGGTGATTTACAGGGAATTATTACTCTTGAAGATGTTATAGAAGAAATCGTAGGACCTATTACCGATGAACATGATAGACTTAATAATGAAATTATCAAGAAGTCTAATACCGAGTTCATTATAAAAGGCACTACGACTATTAGAGATATTAACCGAGAACTTGATTGGAATTTATCGGATGAGGATGCAAATACTATAGCGGGGTTAATAATCCATAAAATTGCTAGAATTCCAAATCAAGGAGAGGTAATCGAAATATTTAACTTTAAAATAATAATTTTAAAGAAAATTGCCAATAAGATTGACAGTGTAAAAATTACCGTATTACCTACCGGGTGCTGTCTCACTAAGTGTGTAAATTTCTAGGATAGGTTATATTAACAATAATATAATTTATCAGGAATAACATGAGTAACAGTAACCAAGAGAAGATAAAACAAGCAGTAGATTTGCTAATAGATAAAGATACTGATTTAACGAGTTTTTTTGCCAAAGACGGGATATTAAAGCAGTTAACTAAAAATATATTTGAAAGAGCCTTAAAAGCTGAGATGGATGAGCATCTTGTCTATAACAAATATGGCAGGATAGAGACTAACAATAGTAGAAATGGTGTATGCAAAAAAAGCCTAATTACTGAAGGTGGAGTATTGGAACTTGAAGTACCACGTGATAGAAATGCTGAATTTTCTCCTGTACTAGTGCCAAAGCGTCAGACTAGGATTGATGGATTAGATCAGAAGATATTATCCTTATATGCTAAAGGGATGAGCCTCTCTGACATTAAGATTCAGATTCATGAGCTATATGGTGCAGAGAACAGTGAAAGCCTTATTAGTCGGGTTACCGATAATGTTATGGATGAGGTCAGGAGTTGGCAGAATAGGCCTCTGGAAGCCATATATGCTATAGTATATTTTGATGCACTTATAGTTAAAGTACGTCAAGATAAGAGAATTATCAATAAGGCAGTATATGTAGCTTTAGGTGTAGATTTAACCGGAAGGAAAGATATTTTAGGCTTGTGTATTAGCGAGAATGAGGGAGCTAAATTTTGGTTAAATAATTTTACTGAAATGAAAGACAGGGGATTAAAAGATATCTTAATTGCTTGTAGCGATAATCTAACGGGCATGAGTGAGGCGGTATCTGCAGTATATCCACAAACTGAGCATCAGCTGTCATTGTACATCAAATCAGAAATAGTTTGTCATATGTAAGCTATAAAGATCGTAAAGAACTTGCAGCAGATTTGAAGCTAGTATACAGCTCTATCACTGAGGATGAAGCACTTACTGCCTTATCTGATTTTGATATGAAATGGGGCAAACAGTACCCACATATTGCAAAATCATGGCAAAATTTGATAATTTTTTTACAATACCCAGAAGTGATTAGGCGTATCATTTATACAACCAATGCAATCGAAGGTTTAAATAGTCAATTACGCAAGGTTACTAATAACAAAAGGGGTTTTCCTAACGACGACTCTGTATTTAAGACTTTGTACTTGACAATTGACTATATTACGCGAAAATGAAATATGCCTATCCAAAATTGGGGAGAGGACATGGCTCACTTTTTGATAAAATTTGATGGGCGAATTTAATGCCTATTTTAGAATTTACACACTTATATATCCAGAGCCTATTAGATTACCACACTTCTCCTTTAATTATGGTCTTGTTACATGGCTGCTATATCGTTCCAGCAAGGCATTGTTGCGTGGATACTACCACGTCATTACGAGCGACTACAGACCTTGTTGCATGAATCAATTTCACCTCTGTCATACCGTGGCTTGACCACGGTATCCAGAAAAATAACTAAAAATACCAACAACATTAGTATTTTTAACTAAACCCCGTGGTCAAGCCCATAGTACCGGACAATTTCTATTCTATGCCATTCCCGCAAAAGCGGGAATCCAGTACTTTAAAGCTTTTTTGAAAGCTTTATCTTTAAAAAAACGATATAATAAAAAATCTTTAAAATTAAGATTTTTTAGCCTGGGTCCCCGCTTTCGGGCGTTGTTGCATGGATAGGCTTTTCTTCTACCATCCCACGACTTGACCACGGGATCCAGGAAAAACAGACAAATAATATACGCTACAAGTTGTTTTTCTGGATACCGTGGTCAAGCCACGGTATGACACCGAGCGTATTTTTTCGATCCATGCAACAAGGCTCCACTTTCGGGCTTTGTTGCGTGGAGCAGTTTTTCCAGTGTCATCCTAGCTAACTTGATCGCGGGATCCAGTTAAAATTTTAGTATTTTAAGTTACTTTTATGGATATTGTGGTCAAGCCGGCGTTGTTGCACAGCTCAAAAAATGCCCTCGGTGTCATTCCCGAGTAGGCGGGAATCCAGCATAAAGCGAGATATATCGAGCTTTTAATTTCAAAAACTTGCTGTATTTATACTTTTTTTCTGGATTCCCGCCTACTCGGGAATGACATAAGCGAGCCATGCAACAAGGCTGCAACTGCAAGGAGCGTGGCAATCCAAAAAAAATAACAAAAAAATTCTGTAAATCAGAATTTTTTTTCTTTCTTGCTTTGTCAATTACTTACGTAATTTCCTCGCAATAACTATTTTTATACTGCCTTAAGTTTAGATTGCTTGAAATTAGTTTTATCAAAATCATAGATAAAATCTTTGATAATAGGTACTATAAACTGTTTAAATTTACTTCCGCAAATACACCATAATGCCCTGCCCCTTTTTGTAAATGGTATCTTTTCATTGATTCAGGTATATTTGAACAAAGTTTTAAAGCAGCTTTTGTTTGCCCTACCGCTGCAATATCATCTAACTCCCCTTCAATACCAAGTAAAGCACATTTAGTAATATGTTTTAAATCAATCGGACGCTTCTCAGAAACTAATTTACCTCTTGCTAACGAAAATTGTTGAAATACTTCATCTATAGTTTGTAAGTAAAACTCTGCCGGCATATCCATACCTGCTAAATACTCATCATAAAATTTAATAGTATGATCAGCTTTTTTATAATCAGAATTTAATAAACTTTGCCATAATTCTAAATGTGAATCTATATGACGGAATAAGTTTAAACTCATAAAGCCGGCAAGTTGGAGGAAGCCGGGATATACTTTTCTTCCATGACCGGGATAGTTTGGCGGCACCTGCATTGTAACCATTTTGCAGAACCATTCTAAACTTTTACTTTGAGCAAATTCATTAACTGCTGTAGGTTTTTTTCTAGCATCAATAGGTCCGCCCATCAAAATCATCGAACTCGGCACATTTGGACTATTACTCTCCGACATTAAGCTAATGGCAGCAAGCAGTGGAACAGTAGGTTGGCAAACTGCCATAGTGTGAACATTCGGTCCTATAAAATTGATAAACTCCATTACGTAATCAATATAATCATCCATATCAAAATGCCCTGCTTCAAGCGGCACGAAACTTGCTTCCGTCCAATCCGTAATATAAATATCGGTATACGGTAATAATTCTTGTACGGTTGATCTAAGTAAAGTAGCGTGATGCCCCGACATGGGTGCTACTATTAATAATTTAGGTAATTCTTTTTTAAAACCTATTTTCTGAAAATGCCTTAGTTCACAAAAAGACTTTTTTAGTATAACTTTTTCATTAATGTTATAGGTTTTATCATCAATAATTGTTTCAAGAATATTAAATTCGGGTTTTTCATATTTTCTAGTCATGCGTTCACAAAGCGTTAAATAAGAATGCATAATTCTTGCAAACCCATTATCCTCTAGAGACTCATGTTCATACACCTCTTTCAGGATTTTTATACTTAAATGTATTGGAGCAATTTGTGCTCTAAGCCCCTCTAACATATAATATGTATAATTAGTACTTAAATCACACTTCATCATAATTTATCCCCAAATCTAAAAATAATTAATATAATCATTTAGTTTAACATCAAAAATTTCTTTAGTAACATTAATTTTAGGATTCACGTCTTAAATTTTTATAAATGCGTGATAATAATGGTCTATGGGACTGTTAACAAAATAGCTTTAATTGATAATTAAATAGGTTTTTTAGCAAAAATTAATAAGGTTTTTGCCGGAATAGTTATTCATATTTCAAAAAAATCTTATAATTTGCAGCTAAAAAGATTTTAATTAGCTTTAAAATTATTTTGTTAACAGCCTCATATATAAATATGTTTATTTTTTCTTCTTGTTTTGCTTAGGAATCGCATGTTTATCAATATTATACCATATACTCTCTATCACTGCTTCTGTTGGTTTTTCACAAAATATATCAACCTTACTTAGATAATTTTTAAAGTCCTTATTTTCTTCTGCTAACCTATTAGCCATATTCCAATCTATTTCAGGTTTTTCTTTAGCAGGGATTAATATTTCACTATCTTCAGGAAACTCCATATTTATTAAAATAAAACCTATCCCATGCCTAGTACATAACATTTCGAGTTCATGCCTAGTGTCAGACCTAATTTCGTCTAGAATAGGTGCAACTAAATAACCATAATGTGCCCATGATGAATTTGATAAAGCCTGAAAAAAAGACTCTCTTACGTTACTACGTTTTATTTTCTTTTTTACTTCGAAATACCAAAGTCTTGCTTGTTTTCCACCATAATATTTAGCACAATTTTTGATTAGTGGACTCCATTTTTTATTAAGAACTTCCATGCCTACCCAATCAGGATGTAACCATATATTACTTCCGGTTCCTTGTTTATTTGAAGAAAAACTATGTCTAATTTGCATATTATAGATACCTAATTCATCAAGATATAATTTAAGTACGTCATATACTTCTTCTTCAGTTATATCATTTTCTTGGCTTACTTTATTTTTAAGGTTTGTTACTTGTTCATTATTAATTTGATAATCAGGATTTTGACTATAGTACAATCTTACTTGAGGTTCTGACTCTATTCTAATATTAGGCTTTGATTTCCACTCATTAAACCTACCTCTACTAATTTCATTTGCATAAGCCTTTATAACTTCCTTAATTTTTTCTTCTTGAGTTTTTGCTGCTATTATTCTCTTATTTCTACTTGTATTTGCTTTGCGTCTAGCTTCTTTAGGATAATTTTCGACAAGCCATTTTGCTATGCTATAAGGAGTAAATTTCTGCCCTTCATTTTCTTTTAAAAAACTAATAATAGCATTTTTACGATCAAATTCCATATTAAATATACTAATAATTGAAATACTATAAAAATATACATGTTATTTTATAAATTTCAACTTTAAATTATCAATCTTTATGATTTTATAAAGTATTATTTATTTATACTATGAGTAAATGAAAAGTAGGTAGACGAAGTTTAATTTGGAAAAGAGCAAGGCGTCTTGAAGCTGATGACCGCAGCTTACAACTAGTACGTGAAGATTATCAGCAAAAGCCTTTGTCACCAATTTTTCAAATTAAACGAGTATGCTTTTCAAATTTAGAAAATAATGTTTTAAAGTTACGAGTAGTAATATTTGCTACTTCTTTTGAGGTGATATTTTTGAGTTCGGCGACTTTTTCGGCAACATATCTAACGAAAGCCGGTTCGTTTTGTTTGCCTCGCATAGGCGTAGGTGCTAAATAAGGTGAGTCGGTTTCAATCAATAATCTATCAAGCGGCACATATTTAACTATTTCCTGCAAATCAGTTGCATTCTTGAAAGTTATAATCCCTGACATCGAAATATATAAACCGATATCTAGCATTTTTGTTGCTAGATTTTTTGATGAGGTAAAACAATGGATTAGCCCGGGAAATTTACTATTACGCATTTCCGAGGTTAAAATATCAATAGTATCTTCGTCTGCTTCTCTTGTATGAATTATAATAGGTAAATTAGTGGCGGCTGCCGCATGTATATGTGCTACAAACGAATCTTTTTGGAGTTTTTTATCGTAAGGCTGATGATAATAATCAAGACCTGTCTCACCGATTCCGATAATTTTCGGATGCTTGGTAAGTTCTATTATTTCTGAGTTCGTAATTAGCCGACCACTTTGATTTATCTCGCACGGATGTACCCCAACAGAAGCAAAAACATTTTCATATTTTTCAGCTATTTCTAAAACAATTGGTAAATCTTCAATTTTAGTGCAGATAGTTTGCATATACTGTACATTATTTTCTAATGCTCTTTGAATGACGGAATCTAAAAGCCCTGTGTCATACCGTGGCTTGTCCACGGTATCCAGAAAACAACTAGTATTAGTTGTTTTAATATTTTTACTAGATCCCGCTACGAGCTCGCGGGATGACAAGTCAGTAAGTAAATTAAGATGACAATGTGAATCTATTAACATATTATACTCTTAGTAAATGTGTCATACCGTGGCTTGTCCACGGTATCCAGTAAATAAAAAATACTATTTTTAAAATTAAAAGCTCGATTTATCTCGCTTTACGCTGGATACCGTGGTCAAGCCACGGTATGACACCGAACGCGTTTTTAGATCCATGCGGGCAATGCCAGCTTACCCATGGTATGACATACTATTCAAATCTCGGAAATATTATAGTAGGTTCTAAAATATCGCTACCCGCCCTTAAAGCATAATCACGTATTAAATGCTTAAATAAACGTTCTTCTTTATTTACCCCTAACTGATCTAGCATTTTATTTGCTGAACTCGGTATAAAAGGCAGAAGCATTATCGCAATATAACGTAATACCTCTAGTAAAGTGTATAACACTTCTAGCATTTTATCCGGATCGGTTTTTTTCAAATTCCAAGGTGCTTCACTATCAATATAGATATTTGCCTCTTCGGCTAAATTAATAATATTTTCAAGAATTTTATTAATCTCTGTTTTTTCCATTAATAAAACATTCTGCTCGGCAAATTTACTTGCGGTTTTTAGAATCGGTAGCTCATATATTTTATCTATAACATCTTGCGTAAGTAGTGACACTTTGCCGTCATTATTCTTATAAACAAAAGCTGTAGTACGCTGTAATAAATTACCTATCTTATTTGATAGCTCGCTATTAATCCTAGTAATTAAATTACTACGGGCAAAATTACCGTCCGCCCCAAAAGTTACTTCACGCATCAGGAAATACCTAACCTGATCAACACCGAATTCATCAATTAACTTAATCGGATCAATGGTATTACCAAGAGATTTAGAAATTTTCTGCCCCTCATTCGTCCACCAACCATGAGCCATAACAGTTTTCGGCAGCGGAATTTCGACAGCCATTAAGAAAGCCGGCCAATAAACCGCATGAAAACGTAAGATATCTTTACCAACTACATGCAAATCAGCCGGCCAAAATTTACCGTAATTACTTTGTGCGTCGGGATAACCGAGTGCCGAAATATAATTAGCAAGTGCATCAAGCCAAACATAAATTACATGTTTTTCGTTATTTGGAACTTTTATTCCCCAGTTAAAAGTAGTACGCGATACTGATAAATCTTTTAAACCTGATTTAACAAAACTAATTACTTCGTTACGTCTTGATATAGGTCTGATAAAATCAGGGTTTGCTTCATAAAACTCAAGCAATTTATCTTGCCATTTTGAAAGATTAAAGAAATAGCTTGGCTCTTTAACCCATTCAATAGGTGCACCGGTTGGTGCTAAACCGTCACTTGTAAGTTCCGACTCATCAAAAAAAGCTTCATCTCGCACTGCATACCAACCCTCATAAAATCCCTCATAGATTGTACCATTATCTAGTAATTTTTGCCAAAAAACGGCTACGGCTTCTTTATGCCTGCTTTCCGTTGTTCTAATAAAATCATCATTGGAAATATGCATAGCAGTCATCAGATGGCGAAAGCTTTCCGATGTCTGATCGGTAAATTTTTGTGGATCGATATTTTTATTGATAGCTGCTTTTTCTACTTTCTGCCCGTGTTCGTCGGTGCCTGTTAAAAACATTACGTCAAAACCGCGAAGTCGCATAAAACGAGCGATTACGTCACTTGCAACGCTAGTATAAGCATGACCGATATGCGGAACATCATTAACATAATATATAGGGGTAGTAATGTAGTAAGTATTCTTCATAGTATAATTCTAATAAATAAAGAGTTGGTAGACGAAGGTCAATTTCAAAAAGAGCTAGGAGTTCTCAAGACGAGGAGCGGAAGCCGTTAATAATACGTGAGCACCCTCGTCCTTGTAGAGCGACAATGCCAATTTTTGAAATTCACCGAGTATATAAATGCTTTTTTATTAACTCATGTACTTCAAGCGGACTTAAATCCGACGCTTTAATTGTTTTTATTCTCTCAGGAAATCTATTACTTAATTCTTTAAAGCAATCATAGATTTTTTTATAAAAATCTATACCTCTTACATCAAATTTATTGCTCATATTTCGTGAATTGACTCTCTTAATAGCAGTATCCGGCTCTACATCAATAAAAAACGTAATATCCGGCATAAGAGAAGGCATTAAAGTTTTGTGCAGATTATAAACTAAATCTATGCCGTTTTCTAGCTCTAATCCTTGATAACATGCAGTTGAGTCAATAAACCTATCACATATTACGATATGTCCATCTTGCAGAGCCGGTATAATTTTCCGTGCCATATGATCATAACGTGCTGCCATAGCTTGTAATAGCTCGGACATGGGTAATAATTCTTCATGTACTAGGATTTTACGCATTTTTTCGGCGACGGCAGTACCGCCAACTTCACGAGTTAAAATAACGGGAGTATTTTGAGATTTTAAATATTCATAGAGCATTTGAGATTGAGTAGATTTGCCAATCCCCTCCCCGCCCTCAAACGTAATAAACTTTCCTTGTTTCAAATTATTCATTAATTACAATTACTTTTTATAATCATATCTCTTAAAAAAATATTTACAAGGAAGATTACATACTTATATACTCCTACAAAATGAAGAGCAGTTATACGAAGCTCAATTTGGAAAAGAGGAATCGGTTTTGAAGCTCTTAACCACAGCGTACATACAAGTAACGTGAGAATTAAAAGCAAAAAGCAACGTAGCCAATTTTTCAAATTCAGCGAGTATACATTATAAATTTTAAATTATTAATATATGAGCAATTCATTAAGCAAAAGGGATTTTTCTATCCTAATCGGTAATACGATGGACCATTTTGATACTGCACTTTATGGGTTTCTTGCACCGTTACTTGCCGGTATTTTCTTCCCGAATCATGATAAAATTGTTGCCTTAATACTTACCTATAGTGTTCTTGCTACCTCTTTATTTACACGCCCCATAGGCTCTTATTTTTTTGGCGTAATTGCTAAAAAATACGGCGGGGTTTTTGCTTTATCTCATTCTCTAATCGGAGTTGCTTTAACAACTAGCTTAATCGGTCTAATCCCTTCTCATACCCAAATAGGCTGGCTTGCACCGCTATTATTAGTTGTGCTTAGAACGTTGCAAGGAGTATATTCCGAGGGTGAATGTGCTATTGCAAAATTATTTATTTTAGAGAATAAAGAAGAAAAAAAAGCGTTTAAAGCTTCTTATCTTTATCAAACTTCTACAATGGTTGGTATTATTCTTGCTTCATTTATCAGCACTATAGTTTTAAATGTAGAGTATAATACATATTGGCGTTTATATTTCATATTTAGCGGGTTTACGGCTCTTATAGGTTATTTTTTAAGGAAGAGTGAGGATATTGTAGTAAAGCCCTCATTGTCATCCCGCAACTTGACCGCGGGATCCAATAAAAAATATAAAATTACTTTACGTAATTTTTGGATACCGTGGAGGGGCCACGGTATGACACAGTCCTCTCCTCGCAATGACGTAGTATCATCATTATTACACGATCTAACCACAGTTTGGAACAACAAGCTAAGTATCTTACGTATTAGCTTTGCTGTAGGTTTCTCATATATGACCTATATAGTGCCTTTCGTCTTTATGAATAGCTTTATTCCGCTTATTACCGATATATCGCTTGAAACAATGATGAAATTTAATACGGAGTTTCTGATTTTTGATATGATTATGATTCCGATAATAGGGCATCTAACCAAAAAATTCCATTACCTTAAAATATTAAACGGTACTCTTATTTTAATGAGTTTAAGCATAATTCCTTTATGGCTGTTCTTAAATAGTTCCTCTATATGGTATGTTAATTTCGTACGTGTTTGGATTATAATACTTGGTGTTGGCTTCTTAGCACCTTTGAATTGCTGGCTAAATGATTTATTTAAAACTGCCGATAAATATATGTTAGTAGGTATCGGCAGTAGTATAGGTGCTTCATTAATCGGACGCCTTACCCCGTCAATCTGCCTAATGCTTTGGCATGTAACCGGCAGCTCTTTATCAATTGCGGTTTATATAACTGTAATCTCGATGGTAACTTTATGGGCTGTTAGAGCGGGACGTTAATGAGATACCGCTTCTAAGTAAGCATCAGGAGTTACTCCTATAATGTCTGTTAGTTCTTTATAGCAATCATCATTTACAAGTCTACAAAACTTAGGTACTTTATAAGATTCACAACCTGCTCTAATGTGTCCGGCGTACTCGATATCCATATAATTATTACGGATAATATGTATATATTCTTTAAATGCAGATTTATCTTTAGTGCCGTATTTTTCTGCTACTTTATCAAATATCATGCTATTCACATCTTCACGATTATAAACTTTCTGACTATTCTCACTGCTACTCCAAAATTTTTTAGAATCAGTATACAAGCGATATTTCTCCCCTCTTGAAACCAAAGGGTCAGTAAATTTTTCTATAAAACACAAAAAATATGCTGAATAATAAAATTCTGCAGTTGGGTCTTTTATTAATGCTGCAAAAGATTTTTTATAAGTATTGTTTCTTAACATAGTTCATATCCTTTTTATTATTTAGAGTAATCATACTAATAAAAAGTTAAAAAGTAAACTATTTTTTAAAAAAATACTAAACTTAAAAGCAGTCCAACGTAATTATTAGCTCTGAACCTTGTCCTACAATCATCAGGACTTCGGGTATCAAGAGTCGCTACTTGCAATATCAGTAAAATTAAAGCAGCTAAAATAGGTAAATAGTCGATATTACGGTTAGCTATCTTTGTTACTAGGGTAAATAATAATATAAAACCTATATAACATATATAAAGCCAAAATTTAGGATGCTTGTTCTCTAAATATATGCTTAAAGATTTCACTCCTATTTTCTTATCATCTTTTATATCCATATATCCGTAAATCGTATCATAGCCGGTTGCCCAAAAACAGCATGCTAAATACATAATAATTGCTGCTAAATCAAGTTTATCCTGAACTGCCGCATACGCTATTAATGCCCCTAGCTTAAAGGTAAATCCCATAAATATTTGCGGGAAGTAGGTAATACGTTTCGTTAGCGGATATAGGCTAATCATTATTACCGCAAAAAAACCTGTATATATGGCTGTTTTGTTTAAAAGTAGCAAGATATAAAGTGAGATAATACTAAGAATAAAGAGTATAAAAATAGCATAAGAAACAGATAAAGCACCGCTTGCTAAAGGTCGGTCTTTAGTCCTTGTAACATGTTTATCAAATTTCCGATCAAATATATCGTTAATAATACACCCACTACTCCTTGTCGTTATACTACCTAAAATAAATAACGGTAATAAATAAGCTAATTCCGTGTTAGAAGGGTTTGCAAGCAGCAATCCAAATAAAGCAGGGAAAAAAACTAATACATACGGTACCGGCTTATCTGCTCGCATTAATTTTAAGGTAAGCAAAAGTTTGTTTGGCATTTCTATTTTCTTATTAATTCTTTAGCAAGTTCTAGCTCTAATTCCTCAATAGTTGGGAGTTCACTTTTTATCTCTTCAGGTAGATTTTCAGTTATTTTATACTCTGCAAGTCCGATAGGTTTACTCATATCACGCCATGCATATTCTGCAAGTATATTATTTTTTGATTTGCATAAAATTAACCCAATAGAAATGCGAATTTAGGATAAGAATTTATCCTAAATTCGGTAAAAAGATTATAAAAATAAATTACAGCTAAGTATATTTAGTTTTAAATATACTTAGCTGGACAAGGATTTAAAATGATAGTGCAAAGCCGCCTTAAACTATCATTTTTACTTACTTTTTCAGTATTAGGATAAGATTTGCAAAATCTTATCCTAAACTGGTGTAGTAGAAGGGTTATCGTTTGGATGCTTTAAAATATCATCTACAACCGATAAATAAAAATTCATTTTACCAGCATATTCTGGTTTAAAATCCTTATCTTTAAGCTCAATTACTACAAAACAACGAAGTTTTAAATGATAGAATAATACATCAATATAGAAATCTTGTTCTCCTATTTCTAAATGATATTGTCTGCCAACAAAAGCAAAACCAGCCCCAAGCTCAATTAAAAATTTTTCTACATGTTTAGTTAATTCTTTTTCTACTTCTCTTTCCTGTGCTTCATTCCCTATACTTAAAAAATCAAAAATATACGGGTCTTTGAGCGTATAATGTGCTAGATCAGATTGAGGAGAGGCTAGTTTACTTTGAAAGTTTGTTATTGCTTGTCCTTGTCTTTTATGTAACTCAAGTTCGATTTGTGTAACCATCATATTACGTGACCAACCATATTCAATAGCTTGCTTTACGTAAAATAACCTATCCTGCTTCTTAGATACCTTATCTAGTAAGGTAATATTATGATACCACGTCAATTGTGCAAGCACCTCTTGCACAAATTTAATATCTTGATATTCCTCAGCAAAACGCCTCATATATTTAAGGTTTCCGCTGCTAAATACTTTCATTTCAGGAAATGCAGAATGTAGATCACGGCTTAAATTATCTATTACTTTAGCACCCCAACCGTATTTTTCCTGTCGTTTAAGAATTTCATTACCTATATGATGATATAGCTTTATTAACTCACTATTTTATTGACCTTGCAGCTTGATAACGACTTTCAGATACTCGAATTTTTAATTGCTCTACAAATTCTAAATACTCTAAATTAATGATATTTTTATCCATAAAATTTTTAGTTTAATAATAATTGGCATTATATACATGAATTTCTATATTTTCAATTATAGGTTTATTATTTACTAAAAATTATTAGCAATAGTTCTATTGTCATAATCATATATAACCTTTATAATAAGATTCTTGAATCAACTATAAAATCTATGAAAGAATTTCCGAAAAATTATAATTTTACAGAAAATGAAAAAAAATGGCAGCAAATTTGGCAAGAGCAGCAAATTTATGCTTATGATCCAAATATTTCAAAAGAAGAAACCTATGTAGTTGATACACCGCCTCCGACAGTTTCAGGGCAGTTACATATCGGGCATGTTTACAGCTATACGCAAACGGATTTTATCGTGCGTTTTCAGCGTATGATGGGTAAAAATATCTTTTATCCTATGGGTTTTGACGATAATGGTCTACCAACCGAGAGACTTGTTGAAAAACAGAAGCAGATCAAAGCTTATAATATGTCTCGATCTGAGTTTATAAAAATTTGCGAAGAGGTAGTAGCAAGTGAAGAAGAGAAGTTTAGAAGCCTATTTAATCAAATAGCTTTATCGGTAGATTGGAGTTTAGAGTACCAAACTATTAGTCCGTTATCTCGTAAAATATCGCAAATGTCTTTTCTTGATTTAGTTAAAAAAGGTGAAATTTATCGCAATGATCAACCAATTTTATGGGATTCGGTAGATGGTACAGCTCTTGCCCAAGCTGATATTGAAGATAAGGAAAAAACCTCATTCATGAATTATATTATTTTTAAAACCGAGCAAGGAGAGCCACTTACTATAGCAACTACAAGACCTGAATTATTACCGGCTTGCGTCGCCGTATTTTATCACCCTGATGACAAGCGTTATAAGCATCTAGCAGGTAAATCAGCTATAACCCCGCTTTTTAATGGGAAAGTTCCGCTGCTTGCCGATCCTTTAGTACAACCAGATAAAGGTACAGGTTTAGTTATGTGCTGTACATTTGGTGATCAAACGGATATTACTTGGTGGAAGACGCATAATTTACCTTTAAAAACTATTGTCACTAAAAAAGGTACGATAGACTTCCCTCATGATATTGCTATAGACGGATTAAAAATTAAAGAAGCTAGGACAAAAATAATAGATATTTTAAAAGAGCAGAATTTACTTACTAAACAAGAAGAGATAACTCATACCGTTAAATGTGCTGAGAGATCAGGGGCTCCTCTTGAGATACTAACCGTACCGCAATGGTTCGTTAAAACTATATCACATAAAGAAGCCCTACTTAAAAGAGCAAGTGAATTAAACTGGCATCCTAAAAATATGAAGATTCGTTTAGAGAATTGGATTAATGCCATTAGCTGGGATTGGTGTATTAGTAGACAACGTTATTTCGGTGTGCCTTTCCCTGTTTGGTACTCTAAAAGAGTAGGTGAAGAAGGCAAGATTTTATACGCCGATATTTCGCAGCTACCTGTCGATCCATTAAAAGATTTACCTATTGGTTATAGTAAGGAGGAAGTAGAACCTGATTTTGATGTTATGGATACTTGGGCAACAAGTTCCGTTTCGCCTCAACTTTCTACTCATGGGATTTCTGATGATTTCTCCGTTAATAAAGATAGACACGATAAATTATTCCCAATGGATTTAAGACCTCAAGCACATGAAATTATCAGAACTTGGGCATTTTATACTATCTTAAAAGCTCATTTACACCAAAATACTTTGCCGTGGAAAAACATCATGGTAAGCGGTTGGTGTTTAGCTGAAGATCGAAGCAAAATGTCTAAATCTAAAGGCAATGTTTTAGTTCCTGAAAAGCTGCTAGAACAATATGGTTCCGATGTAATACGTTATTGGTCGGCAAATTCAAAGCTTGGAGCTGACACCGCCTACTCTGAAGACGTTATGAAAAACGGCAAACGGCTTGTTAATAAGCTGTGGAATGCCGCTAAATTTGTTTCTATACATTTTGAGAAATTAAAAGATGAAGATAAACAAGCAAATCTTTTAGATATTAAAGAAAAAATCACTAACGAGTTTGATCAGTGGATGATTAATAAGCTAGTAGAGCTAGTTAAGCTAGCTACAAGTGAGTTGCAAAACTACGAATATGCAAATGCTATGCATCTGACGGAAAAATTCTTTTGGGCAGTATTTTGTGATAATTATTTAGAAATAAGCAAAAACCGAGCTTATGATGAGGAAAACAACAACCCTAGCGGGCAATATAGTAGCATATTAACTTTATATCATACTATGCAAACGCTGTTAAAATTATTTGCACCGTTTATACTGCATATTACTGAAGAGTTATATCAGATATTATATAGTGAAAATTCTATTCACGTTAAAGGCAACTGGGTTAATTACGGTAACTTAAACTATAATATGGATGCAAAAGGAGCAGAAGGGCTGCTTGAAATCTTAGATATCGTCAGAAAATTCAAAGCTGAGAAAAATCTATCTATAAAAGCTCCGATAAAATTGCTTGAAGTTAGCGGCATAGAATTATCTGCAGAATTAACAGAAGATTTAAAAAACGTCACATCGGCAGAAGAAATACAATTTGAGATGAAAGATGATGAAATTAAAGTCAATGTTATCCTTTAAAAATATTATAGGCTTAATATTAATTATATTTGCCGGTATATTTTTTTATGCTTATATATTAGAACATGACTGGCGATATGTAACCTTAAGTGATGAACAAGTAAAAAAAATATAGAATTAGCGAGGAAAAAGCTATTGCCCTTTATCAGCTAATGAAAGACACTCATGAGCTACTTGGTAAGAATAATATTAATTATTGGATAGAAGGCGGCACTCTGCTTGGAGCTGTTAGACATCAAGGTATAATTCCTTTTGACGATGATTTAGATATAGGGATAATGCACGAAGAAGAAATACACTTGCAGCAAATATTACCGCAATTTGAGCAACTCGGTTATACTGTTTCCTACGAGAGAGCTTATAATATATGCAAAAAAGCTTGTTTAGATATTTTTATTTTTCATAAAGAACAAAACAAATTTATATATACTAATTTAGCAGCTCGAGATAAGTATCCGAAGAGTTCATTTTATGATAATGAATTATATCCTTTAAAAAAATATAGATTCGGTAGTATAGAGGTTTATGGTCCCGCTGATCCTATAGGAAATCTAAATAGGCAATATCCAGAATGGGATAAGTATGCAGTGATAGAGCATTCCCATAGCTTACATTTACCTTTTTTATCTAATATCGAGAAAAAAACTAAATTTATACTAACGCAGGAATTGTTAAAACCGGCTCAGCCTTTTAGTCCTTTAGAGGATAGAATAAGCTTTTAAACAAATTGAGATAAAGAGGTAATAGCCGGTTGTTTTAAAATGTTATATCAGCAAGGAAAATGTAATTTAAGGTTCAAGGTGATAAAATTAAAGTCGATATTATCCTTTAAAAATATTTTACGCTTAATTCTTACTATTTTCGTCGGTGTATTGTGCTATGCTTATCTACTAGAACATAATTGGCGATATGTATTCTTAAACGATGAACAAGGTAAAGACATATAGAATTAGTGAGAAAAAAGCACTTAGCCTTTATCAGCTAATGAAAAATACTCATGAGCTACTTGAGAAGAATAATATTAATTATTGGATAGAAGGCGGCACTCTGCTTGGAGCTGTTAGACATCAAGGCATAATTCCTTTTGACGATGATTTAGATATCGGTATTATGCATGAAGACGAAATACATTTGCAACAAATATTACCGCAATTTGAACAATTAGGATATCGCGTTAAACATAATAAAATTTATGTAATTTGCGGGGAAAGATGCTTAGATATTTTCGTATTTCATAAAGAAAATGATAAATTTGTTCATTTTAATCAAAGCATGCGTAATAAATATCCAAATGATTTTTTTTATGATTATGAACTATATCCTTTAAAAAAATATAAATTTGGTAGTATAGAAGTATATGGCCCATCTGAATATAAAGAGCATTTGAATAGACAATATCTAGAATGGGATAAATATGCAATAATATACAGTCTTCATAGCTTACATTTACCTTTTTTATCGAATATCGAGAAAAAAACCAAATTTATATTAATGCCGGAATTGTTAAAACCGGCTCAGCCACTCGGACCTCTAGAAGATAAAGTGAATATAGTCAATTCAGCTACATTTATTGGTATGTGCGAGGATATGGCTTATAATTAAATGTCGAAATGGTCACATAAATTACAAAACATATGCCTTATTTATTACCGGTTATCGTAGCTACGCTACTTATCTTATTAGCTTTAATCCTTTGGTTTTATGTAAAAACTAAAACCTTAAAAACGCAGCTACAATTCTTATCGGAGCAGAATTTAGAAATTATCAATAATAATCAATTATTGAATCAAGAGAAAATAGGGTGTTTACAGAAAATTGAGCAATTAAAGTGCAAAGTAGAATATCAAGAACAGACTATTAAGGATTCGGAAAAAATAAGAGAGGAGTCATTTTCCTCGGCTAAAGCTGCGTTATTTGATTTAGGTAAAGATTTGTCCAAGCAATTAATAGAGATACATAAAATGGAAAACAATGCAGCAAGAGAGCTAGCCGAGAAAAATATCGCTACTGCTTCAGGAAAATTTAATAGTGAGTTTGAGCGATTAATTACAATGGTGGGAGCATTAAATAAAGATATAGAGCAATCAAAAGGTACGGTTGATTTGATAAAACAGTCGCTGCTTTCTCCGATCGGTGCGGGACTACTTGCTGAAATTACCCTTGAGAATATACTGAAATCGTCAGGCTTACGTCCTAATTTAGATTTTATTATGCAATACGGTCTAACTACAACAGATAGCGGAAAGCTAAGACCTGATGCTCTTATTTTTCTTCCTTCCGGTAATTTAATGGTTATTGATTCCAAAGCTTCAAAGTTTCTTGTAGACGAGCAGGATAATAGCGTGAACCTTAGTAAAACTATGAATTACCATTTAAAATCTCTAGCTAATAAAGACTATGCCGAAAATATTTTAACTAATCTAAATAAAAAGGAGCAAAACTTTAACAATGTTATTACTTTAATGTTTTTGCCGACTGAACAAGCAGTTGAGAAAGTGATTGCGGCCGACCCTGAATTTTTACAAAAAGCTTGGAGCTGTAATATCTTTCCCGTAGGACCTGCCGGGCTTATGAATATGCTATCATTTGCAAAATTTCAAATTACCGACCATCGCCGCTCGGAAAATTATAAGGTAATCATTGAAGAAGTTAGAAAGCTATTAAGCTCCATCAGTACTATGGCAGATTATTCTCAAAAGATCGGTAATAACCTGCATAATATGGTTACTAATTACGATAAATTTGCTGCCTCGTTTAATCGTAATTTTATGTCGAGAGTTAAGAACATTCACAAACTCGGCATTGATTCAGGAAATAAAGCCATGCCAGCCGCATTAGAGCGTTATCAAATCGTTTCCTCTAAATCTGAGATTATCGAAGTAGAAGCAGAAAATCCACCACAAATAGAAGAAAAATTATAAATAAATTTTTCTCATAATAGGTAATTTAAATGTTAAAAAAACTTTCCATAGTTTGTATAACCATATTGTTACTATGTGTAAGCCTATATAAGATTAAAGCTCCTGAAAAAGAAAACAAACTTGTTATAAGAGTGAGCTTTATTAACATGTGGCCGGGCTTTACAATAGACGAGCTACCGATGATAAAAGAAATCATTGAAGAAAACGGACGAACAATTGTTATAGATCATAACAATTATGACCTTATTATTGATAGTGTTTTTGGTCAAAGAAATATTAGTAATAAAGATAGTATAAAGATATTTTTTACCGGTGAATCCGTTAGACCAAAGCTAGAAAATTATGATATATCTATAGGTTTTGATTATATAGATCATCCAAATTATATAAGAATACCTTTATATTATATGTATTTTACTAATGAAGTCAGTACTGAATATAAACGCTCACAATGCAATCCAAACAAACCGTATTTTGCTTGTTTCTTAGTCTCTAACGGTATAGAAAATCCTGAAAACGACGGTTGCATAGCAAGAAATCGATTTTTTCATAAATTGTCGCTGTATAAAAAAGTAGTAAGCGGCGGTAAATATTTAAATACTGAATCTACAATTATACCAAAAGAAAAAACTCGTGAATGGTTATCTAAATGTAAATTTGTTATTGCTTTTGAAAATAAAACATATGAAGGGTATGTTACCGAAAAGCCTTTTCAAGCTTATTTAGCAGGAGCAGTACCTAATATATTATGCAGATAAAAGTTATATTAAAGATATAAACCCTAATTCAGTAATATTTGCTAAAGATTATTCAGAAGAAGATTTATATAATTATATTATTTCCGTTGATAAAGATGATAAAAAATATTGTAAGATATATAACAATCAGATTGTACCAACTTCAGAAAATAATTACATCGCAGTAAAAGAAAAATTATTACCTTTATTAAATAATCTATAATGCGACAAATTAAAAAATATTTTTTTATAATATCAATTATAATTATTTGTTTATTATTGATTTTCATATTTTTAAAAACTTATCAAATAGGCTCTGCTCCACTTGAAGAAAAAGATATTAAAATTTTTATAGTAAACCTAGATCGCAGTACTGATAGATATAACAATATTAGTAAACAATTCGACAATAATAATTTATCCTATGAAAGGTTTAGTGCAGTAGACGGTTATAATTTATCTATAACAGATACAGCAGGAAAAAGATTTACTACCGGCTTAGATGTAAAAAATAACCCTGCTCTTTTATCCCTTGATAATGGTTATACTGTATTTTGTCCTTCAGAAAATATAAATTATTTTTCCGATAGCAAAATATTAAATCATACTTTAACGGCAGGTGAACTCGGTTGTTATTGTAGCCATAGAGAAATTTGGCTTAAAATGGTTAGAGAAAATATACCTTATGCCCTAATAATAGAAGATGATGCTATACTAAATGACGATTTCCGTAATAAATTTTTAACAATGCTTAAGCATTTACCTACCGACTGGGATTTAATTTATTTGTCCTTGTCACATTCTAAAAACAAAATATTTTATAATATTTACAATAATCCGTATTTAAAGAAGATAGGTCATGGTGGTTACTTTAATACAACTACAGGTTATTTAATACACTTAAAAGCTGCTCAAAAACTTCTTGAATATAGCAAAAATTTTACTTTAGAGATTGATAATGTAATGTACCAAGCTTTTATACATAGCGAAGTGCAATCCTATGTCACCTCGCCTTTTTTAATACATGCAACACTTAATTCTGAAGATTCAATTATATTTGAAATGGGAAGAACACATTAAATAACGTAAACTTTACAATCTTAACCTAGGTTCGGACATTTAATAGAATAATCATAATTAATCAAATGTCCACAGAACCTAGACATGGTACTTCTTCTGTAGCATCAATATCAATAACTGTATAATCGTTTGTGCCTGAGGCAATTTTATTAAGCCAAGTAAGGGTAGTAGCAGTTTTCTCGGCAATATTCTTGCCTGCACTACTAATTGCCTTACCAACATTTAAATCCGATATAGCAGTTGTTAAAACATCTATTAAAGTTGCAAGACTTAAGAATTTTAAATCTTTAATAGACTCAAACATTATTAAAGGTACTATCGCTACAGTCAATCTTGCCGCATCATTATAGTAAAACTTTTGAAAAAACACATCATTAGTTAATTTTTCGCCGGTGATATTTTCTATAACTTTATTGCCACAATATGTTGATACCAATAAAGAAGCAAGACGCATTAATTTAACAGAAGTGGAGGCATAAAACATTGGATCTTCATAAAATTCTAATTCTGGATTACGAAAATAAAAACAGATATAATCTAAAATCAGTGTGGCTATTGCCGAACACATAGCAGTACTCTTCCATCCATGATAGGTACTAATGTCTGGTTCAATATTGTTAAAATCTATATCTTGATTGGTAAGTTTATTATATATTGCCTGAAGTTTTATTTGCGTATTCTTATCTTTTTCAGAATGTTTATATAGTAACTGAAAATATGGTTTAATTTCTTCAGCTGTAAATTTCTTATTCTCAATTAAAGCCGGTACAATTTTATCATGCAAAAATTTAATTAATTTATTTTGCATAAAATTTGTAACTTTACTTTGTTCTTCTACTACTCCTGCAGCTGCAGACCATCGCAAAGCCGTATATACAATTATACGATTAATAATATCATTATTTAATAAATCGATAGGCTGTAACCCTAAATTAGCAGCATATCTAAAACAAATCGCAGTTGTATTTACGGCATCATTAGCAAAGCTTGGAGTGTAATCAAATAAAAATTTAATATCTTCAGCATTTTCATTGTTATTTTCTAATGCTTGAAACATATTATTATTAATCTCTTTAGTTTGTCTATTTGATAAGACCGTACCTGGAAAAGATAATAAAATTTGTAGCATCGCAAGGCTAGTGGTCGGTAAAGCACATAATTCATACCAAGGATCCTCTTCATCAATTACATACGAACGTAAAGCAATTACACCGGCTATAAGAGCAGCATAAGTAGCTGCTATTTTACCTGAATGGTTGCTAACTAAATCTGATTTTTCAGTTAACCAAGAAGCAATTTTATGATCTTCATTATATTTATCAGTAGCTTTTTCTATTCTAGTAAGACTTTGCTCTAATGAATTAAGATAATTTGCAAAATTTAAATGAGCTTTTTTTACTATATTAAACTCGGATTCATAAGAGGAAGATACATTTAAAGTATTTGTAAGTAATATTGCTTTAGCTATATAGCGATATAAAAAATACTCTCTCGTCAGAGGATATGCCATAGCATCGATTTCTTTGGCTGCTTTAATCAAGCTTTCAGATTGATCTAAATTATTTTTTAAAAATCCTTGGGCTTTAGTAACAAGGGTACTAAACTCTAGTGAATTTATATCCCCTATATTATCTAGCATAGAATCAATGATATTCTTGTTTTCTACTCCTATTAGCTCCTGTAGCTTCATACATAAAAAATGATCTCGGTTATTTATTTCTTTGAAACAATTTTCCCACTGAGAATCACCAATATTCTGATCTTGATACTTTCCGGTAGTAGCTGTTTTACTTAACATTGTTTCTAAATATTGAGTATAAATAAAACTTTGATCTAGTATCATTAAATCTTAAAAATTTTTATCACAGAACCATATTTTCAATACCTCACCTAAATTAAAACTAGCAAGTGCTGTAGTAGTTTTCCATAATCTTACGCCTAAATTTGATATATCATTATAATATTTTATTATTACTTCTAGTTTATTACTCATAATTTCAATTAAATAAATATTAAAGTTAAAATAAAAAATATAAAAACCTCTTAATATTTATTCAAATCTTTTATATGTAATTATTTATAATCTTTAATTATTTTATTATGAGATAACATTAAAATCACACACGGGCAACGCCGGTTTATGATAAGAGAGAAGAGTATTGGGGTATAAAAGTTTTTAACCAAAAAACAATAGTTGTGGACATAACATATCCTTTTTTATCTTCTATTTGCAACAGAATTTGATTAATGATATAAAAAATATCAATAGACTTCTTGCATAACCTATCTTATAAAGAGGAATTTGAAGGAAACACGGAACACAGAACCGCAGCCGTACATACTAGTACGTGAGGATGCGAGTACCGGATTGACGTACAAATTACCTTTAGAAGGAGGTTATGCAAGAAGTCTAATATCTAAATCGTTTATATTATAATGAGAATACTAGTAACAGGAGCTAACGGCTTTATTGGATTATATATTACAGCTGAATTATTAAAGAATAATTATGAAGTAATATGCTGTGTTAGAGATGTTGAATCTACCAGGAAAAAATTCCCTACTGCAGAAGTGATATATTGTGATTTTAATATAGACCTAACCCCACAAAGCTGGATAAATAGATTAAATAACATAGATATAGTTATTAATGTATCAGGTGTATTAACGTCTAGTCATGCTAATAATATTGAAAATGTTCATGTCAATGGTCCAAAGGCTCTATTTAAGGCTTGCACCCTTACTAACGTAAAAAGAATTATTCATATTTCAGCTCTTGGAATAGATGATGAAAAAAACACTGCTTATGCTTTAACTAAAAAAGCAACTGAAGCATATTTACAAAAATTAGAAAATATAGATTGGGGGATTTTACAGCCATCTCTTGTTTACGCAAGCGGTTGTTACGGTGGTACCTCACTATTTAGGGCTCTTGCAACATTACCGTATTTTATTCCTTTAATAGGCGATGGTTTACAACAATTTCAACCTATTCATATTGATGATTTAACGAAAGTAATTATTCACTGTATAGAAAGGGAAGGAAAAATCCACAAATTATTAAAAATAGTTGGACCAGACATAGTTACCATGAAGGATATCTTGCTTGGATTTAGAAGATGGCTTGGAGTTAATCCTGGAAGACTAATTAAAATTCCTCTAATATTCATTAAAATAGCAGCTAAATTAGGGGATTTTGGTGCTGTCTCACTAAGTGTGTAAATTTCTAGGATAGGTTATATTAACAATAATATAATTTATCAGGAATAACATGAGTAACAGTAACCAAGAGAAGATAAAACAAGCAGTAGATTTGCTAATAGATAAAGATACTGATTTAACGAGTTTTTTTGCCAAAGACGGGATATTAAAGCAGTTAACTAAAAATATATTTGAAAGAGCCTTAAAAGCTGAGATGGATGAGCATCTTGTCTATAACAAATATGGCAGGATAGAGACTGACAATAGTAGAAATGGTGTATGCAAAAAAAGCCTAATTACTGAAGGTGGAGTATTGGAACTTGAAGTACCACGTGATAGAAATGCTGAATTTTCTCCTGTACTAGTGCCAAAGCGTCAGACTAGGATTGATGGATTAGATCAGAAGATATTATCCTTATATGCTAAAGGGATGAGCCTCTCTGACATTAAGATTCAGATTCATGAGCTATATGGTGCAGAGAACAGTGAAAGCCTTATTAGTCGGGTTACCGATAATGTTATGGATGAGGTCAGGAGTTGGCAGAATAGGCCTCTGGAAGCCATATATGCTATAGTATATTTTGATGCACTTATAGTTAAAGTACGTCAAGATAAGAGAATTATCAATAAGGCAGTATATGTAGCTTTAGGTGTAGATTTAACCGGAAGGAAAGATATTTTAGGCTTGTGTATTAGCGAGAATGAGGGAGCTAAATTTTGGTTAAATAATTTTACTGAAATGAAAGACAGGGGATTAAAAGATATCTTAATTGCTTGTAGCGATAATCTAACGGGCATGAGTGAGGCGATATCTGCAGTATATCCACAAACTGAGCATCAGCTGTGCATTGTACATCAAATCAGAAATAGTTTGTCATATGTAAGCTATAAAGATCGTAAAGAACTTGCAGCAGATTTGAAGCTAGTATACAGCTCTATCACTGAGGATGAAGCACTTACTGCCTTATCTGATTTTGATATGAAATGGGGCAAACAGTACCCACATATTGCAAAATCATGGCAAAATAATTGGCAGAATTTGATAATTTTTTTACAATACCCAGAAGTGATTAGGCGTATCATTTATACAACCAATGCAATCGAAGGTTTAAATAGTCAATTACGCAAGGTTACTAATAACAAAAGGGGTTTTCCTAACGACGACTCTGTATTTAAGACTTTGTACTTGACAATTGACTATATTACGCGAAAATGGAATATGCCTATCCAAAATTGGGGAGAGGCCATGGCTCACTTTTTGATAAAATTTGAGGGGCGAATTTAATGCCTATTTTAGAATTTACACACTTATATATCCAGAGCCGATTCTTTTGAAATATTTCCTATTTGTGCCATTCTCGGTCCAAGGCAATGCGGTAAAACTACTTTAGCTCATGCTTATATTAAACAGCTTAAAGATATCTAATTCAGATTTTTCTGTACTTAAACTGTTATTAGTTAATTTTAAACTACACATAAGGGTTTTTGGTTTTTACGTAAGTGAATCTGATAGGAATACCAGGCATGTCGAAAGCTTCACGCATATTATTTACTAAATACCTGGTATAGCTATCGGTAATTTTTTCCGGATTATTGGAGAATAATTTGAAAGTAGGGGGACGGGTTTTTGTTTGAGTCATATATTTTACACGCACTCTTTTACCGCCTTTTTGTAGAGGTAGTGGGTGTGCTTCCGTAGTAAAATTAAGCCATTCATTTAATTTGCTAGTAGTTATTTTCTTATTCCAAATTTTATAGATTTTAAGACACGCATCTAAAACCTGCTCTATATTTTGTTTATTTATTGCTGAAATAAATAGAACAGGTACACCTTTAACCTGAGGCAGATGAGTATTTATCTGATAATAAAATTCTTCCTGAAATGCTTCTTTTTCAGATTCTTTAACTAAATCCCATTTATTCACTACTATAACTATACTTCTCCCCTCATTTACCACATGGCTTGCAATATTTAAATCTTGCTGTTTTAAAGGGGCTAAAGCATCAATCATTAAGATTACGGTATTAGCAAATTTAATAGAGTTAATAGCATCTGAAGCCGATAATTTTTCTAAAGACTCTGTAATAGTAGATTTTTTGCGGAGTCCTGCCGTATCGATTAATTTAATGTGATTATTTTTATATTGCCAATCAATTTCAATTGATTCACGAGTAATACCGGCTTCAGGACCGGTTAATAATCTTTCATCATTAATAAGAGCGTTTATAAAAGTAGATTTTCCGGCGTTAGGTCTGCCACTAACTACTATCTGCAAACAATCTCCTTTAATTGGATCGGCTATATTTGTCTCGATTGATTCTTCTTCAGGTAACTTGGCAATAATCTCGTCATATAAATCAATTAAGCCTGTGCCATGCTCGGCAGAGATAGCCACCATACTATCAAACCCTAATTTGTAGTACTCTTTATCAAAATCAAAAGCTTTCTCGCATTTATTAACTACCAATATAGCAGGCTTATTATATTTTCTAACAAAGCTACCAAGTAGCTTATCATCAGGTAATATTCCGCTTCTACCGTCAACCATAAAGCAAATTAAATCTGCCTCTAAAATTGCTTTAGTAGTCTGCTCCATTAACCTCTCTCCCATACTATCAGGATTCTCTTCAAGTCCTGGAGTATCAATTAACAAAAATTCAAAAGAGCCGATTTTGCCTTCTGTATATTTTCTATCCCTAGTGACGCCCGGCAAATCGTGAACGATAGCTTTTTTACGTATGCTTAATCTATTGAAAAGTGTTGATTTGCCTACATTCGGACGACCAATTAAAGTAATGATTTTCTTAGTCATTATTAATATATTATTATGGTTAAGAGAACTAATAATGCTCCTATAAAACTACTATATTTGCTATTATAATAGGTGTATTTTTTATTAATATGCCGTATATAAGCCAACTACAAAGAGCAATAGCACTTATAGTAAAGGCGGGCATAGAAACGGAAGCCGAAGATTTACAGGTAAAAATCTTATGAGCCTGTACATAAAACATAAAATTGCCGATTGTACCGACAATCGTCATATATTTTTCGTAAAATTTCATGAATTTTGGAGACATATGTTTATTTTTTAAATGGATCGGTAAAACCTACTCGATGTCATCCCCGTGAAAGCGGGGATCCAGTCGCTAAAAAGTGTAAACACACTGAATTTTAAAAATTAAAAGCTCAATTAATTTCGCTTTTTTCTGGATTCCCGCCTACGCGGGAATGACATAAATCGAGCCATAACGCCTATGGCTCCTCGCAATGACGACTCAGGCTACCCTTTAAAACTCGCAATTACCGGTATATGATCTGAAGGTTTTTCTTGAGTCCTTAAATTATAATCCATATAGCAATTTTCTAAATAGTCAATAGTATTATTACAACCAAGAATCATATCAATTCGCATACCTTTATTTTGTTCAAAACATCCGGCTCTATAATCCCACCATGAAAATTCTTGTTTACTCGGATGCCTCAATCTATATAAATCCTCAAACCCGGAATTTAGAATAGTACGTAGTTTTTTTTGTTCAATTTCAGTAAAACAAGTAGTTTCAGCAAGTAGCTTAGGTGAATATACGTCTATATCGAACGGTGCAATATTGAAATCACCGCCTATGATAGTTTTTTCATCAAAAGATTTTTTAGTTGATAGATAATTGATAAAATTATCATAAAATGCTAGCTTTGCTACAAATTTATCGCTACCGACAAATGAACCGTTAGGAGCATAGAGCGAGATTATATTACAAAACCCTATAGGTGATGATAATTTTATTTCTAAGAATCTTGCTTGATCACTGCAGTAATTATTCGGAAAATCCTTAATTATTTCATCGGCAGGAAATTTTGAAATTATAGCAACACCGTTATATGATTTTTGCCCGTGAACATAAAAATTATAAGGTAAATCGGATAATTCATCAAAAGGAAATTTTTCGGTTTCGCATTTTATTTCTTGCAATAATAAAATATCCGGATTTTCTTTAGATAAAAAATTACGCAATAAATTAAGTCTTGTTTTTATGGAATTAATATTCCAAGTAGCTATCTTCATGTTTGTTTTTCTATGTCTTCTAATTTTTCATTACGGAATCGCCACTCAAGAAAACCAAAATGATAAACTAAGAGACTAGTAATAAATGCTCCGGAAATTACTATAATCATTGAATATTTTATTGTATGATAATTTGGATTACTACCATACATATCTAATAATAAGCTAAAAGCTATACCCCATAATACAGTGATTTCAATACTAACTCCTCTTGGTATCCTCTTAATTGAATTTTCTTTCATAATAAAATCTCGTAATATTGCACCGCAATTAGCCGTAATGAAAGCAAAAAACGGTCCCCAAAAACTTAGAGGCTCAATTTTGTGAATAATAACCATTGCAACTCCTATAATTATAAAAGTTGCTTGTCCGAATGAATCGCAAATTGCTACTATATTATTTAATGATTGTTCTAAATAATTATCTTTAGCAATCTGTTTATTATAATAGCTGAATAATTTAATAATTGTAAAACCGAGTAAAACTACTACAAATATGTAATAGAAATAAGAAGGAGTAAAATAGAAGTTTAAATGTCCGATCATGGTTTACTATTAAATCTAACATTATTCAGCTACTAACAGAGGGGAATACCGCAAATAAAAATGTACCGAATAAAGTACTATTTTTTCTGCTACTCAAAATAATTCCCGAAAAAGCAAAAGCAAGGCAACCAAGTAAACCTATAACATGGCACCAACGAGAATCTATAGATTTAGGCAATAGAATATGATATATGTATGTCTTAATAATTTTTTTATACTCGTTACTTGCAAGAAAATCATCTATCGCAAAATTAAATTGTTCAACTATATTTAAAGATACGGTTTTTTTGCTAAACATTAAATGTAGGGGAGTTTTAATATTTAAGGGAACTTCTAATATATTCCTGTCCATTGTTCTTCCTAAAATATTAACGGCACCGACAATTCGATCACTAATGAAACCGTCAATTTCTTTCTTGATTAGTCCATTTATCAATTCCATATTATTTTGATATATTCTAATTATATCTTGATTTTTCTCATTATATAAAAAATCCGTAAATTTAGGGTCTCCGTATACAGTACCTTTCACTATTCCTAGCTGGAGATTAAATAGACGTATTTGTGCTGTTAGTTCATTAACATTTTGGAAATTTAACTTTTTGGCAAGTGGTTCAATAATAAATAATGATAATTCTTCAAGGCGATAAGGCTTTGAAAAATAAGCATAGTTACTTCTCTCAGTAGTATAAGTGGCTCCTGCTGTCATGTCGGCATTTCCAC
Source organism: Rickettsia endosymbiont of Hedychridium roseum (assembly GCF_964028255.1). Taxonomy (NCBI): domain Bacteria; kingdom Pseudomonadati; phylum Pseudomonadota; class Alphaproteobacteria; order Rickettsiales; family Rickettsiaceae; genus Rickettsia; species Rickettsia endosymbiont of Hedychridium roseum. The sequence continues at coordinate 1,217,115 of NZ_OZ034753.1, forward strand.
TTTGAATATCTAATTGATCTTGATACCAGCTATCTTGATTATACTCAATATTGATACCTATTTTTGTAGCAATAGCGTTAATTAATTCTATATCCATACCGGAAACAGTAGTATGACCTTTTGAAGTAGCAATTAAGTATTGGTAAGGCTCATTTATATACCAGGCATTTATCAAAGTTTTTTTATCGGCTGTCCCTTCGCATTCTAAAATTGCTTGTTGTTCGTTTGCACCTATGCTCAAAGCATAAAAATTTTTAGAAATGAGAAGTATAAAAATAAAAAGCTTTAAAATTTTCATGGTCTGTATTTTTTTAGAATTGTGTTTTTTATTGTCATTCCCGCAAGGCATTGCCCACGTGGACCGGTAAAACCCACTGTGTCACCCCGTGGCTTGACCACGGGGTCCATAAAAACAATAAAAAATACTAATAATTTTAGTATTTTTAACTGGATCCCGTGGTCAAGCCACGGGATGACATGTTTAGCTACGAACTACTTTAATTTCGCCGTCAGAAAATTTAATATTAAAAATTTTTTCATTTGCAGCAGTAATTTTAGAAGATAAAAAATTACCCGTTTCTCCTTTAACTATAGCAAAACCTCGTTTTAATACGTTATTATAATCAAGGCTTGCAAGTAACGTACTATTTAATTCTAATTTATACTCAAAATTTTTCAAAGTATTATTTGCCGATTTTGATAGATAAGCTGTTTGATGTGTTAATTCTAATGTTTTGTAATTGAGTATTTTAGTAGGGTTAACTCTTTCTTTAGAAAAAGATTTAAGCTTTGTTTCTTGTAGTTCAATGAAGCACGGTAAAGCATCTAGCAAATTAAAACCGGTTTCGTCCAGTAATTGCTGTCTATTATTCATATAGTGAGAGAGATATCTGTGTATTTTATCGTAATTTATTATATTTTGTTCGTGATACTTAATTAACCTGCTAGTATTATTCAATAATATTTTTTCATAAGATTGTAGAGTATTATTTAAAATAGATCGTACCGGTACAGCAAATTCTGCGGCAGCCGTCGGTGTTGGAGCTCTTTTATCGGCCGCTAAATCTATTAAAGTATAATCCACTTCATGACCTACTGCGGAAATAATAGGAATTTTTGAGTTATAAGCGGCACGTACTAATATCTCATCGTTAAATGACCAAAGATCTTCTATAGAACCGCCGCCTCTAGCAACAATTATAACACTTGGTTTATTTATCTCTTCTAAATTGTTAAATCCTTCAATTGCTTCAGCAATTTCATTGCCGGAATTTTCGCCTTGTACGCTAACCGGCCATATTATTATCCGAGTCGGAAAACGTTCGCGAATGCGATGAATAATATCTTTAATAACAGCACCGGTTATTGAAGTGATAACGCCTATTTTATCAGGTAAAAAAGGTATAGGAATACGTTTCTTATTAAATAGTCCCTCTTTTTCTAAACGAGCTTTGCGTTCATTTAGAATTTGCAACATAGCACCAAGTCCTGCAGGTTGCAAATTATCTACCGATAATTGATAGCGTGAATTACCTGCATAACTTGAAAGCTTGCCGCTAATCACCACTTCCATACCGTCATTTAAAGGAAATTTGATTTTAGCAAGAATAGGACGCCAGCAAGTACAAGCTAAAATAGCGGTATTTTCTTTTAAGTTAAAATAAGCATGACCTGAGCTTGCTATTTTAAAACCTGAAATTTCTCCTTTTACCTTAATATAGCCAAAATTATTTTCTAATAATTCTTTGATTTTATTAGAAATCTCACTAACTGAAAACTCTTTAGTTGCTTGATTTGCAATGAAATTGTCTAGCATTTGTTTAAGGTTACTTGTAGTTTGAACGGGGGTTTATGTCATTCCCGTGAGGCATTGTTGCGTGGAGCGGTAAAACCCACTGTGTCACCCCATGGCTTGACCACGGGGTCCATAAAAACAATAAAAAATACTAATAGTATGTTTAACTGGATACCGTGGACAAGCCACGGTATGACCCCCAGCAGGTTTCTCGAGCCGTGCAACAACGCCAGTCTTTCGCAGGAATGACATCCATTAATGACATACATCTCTCCATAGAATAACCTTGCACTGCAAAAGAGCAAGCAAAATTTTTTATTATTTGATATATTACTAATAGCTTGCTATTATTTTTTACTATTAAAATATATTTATTAATATAAATGCTATTGCGAATAATATGCTTGCTTATTATCATAATATTTTCTTTGGTAAGCTTTGCCGATCTTTCTAAGAATGGTCAGAATATTAAAATTAGTAATATGATAGCCGACTTCGTAGAGTATAACGAAAGTCAGGATTTGATATATGCTAAAGGTAATATAAGAATTATCACGGATGAGTATTTATTAACGGCAGATAATTTACTTTATGATATAGAAAATGATATTTTATGGGCAGAAGGTAATATCCGAATTAAGGATAAACAAAACAGAATAATAGAGGGTGATAAAGCAGTTTTAAAAGACGAATTTAAGAAAGGGATCATATCGGAATTCATTTTACTATCCGGTGATAATAATCTTTTAATTGCTAAACTTGCCGAAAGAATAGATGAAAATAATCTTAAGCTGCACCATGCCGAATTTACCCCTTGCGATGTTACTTGTAATAGAAACCCTATTTGGCAAATTGCTGCTAAGGATACTTATATTCATTCTGAAGAGCATAGAATAGTTTATAAAAACGTATTTTTTGAAGTATACGGCGTACCGATTTTTTACTTACCGTATTTTTTCCATCCGACTCCTACGGCCCCTGCAACTTCCGGATTATTGGTACCTGACGTCAAAAATAAAGGGTTTGGTATACCTCTATATCTACGTGCAAAACCTAATATGGATTTTACTCTCACTCCAAGAATTTTTAGTAAATATCAAACTTATGAGCTAGAAACACGCTATCGTCCGAATGATACCGATAATATGAATTTTCAAGGTAGTTACGGTAAATTACCGTATTTTCTAAAAAAAGACGGAAATGTAGTGAAAAATAAAAAGGTTTCTTCTTATCATTATATAGCAAGCGGTAATTTTATTAGTACCGATAAAGTTTATGATTACGGCTTCAGGGTGGAGCGTACATCGGATAAAGCTTATTTAAAAAATTATTATAATAACTACGCTTCATATTTAACTTCTAAAATATTCTTAAATAAAATTCATGAAGCTGATTATTTTTCGGCGGAAGGATTAAGTTTTCAAGGCTTAGGTAGTAATGATATTAAGTATACTGACCCTTTAGTATTACCGAAAATCAATACAAAAAACGTGATAAATTTGAATGATAATGACAACAGCCATATCGTTGTTGAAAATAATACGTTAATGTACAAAGAAAGAATAGGGAAACAAGTCGCTAGAACCTCTTTGCAACTATCCTTTATGCATAATGTGCTGACTTCTTCAGGGCAAATTTTTGATTTTGTAGCAAAAGATAGAGGTGATTTTTATCTTGCTAGACGGGCTTATTTAGATAAGACGAGAGAAAGTAAATCATTTCAAAGGAATATACCGGAATTGCAAACTTTATGGCGTTATCCGTTAGTAGGTAATATAACAAAAACAATAAATTTACTTATTGAGCCGGTAGTTTCTTTTACTATGGGGCGTAAACTATCTAAGAAAGATAAAAAATTTGTTATAATTGATCCTGTTAAATATGAATTATCCGAAAAAAATATCTTTTTATCAAATCGTTATAGCGGTATTGATTGCCATGATTTCGGTAATAGATTAAGTTACGGCTTAAATACTAGTATTGCTAAAGAAGAAAATTATTTAAAATTATTTTTAGGACAGTCGCGTAATACAAGATATAGTATAGATTTGCCTGCTGATGATACGGAAAATGTAGGGCAGATTCTAGGTAATCTTTCTAATAATTTAGAAGTGTTTTATAGCTTTCAGAAAGATAGATATTTCAGATCTATTAGAGATGAGGTGGGAGGAAATTTTAACTATGATAAGATTAACTTGCTAGGTAGTTTTATTCAGCTTACAAACCTTAAAAAATATTATTCCGTAGAAAGTATAAAGGTTTCAAATAATAGAGTACGACAATTTTATGGAGACATAAATTATCAGCTAGCAGAAAATTGGACTATAGGCTTTGGTGCACGTATTGATCTCTCTAGACGTTCTCCAAATTTACTTACTCGAACTATTAGGGTGACATATGCTAAAGATTGTGTTAGAATTACTGCAAAGATTTATTCCGATTATCTAGCCGATGGAAGCAGAGGAATCAAAAAGACTACCTCTTCGCCGACTATTTCTATCGGTTTAAAAGTTTTGAATATGTGAGTTTAGCATTGTGCTTGTACGGATATTTAATCGTCATTGCGAGGAGCCATAGGCTGCGTGGATCGGTTTATGTCATTCCCGCGTAGGCGGGAATCTAGGGTAAAGCGAGATAAATCGAGCTTTATTCGATATTATGTATATCTTTTAATTACTGGATTCCCGCCTACGCGGGAATGACATCAATACAACAAGTCACTTGATTATTTAGCTTTTTATCGATAGTCAGGATAAAAACTATTCCAATTATTACGTTATGTGAGTCTAGAAATATGAGAAAATTATTATTAATCATTACTGTTTTTTTTGCTTTTAATGTAGCACAAGCTTCGCTGCCGAATATAGTAGCATCCGTAAATGATGAACCTATTACTCTTAATGAGTTCCGTGCTAGAAAAAAAATGATTATGGCACTAAATAATGTTGAAAGTCTAACGCCTGCTCAAGATAAGCAGCTAAGTGATTTAGCAATCAAGAGCTTAATTGATGAATCTTTGCTTTTTCAATATGCCGGAGATAGAGAAATTCCGCAAGAAGAGATAGATAATGCTATTAAATCTATTGAAGATCGTAATAAAATGCCTCACGGTTCTCTTCTTCAGTATTTAAAAAGCAGATCGGTTAATCCTGATAGTTTTATTTCCCAAATTAAATCCGAGTTGATTAAAATGAATATTTTATCAAGTCTATCAAGATCGGTACAAGTAAGTAATAAAGAAATAGATGTCGCAATTTTATCTAGTGATCAAAAAGACGTAGAAATTTCAATGCAAGTATTTACATCTAAAGATGGTGGCAATAAAGCGTTTACACAGATGAATAATTTGAAAAATCGACTAAAAAAATGTGCAGATGTTAAAAAATCGCTTTATGATAATTTTGCTAATATGCAAATTATTACCGATAAGCTTAGCAAGATAGAAGGCGTAAAACAAACTATTGTAAAGGACTTAAGCTCGGATAAAGCAAGCAATGTTTTTGAAGTAAATAACAAATTTGAAATAATATTAGTGTGCAGCAAAAAAATCTTAAATGTTAATGAAGATGAAAATAATTATGTAGTAAACTTCCTAACCAATAAAAAGATTTCACAAAAAGCACAAAAAATGTTTGAACATATGCGTAAGAAAGCAGCTATAAAAATAATGCTGCCGTCTTAGTATGTGGTTGTTCTAGGTCATTCCCGCGAAGGCGGGAATCCAGAAAAATAACCTTGATTATTAACAGAATTATATACTTGATAAAAATAAACGTTTTACTGGATTCCCGCCTTCGCGGGAATGACCTGCCATATGCTCCCTTCAATTGCAAAACATGCAGCATCTCATCAAATTAATCCTCTTAAAAAGCACGGACAAAATTTTATTTTTGACAGTAGTCTATGTGATAAAATTGTACGTGCGAGTAACCTTGCAGAAAATAGCAGAGTGCTAGAAATAGGACCCGGCACCGGAGGGTTAACTAGGTCAATATTGCAGAAAAATCCTGAATCCTTAACTGTTATAGAAACAGATGAGAGATGTATCCCGCTCCTTAATGAGATTAAAGAATATTATCCTAATCTAAATATTATTAAACAAGATGCTCTTAAAATAAATTTAACTGATTTAGGTTATGATAAAGTAACTATAATCTCTAATTTACCATATCATATAGGTACTGAGTTAGTAATTAGATGGCTGAAAGAAGCACGGTTAATTACTAATATGACGCTAATGTTACAAAAGGAAGTAGTAGAACGTATTTGTGCTATGCCGTCAACTAAAGCATATGGCAGGTTATCGGTAATATGTCAGTTAATTACTAAAGTAGAAAAATGCTTTGACGTAGCACCGACTGCTTTCTATCCACCTCCTAAAGTATATTCTGCGATAGTCAAACTAATACCCTTAGAAAATCCGCCGTCTATTGCTCTGATAAATAAAGTTGAGCAAATAACAAGACTTGCTTTTACAGGACGACGGAAAATGATCAAATCATCACTGAAAAATCTTGTACCTAATATACATGAAATATTAACTCAGTTGAAAATCAATGATAATTATCGTGCTGAAAATCTTACTCCTCAAGATTATTTGAGAATTGCCGAAATGTTAGACAATGTCACCTAGTTCGCTTGACGAGCGTTGTTGCATGGCTCGGAAAATCTGCAGGGTGTTATACCGTGGCTTGTCCACGGTATCCAGTAAAACCACTCAAAATACTAATATTATTAGTATTTTTAACTGGATCCCGTGAATAAATCACGGGATGACACATCATTCAGTTTTATCTAACTTTTTTGCTTCTGCTTCTTGCTGTAGTTTATATTCTGCTGCTTTTTCTTCTATGTAGTTAAAAAAGAAATAACAAAATGTTAAAAAGCTAGTTAAAATGATTGCAAACGTTATTAATATTAATTTAAGTTCTTTTTTAGAGTTTTCAGCTTTTAATCGCTTTTCCTCCTCTTCTATCAATTATAAACTCAGGTAATATATCTTATTCTTCTTCTTTATTTTCCATGCGTTACCAATATCTTAAGTTTATTAAAAATTAATGATAGAGTTTAAATATCATTTAAGTAAATTACGATATAAAGATACTTAAAATAAGTCAACAATTTTTAATCATTAGTTGTGATTTAATATAAATTACTGGTGCTTTTTAAAATAATTTTCCTTCACAGAACCTAGAGTTTCTGATTTTAATTTTGGGAAATCTACATTATCTTAGCCAAGTGTATGAAAGTGTTTAAGCTTTCTTCGTCGTCTTTAGTCATTATATAAGGTACTTTAACATATATAAGCATTTGATGTGTTTTGTCCGATATTTTATTTTTCTCTAAAAACACATATAATTTATGAGTATTGTTATATTCATCTTGTATGCTAAACGCTTTATTTGCTACAACTGATTTATCAGATTTTGATATAAAATTATCAATAAAATAGTTTAAAGAATCTCCAAATAATTCGCTTAATTGCTGATCATTTTGAAGTTCTTCATATGATAACGATCTTGCAGTTTTCAACTTAAAATATGATTTAATCATTTCAAGAGCAGAATATCTATCGCAGTTATTATTAAGAATTTTATATAACATTTTTTTATCAAAATATGCAGGTATCATTTTTAAATCCTTATTAATAATTTGCTGTTTGTAATAAGATAATTGATGCATAAAAACGATAATTGTAGCTGTAAGACCTGAAACTAAGATAGAGTATAAATTTAGTGATTGAAAAAGCATATTTTTAATATATTTAATTATACTACCAAAGATAGTATAGTATTTCTTGCTTTTCAATCTAAAAATGAACCATTACTATATATTACTTATTTTTTTCTTTCAATTAGTTTATTTATCACATATTTATTGTGCCGCTAATAGAACATGAGGTTTGTATAAATTAAGTTTCAACTCAACTAATCAATTTTTATATCTAGGACAAGAAAGTTATTAAAAAATAAATTTCTAAAATCTTATTAATTTTTGCTTAAAAATATATTAAAATATAATAAAATTAATAATGAATTGATAATCCTACTCAAAAAAATCAGTATGTTAAATATAAGGAAAACAATTACAACAATCATATTTAAAACTTTAAGCTTATTAAGTATAGATGTAAAAGCAGATAATTACTTAGAGAAATGTTTAATGTTATTTCATACCCACAAATATAAAGAAGCACTTAGAGAATTCAATACGGTCATTAAGAAAGAACCAAATAATACTATTTCTTATCTTGATAAAGGGGTTTTACTTAGTTACATAGGAAGATATCAAGAAGCAGTAGAAACATATAATATCCTTCTTAAATATGATCCTGAAGATCCGGCAGCATACAATAATAAAGGTAATGCCCTATTTAATTTAGGAAAATATCAGGAGGCTATAAAATCCTATGATATGGCTATTAATCTCTATTCAAAAATAAAAGCTAATGAACATGTAGCCAATGGGTATGCAGGAAAAGGTGAAGCATTAATAAGAATGGAAAAATTAGAAGAAGCTTTAGAATCTTTCAATTTAGCAATTCAAAACAATCCGGAGTTTGCATATGCTTATTTTTATAAAGGTTTAGCATTAACGGAGCTTGATAAATTACAATATGCAATAATTTGTTATGATTTAGCATGTAAGCTATAAAGATCGTAAAGAACTTGCAGCAGATTTGAAGCTAGTATACAGCTCTATCACTGAGGATGAAGCACTTACTGCCTTATCTGATTTTGATATGAAATGGGGCAAACAGTACCCACATATTGCAAAATCATGGCAAAATAATTGGCAGAATTTGATAATTTTTTTACAATACCCAGAAGTGATTAGGCGTATCATTTATACAACCAATGCAATCGAAGGTTTAAATAGTCAATTACGCAAGGTTACTAATAACAAAAGGGGTTTTCCTAACGACGACTCTGTATTTAAGACTTTGTACTTGACAATTGACTATATTACGCGAAAATGAAATATGCCTATCCAAAATTGGGGAGAGGACATGGCTCACTTTTTGATAAAATTTGATGGGCGAATTTAATGCCTATTTTAGAATTTACACACTTATATATCCAGAGCCTTTTTCAATTCTCACCGTTAAATTTTGGTAGTGTTTCTATTTATATCTTACAAGTTAAGATAAAAACCTATTCTAATTTTTTTTAAATTTTTATGGCGTTATTGCTTGGTTACCACCCCGTCATTGCGAGCATTCGTAGTACTTGCGTGGCATTGTTGCGTAGACCGGTAAAACCTACTGTGTCACCTAGTTCGCTTGCTAACTAGGTCCATAAAAACAATAAAAAATACTAATATTTTAGTATTTTTAACTGGATCCCGTGGTCAAGCCACGGGATGACAGAGGTAAAATTGAACCACGCAACAATATCTGCCCGCAATGATGTTTTTATGTTATTTACATAAAACCGTCTAGCACAGCGTCATTCACAAAGCTTGATACAAGCAATTTTGCAGGACTCGTCTGTACTGATGTACGCTGTGCAGACTCATCCTTAAATTTATCTTGTCTGAAGTTTTGTGAATTTAGCTGTATTATGGTTACTATACCCATATCCAAGGTTGAGCAGAATTTGCTAATATACCTTGGTTTATATCTTTCACTGAATATATTCTAATAAAATAACGGTCTTTTCCATCCCATTTAGGACTATAGCTATCTCTTTTATGTAAAACCGTTTTATTGCTTAATACAACAATATCACCGGAAGTAACATATATATAGTTTTGAATAAGTTTTTGATCTACGATTTCTCTAATTTTATTTAAAAACCCTGCTGCTCTTTGTGTTTCAGGAATAGCATCCATTTTTATTCTGCTATAATAGCCGGTAGCGTGTTCTACTAATAAAGGTATGTTGTTGCTTAATATTTTACATGAAAAAGAATCTGCACTTGTTACTGTAAATTCATTACTACATCCGATTAAGATATCTTGGTAGCTCAATTGATTTAATATATCTTTAAGGCTAATATATACTATAGGTAGATTCTCATGTCCTTTATGTACAATCCCGAAAATTAAATAGTCAACTATAGGAGATAAGTTATCACTCTTCTCTGTCATTGGACGGTATGCAGCATCTACATGCCAATCTAAATCATTATACGGCGATTGAGAGCTACGTTCATTATGAGAATTACGTTTTGGTGCTACTGCTCTAATGATATTCTTATCTTCATCTTTATATAATACAGGAAAACTACCAATTATCCCTATTACTCCATACATATGATAAATTAGCTCTTCTATTTCGCTAACCCGTACCTCACCGTCATAGGGAGTCATTATATTATAATTTTTTAGATAAATTTCCTTTCTCATAATACACAGTCATTATCTTTAAATCTTTTTTATGACTGAGTTCCAATTTTTAGAAGCATTAATAATACCGAAAGGATCTACATATTGTGTATCTACTAAATATAAATCTTTTTTTTCTTTCAACCAGCTAGTTAATCTAACGATTTTATTGTTTAAATTTTCTAATTTTGCTATACAAGTTTTTTCATCTAAAGTTTTCCTCCAAACATCATAGCAAGCATTATTATAGTCAATATTAGTATCTTCAATGATGAAATAATCCCCTTCTTCAAAGATATTATTATGAAAATATTCTAAAATACCTATAGTATTAATATGAGCATCTTCTATTAAAAGTATAGGATGTACTATTTCGGATATTTTTTCTTTTGGGAATATTGCCTCTACTTTATTAGAATCGCCTTGTAAAAATTCTATTCTATTATCATCTTTTACGGTTTGATCAATATTTTCAAAATCGATATCTATACTAATAACTTTACCGTCTTTTACTGATAAACTTTGTATATCAGCCAACCAAAGGGCGGAAGCTCCTTTAAAACTTCCAAATTCAATTATGGTTTTGGGTTTTAATTCTTGAATTAAACCTTGAGTAGTAACAATCTGAAAAGGACTTTTTTGTAATGGTATATTTTTCCAATTAATATCACAGCTATTTTCAGCAATAGAATGCCAAAACGATTCAGGTAAATCGCTTGCCGTAGTTCTATTATTTATAGATACAAATCTTTTTGGTGATGCAGTATTATTTAGGAAATTTAACATATATCCTCAACCTTAAGTTAATATAGCTATTGTAATACATACTTTAGATTCTAAAGTTAATAGCATTTTTAAATTAAAAATTGAAAAATAAGAGAAAAAATTTTGATAATTATACTTCAAGTAAATGAATAGGGGGAGTATTGTTTGTTAATACCTAAGCCGTCATTACGAGTGAGCATTGTTGTGTGGATCAGTTTTACCTCTGTCATCCCGTGGCTTGACACAGTGGGTTTTACCGGTTCACGCAACAATGCCTCGTAGGAATGACATAATTAGCTAGAAATGTAGATAAGCATTAAGATAAATATACTTCCTTATCTAAAGTATCTTCGCTGTTATCTATAATCATAGTAATTGTTGCATCGCCGGTAATATTTATAGTAGCACGTAGCATATCAAGTATTCGGTCAATACCGGCAATAATTGCTACTCCCTCTATAGGTAAGTGAACCGAAGAAAGAACCATAGGAAGCATTATCAAAGAGGCCCCGGGAATGCCGGCTCCGCCGATAGAGCCAAGTGTTGAGGTGAGAATAATTACTAAATAGTCGTGAGGAGCAAGCGTTACTCCCATCATTTGAGCAAAGAATATAGTAGTAAGAGATAGATTTATGGCGAATCCGTCCATATTAATTGACGCCCCTATCGGAAGTACGAATGAAGTACTAGACTCTGAAATGCCAAGCTTTTCACGACAAACTTGCATAGTAGTTGCAAGAGTTGCCTTACTACTTGAAGTAAAAAAAGCAAGTATCTGATATTCAAAACTTTTTTTATAAAAAGGTATAGGGGAAACACGGCAGAATACATATATAAGTAAGCCAAAAACTAAATATTGAAATGTCATCGCCACAACTACCGCTACAACAAGTTTCGATAAACTAATCATTACTTCAACTCCCTGCATGCCTACAATCCAGCCTGTTAAAGCAAAAGCACCGTAAGGGGATAATTGAATAACAAACGATATCATTTTTAATATTAATTTTGACATTACATGAATTAAATCAGTAACAGGTTTACCGATAGATTTCATTTTGTTTAAGGTAATCCCAACAAAAATAGCAAAAAATACAACTTGCAAGACATCACCGTTTGCAAAAGCCCCAACAGCATTATCAGGGACGATATTTACAAAAAAATCAATTATATTAAATGAAGTTCTACTAGTCGTTCCTGAAGAGGTAAAATCTATATGTATGCCTACTCCCGGCTTTAATACTAAGGCAACAGTAAGCCCAAAAACCGTGGCAAAAAAAGTAGTACCTAAAAAAGCGGCTACCGCTTTCATTCCTACTCTGCCAAGGGCGGAAGTATCATTCATACTAGTGATACCGGAAACCAAGCTAAAGAAAATTAAAGGGGTAATGATCATTTTTATCAAGCGTAAGAAAATGTCACCGATAGGTTTAATATAATTAACATATTGTGGTAAGTATATACCAAATATAATACCTAAGATTAACCCTAAGGTAACTTTTTGCCATAATTTCATAATTTACTTACTTAATTTTTAAATTTACTCAACTATAAGTTCATTTACTATTTTGGTCAATCCATTCTAAGTACTTTTGAAAGCCATAGTCAATATTTATTTTTATTATTTGCGGTAATTCATAATTATGAATTTCAAGGAGTTTATTTTCAATTTCGTTATAATTAGAAGATTTTGTTTTAATTACAAGTCTATATTCAGTTTCTAAAGTCACTCTACCATCCCATCTAAAGTAACTTTTGACATCGTCAATTTGAATGCAGGCAGCAAGATTTAATTCTAACAAAACAAATGCTATTTTCTCGGCAATTTGCAAATCATTAGTAGTCGTTAAAATTAAACAGCAATCTTGCATGCTTAAACCTCAACAAAACAATTAGGTGTTTCATATAGTTTGAGGCTCGCTACGAAGAAGTTTTGACCTACGAAAAGTTTAGGAAAAATTTCATCCTTTAAATGCGTCGCTATATTTTCTGCAGTTGGGTTATTCTGCATGTAATATATTTTTTGACCGGTACAATTTTCTATTTGCTGCCCCATTTCCTTATCGTCTTGATGTAGGATTAAGCTATGATCAAAATTTTCATCAATCCATTTTTTAGCTAAATCCTTAATTAAACCAAAATCGATTACCATACCAAGTTTATCGGTTTTGTTTGCGGCTATAGCGATCTCAAGAACATAGCGATGACCGTGCAGGAATTGACATTTATTTTGATGTCCTATAATTCTATGTCCTGCATCGAACTCAATACGACGAGTACATTTTATCATTATTATATACTTCCTTTCTCTATTGTCATGCCGTGGTCAAGCCAACTTTGTTGCATGGCTCGAAAAACCTACTCAATGTCATTCCCGCGTAGGCGGGAATCCAGAAAAAGATTATAAATACAGCAAATTTTTAAAATGTAAAGCTCGATTTATCTCGCTTTACCCTGGATTCCCGCCTATGCGGGAATGACATAAACGAGCCATGCGGGCAACGGTCGGTATGACAACTTTCTACAAATTCAGTAGTAACTTCTCTGGATTTTCAATAAGCTCTTTAATTTTTACCAAGAACGATACTCCTTCTTTCCCATCAATTATACGATGATCGTAAGATAAAGCTATATACATCATCGGACGTATTTCAATTTTACCGTCTATAACTACAGCTCTTTCCTCGGTTTTATGTAAGCCTAGAATACCTGATTGAGGAGGATTAATAATCGGTGTAGATAATAATGAGCCATATACGCCTCCGTTAGAAATCGAGAATGTCCCCCCTGACAAATCAGCCATAGAAAGCTTACCTTCACGAGCTTTTTTAGCCAAAGTGCCTATAGCTTTTTCCACTTCGGCAAATCCCATTTTATCGGCATCCCTAACAACCGGTACAACAAGCCCTTGCTCTGTTCCGACAGCTACACCTATATCATAGTAATTTTTATATACTAAATCATCGCCGTCTATTTCAGCATTTACCGACGGAATAAGCTTTAAAGCTTCAATTGTTGCTTTAACAAAAAACGACATAAAGCCAAGTTTCACAGCGTGCTTTTTCTCAAACTCTTCTTTATATTGATTACGCAAGGCAATTACTTTTGACATATCGATTTCATTAAAAGTAGTCAAAATAGCTGCTGTATTTTGTGAATCTTTTAAACGCTGTGCAATAGTTTTACGTAAGCGTGACATACGAACACGCTGTACTCTTTCTTCATTAGTTTTGTTTACTGTAGGAGTAGAAGTAGCAGCAGACGGTGTGTTTATTGTTTCAAACACGTCACTTTTGGTAATTCTACCGTCTCTACCTGTTCCTTTTATATTATTGGGATCAAGCTTATTTTCGGTAACTAATTTTTGTACGGAAGGAGCAAGAATATTATTAACCACGGCAGGTTTTTCTACAGGCTTTTCTGAAGTAGGCTGCGTAACTGCTTGAGCTTTAGCAGATTCATTATTAGTACCCGCAGTATTTGCAGATGCCCCTTCATTTATTTCGCCTATTTCTTCGCCAACCGCTACATTTGCACCGTCAGTTTTCAATATTTTACCTATAGTGCCGTTACAAGGAGCATTAACTTCTAAAGTTACTTTTTCGGTTTCAATTTCTAACAGTAATTCATCGGTTTTAACCGAATCACCTTCTTTCTTATACCATTTGGCAATAGTTGCTTCCGTTACGGACTCTCCAAGCGACTGTACTATAATTTTAACGCTCATAATTTATTTTACTCCTAAAAATGCGTTTCCTATGTCATTCCCGCGTAGGCGGGAATCCAGTAATTAAAAGGCACAGACACACTAAATTTTTAAAATTAAAAGCTCGATTTATCTCGCTTTATGCTGGATTCCCGCCTACGCGGGAATGACATTAAGAACCACAATATTCACACCTTTAATGCTTCCCTTAATAGCTTCTCTTGCTGTTTATTATGTGTTTGCAGCGAACCTGCTGCCGGAGAGGCTGATTCCTCTCTACCTACATATTTAAATTCATTATTAATTACTGCTTCTTTTAAAGCATCATTTAAGTAAGAAGCTATATAATGCCAAGCTCCCATATTCTTTGGTTCTTCCTGACACCAAATAAATTCCTGCGTCCTATTATATTTTTTTAATAGTGATGCTACAAGTTTTTTTTCAAAAGGGTATAATTGCTCAAGCCTAATAATCACTATATTACTGTTATTGCCACGCATTTCAAATAGATCGTAATATACCTTACCGCTACATAAAATTACTTTAGTAATATTGCTTGTGTCTAGTTTATTTACTTCATCTAAAACCGGTAGGAAAGTAGTATTTTCGCTTAGCTCATTAAGTTTAGATACGGCATATTTATGACGTAATAATGATTTCGGCGACATTACGATTAGCGGTTTGCGGGTATCATCAAGTATTTGACGACGTAGCAGGTGGAAAATCGAGGCAGGAGTAGTTGGATATGTAACATATATATTATCCTCAGCCGCCAACTGTAAGAACCTCTCAAGTCTTGCCGAACTATGCTCCGGTCCTTGTCCTTCAAATGCGTGAGGTAACAAAACCACAAGTCCGCTCATACGAAGCCATTTTGTTTCGCTGCTTGAAATAAACTGGTCAAAAATGATCTGAGCTCCATTAGCGAAATCACCGAATTGTGCTTCCCATAAAACTAAATTTTTTGGATTTGCGAGTGAATAACCATACTCAAAACCAAGCACCGCATATTCAGATAAATTACTATCGGCTACCTCGTATTTTGCTTGTTCTTTAGATAAATTATTTAGAGGTATATAGGTAGTATCGTCAATTTGGTTGTGCAATACTGAATGACGATGCGAGAAAGTACCGCGTCCGCAGTCTTGTCCGGTTAGCCTTATATTGGTACCTGAAGCAAGCAAGCTTGCAAAAGCTAGCTGCTCAGCCGTTGCCCAATCAATAGGCTGCTCAGCCGTTAGATTGACTTTTCGAGCTTCAAATAGTTTTACAAGTTTTAGATTAACGGCAAAATCTTTCGGTATTTCGCATAGTTTAGTTCCTAAATCTTGTAATGTTTTTTTCCCGACGCCCGTTATTGCAGCTTGTGTACGAGTACGAGAAATGCCTTGCCATAACCCACCTAAGAAATGTGCTTCCGGCTTATAATTCTTGGCTTGCTCAAACTCTTTATCTAGCTTTGCTTTAAATTCTTCTTTTAACTTAGTAAAATAGTTATTGTCAATTACACCGCTTTTTACTAACTCATTTGCGTAAATATTGCCGGGAGTCGGTTTGCTTTTAATGATGTTATACATCTTGCCTTGAGTATACATCGGCTCATCGCCCTCATTATGTCCGTATTTGCGGTAACAAATAATTTCGACTACAACATCCTTACCGAATTTTTGCCTATATTCTACCGCAATATTGGTGGCTTTTAACACTGCCTCTATATCATCACCGTTAACGTGTAAAATCGGAGCAGCGATGATTTTAGCAAACTCCGTAGAATATCTGCTAGCTCTAGTATCCGCAGCATTAGCCGTAAAACCTAGCTGGTTGTTAATGACGAAATGTAATATTCCGCCGATATCATAAGCAATGAGCGGTGACATTGATAAGCTTTCGGCAACTACGCCTTGACCGCAAAAAGCAGCATCACCATGCACTAAAATAGCCTTAACTTTACTGCGTTTAGTATCTACAAGAATATCCTGTTTTGCTCTTACTTTCCCTGCAACTATAGGATTTACCGCTTCTAAATGTGAAGGATTATCAGCTAGTGATAAATGTATTTTTTTATCCCCAATGACTCTATCCGATGAATAGCCTAAATGATATTTCACGTCACCTGAAACATTTAATTCATCAGGGAATACGCTGCCGCTTATGAAGCCCGCAATAATAGCTTTATATGGCTTACCTACTACTTTAGTCAGAGTGTTTAATCTCCCTCGATGTGCCATACCGATAACGATTTCTTCAACGCCTTGGTTCATGGATAAATCTATAGCTTTACTCATAGCAACTATAGAAGCATCACCCCCTTCAACGGAAAAACGCTTAGCTCCAGGAAATTTTGTATGTAAATACTGCTCAAACCCTTCTACTTCTACTAAATCATTTAAGATAGTTTTTTTGTCTTCAGGAGAAAATGTAGCTTCGTTTTCTAGCTGACTATATAACCAGCTTTTTTCTTCTACATTTTCTATTTGTTCAAATTCAACCCCGATAGAACCTGTATAAGTTTTATCGAGCTTGGTAACTAATTCAGATAATTTACAGTTCCAATTACCAACAAATTCATCCATAATATTGATATTTTCTTCTAGCTGACCGCTATCAAGACCAAAAGTTTCTATATTAAGCTTTAAATCATTTTTTGTTTTACGTAGCTCAAGACCAAGCGGGTCAAGATTTGCTAAATAATGAGCATGCTTGCGATAAGCATTAATCATTTCTTTAGCTTTTAAACTACTTAAGCCTTCAGAAGATAAATTATTTAACGGTTCTTTTTTTATTTCATAAGGAATAATTATCTTTGCCGTACTTTTATTAAGCACAGCACTATTATCCTTAATGCCGGCAAAAAATTCTTGCCAAGTTTGATCAACTGAAGCGGGATTAGCTAGATATTGCCTATATAATTCTTCAACAAAAACAGCGTTCCCGCCAAATAAATAATCGGTTTTTTTTAGATATTCTTCCATATTGTTGTTTGTATTGTTTGATTGCACATAAGTATGTCATTCCACCTACGGACGTTGTTGTATGGCTCGTTTATGTCATTCCCGCGTAGGCGGGAATCCAGTCCTTTTTGGTGTCATCCCGGGACGAAGTTCCCGGGATCCAGTTAAAATACTAAATTTATTAGTATTTTTTATTGTTTTTCTGGATCCCGTGGTCAAGCCACGGGATGACATCGGTTATTCGCCTATAAATATTTCCCTTTTAAATACCCTATATACACTTCAGGGTTAATTTTTTCCTCACCGCTAGCACTTTTTAATAAATCAGCTGAATTTTTTAACGAACCGAGATTTCTAAAATTCTTATTTAGATAATTATTTAGATTACTAAAATCACCCTTTAATATATCATCTTTTATATTAGGATACATCTCTTTTACTTTTTTCATCACCATTGATGCGATAATTGCACCGTTTGTATAAGCGGGAAAGTAACCGAAATTTCCGTGTGACCAGTGAATATCTTGAAGACAGCCATTACTAAAGCTTACCGGTTTAATGCCTAAATATTCTTGCATCTTATTATCCCAAAAGCTTGGTAGCTCATCAAGATTCAAATCACCGGTGATGAGTAGCTCCTCTATCTCAAAACGCAATATTACATGCAATGGATAAGTTACTTCATCTGCATCCACTCTTATAAAATCAGGTTTTACTTTAGTAATCTTTCTATATAAATTTTCTGCTGAATATTCTTCGCTTTTAAAAGCAAATTCGTCTCGAAGTAATTTAGCTAAAAACTCCGTAAATTCTCTTGATCTACCTACTTGCATCTCCATAAATAAAGACTGGCTTTCATGAAAAGCCATACCTTTAGCACGTCCTACCGGCTGTCCTTTATACATTTCCGGTAGATTCTGCTCATATAGAGCATGACCTGTTTCGTGAATAATTCCCATTAAACCGCTTATGAAATTATCTTTATAATACCTAGTAGTTAAACGTATATCGTTTGGTGTTCCACCGCAAAAAGGATGAGTAGATTCGTCTAATCGTCCTTTTGTTAGATCAAACTGCATAATTTCCATAATGCGTTTTCCGATACGCTTTTGCATTTCAGGAGCTAGTTCGGCGTTCTTTACTAGTTCTTTCTCGCTTTTCTGTTTTTCTAAAACTTTATTTATGAGCTGCGGGAGTTCTTTTTTAAGCACTGAAAAAACTTGTTTGATTTCGTTACTTTTTCTGCTTGGATCAAACATATCTATTAATGAGTCGTATAATCCGCAATTAAAAGCATATGCTCGTACTTTTGCAACTTCTTTCGTATAATCTAAAACTTTTTGTAAATGCGGTTTGAATAAATTATAGTCATTATTTTTTCTTGCTTCTCGCCAAACAAGTTCAGCTTTGGTAGTCGCTGCTACTAGTTTCTTTTGTAGCTGCTCGTCAATACAATTCGCATCTATTATTTGCCTCTCAATCTCTCTAATATTAGCATTTTGCCAATCGTCAAGACTCTTTGATTCTTCTTTTGCCTTGCTAACTAGCTCTTTTAGCATAGGAGATTTGAGCAGCGAGTGAACGAGCGACGTTAAAGTTACTATTTCGTTTGTCCTACTCTCACCTGAACCCATAGGCATATTTACGGCAACATCCCAGTATAATATGCTCAAAATATTATTAAAATGCGAAATGGTCGCAAATTCGTTTTCTAGTTTTGTATAGTTGTTGTTCATATTTTTTTCCTGCTATGTCAGTCCCATTTTCTTTATGTCATTCCTGCGAAAGCAGGAATCCATCATAAAGCGAGATAAATCGAGCTTTTAATTTTAAAAATTTGCTGTATTTATACTTTTTTTGGATTCCTGCTTTCGCAGGAATGACATCGAGCACTTTTCTCAAGCCATGCAACAACACCCCGCTTATGCGGGAATGACATCGGAGTATAACAACTCCTTTGCTGCTTTTAAACTTGCCTCGGTGATTGTTTTACCTGAAATCATGCGGGCGAGTTCCTCCTGTCTTTCAGCTAAATTTAAAGCTTTTACCGTTACTTTCGTTTCTTTCTCTAGCTGTGTTTTCTCGATTTTTATATGCAAATCCGCTTTACCTGCTACTTGCGGCTGGTGCGTAATAACTATTACTTGAGTAACGCTACTAAGTTTTTTTAATCGCTCACCTACTTTATCTGCGACCTCTCCACCAATCCCGACATCTATTTCATCAAATATAATAGATGGTTTTACCATTTTATCAAACAAAGAAGTTTTTAAAGCAAGCATGAACCTTGATAATTCACCGCCGGAAGCGATTTTATTAATTGCTTCCGCTGCCGTTCCTGGGTTAGTAGAAGCTTTAAACACAATATCGTCATTGCCGCCGGCTCTTTTCTAGCTTCTATCTCAATCTCAAAAATTGCTTTCGCCATTTTAAGCTGTTTTAGTTCCTGATGCAACGATTCTTCTAAATGTTTTGCAGCGATAAGACGCTTTGCGGATAAATCGCCGGCTAGTTCATAATATTTTTTCTGCAATAGCACTTCTTGAGCTTTTAACTCATTACTATTTGCTATTTTGTTTTTTAATATACCGAGCTGCTCTAAAGATTTATCTAAAAATATTC
This sequence comes from Rickettsia endosymbiont of Hedychridium roseum, assembly GCF_964028255.1. NCBI lineage: Bacteria > Pseudomonadati > Pseudomonadota > Alphaproteobacteria > Rickettsiales > Rickettsiaceae > Rickettsia > Rickettsia endosymbiont of Hedychridium roseum. Next base: position 1,237,282 of record NZ_OZ034753.1, read on the forward strand.
CGAGTTCATCAGCGGGAACGTTATATTTACGACTAATAGCTTTTATTAAAAATAATCTTTCTTCTATTTCTTCAAGATTATATTCCTCATAATTAAAACTATCTAACAGATTTGATAATTCTTGGCGTGCTTCTTCTAGATTATTATATGCTTCTTCTAAACTTGTAGCTATAGTTTCAAAACGCTTATTATCACCTTGTCTTACTAATAATTTCTCTGCTCTATTAATCGATGTATTTATTTCGGGATTATTAATCTGTTCTAGAATATCTTTTATTAGCTGTAAATCTTTATCTTTATTTTGCAAATCTTTTCGTATATTTGCGAGTTTTTCTTCTTCGCCTATTTGAATGTTTAATTTAATTAATTCTTCCGTTGCAAAACTTAAATACTCAATTTCTTGGTCTATAGAATTTTGTTTAAATGTTATTTCGGCAATTTCTTTTCGAATATTTTGCCAAGTCTGATAACATTTGGAAAGCTCCTCTCGGAAGCCTAAAAGATTTCCGTAACTATCTAAAATATCACGCTGCGTACTTGTTTCTAGAAGGGAAATATTATTATTTTGCCCATGAAGTTCAAATAAGTAAGTAGCTAATTGCTGCATGATAGCCTTATTAACTACTTGATTATTAATAAAAAAATTTTTCCGTCCTTCGGCTTTTTGTAAACACTTTACAAGCAATAATTCTTCAGGTTCAATCAAATTTTGAATCAGAAAATTTTTTATTTCTTCATTTAAAGAGAATATTATATTAACAACAGCGTAATCTTTTCCACGCTTTATTATATTATTTGAAGTTTTATAACCAAGGCAAAATAAAATAGCATCAAGTAAAATAGATTTACCGGCTCCCGTTTCACCGGTAATAACACATAAACCTTTATTAAACTCAATTTCCAGCTCGTCTATCAGAATGAAGTTCTTAACTGAGAGACTATGAAACATAGTTATACTCGATGAATTTGAAAAGCTGCGTTGCACGGTTCGTTTATGTCATTCCCGCTTCCGCGGGAATGACATCGAACACTTTTTAAGAACCATGAATATCTTACTACTTGACCAACTTATATGCATAACTATACCACTGACTATCAGGATAATTGTAACCTAGCACTGAGGCATATTTTTTTGCTTCATCCGGCAGCCCAAGCATCATATAGCTTTCAGCTAAACGGTAAAGAGCTTCTACCGAGTGAGAAGTAGTTTGATAATTATCAATTACCTCTTCAAATCTATTAATAGCTGCCATCGGGTTCTTTTTCTTTAAGTAGAACCGACCTACCATCATCTCTTTACCCGCTAAATGATCGTGTACTAAGTCGATTTTTAAAGATGAATCAATAGCATATTTAGTATTTGGGAATTTTACTATTACATCTTCAAAACTATCTTTAGCTAAGAAAGTTCTAGATTGATCATGATTTACGTCTGAAATTAACATATAATATGATAATGCTTTAAGGTAATATGCATAAGCAATGTCAACATTTGCAGGGTGCAAATTAATGAACATATCAAGCACATCAACCGCTTCTTCATATTGAGCGGCGAGGAATAAAGAATAAGCCTGCATCAATTCGGCTTGTGGGGTCATTTCATTACCCGGATGTTGGTAAAATACTCTTCCGAATTCTTCCGCAGCTTTCTTATATTTTTTCTTTTCTAACAAAGTAACACCTTCGTTATAAAGAGTAGGGATAGGAACTACTATATCATCACTGTTTTTTTTGCTTTTACATCCACTGAAAACTAACCCTATAACTAAAAGGGTACTCGATAATTTTGTTAATTTCATAAGAACTTAAATTCAGTTAATAACTAAATATACATATAGGCTTAAAGAATTTCAAGGATTCAATTTAAAAATACTCGGTGAATTTCAAAAATTGGCAGCGTCGTCTAGCAAGTCCTGCGGTACTGAACGTTTAAGTATACGCTCCGCTCCTCGTCTTACAGACCGATCACTCTTTTTGAAATTGACTTTCGTGTATCAACTCTTCATTTATTAGCAGTGTACCCAATGTCCTTTATCATTTTTATGGTATTTTTTTTCAACGGCCGACCATGCTACTTTATGTGCAACTGTCTCTCTAGAGTCATTTCCGCGTCTTTTATCGGCATCCTTATATTGTTCAAATGCGTGATTAAAAGCTTCGCGATAAATATCCTTAGCATGGCTTGGAAGATGATTTTTAACTGAATCAGGTAAATCGTTATTATTTTTATAAGGCATAAAAACCTCCGGTAATTGTGAATTATTTTACGTCATTGCGAGGAAAAACTATAAGTTTTGACGAAGCAATCTAGTAAAAAATTCTATAAATCAGAATTTTTTTAATTATTTTTGCTGGATTGCCACGTCGCTTCGCTCCTCGCAATGACGATTTGGCATCCACGCGGGTAATGCCACGGGTATTATTGCATGGCTCGGTTTTTCAGTTGTCATACCGCGACTTGATCGCGGTATCCAGCTTAAAATACTAAAATTATTATATTTTAAGTTATATTTCTGGATCCCGTGGTCAAGCCACGGGGTGACATAGTGGGGTTTACTGAGTCTTGCAACAATGCCAATGCCACGCGGGAATGACATATGACTATAATATTTTATAACATCGGAGGTTTCATTTCTATAGGAAAGTTAAATAAAATTCATGACCATAGACTTTTCATTTTATTAAAAAAGCTATCGTCATTTTCTTTTTCATTTATGGATTCTTTTTTGAATTCTTCTAGTAGTTCACGTTGTCTTTTAGATAAATTTTTAGGTACTTCGACATGAATATGTGTAAGCATATCACCCCTAATAGTTGACCTCATTTTAGACATACCTTTGCTGCGTAGCCTTAATTGATCACCGTTTTGTGTGCCTGCCGGAATTGTTAAGTTGACTTTCCCACCTTCAATTACCGGTACTTCTATTTCTCCTCCAAGAGCGGCATTTACAAAACTAATAGGTAGTTTACAATGTAAATTTGCTCCGTCTACTTTATAAATATCATGTGGTTTTATTGCTATATCAACGTATAAATCACCGCTATTTCCGCCTCTAATACCTGCTTCTCCTTCTCCGGTATGTCTTATTCTAGTACCGTTTTCGACACCGGCAGGAATATTTACTGATAAATTTCGTTGCTTATGGTAACGTCCCATACCATGACATTTCTTACAAGGATTTTTTATAATTTGTCTGTTACCTTGGCATTTATGACAAGCTTGTTCGATCGTAAAGAATCCTTGCTGAATTCTAGTCGCTCCAACACCGCCGCAAGCATCGCAAGTAGTTACGGTTTCACCTTTTTCAGAACCAGTGCCTTGGCAAGTATCGCATTTTACTTCGCTAGAAAAACTAATATTTTTTTCTATACCGTGAAATGCTTCCTCTAGGTTAATTGTCAGATCATATTTTAAATCCGAACCTCTAGCCTTACTTGATGTAGGCTTTCTTCTACCACCTCCCATAAAGTCGCTAAAGAAGTCGCCGAAAATATCGTTAATATCAGGATGAAAACCGCCGTGATTTCCTCCTCCCCCTCGTGACTGTTGATTTTGAAAAGTATCATGCCCAAAGCGGTCGTAAGCGGCTCTTTTCTGCTCGTCTTTTAGAACATCATAAGCACTATTTATTTCTTTAAATTTCTTTTCAGCATCTTTAGCGTCAGTAGTATCAGGGTGATATTGCTTGGCTAATTTGAGGTAGGCTTTTTTAATATCAGCTTGACTAGCTGTTTTACTAACGCCTAGTATTTGATAATAATCTTGTGACATGAAATTATGTTATATGGTTTTAATGTCATTCCCGCGGAGGCAGGAATCCAGCAAGACATATAAAAACTTGTTGTTATATGTCTACTTTGTTAAATATGTAATCTTTGTGCCAATGTTAAGGTTATTTTTCTGGATTCCCGCGGAGGCGGGAATGACACAGAAGCCGTTACCGCATTAACATTATTACTTCTTCTCTACATCCTGAAAATCGGCATCTACTACTTTTTCATCATTAGCAGTATTTTCTTCAGCAGGCTGGCTTTCGCTTTGTGCTTTATACATTGCTTCACCGATTTTCATACTAGCTGCAGTTAAGCTCTCTGTCTTTTCTTTAATTAAAGCAGCATCTTCCGACTCAAGAATAGCTTTTAAAGCAGATAGTGCTTCTTCAGCAGCTCCTTTATCTTCTGATGATAATTTATCACCATACTCCGTAAGACTCTTTTCAGTAGAATAAACTAAACTATCGGCAGCATTTTTCGCTTCAATAAGTTCCTTACGCTTTTTATCTTCATCGGCATTCTGCTCAGCATCTTTAACCATTTGTTCGATTTCGGCATCGCTAAGACCGCCGGAAGCCTGAATAGTTACTTTCTGCTCCTTACCGCTTGCTTTATCTTTAGCCGAAACATGCACTATTCCATTAACGTCAATATCAAATGTTACCTCTATTTGTGGAACACCTCTAGGCGACGGAGGTATGCCTTCAAGATTAAACTGACCGAGTAATTTATTACTAGCTGCCATTTCACGTTCACCTTGAAACACTCTAATAGTTACGGCATGCTGATTATCGTCAGCAGTTGAGAATACCTGACTTTTTTTAGTAGGTATAGTAGTATTTCGATCGATTAATCTTGTGAATACGCCGCCAAGCGTTTCAATACCAAGGGACAGAGGCGTAACGTCTAATAATAATATATCCGTTACTTCTTTATTAAGCACTCCACCTTGAATAGCAGCACCAAGAGCTACAACCTCATCAGGATTTACGCCTTTATGCGGTGTGCGTCCAAAAAATTTCTCTACGGCTTCTTGCACTTTCGGCATTCTAGTCATACCGCCGACAAGTACTACTTCCTGAATATCGGCAGGCTTTAAACCTGCATCCTTTAACGCTTTACGGCAAGGTTCAATAGTTTTCTCAATTAAATCATCTACTAACTTTTCTAGTTCAGCTCTAGTAAATTTAAGATTTAAATGTTTTGGACCGCTGCTATCAGCCGTAATATAAGGCAAATTAATATCGGTAGTTACTGCAGAAGATAGTTCTTTCTTAGCTTTTTCCGCTGCTTCTTTTAAACGCTGAAGCGCTAAAGGATCGTTACGTAAATCTATACCGATTTCTTTTTTGAATACATCTATTAAATGGTTTAATATTCTTGTATCGAAATCTTCACCGCCAAGGAATGTATCGCCATTTGTTGATTTTACTTCAAAAACACCGTCACCGATTTCAAGAATTGAAATATCGAACGTTCCGCCGCCAAGATCGTATACTGCAATAGTTTTACTTGCCGATTTATCAAAACCGTAAGCAAGAGCTGCAGCAGTCGGTTCGTTGATTATTCTAAGGACCTCAAGACCTGCTATTTTACCGGCATCTTTTGTTGCTTGACGTTGTGCATCATTGAAATAAGCAGGCACGGTTATTACTGCTTGTGTTACTTTTTCGCCTAAATAATTCTCTGCGGTTTCTTTCATTTTTTGTAAAATAAAAGCACTAATTTGGCTTGGTGAATATTTATTGTTATCAGCTTCGACCCATGCGTCACCGTTATCGGCTTTAATTATATTATACGGTACGATATCTTGGTCTTTCTTAACCATAGGATCGGTGAAATTTCTACCGATTAATCGCTTTACCGCATATATAGTATTGCGAGGGTTGGTTACTGCTTGTCTCTTAGCAGACTGCCCGACTAATTTTTCGCCGTTTGCAAAAGCTATTATTGACGGCGTAGTTCTCTCGCCTTCTGAATTTTCTATTACTTTTGGCTCTTTACCTTCCATGACCGCAACACAAGAGTTAGTAGTCCCAAGGTCGATACCTATTACTTTTCCCATAAGATTCCTCGTTTTCTTTTTTTTATTTTATTATGACTTTTTATTTGATATAGTGCGGCTTAAATGATTTTACAAGAGGTGAAAATGAAAAAACTACCGATTTCACTAAAACTTTTATTTATTATTAATTTAGTTTTCCTAAATAATATAGTTTTAGCATCTTCTGAAGCAAGCAGTGCTATATTTGAAAAAGCGAAGAAAGCAATTGTAACAATTGATACTAGAATTGCCGTATCGGCATATGATGATACAAGTAGTTGGACAGGAACGGGATTTATTAACGATAAGAATAACGGTTATATAATTACTAATACTCATGTTGTCGGCGGTGCGTCTATCGGAACTTATTTTGTTACTTTTTATAATGGCGAGCAGGCAGAAGCAAAACTTATCTATTACGATATTTGGCAGGATTATGCCGTTTTAAAAGTAGAGAGCAAAGATATACCGGCATCGGCAACACAAATAACTTTCTCAAATGAGATTCCAAAATTAAATCAAAAGGTTTTTGTAGTTGGTAACACGGAAGCAAAAGGTTTTTCTTTCCATACCGGTTATTTGTCCGATCTTTATAATATTGAAGGTTTAATGCCGCAATGTACTTATGTTATTAATTTAAATAGTACTGGCGGTGCTAGCGGTTCACCGGTACTAAACGATAAGATTGAGGCTATAGGAGTATTATACGGCGGCGGTAAAACTCATTCTCTAGCACTGCACGTTGATTATGTAGCTCGCACCTTAGAAAGTTTAAAGAATAATAAACAACCGAGCAGAAAACATATAGGAATAATAAGCGAGTTATATTCTTTAAATAAAGCAGTTAGACATCATAATTTCCCTAAAGAAGAAATGGACAAATATATAAATAAATTTCCTGACAGTAGAAATAGGGTGATAAGAGTTAAGGCAGTTCTAGCCGGTTCGCCTGCTGAAAAATCTTTAAAAGCCGGTGATATTATTTGGGCAGTTAATGATAAGGAACTCGGCGGTAATCTAGCATTATTTGATAGAGAAATGGATAATTTTAAAGGAATAGCTATTAAACTTACTATATTTCGTGATGGAAAAAAGCTAGAACAAGCAGTAGATTTATATGATGTGAACAATAATAAAATCGCTAAAATGATAAATTTCGGTGGTGCGGTATTTTTTGAAGCCGATGATTATTTTAGTAATAAATCAGGTGTCCCGCTTAAAGCTTTAAGTATAGCTTCCGTTCAATCCGGTAGTAGCTTTAGCTCTATACCGACATTCTTTACCAAAGATTATAAAAATGTTTATAGATTACAAATTTTTGAGATGAAAGATTTGGCCTTAAGTAATCTTGAAGATTTGGTGAAATTCTTACCTGCTATTACTAAAGAGAAATTTATAACGGTTAGATTTAAAAATTATCAACCTTATTACGCTAATTTCGGTTATAACGAACTTATCTCCTCACATGATGATATGATTGCCGATGTAACCTTGGATTCTATAGATACCAAGCCTTATATATTAAAGTATAATACTGTTTCTCATGATTGGGATATGGAAAATATAAAACTTCAGTAACTAATCGATTGTGATAAATTAACAATTCTTAATCAATTAAGTCGCAATCAATTCAACTCGGTTTGTTGCGTTATTACTCCTAAATTTATAATCTTAATTTTAGGAGAATTAATGAATAAGGAAGAATTATGCAATGCTGAAAATATGTTAAATTATTTAAAGTACCTGCACAACAACAATAAATTAGAAATTTGTACACAATATTTATTAGATATGACGAGATCTAATTCATGTGCTGACCTATCACATATAACAAGACCTGCCTTATATGCCCCCCTCTCAAATTTAGAGGAGATACTGTATTTAGCAGTTAACAGTAAAGAATCTGCTTTAATTAAGTATATGCAAAAATTAGCTCCTAATTTAACATAGAATATAACTCAATGTTTAATAACAAAAGCCCCAGACCCTTGCTCAGAAGAATATGAACTATATTCAAATCTTTTGGGAGCTTCCCCGGAGGAGTAGATATAGTAGTCCTCATCAAAAATATAGATATTTAATGCGAATAGCGGATTATGTAATAATTTGCTATTTGCGTCATTGATAAATTTAGGAGAATTAATGAGAAAACAAGAAATACCTACTTTACCTACATCAGATTTAAGTCAATATAAAACTCCAAGCCTAAATTCCCCCGATTCAGAGAGAGAAATGAAACCTGCATCGGTAAAGAGTGATATAGAGGAGCTGGAAGTGTTGTTTAAAGATAAAACAAAAAGCGGCATAAAAGCTTTTAATAGTGCATTAAAGGTATGTATTGAAAATAATCCCACTGCCTTATTACACGAAGCGGCTGAGCATGGTAAAAAAGAGTTAGTGATAGCAATCTTAAAAGTAAATCGGGATTCTATAGATTCTAAGACTCTTCAGGGGCTATCGGTGTTACATTCAGCAATTGCAGGGGTTAATAATAAAGACGTTATTGAAATTCTATTAAAGGCAGAGCCTACTTTAGTAACAAAAAAAGATGCTTCAGGTCTTACTCCATTAGATTATTCTACATATTATGGAAGTAGGGTAGAGATAGTAGAAATATTACAAACTTACACTCGCGATGTTAAAGATCGAATTCCTATAGAATCATCAAAATACAATATAACACCATGTAATAATTGGGAAGAAGATATGCACGAATATTCAAAAAATGATATGTCTATAATCGGAAAAGTTAAGTGTAAAATAATAGAGCTTGTATAAAAATTTTGTAAATTATTAGACAAGCCTCTTCCTTGTAAATTTAGCATAGAGTATTAGATTTGCAAGGAAGATGTAGAGAGTTCTTTAATAAAAAACGGTAAGTATGTAAAACTTACCTATAAAGTATTTTAAGCTTAAAAATTATAACTCAGTGACAGGTATTTCTTTTCCTAACTCTTCAACTTGATAATACGCTGTTTTGTATGAATCATAACCGCAAATAGGTGTTATTATCCCATCTTCGCTAGCTATATATGTTGTTTTTTGTAACGTATGCTCTTCAACACGCATTAATTTTCCTTGCAGTGTTTCATCATTTTTAACAAAATTCATTTTAGAAGGTATAGAATCCCCTAAGCTCGCTGAACTCGAGTTTGTTTCTTGAAAGGTTGATTTTAAAGGAAAATAAGATATATATCTTTTACTGCGGTGGTTATGTTTTGATATAGCTTTAAGCATGTCTTATTTAATTTTTGTATAAAGCTTTCCAATTTCATAATTAATACCTTAAAAATTTATTTTGAAGCGACATATATAAGTCTTATTTATAAATGTCAACATAAATTAATATGTAATTACTATAAGTATTAACAAATACTAATTATTATAATTTTCTTTCACAAAATCGAAATAAGCTGTTATTAATATAAAAAACCAATCTTAATCTAGTATATGCGTTCTTTATTTGTAGTAATTATATTCTTTCTAATGAGTAGTTGTAATTTAAAACCGGTATATAGTGAAAAATACAGTAGAAATAATGATTTAGAAGCTATTAAAGTTGAGCCGATTAGAACAATTGAAGGAGCTGAGTTTTATCATCGTTTAACTAGTATTTTACCTCAGAAAGCAAAAGCAAAATACCTGCTTAAAGCAGAGCTTATCGCAACAACTATGCCTGCTACTATTGAAAAAAACTCCAATGTTTTAAGGGAATATATTAATCAATTAGTTAGGTATAAATTAATTGATATAGAAAGCCAAAAGGTTTTAATTGAAGAGAAGTTTTACCAAAACACGTCATATAATGCTATTTTTACACCATATGCAACAAATGTTGAAAGAGATGAAACAGGAATAGACTTGGCATATCAAGCAGCAGAAGAAATTCGTAGCAGATTAATTTTATATTTTACACGGAAATAGTTAAGCTATGAAATTTTATTTTTCACAAATAGGTAGATTATTTGAACTAATAAAAGCCGGAAAGATTAGAGCTCTTTTACTATACGGTCCTGATAAAGGCTATATAGAAAAAATTTGTAAGCATTTAGTAAAAAGCTTAAATATGCTACAAACTTCTATAGAATACTCAGATCTTAATATTTCATCTTTAGAAATATTACTTAATTCGCCTAATTTTTTTGGTCAAAAAGAATTAATTAAAATTAGATCGGTTGGGAATTCAATCGATAAGAATTTAAAAACAATTCTAAACAATGATTATATAAATTTCCCTGTATTTATAGGTGAGGAAATTACTTCAAGCGGGAGCTTTAAAAAGTTTTTTGAAACAGAAGAATATTTAGCGGCAGTTGCTTGTTATCATGACGATGAAGCAAAAATTGAACGAATTATTTTAGGTAAAGTAGAAAAAACTAATAAAATTATAAGTAAAGAGGCTATCACTTATTTAAAAGCTCATTTAAAAGGTGATCATGATTTAATTTGTAGCGAAATAAATAAATTGATATATTTTATTCATGATCGAAGAGAAATTACTTTAAACGATATTCTAAAAGTTATAAGTAGCGAAATTACGGCAAACGGCAGTGATTTAGCAATGTATTTTTCAAAAAAAGATTATAGTAATTTTCTGCAAGAGCTAGAAATATTAAAAAAACAAAATATCAATGAAGTTTTAATTATTAGAGCATTAATAAGGCATTATTTAAATTTATATATAGTTTTGTCGAAAATAAAAAACGGTGAGAGTGTGGAACTCGCAATAAAATCATTATCATCACCGATTTTCTATCAATATATTAATGATTTTACAAAGATAGCAAACACTCTAAGCCTAACTGAATGTTTAGAGACTTTAAAATTGTTACAGCAAGCGGAGGTAGATTATAAATTAAATCCTGCTGGTTTCGATTTATTACAGAGTATACTCGTTTAATTTGAAAAATTGGCGTCGTTGTTTTATATTTTTTGATCCTCACGTACTAGTATGTACGCTGCAGTCAAAAAATATGAAACGCCTTGCTCTTTTCCAAATTAAACTTCGTCTACCTAATTTTAAACTTCTTTTAAAAGTAGTATATATTATATGCCAAGACCTGATTTTTCTGACCCTGACAAACAAATTCACGAAATAATTAGAGTTAATCATGCCGGAGAGTATGGGGCAAAAAGAATTTATCAAGGGCAGCTAAAATATATCAAATCTCAGAATGATCATATATTAATTAAAGAAATGCTTGATCACGAAGAGGTACATTTAAATTATTTTGAAAAAAAATTACTAGAAAAAGAAGTAAGACCCACGTTTTTATTATTTTTTTGGCATCATTACGGATTTTTACTTGGTGCTTTATCTTCGTTGATGGGAATAAAAACGGCGATGCTTGTTACCGAGAGTGTAGAAGAAGTAATAGAAAAACATTATGAACAGCAAATAAATTATTTAGAAAATAAAAATATTGAGCCGGAATTATTAAATAATATTATTAAATTTCGACTTGATGAAATTGAACATAAAAATATTGCTATAATGAATGATAGTACTGAGGCAGTATTTGCAGAAATAACTAGTAAAATAGTGAAGATAATTTGTCGTATCTCTATAATTTTAAGTAAGGAAATTTAGAGTTAACAGCTTAATTAGTTGAAAAATCTAGAAATATTTTATTTCTAAGATATTAAGAAGATAATAAAAAAACATTAATAATATTATTAAAAACGGTGATGAAAAGAAAAACTTTTTTCTAATTTTTTCTTTATTTTTTGCATTTGTATTTTTTAGAATTAATAAATAAAGGTGCCAGGGGTTAAGCTCCGTTGCTGTAAGACAACAACCTACATTATACTTCATGATTTTACTCACTTATAATAATAGACCCCTGGCATAACTTAATATTAAGTTTTGACAGATTGGTCTTGCAACAATGGAGCTTAAACATTATTAGCGGTCTATGTATTAGTTGAATAATATAAAGAGTCAAGAGATTTTAGTTATCATTAATAATAAATAATGTAATTCTGAGTTACGAGGTATATTTTCTATATAATCTGTTTCTAGAATTTGCTTTTACATCAATAATAATTTATATTTATTTATATACTAAGATAGAACTTGAAAAATTGACTATCTTGTCTTTGTAAGTCCTCGAATACTGAATGTTTATTATACGCTCTGCTCCTCGACCTACAGATTCCTTGCTCTTTTCCAAGTTGATCTTCGTATATCTATTCGTAAGTATAATTAGAAAATGATAAAATAAAATATGAATCCAAATTCACATCCTATGACTAAATCGCACTTATTCCATATAGTAGACCCAAGCCCTTGGCCCGTCCTAACATCTTTTGCTTTACTTCTTTTGGTTATAGGCGGCGTCTCGTTCATGCATGGCTACAAATTTAATATATATATTTTATCTGCAGGAGTTATTTCAGTAGGTTACTGTTTATATTCTTGGTGGAGAGATGTAGTGAAAGAAGGAATAGTCGAACATCAGCATACTAGTCCTGTTAGAAAAGGTTTACAAATAGGTATGGCGTTATTTATTTTAACGGAAATAGTATTTTTTGGTGTATTTTTTGCTTCTTTTTTTAAATCAAGTCTATCACCCGTAGGTCTTTTAGACGGTGTATGGGTTGTAAAGCAGGGAATTTGGCCTCCACCTACAATTAAAACTTTTGATCCATTTGATATTCCTTTTATCAATACTTTAATACTACTCTTATCGGGTACTACCGTTACTTGGGCTCACTACGCCTTAGAAGAAAAAAATCAAAAAGATTGCGTAACTGCACTTGCTCTTACCATATTGCTTGGAATATTTTTTACAACTATGCAAGCATATGAATATTATCATGCGGCGTTTAAATTTACAGATGGTATATATGCTTCTAATTTTTATTTAGCCACGGGTTTTCATGGAGCTCATGTAATTATAGGCACTATATTTCTAATAGTTTGCTACTTTAGAGCAAAAAGAGGAGATTTTACTACAGAAGGTAATGGACATTTAGGGTTTGAATTTGCCGCATGGTACTGGCATTTTGTGGACGTGGTTTGGTTATTTTTATTTACGTTTGTTTATATATTTGGAAGCTAAATTATACTATATGTGATTATAATGTTACTTAAAATAAGTGTTTTTAAAATATTTTTGCATATTAATTAAAATTGCATATATTTAGGAGTTGATTTATATATAAATAAATTATACATTAATTTTTAAATGCTAATTATTTTATTGAGGTAAAACATATGAACTTTCCTATTCGTAAATTAAACGAAGAATTAATCGATTATAATCTATCATTACGCATACTATTTACTGTTCTAAGCGTGGCTATTATTATGGTAGCTTTTGATAGCTTAGGTAGTAGTGTCGACGATCCTGTAGGTGATGCATTGTGTAAGTTAATTAAAGTATTCAGAGGCAATACTGCAAAAGGTATAGCTGTTGTCGGTATAATTGTTCTGGGAATTCAAACATTAAGAGGAAAATTGCAGTGGGAAGTAGCTTTAGTAGTAGTTACTGCAATCATTATATTATTTAAAGCTCCAGATATTGTTAATATGGTATCAAGTGATACTAATAGCTCAAATTGTGGTGTTTCCTAATACACGATAATAAAAATTATTATATCTTTAGTAATACCCATAAGTTTCGGCTTATGGGTATTTTTATTTTTAAGTGACGTTGTTGCATAGCCTAAGCATTGCCTGTATGGATATCGAGTCGTCATTGCGAGGAGGCATTGTTGCGTGGGCGGGTAAAACCCACTGTGTCACCCCGTGGCTTGCTAACTAGGTCCATAAAAACAATAAAAAATACTAATAATTTTAGTATTTTTAACTGGATCCTGTGGTCAAGCCGGCGTTGTTGCATAGCTCGGTTTTTCTTCTGTCATCCCGCGACTTGATCGCGGGATCTAGGAAAAATAGCCAAATAATATACGCTACAAGTTATTTTTCTGGATACCGTGGTCAAGCCACGGTATGACAGAGGTGAAATTGATCCACGCAACCGTCTTTACTTAAATAAAAGCCCTAATCTATTACCTATAGCAATATCAATATATTCTGCTGTAACAGGGATCCCTTCAATATTCATTTCTAGATATATTGCTTGTTTTGCAGGGATTTTTGTTTGTAGTTTTGTAATTGATACATATTCATCTAAAGCTTGATTATTACTATCCATTACTCTAACTTTGATTATAGGATCAGAAATTAAATAATCAGACTGATTAGATAATTTATAAAATATCTTCATACCGCCTATATGATGAGATTTTCCTAAATTAATTTCTTCTATCTTTAATTGATCATATTTACCTAAAAATTTAAAACTATCTATTAGTAATATCACTAAACAAAAAATTATAAAGCTAGTCCATAATATTGGAAATATATTATATTTTTTCTTAGTAGGAATATACGGTAAAATAACCGGCACATTAGCATTATAATGATTTTTAATAGGAGTTTTAATAGTTTCCGTGTTTACTTTATCTTTAAAGTCATTTAATTTACTAGTATTATAGTCTAATTTTTGATACCAAAAATGGCTACATTTGGAACATTTTACTCGTCGTCCGTTAATACCTATTTGATTGCTTGTAACGATAAATCTTGTTTGGCAATTTGGGCAAGTAATATACATAGTTAATTATAATTATTATGTTTGACTTCATGATAATCTCATTTATTATTTTTGGCAATAAAACAGTTAAAAGATATGTCCTCTCTTATTAAAGAAATTGAAGAAGCTTGGCAAATTAAGGACAAACTTCTTCAAGATTCTTCAAAGCTTATAACATTTAAAAAAACACTTAATGATATTATAGAAAGCTTAAATCAAGGTACAATTCGTGTTTGTGAAAAGAAAGAAAATAGTTGGGAAGTTAATGAATGGGTAAAGAAAGCTATATTGCTATATTTTATCACTACGGAATCGCAACTTTATAATAACAATTATAATAGTTGGTATGACAAAGTTGCTCCTAAATTTTCTGCGGATACTGATAAAAATATATTCAAAGAAGCAGCTATACGTAAAGTTCCCGGAGCTGTTGTTAGAACCGGTACTTATATAGCTAAAAATGTTGTAATTATGCCTTCTTTCATTAATATAGGTGCTTATATAGATGAGGGAACAATGATTGATACATGGGCTACTATCGGCTCATGTGCTCAAATCGGTAAGAATTGCCATATTTCAGGTGGTACGGGAATAGGAGGGGTACTTGAACCGCTACAAGCAAAGCCCGTTATCATTGAAGATAATTGTTTTATCGGTGCAAGATCGGAAATAGCAGAAGGGGTAATAGTAGAAGAAGGAGCAGTAATTAGTATGGGAGTGTTTATCGGTAGCTCTACAAAAATAATATACAGAGATACAGGTGAAATTATTTACGGCAGAATTCCGGCTTATTCTGTTGTAGTTCCAGGAGTATTACCTGCTAAGGAAGTAGGTAAGCCTGGGCTTTACTGCGTAGTCATCATAAAGCAAGTCGATAAAACTACTAGATCTAAAGTAAGCATTAATGATTTGTTAAGGTGACCGTTCACTGTCACCTAGTTCGTTGGCTCTGGATATATAAGTGTGTAAATTCTAAAATAGGCATTAAATTCGCCCCTCAAATTTTATGAGTCAGTCATATAATTTGTGTAAGTTAAAAAAAAGCAGATAAAGAATTACTGTAAGAAATAACGACTTAACCAAAGGAAAATATGGCTAAAAAATTAGAACAAGAGACAGCAAAAACAAATATAAATAATGAACTAGTAGAAGAGCTATTATCGCAAGCTAATCCTTCTGAGCTATTTGGTAAAGATGGACTGTTTCAGCAACTAAAGAAGCGTCTAGTAGAAAGAATATTGGAAAGTGAACTAAATCATGAATTAGGATATTCTAGGCATAGCAAAGTAGCGAAGATAGATAGCAATCGTAGGAATGGTACAACAGAAAAAACAATAATAGACGAGAGCGGTCAAAAAATAGTAATTGATGTACCACGTGATAGAGATAGTGAGTTTGAACCGCAACTAATCCCTAAAGGAGTTAGAAGATTTTCCGGATTTGATGATACGGTTATTTCCCTCTACGCTCGAGGTATGACTATGAGCGAGATACAATCACATTTAGAAGAAATCTACCATACAGAAGTTTCCAAGGAACTTATCTCTACCATTACCGATGGAGTAATGGAAGATGTAATAAGATGGCAGAACAGAGCTTTAGATAGGATATATCCGATTGTTTATTTAGACTGTATAATGGTAAAAGCAAGAGATAATAATATGGTTATAAATAAAGCTGTTTACCTTGCTATTGCAGTTAATACAGAAGGTAAGAAAGAGTTGCTTGGTATTTGGATTAGCAAAAATGAAGGTGCAAAATTTTGGATGCAAGTTGTAACCGAGCTAAAAAATCGAGGTATAGAACAAATTTATGTAGCATGTATTGATGGGCTTAAAGGCTTTAGAGATGCTATAAACAGTATCTTTCCAAATACTATAGTACAACTTTGTATCGTGCATATGGTTCGTAATTCTGTAAAATATGTTTCTTATAAAGATCTTAAAGAAGTAACGGCTGACTTAAAACAAATCTATACAGCAAATAATGAGAGCATGGCAAATTTAGCATTAGAAGAGTTTGCTAAAAAATGGGATAGCAAATATCCGGTTATTTCTGATATATGGAAACGTAATTGAACTGGAATAGTGCCTTTTTTTGCCTTTCCAGAAGAAATTAGAAGGGTCATCTATACTACTAATACGATTGAATCGGTAAATCGTCAAATCCGTAAAATTATCAAAAATAAGGGAGTTTTTCCAGATGATAAATCTATTACAAAAATCGTCTTTCTGGCTCTAAAAAATGCTGCAAAAAAATGGACCATGCCCATTAGAGAATGGTCCCTTGCTTTAAATCAATTTGAGATACTTTGCGGAGATTTTAAATATGAATTATTAGAAAATGAATTTTAGATACTTACACAAAATTTATGATTGACTCGAACATCCAGAATATTTTATTGACGGCTCAATATTACGGGTATGTATTAATGACGAGGAAATCTTAAGGAAATTGCTAGGTAGCGGTTAGTGTGGCTATGTAGATTTATCCTCCTCCTGAGGAAAATCAGATTTATCCATTAAATTTTTAGCGATATTGCTTTCTGAAAATTTAGCTGATTGAAAATATTCGGAAACAAGTTTTATCACTTCATCACAAAATTCATCTTGTAGCTCTTTAGTTGCGGTTGATTTTTGGTTTTGAATTAACTGTATAGCATCAGATTTTTTATGCTCTAAAAATTCTTCAATTTCTTTAGTTTTTTCTTGAATGATTTTCTTAGTAACTTCATTGCGTTCTTCTATCATTTGAGAGCGTAAAGTTTCTAATTTTTGTATTTGTGCGTTGGTTTGTTCAAAGAGCAAAGCAGCATCTTCTTTTAACTTTTCAGCTTTTAGAACTTTTTCTTGGACTTCTAAAATCTTAGCATCTAAAGAATTTAAAATGGCTTTTTTTGCCGGTCTATAAATTAAATATACAAAAATTACAAAACTAACGGCAAGCCAAAAGCTTTCATCTAGGAAATTCATTATTTTACTTTTATATTTTGTAGTAAATTCATATCTGCTTTAGTTCCGGCTATTTTTTCAATAATATTAACTGCGAGCTTTATGATTGCTTCGCTTTTATTAGTTCTAAATTGCTTAGCAGCTAAATTTATATCTTCAATATTTTGATTTATAGAGTTTTTTAAATCCTGCTCTAGATTCTTTTTTTTAATTAAAAATTCTGATTCTAAAGAGTCTATTTTTTCTTTTTTTAGCCTATTTATTTCGGTATTTGTTTTGTCTATTTCCTCGTTATAATATTTATTTAGCTTTTCTACTTCTTGGGTTAGCGTATCGGCTTGCGTAATATTATCTTGAATATTTGTCTGTCTATTATTAAAAATTTCTTCGGCTTTTGGAGTGATAAATTTATAAACAAAGATATACAATAAGCCGAAAGTAACGATAAGCCAAAAAATTTGTGAATAATAGGTAGCAATATCAAATTGAGGCATCTTATTTAAAAATGAATTTTAAGAAAAAATAAGTAACATAGCAATTACAAAGGAAAAAAGTCCCATTGCTTCAGCAAGACCTGCACCGATCAGAGCCATTCTTTGTAAGTTTTCTGCAGCTGAAGGGTTTCGTGCTATTGAACTAAGTAGAGAGCTAAATATATTACTAACGCCTAGAGCCGCACCGTACATGCCAATAGCCATAAGCCCTATACCAATAAATTTTAAAGAAACCATATCCATAAAAAACCTAACTTTTAATTAATCAAAAAATAAATATATACTCGCTGAATTTAAAAAATTGGCTTCGTATACCAACTCTTCATTTACTCAAGGTATATAAATTATTGCTAACCGAATAGCGAATTATGTAATAATCCGCTATTCGCATCAGTGTAAATTAATAGCATCATTAAGATACATACAAGATAAAATAGTAAAAATATAAGCTTGAAGTATTGCAACAAAAATTTCAAACCCAATTAGTATCACCATAAGAGGGATTGGCAGAAATTTCAAGTAAATCATTAATGAAACGGTAAAACCGGCTATTACTTTTAATAAAACATGTCCCGCCATCATATTAGCGGCGAGTCGCAATGATAAACTAACCGGTCTTGCTAAATATGTAAACAGTTCAATTACTATCATCAACGGTGCTAACCATAAAGGAGTACCGTGTGGTAAAAAAAGAGTTAAAAAACGTAAGCCGTGTTTTACGAAACCGACTATAGTGACCGTTAAAAATACTAGAATTGCTAAGGTAAAAGTAACGATAATATGACTAGTAGCAGTAAAGCTATAAGGTGTCATACCAAGTAAATTACAGAATAAAATAAAAATAAACAAACTAAAAACTAACGGAATAAATTTGCGTCCTTTTACTCCTATATTCTGATTTAACATATCAGCTACAAGATTATAAACTATTTCAGCACTTACTTGTAATCTAGAAGGTACTAATTTCCGGTTATAAAAAGCTAAGTAAAAATAAGTTAAGGCTAAGATGCTAGCAAGTAACATATATATACTCGAATTAGTAAAGCTGACGTCAAAACCGAACATTTTGATGTCTATCAATTTTTTGATATCAAATTGTGCTAAAGGGCTATGAGTCATTTCCTTACTTTTTATTATTCACTTTTTGCCTTATAATGTTAAAGCCGGCAATCATTCCTATTATTGTAAATATAATAAGAAATAAAGGTTTAGAATTAAAAAACTTATCCGTAAATCTTCCAATTACGACACCTACCATTGTACCTGAAACTAAATCTACAGCGATAGTGAACGGGCTAATTTCTTGCCGAATTTTAGGATTAGAAAACTTAGGAGTTTTTAAGTCTTTAATTCTTGCTTTGATATCTTTTAGTTTTTCCGTATTCATTAGTTTATCTCCGTCATTGCGAGAAGACGCCATAGGCGTCGACGAAGCAATCGCAGGATATTTGACGAGATTACCACGCAGTCTAACGACTGCTCGCAATGACGATCTACTGTCAAAATTACAAACTCATCTCATTTTTTGCTTTTTCTTTCTGTTCCTCTAAAGCTTTATCGACTGCCGTAGAAATACTATCTATACTATAATTTCCGGTTTGTACTCCGTTAACGAAGAAAGAAGGAGTACCTATAAATTTTGGTGCTTTTGCTACAAAATTAGTATTAGCAATTAGCGTTTCAGTAATTTTATCACTATTTAAACATTGCTTATATTCTTCCGGAGGAACACCGCCAAGCTGACCTATATCAGTTAATAATTCTCTGTATTTATTGCTATATGCCCATTTATCTTGTTGTTGTAATATGATATTATGAAACTGTACAAAACTATTTATATCACCCTTGCAGCGGGCTAAAATTGCAGCGTCTAAATCTTGTTTTGTAGCAATAAATTCACGAACCACATATGCAATTTTATTAGTATCTATATATTTTTTCTTAAGTTCCGGAAAAATTGTTTGATGATAATAAGCACAATGCGGACAGGTAGGAGAAAAATACTCGACTACTATAACATTTGATTTTTTGTTACCGAGAACGATATCATTATCATCAACTTTAAAAGTAACTTTAACAGGTTTTATTTCAGGATTTTTTTGTTCTTGTGAAGCCGGCGTTGATACTTCATCAGTCTGATTATTATCGTTAGCAGGTGCTATCGATTCAGCTGCATTTTCAGAATTTACTGCTTCTTGATTTATTTCTTGAGAAGTGTTGTTGTTTTGCAGAGTTTCCTGCCCTATTATTTGTTTCTCTTCTTGGTTCTTATTTTGTGTTTTTTCTTCTGAACAACTACTCAAAAATAATAAAAATATCGGCACGATAAAAATACTTCGCATAACTTTCCCTTAACTATTAACTTTCTCTACAATAAAAGCATATCAATTTTATTTCAATAAAAATATCTACTTTATAATAGAAGCAAAATGTGCTATGCTATAGAAAATAATAGTCTAACATTAAGTTCTTAGGCACTAAAACCACTACGGAGGAATTAATAATGGCAAATACAACACAATCCGAAAATAAAACCGAACAAAAATCCGAGTTTAAAATAGGGCAGAGAATTGTCTATCCTGCACATGGAGTTGGTGAAATAACAAATATTGAATATCATACTATTGCAGGTACTGAAATTAAAGTATATGTAATTTCCTTTTCGCAAGATAAAATGACATTAAAAGTGCCTGTTAGTAGAGCTGCGGTTGTTGGTCTTAGAGCGGTTGCAAGCAGAAAAGATTTAGATGTCATATATTCAACTCTTCAAGGTAAACCAAAACAAGGAAATAGAATGTGGAGTAGAAGAGCCCAAGAATATGAAGGCAAAATTAACTCAGGTAATATTGTAGCCATAGCCGAAGTATTACGGGACTTACATAAAAATGTTGATAATGATCGTTCTTACAGTGAAAGAACACTCTACGAATCAGCTTTAAATAGACTCGCAGGCGAGCTTGCTATCCTTGAAAACATCCACCCAACCGAAGCAATTAATAAGTTAGTTGAAGTATTACGTGAAAAATTAGTAGCGTAGATACTCGCCCCACTTGAAAAATTGGCTACGTCGTCTTTGTAAGTTCTCGGATGCTCACGTATTAAGTATACGTTCCGCTCCTCGGCTTATAGACTCCTTGCTCTTTTTCAAGTTGAACTTCGTATAACAACTCTTCATTTCACAGGAGTATATTTTTTGTCATTGCGAGGAAATTTACAATAGTAAATTGACGAAGCAATCTCAGGAGTTTGTTATTATTTCATGAGATTACCACGCAGCCATGGCTGCGGTCTTGTTGCATGGCTCGAAAAACACGCTCGGTGTCATTCCTGCGAAAGCAGGAATCCATCATAAAGCGAGATAAATCGAGCTTTTAATTTAAAAAATTTGCTATATTTATGCTTTTTTTTGGATTCCTGCTTTCGCAGGAATGACATAAACAAGCCATACAACAACGCTTGGTTTACGGACCTATTACTCTTTTCTAAGTTGAACTAACTTCGTATAGCTACTCTTCATTACTCGAAGTATATTTCTGCTGGATTGCCATGCTCCTTTTAGTCGCTCGCAATGACGACAAGGTCATACTAACTTACCCTACTAACAGATAGTTCATCCGAAATTTCTCAAGGGATGCAGTAACTACATAGTCAACAAATTCTTTTAATAGTTTTGGATCAGTTACTTCTTGCCCTTTATCGTCACGAGCGGTTAAAAGTTTTGAATTAATTTTTTCAAGAACTACTTTCTTAATATCATCAATATTATGCGTACCGTCTAACATTTCTAAAATATATTTTTCATGTATCGGTATACCTACCATATCGTTAAGTCTATTAGTGACGCTAAACACGCTAGTTACATTATTAAAATGTGCTTGTTTTGCTTGGTATCTTGCAAATTCGCTAGTTTTGGGTTTTTCGGTGATAGTTGCTATAGCATGCGGCTTGGTCTCAAATATTTTTAGATAACCTTGAAAAATGAATGTGATAAAATGCTGTTCTAATGCTGCTAAGAAATCTTGTAATTGATATTTACCAAGCTTTTTAAAAGCTTCTTTTGCTACTTGTTCTAAGCTTATCGGATTGCTAATATTTTCAGCATATACATATAAAATAGCTTTCATAATCGGTGAAGTGGTTGAAATAAAAGGATCAGGTAAATTTTCGTAATAGAAGCTAACATTTTCCTGTTCGTTAGTTAAATCAACATCTTTTTCTGGAGTTACCGGTCTAATATTAAGGCTAGTATAAAACCCTTTTAAATTATTAAATTCAATTTTTCTGTTTATAGGTATGTTTTGATGACATAATAATGTCGAACGGAATTTTCTATTAGTGATAAAATCCATATATTGCTCTGTACGAACAATATCGTTAACAGCTTGTAGTTGTTCTGCTGCTTTAGCCGGTAAATTACCGATAAACATTGCAGTAAGCGACGTATCACCTAAGTAATTTAGATGATTTTTTTGAGCTTTTTCTATGAATTGGTGAAAATATGTACCTGTATTAATTTCACCTAAATATTCATGCAATACATATGAGTCCGTATATGCAGATAATAATTTTGTTTCATCTCGTAGGAAATTAGAATAAGGTGTTGTAGAGCTTTCTAATGAGTCATTGATGAACTTTAAAAGTAATTTAGCTTGCTGTAATTTATCATGGCTAGTATTAAATAGCTCTGAATGGAACATCATCATTTCACGTATTGTTCTCTGCATATTCCAGCCAGGCAGCGTATTATAGCTTACGAAAGCGATACCGTTTTGATTTAGCAGTTTATTACAGACTTCGAGTATTTTATCTTGTACTTCTTTAGGCACCCACGAATATATGCCGTGACAAACTATATAATCAAACTTAACGTATGACTCATCAAGGTCTAATATAGATAATGCTTTTAGTTCGGCGTTTTTTATTTTCAAATCACTGATAATTTTTTTACCTAATTCTATTTGTGTTTTGGATAAGTCAACACCTAGAGATTGTGATTTAGGATATATTTCAGCAAAGTTAAGCAGATTAACACCAACTCCACAACCGATATCAAGTACTTTAGCAGTTTCAAGAGGCGGAGGGTTTAGTCCAAATAGCTTACCGATAGTTCTTAAATACGGTGGGGAGGTATAACTGAAAGTAAATGGAGAGTAAGGTACTTCATCGTAGGATATTTTATTAGCTTGTGTTGTCATATATTTTTCTTAAATAAAAAAATAATTCTAAGGAGTTTTAAAAGATTAAGCAATAGATTTTACATACAAAAAACTTTAAATTTAGTTTGCTGTTTTTATATTTTATGACTATACTCTAAGTACTATATAACCTATATTTAGTAGTCATATAGTATTAAGATAAATATTAATTGTATTTATATTATGAAAAATAGTAATGTTCAAATATCTGTTACTGAGTTTAAAAAGCATTTCTTAAATCTAGTTGATCAAGTTAAAAGTAAACATAATTCTTTTATTATTAAAAAAAGAAAATTGCCGGTTGCTAAGGTAGTGCCTCTAGATACTTATACCAAAGAAAATAAAAAAAGTTATTTTGGTTGTTTAAGAGGTACTGTTAAAATTAATGATGATATAGTAAATTTTTCTTGTGAATCTGACTGGGAAGTAAATAATGACTGATATTGAGGCTAGTAACCAAGATGGGTTGATTTTAGATACTCATATATTAATTTGGTATGTAGAAGGAATTAGATTATCTGAAGCACAAATCAATTTAATAGATAAAATAAGAGAGCAAAATAGCTATATATATCTGCTATATCTATATGGGAAATAGTAATGCTTGAAAATAAAGGTAAAATAGCATTTTCAATTGAGTTAAATGATTGGATTGATAAGTTACTATCTATACCTGGCTTAAATTTAATTGACCTGTCGGTTTCAATTTTAATACAAAGCTGCCTCTTACCTCATTATGAACATAAAGACCCGGCAGATAGATTTATTATAGCAGCTACTAGAACTACTAATGCGTGTTTTGATCAAAAAATTATAGAATATGCCAATTTAGGTTATTTAAAAATAATCCAAGCTAAATAATTATAACTTAATCAATTGTGCTTTACTTGCAAAATTTTCTATTCCCTCTAGATCGGTAGCGGTAACCCATAGTTGCATGTTTAAAGCGGTAAAAAATTCGATTAAATACCCTCGTCTTTTGTCGTCTAGATGCACAAAGACTTCGTCTAAAAGTAAAATCGGTGCTATTTTAGTTAGCTTTATAGCATAATTCATTTCAGCAAGAATTATTGCAATTAATATAGCTTTTTGTTCACCGGTAGAACAGAATTTGGCTAAGATATTTTTCTTTTGATGCTTTACTAAAAAGTCGCTTTTATGAACTCCAAAACTAGTGCGACCAAGTAGTTTATCTTTGCTTCTTGTTTGATAAAGTTCTGCAGTAATAAAATTAACAATATTTTCTTCGCCGTCTAATATTTTTTGTTCAACAATGCCGTCAATCGATAAATCGGCTTTTGGAAACTCATTTTCAAGTTCATCTATTGCTTGCTGCATAAATTCTAAGGTTTTTAAGCGATTATTAGCAATATGACTAGATATATCAGCCATTTTTTCTTCGATGATTTTCAGCCAATTATCATCTCTTATATCTTCTGCTAGAATTTTATTTCTCTCATACATGTAATATTCATATTTACTAACTAATTCTGCATGCTTTGAATCAAAATTATAAACTATTCTATCAAGAAATTTTCTTCTATCACTACTACCGCTTGTAAAGATACCTTCCATTTGCGGAGTCAGCCATACCATGCTGGTAAATTTACTTAACTCATTATTGGCTATTTTACTTTCGTTATACTCGGTTATTCTTCTATTAGAGCTACGTTTAAATTGTGTGGTAAATTCTGCAAGCCCTAATTTGCTTTGCAATAGAGCTTTAACTAGACACTGATCTTCTGAAGCCTTGCATATATCGGCAAGTTTCGCTGATCGCAAGCCCCTGCCTGGATAAAATAGTGATATAGCTTCTAAAATATTAGTTTTACCGCTACCGTTTTCACCTATTAAAATTATTGGTGTATTATCTGTTTTTAATTCAAGATTTTTAAAATTACGATAATTTTCAAGGCTTAAGGAATGTAGGAAGATATTTTTCATTTTATGAAAGAGAATAATAGTTAAATTATTGATACGTTGTATACTCAGGTAGAATTTCAAAAATTGGCTACGTCGTTCTACAAGAGCTGTGGTGCTGAACGTTTAAGTATACACTCCGCTCCGAGGACTTTGAACTCCTTGCTCTTTTTAAAATTGACTTTCGTATACCAACTCTTCATTTACTCGAGGTATACCGTCTAGAAATTGCCATAGTAGTTTTGCACCTTTTATCGCTCCTTGATATACTAATTTTTGTTCTTTTGAGCTTAAATTATTAATCAAATTTGCACATTCTTGTGTATGCCATTGATCAACTTTACTATGAACAATGAAAAATTGTAAAGTTCTGTAATCTGAAATTCCATAAAATTTTTGTAACCCTTGAATTTTAGAGTCAGATACTTCAGGAGTCTGACGCTCATAAGCATAAAGTGCTCCAAGACCTATAGAAAAAGATTTCTCTGTTAAGTTAAAATAACCTTGAACAAGTTTTTGAGTTGAGTTTAATTTAGGTTCTGAAGTGAGCTGGCTTCTTAAACATCCAAGCCCTTCAGCAAAACGTTTCCATAGTTCCGGGTGATTTTTTTCACCTTGCTCTTCTTCTATAAGATTACCAAGTAATATTTGCCTAGCTTGTATATCACTACATTTGGAATGTATTGCACTTATATAACGTGGGAAAGCTGTAACGTGATGATAATATTCTTTTGCGTAAATTTGTAAAGTATAATGAGTAAGTTTCCCCATATTCCATAATTGATAAAATGGATGATTTAAAAGATTATATTGTTCAAGATCTATATTAAGCTGTTCTAAAAATTTCATCTTACCTCTTTATTTAATGAATTTGTAAATTTGATAATCATTTGTTTTATCTATTATTACAGGATGCCATTCTGCTAGAAAATCAATAGGAAAAAAAGTATCTCCATCATAATTTTTATTTATTTTTGTAAGTAAAAATTCATCAATAAGATTTTGTTCTAGGAAAAGAGTCGCTATTTCTGCCCCTCCAACCATAAAAATTTTCTTATCAGTAAAAGGCTTTATTACCCGCCAAAAATCATCTAAAGATTTAATAAAAAATATATTATTATAAGATTGTAATGGTGTATTTCTTGAAAAAACAATACAAATACAATTTTTTAAAATCTTTGCAGGTATAGAGTCAAAGGTTTTTCGTCCCATGACTATAATATTATATTTTACCGTCTGATAAAAATATTCAAACTCCTTAATATAAGACCAAGGCATCTGACCTTTATTACCTATCACCCCTTGTGGGTCACATGCCATTATACCGATGATTTTTCTATTTTTCATGAGATGAATGTTTAGGCACTGTTAACAAAGTTAATTTTAAAGCTAATTAAATTCTTTTTTACTGCAAATTATAAGATTTTTTTGAAATAGGACTAGCTATTCCAGCAAAAATCTTATTAATTTTTGCTAAAAAATCCCTTTAATTATCAATTAAAATAACTTTGTTAACAGTGCCTAGTCATATGGTCTGTTACAAAAAATCTTTGATGATCTATAACATTATGCACTCGTAAATAATCAGCTCCATGCTTTGTTAAATATTTTGATATTGCTATTGTTTCTAAATCTCTTTCCGATGCTTTGGAATTATAAAAAGCAGAAATATAAGATTTTCGTGAGTGTCCTACCAATATCTCACATCCTAGATTTTTAAATTTTTTAATATGTTGTAATATATATAAATTTTGATAAACGGATTTTCCAAAACCAATTCCAGGATCAAGAATGATATTTTTTCTATCAAATCCACATTTTTCTAATCTTGTTATTTCTTGCTCTGCCCATATATTTAAGCTAGCAAGTGGAGAGTTATCGAAATCAAGACATTTTTGTTTTTGCGGTGGAACGGTTAATGAGTGCATAGTAATAATTTTACAATTATAATCGGCAATTAATCGTAATGTATAATTATCTAGATTATTTTTAACCAAGTTTATACAGGAAATAGGGTATTTTTTTTAAAACATTTTTAATTACTTCAGGAGTAAAACTATCAATACTGACTATAACTTCCCTAAGCTCTTCAAGAACATTCTCAAGCCTTTCATATTCTTCATCTTCATTAATAATTAAAGCAGAAGGACGTGTTGATTGTGATCCAAGCTCAATTATTGTAGCCCCTTCATTTATCAAGCGTACAAAATTTCTAACGGCATCTTCTTTATGAAAATTTAATCCTCCATCAGAAAAAGAATCAGGAGTAATATTTAAAATACCGATAAATTGAGGATTTAAAACAAGAGAGCGTATAACTCCTTGATTTTCAATTAAATGTGCTATTTCTGCAAAGGTTTTATTATTGTAAAAATTATTAGTCGGACATGAATAACGACATTCCAAGCTTAAACCTGCAATTAGATGAATAAGAAACGGTCTGTTTAATAATTCAGGATGCGGTATTTTTAAATCAGGTAAATCTATATGGCAATTACTCCAAAGTAGGATATCTAAGTCAATAACTCTTGGAGACCATTTATCGTAAGAGTCTGCTCGACCTAGTTGTTTTTCAATCTTTTTAAGCTCAATTAGAAGTTTACTAGGCGTTAAAGTACTTTTACCCCGCACCACCATATTTAAATATGACTTATTCCAAGCTTTATCGGCATTAGGTGGTAGAATAACTTGTGTTTCAAAAATAATAGATTGCTTAAGAAATCTAAAATTACAGCTTTTTAGTAAATTTAGAGCTTTTTTAATATTTAAAAGTCTATTACCTAAATACTGCCTATAGAAATATAAATCATAGTATACTCGCTGAATTTGAAAAATTGACTTCGTCGCTTTGTAAGTCCTTCGGTACTCACGTATTATTATACGCTCCGTTCCTCGGCTTACAATCTCCTTGCTCTTTTTCAAATTAAGCTTCGTCTACCCAACTCTTCATTGACTTGTAGTATATATCCTTTCCGGAATAAGAAAAAGAAACTCCGCCATGCACTCCTGAAACCGGTGATTTTAATTTAGTAACGGTTACGTTTAGAAAAATCTTTTCTAATTTAGATTCGATAAAATTTTGATAAATAATATCATATATTTGTGCAGCTAAATACTCGATAAGATTAAAGTGATTTTCTTGAGAAAGTTTTTGTACTAGTCGTACGATTTCTGCATAACAAATTGTATGTTAATTTTTACAGGTTGAGCGTGGTGTTTTTCTTGAGTACTGCAGCCAAGATGTACCCAAGTTATTAGTTCCGAAATATTAAGTTTACATGAATAATTTAAGTTGAAAGCTTGATACCTATCATAATATTAATTTTATAGTAAACACAGTTGAATTATATACGATTTATACATTATATTTTAATTTTTTAAAAACATATCTCATGCCGTAAATGGGTTAGCTATTCGCTGGCATTCGCTATATTCTTAAAAAATAAAACATTTCCTATAAATAGCACATAATTCAACTGCGTTTACTATAGTTTAATATAAGCTCTTTATAAAAAGATACAATAGTTAAATTGATATACCGCCACTTTTTTTAAAGCCGGCATGAGCTTTTTCAAGTTTTTTAATAAGTCTAGGTGAATATGATTTAATGTCTTTTTCCTTGCCGCCTTCATATTTTTTAGCGAGTTTCATTCCCCCTCTGATCATATTATAGGCGAAGTTCATTAGCTTTGTTTCTCCTGCTATTCTTTTTGGATTCATAAACATATAAACTTGATAAACGGCAAAGCTCTTTATTAAACGCTTTAAGTCCATTCTAGCTTGCCGCGTTATACCTTGCAATTTATCTTTTGGGTTTGCAAGGTTTTTATTAGCATCTCTCACTATTTTAGAATGCTGATGCATTAAATAATTACTGACTTCGGCAACATTCTTGTTAATGAGCTTCTCATCCATTTTAAGCATTTTAAGCTTTAAGTTTTTAGTTTTACCTAAATACTTACGGATTAATAAGATAATTCGGCTTTGCAGTTGAGTTAAATCCATAGTTTGTTCGTTTAAGATAGCAAGTATCCGCTCTATCTCATACTCAAACTCTTCATTTTGGCTTAATTCTTCAAAAATTTCCTCCACCTCTTTACTCTCAAGTACAAGATCGTCACTAATACCCATTAATGCATCTTTTATTTGATCGGCGATTTTTTTGGTATCTTCGGAAAATTGATTATTTGTCATAATCTAATTCATCGTTAAATATAGCTATTTTTATACTAGCACCACATTTCTACTTGTCTATAAAAATTGTATTAAGAGATATTAAATTTTTCTCATTGAGGATACTCTGAGGAATTATAACAAGCACCTAACATATTGCTAGAATCTTCATTATAATCGTTAGGTATATCCTTAAGGCTAAGTAGATATGGGTTCTCATCTTTTCCCGTATTATTAAATTGTTGAGTAAAATCTTTATATTTTGCGGCTATTTTATTAAATTTAAGCTGAGTATCAAGAGAGGAGTATAAAGTACTTAGACATTTATAAAGGTTATGTAATATTATATTATTGTTATATTCATCTATGGTTATTGTTGCTGTTATAATATCCAAAAATGCTATTCTTGTTAATTCTTGTGCATCTCCTGCTAACTTTGTTAGCCCCTTACTCTTAAAATATTTTGCTTGTTCTAAATATGCTTCAGTTAATACTAAAGATAATTTTGTTATATCTTCGATACCACCCTGTGGTATTTTGCTTATTATTTCTGATTTATGAGTATTGATTAAGCTTTCAAAAGCTTTTAATACGCCGGTTGCATCGGGAGTTAAGTGTAAATATTTGAGAGCTTCATAATAATTCTTCTTGCTGAGTTCTATAGTTCCGAGTTCTATATTTGCTTTAACAGAGCCAAGTTCAGCAGCTTTTTTATATAACTCTATTGATTGATTCGGCGTTATTGTGGAGATTTTGGCTTTTTGGCAATAAATTTCAGCTAATTGACGCTTAAAAAATTGTTCTTCTTTATATTCTTTGGTATCTCTTCATAGGTGCTTTTTAATAATTGTTCTTCCTTATGTTTTTTAGACATATTGTCATAAGCATCTTTTAATAATGTCTCTAACTTATTATAAGTATCTATCTCTTGTTGTGGAAGTATTTTAGAAGTAAGTAGCTTATTATAGATTACTATATTTATATCTTCGTCTTTAATAATTTCTGTTATAGAACCGGCAATATATTCCCATAGCGATTTAGCATCTTCTTCATTTATGGGATTTATTAGTTTTTGTAAATTAGTAATATTTTTATCTATAGATAAATTCAAAGATAAATTTATTAAATTTGATTTTAAGTTAGTTTTAATATCTTCTAAATTTTTTATATTAGCGGTTTTAATTCTTGTTAAAAATTCTCTTAGCTTAAATATATCATTAACTTCTGCAGTATCTAAAGTTTTGTTAGTTTTTATGTTATTATAAAAGTTCTGAACAGTTTCATTTAATTTTTTAAGAAACGAATCTTTAGTACTCTCTATCATTGCTATGAAAGCTACTAATAATTCTCCATTTATATTATAGCTTGCTACATCGCTAAATAAATTATCAAACCACTCTGAAGAATTAATTAAATTTGAATTCTCTTGAAAATTATTGATATTGGAAAAATATTTCAAATAATTTATAAGAGAATTTAAACTATCTTCCGGTTTTGAAATTTGCAAAATAGAATATAATTCATCACTAACTTTAAGAAAATTTGCTATAGTCTTGTCTTTATTGTTCCTAGTTTGAGAATCATTTAGGATTTTTATTAATTGTACTAATTTTTGATTTTTAGATGGATCAAATATTGTATTTTTTTCTTTATCCCATATTTTATCTATTTATGTTTTAAGTGCATCTATATTAGATTTTATTTCTAGATTAATCATCTTTATTGCACTTAAAATTTCTTGTGAATTATAATCATTGATGGTTATTTTATTACTTTTATTAGGTGTGATATAATCTTTATCATATATTATCTTTAATATTTTTCCGTATTTTGGCTTATTACTAGGCTTAGGGAAAAAGTATGAATTGGATGTTAATTTAGCAATAATAGATTTTTGTTTTTCACTAAAGCTTTTTTCTTTAAGAGCTTCATTAAAAATATTAGATATTTGAATCTGAGTTTTCTCATTTATTGTGTCGGTAAAAATTACGGATATATTATTATCTGTGTCCATGAATTCAAATAAATTAGTAAATTCCCATAATACACTAGTAAGCTCTTTTATCTTATTTTGAGTATCAGGCGATTGAGCGTTTTGTATGGCAATATCTTTTATTACTAAAATAAATTTGGTTGGTTTAGTATCTAAAATCTTTTGTAAAAAAAATGTATTAAGAATTGACTGGGCAAATGAATGGTTGTTATTTAAATAATTACTGTTATAAATCATTAAATTCGGTTGATTTTTATTTGCAAGAACATTAAAGATGTCTATTTTATCATCATGTTTGCTTGTTCCAATAAATTCAAAATTTCCAAATTGATCACTCTTAACTTCTAATTGTTTATCTTTAAAAAATTTAGTTAGAATATTTAAATCTTCTTTGTTTGGTCCTAAGGTGACTATAGCTTTATTACTTTGATTAATAATAGGTGCATATTTCTGCTCATATTCATTTATAAGCTTAACAGGTTCTAATATTTCAAGAACAGATTTTTCTATTTCTTGCTGTTGGTGTGTTTTAGTCATTTTTGACCAATCTAACATATTAATTATCCTTATCAGTTGTTTTTTTATTTAATAATCTTAACTGTAAGATTAACTTAAAAAATTTCAACTTAGTTAATAAATTAATTAATTTATTTTAACTAAAAATATGTATATGATAAAAATATCACAATTTAGATATTACGATTATTTAATACAGTAAAAGATGATTTTTATTGCATATATGATAAGAATAAGTTTTATTATAAATAAATATTAATAATTACTTAGGTTATGAGAAATAATAAAAACCAAATGTATATTATAAAAATTTTTATAGCCCTAGCTATGATTACGGGCGTAATATGTTTATGTTATTCTTCATTAACTCCGTCTAAGCTTAAGATTGGTGCAAAAACTAGTAATATGGACGATTCACCTAAAATTAAGTTCACTCTTATAGATCAAGAAGGAAAGAAATTTGATAGTACCCATTTGCAAGGTCATTTAAGTTTGATTTATTTTGGTACTACCTATTCCTTATATGACAACCAAGCACTAAAAAGAGTAGAAGATATTATTAAGATTTTGAAGAAAGAGAATATTGTAGTACAAGTAGTTTTTATTACTCTAGATCCTGAGCATGATACAAGTGAGGTATTAAAAAAATATTTAGAAAAAATAGATGGTAATTTTATAGGTTTAACAGGAAGAGTCCAAGATATTGAACAATTAGCAGATCAATTTAAGGTCTTCTATACATCCAAAATATTTGATGTAAAAACAAACGAATATGAATTACAACATTCTAATTTTGTGTATTTAATTAGCAGCCAGGGAAAATTTTTAAAGCATTATTGCTTAGGCTTACCGAAAAATGGTTAACAGGTAATCTCTAAGCATTTCCTATTTGTGATGAGAAATGTATTTCATCAATGCCTAAATGTTTTAATGCATTATGCCATTTACTTTCAGGATTATCGGCAAAAATAAATTCTTT
Source organism: Rickettsia endosymbiont of Hedychridium roseum (assembly GCF_964028255.1). Lineage (NCBI taxonomy): Bacteria > Pseudomonadati > Pseudomonadota > Alphaproteobacteria > Rickettsiales > Rickettsiaceae > Rickettsia > Rickettsia endosymbiont of Hedychridium roseum. The sequence goes on from NZ_OZ034753.1 coordinate 1,269,924, forward strand.
ATTACAATCCATAACCAACCATAGGTTTTTTTCTAATTCTTCTTCAAGCTGCCCTGGTTTCCATGCGGTATAACCGACAATGAATAAGCTATTTTTAGGCCCTTTACCGAAAGTTATATCTTCTGAAATTTCTAAATTAGAGCTTACTGCTAAATCATTCTGGAAGTCCAATAACAAATTTTTATTATAATCGCTAGAATGAAGAAAAAAACCTTTTTCATGTTCTACGGGTCCGCCAAGATATATAGGAACCATAACTGGGGTTGTTATTTCGTCATTTTTTATTTTAAAAAATGATTTTAAATCTATATGATTTACTAAGCGGTTAAATATTAACCCTATTGCTCCTTCTTCCGTGTGTGATAACATATAAATTAAGGATTTATGGTAAATACCTTTTGTAATTACATGCGGTGTAGCAACGAGTGTTTTACCGGATAAGTTATGAAAAATTTTATCGCCCATAAATAAAACTTTAATTATAATATTAGAGGTGATCTATAAAGATATTTTAATTGATAATTAAAGAGCTTTTTTAGCGAAAATGAATAAGATTTTTGTAGTAATAGTAGTTCCTATTTCAAAAAAATCTTACAATTTGCAGCAAGAAAGAATTTAGCTAGCTTTAAAATATCTTTATAGATCACCTCTTAAAGTATATAAGATTTAAATCCAATTATTCAATAGAAGTTAACAATAATGATTACATTTTTTGATATTACTATTTTTGCTATTATTACTCTTTTCTCATTTTTCGGCTTATATCAAGGTATAATCGGGTTTTCAACTAGAATACTCGGTTTTATTACTTCTATAATGTTAGGATATTTCTTATATCCGTATATTTCTGAACTAATCGGGAAATATATGGAGAATGAGGTTATAAGAATAATTATAGCCGGTGTTATATCCTATGTTATCTCTTTAATTTTATGTGTTTTTATAGTTTATAAATTTCTTGCTATAATTTCGTTTATGAGAAACGGTTTTATTGACAGATTCTTAGGGCTATTAGCAGGATTTGCCGTAGGTACTACTATCTCGTTAGTACTATTTTTTATAACAATGGTCTTTACTTCTGAAAACTATTTTAAAAGTAAATCTTTAAAAGATTTTGTAGTAAGTAGCAAACAGAGCAAATATGGAGGAGTGCTAAAAGTTTCCGTCACCACTGATTATTTAGATGAATTAAGTAAAAATATTATAGTTATAATTCCAAACGAGACCTTAAAATCTATTGAAATATTTGAAAATAAAGACTTAAATAATTTCAAAAACTCCCTTAAGAAATCAAATGATTCTAACGATGATGAGGATTGAGGATATATTTTCTCAAGAATTACAAGATGAGCTTTCTAATATAGATGATGAATAGGATGTTACTTCATAGCTATTATGTCATTCCCGCGTGGCGTTGTTGCGTGGACCGGTTTTCCGTCATTGCGAGAAGAATTACGTAGTAATTCGACGAAGCAATCCAGTAAAAAATTCTTATTTACAGAATTTTTTTTAATCTTTTTCTGGATTGCTACGTCGCTTCGCTCCTCGCAATGACGGTTTTGGTATCTACGCAACAATACCTTCCCGCGTAGGCGGGAATCCAGTAACCTTTAATGTCATCCCGTGGCTTGGACCACGGGATCTCGTATCGCAGACTAAGTCCTAAGATACCGCGATCAAGTCGCGGTATGACACCAAAGAAACTTGGATTCCCGCTTTCGCGGGAATGATATAAAAGAGCCAAACAATAAAGCTGCAATTTTCTCACAATGAATTATCCGCCAAACAAACACCATAATCCCCTACCCTTTCATTAAATCGGTCTATTTCTTTAAATTTTATAAATCACTCAATCATAATTAATTAATGATATTAATATTTACGGTTATAGTACAAGTACCTTTATTGACAATTGGCATAACGGTATTAACGATCGAAGAGAAATGGGAGGAATTGCAATTACTCCCGGATTTGGTGCTAACCGTATTGTTACTATTAATAATATTATTAATAGTAATGCCAATAATTACCGTATTGCAGGCAGCAACGCTTTAGGGGAAGCATTAATATATGGTAATAAAAACACAAAAGTGCGGATTGATCTTTTAGAATCTTTAAATGATCTTAAATTAATTATTACCGGCAATGATATTAGTGCTGTTGATTCTATAGTAATGAGCGGAGGAACTAATGAAATAATTTTCCGGAACCCTATTAAAGTAAAGTCTAAAATATACGCTAGAAATATTTTACAAGGGAAAGTAAAAATAGAAAGTAATAATATTGTTTTTGAAAGCCCTATTGGTAATGACGGGAGAGATAATCATAGTATTTCTATATTTAAAGTAGATGATAATATATCAGTAACCTTAGAAAATAACATTGCTGCCGAAGATATTAGTTTAGGGAAAAATTCTACAGTAATTATAGATACTACTAAACGAAATATAGATGTACGTTCCGGAATTGTAGTCAATAATACAGTAGACAACCAAGGTATAGTTCAAGTAAGAGGGCACGCAAAAAATACGGTAACTTTTCATGAAAATATAGGGGTGCAAGATTTTAGAGCTGCTGAGATACAGATTGAAAACGGAAAGAAAACTGAATTCAAACAAAAGGTATATGCAAAGAAGATTACAGTAGCAAGTAATGATGTCGTATTTGAAGAAAAACTTGATATGGCTCAGTATAATCAGAATAATAGAGGTAATAGAACTAATTTAATACATACCGGTAATTTAGAGTTTACAAATCGCGGCAAAGTAAAGTTTAATAAAGATTATGTCGGTACCATTACTACTAGCAAAGCCAATATAGGTGAAGTAACTTTTGTAAATACTCCTAATATTTATGAAGTCGGTGCAGTAAATAAAAGGATTGAGAAGTTAACATTTACGGGTAATCATGTTCGTAACTTACGTAAAAATATTTATGCTAACCAAGTTAACTTTGATGCTGGAACTTATAATGTTCATGCTAATTCTGTTACAATCAATGGAAATGCTAAAATTAACGGCTCAACATTTGACCTTAGACGTGACTTAATTCTTAACGGTGATGTAGAATTTTCCGGTAATATTACATTTAATGTAACCGGAGGATGTAGTGTATTTTTTCAAAATAACCTCTCTAGCGTAGCCGGTACAAATATTATAATTAGTGTTAACGGTGTTCACCCTGTAGATGCAGTATCAGCATTATCTATTTTTAGGGTCAATGGCGGTGCATTTATTCCTGAAGGGCATAATTATAATCCGGCTACAGGAACTATGAACTTTAGGAACGGACTACAAGTGCAGCAAGCAGGGCAAGCAGCGGCTCAAGAAGTAGCACAGCAGCAAGCAAGAGTTAATTCCCAAACACAAGCGATGCAGGCTCAAGCACAGCAAGTTCAAGCTCAAGTCCAAACATTACAGCAGCAACAGAAGCAAAAATAGGCTCAAGTTCAAGCATTCACTCAGCAACGAGACCAAGCTCAAGCTCAAGTTCCGGTACTCGCTCAGCAACGAGTGGTAGAACGTGCAAGAGTACAAGTTGAGACTGAGAGATTACGTCAGCAGATAGCACCATTCGAACAAATAATAAACAATCCACGTGCAACTCTCTTAGAAAAACAGCAAGCACGAGCTCAAGCTGAACCGTTACAACGACAACAAGATGCACTTCAAGCTCCAGCTGACGCATTAAATCAACAGCGGCTACAATTACAAAATCAGGCTCGAGGATTTGAACAGCAACGAGTCCAAGCCAATAGACAGCTTCAAGGATTAGCACAGCAACAACAACAAGTTCAAGCTGATGCAGTGGCAGAGCAACAAGTCCAAAATGCTCATGCTCAAGTTTTAGCACAGGAATTAGTGCAAGGTCAGGGGCGAGCAGCACAAGCACAACAGAACCAGCAACAGCAGCAAGCTCAAGCTCAACGTGAGGCTAATGAAAGAGTTAGACAGCAAAGACTACAAGCAGAACGTGAAGAAAATGCTAGAATAGAGCAGCAACAACAACAGCAAGAAGAAGAAAGAAGAAATGAAAATGAAAGATTAGCACAACAAGAGGCTAATGAAAGAGCGATAGCCGAAGAAAATAATAGAAGAATAGAAGAGCAAAGACTGCAAGCGGAGTATCAGCAACGTCAAGCTAATGAAATAAGAGTAGCTGAGGAATATGTTAAAAAACCTGAGCCGCAAAAATTAGCTGAGGCAATCAATAATACTATCGTTGCCTATACGGAAAATACTTTTGTAGCAGAAGTGCAAAAAGAAGTGATCAGAGAAAAATCTGCACTTGTTATGAAAAATCCTGAAAAACATGCGGTAGAACTTGCTAAAGAATTAATAAATAATAAAGCTGAGCTTAAAGAAGTGGCTAACGATGATACTGTTGTAGTGAGTAAAACAAAGCAAGAGCAATCTTTATTATTCGTAGCAAACTTAGCTCAAGTTGCACCTGATAATGCAAAAAAAGTAGTAGAGCATTTAAACCGGGCTCTGGATATATAAGTGTGTAAATTCTAAAATAGGCATTAAATTCGACCCTCAAATTTTATCAAAAAGTGAGCCATGACCTCTCCCCAATTTTGGATAGGCATATTCCATTTTCGCGTAATATAGTCAATTGTCAAGTACAGGTGCTGTCTCACTAAGTGTGTAAATTTCTAGGATAGGTTATATTAACAATAATATAATTTATCAGGAATAACATGAGTAACAGTAACCAAGAGAAGATAAAACAAGCAGTAGATTTGCTAATAGATAAAGATACTGATTTAACGAGTTTTTTTGCCAAAGACGGGATATTAAAGCAGTTAACTAAAAATATATTTGAAAGAGCCTTAAAAGCTGAGATGGATGAGCATCTTGTCTATAACAAATATGGCAGGATAGAGACTAACAATAGTAGAAATGGTGTATGCAAAAAAAGCCTAATTACTGAAGGTGGAGTATTGGAACTTGAAGTACCACGTGATAGAAATGCTGAATTTTCTCCTGTACTAGTGCCAAAGCGTCAGACTAGGATTGATGGATTAGATCAGAAGATATTATCCTTATATGCTAAAGGGATGAGCCTCTCTGACATTAAGATTCAGATTCATGAGCTATATGGTGCAGAGAACAGTGAAAGCCTTATTAGTCGGGTTACCGATAATGTTATGGATGAGGTCAGGAGTTGGCAGAATAGGCCTCTGGAAGCCATATATGCTATAGTATATTTTGATGCACTTATAGTTAAAGTACGTCAAGATAAGAGAATTATCAATAAGGCAGTATATGTAGCTTTAGGTGTAGATTTAACCGGAAGGAAAGATATTTTAGGCTTGTGTATTAGCGAGAATGAGGGAGCTAAATTTTGGTTAAATAATTTTACTGAAATGAAAGACAGGGGATTAAAAGATATCTTAATTGCTTGTAGCGATAATCTAACGGGCATGAGTGAGGCGATATCTGCAGTATATCCACAAACTGAGCATCAGCTGTGCATTGTACATCAAATCAGAAATAGTTTGTCATATGTAAGCTATAAAGACCGTAAAGAACTTGCAGCAGATTTGAAGCTAGTATACAGCTCTATCACTGAGGATGAAGCACTTACTGCCTTATCTGATTTTGATATGAAATGGGGCAAACAGTACCCACATATTGCAAAATCATGGCAAAATAATTGGCAGAATTTGATAATTTTTTTACAATACCCAGAAGTGATTAGGCGTATCATTTATACAACCAATGCAATCGAAGGTTTAAATAGTCAATAGTCAATTACGCAAGGTTACTAATAACAAAAGGGGTTTTCCTAACGACGACTCTGTATTTAAGACTTTGTACTTGACAATTGACTATATTACGCGAAAATGAAATATGCCTATCCAAAATTGGGGAGAGGACATGGCTCACTTTTTGATAAAATTTGAGGGGCGAATTTAATGCCTATTTTAGAATTTACACACTTATATATCCAGAGCCCGCGGGAATGACATTGAAGCTATGAAACAAGACCGTTAACCCTGTGTGATGGCTGCTACTTCATCGGCGAAATTTTTTTCTTCGTGTTCTATACCTTCACCAAGTTCGTATCTAATAAATTTGGCGATTTTAATTTCTGCACCGAGTTCTTTTTCAGCATTTTTAATTACTTCCGCAACAGTAAGTTTAGGCTCAAATAAGAAATTTTGCTGAAGCAATACAACTTCAGAGAAGAATTTAAGTATTCTACCTTCTACCATTTTTTCTATAATATTATCAGGCTTTCCTTCTTCTTTAGATTTCTCAAAAAATACTTTTCTCTCACGCTCTACGAGTGCTTGATCCAAGCTTGAATCATCTATACTTTGCGGGTTATTTCCTGCTACATGAACAGCAATTTGTTTAGCTAAAGCTTCTAGTTTTGCTTTATCTTTTGTGTTAGACGCAAGACCTACTAATACGGAAATTTTTCCTAGATTCGGTACAACTTCATTATGTACGTAGGAACCGATTGCTCCTTCGGATATCTCTAATATATCCATACGACGTAATGTTAAATTTTCACCGATTGTAGCGATATTTTCTATAATCTCTTCTTCAACTGATTTACCGCTTTGCATTTTAGATGTTTTTAGCGTATCTATAGTTTTTGCAATTACTGCAAGATTTGCAATATCCTTAACTAGATCCTGAAATTGCTCATTTCTAGCAACAAAATCCGTTTCGGAATTTACTTCAACCACCACTCCAGTAAGCCCATCAACTTTTACAGCCGTTAAACCTTCAGAAGCAATACGTCCGGCTTTTTTTGCTGCCGCAGCTAAGCCTTTCTTACGCAGAAAATCTATAGCTTCTTCAAAATTACCGATGGTTTCTATTAATGCTTTTTTACAGTCCATCATACCTGCACCGGTTTTTTCTCTTAATTCTTTAACCGCTGCAGCACTTATATTTATTTCACTCATACCTTACTTTCTCCTTAATTATTATATTTGGCTTGGGGTGTCGCTTGAAGAAGGACCTCGGTGTCACCCCGTGGCTTGACCACGGGGTCCATAAAAACAACAAAAAATACTAATAATTTTAGTATTTTTAACTGGATACCGTGGTCAAGCCACGGGGTGACACCGAACATATTTTTAGGTCCACGCAACAATGCCACGCGGGGATGACATCGAGTAGGTTCTTCAATCCACACAACAACATTTATACATTATCAGAATTTTTATTTTCATCGGCATCATTTAATGCTTGCTCAAATTCTGTATTTGTCTCCTCATCAATATTTTTCGTTTTAGAGAATTTTTTAGCTTGTTTTAATTTAGAAACATTTTTAGAAGTTAACGCCTTATCTGTATGCTCCTGCATAGCACCCATATCAACCCCTGAAGCTTTCATTGATTCTTCAAGTCCTTGTAATGCCGCATCTGCAAATAAACTACAATAAAGTCTTATTGACCTTATAGAATCGTCATTACCCGGAATCGGATAATCTACATTATCAGGATTAGAATTAGTATCGACTACTGCAACTATAGGAACATTAAGCTTTACCGCTTCATTAATTGCGATATGCTCTTTATTAGTGTCAATAACTACTAGAAGATCAGGTTTAGAATTAAGATTTCTAATACCGGCAAGAGATAGAAGTAACTTCTCTTTCTTACGGCTCATATCGAGTATCTCTTTCTTAGTATAACCCATAAGTGCTTCTTCGCTTTCTAAGGTTTTTTCTAACTTATTTAGTTTTTCTATTGAACCCGCAATAGTTTTCCAGTTAGTTAGCATACCGCCAAGCCATCTATGATTTACATAATATTGTCCGCATTTTTCGGTATATTCCGCTATAATATCACTAGCCTGTATTTTAGTACTTACAAATAATATTTTACCGTCTTTTTTTACGGTTTCATATATTGTATTCAAAGCAACACTCATTAAAGCGGCACTTTGTCTTAAATCGATTATATGAACATCATCACGTTCACCATATATATAAGATGCCATTTTAGGATTCCAACGTGAAGTCTTATGACCGAAATGCACGCCTGCATCTAATAATTCTTTAATGTTAACAGATGGTATTTTTGACATTTTTAAATTCTCCTAATTGTTAGTTTATACCTCCGTAAGATATTGTGTATATTTGTCATCCCGTGGCTTGATCACGGGATCCAAAAACAACTTATTATCATATATTTACTGGATGCCGTGATCAAGGAACTGGCATGACAGCTCTATACATGAACTAACATATATCTTACGTGTGAATTTTTTGCTTAAGTTTTGAATAATCGTCATTGCGAGCAGCCGTAGGCTGCGTGGCAGTCTCGTCCAATATCCTGAGATTGCGTACGTACAATTATATTACATAATTTCCTCGCAATGACGTTCTACAATAAGCCTACAAACTATATACGTATATTGCATAATTTACAAGCTTTTATTCTTTTCGCCAAATAGTAGTACCATCAGGTTTATCTTCTAGAATTATTTTTTTCTCCAATAACTGGTTACGAATTTGATCGGCTAATAACCAATTTTTTTGTTTTTTTGCTTCCAAACGCTTATTTACAAGCTCATTTATATAGAGTTCATCCACACCGCTATTAAACCACTCATGGGGAGTCTTATTCATTAAACCAATAAAATTAGCACAAGTAATAATAGCAGAGGCATTAAGCTGTCTTGCTTCTTCAATTTTAGAAATAAAAACACCTTTAGCATAGTCATTAATTATTTTAACGGCAAGCGGTGTATTCATGTCATCAAGTAAGCTTTGCATGAAATTGTGAGGTAAATCTATTTTTTGTACATTAATATTTTCTATGGCTCTATACCAATAATCTAAAGTCTTTTTAGCATCTTCTATAGCTTTATCATTATAATCAAGTGGACGTCTATAGTGAGTACTTAATAAAAATAACCTTACTACCTCTCCTGAAATTTCTTTATCCATTAAATCCCTTACGGTAATAAAATTACCGAGAGATTTACTCATTTTCTCACCGTTCACCGTTAGAAAGCCATTATGTACCCAATATTTAGCATAGGTAGAATCCGGAAAAGCACATCTACTTTGTGCAATTTCATTAGTATGATGCGGGAAGATTAAATCTGCTCCGCCACCGTGAATATCAAAATTCTCACCTAAATATTTGTAGCTCATGGCTGAACATTCAATATGCCATCCAGGGCGACCAAGCCCCCAAGGACTTTCAAAATTCATATTTGCGGATTCATTTGGCTTTGCCGGTTTCCATAATACAAAATCCTGTGGATGCTTTTTGGTTTTGCTGTTTTCTATACGCACTCCCTCAAACATTTCTTCTAAATTTCGGTTAGATAATTCCGTATAATTTGGAGCTGATAAAACATCAAAATAAACATGATTATCCGCAATATATGCATGATCTTTTGCTATTAAGCGTTCTATTATTTCGATCATTACATCAATATGCTCTGTAGCTTTCGGCTCAATACTCGGTAGTAGGCAACCTAAATATGCCATATTTGTATGAAACTCTTGTGTAACTTTATCAGTCAACTCATTAATAGTAATGCTAAGTAGCTCAGCCCTATCGATAATTTTATCGTCAACATCCGTAATATTACGTACGTATTTTACAGATTGCTCACCAAATATTTTTATAACTATACGATAAAGTAAATCATATACCACTACCGACCTGCTATTACCTATATGAGGATTATCGTAAACAGTCGGTCCGCATACATACATTTTTACGTTAGTCTTATCTTGAGGGTTAAAAACCTCTTTAGTACGGCTAAGAGTGTTATATAAGTGAAATTGAATTTGCATATTTTATTTACCAAAAATTGAGATGCCATTAGTATGTGATGTATTAAGCACATTTTGGTTAAAAAATCTATTAGTTAACAAAAATTAGTAATTAATAGTTTACATAAGTTAATAAACATTATATAATTCGCCTCGTTGTATATTAAAAAAAATAATAATTGTTCGAGGTTTAAATGAGCTTACAAAATTCCCACTCAAAAAAATATGTTTTAACTTTTTTCATGTCAACATGTTTGTTGACTAGTAGCTTTTTAAGTACAAGTGCAGCGGCAAGCTTTACCCAATTAGCTAACCAAATACCAACCTTGAGCGGTCTTTCCGAAGCACAAAGAAAACAGAAATGGAATAGTTATACTTTACAAGAAAAACAAGAAGCATGGAGAAGAGCAAAGTTGACACCTGATTTTGTTCAAGCAATGATTGATATGCAAACCGGTTTTACTGAAAGTGATTTATCGAGTAGCAATAACAAAACTAGGCACAAAGCAAGAGAAAAAAAAGCAGAGCTTGACTTATATATTGCCGGAACGAAACAAGACTTTAAGGAAAAAGTTGACTGGTATATTTCACAAGGAAAAATTCCTACGCCTGAAGAAGCAGCACAAAACCTTGAAATAGCTTATGATGCTAAAAAAACAGATAATAAACTAGAAAAAAATCAAAATGTACGCCGTGCAGAAAAGGATAAAAAAGCATTACTAGACCTGTATATTCACTCAATAACAACTTCAGTTAAAGAAAAAGAATACATAACTACCGGTCAAGTCCCTGAATTAGATGAACTAGAGAAAGCTCTTAATATAAGTAAAGAAGAAGCAAAACACCGTAGAACCATAATAAGAGATCAAGTTATGGCAAATGAAAGACCAAAGCTTGTACGTAGTGGTACGGTTCTTACAAAAAAGGAACTACATAAACGTTTTGGTAAAGACACTACTACAGATGACACAAAATATATTGACGATATAACCACTGAGGTTATGTATACTAAAAAACAAGAATATGTAAATACAGATTTTCTTCCTAAAATTTCAGAAATAATGAATGAATTTAAGGTAGATAAAGGACGTGCAAATTTTTATTTAAAACAAATAAAAGCTGGAATAGAAGCAAAGCTTCTAGCAGACAATAATCAAACTACTACTAAACCCTTTACTAAGCATTCTAGAACAACTACAAATACTGCAGGAACATCTTCGGGGGTTCCTTTTGACACAGGTAGAACAAAACCAGAAACAAAATCATTCGACTTTAAAGGATCAATGCATAGTCTTCTAAATAGTAAACAGGAGGATCAATTAAGCAAGACTGAACAACACTTAAAACAGCAAATAAAATTAGAAGAAAATAAAGAAGAGTTTAAGGAAATTTTAACAAAAAATCCTATAGACGCATTACAATTTGCAGAACAGAATAATTTAGGTAATTCTTTTAAACAGGAAGCTATATCTAATATTGACTTAAGTAAAGATATAGACAGGATATTATTTACTGTTGATGATAAAGGCAATAGAACAATATTAAATACCATATTAACTACTACTCCGGAACATAAAGATGAACTTATTAAGCAAGCTCAACACCATGCCATACAAACTTTACCAACATCTATATCTGATAAAGACGTTAGTGACAAAAAAAAATTAACGCTTGCAACACTGGCTGCAACAGAAGATAAAAAAGTACTAGAAGCATCATTAGATAACTGGCTGAGTAATAACGGATATAAACGCAATACGGAAATAGAGTCTTTAATCTCTATACTTTTATCTGATGAAACCACATTAAAAGCAGGAATAGATAAAATTTTTGAGTTACCTGTAGAAAACAATGTTAATAATAATTCAAATAAAGGTCAAAATGGCGTTCCTGTTCCTCCGCCACCCCCTCCTCTAAATGGGAGTATTCCACCTCCTCCACCCCCGCCTCCGTTAAATGGAACACCGACTTCTACAGCTTTTAATAGTTCAAATCCTAATCATAAATTTGATTTAAAAAATTTTGAAGCTACATATCCTAGATTATATAAATCGTATAATGAATTTATTCAAAATACAACTTCAGCAAGTCAAAGTCAGGCAACCACAACGTCTAATAATATACTTGATATTAAGGCTAAAATGGGGGAATCACTTGAATTACTTAAACAGAAAGTTGCTAAGCAGAATGAGGTAATAGGCTTAATACGTAATGAAGTAACAAAATTGTATAACTTTTCTCCTAAAACTTTTGTAAATTTATTTAACACTGAGAACGAAGAGGTTATCAAGAAAATTGAACAAATTGCTAAAAGAGAGGATATACAAAAAATACTTCAAGATAATGATATAAAAATAACATCTACTTTTGTAAGTAAGATTTTTAATGAATCGTTAGAACAAACAAAACAACGTCTTCGTTCATCTAATATAATAAATGCAAAACAATATAAAAGAATTGAACAATATGGAAATAAACAAGAATATGTAGCAGAATTCTTAAGAATTACAAATCCTCTAGAGCAATTAAAGTTTTCTAATAAATATATAAATATTCTTGGACAAAGTACCTTTAATGGTAAACTTAATGAATTAATAGAAAACCCTAATAAGTTAACGTCCTCACAAAAAATTAATTTTGTACTTCAAGGGTATCAAGAATTAACTAGGGAAATTCCTACCGCTAAAGCTAATCTAAATAAATTAAAACAAAATATTTTAGAAAAAGTTGAAATTCAACAATTAATCGCAAATAAGGATATAAGCCGAAAAGATTTATTGGATATACTAAATAATAAAAATCCTGAGTTATTAAAATCACTTCTTGAAGCTAAGGTTATTTTAGAAGAGAATAAACTTAATAATTCAGCTAATGAAGTTGATTTAAAGGAAATTATACCTTCTCTTAATTATTTAACTTCAGAGCAATTAACAAGCTTAATTAATAGAATAACTATAGAAGGAGTAAAAACAGCACTTAAGGCTAAATGGGAGCAAAAAAATAAAACCGTATCTAATAATACTGAAAAGCCGCTGATTTATAATAACGGTATTCCAATGCCTCCCCCGATTCCTAATGGCAATAACTTTGGAACTAATGATTATCTAATTAGCATGGGTTATACACAGGAATTTATAGATAGAATGGATAAGGTAACACCTAACAATAATTTTGGTAAAAAGAACAATCATAATTATAAAGCTAAGGATTTTAAATCTAATGTAGGAAAAAATTATTATGAATCTACTTCAAAATTAGGAGGAACAGATATATTACTAACTGATTCACAAAAGTTAGAGAATGCTATTAAAAAAGAAGTATTAGCAAAATACATAGAAGAACCAAATAGAGATATGCAAGATGATTCTCTTTTAAAACAAGCATTTGAAGAAAAATTTTACTATGCTGAAGATAAAAATACAAAAGTAATTCCTAAACCATCTGAAGTAAATTTTGATCCAAACTTCATAGGACCAAGAACCGAAGTAGGACAAGAGATATACGAACTTTATGAACAAGAGCTTCTAAAACTTGCAAGAGATCCGGTATTTATTGAGTATGTAAAAAACAATAATAATACACAAAAAGATGAAAGAGAATTATTAATAAGCTTTATTGAACAAATAGAGTCTAAACGTCCTGAACTAGAACAAAAATACGGTAGTGATGTTCAATCAGAAGATAATAACCAGGAAAAGAAAGTAGGACGTTTAGATATGAAACAATTCCAATCATTATTCCGGCAAGAAAACGAAGCGACAAATGACGACTCCTTAACAAAGGATGATACACAACTTGAAGATAGCAATAAAAAGTCAGAGAAATCTGATTCAACAACTTCTTTATCACCGAGGTTATTGAGTTCTAGCGATAGCAAAAATGATAAATCATCAGATGACAAAAAATCACTTCTAGCCTTAAGATCTAGTGAAGAAGAAGATAAAGGATATGAAACTGATGAAGAATCAAAAAAAGATATAGCTTTAGAAAGCGAAGACGAAGCTATCGATTTGTCATTCAAAACTGAAGCAATTGCAGAACAAGATGAAGCGACACAGAGACAGCAAGTATCTGATGACACCAATAGGAAAGTAGCAATATTAGTTAATGCGGCTTCAACTCTTCACAAACCTGTTCACTATAATATTTTAAGTGATAGATTAAAGGTTGCTGCAATAGGTGCCGGTGATGAAGAAGCTAGTATAAACAGAGGGGTATGGATTAGCGGCTTATACGGCATCAATAAACAAGGAGCTTGGAAAAATATTCCAAAATATCAAGGTCGTACCACCGGTGTAACTATCGGGGCTGATGCTGAATTCATTAATAGTCATGATGTTATAGGAATAGCTTATAGCCGTTTAGAATCCCAAATTAAATATAATAAAAAACTAGGAAAAACAGCTGTTAACGGTCATCTTTTAAGTATTTACGGTCTAAAAAAACTAATTAAAGGCTTCTCGTTGCAGGCTATAACATCTTACGGTCATAATTATATTAAGAATAAATCTAAAAGTATTAATAATATAATTGGCAAATATCAAAACAATAATTTAAGTTTTCAAACCTTATTAAATTATAAATATCGTACAAAATACGATTTACATTTTATTCCTAATATCGGTTTTAAATATGATTATTCAAGAGCTAGCAACTATAAAGAATATAATGTAGATATAGAAAACTTAATGATTCAAAAGAAATCAAATCAATCCTTTGAAAGTAGTATTGGCGGTAAAATAGTGTTTAAGCCTATAGCGACCGTAAATAATATAGTATTAACACCAAGTTTGTACGGTAATATTGAGCATCATTTCAATAATAAAAATACAAAAGTTAATGCAAAAGCAACTTTTAAAGGGCAAACATTACAAGAAACAATTATTATACCAAAACAACCTAAGCTTGGATATAATATCGGTAGTAATATACTTATGAGCAGAAAAAATATAAATGTTCTGCTTGAGTATAATTATTACACTCATAGAAAATATCAAAGCCATCAAGGGCTTATTAAACTAAAAGTCAATTTGTAAAATAAATAAGGATAAGTTTCTCCTAAGAGCTTATCCTTTCTTAATAAACAAGCTTATTAACCAAACTGCCAAATAGAATATCGGCGTACTAAATACGGTAAAAAATAGTTTAAATGAATAGCTATTAAGTACAAGCTGACCCAATTGGTCAAAAGGAAAAATATTAAATAAGCTCATAATCCCAATTACAATAAAAGTATCAATAAATAAAGAAATTGCCGTACTAAAATTATTTCGGTGCTGTCTCACTAAGTGTGTAAATTTCTAGGATAGGTTATATTAACAATAATATAATTTATCAGGAATAACATGAGTAACAGTAACCAAGAGAAGATAAAACAAGCAGTAGATTTGCTAATAGATAAAGATACTGATTTAACGAGTTTTTTTGCCAAAGACGGGATATTAAAGCAGTTAACTAAAAATATATTTGAAAGAGCCTTAAAAGCTGAGATGGATGAGCATCTTGTCTATAACAAATATGGCAGGATAGAGACTGACAATAGTAGAAATGGTGTATGCAAAAAAAGCCTAATTACTGAAGGTGGAGTATTGGAACTTGAAGTACCACGTGATAGAAATGCTGAATTTTCTCCTGTACTAGTGCCAAAGCGTCAGACTAGGATTGATGGATTAGATCAGAAGATATTATCCTTATATGCTAAAGGGATGAGCCTCTCTGACATTAAGATTCAGATTCATGAGCTATATGGTGCAGAGAACAGTGAAAGCCTTATTAGTCGGGTTACCGATAATGTTATGGATGAGGTCAGGAGTTGGCAGAATAGGCCTCTGGAAGCCATATATGCTATAGTATATTTTGATGCACTTATAGTTAAAGTACGTCAAGATAAGAGAATTATCAATAAGGCAGTATATGTAGCTTTAGGTGTAGATTTAACCGGAAGGAAAGATATTTTAGGCTTGTGTATTAGCGAGAATGAGGGAGCTAAATTTTGGTTAAATAATTTTACTGAAATGAAAGACAGGGGATTAAAAGATATCTTAATTGCTTGTAGCGATAATCTAACGGGCATGAGTGAGGCGATATCTGCAGTATATCCACAAACTGAGCATCAGCTGTGCATTGTACATCAAATCAGAAATAGTTTGTCATATGTAAGCTATAAAGATCGTAAAGAACTTGCAGCAGATTTGAAGCTAGTATACAGCTCTATCACTGAGGATGAAGCACTTACTGCCTTATCTGATTTTGATATGAAATGGGGCAAACAGTACCCACATATTGCAAAATCATGGCAAAATAATTGGCAGAATTTGATAATTTTTTTACAATACCCAGAAGTGATTAGGCGTATCATTTATACAACCAATGCAATCGAAGGTTTAAATAGTCAATTACGCAAGGTTACTAATAACAAAAGGGGTTTTCCTAACGACGACTCTGTATTTAAGACTTTGTACTTGACAATTGACTATATTACGCGAAAATGGAATATGCCTATCCAAAATTGGGGAGAGGCCATGGCTCACTTTTTGATAAAATTTGAGGGGTGAATTTAATGCCTATTTTAGAATTTACACACTTATATATCCAGAGCCTGACTTATTGCATAAAATAGATGGTTTTCAAAAGTTGGCTGATGGAATAAACGATAAAGTAGACACTAATATTGCAATAAATGCTAAAGATAAAGCTATAATAAAAGACACTATAGATGAGATAATACACAAAGCTAAAGAACTTAATAATACAACCGATATAGAGACAATAACTGCTAGTATGCAAGAGCTTATAGTTGATAAATCTACAAAATTAAAACTCATGATTATAGAGAACCAGCTTAACGAAATAATTGATAGCCAAAATATAAATGATGATGATGTTAGCATGTTAGGCGGTGATTTTGTACCTGCTGCCGGTTAATAATAAAATGCAAAAATATTTATCAATTAAGCAGACATCACTGGAGAAGGGGCAAAAGATTTCTTTGGATAATTTCCACTTTCTTTCTCCAATTTTTCAAAATGAAATATACCAAATCCAAATCCAATACTTGTTGGAATCATAATAATTAATACTCCCCAGTTTCCAAAGGTTTTTATTAAATGAGGAAAACCAAAAGAGCTAATAACATACATACAAGCAGCTGATAAAGCATATGTAAATGTTACGGAAGTAAAGCGTTTAAAGATTGGAAAATGTCTAAAACAATTTGGTACAGCCGGCATAACATTAAGGGCAAAAGCCATGATAAGTGATTGAATAATGAATATTTGATTTGGATTAGAAGCCTTATTTAATAAATATGGACATAGTAATATTGTAATAGTAAAAATACCTAATAATGCTTTTAGAATTTTTAAAGGATATATCTTATAACTTAATGCTGCTACTATTATTATACTTATAAGTTCTATTATAGATAATTTGAAATTTTGTTTTATAACTTGTTCAGGAGTACAGTTAAATTTGGTTACAAGAATATTGCCGCAATAAATATATGCAAAATAAAAACATACAGGCCATGCACAATCCATTATAAATAGAGCTATTGCTGTCTTTTTATTAATTTTTTCTTTCCAAATAGGATTATTTTCTAATACTTTTATATCCCTATTAGCTTTTTCAAAAGTTTTAAGTAATTTAAGCTTTGCATTAGCAAATTCAGGGGTTTCTCGTAATGCGGTTCTTGCTAATGTTCCTACAACGGCAATAATTGCACCGATACCAAATGCATAACGCCAATTAAAGCCATAAGAAGTAACAATAGTAGCAACCCCTAAAGCTGCGAAAGTTCCTACAGTAGCGAAAACCGTAGCTAAGGCTACAATAGGATATTGTATTGGAGGCTTAGTAAACTCGGTTAAATAAACTTCTGTTCCTATTACCTCTCCCATTGAGGACATACCTTGAACAATTCTACATAATATTATTATAATAGAAGCTGTTATACCAATTTCATTGTAAGTAGGAAGTAATGCCATTACTATGCACGAAGTAGCCATCATCATAGTTGTTATAACTACTGTAGTTTTTCGCCCATATGTATCGCCTAAATATCCAAAAACGAGAGCTCCGAGCGGTCTAAAGATAAAAGTAGCACATAAAGCTGCTATAGAGTAAAGCGAAGTAGCATAAGCATCAGCTTTTGGGAAAAAAAGCTCATTAAGAAGTACGGACATATGGACATAAAGCATAAGATCAAAATATTCCAATAAGGTTCCTACAGATAACAACCCTACAGCTTGTTTTTGTTCTTTTGTCAAACTTCTTTGTTCTTTTTCGTAGCCTAGCATAATTCTTGTATAAAAAATTAAATTGTAAAAAGAATTAATACTGTTTTGTATAAAAGTCAATAAAGAATTTTGTCTTATATGTTTAAATAGATTAATAATATTTCCTAATGCTTAATTACAAATCAGAGGAATATCTAATATATTAGACCAAATTTTATCCCAACCTTTTTCATGAGAAATATTAGGAAAAGTTTGCTTTTTTACACATGGTGAGTTACTTGTTTTTACGTAAAGTTCTGCTATGAAAGGCGGGACCCTTTTGTCATCCATGCCGGAGAGATGTAATTGAGGGATATTATTAACCTGCTTTGTATAATTTATCGGATTTAACGATTTAACTAAGTAACCACGATAATTATGATATTTATCGAACTTTTTAGTATCTAAATTACCGGCAATCGTTATAATATCTTTAACATTACTATTTTGAGCGGCAATTAATATTGTAAGCCCGCCGCCACCGGAGAAGCCGACTAAGCTAAATTTTTGTCCGTTATTGATAATATTTATGACATTGTTAATTGAATCTACAACTTCCTGCCCCATTCTTTTATCTAACCAATAATCGCTAACGCATTTTGGATTCATTTCTAAAGGAGTATATTGACAAGGTCGTGTTATATAAACAACATTCGGTCTTTTATCGATTGTAGCAAGCTTCAAGAGCATCGGATTAACAGGGGTAGGGTTGTCAGAGTTAACGCCGCCATCCGCAAGATGCCCATCTCCCTCAATATAGAATACGAAAGGTAGGTTATGGTCGGTAATACGCTGATAAGTCGTAAGAGTAAAATCACCACCGTTTACTAGCCTCATCTGAAAGTTATTTTGAGTTGCTATATCTTGTGAATGCTTTACCCTACTAGCTACATCATGAGTGGTAGAACACCCTGAAAGAAATATTGATGTAAGGAATATTATACAAAGAAGTTTTTTCATAATATTTATAGGCAATATTTGGTAGAAGTTACTTGCATGTCTTTAATGATATTCCTGCGTGGACACCAAATCGTCATTGCGAGCGACCGTAGGGAGCGTGGCAATCCAGGAAAAATAATAAAAAATTCTGATTTACAGAATTTTTTACTGGATTGCTTCGCCCTTATTACTACGTAATTTTTCTCGCAATGACAGAAAATAATTAAAACGGTATTTCGTCGTCTAAGTCGCTATGGTCAAAGGAATGATTTTTAGCTTCAGGATGTTTATATTCGCTATGCCCTGAATCTTGAGTATGATTATTAGAGTTTTTACTATCTAATAATATTAATTGTGAATTAAAATTTTGTAACACAACTTCCGTGGTATATTTTTCTTGACCTGAATTATCATTCCACTTACGGGTTTGCAATGAACCTTCAACATATAATTTACTACCTTTTGTGACATAGCGTTCTACAACAGATACTAATCCTTCGCTAAATATGACTACTCTATGCCATTCAGTTCGTTCTTTTCGTTCGCTGGTAATGCGATCTTTCCAAGTTTCGGTTGTTGCTAAGGAAAGATTAATGATTTTTTTCCCTTCGCCCGTAGTTCTAATTTCCGGATCACGCCCTACATTACCTATTAATATTACTTTATTTAAACTACCTGCCATAGATTACTACCTATTTTAAAATATTATTATTGCAATAATAAAATAAAAGAGCCTATAATACTACAGGTTTTTTAAAAAATATCTCAAAAATTTTGTAGTGAAGTGATTATGAACCAAGAATATATTAAGGTACGCGGTGCTAAAGAGCATAATCTAAAAAATATAAATGTTGATATTCCAAGGAATAAATTTGTTGTTATCACCGGTCTTAGTGGTTCAGGCAAGTCTTCTTTAGCTTTTGATACTATTTATGCAGAAGGTCAAAGGCGATATGTTGAAAGCTTATCTTCATATGCAAGGCAATTCTTGCATTTACAAAATAAACCGAATGTGGAATCTATTTCCGGATTATCGCCTGCTATTGCAATTGACCAAAAAACTACTTCTAAAAATCCTCGTTCTACGGTTGGAACTATAACGGAAATTTACGATTACCTTAGGTTATTATATGCAAGGGTGGGTATTCCTTACTCTCCGGCAACCGGTCTTCCGATACATAGCCAAACGATTTCTGAGATGGTAGATATAATTAATGAACTACCTAAAGGCACGAAAGTATATTTACTTGCTCCTATTGTTAGAGGACATAAGGGGGAGTTCAAACGTGAAATTATGAACCTGAAAAAGCAAGGCTTTCAGAAATTAATAGTTAACGGTGAAGTTTGTGAAATTGATGATTTACCGAAACTTGATAAAAATAAGAAGCATAATATAGAAGTCATCGTTGATAGAATAGTTCTAGACGAAAGTTTAGGTAATAGGCTTGCAGATAGCTTAGAGAGTTCGTTAAATCTTGCCGAAGGTATTACTTATTTAGAAATTGTAGAATTGCCGCCGGCAGTTAAGACCGAATTTGAAAAAAATCAACGTATTACTTTTTCCGAAAAATATTCTTGTCCGGTATCCGGTTTTCAGCTTACTGAAATAGAGCCTCGAATTTTTTCTTTTAACAGTCCTTTTGGAGCATGTCCTAAATGTGAAGGGATAGGTAAAGAGTTTTTCTTTGATAGAGAATTAATTGTTCCAGATCAAAGAATTTCTATTAAAGACGGTGCAATAGTGCCTTGGGGTAGCACATCTTCTAAATTTATCCTAGAGACATTAAAGGCTCTTGCCGATCATTATAAATTTTCTATTGAAGTACCTTTTGTAAGTTTATCACAAAATGTTAAGGATATTTTATTTGAAGGTTCAGGAGAAGAGGCAATAAAGTTTGAATTTCACGACGGTTCTAAAACGCAAATAATAAAACAACCTTTTGCCGGTATAATACCAAGTTTGCAGGAAAAGGACCGTACTATAGAGTCAGTTTTAATTAAAGAAGAACTAGCTAAATTTAAGTCAGAACATAAATGTACTGCCTGCTCAGGGTTTAGATTAAAAGACGAAGCATTATGCGTTAAAATAGCGAATTTTCATATAGGCGAAGTAGCGGGTATGAGTATTGCAGCCTTGCAAAAATGGTTTAGTCACTTAGAAGAAAAATTAAATAAAAAGCAATTATTTATTGCTGAGCGTATACTCAAAGAAATTACTGAGAGATTAAAATTTCTTATGAATGTCGGGCTTGATTATCTAACGTTATCACGAGAAGCAGGTACTTTATCGGGAGGAGAATGTCAGCGTATTCGTCTTGCATCTCAAATAGGATCAGGGCTTAGTGGTGTTTTATACGTACTTGATGAGCCGTCTATAGGGCTTCATCAACGAGATAATACAAGATTAATCGAAACCCTAAAAAGACTTAGAGATCTGGGTAATACCGTTTTGGTAGTCGAGCATGACGAAGAAACAATGTATGAAGCAGACCATATTATCGATATAGGACCGGGAGCCGGTATTCACGGCGGTCGTGTTATTGCAGAAGGCAATGCAGAAGAAATAAAGAATTTTGAAGAAAGTATTACAGGTAGGTATCTAAGTGGTCGTCAAACAATCAAAGTGCCGTCTGAAACAAGAGTAGGGCATGATAATAGGTCAATTGAATTACTTGGGGCAGTTTCTAACAATTTAGATAATGTTGATATCAAAATTCCACTTGGTACTTTTACTGCTATAACGGGAGTATCGGGAAGTGGTAAATCAAGCTTGATGATTCATACTCTATATAAAGCGGCTCTAAAGCATTTAGAGCCGACTAGTAAAGTATTTCCCGGCAAATATAGAGAATTAAAAGGACTTGAATATATTGATAAAATTATCGATATTAATCAATCCCCGATAGGTAGAACTCCTCGTTCAAACCCTGCGACTTATACAGGTGCCTTTACCCATATTAGGGATTGGTTTGTGGAATTACCTGAATCAAAAGCTAGAGGGTATAAAGTAGGCAGATTTTCGTTTAACGTTAAAGGCGGTAGATGTGAAGCATGCCAAGGTGACGGGCTAATTAAAATAGAGATGCATTTTCTCCCTGACGTATATGTAAAATGTGATATTTGTAATGGTCACAGATATAATAGAGAAACACTTGAAATAAAATATAAAGGCAAATCTATTGCCGATATTTTGATGATGACGGTAGAAGATGCAATGCAATTTTTTGAGAAAATTCCGTTAATCTATGAAAAACTAATTACCTTAAATGAAGTAGGTCTAGGCTATATTAAAATCGGTCAGTCTGCTACTACTCTTTCAGGCGGTGAAGCACAACGTGTTAAGCTTGCTAAAGAATTATCAAGACGTTCAACCGGTAAAACGCTTTATATACTTGATGAACCGACTACGGGACTACATATTGACGATATTAATAAATTGCTGAAAGTTTTACATAAACTCGTTGATATGGGAAATACCGTTTTAGTTATCGAGCATAATTTAGATGTTATAAAAACGGCAGATTATATTATTGAAGTCGGTCCTGAGGGGGGTGACAAAGGCGGTAAGATAGTTGTATGCGGCACTCCTGCAGACATTGCTGCTTGTGCGGAAAGCCATACCGGCAGATATTTAAAGCAATATTTGGAGTAAGTCTAATGCCTATGGTCGTGGTGGTGGGTATAGAAGCCTAGAGAAGAAAGTGCATTTGAGAATTCAGAGTTAGGAGTTATTTCGTTTGGTATTCCGCTACAACATATATGACCGTTTAAGCATATCACTTGATCGGAGTTTTTTATTACGGTAAATAAATCGTGAGAGATCATAAAGACCGTAATATTTAGCTTTTTACGAATCAGATTAATAAGCTGATAAAATTCCTGCTGGCTTGTTACGTCTAAAGATTGCAGCGGTTCATCTAAAATAATTAAGTCAGGATTATTAACTATTGAACATGCAAGAACTACCTTTTGAAACTGCCCTCCTGAGAGCTTAGAAATTTCTTGATCTTTTATATGTTCCAAATCAATAAATGAGTTAATCTCTTTAATATTGTTATTAAAATTACTCGGTGCTAACAAATCTAAAAATTTTTTCACCGTAATAGGTAAATCAGGGCTTAGGCCGAACTTCTGTGGTACATATCCGATTTTTAATTTGGAATCAATTATAATCTCACCGCTTGTCGGTTTTTCAAGCCCAAGCATTAACCGTACTATGGTAGTTTTACCTGCACCGTTAGGTCCGATTAAAGTAGTGATATTGTTTTTTTTGACGGTAAAGCTAACGTTATTTATCGGCAATTTATTACCGAATTTTTTAGATACGTTACGAAACTCGATTATAGGTTTTTCCAAGATAATATTTTGTGTTTAAAGTTTTACGTCATTCCTGCATGGCATTGTTGCGTGGACCAAAAAATCCGTTCGGTGTCATACCGTGGCTTGACCACGGTATCCAAAAAACAATAAAAATACTAATAATTTTAGTATTTTTAACTGGATCCCGCGATCAAGTCGCGGGATGACAGAGGTGAAATTGATCCACGCAACAACACCTGCTCGCAATGACGGTTTAATGCGGGTAAGCCATGACATCACGTAGAATAAATGCCGATTAATTCAGTTTCAGTTAGTAAATGTTTTTGCAAAGCTAATACTAAATCTTGCTTGCTAGCGTTTTCATCAAGCTCAAGATAATCATTTAGAGCGTATAGTTTGAAAAAATAACGATGAGGTTTACCGGCAGGTGGACAAGGACCTCCGTATTTCTTTTCTTTCCAGCTATTATCTAAAATTTTAATATTGCTATCTATTTGTCCTTCTGAAAGCTCAGTAATAGAAGCAGGAATATTATATATTATCCAATGATCCCATATACCGTGCGGTGGTGCTATTTCTATTGGTGCATCAGGATCATCCATGATAAGCACAAAAGATTTAGTATCTATAGGAGCATCATTCCACTCTAAATGCGGAGAAACATTCTGTCCTTTACAAGTAAATTTATCAGGAATACGCTCATTATGCTTAAACGCCGTACTTGTTATTATGAAAGTCATAAATGCTCTCCCCTATGAGTGTTGTTTATGTCATTCCTGCGAAAGCAGGAATCTAGACACTAAAAAGTATAACACACTAAATTTTTTAAATTAAAAGCTCAAGATAATTTCGCTTTTTTCTGGATTCCCGCTTTCGCGGGAATGACATAGAGTACTTTTCGGTATAACATTTTAGTTGACAACTTGCCATTGTCCGTCAGGTTGGCGGCATGCATTACCGTATGCTTTTTGTTGTTTTCCGCCTATTACAACTGTTTGAGTGTACTCACGGCAATATTGACCAGTGCTATTTCTGTAAGTTTTATTAGGTGTTACGTAACCATGATTACCGTTATCCGGATTACGCCATTCTACGCTAGTGCCGCTAGGTGTTGCTTCTAAAGCTCTTTGTGAAGTGAGTTCAGCAAGTCTTCTATCCTGCTCATCCATACCTGCACCTATTTGTCCACCAAGAACTGCCCCAAGTAATGCACCTACACCTACTCCGACAAGCTGTCCTTTGCCCTTACCGAATTGAGAACCAAGTAATGCACCGCCGGCACCCCCAAGAAGTGTTCCTGTACCTTGTTTATTCATACCGCCCGGACCGTTACAGGCTTGTAACATAGAAGCTGCAAGAGCTATAATCATAATTTTAGATAATAGTTTCATATAAATTCTCTCTTATTAAATATATAATTTAATAAGTATATGGTTTTTAGAATTTTGTAAAGTTAAAACTAGATTCTGTAAACAAAATTTAAATTATTTGTATTTTAAAATATTATTTTTAATTTTGTTCACGGAACCTAATTATAATTGAATTTTATATTTTCTTTGTTAAACTACAAAAAATAAATTGGAAAGATTCGTTATGGATACTAATAGCCGTAATCGGTTAATAAAATCGGCATCTTATTTATCGGTTACTACGGCATTAATTATTTTAAGTATAAAATTATACGCTTGGGTTGTTACCGATTCGCAATCAATTTTTGCTTCTTTAATTGATTCAATGCTTGATATAACTTCTTCCTTTATTAATTTAATAGCTTTAAGATTTGCCCTGCAACCGCCCGATCATCATCATCGATTTGGGCATGAAAAAATGCAGGATTTAACAATTTTTTCTCAATCGATATTTTTCTTTGCTTCAGCTTTTTTTGTAGGCTTTTCTTCGGTTAAATCTTTATTTGAAAAAACAAAACCGGAGAATATCAGTGACGGTACTACAGTAATGTATGTATGTATATTCTTAACAATTATTTTAGTACTTTATCAAACTTATGTAATTAAAAAAACAGGATCGGAGATAGTAAAAGCCGATAAGCTTCATTATTTCACAGACTTACTAACTAATGTTATAGTAATTATCTCTATAAATTTAAGTGATTATTTTTGGTTTGTTGACCCATTATTTGGTGTAGTTATTTCGTTATATATATTTCACTCTTCTTATTCTTTATTTAAAAAGGCATTTAAAAATTTAGTTGATCATGAATTACCTGAACAAGATAGACAAAAAATTATCTCGATAGTTAATAACCATTTAGGCGTGAAAGGTATGCACGAAATGAAAACTAGATATGCTGCTCAAAAAGCTTTTATTCAGTGTCATTTGGAAATGGACGGCAATATGTCGCTTTATAATGCTCATAAAATTAGCGATGAGATTGCTTTTGAAATATTGCAGGAATTTCCGGAGGCTGAAATAATTATCCACCAAGATCCTTTTGGAATCAAAGAACACATAAATTACCGTGAATATATTGTTAGATAAAAAAACGGATTTTAATAATTTTTTCATGGAGCAAGCTTTAAAACAAGCACGGATTGCTTTTGATAAAAATGAAGTTCCGGTTGGAGCAGTGATTGTAGATAGGTTAAATCAAAAAATAATTGTTAGTAGTCATAATAATACCGAAGAAAAAAATAACGCTCTTTATCATGCTGAAATTATTGCTATTAATGAAGCATGTAATCTTATATCTTCTAAAAATTTAAATGATTATGATATTTACGTTACTTTAGAACCTTGTGCTATGTGTGCGGCAGCTATATCTCATAGCAGGTTAAAACGTTTATTTTACGGGGCTTCTGATTCCAAGCACGGAGCAGTAGAAAGTAATTTACGATATTTTAATAGTAGTGCTTGTTTTCATAGACCGGAAATATATAGCGGAATTCTTGCGGAAGATTCGAGGCTATTAATGAAAGAGTTTTTTAAGAGGATACGATAATCATGGTAGAACTGTTGATACCGGAGTCCTCATTGCGAGCAGCTGTAGGCTGCGTGGCAATCTCATGAAATAATAACAAACTCCTGAGATTGCTTCGTCGAATTACTATATAATTCTTCTCGCAAGGCATTGTTGCGTGGACCGGTAAATGCTCTTTATGTCATTCCCACGAAAGCGGGAATCCAGAAAAAAAAGTATAAATACAGAAAATTTTTGAAATTAAAAGCTCGATTTATCTCGCTTTATGCTAGATTCCTGCTTTCGCAGGAATGACATCGGTATCCACGCACGTAAGCCTCTCGCAAGAATGATATAAAGAAGTAAGAAAATATGTTAAAACTATTAACCCCCTATTATTTTAATAAATTATTAAAGGTTATAATACCTATATTAGCTATATCTACTTTTGTCATGATGATTATAGGTCTTTATTTAGCTCTAATAGTTTCGCCGGTAGATTATCAACAAGGTGAGTTTGTACGCATTATGTATGTTCATGTTCCTGCTTCTTGGATGGCCCTTGGTATTTATGTTTTCATGGCAGCATGCAGCTTTAGCTATTTAGTATGGAAAACTACTATTAGCTATTTGCTAGCCGTAGCTTCTAGTTACGTTGGGGCTACTTTTACTTTGATTAGCTTAGTAACAGGTTCTTTATGGGGAAAACCTATATGGGGAACATGGTGGGTTTGGGATGCAAGACTTACCTCTATGCTCATATTATTTTTATTATATCTAAGCTATATTATCATAGTAAATAGTGCGGATAATATAAGAAAGGCACAAAATCCTGCTTCTATTATTGCTCTTATCGGACTGATTAACATACCGATAGTAAAATTCTCGGTAAATATTTGGTATAGTTTGCATCAGCCTGCTGGTGTTTTAAGGCTAGGGAGTCCAACTATTCACTCTTCAATGCTAAAGCCTTTAATTATCATGTTTATCAGTTTTATATTATATTTTCTATTAGTATTACTTTTAAGAACTTCTATATTAATCGACAAAATCAAAAACAGATAACAAAATGACCTATGTTATAACTGATGAATGCGTAAAATGTAAATATACCGATTGCGTTGACGTATGCCCTGTAGATTGTTTCTACGAGGGTGAATTTATGCTAGTTATCAATCCTGATGAATGTATAGATTGCGGCGTATGTGTTCCTGATTGTCCTATAGATGCTATCAAACCCGAATCACCGGAGTTAATAGAATGGGTAGAACGTGCAAAAGATTTTATAGAAAATAAAGGATGGAAAAATATTACCAAAAAAAAACCTGCTTTGCCTGATGCCGATAAATTTAAAGATGAGAAAAATAAGTTTAATAAATATATAAATAATATGAATTAAATACATGTGTTTATTTTGTCACAAAACTTTATAAAAGCTTTATTATATGAATCTAATTACCGATTAAATATAGAACTAAAAAATATAATATGTTATATATGCCATTAAAGATAATGTTTAATTATTTAATTTGAGGTGCTAACCATGAAAAAGTTACTTTTAATAGCTGCTACAAGTGCAACAATTTTATCTTCTAGCGTATCATTTGCTGAGGGCATGGATAATGAATGGTATTTAAGAATAGATGCCGGTGCAGCAATGTTTAATAAAGAAAAAGATAAGGCAACCGGTGTTAAATTAAAATCTAATACGACTGTTCCGGTTGATTTAGGTATCGGTTATTATATTTCCGAAAATTTTAGAGCCGATTTAACATTAGGCACTATAATAGGTGGAAAGTTAAAGAAATCTGGAGCTGCAACTAATGCACCTTTTACCGGTACTAACGTTTCAGCAAGCCGTAAACCTACTATTACACGTTTACTTATTAACGGTTATGTAGATTTAACTAATTTTGATATGTTTGATGTTTTTGCCGGTGCTGGTGTTGGTCCTGCATTAGTTAAAGAGAAAATTACATATAATGGTATAACAGGTCTTTCATCTAACACTAAAAACAGAACTAATATCTCTTACAAGCTAACTTTAGGTACTTCTGCACAAATCGCCGACGGTGTTAAAGCAGAACTAGCTTATAGCTGGATAGATGATGGTAGAACAAAAAGTAAGAATGTAATTTACCAAGGAACAAGTGTACCAACCGGTGGCATGCGTTATCAAAGCCATAACTTAACAGCCGGTATAAGATTTGATATATAATTAACAAGAATATATTAATAGTTTTAAGTGATAGCCCAATGTCATACCGTGGCTTGACCACGGTATCTAGAAATATAAAAAAAAGACTGGACTCCGTGGTCAAGCCACGGAGTGACATTAAGCGACAACTCAGAAATGTCACCTAAAACTATTTTTTATTGAATTTAGGTAAAAATTATTATCTAATATCGTTTTTACTAACAACTAATAAAATTTAAAGGAAAAATTTAACAATATGAAAAAATTACTTTTAATAGCAGCTGCAAGCACAGCACTTTTAACTTCCGGTCTTTCATTCGCTGATTGCGATATGAATTCTTCCGTAGATTCATCTACTAATTCATCGATGTCATCATCTATGGAAAATCAATATTATTTAAAACTTAATGCCGGTGGCGTGATTTTTGATAAAGCAAAGCCTTCAAATAGCAGTGTTAAGTTAAAATCCAATACAGGTTTTACCGGTAATATTGGAGCAGGTTATTATATCATGGATAATTTAAGAACTGATTTTACAATTGGAATGGTAACAAATAACCACATGAAAAAGTCTACAAATGTTTCAACCTCAACCTCTAGCTCTACTGTTACTACTGTACCATCAGTTATTTCAGCAGGTGGACAACTTATTATTAATGGTGTTGTGATTCCAGGAGGTGTACTTACAAGTGGTCCTGGTGGCACTACCACCACTGCTACTACAGTATCAGTAAAACATAAACCTACTATTGTAAGTGCATTACTTAACGGTTATGTAGATTTTATTGATGTAAGTATGTTTAAAGTGTTTGCAGGAGCAGGTGTCGGTGCTGCGTTAGTAAAAGAAAAAGTAAATATTTCAACTAAGACTGTTGCTAATAATAATGTTATTAGTAGTACTAATTTTTCAGGAACCACTAAAAACAAAACCAACTTTGCTTATCAATTATCTTTAGGGACTTCATTTGAAGTAGCACAAGGTGTGAAAGCAGAACTCGTTTATAGCTGGACAGATTACGGTAAATCAAAAACTAATACTAAAAATGTTGCCGGAAATAAGGTTAAATTTGGTGGAACCCGTTATAAAGGTAATAACTTAATGGCAGGATTAAGATTTGATATGTAATTAGATCTCAAATCTTTTTACAAACTATTAACACGAAAAAGGAGTCTTTAATAAAACTCCTTTTTTTATTTGTGTGCTTTTTGCTTGTATGGATACCAAATCGTCATTGCGAGGAGGCGTTGTTGCGTGGATACCGATGTCATTCCTGCGAAAGCAGGAATCCAGCATAAATCGAGATAAATCGAGCTTTTAATTTCAAAAATTTTCTGTATTTATATTTTTTCTGGATTCCCGCTTTCGCGGTAATGATATTGTATGCTTTTTTTGAGCCATGCAACAACGTCTACGCCCGTTCGCAATGACGATTAGGTATACACTACTGAGTTAAGAATGACATAATAGAGTTATCATATCTTAGATTTTCCTTTATAAAACGTTACGTTCATTTGATGTATTGCTTCAAAGCCTAAATAAATTTTAATACGTTCTAGAATAATATCTTGATAATAAGGTAATTCTGCTGCCGTAGCATTATCTTCTGCTTGTATAAATAGCGTATTAATCTTTTGTTTTTTGTAAGTATATGTGGTGATTTTTAAAGGTAATGCTTTAGTGCTGAAGTTAAATCCGACTATTTTATTCCAGTTAATCATGATTTCAGGCAGCAATGGATGTTGTTTGGCAAATATACGTCTAACTATTTTATCGATATCCTCTTTAATTAGCTTCATTTTAATAAACTCTGCACTGTTAAAGTTATGACGGCTATTGCAAGCATTATAGATATTACGGGAAAATATAAAGATGTAACCGATATAATCATTAAAAATATATTACAAACTGCTATAATCGATACTACTTGTTTATGAGACTTACCTTTTTGTACTGCTTTTTGAAAAAAATGTTTTAGATGAGGTTGCCAAATTTTTTCTTTATTGAGTAGCCGAATTAATATGGTTAGCACTGCATCAGTGATGTAATATAAGCTAGCAATAGCACAAGCTACAAATAAATTAGTGCTTGTAAGAGCAAGCAAGAGTAAGCAAAGGCCCGTTAAGAATCCAAGGCTAATACTTCCCACATCTCCTAAAAATATTTTTGCCGGATGCCAATTAAATATTAAAAAACCACAAGAACAACCAAGAATAATCACATTTACGCTAGCTATAAAATACGGATTATCAATAGCAGGAAATTGTAAGAAACATAATATAAGCATGGTGCTAGATAGATGGATAGATTCCACACAACTCATACCGTCTATACCGTCCATGAAATTATATATATTAATAAAACCGCTTAAAGCTATAACTAAAATATAATATATTAGTATATGAATGGAATTTACCTGCGAAAAAAGAAAAATAGCAAAGACTGCACAAATTAAGTGGAATATTAAACGAATTAGAATAGGTACGGCTTTTAAGTCATCTAAAAAGGAAATCGAGGCAATTACCAATAATAACGGTAATATTTTTATTGAATTAGCAAGGTTATTGCTCGTTATATATTCAAACCCGCTCAAAGCAATCATTACGACAATTACAATAGCAAGACCGCCGCCGCGCGGTGTTATCTTATCATGAGAGCGACGACTACTAGGTACATCAACTAAACCGATTGCAGGAAGATATTTAGTTAATATATATGTTAATATAGCGGTTGCTATAAAAGAAAACATAAACAATAGACTTCCTACATAACTTGCTTCTAAGGGTAATTTGTACGTCGATCCGGTACTCGCATCCTCACGTACTAGTATGTATGCTGCGGTGCTGCGTTCCGTGTCTCCTTCAAATTCCTCCTTATCAGCTACGTTATGTAAAAAGTCTAAAGTGCTATAGCTATTTATATTCATAGTAACATATTATATTAGATTTAAAACTATAATATTTGTTATTACTTATAATGACATGATCATGTACCATAATATTTACGGTTTGGCATGTCTCTACTATCTTATTTGTCATATGAATTGTCGGCTTTTGAAGGTTCAGGGCTGCCGCTTGGATGATTATGCACAAGTATAAGGCTGCTTGCTTCATTAAATAAAGCTCGTTTAATTATCTCACGTGGATATACTGCAGCTTGGTCTATAGTTCCTTGACTTAAAACCTCATCGGCAATTAAAATATTTTTCTTATTCAAAAATAATATACGAAATTACTCTAGTCGCATATTACCCATATTAACTTTTAAATAATCAATCAAAGAACTCCAAGAAGCAATAATATTTTTATTTATTATTTTTTGTTTCAATACTCTATTTATCAACTCACGTATTAAAGCAAAATTGATATATAAATTTTCATTGGTGCCTTTAATACTAAGTAGCCTTTCCTTATCAAGGTTAATTAAATCCGTAATATCAAAATGATCAAGTAATTTTTTAGCAAGAGGTTTTACGTCTTTACGAGGGATAGCCGAAAATAACATTACTTCAAGTAATTCGTAATCGGAAAAATGTTCTGCTCCAGCAGCGACGAAGCGTTCTTTTACTCTTTTACGGTGACCTATATAATGAGGCGTATCATCATTACTAAATTCTATCAAATTATTTTCTAACATTCTTTATGTTTACTCAAATTTGTTGCTGATGTCATTCCTGCGAAAGCAGGAATCCAAAAAAATAACCTATAATTATTAGTACAAAATACATATAAAAAACAAGTTTTTTAATATGTTCTGTTGGATTCCTGCTTCGCAGGAATGACATCAAATCACTGTATCAAACCATACAATCAATTTTTATCCTATAGTTTAGTATGGAGGATAATCAAGTTTTTTAGGTGATAACGTAAATATTTCAAAACCGTCTTTAGTCACGCCTAAAGTATGCTCAAATTGAGCCGATAATGATTTATCACGTGTAGTAACCGTCCATCCATCTAATTTACTTAATATAGTATCATAATTACCGGCATTGATCATAGGTTCAACGGTGAAAAACATCCCTTCTTCTAACGTTAGACCCGTGCCGCTGCGACCGTAATTTAATATTGATGGTTCGTCATGAAAAACTCTTCCGATACCGTGACCGGTATAATCTCTAACCACAGAATAATTATGTTTCTCGGCATAGCTTTGAATAGCATAGCCAATATCACCGAGTTTAGCACCGGGTCTAACTACTTCAATCCCTTTCATCATTGCATCATAAGTTACTTGAATAAGACGCTTTGGCTTAATTGCTACGTCACCGACATAATACATACGGCTAGTATCGCCGTACCAACCGTCTAAAATTACTGTAACATCAATATTTACTATATCACCGTTTTTTAACGGTTTATCGTTTGGAATGCCGTGACAAACCACATGATTTATAGAAGTACAAATCGATTTTGGAAAGCCTTTATAATTTAATGGTGCAGGAATGGCATTATGAGAAGTAATAAAATTATGACAAAGGTCATTTAAACTATTAGTAGTGACGTTCGGTTTTACGTAATCAGTAATAAAATCGAGCGTCTCTGCAGCTAATTTTCCAGCTAGCCGCATCTTTATGAAATCTTTTTCCGTGTGGATTTTTATGGTCATGAATTTTGGTTACCTTTCCCTCTAAGTAAAAAAAATATATTTTTCATAATACAAAATGGTTCTTTTAATGTAAATAACTTATCCTATTATTGAGAAGTGTTGCTATGTTACTTGATTTAGGTTTTGGATATTATATAATATTGTTAATATAATTATTATTTAACATAATGGGTGTAGTTAGGTTATTATTTGCTCTTTCTGTTGTAGCTTCACATTCAAATTCTCATCCATTTCTTAAATTTGTAGGTTCAGAAATCGCAGTACAATCTTTTTTCATGATTTCCGGCTTTTATATGGCTATGATTCAGAGCAATTATACAAGCAAAATAAAATTTTGGAAAAGTAGATATTTAAGGCTTTATCCTACTTATATCTTTTGTATTTTAGTTACTTTCTTCTTGCAGCAAAAATTTTCTTTTTTAAGTCAATTGTATAATCTTCCATTTCCGGCTGGTTTTTTTTAATTTTTACAAACCTAACAATGTTATTTCAAGATGTAACAATGTTTATTGGAATTAATAATAATACAGTACATTTTACAAAATACTTTATTGATTCCACCCCTCCTCTTTATCAATTTTTATTGATACCTCCTGGTTGGTCAATTGGGTTAGAAATTTCTTTTTATTTAATAGCACCTTGGATTCTAAAAAAGAAAAATATCTATATTTTATCTATAATTTGTATATCTTTAATTACTAGAATTATCCTTCAACTTAACGGATTTATAGGAGATCCTTGGTCTTATAGATTCTTTCCTTCTGAACTTGCAATTTTCTTAATTGGTAGTCAAGCATTTTATATTTATTCTGGTAAAGAAATAAACGAAAAAAAGTCTTGGCTTAGTCAATTACTCTATTTATATATTATATTAATAATTATTACTTTTCCTTTTATCCCAATAGAGCCTCAATTAAAAAAATTACTTTGTTATTGTTTATTTGCTCTATCTTTAGGAAAAATATTTGACTTAACCACAGATAATAAGTTAGACAAATTAATTGCTTTACTCTCTTACCTAATATATTGTTGTCATTTAATTGTCTTGTATAATATATTACCTGCTATTTCATATTGGGCTGATAATGGGACATTTCTTAATACGTTGGTTACTTTTATAACAGTAATAATTATTTCTTTTTTAATTTATTTCTTTATTGAAAAGCCTATAGAATATTATAGAAAAAGATATAAAACTCATAATTTAGCTTAATATTTAAAACTATGCTATATTACATAAATAAAATTCTTTCAAACAATAAAGTACAAGCTGTTATCTTAGGGATAATTGGGTTTGCTATTGTTACTGTTCTCACGTCATATAATATAGACGATCCGTCTTTTAACTCGGTTACAACAGAGTATCCTAGTAATTTAGTCGGAATTCCTGGCTCTTATTTATCAGACTTTTTATATCAATTTTTTGGGTTGGCTGCTTTTATTATACCGCTTGCTTGCTTTGTTTGGGGTAGAAATTGTTGGTATGGAAGATATCGCGGCTCATTTATCCGTATATTTGTAATGTTGCTTGCTCTCATTAGCAGTAGCACATTATTATCTAAGATTAAGCTAGAATTCATACCTGCAAATGCAGGCGGAGCTGTTGGAATAATAGCTTCTAATTTTTTTGAGCGATTTACAAATCAACTATACTTATTATTAATATTTTTTACCTTTATTATATTAGTTGTTTTACTTGAAATTAAATTTACTTCTTTAAGTAATTTTATTATTAAGCTAGGTAAATTTTTAATCTATCGGGTACAATCTTTTTTACATAATATATTTTCACAATTATCTTCAGTAAGATTATTCCCTACTAGCAATAATGATAAGATAAATATAACTTCTTCTTACCAAAAGCCTGTAAGTGAAAAAGTAAAATTCACTGAAGAAGCAAAACCCGTACCTGCAAATCCTATAAAATTCTTTAGCAAACCCCCAGCAGTTCCTAAAATATCTCAAAGCGAAATAGCAGAATTGCCGCCTATTTCGTTATTACGTGATCCTGAAAACCATCATGTAAAAGGGGCTTCTTCCTCAGAGCTAAAACAAAAAGCCGAGGAGCTATTAACCGTGCTGAATGATTTTGGAGTTAAAGGGCATATAATTAATATCAATCAAGGACCTGTTGTAACTCAATATGAATTTGAGCCGGCAGCAGGTACGAAAACATCAAGGGTAGTAGGATTATCCGACGATATAGCACGCTCGCTTTCGGCTCTATCGACAAGGATAGCAGTCATACCCGGTAAAAATGTGCTTGGCATTGAGCTTCCTAATAAGCAGCGTGAATTCTTTTGTTTAAAAGAACTGATAGAAACTCCCGAATACCAAGACAAATCAACTTTATTACCATTAGTTTTGGGTAAAGATTTAGCAGGTAAGCCGCTGATTGCCGATCTTGCTAAAATGCCTCATTTATTAGTAGCAGGAACCACCGGCTCAGGTAAATCGGTCGGTATTAACGCTATGATAGTCTCGCTCTTGTACCGCTATACTCCTGAAGAATGCCGCTTTATCATGATTGACCCGAAAATGCTTGAATTATCGGCTTATGATGGAATACCGCATTTGCTAACTCCTGTGGTAACCGAGCCTTCTAAAGCGGTAGTTGCTCTTAAATGGGCGGTTAAGGAAATGGAAAATCGCTATAGAATGATGAGCAATATCGGTGTTAAGAATATTGCAGGTTATAATACAAAAATCTTAGAAGCGGTTAAAGAGAATAGAGTAATTGAGCGTTCGATTCAAACGGGTTTTGACCCTGAAACAGGTAAACCTATTTACGAAACCGTTACGATGAATATGGAAAAGCTACCTTACATAGTGGTTATTGTCGATGAGATGGCTGATTTAATGCTAGTTGCCGGTAAGGATATCGAGATGTTGATTCAAAGGCTTGCTCAGATGGCAAGAGCGGCAGGCATCCATATTATTATGGCAACTCAAAGACCTTCTGTAGACGTTATTACCGGTGTCATTAAAGCCAACTTTCCAAGCCGTATTAGCTTTAAAGTTACCTCTAAAATCGATAGCCGAACGATTTTAGGCGAGCAAGGCTCCGAGCAGTTACTCGGTATGGGTGATATGTTATTTATGGGTAATACTTCAAAGATAAGTAGGGTACACGGACCGTTTGTTAATGAAGCCGAAATCGAGAAAATTACGGAATATTTGAAAGAGACCGGTACGCCTGAATATATCTCTGCCGTTACCGAGCAACCTGAAGAAGACGATAGTAACATTGATATCGGTGACGGCACATCTGATGAAGTGCTTTACAAAAAAGCCGTGCAGATAGTGCGTGACGAGCGTAAATCCTCCATTAGCTATATCCAAAGATCGCTTAGAATCGGCTATAACAAAGCTGCCAACTTAGTTGAGAAGATGGAGAAAGAGGGAATAGTTTCGCCTCCTAATCATACAGGTAAAAGAGAGATATTACTGCCTGAGAGGTAAATGTCATTCTCGTATTCTTAATGTCATCCCCGCGAAAGCGGGAATCCAGTACTTTTAGCTGTCATCCCGTGGCTTGACCACGGGGT
The DNA here is from genome assembly GCF_964028255.1 of Rickettsia endosymbiont of Hedychridium roseum. Taxonomy (NCBI): domain Bacteria; kingdom Pseudomonadati; phylum Pseudomonadota; class Alphaproteobacteria; order Rickettsiales; family Rickettsiaceae; genus Rickettsia; species Rickettsia endosymbiont of Hedychridium roseum. The sequence goes on from NZ_OZ034753.1 coordinate 1,306,492, forward strand.
GACACGGTAGATTCTCGCTTCCGCGGGAATGACATCGGTATCCACGCAACAATGCCGCCCTAGGCTGCGTGGCAATCTCGTCAAATATCCTGAGATTGCTTCGTCAATTGCTATGCAATTTCCTCGCAATGACGGCTCGGCTTACATTTTTCATTGACATTATTATTAATATATTTTAATAATTGCCACCGCAATATATTAAATAATGGAAATAATTCAATGACTACCTCTAATACTGGAACCAGATACCCAAGTTACTACATCCCATATACCAAAACTACTTCTAATATAATATCACGTCTTAAAGCTTTAAAAGCTAAGATAGCGAAAGTAAACCCGATGGCTATAAGAGATAATAAATGGTCGGATTTACATATAGCGGTAGGAGCTAAAGAAATAAAGTTAGTAAAAGCCTTATGTAATGAAAAAAATATTAATGCTGCAGATGCTAAATGTAGAACTCCTTTGGAGTTAGCAATACTTGGTAATGATTTAGAAACAGTAAAATTTTTAGTTCAGATGGGAGGAAAAATTGCTCCTAACATGTATGGTTGGTCTGCTATTCATTTAGCAATAAAAATCGGTAATGTAGAAATGGTAGAATATTTATATGAAAATACGGAATTTCAAAAGTACGATAAATATGGATATACTTTACATGATTGGGCAGAAGCAATGGGGCGTGGAGAAATAGTACGGTTTTTTCATGATAAAAATCATAATAATAAAACCCCTTTAGAGTTAGCCGTAGAATCGAAGAACATTTCATCAGTAAAAGCATTAATTAGCAAAGGTGCTAAATTTGATATTAAAAGCGAACTCGGTTATAAGATTTTTGAACTTGCTATTGATTCTGAAGATATGAAATTAATAGAGTATCTAGTAAATCATACGCTAGTCGGTAAAAACACGGGGCAGCAAACTCTTCTGGAAAAAGTAGCTCAAATTTATGACAAGAATATAAATCTCTCGAAACTAGTAAAAGTTTTGATTAAATATAATGCAGGATTTGATAAAGCTTTAGGACAAAAGCTTTTACAAAAAGCAATATATGCTGATGATTTGGAGTTAGTAGAAACTTTATATAGTAAGGGTGTTGATGCCCAGTATAAAGACCCATTAGGACGTAGCGGCTTACATCATGCTATAAAAGCTAATTGCGGTGAAGAATTAATCCAGTTTTTGATTGAACACACTACGGATATTAATTATCGTGATAAATCGGGCTTAAATCCTCTAGGCTTAGCAAAGAGTAATAATTGTACCGTAGCTACAAAATTATTACTCGAAGCCGGTGCTTATGACGATTATATGTATGATGATGTTATTAAGGTGTTAGGAGAATACGGATACTAAATAGTCATTGTGAGCGGGCGTTGCCTGCGTGGAGCGATTCCCTCCCTGTCATCCCGGGGCTTGACCACGGGATCCAGTTAAAAATACTAAAATTATTAGTATTTTTATTGTTTTTTTTTGATACCGTGGTCAAGCCACGGTATGACACCGAACTGATTGTTGGGTCCACGCAACAAGGTCTTCCCGCGTGGACCGGTAAATGCTCTTATGTCATTCCCGCGGAGGCGGAAATCCAGAAAAAATAATTAAAAAAATGCTATAAATTAGCATTTTTACTGGATTGCTTCGTCGAATTACTATGTAATTCTTCTCGCAATGACGGAAAACCGGTCCACGCCGCAAAGCTACCGCCCCTGCAGAATGCAAATGCCACATATTCATACTAAATTTGTAAAATATTATATATAATTATTAATTATAATAGACATATTAAAAAAATTGTATTAAAATTGTAACAATTCCTAAGTTATTTAATTTTTATTAAGGTTTACATATTATGGCGAATATTTCTCCAAAATTATTTCAAAAAGCAATTCAAAAAGGTCTTAAGACCGCTTTATTCACCACCTCAACCGCAGCGATAATGCTGAGTAGTAGCGGGGCACTCGGTGCTGCAACGATAGATGCAAATACAAACTTTACCGTAGGAGCGGGCTTTAATCCTGCAGGACCGTTTGGTGGTGGTGTTTTACAGTATGGAAATGATGCTGTTACGGTTGACGCTGATGCAGCAGTAAACATTACGGCAATAGATATACACGGTTTCGCTCCAGATTTATTTACGGTAAATGAATATATTTTTTTAGGTTCTGTTTTGCTCGGTGGCGGTAAGCGGTACGGCATTTCCTGTTAGCATTAGTAATAACTTTACGCTAACTTTAACCGGTGAAGATGGATTAGGAACTGGTGACGCCGATACTTATGACGGTTTGGGGAATATTACCTTAAACGGTGCCAACGCAGGTTTAACTATAAATTCCGGAGCCCCAAACTTGATAATGCTTGACGGGACTATAGACGGTGGAGCTGCCGGTCAGGGTGTATTAAGAGTTAGCACAGATACCACTTTTGCTGCTGCGGTAGGTGCAACTAAGAGCTTAGCTTCAATAACTGTTGATGCTGGCGTAACCATATATAATGCTACTATGCTTGCAGCAACAAATATTGTTGTGAATGGTGGTGAAGTTGATACAATAGGTGCAGTAAATGGAGCGATTAATTTTGCACAGGCAGGTAAATTAAGTGCGACTGGAGCAGTTACCGGTACGGCAGTATTCAATGCTGACGGTACATTAACTTTGGGTGCCGGTATTTCTAACGCTGTAACATCTGTCGGTAATAACGGTACACTTATAGTTAATGCAGGAGATGTTGGCGGAGCAATAGGTACTCACGGCGGAGCAAATATACTAAAGCAAGTCACTTTTAATGGAGCGAGTAACGTAACAAGTATTGATGCAACAAATGTGACCATTAATAATGGAGCAGCGGATGTAAAGGCAGCAAACGCAATCACGGCAGCAGTAAATTTTGCAGTAGACGGTGCGTTAACAGCAAATAACGGTATAACCGGAGCAGTAACTGCAGCAGGGGGTAACGGTACATTAACAACAGCCGGAGTAGGGGTTACCGGAGCGGTAGGTACAAATGGAGCATCTCTAAAAGCTCTGAATGCTAAAGTTGATAATGGTGCTGCGGATCTTGTTTTTACAAGTGATATTTATGCACAAACCGTAAATTTTGCTAGTGTTGCAAATAATGGAAATAATGCAGTCGGTACGATACAAGTCGGCGGTAATTTAGTAGCTACAAACGTAAACTTCAGTGCTAATGCAGCCGGTGGTACTTTAGAGTTTAACGGTCCCGGCGGTAACACTTATAACTTAAGCGGAATTATAGAAAACGGTGCTACCGGTATACTTAATATTAATGCCGGTGGTACAGTGGTTGCAAATGATGCTAGTATAGGCACAGTTGCACAAATTGACATTCAAGATAATAAGTCTTTTGCAATAAATGCTAAGAACGCTGATGTTGATATATTAAACGCTCAAGCGATTAATTTTAAAGGAGCAAACTCAAAGCTTTTCTTACTTAACGATAGTACTACAGATAATAGAGTTATAACTCTTAAAAATGATTTACCGGCGTTTGCAACCGGTGGCGGTACGTTACTTCTTGCTGGTACAACAAAACTTGTAACCTTACAAGGTGACGGTGGAGCTAAAACAATAGGTACGGCAGGAAGTGAATTAGCATCATTAAATGTTTTAGGTAGTGTAGCCTTTAATAATATAGATACTACGAATGTTCTCGCATTTAATATCTTAGGTACTACAAATTTTGTTGATGTAGGCGGTATTACTAACCAAATTAATGTAATAAATATCGGTGCTGCAGGTGTATCGCCTGCAGGTGCAGCGATTGCTGCCGCTGGTGGTTCTTATACGATTGATGCAAATGGCGGTAATGTAGGAATTTTAGCAAATGGTCAGACTATTAATTTTGCTCATGAAGACGCAACTTTAGTATTAAAAAATAGTGCAGCTGGTAAACGGTACGATAACATTAAATGCTGTACTTGATCCATTAGCTCCAAATAAAGGTAAACTTGCTGTAGATTCAGGAGCTGCGAGCGGGAAAGTAATTCTTGCAAGTGTCGGAAATGCTACTTACGGTACTGTAGTAAATAAATTAAAAGAATTAGAATTTAGAGGAAACGGAACATTCCAAATAGATACTGAGATATTTGCTAACGATTTAGAATTATTAGTGCCGGCAGTTACCTATAATAAGGATATCAACTCTAATTTATCATTCGGTGCTGCTACTGCTTTAACTCAAAACGGTAATATTAACGGTAATGTAGATTTCAATAATCAAGCAGCAGTTATAACACTTGGTGCAAATAAAAATATCACCGGTAGTGTTACAAGTACCGGTGGTGTTAACGGTACAATCATTGCAACCGGTGCAAGTACTATTAATGGACCTATTACTAATATTGCTATGTTGAAAGTAGGTGCCGGGGCTGTAAGCATAACCCAAGGCGGTAATACTAGTATTACTGAAATCCAAGGTAACGGTACTGCACTCTTAACATTACCTGCAAACTTTAACTTAACAGACAGCATAAATAAAACTGGCGGTCAGGCTCTGAAGTTAAACTTCACGAATGGCGGTAGTGTTAGCGGTGTTGTAGGGACTGCGGCTAATTCGGTTGGTGATATCACAACGGCAGGCACAACAAACTTTGCAAGCAGTGTTAATGCAAAAGGTGCGGCGACGCTCGGCGGTACTACAAGTTTTGCCGATACATTTACTAACACCGGTGCAGTTACTTTAGCTAAAGCTTCTATCACTAATTTTGCTAAAAATGTAACGGCTACCAGCTTTGCAGCTAATAATGCTACTATTAATTTCGGTAATAGCCTAGCCTTTAATAGTAATATAACAGGTAGCGGTACTACACTTACTTTAGGTACAAATCAAGTAACATATACCGGTACCGGTAGCTTTACCGATACGCTAACCTTAAATACTACTTTTGACGGAGCAGCTAAGTCAGGAGGTAATATCCTAATTAAATCAGGTAGTACTCTTGATTTATCAGGGGTTTCAACTTTAGCACTTGTTGTTACTGCTACTAATTTCGACATTAATAATATAAGTCCGGATACAAAATATACGGTAATATCTGCAGAAGCGGCAGGTGGATTAAAGCCTACTCCCGCAGGTAATGTTAAAGTAACCGTTAATAATGACAACCGCTTTGTCAACTTTACTTTTGATGAATCGACTTTAACGTTATTTGCGAAAGATGTATCTCAAGAAGTTATAGATAACGACTTCAAACCGGGCGGACCGCTTGCAAATATCCCAAATGCTGCAAATATAAAGAAATCGCTTGAGTTAATGGAGCAAGCACCAATCGGTTCAGATGCACGTTTAGCTTTCGGTAACTGGGGTAAACTGAATCCAATCCAAGAAGCAGATGCTGTAACTCACCTCATGCAAGACGTTGTAAAGCCTAGCGATACTATAGCTGCTATTAATAATCAAGTTATACTAAGTAATATCTCAAGTAGCTTAATTAATCTAAATGCTAGAATGGATGCAATACAGCCGGCTGCCGTAGCTGCCGGTGATGAGGACAGAGATGCTAAGTTTGGTGCATGGATAAGTCCGTTTGTCGGTAATGCAACGCAGAAGATGCGTAACAATATAAGCGGTTATAAGTCGGATACAACCGGTGGTACTATAGGTTTTGAAGGCTTAGTTAGCGATGATCTAGCACTAGGGGCTGCATATACAAGAGCCGATACCGATATTAAGCTGAAAAATAATAAGACGGGCGATAAGAATAAGGTAGAGAATAACATCTATTCCGTATACGGTTTATATAATGTACCTTATGAAAATCTCTTCGTTGAAGCTATAGCATCTTACTCAGATAATAAGATAAGAAGTAAATCAAGACGCGTTATTGCAACGGCACTAGAGACTGTCGGCTATCAAACCGCAAGCGGTAAGTATAAATCTGAAAGCTATACAGGTCAGTTAATGGCTGGTTATACCTATATGATGCCTGAAAATATTAACCTAACACCGCTTGCAGGGCTTAGATATTCAGCTATCAAAGATAAGAGCTATAAGGAAACCGGTACTACTAACCAAAACCTTATAGTTAAAGGCAAGAACTATAATAGCTTCGATGGTTTACTCGGTGCTAAAGTATCAAGTAATATCAATGTCAATGAAGAAGTAGTGCTAACACCTGAGCTTTACGCAATGGTTGATTATGCATTCAAGAATAAAGTTCCGGCGATTGATGCAAGATTACAAGGTATTATGACTGCTCCTTTCCCAACCAACAGCTTTAAGCAAAACAAGCTTTGATGTCGGCGTCGGTGTTACTGCTAAGCACAAAATGATGGAATACGGTATTAACTACGATACCAATATCGGAAGTAAGTATTTCGCTCAGCAAGGTAGTGTAAAAGTACGTGTAAACTTCTAATGTCATCCTGTGGGACTCCTTTTATGTCATTCCTGCGAAAGCAGGAATCCAGGTAAAGCGAGATAAATCGAGCTTTTTAAAAGTTTTTAATTACTAGATTCCCGCTTCCGCGGGAATGACATAGAGTATGTTTTCCGAACCACGCAGGAATAACATTGAACGTCTACAAAAAACAATATAAAAGCCTATATAGTTTGACTATATAGGCTTTTTTGCTTTATAATGTACTATTGTGTATATTTGTACTGTGTCATACCGTGGCTTGTCCACGGTATCCAGTCTTTTTTTTATGGACCCCGCAGGTACAAGCCACGGGGTGACACTGAGGAAAATTATGTTAGATAATATTAGAAAAACTGCCGATAGTTTTATAATGCGAGTTTTATTCGCAATGATAGCTTTTGCTTTTGTCGGCTTTGGTATTAAAGATGTATTAAACGGAAGAAGAAACGGTGATATTGTTACTTTTTCTCATGTGAAAAATATCTCCCAAGAAGATTTTTTGAGAGCGAAATCTTTAGAAATTAATGCTATAAGTAAGCAAACAGGAACAAGTTTAACGGATGAAGAAATAGCACAGTTAAATATTGATAACCGAATCCTAAAAAGGCTTGTTTACGATAATGTTTTAGATTATTTAGTTGGCTATTACGACTTAGATCTAAGTGATGATACAGTTAAAATTTTAGTCAAAGAATCACCGGTTTTTAAAAATGAGCAAGGTGTTTTCGATATAAAAATTTTTAAAACTTATTTTAGAAATTCTTATATGGATGAAGAAAAATATTTATTAAACTTCAAAGAAAAAGCTCTAAAAAATATTTTTGTCGGTACTTTTGTAGAAAGTTTCTATGTTCCTAAAGCTATGACTGACAATATAGTAGATTATATGGCTGAAAAAAGAGAAGTAGAATTAGTGCAGATAGATTTACAAAATAAACCGAAAGATTTACAAATCTCTACTCCTACCGATCAGCAATTAAAGGATTTTTACCAAGATAATAAAACCTCGTTTGAAGTACCTGAGAAACGCAGCTTTTCTTATATTAAAGCTAATATTAAGGATTTAAAAGTCTCAGTTACTCAAGATGAGTTGTTAGAGTTTTATAATGAAAATAAAGATGAATTCGGTGATCAAAGTTTTGAAGCAGTACAGAAACAATTACAGGATTTATTAAAGGCTCAAAAAATCGATATACTTAATATGGAGTTTGCTAAAAAGCTGGAAGATGAGACGGCAGCCGGTTCTAGCTTAGTTGAAATTGCCGAAAAATATAAGCTACCGATACAAAACGTTAACTATATAAGTTATGCAGAGCTTATTGAAGATAAAATAATTTCCGAAAATGTTGATAGTATTTTTGAGCTTTCGGAAGGAGAATTATCTTATCCTATAGAAGCAGAAGATAAAAGCTATCTTATATTGGTAGAATTAAAGTCGATTCAGCCGGCAAAAATACCTGAATTTGACGCTATTAAAGAGCAGGTAAATAAAGCTTGGATAAAGCGGAATATTGCAGATGTAAACTTAAAAATTATCAAGGATTTAGCAAAGGAGTATAATTCAGATCAAGAGAACATAAAAGAGCTTAAAGCTACCGGAATAAAAATAAGCAAAAAAAGCTATATTAGATCCGAAATGGAAAATGATCTAACCCTAACTCCTGAAATATTATTATCAATTTTTAATACTAAAATAGGAAGTAATACACCTATATTCCAAGTAGGTGATGAAGTATATTTTGCACATATTAAATCTAGAACTATCGATGAATTAACGGCTAAAAATATTCATATAAATTCAGAAAAAAATATAATATATAATATTAAAAATTCTGTAATTGACGAGCTAATTAACTACACAATTATTCAGAATGATATGCAAGTAAAAGCTAATTTTAGTAAGTAGGGAAAGTATCTCTAATGTCATTCCTGCGAAAGCGGGAATCCAGATTTTTTATTGTCATCCCGTGGCTTGACCACGGGATCTTGTATCACAGTCTTGGTCCTAAGATACCGCGATCAAGTCGCGGTATGACATTAAATGATTACTGGATTCCCGCTTTCGCGGGAATGACATAAAAAGAGACCAATATAAAACAAACATTATAAACAAAAAAATAGAACTATGAGCTTTAAAGATTTACCGGAGTTTTTAAAATTTTTAGAAAAAAACGGTGAGTTAAAGCGTATTTCTATTGAAGTTAAAACTGACCTAGAAATTACTGAAATCAGTAGAAGAGTATTAGCACAAGGCGGACCTGCATTACTTTTTGAAAATGTTATAAAAGCCGACGGCACTAAATCCGATATACCTGTTCTAACTAATCTTTATGCTAGTATAAATCGTATTTGTATGGGACTTAAACTTAAGTCACCCAAAGAATTAAGAGAGCTTGGCGTTTTACTAGCATTCCTTAAACAGCCGCAACCTCCCGCATCTTTTAAAGAAACATTATCAATGTTACCTCTTGCTAAGCGTGTCTTTGCTATGTCTCCTAAAACAATATCAAAAGCAGCCTGTCATGAAATCGTCATTGACAAACCGAATATCAATATATTGCCGATCCAAAGATGTTGGCCTGATGATATTTCGCCTTTAATTACCTGGGGGATAGTAGTTACTAAAGGACCTAGTAATGATAAAATAGATAATTACAACCTTGGTATATATAGGATGCAAACAATAGCTCCTAATAAGCTATTGATGCGTTGGTTAAAGTTACGGGGCGGAGCAGAGCATCATAAACGTTGGAAAGAAGCAAAAAAAGAGCCGTTTCCTGCCGCTATCGTTATTGGGGCAAATCCAGCGGTAACTTTGGCAGCGGTTACACCGATACCTGAGAATATCTCAGAATATAATTTTGCAGGTTTACTCGGTAATGAAAAAATAGCACTGGTGCAATGCAAAACTATTGACTTAAAAGTACCTGCACATAGTGAAATAGTGCTAGAAGGTTATGTAAGTTTAGAGGAATATTTGCCTGAAGGCCCTTTTGGGGATCATACCGGATATTATAATGATGTTGAGGAGTTTCCGGTCTTTACCGTAACTGCAATAACGATGAAGAAAAATCCAGTATATTTAAGTACCTATACCGGAAAACCGCCTGATGAGCCGTCAATCTTAGGTGAAGCATTAAATGAAATCTTTATTCCTATCTTGCAGCAGCAATTTCCGGAAATAGTCGATTTTTGGCTTCCACCTGAAGGTTGTTCATATAGAGTCGCGGTAGTATCGATTAAAAAATCTTATTCCGGTCATGCTAAAAGAATAATGCTTGGGATTTGGTCGTACTTACGGCAATTTATGTATAGTAAGTTTATTATAGTTGTAGATGATGATATTGATGTTCATAATTGGCAAGAAGTAATTTGGGCAATAGCAACAAGAAGCGATCCAAGGCGCGATACGAGCTTTATAGATAATTCTCCGATAGATTATTTAGATTTTGCATCACCTGATTCAGGGCTTGGTAGTAAAATGGGAATAGATGCAACCGATAAAATATACCCTGAGACAAATAGAAAATGGGGTAAAAAAATAGAAATGAGTAAGGAAGTTATCGACAAGGTTGATAGTATGTGGGATGGTTTAAAGATATAGGGTTGCTTTATGTCATTCCCGCGAAAGCGGGAATGACATAGAGAGCCATACAATCATATAACATTATCAGAACTAAACATGTATAACATCCAGCACGAGACGATAATTAATAATTTCAAAGAAATAGCCGATAAATATCAAGAGCTTATTTTGCATTTCATGCAAGGTAGGGGGGAGATACCTAGGAGCCTAATTGATAGTGATAAAAACAGGATTATAGCTTCTTTAATGGTAGAACAGTTTTGGGCAAATCCTGAAAAATTTTGTCAGCTTAATATTGAATATATTGATAAGTTAAGAGAGCTTACAACGAATAGCTTTGCAAAATTTGTTGGTAGTCCGGCAAAAGCTGTATTTTCTCCGGATAATCGAGATAAAAGATTTAAAGATTCTTCATGGGAGGATAATGCTTATTTTGACTTTGTTAAACAATATTATTTACTATCTAGTGAGTGGCTTAAGAAGAATATAGAACAGTATGAGCTATCAAATGATCTCAAGCAACATTTAGAGTTTGTAACTAAACATTTTATCGATGCTTTTTCACCTTCAAATTTTGCTTTTTGTAACCCAAAAGTTTTACGTGAAACATTAGAAAGCGGCGGTCAAAATCTAGTACAGGGATTAGAAAATTTTTTAAGAGATATAAAAAGTTCAGGTGATATATTAAATAGGCTCTGGATATATAAGTGTGTAAATTCTAAAATAGGCATTAAATTCGCCCATCAAATTTTATCAAAAAGTGAGCCATGGCCTCTCCCCAATTTTGGATAGGCATATTCCATTTTCGCGTAATATAGTCAATTGTCAAGTACAAAGTCTTAAATACAGAGTCGTCGTTAGGAAAACCCCTTTTGTTATTAGTAACCTTGCGTAATTGACTATTTAAACCTTCGATTGCATTGGTTGTATAAATGATACGCCTAATCACTTCTGGGTATTGTAAAAAAATTATCAAATTCTGCCAATTATTTTGCCATGATTTTGCAATATGTGGGTACTGTTTGCCCCATTTCATATCAAAATCAGATAAGGCAGTAAGTGCTTCATCCTCAGTGATAGAGCTGTATACTAGCTTCAAATCTGCTGCAAGTTCTTTACGATCTTTATAGCTTACATATGACAAACTATTTCTGATTTGATGTACAATGCACAGCTGATGCTCAGTTTGTGGATATACTGCAGATATCGCCTCACTCATGCCCGTTAGATTATCGCTACAAGCAATTAAGATATCTTTTAATCCCCTGTCTTTCATTTCAGTAAAATTATTTAACCAAATTTAGCTCCCTCATTCTCGCTAATACACAAGCCTAAAATATCTTTCCTTCCGGTTAAATCTACACCTAAAGCTACATATACTGCCTTATTGATAATTCTCTTATCTTGACGTACTTTAACTATAAGTGCATCAAAATATACTATAGCATATATGGCTTCCAGAGGCCTATTCTGCCAACTCCTGACCTCATCCATAACATTATCGGTAACCCGACTAATAAGGCTTTCACTGTTCTCTGCACCATATAGCTTATGAATCTGAATCTTAATGTCAGAGAGGCTCATCCCTTTAGCATATAAGGATAATATCTTCTGATCTAATCCATCTAATCCTAGTCTGACGCTTTGGCACTAGTACAGGAGAAAATTCAGCATTTCTATCACGTGGTACTTCAAGTTCCAATACTCCACCTTCAGTAATTAGGCTTTTTTTGCATACACCATTTCTACTATTGTCAGTCTCTATCCTGCCATATTTGTTATAGACAAGATGCTCATCCATCTCAGCTTTTAAGGCTCTTTCAAATATATTTTTAGTTAACTGCTTTAATATCCCGTCTTTGGCAAAAAAACTCGTTAAATCAGTATCTTTATCTATTAGCAAATCTACTGCTTGTTTTATCTTCTCTTGGTTACTGTTACTCATGTTATTCCTGATAAATTATATTATTGTTAATATAACCTATCCTAGAAATTTACACACTTAGTGAGACAGCACCTTTTAGGCATTGTCATTGCGAGCTGGCGTTGCCTGCGTGGAGCGGTAAATGCTCTTTATGTCATTCCTGCTTTCGCAGGAATGACATTAAACGCTTTTTAAAAGCCATGCAACAAAGTTTTCAGGCACCCACAATGACGACTCGGTATCCACGCAACAATACCGTGACTACTCGCAATGACGTTTAAGGCATATCCTCAACAATGCCTATCTTTGTTTCTGATTTTCCCTTTTAGCTTGTAATTTAGAGAATGCAATTTCTTTTACCGCTTCTACTCTTTTTGGCTGAATGCCTTGATTTCCTTTTTGTTTTAATATGCTGCCAATTTTTATACTTTCTGCTATCAGCTTATGTGTATCATGAATTTTATTTAAATTTTCAGGAGAAATTTTTTTCATAAAATAGTTTGAAACGTTAGATAAACCTATCTTTTCACAAAAATTTCCTACCTTGTAATATATAGTATCTTTGGAATTTAATTTGAAAGATTTAGCATTTAATAAGTTGGTCGTATTTTCGATATTATCCTGATATTTTAAATCTTTCTTTATACCCTCAATATCCTGCTCGGTAAGATAATTTTCTTTTTTTAGCTCTTTCATTATATTGTCGTAGAATTTTGTTACTTCTTTATCGGTTATGTTTTTAGTTGTTGCCTGCTTTGTAAAATCAACGATTAGTGACTCCAACTTTTCGCCTGTAGATTTATCTTGTGTACGCATTGATTTTACAGGATCAGAAATTTGTACTTCTACTTTATCTTTCTTAACCTCAACTTCTGTTTCTTTCCATTTTCCTTCTAAATCTTTGCTCCATTGTTGTTCCTTAATTATTTCTTTTTTCAAGCCTATAGAAGTTTTAATTTGGTAATTATTTTCATACGCCCACTCTTTAGCATCTATACCTTCAATTTTAATGTTATTATTTATTGCATAGAGTACTGGGTCTTTTACAGGTGAGTTAGCGAAAGCCTCTAACCAACCACCATTGTTAAATTCAGGTAAAACATTACTAAATTTTGTTACTATCTCAGCTCCTTTGGCAACTTCTTGCATATTAATAAGATTTTCTTTTATACTGCCTTTATAGTGTTTCCTCAAATCATCAAAATTTTTAATATTAGTGGATAACGCAATATTTTTCGGATCAAACCCAGCTTTTTTAAATTCATCAATTTTTTGATCAACTATTGCTTCCATCTGTTTCTCATCAAATTGACTTATCATTTGATTTAACGATTCGCTATATTTATCGATACTAAATGAGAAATTACCTGCTTTAATAGCAGCACTGTAGCCGACTCCAGGATGTGCAAACATTTCATTTGTTGATTGGATCATACTGCCAAAATCCTTATGAAATGCTAAAAAAGAGCGACCATGATCAATTTTGGTTATTGTTTTACCATCCTGCACCATTAAATTACCAGCATGATAATCTACTTACCCCAGCATATGACAAGCAGCTATGGCTTTTTCAAATCCTTCCAGCTTTTTTAAATTTTGATCATTAGCTCTGACTCTAGTTTGACCTGATAAACCGGAAAATTCTGTTAGTGTTACAGCATTATCAAAAAATTTAGAACGTACATAAAGTGAATCAGGGTGTTTTTCATCCGCTTTTACCAGCCCTTCTTTTGGTGCTCGATCATGTAATAAAAATTGATACATGGTAGAGCCTATTAATTCTTGTACCCCGTCTCTTCGGTCAGCAATAGCCTGTTTTCGTGCATTATTATCTTGTATTTTTTGGCATGCAGCATGAGTTTTATAAAAATGTTTAAAAATAAAAGTATTTCCTAGCTCATCTTTAGCAACATAACCGGCAGAAACTCCTGCTGCCTTTTTTCCTTTCTCCTCAAACTCAGCTTGCTGTGCCACCCTCTTATCACGTAGCATAGCATCAATTGCTTTTTTAGGGTCATTAGGATTTCTTATTTCTTCAAGTTTTCTGTAATCTGCGTTATATCGGCTATTATCTAATCCAACTTGTCGTTCAATTGCCTCTTCCATAACTAAATGCTGTAAAAGAGGTGCATCGATTATTTCTCTGAATTCCCTGTGTTTATCTCCTGGAAATGCATTTTTTATTATTGTTGTGGCTTTAGCCAAACCCCGACCATCCAAATTGGCTAATTCCATTTGACTAACATATAGACTTGCAGTAGTAGGGGATTGGTCATTAGTAAAGATCAATAGCAGATGAGGCAATGGCTTCGCAGGCTCTAGATATTTTGGCATTCAATGCTGTATCTTCTGTTTTCAGGGCTTTAAAAAGTTGCTCTTGTAATAATAATTCCTGTTGAGTTTTCTCTTTAGACATAAAATAACCTGATTATATTAACTAATGCTTCAAAAATTTATTATATAAATTAATTAATTATTATTAATTGCAGGGAAGAAAAAATTCTAATTTGCAGAATTTTTTTATTATTTTTTCTGGATTGTCGAACTAGCTTGGCATTGTTGCGTGGACCGGTAAATGCTCTTTATGTCATTCTTAGCTAAAAGCGGGAATCCAGAAAAAAGTATAAGTACAGCAAATTTTTGAAATTAAAAGCTCGATTTATCTCGCTTTATGCTGGATTCCTGCTTTCGCAGGAATGACATCGGTATCCACGCAACAACGCCAACTCGCTTAGACCGTTCACAATGAGGAGTCGGTATCCATACAACAAGATCCCGCTTTTGTGGGGATATAACATCGAGGTCTTTTTAAAAACTATTCGGTACTATAGATTTGATCGTGATATGACAATGAAAAAAACAAAGCCATGAATAAATCATGACTTTGCAGAAAGGATACCAATTAATCTCTTCTATTGCCTAAAAATCTCATTAAATATAGGAAAAGATTTATAAAATCTAAATATAAAGTAAAGGCTGCCATAATAGAAAGCTTTTGTCCTACTTCATCGTTTCCTGCCATGTAATACATAGACTTAATCTTTTGAGTGTCCCAAGCAATTAATCCCATAAATACTACTATTCCAATAAGAGAAGTAGCAAAAGAAAGAGCCGAGCTTTTTAGAAACAAGTTGACTAATGAAGCAATGATAAGACCTATAAGACCCATTGCAAAAAATGAACCCATAGATGTTAGATCTCTACTTGTACTATAACCGTATAAACTCATTGCTCCAAAAACGGAAGAGCAAATAAAGAAAGTACGAGCTATCGAGGCACCGGTATAAATAAGAGCTAAATATGCAAGCGACATACCGGTTAAACCGGCATAAACCCAAAATAATATTTGTGCCGTTTTCAGGTTCATTCGTCCGAAGCCCATAAAGAAATATAAAGCGATACCGAGCGGAGCAAACATTATAATAGTGCCGAAACCTGTTTGAAACATTAAATTATAAATAGGTTCAACTGATATAGTCGTTACGGCTGCTACACCGGTTAGTAAAAGTGCTAAAGCCATATAATTATATACTTTAAGCATGTATTTTCTTAAGCCTTCATCAAAAGTTTTATTCTTTGAGGTGGCAGTTAAAGTTTTTGTATAATCGATCATAAGTAACCTTAGGATTATGTTATTTATACTCGCTGAATTTGAAAAATTGGCTACGTCGTCTTTGTAAGCCCTCGGATGCTCACGTATTAAGTATACGCTCCGCTCCTCGGTTTACAGACCCCTTGCTCTTTTTCAAATTGAGCTTCGTCTACCAATTCTTCATTTACCAAGGTATAATAATAAAATATAGCCCTTTAAAGGCTCTTTTTCAAGTGATAATTATAAATATCTTGCATTGAATATAAAGCCGGTGATTTATCCTGTAGCCAAATAGCAGCTTTAATTGCACCAATGACAAAAGAGTTTTTATTCAGAGCTTCGTGTTTTAAAGTGATTATTTCATCGTCACCTAGGAAAGATATTTCATGTATACCGTGAACATTTCCACCACGAAGCGAGGAAATACCTATTTCTTTTTCGCTTCTCGGTCTGTTGCCACGATTAAATGCTATATTTAATCCTTTTTCGCTTGCAATTGTTTCAGCAAGCATAATAGCAGTTCCTGAGGGTGAATCTTTTTTATTACGGTGATGGGTTTCTAGAATTTCAATATCGTAATCATCTAGTATTTTTGTTGTCTTTCTTGCTAAATAGCTGAGCAAATTAGCCCCGATACTCATATTTGCAGAATATAAAATAGGTAAAGTTTGAGCTGCTTTTTCTAAAAGCTTAAAATGTTGAGGCTGAAGTCCTGTGGTTCCGATTACTAATTTTGTATTATGTTTTAATGCATAATTAATTAATTTTTCTAATATTTCAGGAGTAGAAAAATCGATGATTACATCAGAATTTTTACAAAAATTATCTAAATCATCTAAATTATTAGTACTATTAAATTTTGCTGAAATTTTGCAATCTTTAAATTTATCTATTCTCTCTGTAATGGTTTTTCCCATTTTACCGGTAGAACCGCTAAGACCGATATTAATCATGTTTGATTTATTGTAAATTTGTATAAGATTTATGAAAATATAATAGAGGCTTTAAATCATTTTTAATAGCAGTATTTATTACTTCACCAATAAATATAACATGGTCACCGGCATCATAAGAAGCATATTTATTACATTCTATATAACAAGTTGCACCGTTTATTAAAGGACAATTGGTTTTATTGCCAAGCTCATAAGCAATTTTTGTAAATTTATTAGGTTGTGATTTAGCAAAATGTTTTGAGATATCAATTTGATTCTCTGCTAAAATACTAACTGCGAATTTATCACTTTTCTGAAAACTGTTTATACTAAAAGAGTTTTTATTGAGGCAAAATAATATTAACGGTGGTTTTAAAGATACAGAAGTAAGAGAACTAGCAGTAAAGCCAAAAAGCTCGTTATTACAATTTGTTGTTATAATAGTCACTCCCTGGGGGAATCGACTCATAGTATCTTTAAATTGACTTTCTGTTACTGTCCCAGCCATTTTTTCATAATTTTGTTAATGGTTCCGTCTTTTTTTAATGAATCGATTGCCTCATTAATTTCATTAATTAGTCCTGAGTTTTTAGACATACCTATAGCAAAATCTGATGAAAATTCTTCTAAAGTACTGCTTTCTAAATTTGAATTATTTTCTTTTAATTTCTTGCCTTGAAATTCCTCAGAAATAATAGCATCTATGACTCTGGCTTTTAACTCTTCAACTAACATTAAATGATTTGCTAAAGAATGAACTTTAATATTCATTGTCTGTGATAGATCTTGTGCTTTTTTTTCTAAAACACTACCGAGCTGTACCCCTACTATTTTATTCTCTAGATCTTTGCTATTTTGTATATTATCGCCTGTTCTATATATTATGGCAAATCTTGCAGTAGCGTAGTTATCGGAAAAGCTGATATATTCGGAACGCTCCGGTGTTACGGAAAGCTCCGCCACCGCAACATCAATATTTTCACTAACTAAAGCTGCAAGTAAACCGTTAAAGTCGAAGTTTTTTATGATAACTTTTTTATTTAGACGCTCACTTATTGCTTTTATAATATCAATATCAATCCCAACAATCTCTCCGTCTTGGATGAATTCATAAGGAGGATTATCTGCGGCAGTACCGACTATTAAAGTTTTTTCCGTTTCTTTTTTTTCACAAGAAACTAGTAAGAAAGATAGTAGAAATATTTTTAGAAATTTCATAAAAATAATGTTTTAAGTTTTAGTGTGTTCCGTGTCATTTCCGTAAGGCATTGAGCTTGTTGTATGGCTTGAAAAACCCGTTTGGTGTGTCATACCGTGGCTTGACCACGGGGTCCAGTTAAAAATACTAAAATTATTAGTATTTTTTATTGTTGTTATGGACCCCGTGGTCAAGCGAACTAGGTGACACAGTGGATTTTACCGGTCCACGCAATAATACCTGCTCGCAATGACGATGAAACCAAGCCACGCAATAATGTCTTTAGCTAGGAATGACATAGAAGCCATGCAGACAACATCGGTAAACATCAAGAATCCAGCTTATCCTTTAAAAGCTGATTCACAAGCGTCGGATTAGCCTTACCGCCGGTTTTTTTCATTACTTGGCCTACAAAGAAACCGAATAATTTATCATTACCACTTTTATAACCCTCTATTGATTCAGGATTTTCAGCTATTACCTCGTCAATTACTGTGTTCAGCACGTTATTATCCGAAACTTGCATTAGTCCTTTTTCCTCTACTATTTTATCAGGTGCTTTACCGGTTTCAAACATAATTTCAAAAACGGTTTTTGCAATTTTACCGGAAATAGTATCATTTTCTATTAATTTTACCAGTTTTGCAAAGTTACTAGGAGTAATTTTACATTCATTTATTCCTATCGATGCTTTGTTTAATTGTCCGAACAACTCACTAGTTAGCCAATTAGTAAGCATTTTAGGGTTACATTCATTTGCTGCTTTCTCAAAATACTCAGCAACCGATTCATCGGCTACTATTACTTCGGCATCATATTTACTTAAGCCAAATTCTTTCGTATATTTTTCAGTCTTTTGATCAGGTAGCTCAGGTAAGTTTGCTTTTAGTTCATTTATTAACTCATCAGAAATAACAAGCGGTAATAAATCAGGATCAGGAAAATATCTATAATCAAGTGCTTCTTCTTTTAAACGCATAGTTCTAGTGATGCCGCTATCGGCATTAAATAAGCGTGTTTCTTGAATTATTGCTTCACCGCTTTCAAGCAAATCTACTTGTCTTTTAGCTTCAAATTCTATTGCTTTAATAATATTACGAATTGAATTAATATTTTTAATTTCGCATCTTGTGCCTAGTGGTTCGCCACTACGTCTTACTGAAATATTAGCATCGCAACGCATTGAGCCTTTTTCCATATCACCGTCGCAGCTGCCGATATAACGTAACAAATTCCTCAACTTTTTTACAAATTCAGCCGCTTCTTCCGGCGAAGATATATCAGGCTCGGTTACAATTTCCATAAGCCCAATACCGGCACGATTTAAATCGATAAAGCTGTAATGTGGTGATTGATCATGTATAGATTTACCTGCATCCTGCTCTAAATGCAAACGGTTAATGCGAATAGTTTTAAGATCGCCGGTACTAGTCGGTATTTCCATAGTCCCGTTTTGTACTATAGGATAGTAAAATTGTGAGATTTGGTAACCTTGGGGCAGATCGGCATAAAAATAATTTTTACGATCAAATACCGAATATTTATTTATTTTAGCTTTAAGCCCAAGCCCTGTTTTAATTGCTTGGTGTACACAATGCTTATTTAATACCGGTAACATCCCGGGCATTGCTGCATCAACATAGGAAACCTGCGAATTTGGACTTGCTGCAAAAATAGTACTACTTCCTGAAAAAAGCTTAGATTTTGAGGAAATTTGAGCATGGATTTCAAGCCCTATTACATATTCCCATTTCCCCGTATTACCTTCAATATATACCATAATTAAAAACCCTTTGGCTCAAATTTAATATGTTTTACACCTGACTCAATTGTCGATGCTACTTTCAAAACATTATATTCATCTAATTGTTTACCTATAATCTGCATCCCAAGAGGTAAACCTCGTGCCGATAATCCGGCAGGAACCGATGCACAAGGTAAACCGGCTAAACTTGCAGGAATAGTAAATAAATCGTTTAAATACATAATAGTCGGATCATTTTGTTTTTCACCGATCTTAAAAGCTTCGGTCGGTGCTGCAGGTAACAAAATGGCGTCAACTTTTGCAAAAGCATTATTAAAATCGTTTGCAACTAAACGACGTACTTTTTGAGCTTTTAGATAATATGCATCCATACAACTAGATGAAAGCACATATGTTCCAATCATAATACGACGCTTTACTTCCTCCCCAAATCCGGCTGATCTAGTCATTTCATACATTTCGTCAAGCATCATATTTTCACGTTCTACTCGAAGACCGTATCTAACGCCGTCATATCTAGATAAATTTGAAGAAGCTTCAGCCGGTGCTATTACGTAATAAACGGCAACACCGTATTTAGCATGCGGCAGCGTAATATCAACTATTTCAGCACCGGCGTTTTTAAGTAGCTCTATGGTATCCTGCCACATTTTCATAATATCAGGTTCAATAATACCGCCTTCACCAAGGCTAAGAGGTACACCTATCTTCATATTTTTCATAGAACTTCCGATAGCGGATTGTAGTTCGGGAACTTCTGCTTTAATCGAAGTAAAATCTTTTTCATCAAACCCCATCATCGCTTCAAGCATAATGCTACTGTCTAAAACGCTTCTAGTAAATATCCCTGCTTGATCAAGTGAGCTAGCAAACGATACCATTCCGTATCTTGAGCAACGACCATATGTCGGTTTAAATCCGACTAAACCCGTAAAGCTTGCAGGTTGACGTACCGAGCCTCCAGTATCGCTACCAAGAGCAGCAGATGCCATAAACCCGCTAACTGCTGCAGCTGAACCGCCTGAAGAACCGCCCGGAACTAAATCTGCATTATCATCATTTGCTTTCCAAGGGCTAATTACATTTCCAAAACAACTAGTGATATTTGCCGAACCCATCGCAAATTCATCCATATTGGTTTTGCCGAGCATCACACCGCCCTTATCAAAAATATTTTGTGTAACGCTTGATTCATAATTAGGTATAAAATTTTTCAGTATATTAGAACATGCCGTAGTTCTAATTCCTTTCGTACAGAAAAGATCTTTAGCGGCAAATGGTATACCCTCAAGTGTTCGCGGTTGATTTTTAGCATAATTTTGATCGGCTGCTTCAGCCTGTTTTAAAGCTAAATCAAAAGTTTCGGTAACATAAGCATTTAGGTTTTTATGTTTCTCTATTTGTTTAATATGTGCATTAACTAATTCCTTACTTGTAAAATCTTTATTTTTTAGACCTTTTACACTGTCTGCTACTGTTAATTTGTTTAATTCCGTCATAATTATTCAACAACCTTTGGAGTGATAAAATATTTTACTTCTTTAGCAAGCTGGGCACTATTTCCGCTTACATTATCAAATAATTTATTTGATAAATCAGAACTCGTAACGGCGTCCTCTCGCATTCTAGCATTCATATTAGAAACCGAAGTTAAAGGTTCTATATCTTTGCAATCTATTTCATTTAAAATATCAATCATATTCATAATAGTACTAAGCTGAGCAGAAAATTTTTCTACAGTATCTTCTTCAAATTTTAATCTAGCTAATTTTGCTATTTTCTGTGCTTCTTCTTTTGTAATCATAGTTTTATGTTCTTCATTCGGGTATTTTTAGGCGTTGGCGTCATTGCGAGGAAAAATTGAAAATTTTGACGAAGCAATCTCAGGGTATTTGACGAGATTGCCACGCAGCCTATGGCTGCTCGCAATGACGATTAGAATCAAACAGTCATTATCTCTTGTTCTTTTTGTTTTATTGCCGAGCCAACTTTACTACTATAATCATCGGTTAGTTTTTGTACTTGTTCAGATAAGCTATGATGCTCATCTTTTGCAATAATATTATCTTTTTCTAGCTTTTTAAGTTCTTCATTGCCGTCTCTTCTAATATTACGTAATGAAATTTTAGTATCCTCACCGTATTTATGAGCAAGCTTTACCAGTTCTTTACGTCTTTCTTCAGTTAAAGCCGGTATCGGTAGTCTGATTAATTGCCCGTCTGTTGCTGGAGTTAAGCCAAGATTCGCTATCGTAATTCCTTTTTCTACCGAGGACACCATAGATTTATCCCAAACCTGCACGTTAATTGTTCGTGCATCCGGGGTGGATAGAGAAGCAACTTGTGAAAGCGGCATTTTACTCCCGTAAGCTTCCACGGTTACGCTATCAAGCAAATTAACCGAAGCTCTACCGGTACGTAGCCCTTTAAGCTCATGATCTAAAACTTTCAGAGCTTTATCCATCTTTTCTTGTAAGTTTTTCTTTAACGTTTCTGTGTCCATATGTATTCATCCATATATTTATTTTATCTGTATATTATTATTAGTACATGAACCAAGTACATTGTTGTGTGGATCGGTTTTCTATTGTCATCCCGCGACTTGATCGCGGGATCCAGTTAAAATACTAAAATTATTAGTATTTGTTTATTATTTTTATGGACCCCGTGGTCAAGTCACGGGGTGACACAGTGGATTTTACCAGTCCACGCAACAAGACCTCCTCGCAATGACGAAAAACCGAGTCACACTACAATATATTATTCCTCAATTGTCGTATATTCGCCTTTATCTTGTATTACTCTAGCAAAATTTCCCTGTTCTTTTATCGAAAATACTCTTATAGGTAACTTATTTTCTCTTGCAACTGCAATAGCTGCCGTATCCATGACTTGCAGGTTGTTAGTTATAACATCTTTATAGCTAATAGTGAAATATTTTTTAGCATCAGGATTTTTTTTAGGGTCGGAATCATATACGCCGTCAACCTGAGTTGCTTTTAATAAAATATCGCAATTCATTTCGATTGCACGAAGTACTGAGGCACTATCGGTTGTACAAAAAGGGTTACCCGTGCCGCCAGCAAAAATTACTACACGCTTTTTTTCCATATGTCTTTTAGCTTTGCGGCGAATATAAGGCTCACACACGCTCATCATAGGAACAGCCGATAGAACTCTTGTATAGATACCTAGGCTTTCCATAACGTTTTGTAATGTTAAAGCATTAATCACCGTTGCAAGCATACCTATATAATCCGCTGAAGCTCGGTCCATACCGACAAGTGCTGCATTGATCCCTCGATAAATATTCCCGCCTCCGACTACAATAGCGACTTCTACTCCTAAATCAATGACCTCCTTAATATCGCCGGCAATCTTTTTTATTACCTCATATTCATGTCCAAATTGCTTGTCTCCCATTAAAGCTTCTCCTGAAACTTTAAGCAAAACTTTTTTATACTTTAGAGCGTTTATATCTGATATCATTTTCTACCCCCAAGTTGTTTTTAATATTTGCTTAATTTTTTTAATCATTCTACCTCTTTGTAGATCGGTAATCGATGATTTATTGAGTGCATGTACTAATAGCATATTATTATTTATATCAAGTGTTACCGTACCGGGTGTTAATGTAATCGAGTTACTATAAATTACTTCACCGATTTCTTCTAACCCTTCTGCGTCAATCCATTCAAAAACCGGCTCTATCTCTATCTTTCTTTGCCAAATTATTTTGATAACCGAGAAAGCTGATTTCCATATTTCTAATAATAACCAAGGAAAATATAATATAAATTTAATTTTAGTGAGCATTAACATTTCCGGTTAATTTGATATTTGAAGTAAAAGGTATTAGTAGCATTATAAATACAAATAACAGCCCTATCATATTAAATATATTATTTATTGCAATTACAAAAGCATCATTATTTAATTTGTTTGCTAATAACAAATAGGATGCTTTTTCAGGATTAAGGACTTTCCCGCTTAATAATTCAGTGTAAGAATCTAGTTGTTCTAATGCCATTATAGAAGTAGACGAGATATTTTCCGATAAATATTGCATAAAGATTTTAGTATCATTAGTAAGTATAGTACTGATTACCGCAAGTCCTACAGCTCCTCCTAAATTACGAGTAAGATTATAAAGCCCGCTAGCGTTACCTACTCTTTCTTTTGGCATATTGCCAAGAGCTATATTATTAGTCGGTATAAAACAAAACATTAATGAAAGCCCCCTAACAAATTGAGGAAGCACAAATGCAGCAAATTTAGAATCAGGCGTTAGAAAACTATTCAAATGACATCCGAGAGCAAACCCTCCAAGCCCTATAATAAGCATCAGGCGTAAATCTACCCCTAGCCCTAACATCCTACCGGCAAGTGGTGCAGATAAAAATTGTGCTCCGCCCGTCACCATCATAGTAGCCCCGATTTGTAATGTATCATATCCGGCAATAGTAAAGAGAAATAGCGGTAATATATATACTGCCCCGTATAATCCGATACCCATAACGAATGAATAAAGGCAACCAAAAGTAAAGTCTTTATAAAGGAATGTTTTTAAATCTAAAATTGGATTAATAAAGGTTAGTTCTCTAATGATTAATAAAACAAAACCTAAAGCTACTGCAATACTTAAAAATAATATTAAATTATCCTCAAGCCAACCTTTTTTGTTTCCTTCTTCTAAAACATATTGTAATAAGCCGAGCGTTAAAGCCATTAATAATATACCGAGAAAATCAAAATTTTTCAGTAATTTATAATTTGGTTTATCAAAATCCCCATATAAAAATACTACCGTGCATACGAAAATACCAGGTATGACGTTTAATAAAAACATAAAATGCCATGATAAAATCTCCGTAATATATCCACCGAGTGTAGGTCCTAAAGTAGGGGCAACGGTTACCACAAGACCGATTAAGATAGTAACGGTAGGACGTTGTGATGCAGGAAAAATTATAAAAACGGTACTAAATACCGTCGGTATCATAGCACCACCAAAAAATCCTTGTAATGCTCTAAAGATAATCATTGATTCAATATTAGTTGCGAGCGAACATAATACGCTCATAACCGTAAATCCTAGAGCTGCAATAAAATAAGAAATTTTGGTAGAAAGTAACCTTGCTAAAAAGCCGGTAATAGGAATAATGATAACTTCAGCTATTAAGTAAGATGTTTGAACCCAAGAAAGCTCATCGCTTGATGCAGCAAGACCTGCAGCTATTACGGATAATGAGCTAGCGACAATCTGAATATCAAGTACCGACATAAACATCCCGACAACCATACCAAAAAAAGCAAATAATTGCTTTTTAGAAAGAGCAGGCGGTTGTAAATTATCATTTGACATAATTAAATTATACAGTTTAAATTAAATAAAGTTAATAAGTAAAATAAAAATATATGTTTAAAATAAAAAATTGTTGTACAACTTTTAATTTTTAATTAAACTATTTATTAGGATATAAGTAGACAAGACCTAATATATGGTAATCATTTTATTTATATTTAGCAAATAATAAATATGTGATTGATTTATTAAAAAATATTTACTATAATATTAACATTTATTAACTATAATTGATTTATCAATATGCAAAATCCAGCACAAAAAGTTATATCTTTTTCAGAGCATAAATCTGATATAGAACGCATAAAGAAATCAATAGAAGAAGGGTGGGCAATAGTAAAGCTAGTACATAATAAAGACCGTTTTATCGGACTTTTAGAAAAGATTTCGCATGCTGAAGATGAAACAATCTATATTCCTCCAAGAAAAAAGATAATAGTTAATTAACACGAATAGCGAATTATTACATAATCTGCTATTCGGCTTAAGAAGTTGAATATAAAAGTGCAATAAAGCAATATTCAATGATTTAAGGCTTGTATTTCTTTTAGATAAGGTTGATTTTGCTTTTTTCAAAAAAGGCATTACTTTTTTTCTTAATTCAGGTATCATAATTGCTATGTTAACTAAAAAAGAGCCTGTATAAATATGAACACAACTTTTATCTAACTTTATAAAGGTGCTGTCTCACTAAGTGTGTAAATTTCTAGGATAGGTTATATTAACAATAATATAATTTATCAGGAATAACATGAGTAACAGTAACCAAGAGAAGATAAAACAAGCAGTAGATTTGCTAATAGATAAAGATACTGATTTAACGAGTTTTTTTGCCAAAGACGGGATATTAAAGCAGTTAACTAAAAATATATTTGAAAGAGCCTTAAAAGCTGAGATGGATGAGCATCTTGTCTATAACAAATATGGCAGGATAGAGACTGACAATAGTAGAAATGGTGTATGCAAAAAAAGCCTAATTACTGAAGGTGGAGTATTGGAACTTGAAGTACCACGTGATAGAAATGCTGAATTTTCTCCTGTACTAGTGCCAAAGCGTCAGACTAGGATTAGATGGATTAGATCAGAAGATATTATCCTTATATGCTAAAGGGATGAGCCTCTCTGACATTAAGATTCAGATTCATAAGCTATATGGTGCAGAGAACAGTGAAAACCTTATTAGTCGGGTTACCGATAATGTTATGGATGAGGTCAGGAGTTGGCAGAATAGGCCTCTGGAAGCCATATATGCTATAGTATATTTTGATGCACTTATAGTTAAAGTACGTCAAGATAAGAGAATTATCAATAAGGCAGTATATGTAGCTTTAGGTGTAGATTTAACCGGAAGGAAAGATATTTTAGGCTTGTGTATTAGCGAGAATGAGGGAGCTAAATTTGGTTAAATAATTTTACTGAAATGAAAGACAGGGGATTAAAAGATATCTTAATTGCTTGTAGCGATAATCTAACGGGCATGAGTGAGGCGATATCTGCAGTATATCCACAAACTGAGCATCAGCTGTGCATTGTACATCAAATCAGAAATAGTTTGTCATATGTAAGCTATAAAGACCGTAAAGAACTTGCAGCAGATTTGAAGCTAGTATACAGCTCTATCACTGAGGATGAAGCACTTACTGCCTTATCTGATTTTGATATGAAATGGGGCAAACAGTACCCACATATTGCAAAATCATGGCAAAATAATTGGCAGAATTTGATAATTTTTTTACAATACCCAGAAGTGATTAGGCGTATCATTTATACAACCAATGCAATCGAAGGTTTAAATAGTCAATAGTCAATTACGCAAGGTTACTAATAACAAAAGGGGTTTTCCTAACGACGACTCTGTATTTAAGACTTTGTACTTGACAATTGACTATATTACGCGAAAATGAAATATGCCTATCCAAAATTGGGGAGAGGCCATGGCTCACTTTTTGATAAAATTTGAGGGGCGAATTTAATGCCTATTTTAGAATTTACACACTTATATATCCAGAGCCTTTTTTTCTTATCCATAAATATTTACCTTTAGTAATTTTACGTATCCATAAATAGATATTAATATCAACAAGTTGAGCTATATAACAGGCAAAAGTTGATGCTAAAAAAGATATATGGTATGAACCAAAGACTTTATGAAAAGTTATGTTGTCAACATTAGACCAATTAGTAGCTTCCAATTTATCCATGAGACTTATTATTAAAACTACTATTATATTAAAAATAATAGCAAGTTTTACACAAAAATTGGCTCTTTCTTTACCGTAAAACTCAGCTATTAAATCCGTTAATAAAAAAGTTAACGGGTAAAAAATTGCTCCTATAGATAATTCAAGAATATAAAAATTAAGAATATTAAGGTAAACAAATTTTTGATATATTAAGTTTCCTACTATAATAAGGACTGTAAAAACGTACATAAAATGATATAAATTTTTTCTTTTATATTAAATTCTATAGACATTTCTAAAATTATTTTGTGAATTATTGTCATACGGCTTTGTTGCATGACCCGATTTTTTCGTTATTGCGAGAAGAAATTGTAAATTTCAACGAAGCAAGGAAGAAAAAAAATTCTGTAAATCAGAATTTTTTTAATTATTTTTCTGGATTGCCACGTCGCTTTGCTCCTCGCAAGGTGTTGTTGCGTGGATCAGTTTTACCTCTGTCATCCCGTGGCTTGACCACGGGATCCAGTTAAAAATACTAAAATTATTAGTATTTTTTATTGTTTTTATGGACCTAGTTAGCAAGCCACAAGGTGACACAGTAGGTTTTACCGGTCTACGCAACAATGCCTCCTCGCAATGACTGTTCGGGTATACATACAACAATGACAACAAAGATAAACAATGACAAGTATGAGAGATATTACTAAGATAAAGCTGTAACTATTTAGCTATAGGTAAACTATTTTCTGCTTGATTTTCTTCAATTTCATTAATTTTAGAAACTAAATCTGATTTCTTTTTTGAGGAAAGGTTAGCAAGTACTATTGCGTTTATTAAAAATAATATTGTAAGTATTATAGTGCTTTTAGTAAGAAAATTACCGACTGTTTTAGCACTGACTACTCCCATATTATTACCGCCGCTTATACTACTAATTCCATCCGATCCGCTACGCTGCATCAGAATAACTATAATTAGCAATATTGCAATAGTAATATGTACAAAAAGAAGAATGTCTATCATATAATAAAATAATCATTACCGTATTTTAAATGTAAATCATACATTAGTTTTATATTATTTGCAACTTAGCTTTATAAAATAAACATAATACTATAATAGTATCTGACAGAAACTAGACTAAAATCAGCATATGAATTTTTCAAGAAAGGTTAAAAATTCACAAAGCTTAGGATGTATAGTGGTGCTACTAGGGGGAATTGAACCCCCGACCTCTTCATTACCAATGAAGTGCTCTACCCCTGAGCTATAGTAGCAAGACTATATGAAAGACAATTAAATTATTTATATTTTTAAATATTTTAAACCGAAAACTAATAAGATTTTTGCGGTAATAACTGTGCCTATTTCAAAAAAATTTGATAATTTGTAGCTAAAAAAAGTAAAAATAGATTAATTTAATTGTCTTTCATATAGTCTAGAATTTTATTTCAAACTCTTTTTGCCACATATTTGCTATTAAATCAAGAAGAATTTTAGAAATTCGTTTACTATATTACTAAAAAGCTCTTTTCTAGCTTTTCATTCTCTCCACTTATATGTACCTCATCAGAAGATGCTACTGTAGCTTCATTAGCATGCATCCCAAATTCTTTATGTAAATAATCACTTAAAATCTTTAGTGTTTTTTCTTTGGTTTGGCATGCTAATATCATTTTATTATCTTGTACTAACTTTTGTAATTGGGCTATCTCTTTTGCAGAAGCAGGTCTCATTTCTAAAGAGCCGCTTTCTTCTTGCCGTAATCGGTCGGTCGTTACAGTCGTAGTAACTCTATGACACGTACCGAATAAGTCTATATCTATCCTTGAAATTGCCTCGTTACTAGTTATTTTTTCAACAGTTTTGGAGTGATTTATGCTATCCTGTGAGATACAAGCAAAAACTAATCCTTTTTTAGTTATTTTGTGTTCGTAAGCATTGCCATAGTAAGAACTCTTAGGTGTCAAGACTACAATTTTATCATTAAATTCAACTAGGTTTGCAGGTTTTGTAATTTTTTTCATATTTTATCTAAACTTCTATTTTTGTAAAAATATAAGGCGATCAATGCAAAAATACAGCTTAATATGACGTAATAAACTGCCGAGGTTACATGCCCTGTTTTTTGTACTAAATATTCAAAGACAAGAGGCGTAGTACCTCCGAAAATACTTGTAGCAGTGTTATATGAAATAGACAAAGCGGTGTTACGTATATTTGTAGGATAAAACTCTACTTGTAATGCCGGTTCAGGACCGATATAGCTAGCGGCAAGTATAGCTAGTATAAATTGTGAGATAATTACGCTTGTAAAGTCACCGTTCTCAAAATTATTAAGTAAAAACGGCGTTGTTATAATAATTATTATCAGGTTAATTACAAAAATTTTCCTGCGACCTATAATATCGGATAAATAACCGCTTAATAAAGTTACAGCTATCATAATCACGTAACATACGTTAGCGAGGCTATTTACTTCATTTTCAGTAAAGTTACGGCTGATTTTTAAAAACGATACCAAGTAAATTGTAGTTAAATAGAATATTATCGAACCGGGAGCATTGATAAAAATCGAGATTAATATATCAAACCAATGATTGGTAATGACTTTTTTTAACGGTGATTGTAAAATCTTTTTCTGCTCTCTTAGATTTTTAAAATTCGGTGTTTCGTGTGTATTTTTTTTAATATAAAATGCTGCAAAAAGAATAAAAAATCCAAGTAAAAAAGGTATTCTCCAGCCAAAACTATCAAATTGTGAAGCTGTTAGGATATTCTTAACGATATAAGAAACAAAAGAACCAAGCAATAAACCGGAGCATATACTAGACATTGAAATACTACCGGTAAAGCCTCGGTGTTTATGGCTAGTATGTTCAATAACAAAAGAAATAGAACCGGTCAAAGCTCCTCCCATTGATAATCCTTGCAGAATTCGTACACAAATCATTAATATAGTCCCAGTTATACCTATAGTATGGTAAGTTGGTAATATTCCTATTAATACGGTTGGGGCAGACATGCAAAATAACGCACTAGTTAAGGCTACTTTGCGTCCAAATCTATCACCAATAACACCAAAAAATATGCCGCCCAACGGTCTTGCCAAATAACCTATAGCAAATACTAAAAAAGCTTGCAGTAAAGAAGTATTAGCATCATCATTCGGAAAAAATTTTGCTCCTATTATGGGTGCAAAATAACCGAATAATACATAATCATACCATTCAAAAGTGTTAGCGATACCGCTTGAAAATACTAGTTTACTGCGATTCATGTTTTCTACTCATAGCTTTTTTTTCGGAGTATATTATAAATAAGGTAGCAGGAATTATTATTACTGCTCCATGAAGTGTGCTTTTATCGGGAAACTCATTAAATATGAAATATGCCGCTATTGCCGAAATCACCAGCTCTAAATATCTATAAGGAGCGGTAGCGGTTGCATCTACCATGGAAAAAGCTTTAAGTAGAAAGAATAATATTAAGCTTCCACTACTACCGAGTACAAACAATAAAGCTAATTCAAAACCGCTAGGGGTTAGCCAATATTGCGATGCAACAGGCAATGATACTACAGCAGTTACTATTGCCGAATAAAATAGCATACTGATCATCGATTCTTTTATTACGAATTTTTTATTAATAATGTCAAGCATAGCAAATGAAATAACCGCTAATACAAAATACAAAATTTCGGGGTTAAAATCCTCGGCATGAGGTTTAAGCGTAACAACAAGCCCTATAAATCCTACTACGGTAACTACCCATCTTTGCCAAATAATATTTTCGTTAAGAAAAAATACGGCAAGTATTAAAGTAAATAAAGGGATAGAAAAACTTACAACGGTTGCGGTAGTAACGGGAGCTATGGTAAGACCGTAAGTCCAAGAAGTCATAGCGAAAAATAATAATAATCCTCTTAATATATGTACAAAAGGACGACTTGTTTTTAAGGTATTTTTACCGTAATAAAAAACAAAAGGTAGTAAAACTATGCTACTGAAAAAGAAGCGGAAAAAAGCTACTTCAAAGCTATGTAAACGAGTACCAAGATATTTAGACATTACATCATTGGCACTACTACTTACTAAACTAAGTAAAAACCAACCTATACCGGTTAAATATGTTTTTAATGCATCATTCATTAATATGCTCCAATAATTTCTATAATTTTACTTAAATGTCTTGACTTTTAGCATAAAAGAATTCTATCTTTTATGAAAATGGTATAAATATATAAACAAAAATTTTATATAATAATACGGTAATCAATTTTAAGCAAGTAAAGGTTATAATTAATATGTTAAGAATAGTGAAAAAATTAGGGATAATTTTGTTTGTATCCAGCATAAGTATTAATAGTTTTGCTAAAAGCATGTATGATGATGTAGATTCTGCTCCTGACTATGATAGTACACCGTATTACGAAAACGAAGGAAGTTTAGTTTTCAAGATGCGTCTAGGAGGTGTTTTTTCAAGTGCTAAGCAAAAAGGATTACCTACTCCTACTTCTCCTCAACCTGTTCCAGTAGGAGAAGTTGCAAAAAACGGTTATGGAGGTGATGCATCCACTACTATATTCTTTAACAATTATTTAGCTACTGAATTATCGCTTGGTTTTAATGTTTTACGCACTAAATATACATCCCTTGCAGCCGTTGCTCATAATTATGGCGTTGATAATGTCAAACTAGGAAAAAACAAACCTATTTATATGATTCCTGCAACGGTTACCGGACAATTTCATATAGCTCCTTACGGTGGAATAAGACCGTATATAGGCATAGGTTATCACGGTTCTTATATGCTTACGCAAGCTACTGGTCTTAAAATTAGAAACGGACACGGTGCCGTAGGACAAATAGGTGTAGATTTTTATGCTAAAGATGATACTTTAATCAATATTGACGTAAGACAATTTTTCTTAAATCCTAAACTTGAGTATAAACCGAATTTAGTAGGTAATAAAACCGTGACCTCTAAAGTTAAACTTAATCCTTTAATAGTTTCTGTAGGTATAGGATTTACTTTTTAGAGAATATACGACTCCCTTTATGTCATTCCCGCGAAAGCGGGAATCCAGTAAAACATATAAAAACTCGTTTTTATATGTTTATTTTGTCGGATATGCAGTTTTTATGCCAATATTTAAGTTTATTTTTTCTTAGATTCCTGCTTTCGCGGGAATGACATCGGTAGCCTAGTAATAATCGCTTTTAGCTAAAATGACATTAAAAAAGTAATTCCCCTATGTCCCTACAAATTATCCAGTTATTATACTTAGTTGCGGCTGTTTGTTTTATTCTGTCGCTAAAGTTTTTATCCTCACAGAAACAAGCACGTTTAGGTAGTACCATAGGTATCTTGGGAATGGCGATAGCAGTCGGCGTTACTTTTTTCCTCCCGGATTTTGCTCATAAATTACCCATTATAGCAACCATATTATTAGGCGGTATAATCGGAGGGATTATTGCACTTAAAATCTCCATGACGGCAATGCCTCAATTAGTTGCCGGATTTCACTCTTTTGTTGGTCTTGCTGCGGTATTTGTAGCTTACGCTACGATACTTGCTCCTGAAAATTTTTCTATAGGAATAGCAGGAAGTTTACCGATTAATTTATTAATAGAAATATCGCTTGGAGTTTCTATAGGAGCGTTAACTTTTAGCGGTTCGGTTATAGCTTTTCTAAAACTACAAGGCTTAATGAAAAGTAGCCCACTAAAATTCTACGGTCAGCAATATATATGCTTATTAACGGCAATAATATTGGTTATTCTAGTAATATCTTTTATTCGTTCAGAAAATATATTTTTATTTAATCTAATAGTCTTTTTATCGCTGTTCATCGGAGTATTACTAATAATACCGGTGGGCGGTGCAGATATGCCTGTTATAGTATCAATGCTAAATTCTTATTCAGGTTTTGCAGCAGCCGGTATCGGCTTTACGCTTAGCAATAGCCTACTTATTATTACCGGAGCATTAGTCGGTAGTAGCGGAGCTATACTTAGCTATATAATGTGTAGGGCTATGAATCGTTCATTAATCAAGGTTATTTTTGGGGCGTTTTTGCCTGCACCTACCGGGATTAACAAGGATATAGACGACGATAAAATAGCAAAAACAAGCTGCCCTGAAGATGCGGCACATTTACTACTTAATGCATCATCGGTGATAATTGTTCCAGGTTACGGTATGGCAGTAGCCCAGTCTCAGCATATCATAAAAGAGATGGTTGATATATTAGAACGTTCAGATATTAATGTACGTTTTGCCGTACATCCGGTAGCAGGTAGAATGCCGGGGCATATGAATGTTTTACTTGCAGAAGCTAATATAGATTATGAGAAAGTACTTGAGCTTGAAGAAATTAATAGAGATTTCGCTACCACTGACGTAGTGCTTGTGATTGGGGCAAATGACGTAACTAACCCTGCTGCCAAAAATGATCCGAACAGTCCAATTTATGGTATGTCGGTACTCGATGTTGAGAAAGCTCGTACTATTTTGTTTATTAAACGTTCTATGGCTTCAGGATATGCAGGTATAGAAAATGAGCTATTTTATCACGATAATACTTTTATGTTATTCGGCGATGCTAAGAAAGTAGTTGAGGATATAGTTAAGTTTCTAAATGAAGATTAGACCTCTTGCATAACTTGCTTCTAAAGGTAATTTATATGTCAAT
This sequence comes from Rickettsia endosymbiont of Hedychridium roseum, assembly GCF_964028255.1. Taxonomy (NCBI): domain Bacteria; kingdom Pseudomonadati; phylum Pseudomonadota; class Alphaproteobacteria; order Rickettsiales; family Rickettsiaceae; genus Rickettsia; species Rickettsia endosymbiont of Hedychridium roseum. Next base: position 1,340,115 of record NZ_OZ034753.1, read on the forward strand.
CCGGTACTCGCATCCTCACGTACTAAAGTGTACGCTGCGGTAGCAAGCACTTCCGTGTCTCTTTCAAATTCTTCTTTATTAGCTTCGCTATGCAAGAGGTCTATTGACTTAAATAACTCTATTTGTTATAACTTCTTAAATTAAGCCAAAAAACAATTATCATGAATTCGCAAAAAACATTACCGCTTCTGCCAAAAGCCACGGCTATGTGGTTAATTGAAAATACTTCTTTAACTTTTAAACAAATTGCCGATTTTTGTGGTATTCATGAATTTGAAATAAAAGGTATGGCTGACGGTGAAGTAGCACAATCTATAAAAGGTTTAAATCCAGTTGCAAACGGTCAGTTAACTTTAGAGGAAATTGAACGTTGCAGTAAAGATCCTAATGCTAATTTACAAATTTCATATAGCCCTACTGATGAATTGATGAAAAATCAGAAAAAACAGCGTGCTAAATACACTCCTATAGCAAGGCGTCAAGATAAACCGGATGCTATATATTGGTTATTGTCTAATTATCGGAACATCCAAGACCATCAAATAATTAAATTAATAGGCACTACTAAGACTACTATAGATGCTATTAGAACTCGTAGCCATTGGAATATGAATTCTATTCGTCCTCGTGATCCCGTATTACTAGGAATCTGTAGTCAAATAGACCTGAATAAAATAGTAGAAAGCCTAAAGCCTCCACAAAATCCTACAAAAGAATCATAAAATTATACTAACTTCTATTAGTTCACTTCTAGGTCTTGTTGCATGACTCAAAAAACGCATTTATGTCAGTCCCGCATGGCATTGTTGCGTAGATATCTTAATTGTCATTGCGAGGAGGCATTGTTGCGTAGACCGGTAAAATCCACTGTGTCACCCCGTGGCTTGACCACGGGGTCCATAACAACAATAAAAAATACTAATAATTTTAATATTTTTAACTGGATACCGTGGTCAAGCCACGGTATGCATCGAATGGATTTTTTTATGGATTAGAAAAGTGATTATTGCCTAATAAATCGTTTATCACTAGGTAAAGTATAACTTTTATCGGTAGAACGATAGGGACAAATATCAATCCCTCCACGCCTAGTATATACTATATAAATAGAAAGAAAATCAGGATTTATAGCGTTTTTAATATCTGTAAAAATACGCTCAGCACACTGCTCTGCAAACTCATTACAATTTCTAAAAGATATCAAATATTTCAGAAAAGAATCATGTTTTAACTTTTTTCCTTTATATTTTATAACGATTGTACCCCAATCCGGTTGACCGGTTACTAAGCAATTTGATTTGAGTAAATTAGAATTAATCTCTTCTTCTACCAAAACATCTTCATACTCAATTAAACTATTATCGGGTGGACCGTAATTATTGCATACTATATCTAAATCATCGATATTTTTACCGCTTGGAATACCAAATTCTATTTTTGTATTTATAGGAAATATACGTCCTGTTACTTTAGCGTGTGTAACATTACTTAGATCCTGCAAGATAATTCTTTCTAGTTCTTCTACTGATTCAACAACAAAGTTATTAAAAGAATTTAGATATAGTTTAAATGATTTTGATTCTACTATATTTTCAGAATACGTCGGTATATAAAAAGTGCCTACTCCAACCCATGGTTTACCGTTCTTATTAAGACAAGATAGTTCATATGTATTCCAAATATCTACACCGTAAAACGGAAGATTATTACTATTTATTCCAAGTTCGTTTCGATTATTTATACGTGAAATTTTAAATAATAAAGTCGCATCATAACTATCTTTATAAGTACTTTTTTTACCAAGTAAAGAAGTAGATAAAGGCATTAATTATGCTCCTTGTGCTAAAATTTCTTTTTGTTGTAATTCATCATATTCTTTTAGCATGTAACCGCGTCCCCATACAGTGTCGATATAATCTCTACCGCCAGCAGCATCACTTAACTTTTTACGAAGTTTACAAATAAATACATCAATAATTTTCATTTCTGGTTCGTCAACACTACTATATAAGTGATTTAAGAACATTTCTTTAGTTAAGATAGTTCCTCTTCGGAGTATTAATAGCTCTAAAATAGCATATTCTTTGTTCGTCAAATGTACTTTTTTACTGTCAACTTCTACAGTTCTAGTATCTAGGTTTACACTCACCTTATCAAACCTAAATACTGATGCTGCATGACCTTTAGAACTTCTAACTATAGCTTTAATTCTAGCAATTAATTCCTCTCTTACAAATGGCTTGGTTAAATAATCATCGGCTCCAGAAGAGAAACCGGTAATCTTTTGATCCGTATCCGTTAAGCTAGATAAAATTAAGATTGGGGTTTTTATTTTTGCAGCACGCAATCTTAATAATATCTCAAAACCATTAATATCCGGTAACATAAGGTCTAAAATCACTAGATCATAACCACCGACTTTACCAAGCCTTAAACCTTCCACAGCAACTGAAGCTTTATCGCAAACTATACCTTCTGAAGCTAAAGTTAGCTCAATTAAGTTAGCCATTTCCGGCTCGTCTTCAATTAACAAAACTCTCATTATTTTTCTCCATAAAATTCAATTTTTATATTGTGCTATAATTTAATTACAGTTAATTATTGTTAACTAAATTATAATTTTTTATCTGGTGCTTTATACATTCATTAATTACATAAGTAACGAATATTTAATCAAATTGATAAAATTTTTACTATTAAGCTCTATCTGTGATTTAAAAACCATGGCGTTTAAAACGAAATTTATTAAATAATTAAATGATTTTCTTAGTTTTGATGCTCTGACATTTTCTTATGATATAAGGCACCAAAATCTATAGGATCAATCATTAAAGGCTGGAATCCTGCATCTTGAGTACAGCTAGCTATAATTTTTCTAGCAAATGGAAATATCATTGCCGGACAATGAACAGATAATAAAATCGGATGTTGTTCAGAATCAATATTAATTAAATTAAATACTCCGGCATATTTTAATTCTATCTGAAATAATTTATATTTTTCATTTCTTGCAGTTGCTTCGATATTTAACTCTACTTCATAGAAATTTTCTTCCGATAAATTAGTAATATTTATATCTAGAGATAAATCAATTTGAGGGCGTTGATCTAAAGCCGCAAGAGAAGACGGGGCAGAAGGGTTCTCAAGAGATAAATCTTTTATATATTGTGCATTAACGGAAATATGCGGCATTGCCTCATTAGTATCGGTGTTTATTGTACTCATAAAAATCCTTATTAAAAATTTAATATAATTTTTTAGAGCCTATTCACGATTTTATTTTGATTGATAATTAAACAGGTTTTTAAGCGAAAATTAATAAGATTTTTGTAGGAATAATATTCTTATTTCAAAAAAATCTTATAATTTGCGGCTAAAAAGATTTTAATTAGCTTTAAAATTAAGATCGTGAACAGGTTCTTACATAAAAAAGTTATGTTAACGGTAAAGTTACGCCTACTTGTTTCATATATTTTCCTTGGCGATCGGCATATGAAGTATCACAAATTTGATCACTTTTTAAAAATAAAAACTGACAAGCTCCTTCATTTGCATATATTTTAGCAGGTAATGGAGTAGTATTAGAAAACTCTAAAGTTACATGTCCTTCCCACTCCGGTTCTAACGGAGTCACATTTACTATTATACCGCATCTTGCATAAGTGGACTTGCCGACACAAATAACTAATACATCACGCGGTATTTTAAAATATTCTATAGTTCTGCCAAGGGCAAAACTATTAGGTGGAATAATACACACATCTACTTCTCTATCAACTAAATTATATTCACTGAAATTTTTTGGATCAACCGTAGTAGAATTTATATTGGTGAATATTTTAAATTCATTAGATACTCTAGCATCATAGCCGTAAGAAGATAAGCCGTAAGAAATAATCTTTTCTTTATTATGAACTCTTACCTGCTTTTCCGCAAAGGGTCTTATCATACTTTGATTTATAACAGCTTCTTTTATCCACTTATCTGACATTATAGCCATAATCAAAACTTAATTTAATTAATAAACTAATGATTATAACTCATAATTATTTACAATACAAAATTTTTCTTTAAAACTATAAGTCTGAGGCTGCTTGAATAATGATAGTGATAATAATACAACATTGTATACTTTAAATTAAATTATTACAAATTAAAATAGTTTTTTATTGTCAATTCTGAAAAGTATTATTATATTTATATTCTAGCGTAGTTGATTTATATTTATTAATACTATGTATAGTAAATTTTATTATTTAAGTTTATAGGGGCTTTATTAAAGTGAAAAAATTATTATTAGCTGCAAGTATTATTTGCCTTGCATCGGCTGGTCTTGCCGAAGAAAATCCAACACCTGTTATTTCTAATTCTGATACTGAAATAAAATTAGAAGGATTTTATTTATTTGAAAGCGGTTATATTAAACAGGATCATTTAATTTTATTTGATAAAAATGTAACTGATAACAGGAAAAAGCTAGGGTTTTACACGGAAGCAGCGTTTGCGGCAACTATTTCTAAAACTATCAATGATGTAATAGCAGGTGCTAAAATAGTGCTTCAGCCTACTACAAGAGCAAAAACCTCTGCAAGTTATAACGGATCACATATCTTTATTGAAACTAGTTACGGTAAAGTAGAATTAGGCTCTCCTGTCGATGCAAGTGCTAAATTGCGTGTTACCGGCTCTCAAGTAACCGCAGGTACCGGAGGATGGTATAGATATGCTCTACTTGACGGTCAATATATGAGGTATAACGGTTTAAAACCGGATTTCGATACTAGTGCTAGCTTTTATCTTGAATCATACTCGAACTCTTTTGATCAAATCAATGAAAAAACTGAAAAAGCTAGAAGACTCAACTTTTTCACACCTAAAATGAAAGGCTTCCAGGCCGGTATCTCTTATACTCCCGATACTGCTAATACGGGCGGTAACAAAGATATAAATAATTTAACGCTTGAAAGCTCAGGAAGAAACGGAGTTAGTGTTTCTAGAACCGGAATAAAGACGGTTTCCTTAGGAAACGGCGAAACTATAACTATAAATCAGAATATTAGAGATGCTTTTTCTGCCGGCTTAACTTATGAACATGAAATTAGCGAAGATGCAGACTTAAAATTATCCGTTACCGGAGAGTATGGTAAACCTGCTCGTCGTCTTGTTCATGCTAAAATGGAAGGAACTAAGGTAATAGAAGTATTGAATACCTATAAGCTTTCTAATTTAAAAGCATATAATCTTGGAGCCGTATTTACTTATGGTAATTTCTCTTGTGGAGCTTCTTACGGTAATTTAGGTAAAAGCTTAACCGCTAAGGAATATTATAAAGTCGGTCGTGATACCTATTATTACAATGGAGCAGTTGCTTATGGACAAGGACCTATAAAAACAAGTCTTGAATATCTTAAAACTTCAAGATATAAAAACACCGTCGATGCTGTAAGCTTAGCTACTGAATATAAGATCATGCCTGGTTTATTACCATATGCTGAAATTTCTCATTTCCAAGCTAAAGGTAAACCTGTATATTACCCTGAAGCACCTAGTAAAACAACACGAGGTACTGTTGGTCTTATAGGTACAAAACTTAAGTTTTAATTACCCACAAATTAAGTTCCACCACTATTATAATCAAGGCTTAGAGCAATTTTATGCCTTGATTATTTCATTTTCTTAATTGAATTATCAATAAATTTTATAGTTCCATTTTCCATTGTTGTAATAATCTTGTCTTCTCTTCTGCTAATCTTTAAACCCATTCTATTAGCTTACAGCTCTCTAATTCTTGTCAAATTATGTGTATCATTTACTTAAAAATGCTGCAGCCAAGATAAATTTAAAGTTGGTCTACACAGCATAAATTACATAAGTATCGGCGAATCCTAAAAAATTCGTACTATACTGCCTTTTGATTAAATAAAATTATATATTTTACTTTTTTTATTTTTAGATATTGACTTTCTTTAATTACCATATATTGTGATGCAACCATAATATATGGTAATCATGTGATATATGATTTTTATTATTTTAAAACAGGAGTAACACTATGAATCATGCTCAATTTACAAGCTCAGGATATTCCTTTGTAAATGGATTAAAAGCAGTTACAAGATATGCAACCGCTTCTAAATTATTATTTAAAGATGCATATAATTTTGTTTCTAGTTCCAACTTAAAAAAAATATTTACAATATTACATGCTTTAAATATTCAGAAAGTCTATACAAAAGACGGAGATTTTGAGGCAGCATTAAAGTTTTTTAATATGAAACAGGATAATTCTCTCAAGATAAAGATAGAATGTAACTCAGAACATCGAAAAATCCGCATCAGAGGACAATGAAAATTTTTTCTCTCCTATATTAAACGTATTTAAAAACATGATGGAAACAAGTAATATTATAGATAAATATATTACTGCAATCCCTCATTTAATGAGTATAGGTTTTACCTTAAAAAAAATTTCAAGCCCCAACCACGTTATAAGCAAATTTGATGCAATAAAGGTTCCAGCACTTATGGCGGCTGCTACCGCTATCGGAAAACCTTTAATAGATACAATTAGAGAGGATTGTTCTACTATAATTCAATTTTTTAAAGATAGTAATAAGTTCTTAACCGGGGTTTATAATCTTTTCGATAATAATAATGAGGATTTTACATATTATCAATTAGAGGAAGGTCATCAGGATAATCAGGTTGATATTATAGGAGTAGGAGATAATAACATCTATTAATTTAAATAGGCAAGATGAATTTAAAAACTTTTAATAATAGAACGATACAAGCGAATTTATAGATAATTCGCTTGTATCAAACCATATAAAATGAGTCAGTCATATAATTTGTGTAAGTTAAAAAAAAAGCAGATAAAGAATTACTGTAAGAAATAACGACTTAACCAAAGGAAAATATGGCTAAAAAATTAGAACAAGAGACAGCAAAAACAAATATAAATAATGAACTAGTAGAAGAGCTATTATCGCAAGCTAATCCTTCTTAGCTATTTGGTAAAGATGGACTGTTTCAGCAACTAAAGAAGCGTCTAGTAGAAAGAATATTGGAAAGTGAACTAAATCATGAATTAGGATATTCTAGGCATAGCAAAGTAGCGAAGATAGATAGCAATCGTAGGAATGGTACAACAGAAAAAACAATAATAGACGAGAGCGGTCAAAAAATAGTAATTGATGTACCACGTGATAGAGATAGTGAGTTTGAACCGCAACTAATCCCTAAAGGAGTTAGAAGATTTTCCGGATTTGATGATACGGTTATTTCCCTCTACGCTCGAGGTATGACTATGAGCGAGATACAATCACATTTAGAAGAAATCTACCATACAGAAGTTTCCAAGGAACTTATCTCTACCATTACCGATGGAGTAATGGAAGATGTAATAAGATGGCAGAACAGAGCTTTAGATAGGATATATCCGATTGTTTATTTAGACTGTATAATGGTAAAAGCAAGAGATAATAATATGGTTATAAATAAAGCTGTTTACCTTGCTATTGCAGTTAATACAGAAGGTAAGAAAGAGTTGCTTGGTATTTGGATTAGCAAAAATGAAGGTGCAAAATTTTGGATGCAAGTTGTAACCGAGCTAAAAAATCGAGGTATAGAACAAATTTATGTAGCATGTATTGATGGGCTTAAAGGCTTTAGAGATGCTATAAACAGTATCTTTCCAAATACTATAGTACAACTTTGTATCGTGCATATGGTTCGTAATTCTGTAAAATATGTTTCTTATAAAGATCTTAAAGAAGTAACGGCTGACTTAAAACAAATCTATACAGCAAATAATGAGAGCATGGCAAATTTAGCATTAGAAGAGTTTGCTAAAAAATGGGATAGCAAATATCCGGTTATTTCTGATATATGGAAACGTAATTGAACTGGAATAGTGCCTTTTTTTGCCTTTCCAGAAGAAATTAGAAGGGTCATCTATACTACTAATACGATTGAATCGGTAAATCGTCAAATCCGTAAAATTATCAAAAATAAGGGAGTTTTTCCAGATGATAAATCTATTACAAAAATCGTCTTTCTGGCTCTAAAAAATGCTGCAAAAAAATGGACCATGCCCATTAGAGAATGGTCCCTTGCTTTAAATCAATTTGAGATACTTTGCGGAGATTTTAAATATGAATTATTAGAAAATGAATTTTAGATACTTACACAAAATTTATGATTGACTCTATAAAATATGCTGTTTTTTGTATACACTCAATCTTTATTATAATTATGATGAAAATCTATTATTTTTAGGGAAGCCCATAGGCGGTAATTTACCGGTACTACCTCTTTTTCCTAAAAATGCAATGATGTTTTTCTCAAGTTTTACTTTTCCATTGTTATTCCAGCTTAAACCATCTTCTTTATTGAATATCTTAATATCAAGTAACTTTGCATTCTTAAATTTTTGCAGCGTTACGCCTTGCCCCTTTTTCATTTCCGGTATCTCATCTATATTAAATACCAGTAATTTACGGCTTTCACCGATGCAAGCAATACTATCCCCGTTTACAGGTAAACACGCTATACATGTGTGACCATCAGGCATGTTCATAATTTGCTTTCCTGTTTTTGTTTGAGCCATTACTTCGTTTGAATTAACTAAAAACCCCTTACCTACACTACTTGCGAGTAATAAAAGCTGATCAGGTTTATGGACTAAAATATTAGTAATATCGTTATTGCCTATATCCACAAGCAGCTTTATAGATTCTCCTGTTCCTTTACCTTTAGAAATATTATCGGCAAGCAAAGTAAAAAACCTACCCTCCGAACTTACTATTAGTATCTTATCGGTCGTGTAAGCCTCTATAATAAACTTCTCTGCATCACCTTCTTTATATTTAATAGTCGATAAATCGGTGTTATGACCTTTTAATGAACGCACCCATCCCATTTTTGAGCAAATAATAGTAATCGGTTCTTTAGTAATAAACGCCGTTATATCAACTACCTGATTCATAAGCGTTACTTCTTCAAAGCTTGTACGTCTAGCTCCTATTACTGTATTTAATCCAAATTTCGTTTGTACTGCTTTTATTTCCTTTTTTACTACTTTCCATAATTCTTTTGGATTATTTAAAATCTCTTCTAATATAGCTTGCTGCTTCTGCAAGTTACTATGCTCATTAATGATTTCCTGCTCTTCAAGTTTACGAAGTGAGCGAAGACGAGTATTTAATATTGCTTCTACTTGTATTTCGGTTAGTTTAAACCGCTTCATCATTATAGCTTTCGGCTCATCCTCTTCACGAATAATTTTAATTATCTCATCAAGATTTAGATAAGCTATTCTAAGACCTTCTAGAATTTCTAAACGATGCTTGATTTTGTTTAAAAGATAAGTTGACCTGCGAGTAACAATATTTTGTCTATGAGCTAAAAACTCTTGTAAAACCTCTAAAATATTCATTACTCTCGGCACGTTATTACTGCCGATCACATTCATATTTAGCTGAATACGGCTTTCTAAATTCGTTAGCTTGAATAGAGATTCCATAACTATTTGTGGATCACATCCCCGATCTCTCGGCTCTATAACCAATCTTATAATGTCGGTTGATTCATCTCTAATATTGCTAACAAGCGGGATTTTTTTATCCTTTAGTAATATCGCTATTTGTTCTATAAGTTTTGATTTTTGAACTTGATAAGGTATCTCGATTACGACTATCTGATATGTACCGTAACTTAGCTCCTCTTTCTCCCATCTGCTTCTCACTCTAAAACTACCGCGTCCGGTAGTATATGCAGCATTTATAAGTTCGGCTTTATCAATAATTATGCCGCCGGTCGGGAAATCAGGACCTTTGATAAAGTTCATTATATCGTTAATTTCAGCTTTCGGGTGGTCGATTAAATGCATTAGAGCATCACATAACTCATGTAAATTATGCGGCGGTATATTGGTTGCCATACCGACTGCTATACCTTCCGAACCGTTAGCTAGTAAGTTCGGAAAACTTGCCGGCATTATTATCGGTTCTAAATCTGAATCGTCGTAAGTAGGGCGAAAATCTACCGTATCTTTATCAATGTCTACCATTAATAAAGTACATATTTCCGTCATGCGTGATTCGGTATAACGCATAGCTGCTGCATTATCACCGTCGATAGAGCCGAAATTACCCTGCCCGTCAATTAAAGGATAACGAAGCGAAAAATGCTGAGCAAGACGTACCAAGGTATCATACACTGCCACATCACCGTGCGGGTGGTATTTACCTATTACGTCACCGACCACTCTTGCACATTTTTTATAACCAGAATTCGGCTCAAGTCTTAGCTGTAGCATTGCGTATAACAACCTACGATGTACAGGCTTAAGTCCATCGCGTACGTCAGGAAGCGAACGTGACATAATCGTTGACAACGCATAAGCAAGATAACGCTCCGATAACGCATTACCAAAGTCAATATTTTCTATTTTAGCTTCTTTCATAAGTTATTTAATTTTTATTTATCGTCATTACAAGCAGTTGTTGTTGCATGGATCGTTTGTTATTCCCGCGTAGCATTGTTGCGTGGACCAGTAAAACCCACTGTGTCACCCCGTGGCTTGACCACGGGGTCCATAAAAACAATAAAAAATACTAATAATTTTAGTATTTTTAACTGGATACCGTGGACAAGCCACGGTATGACACTAAAGTATCACTTCAACACACAACTTTGCTTATTATAAGCTAGTTTCTTACAAACTGCTTTAGCTTGACTAAGACTACCATAATCACCGGCTAAGATTAAATAGAAAAACTTGCCATCGTCATATTTAACTTTTTTGGTTGTAATAACAACATTTTTAAGAATTTTTGGGAATTTCTTTTTTATTCTTTCCCCTTCTTGCATTGCTTCTGCTTCAGATTTTACCGAACCAAGCTGTATTTTATAACTCTCATTATTTTTACAATTTTTAGCATTACTAACCTTATCCTTACTTCCTTTTTCAAGCTTTATTATATTTAAATCCGTTTCATTTTTGGCGTTATTATTTGGCTCTATTAATGCGATCAGGTTAGATATTTCATCAAAAGATTCATTGCTTTGACTTTGGTTACGAGAATCTATATTCATAGGTTTCTCAGGGTCAGGAAGCAATTTTACGGTTTTAATATTTGTATCTTTAGCAATAAGATTTTCATATATACTACTATGTACTGCTGCTATTTGGTTATTTTCTATTATAGACGGTTTTATTTTTGTAGGCAGCTCATCAGGATAAATAGTAATTACCGGCTTGCTATTCTGGTAATATTGATAACCAAAATAAATAGCGGATATACATATTAAGCACACTAGAAATATTTTAATAAAAATATTATTGATCATATTGTATGTCATTCCCGCGGAGGCAGGAATCCAGAAAAAATAATCTTAATATTGGTAAAAAATTACATATTTGACAAAATAAACATATAAAAAACAAGTTTTTTATATATTTTGCTGGATTCCCGCCTCCGCGGGAATGACATCAATCTACGCAACAACATCTAAGAAAAGAACTACATACTTTTCATAGGCTCTACACCTATCACTTCAAGGCCGCTAGCTATAACTTTCTGTATGGCACTTGCAAGAGCAAGACGAGCAGTAGTTAATTCTTTATTGCTCTCAATTACAAATCTATAATCGCTATTTTCTTTACCAAAATTCCACATAGAATGAAATTTTGAAGCTAAGTTTATTAAATAAAATGCAATGCGGTGCGGTTCAAAATATTTTGCAGATGTTTCTAATGTTTTTGTCCAGCTAGCCAAAAGTTTTATGATCTCAATTTCTTCTTCTGACGATAACAGCGATAAATCATACTTGCCTTCTTCAAAGTCATTATAAGATTCAGGCATTAGTTCCATAGCTTTCGATAAAATCGATATTGTTCTTACATGAGCATATTGTACGTAGAAGATAGGATTTTCTCTTGATTGTTCTTTCACTTTTACTAAATCAAAATCAAGCGGCTTATCATTTTGCCTTGTTAACATCATAAATCTTATGATGTTTTTCCCTACCTCATGGTTTACATCTTGTACACTAGCGAAGCTCCCAAGACGTTTTGACATTTTAACCGGCACACCGTTTTCAACAAAATTGACCAATTGACAGATTTTAACGTCTACTTTAACCTGCTCTTTGCCTAGAGCCTTAACTATTGCCTCAATTCTTTTAACATACCCGCTATGATCAGCACCAAGTACATAAATTAGGTGGCTCGCTCCCCTATCTATTTTATCCTTAGCATATGCAAGATCGGAAGCAAAATAAGACCAACTTCCATCAGCTTTTTCTATAGGACGATCCTGACTATCACCATAGTCAGTAGATTTAAACAATTTTTGAACTCTGTTATCCCATTCATCGTGAACTTTACCTTTAGGAGCAGGGAGTGTTCCTTCATAAATCAGCCCCATACCGGTAAGTAATTTCACCGTTTCCTCTATTTCGCCTTTATCATGCAATGACTGTTCAGAAAAAAATATATCATGTTTAATACCGAGATCCGCTAAATCTTTTTTATTTAAATCAAGCATCTTTTCTACGGCAAAATTTTTGACTATTTTGAATCTTTCATTCTCGTTCATAGTTAATAATTTATTACCGTATTCTTTCGCCAAAATTTGCCCAAGCGGAATCAAATACTCGCCCGGATATAAACCGGTAGGGATAGTAATTTTCTCGCCCAGAGCTTCTCTATAACGTAATAATACCGTACTAACTAAATCATTTATTTGCGAACCTGCATCATTAACATAATATTCTTTTGTAACGGAATAACCTACTTTTTGCAAAATTCTAGCTAGCACATCACCATATACCGCACCCCTAGCATGCCCTATATGCATTGGACCGGTGGGATTTGCCGAAACATACTCGATGTTAATATTTCTGCTTTTATCTATATCAATTTCAAAAAACTTTTCTTCGTGCTGTAGAATATCTTTAATTGCTATCTGCCAAGTTTCGGCTTTTATAGTAAAGTTAATAAAGCCGGGTCCTGCTATTTCTATACTTGCAATATAAGGTAATGTTATAAGAATTTCTTTAAACTTTAAAGCCACTTCCCGAGGAGAAATATTTTCTTTAGCAGCAATAATCATTGCAATATTACTTGATAAATCGCCGTTAAAACTATCTTTCGGAGTTTCAATAGTAGCATTATTTGCTATTTCTTGATTATTATATAATTGCCTACTTGCCACAATTATATCTTGTTTTAATTGATTAAATATATTCATAATTAAGTTTTTAGATATTATTAAAATTCAGCGAACAAAGCTGATTATATTCTCGAATGGCAAAACGGTCGGTCATACCTGCTATATAATCAGCAATAACTCTAGCTTTACTATATGTTTCATTAGAATCTATTAGCATTTTCCAATTAACCGGTAATAAATTAATATCATCCATATAAACCTTAAACAGACCTTGAACAATTTTAGTACATTTAAGGCTGATGGCCGTAATTTTATTACTTTTATAAACTCGCTCATGCAGAAACTTTTTAGTTTCCTTAATACGGTCATTAGTTTTTTCGGTAAAATCCACTATCTGATAATTTAAGTTACGTATTTCGTCTATATTAGTAATTTTTTCTTTATTTAAATTTTCTTTTGTTTGCCATAATAAATCGGTAATCAATTCATGTATTAGCTTACGTACTACCTCATAAATCAGACAAGAGGAGCTAATATTCTTAAATTTTGTTTTAATCTCAAAAACATGTTGGTCAATATATTTAAGTTCAGCAAGACTATTAAAATTAATAATTTTAGCACCGATACTATCTTCTAAATCATGCGAAATATAGCTAATATCATCGGCAAGTGTTGCTATTTGAGCCTCTGCCGACGCATAAGTACTAAGCTCTAAATCATTTTGTTTATTATACTCCGCTATATATTCATTTATTTCACCAGTTATAGGACCATTATGTTTTACGATTCCTTCTAAAACTTCCCATGTTAAATTTACTCCGTTATAAGCCGCATATCTCTTATCAAGTAGTGTTAATATTTTCAAAGATTGAGCATTATGGGAAAAGCCGTTATACTCTTTCATACATTCATTTAAAGCTCTCTCTCCCGCATGACCGAAAGGCGTATGCCCAAGATCGTGAGCAAGTGCTATTGTCTCAGCTAAATCACTTGATAAATTTAAAGTATTAGCAACCGAACGTGCGACAGTCGAAACCTCTAGGGAATGAGTTAGCCTATTTCTGTAATGGTCTCCCTCATGATTAATAAAAACCTGAGTTTTATATTGCAAACGCCTAAATGCATTGGTATGAATAATGCGATCACGATCACGTTCAAACTCATTTCTATAAGAGGTAGGGATTTCTTTATATAATCTTCCCCTACTTTTAAGAGGATCAGAAGCGTATGAAGCAAGCATCGTTATCCTTTATTTTGAAAGGCGTTATTATGAGTCTCTTATGTCATTCCCGCATAGGCGGGAATGACATAGAACCTCTGTACCAAAGCTACACCACAACGCCATCTTGAAAAAATATTCATTATACTATATAATTTCTATATAATTTACAAGACTTTTACAAGGTAATTTTGGTGACGATAACAATTACGGATAGAGCTTTTCAACGAGTTTGCGAGTTAATAGAGCTAGAAAAAGATAAGAATTTAGTACTGCGAGTTTCTGTTGATAGCGGCGGTTGTTCAGGACTTATGTATAATTACGAACTAGTCTCAAAAAATAATATAGAGCAAGATGATTATGTCATTACTAAACATAATGCTACAATTATTATTGATCCTATCTCTCAAAAATTTATGCTAGATTGTACTTTAGATTTTATAGAGGAACTCGGCAGTTCATATTTCAACATTAGTAATCCACAAGCTAAAGCAAAATGTGGCTGCGGTAATTCTTTTTCGGTGTAACGTGTCATCCCGTGGCTTGACCACGGGATCCAGAAAAATAATTTAAATACTAATGATTATTAGTATTTAAAGCTGGATACCGCGATCAAGTCGCGGTATGACAACTGAAAAATCGATCCATGTAACAACGCCAGTCAAGCCACGGGATGACAAAATAGATTCCTGCTTTCGCAGGAATGACATCGCAACGTCAAACTTCTAGATGTTGAGAGACAATACCAAGCCCATCAACTTCACCATTATCACCATAAGGAAGGCGGGCTACTTCATTATTATTACCGTTATTATTCTCATCTTCTTCGTCATCTGAAGCACTACTATCTACCATAATATAAATATGTTGTTCTTGAGCTTGTTGAGCTATTAAACTTTGTTTTAGTGTTTCAGCTTGAGATTTTCTTAAATCTCGCCCTTGCCCTTTATATTGCTCCGTAGAGAGAATTTCAAGACCTTGAGATTGTTTTATTAAATTATCACATACAAAAACTCCACAGTCCGAAGTATTTCCTTCTTCTTGTTGTTGAGTTTTTAAATCTATTATTTCTGCATCAGAACAAACCTCGGTAATAAGAGCTACTAAGTCAGGACGATCATTTAACGATCTGCCCAAAGGATCATTATAAGTAAATATTATCTTATTTGTATCATTATCTTTACTAATAATCATACTTACCCAGTATCCTCCGGTATTAATGGGCATAATTACAACTTTACCTTTTTTCTTTAAATCCTCATATACTCCCTCGCTAAGTGCCTCTCTTACTTGTTCAGGATGTGCTAAATCAACATGGGTAACTATAGAGAATTTATTTTTTTCTATATTTGCTTCTAATATATTTTTTATATCATCGTTAGTATACCAGTAATCCGGTTTTTGTATATTTTCTACAGTATGAAGTGGGCTGTTTTCCGGTGGCAGCGGTGGTGGTTGATGCTGCTGTGTTTGCTGCAGCTGAACTAAAACTTCTTCTTGTTTTTGAGGCTGCGTATCATCATTCTGTTTGGTTAATTCTTTTTGATCATTAGATAGTTGCTCATTTTGATTTTGTTGTACTTTTGGCCACTCCATGGCTTGCGGCTCCAGCAGTGGTACAAAATCATTTATTAGAGTCTGGGTATCGCTGAAAAATTTTGTTCTGTTAACCTCTTTGGTAAACATACTAAGATCTTCTATTTTGCCTTTTTCAAGCATTGCACGTATAAAACCAATATTTTTTGCCATATCCGTATCAAAAGCTTTTAACGCTTTTGATACTAATTCTTGTTTTTCCTTATCATTTTTATCGATTCTACTTGCAGCTCTCAAATATTCAAGCCCTGCTTTTTGTATTAAATTTAATTTAAATAAAAATTCTGCTACAGATATATGAAGATCTTTTTCTAAAGATACATAATGTGCTTTCGTTTCTCTTTTATTTTTTAAAATACTAAAAATTTCATGCAGAATATTACTACTCTCCTCAATATCGGCTATACTTAAACTTACTTTAAAATATTTCATTGCTTCATGAATTAACTTGATAGCACTTACATTTTCATTGTTACTTTTATACCATTTCCCTAGTACTAAAAATAAGTCACCTATTTTTTTACAAATATTGCTAGAAATGTACGGAATTGTATCATGACCATAGAGAAAGTTAAAGTCTTTATCAACTTCTAGGGCTTTAATATATTCTCTTATCGCTTTAAACCAGTCTAATTCCGATTTACTATTTTCATAGATCATACCTAAATAATAATAAGCATTGGCTTTTATCTCATTTATAGCTATAACAACAACTTCAACTTGCGGTCCCGTAAGTTTATCAAGCCATTCTAAAGCTTCGGTATAATACTCTGTTGTTCCGTTATTTTTTAATTTTATATCTAATATAGCTTGATCTAATAAATTCTCTTCAATTAAGATTTTTTTTGCTTCGTCAACTGCCTCTGTCAGCGGCTGCCACTTTTGTGATTGCGGATAAAGTTTTTTACAAAAAGATAAAGCTTTCCATTGCTGATTTAAGAAATATACATAATTACCTAATATTTCTTGGAAATGAATTTTAGCACTTATATCTTTCGACTCATAAAAAACTTTCTTATAATTTCTAAAAATGAAGTAACCATGGTTAGGTGATCATCAGAATATTTAATATATATTTCATTAAGCTCTTCTATTTCTTTTAAAGCAGGAAAAAAACTTTCTTCAGTTTTTTGTACCAGTGATTTATTTAATATTTTTTTTGGCAAATAAGGTTGAATTAATGAATAATTGTTTGAGAACGTGTCTGAATCTAATTCTTGATGTAAATTAAGATTATCAGAAGAAATAAATGGGCTTATTATATTATGTTTATTGACTTGAAAGAAATTTATAATAATTTTACCTATAGTTAAAATATTTTCCTTGACTTGATTAGATAAAACTTGTGATAAAATTGGCTTCTGTGTTTCTGATTTTTGCGGTTTTATATATATTTCTTTTATTGTAGCCCATTTATTTTGGCTTGAGTCCTTGACTTGATTTAGGTCCTTGACTTAAGTCCTTAATATTAAGCGTGTCTGAAAAAGGTTTTACACATAGGGACATCAATTTTTTTACTTGTTCAATAATAAGCGGTTCATATAAGTTTTTTTTACTCAAAATATCTTGTAGCTCAAATTTCAACGCAGTAGTCATGATATTTTTCTGTTCCTCAGCAGTTATAGTAGAATTTGTATTGGAAGCAGAATTAGGCAGAACATCTCCTGTGCCTTTGGAAGGGGCAAGTACATCCAAATCAGGATGTTTCTGCCCATCTATTACAGGAATGTTAGTATTTTTTTCTTCTTCATTCTTACTCTGAGAAATAACCTCTATAGTTGTAGAAAGATTTGAATCGGAAACAGAATGAGGTAGAGCAGCTTCTTTATCTTTGGAAGAGGCAAATATATTCAAAATATTACGTTGCTGTTCATCTATTAGAACAACATTAGCATTTTTTTCTTCTTCATTTTTACTCTGGAAAATAGCGTCGATATAAGAAAAGATTTGTTCTCGTTCTGCTTCTATTTCATTATTTGCGATTGTTCTAACTACTAACGAAATAGCATCTATAACAATAAAAAAATCTTTGGTATCAAGTGTTTCTAGAAAAGATTTAGTATCACCGCTAGGTTTTTTAAATAAATTTACAGATTTTCCTAGCTCTTCAATTATAAATTTTTGTCCTTCATCCAAGTCTGTGCTTTTTAAAGACTTATTAAGTTTGTTTTTTTCAACACTAACTTTAGCCTCTTTTTCTTTTTCATTTTTATAATCGGCAGCAGAAATTATATAAGATATAGTATCTTTTAATTGTTCTTTAATTTTCGGAGTTAACTCACCATTACTATCTCTAAAAATATCAGTAAATTGTTTATATGTAGACTTGAAAACATACGGTGTGCTATTATCCCCAATCACAACTGAAAATCTAACTTTTTCGGCTAATTCTAATATTTGAGAGAAAATATATAAATTAAGAATTGTTTGAATAGAGTTTATAGGTTGATTATGAATCCCCGGACATTCTATAATATTAATTCCACCTTCATCATCAGATATAAAAAAATTATTAACAAGCTTATATCCATTGTTCGCTTGATTATGTATTTTTTCATTATATTCCGGTTCTTTCGCATATAAAGAGCGGTCTTCATCTTCTTCTAATTTCTGTCCGCTTAAAAAACAGCTAAGAGTAGTAGTGCCTACTCCATTCATCCCTACCATTACAATTAGTTTATTTATACTATTTCCTGTTTTAGTAATTTCATTATGACTTTCTGCAATTAATTTTAAAAGCTTATTACCGTTCTTTATGAACGGCCTTTCCAACTCATGGTAATTTTTAAGAGGTTGTAAATTTTTATTTTTGATTTCAGAATCGAGGTTTCGAGCTTTTGTTTTCTTTAAATATGTATTTACAGAATTTTTATTTAAAATATCTATTTCGGAAATGAGCTGAAATTCTGAATTATCATTAAAATTAGGAGAGATTTCTAATTATGTTAGCTTATGTTGCTTACTATGTTTTATCTCTAATAAAGTTTTTATTCCGATATTAGTTATTGCTTTATTACTTACTAAAGAAAGTTTAGTTATTGTTTTGTTAAGCCTAAATATTTCGGCTAAAATTTTTGTTTGCTTATCATTTATACTGCAATTGTCCAAAAATACTCGCTCAATAGTCTTATTATTTCTTAAATAATTTGCTATATATTGTATATCTTCTGTTATAAAGGGGTAGTTACTAAAATCCAAAGCAGTTACCTGGATAAACTCTGCAAGCCCGCTATTTGATTTTACTAATATTTCATTAAATATAGAACGAGTATTATTAGAAAGCCAAGCTATAATATCTTTATATTCATACTTAGAGATAAAGCTTGTGTTTGGAGTTAATATCTCTTTAATATTACGTAATTTCATTAATATATTACATTCTTCAAGAATAGTTAAGTTTGGAGTGTTTTTTTGTTCCAAAATATTATTAAAATACTCCGTCAAAAAATCATTTATATTTTTTAAACCTCGTTCCTGTTTGGGGCTCCCCCCCACCAACTAAACATATATATTTACCTAAAATAATTTATATTACTCCAAATAAAAACATACTTTGCTCCGTAAGTTGAATAAATAAATATTAACACTACTTAAAAAAGTTTTCTGAATAAGTAAATTTACAACAAGGATTTAAAGATGAATTGGTGAAATTCTGAGGGTAAGAAAGTTCTATTTTTTATATTTTAAAAAATTATCACTTCTATTTTTAAATTGAATTAATAGAGGATATTTTATATATTTTTTGAAAGGTAAAGTTTAAGAGGCTATCTGTAAATAAATGTTAACCGATAATTTAATTCTTTTTTGCTGCAAAAATCTTATTAATTTTCGCTAAAAAAGCTCTTTAATTACTAATTAACATTTATTTACAGATAATCTCTAAGATTATTTTTCTTTTGTAATTTTATCATATTTTTTTAGTTTGATAAGAATGGACTCTAGATTATCCAACTTAATCATACATGGACCATCACTTGGAGCGTTATCTGGATCTTGATGTACTTCCATATACATACCGGCGATACCTACAGCAGTTGCTGCCTTTGCAAGCAGCTCTACATATTTTCTTTCTCCGCCAGTACTACCTCCTAGCCCTCCAGGCTGCTGAACGGAATGCGTCGCATCAAAAACTACAGGTACATTTAACTCCGCCATTATTGCAAGGCTACGCATATCAGATACCAAATTATTATAACCAAAACATGCACCACGCTCTGTAAATAATATATCTTTTACCCCAAAAGCTTCTAGTTTTGTTTGTACATTTTTCATATCCCACGGAGCTAAAAACTGTCCTTTTTTTACTTTTACTATTTTACCTGTTTTTGCTGCAGCTTGAAGCAAATCGGTTTGTCTACATAGAAACGCCGGAATTTGTAAAATATCTGCTACTTCGGCTGTTTCAGTACATTGACTCTCTGAATGAACATCAGTAACAATAGGGCAATCGAATTCAGATTTTACTTTTGATAAAATTTCTAAACCTTTCTCAATACCAAGTCCTCTAATCCCATTTACGGAAGTTCTATTAGCTTTATCAAAAGAAGATTTATAAATAAATGGAATCTCAAGTTTGCTAGTTAATTTAACAAGTTTTTCTGCCATAAACAACGTATGATCTTTGCTTTCAATCTGACAAGGTCCTGCAATTAGGATAAACGGTAAATCATTTCCTATTTTAATATTGTTAAGTTTTACTACTTTTTGCATAATTCTTAGATTTAATTAATTGAGCGAGGCACGGATTAGTGTTTCTCTGTTATATCAGGTGTTGATTCATTTTCTATTAAGTAATTGTTAATTATTAGCGTATAATATTTTTCTTTTATTGTCGTTAAATCATAATTACCATGATAATAACCTTCTAGGTTAATAATTTTTTTTAAATAAAAATTTACCTGCTCTGTTTCTAACGGCTCATCTATATTTTTTATAATAGACGACTTAATATTAATTAAATACGCTTTTATTTTTTTAAATTCTTTAATAATTATAAAAATATCATCCGGTTTTGTTACCAATATTCCTACAAACAAAATTAATAATATTTGTGTTAAAGACATATTTATATTAATTTCTTATGTTTATATTTTGGATTTAAAATACTTTCCCCATTAGTACTTAGCATATATTCATGGTAATCTTGATAATTTCCTTCAAACCATGTAGCATTATTTTCTTTATCATATGATATAATATGAGTGGCTATTCTATCTAAAAACCACCTATCATGACTAATTACTAATACACAACCTGCAAAATCTAAAATAGCATCTTCAAGTGCTCTTAACGTATCAATATCTAAATCATTAGACGGCTCATCTAATAATATAACATTTGCTCCTTCTTTTAGTAATTTCGCCAAATGTACTCTGTTACGTTCTCCACCTGAAAGTTGTCCAACTTTTTTTTGTTGAGCACCGCCTCTAAAATTAAAAGCTGCACAATAAGCTCTACTTTTAATTATTCTATTACCAAGTTGTAATTCATCTAGACCTTCTGAAATTTCTTCCCATATAGTCTTATTATCATCTAAATGATCCCGTGATTGATCAACGTAACCTAATTTTACCGTTTGACCAATTTTAATAGAACCACTATCCGGCGTTATTTTACCTGTAATAATATTAAACAAAGTAGATTTACCTGCTCCATTCGGTCCAATAATTCCTACAATAGCTCCACGTGGAACTTTAAAACTAAAATCTGATAATAATATTTTATTATTAAATTTTTTAGCTATATGTTCTGCTTCAATAACAAGATCCCCTAAACGAGGTCCGTTAGGTATAATTATTTGAGTAGGATCAGTTTTTTGTTCTTGTTGTTTATTTAATAATTCTTGATATGCTGTAATACGTGCTTTATTTTTTGATTGTCTAGCTTTTGGTGTTTGACGAATCCATTCAAGTTCACGATTCAATTGTTTTTTTCTATCATCGTCTTCTTTACTTTCTAAAGCTAATTTTTTTTGCTTCTGTTCAAGCCAAGAACTATAATTTGATTCCCACGGTATACAATTTCCACGATCTATTTCTAATATCCATTCTGTAACATTATCTAAAAAATAACGATCATGGGTAATTACTATTACAGTACCTTCATAATGCTTTAAATAATCTTCAAGCCAAGAAACTGATTCTGCATCCAAATGATTTGTAGGTTCATCAAGTAACAACATATCAGGTTTCTCTAAAAGCAATTTACATAAAGCCACTCTTCTTTTTTCTCCACCGGAAATTTTTGTAATATCTGCTTCTTTTGGTGGGCAACGTAAAGCAAGCATTGCGATCTCTATTTCACGTTCTAGATTCCATCCATCACAATTGTCTATTTTTTCTTGCAATTCTGCTTGTTTATCAAAAAGCTTTTGCATTTCTTCATCAGTGATTTCAGCAGCAAATTTGTTACTTATATAATTAAATTCATCAATAAGTTTTTTCTTTTCATGAAGACCTTCTATGATATTATCAAAAACATTTTTACTATAATCAAGATACGGTTCTTGAGGTAAATATCCTACTTTTATACCGATTTTAGCTGTTGCTTTACCTTCAAACTCTTTATCAATACCTGCCATTATTTTTAATAAAGTCGATTTGCCTGCTCCATTTGGACCTATTATACCGATTTTAGCTTTTGGTAAAAATGATAAATTTGTTTCTTTTAAAATTCGTTTACCATTTATAATTTTGCTTAAACCAACCATTTCATAAACATATTGATATGACATAAATTACTTATTTCCTTATATTATTATTTTACACCGATAAATATATTTACTACTGCATTGTATGAATTTATTGCTCTATGATCATATAATTCAAAATTAGACATTGTAATTTCTATCATTATTTTTCTTGTTTGGGTATTTATCTTAAGAAATAAAATACTGTATATATACTTTACATTTTAACAGTTTTTTTAATTTAATTTTAATAATATCAAGTCTAATTCTTCTAAATTTTTATAATGAAATATTAATTTCCCACCTAAAGAATAATTTTCTATGGTTACTTTTATACCAAATTTTTCTGATAAAACTTTTACTAATGATTCAAGATCATTATCGGTAGCATTGTCTTTTAAAAAACGCTTTCCTATTTTGTTATTATTGTTAGGAGATTTCGTATATTCATTTTTATACCATTGTCTTACTAGCTCTTCTGTTTGACGTACATTTAAATCATTACTTATAATATGATCGGCCATTACTTCTGCATGTTCATGATTTATTAAACATCGAGCTTGTCCCATGCTTAATATATTCTCATTTACTTTATCTTGAATAGATTGTGGCAAATTATTAAGCCTCAATAAATTAGCTATATGACTACGACTTTTGCCAAGCCTTTCAGCTAATTTTTCTGTCGTATAATTAAAATTTTCTACCAAATATTTAAAGCCACGAGCTTCTTCCATAACTGTTAAATCAGTTCTTTGTATGTTCTCAATTAATGCTATTTCCATACTCTCTCTAGCATCTAAATTTTTTATAATTACTGGTATCTCTAAAACTTTTGCTAATTTACATGCACGCCAGCGTCGCTCTCCTGCTATAATTTGGAAATTATTATCAACGATAATAGGCTGTAATAAACCATTATTCAATATAGAATCTGCTAATTCTTTTATTTTATCATATTCAAAGTTTTTTCTAGGCTGATTCTCATTCGGCCTTATTTTATCAATATTTATTATTTGTATTATTTCTGATTCTATAGAAATAACTTCTTCCCCAAGTAATGAAGATAACCCTCTTCCTAGTCCTTTATTTTTCGCCATATCTTTCTAAGATTTCTTTTGTAAGTTCTATATATGCAACTGCTCCCGAACATTTATAATCATATATAATAGCCGGTTTTCCATATGAAGGTGCTTCAGATAATTTAATATTTCTTGGGATAACGGTTTTAAATACTAATTCTCCTAAGCATTTTCTAACATCATCTTCTACTTGTTCAGTTAAACGATTACGCTTATCATACATTGTAAATAATATACCTGCAATCTTTATCTTAGGATTTAATTTTTTCTCTACAATTTCAATTGTTTTTAGCAAGTGACTTAATCCTTCTAATGAATAAAAATCACATTGCATTGGAATCAACACTTCATCGCTTGCAACTAAAGCGTTTACTGTTAATAAATTTAATGAAGGAGGGCAATCAATAATTATATAATCATATAATATCTTTATTTCTTCCAATAGCTTCATTAAAATATATTCTCGGTCCTTTAATTTTGTTAAATCTAATTCAGCAGCAGATAGATTAGTGTTTGAAGTAATTATTTCTAAATTTGGTATGTCTGTAGAAATTATTGCATCTTTCAATTTTATTAAATTTGTTAATACTTGATATATAGTATTTTTGCGTTGTTGCTGGCTAATTCCAAAACCGGTACTACTATTCCCTTGAGGATCAAGATCTATAACTAAAATTTTTTTATTTACAGCAGCAAAAGCTGTAGCTAAATTTACAGTGGTTGTAGTTTTAGCCACCCCTCCTTTTTGATTAACAATAGCAATTACTCTCATATAATTTTTGTTAAATTACTAACTTCTAGAATTTTCCCTTCTTCACAAGTAATACTTTGATGTATTAAATAATCAAATAACCACATCTCTTTAGCTTCTACTATTTCTGTTAAATAATTTTTTCCTTTTAATAATAAAAATTTTTCTTGTACTGAAATATTTTTTATACAATTAAATATTGTATTTAATTTAGAGAAAGCTCTACAAGTCAATATACTACAATCTATTTCTACTTTTTCTATTCTTTGATTGATTATTTGTATGTTATTATTTGATATCTTTGATGCTTTTTCTAAAAATATACATTTACGTAAATCAGCTTCTATTAAACTTACTTTTGCTACCCCTGCTATAGATAATACTATACCGGGAAAACCGGCCCCACTTCCTATATCAACCAAGTGTATTTCTTTATTATCAATATATTGCATTAATTGTAATGAGTCTAATATATGACGTTGCCAAAAATTATGTATAGTATTATCCGATACAAGATTAATTGATTTATTCCATTTTTTAACTAACTTTTGAAAAATTTCTAACTTTTCAATTATTTCACGTGGAACTTCCATCACTATATTTAGTTTTTAAATAAATTATAATAGCCGTAATTGCTGCAGGTGTAATCCCTGAAATTCGACGTGCTACACCAATAGTAGTAGGTTTATGGGAAGAAAGTTTTTCCTGTATCTCTAATGATATACTTGGTATTTTAAAATAGTCAATATTTTTAGGTATTAACTGTGCCTCTTCACTTTGAAATAAATTAATATCTGCGTGTTGTCTAGTTAAATATGAAGCATATTTTGCTTCAATATAGAGTAATTGCAAAATATTATTATTTTGCGTTTCTTTAAGCATAGGAAAAATTTTAATAGCTTGTTCAACATTAAAACTAGGTATTTTAAATAAATCTAATACTGTTTTATATGTACCATCCTGTGCAACCTGTATACCCATTTTAGCAAGTTTACTAGTAGTTAAAGACAAAGTATTTAATAATGATTTTGTTTTTTCTATATCTTCATATTTTTTTGTAAATATTTTTTTACGTTTTTCTGATACAACACCAATGTTTATCCCTAATTCCGTTAAACGTAAATCAGCGTTATCTGCTCTTAAAGATAATCTATATTCTGAGCGAGAAGTAAACATACGATAAGGTTCTATAGTACCAAATGTTGTTAAATCGTCAATCATTACTCCAATATAACTGTTTGCTCTTGTTAACATAAACGGTGCTTGATCTTTTACTGCTAAAGCAGCATTTATACCGGCTATTATACCTTGCCCTGCGGCTTCCTCATATCCTGTAGTACCGTTAATTTGCCCGGCAAAATACAATCCAGCTATTTTTTTTGTCTCTAGCGTAACACTTATTTCACGTGGATCAACATAATCATATTCTATAGCATAACCTGGACGTAAAACCTTTACATTTTCTAATCCTGGTATTGTTTTAATTAATTTATGTTGTACATCTTCAGGCAAAGAAGTAGAAATACCGTTTGGATAAATCGTATAATCATCTAACCCCTCAGGTTCTAAAAATATACGATGTTCTGATTTTGTACTAAATCTGACTATTTTATCTTCAATAGAAGGACAATATCGCGGTCCTATTCCTTCTATCTGTCCTGAATACATTGCGGATTTATTAAGGTTCTCACGTATAATATCATGAGTTTCTGAGGTTGTTTTTGTAATAAAACAATTTATCTGAGGAACATTGACAACACTTGTTAATTCAGAAAAAGGACGAGGAGTTTTATCGCCGGGCTGTAAAGCTGTTTTACTATAATCAATAGTACGTCCGTCAACTCGAGGCGGTGTACCTGTTTTTAAACGAGCCAGTTTAAAACCTATTTGTTTTAGTGTATTTGATAATCCATACGAAGGCTCTTCATCTACTCTACCGGCAGGAATTTTTTTTTGTCCAATATGAATAAGACCTGATAGAAAAGTACCAGTAGTTAATATAATTTTTTGACAAGGAATTTTGCTATCGTTATTTAAAATAACCGCTTTAACTTTAGAAGATTTAATTTCTATATCTTCCACCTTTCCATATAGTATATCTAGATTAGGGTAATTTGTTAATATTTGATACATCGCTTTTTTATAAAGCTTTCGATCAGCTTGAGCTCTAGGTCCCCAAACTGCCGGTCCTCTAGTCTCATTCAGCATTTTATAATGTATACCGGCTTGATCTATAACATAACCCATTAGCCCATCAAGGGCGTCGATTTCTTTAACTAATGTGCCTTTTGCAATTCCACCAATTGCTGGATTGCAAGACATTTCACCTAAATTTTCCGGTTTTAACGTAATTAAGAGAGTAGAAGCTCCAAGACGTGCAGAAGCGGCTGCTGCTTCTACGCCTGCATGTCCACCACCTATAACTATTACGTCATATTTTAGCATTAATTATTCTATAATTTCAGATTTGTTAAAGAAAAATTCGATTTCTCTTTTCGCACTGCTTTCACTATCTGAACCATGAATACTATTAGCCTCAATTGATTCGCCTAAATCTTTTCTAATAGTTCCTGCTTCAGCTTCAGCAGGATTAGTTGCACCCATAATGGTACGGTTTAAAATTATAGCATCTTCCCCCTTAAGAACTTGAAGTACTACTGCTCCTGAAGTAATATATTCAACTAAGCTATTAAAAAACGGTCTTGCTCTATGTTCATCGTAGAAACACTCAGCTTCATATTTAGTTAAAAATTTCATTTTCTGAGCTACTATCTTTAAGCCTGCATTTTCCAAATAAGTATCAACTTGTCCTATTTTATTCCTCTTGATAGCATCAGGCTTAATCATTGAAAAAGTATATTGTATTGTCATTTTGTAACCTATTTATATAATTGTTAAATTTATTTTTTAGCTGAACGATTCCATGTTAAAGCAAATAACCCTCCTCCTAAAAGAGCAGAAATACTGAAAAATATAAATACCCCATTCCAACCGTAATTATCGCTAATCCATCCTATGCTGACTCCCGCAATAGCCGCTCCTAAATAACCAAATAACCCTGATAATCCATTAGCCGTACCAACAGCTTGACGAGTACTAAAATCAGCAGCTGCTATACCTACAAGAAGCTGAGGTCCTGAAACAAAAAAGCCTATTAAAGAAAGAATTACTATACTTAATAATTCACTTTGAATAGGAATTTTCCAAAACAAGATTAACAATAAGCTAAGCAATACCATACATATGGATGCAACAGGACCTCGACGACCTTGAAATAGTTTATCAGATAAAACACCTGCTATTAATGCCCCTGGGATACCTATCATTTCATATAAACCGATTTGTAAGCCTGCATTTGCAAGGCTTATATTACGTAAATCTTTTAAAAATGTTGGAGCCCAATAAATTACTCCGGAACGTATTATATAAACAAACATGTTTGCTAAACAAACATACCATATTAGCTTATTACAAAAGACCATTTTAAGTAATTGAGGAGTTAATAGCTTCTCATAATCCCCTATAGCTTCAGGTGGATATTCTTTATATTCCTCTACGGTAGATAAACCTACTTCTTTTGGAGAATTACGAAGCCTATTATATAAAAAAAGCGATACTACACAAGCAACTACACCGGGAACGAAAAAAGCGGCTCTCCAATCAAATTTATCGATTAAATAACCGCAGCTTATCATAGCAAGGGCACCACCTATTTGATTAGAAGTTGCACCCATAGCCCATTTAGTTCCAAGTTCTTTTGAAGCGAACCAGTGAGTAAGCATTTTTGTTGCAGGAGGCCAACCCATAGATTGAAACCAGTTACTGGCTATCCATAAAATTCCTATAAGCCATAAAGAATCTGCAAAACCTATTAGAATAGTAATGACCCCAACAAATAAAAGACCCAAAACCATAAATATCCGAGCATTAACTTTATCGCTAATAAACCCGTTACAAGCTTTACTAACTCCATACATAATAGATGAAGCAGTTAATATCCAACCAATTTGTGTTTTAGTAACCCCAAAATATTCTCTTATAGCAGGTGTTGCTATATTAAAATTCTGACGACAAAAATAAAAAGTCGCATAACCTATAATAATAGAATACAAAATCCTTATTCGCCAACTATTATATTTTTTTACATATGGCGACCTTGGAGTTTTAATTTTGGGTTTTGTATCTATCATATTATAAACTCTCCGACTATAAAAAAGCAAGTTTCTTAGAAACTTGCTTTTTTATTTTAACAAACTCTATTTTTCAGTTTTATTTACCAAAACTTGATACTCTTTATTTAAACCTTTAACGGCATATATCCATAATATTACTATTACAAAGAATATAGAAGCAAAACATGGTGTTGCCTCAACAAAACCGAATGCGGGAAATAAAATAAAGAATGTGGATTGAATAATAGCACCACCCGATTTACCGAATCTTCCTCCGATAACTTCAACAGCAGCCTGTCCTTTTACTCGTAAATCCTTATCAAGCGGAATATATGCCATGTTTTTAGTGGCATCAAATAAAGAATATTTTACACCTTTACTTAAAACATTTTGAATCATACCGATCATAACAGCAAGTGCTAAAGGACCTGAAGCAAGAATACCTGTTAAATACATAGCAATAACACTATCAAAAAAGATAAATGCAAAAAACGCTGCACCAGTAATTAACATCATTAATGGAGTTATCATAGCTGCAGCTAACCATGATACTTTTCTTAAAATATTACTACCTATAAGCATGAAAGCAATTGCAACCCAACCCTGATAAAATTGGAACTTACCCATATATATAGTATAAGCCTCTTTCGTCGGATACAATTCTTTTACTTTGGATTTCCAAACGCCTTCAACTAAGTTTACTGAAATACCATAAGCAATAAGTAACAATGCAATATAACCTACATACTTAGAGGTAAAGATCATTTTAAAACTGTCTATTAATGACATTTTAGCTTTAGCTTTCTTTTCTTTTACTAATGCCGGATCATAAAGTCTAGGATCGGTTAGAACGTTTCTATTCATCCATCTATATGTTAATATTATCAAAAAGCTACTTGTTATCATTATAACAAATAAAGGCACAAATTTTAGATGTTCTGCAACTATTTGAGTTTTTTTATGCAAGAAATATCCAATAATCACGGATGTTACAGGCAATGCTAAATTAGCAAGTAAACCAAACATTGAGTAAAAACGTTTAGCTTCATCGGTTTTAGTAATTTGGTTAGCAAACTGCCAAAATAATAAACTTAGCATCATTGTTCCCCAAAGCTCTGCCATAGTATAAAAAGATGCAAAGCTCCATTTCCCAACTATTCTTATAAACCATTTAAAATTAGGGTAAGCTAAACTTAAAGATTCTATGGTTTCAGGATCAGGATGAACTAAATCAGGGTAGGGGTAAAGAACAAACGCAAATAACGCAAAATACCCTAAGAAAAATGAAGTAATAACATAAAATACGTTTTCTTGCTTTAAAATATCGCAGAGCTTAACATAAATTACCATAGCGATTACGGCAGAAGGTAGTACTATGTATGTTTTTAAGAAACTTATTGCTTCTGCCCCTATATCCGTTACTACAAATCCGTCTTTAATTGAACGAAGCGTTGAGTAGTTTAATAAAATACAGAACATCATAAACGCCATAGGAAGAAACTTCTTATTTTCATATCTTTCTATAGGCCAAATTACCTTTCTTAGTTCCGAGAGATAATTGTCACTTTTGGGAGTACTCATAAATTAAATTTTTCTATTTATTTTGAAGATAAATATTATACTAGAATATGTTAGAAAAGTCAAACCTATTGATTTTTTCTCAAAGGAAATTAAATAAAATGTATTAACTCTGAGATGTATAAAAGAAATATGATAATTTATTTACTTGATTTTAATTTCTATCTATAATTTTCTATTTATAAATTATTACAATAAAATTAGGCAGTTATATATTTGTATAACCTAAATTTTTTCGATATAATACTGTACGAGTATAGTTAAGTGTTAGATTTTAAAAGTGTTGTTGATTTATTAGAAAAATTACCTAACTGAATAAAAGTGCATAGATTATTTTACTTATATACGTTAGGCTAACGGAGCTTATTGTCTACATTGCGGCAACCAAAAGATTTTTCATTATTTATCTTATAAACCCTTGGTAGTTCGGTATCAAACTCAAAGTAGTTAAAAACGAAGAATTATCTTTTAACGAGGCTTTAGCAATGATAGGTCAAGCTCCGTTAAAAATTAATTCTCCAGAGATTGAAGAAGACGGAATCTACCGTCTTAAGAGTCAAGAGTAAAAAGCGTTAAATTTGATAAATTTCGTTATGTTTTAGCATAGAATTTAAACAAATAATAATTTTACGCATGACGGCAACCAAAGCTACTTTAGCTTTTTTGCCTGAAGCAATTAAACGTTCATATAACTGCTTCATTTTACAGTTATATCGCATAGCAACCAGTGCCGCCATATATAAAGCTTTTCTAGCACCAAACCTACCACCGCTAATCTTAGCTATTTTAGTTTTTTGACCGCTTTGGTTAGTTTTAGGTGCTACCCCAACTAAGCTTACAATCTCTTTATTATTTAACTTACCAAGTTCAGGTACGTCTATTAATAAAGTATTTGCAGTCTTTTCTCCTACGCCTTTATAACTTGTTAATAATTTGCTTTTAGAGCTTAAATCCTCATCTTCTTTTATCAACTTATTAATATCAGCTTTAATTTTCTTAAGTTGCTCTTTGATAAATTCTATTTGTTTATCTAAATATTTTTTACTCTTACCCGTGCAAATCTTAACTCTACATTGATTAGCATGTAGCTCTTCTTCTAAGCTCTTTTCTACTAGCCTTAGGGATTGCAATTCACACTGTAAATCAGAAAGAATAGCATCGCCTTTTTCTTCATTAGAAACAAAAATAGCGTATTTCTCTAGTAATATCGCATCTAATTTATCAGTCTTTGCAAAATGGTTACTAGCTTTAGCAAAAGCATATACCTTATTTGGGTGTGTTCTATGTACCGCAATATCCCACTCTTGAAGCTTCTTCATTACAAGACGCTCATAACCTCCCGTCGATTCTAATACACAAAGCTTAATTTTATTAGAAGCAATAACTGATTTTATAAAATCAGTTATTGCTTCATCTGTATTTTTAATTTTATAATGTTTTTTATTCATAGATATATCTAATGTTGCTTTTGATACATCTATACCTATAAATAACTTGTTTTCTTCTGTCATTTCTGATACCTTGTTAACGTTGTTCAAAGTGCGATTACAGGATTATAAATTCGATCTCTTCAGGACCATCCTACCGTTCGTACTACAACACTTTGTAGATTATGAGGTGTGTACCTAGATTCCTTCGATCTTTTATGATCCATCCAGTTAAACGGTATCACTCCTTATTTTCTACTCTATACTCTTTTCAATACTTGCTTCAAGATACAATCCCTAAACCATTTATAAAATGGGCAGGGGGAAAAAGAAGCCTTATCAAAGAGTTGTGCTTACGCTTACCCGCTAGTTACAATAATTATTATGAGCCTTTTGTAGGAGGAGGAGCACTTTTTTTGCACTCGTTCCGGACAAAACTATTATATCAGATATAAACTTAGATTTGATTATTACATACAAGGTGATTAAGGATGAAGCTCGAGCATTAATTGAGCTATTAGCTAAGCATAAAGCTAATCACTCTCAAGATTATTATTATGCTGTTAGAAAGAACGCAAATAGCGATAACCCTATTGAGATAGCAGCACGTTTCATATACCTTAACAAGACCTGTTATAATGGTCTTTATAGAGTAAATAGCAAAGGAGAATTCAATGTCCCGATGGGAGCTTATATTAATCCTAATATTCTTGATGAGAATAATATAATTGCGTGTAGTAAAGCTTTGCAAAATGCTGAAATAATATATCAGGATTTCGGCAATATTTCGCCTAAGCCTAAAGATTTCGTTTATATAGACCCGCCATATCAACCTATTAATCATACTTCATTTACAAAATATACAAAGCTTGACTTTACAGAAGCAGATCAGATTAAGCTTTATGAAAAATGCAGAGAATTACATAAGAACGGTGTATATTTTATGCTTTCAAATTCAGATAGCGATTTTATAAAGAACTTATATAAGTCTTTTAGTATAGATATAGTAAATGCACCAAGAAGCATAAATTGTAAATCCGACAGTAGGCAAAGAACTAATGAAGTTTTAATAAGAAATTATTAGTACAATGGTAAAACAAATTGAAATTTTATAAGCTAATAAAACTGGAAACGAACTTGAGATTTTTATACAGGATCGACTAAAAAGAGAAGGGTATTGTTTTGTACCTAATAAAAGATTTAGTGCAGCTAAGATCCTTAAACAGCCTATTATACTAGACAGTTTGAAGTTGGCAAAAGTATTTATGGTACTAAATGGAAATGCGATTTTATATTATATCATCCAGAACGTCACCCCAATTGCCTAGTAATAGAATCTAAGTGGCAACAATCAGGAGGTTCAGTTGATGAAAAATATCCTTATCTTGTGTTAAACATAAAAGAACAAGGAATTTACGATACTATAATAATAATTGATGGTAATGGATATAAAAAAGAAGCCTTGAAATGGCTAAAGGCTCAAGTTGGCAGTAATTTAATAGAAGTTTTTAGTATGTCTGAATTTACATCTTGGGTAAATAAAAAGAAAATATAGGTTATACAAATATATAATTCCCATAAAATATATGTCCAAATTAAAAATAGCTCTATTATTAACTGCTATAATTTTCATAACAGGTTGTAAAAGTAATATGAAAAATGAAAATAATATTTCATTACCGCAATATGTAACTTTGAATGTTCAAACCTTAAATAGTTCAGAAGATAAAACTATTAGAATAAAGGCAAAAACTTTAGATTTCCCTTTATCTGCAGAAGACTTACGTGATGTATCTATATTAGAGAAGAAATATGATCAAGAAGAAAATTGTGCAGGGCTTGCCGCACCGCAAATAGGCATATCAAAATGTATAATAATATTTGCAGTACATGAAAATGAAGAGTTAAAAAAATGGCGTCCTGACCTTACGGATACAATACCTAAAACTATATGGATTAATCCCTCATATAAACCGATAGGTATTGATAAACATGAAGATTACGAAGGATGCTTTTCTGTTGAAAATGCTACAGGTCCAGTTGCAAGATTCAAAAAGATTCATTATCACGCATATGATATAAATGGAAATCAAATCCAAGGCATCGCAGAAGGATTTTTAGCAAGAGTTATCCAGCATGAAATCGATCATCTAAACGGAAAAGTATTTTTAGATTATGTAGCTCCCGAAAAAATAATGACAAAAGAAAAATATTTAGAAAAACGTAAAAAAGCTATGGAGCAGGAAAATATAAAATCTTAGGCTTGTCTGAGTTCTCTAAGCTTTATAAATATCATTTTAGCTAAAATTTAGTATGTCATTCCCGCGTAGGCGGGAATCCAGAAAAAAAAGTATAAATACAGCAAATTTTTGAAATTAAAAGCTCGATTTATCTCGCTTTACGCTGGATTCCCGCCTACGCGGGAATGACATAAAACGATCCACACAACAACCCCTACGGCTTCTCGCAATGACGGCATATACATCTACACAGCAATAATGCCTATTTCTTTAATATTTGAGGCTTATATATTTTTGTAAAATACGGCAGCTTTGATTCTACTTTAAAAAACTTTTTCAGGCAATCTACAGATTTGAAATCTGTTATACCGTAACGAGCATATTTGGCTTTTCGACCTTGCCAAGTCATGCCTTCGCCTGAATAATCAATCTCATGCCACTGCCGCCCTATAATATGAGAAGTATTTTCATCAAATGCTGCAACATTTTGGAAATTATAAAATCCTACTAATTCCTGTAGATATTTTGCCATTAAATCGGCTTCTTTTATGTCTAAGCCACTTTTATTGATCGCTATTAATAACTCTAAGGTAGTTTTCGGCAAGTTATTTTGTAAAATAGGTAAATATACAAAATTATAATTAGTAGCATTTAAAAATTTCTCTAAGCTTTTTACACTCGATTCTTGTAATTTCATTTTTCGAGCAGTTTGCTTTACTCGTAAGTTTAAGATGGAACATAATTTATGCCACTGATTCGGTAACGAGCAATCCCTTGCTATAGCTGTTTGTGTTAAAAATAAAGTTATAATTAGGAAACGCATAAATTCAGTCTATATTATTTGGTATAATAACTATTGCATCGGATACGGGACGTATTGTATGTTCGCCTAAAGCTTCATCTTCATCGCCTGTAACATTATTTATAATTTTTCCGCCCATAAATAACGTGGAAGAGCCGCCGCCGTCCAAATTGATTGCCGATTCACATCCAAGGTTTAACATATAATCTGCAAGCTCTGTTTTAGTTAGCCCTATCACAGTATCATTAACAAGATGTTTTTCTAAAATTTTTAACGCTTCGGGAATTGTTAATTTTTCAAAAGTTATACCTTTCTCTTTTTGTAGAATTGATCTAACTTGTGCAAGTTTAAGGTCTTTTATGTGTTGCTTATAAATATGCTCGGCTACAACTATAACTATAGTACCGTCATTACGCACTCCTAAAGCAGTACGAGCATGAGCCGGATTATTTTGCTTTGGATTATCTATAACATTTTTACCGTTTTGAACCAATATGGGAATACCGGTTACTACTGAAGCAGTTTTGCTTAAATTTATAGGCTTACCGTCTTTATCGATAAATTCTAAATTTAGCTTTACATCATCCCCTATTTTTACTATCGGCAAACTTATTTCTTTTGGAAAAGATACTACAAAACCTTTTTGCGGAATTTGATTATCACCATGATTGCTTATGTCCATAATAATCAAATTCTGATCAATCAAGATTTCCTTATTAGTTATGGAGTTAATGTAGTAGATGCCCACACATCATTATAGAAGGTAATATCTTTTGGATTTGAAAAATAATTAACTTGATTTGGAATAATCGATTTATCTCCTATATCTACAGAAATTTTTGCACTAGCCTTGGTAATTTGAATATTGTCCTGAGCTATAATTAGCAAGCTTTGTAGTTGTTTTCTAAGACTAAATAGCTTACCGTCAACCATTAAGGTAAGGCTAGGTCTACCGTCATCGCTACCTGCAATCTCAAAGAATCCGGCATTAATAGCAGCAACTGCATTAGTGCGGCGTGCTATAGCGTCTACTGTTTCTCTGCCTATAACCTGATTGTGAGCTTTAACTAGTTTTAACTCAAAATTCTTAGGATCAATAGTTAACACATGAATAACATGCTTATCTTGCTCATAACGATTATAGGTTAAGCCTTCATGTTCCTTTGCGTATATTTTAAAACTGATTATTAAAGCAAGAAATAAATAAACTAATCTAATCATATTGTTTTACTTTTTTTTACAATAAAATTTAACCATAATGCTTCTTTACTTGGAGAGAATCTCTTACTCTTTTCCGTCCATATTTTAACTATATCAAACAGCCCACCAAAATAAGGTTTTATTGTATCTTCATTCATATTGTAAAAATCGCGAGCATCACGTTGTATAATATCTGAACCATATCCGTAAGAAGCATAAAAAATTCCTTCTGGCTTTAATGCAGCGTGAATTTTTTTATAAACATTGGTTGTTTCATTATAAGGTACATGAAGGAGAGTTGCTTGAGCCCAAACACCATCAAACGACTCCTTAAAATCGATATCTTGAAAAGTTGAGTGCAGTACGTTTATTCCGGTTTCTTTTGTGGCTAATTTCACCATTTCGGTTGAACCGTCAAAAGCAGTAACTTAGTAGCCTTGACTTAAAAAATATTTTGTATCACGACCAACTCCGCAACCAGCATCTAGAATATGAGCTTTATTCGGCAAATAGCTAATAAATTCTTTATAATTATCAGATAAATCTGCATTGATTGTTCTGTTATAAAACTCTTGAGCATTATTATTATAATATTGTATATTTTTCATAATTTTATATTTATTCCCAACTATTAGTATATTTATACTCACCAAACAATAAAATACAAATAATTTCTATTATATCTTTTCATTGACTATTAGACTTAAAAATGGTCTACTTATTAAGAAGTTTTTGCGTAGATACCGTAGTCATCATTGCGTACAAGCATAGGCGTGGTTCTTATGTCATTCCCGCTTTCGCGGGAAAGTGTTGTTGCGTGGATCAGTTTTACCTCTGTCATACCGTGGCTTGACCACGGTATCCAGTTAAAATACTAAAATTATTAGTATTTTTTATTGTTTTTACGGACCTAGTTAGCAAGCCACGGGGTGACACAGTAGGTTTTACCAGTCTACGCAACAATGCCTTGCGGGAATGACATAGGTATCCACACAACAATATCACTTATTAAGAATAAGGCTTAAGGTTTATATGATAAAAAAAATAATATTTGGAATAGCTATTTTACTTAGTACAAGCTGCTTTGCCAATAGTACAACTTCTGACGACTCAAAAAAAGATGCAGCAAAAACCAACGACGCTACAACACAAAAAATTATAGATGATTTTTCTGCTTATGCCGGTACTATAAAACCGGAAGTACGCAAGGAAATACAAGAATATAGAGTAGAAATAGTCGATATTAATAAGAAGAAACGTGAACTATATAATAGCCTTTCCAAAGAGGCTCAAAATTTTTTAGCAGAGCAGCAAAAATATAAACAAAAACTATCCATCTCTAAACTACCTACAGAAGACGACTCTCCAAATAATACTGCTAATTCTAAAGATAATAAGGATACAGATACAAAATAAAATCTGTTATTTTTGTGAACTTGTAGTTGTATGGTATGGGTAGATAAAACCTGTTCCTATGTCATTCCCGCAAAAGCGGGAATCCAGTACTTTAAAGCTTTTTTAAAGTTTTACCTTGAAAAAATGATATAATAAAAAATCTTTAAAATTAAGATTTTTTAGCCTGGATCCCCGCTTTCGCGGGGATGACATCGAGAGTTTTTTAAAAACTGCCCGGTACTATATATAGGTCAAGCCACAGGGTGACAGTGGTGAAGCCTAGATTCCTGCTTTCGTAGGAATGACATAAGAGCGAGTCATACAACAACTCCGCTTTTAGCTAGGTATTTCATAAATCTGCTCTACTACACCATCAAGACCCATTAAAAAAGTATAAACTTTTAATTGGGGGAATTTTTCTTTTATTATATCACGGGCCTTGTTTAAAATTTCTGCATGTGCTGCCGTTTCTTTTTCCTTGGTATTTAGCTGTTCCTGACCTATAAGTATTTTATAAGCTCCACATTCTCTATGATCAAGAAAAACAATTTGTTTGATGTTATGTAATTCTTGTAAAATCTCGATAGTATCTTCTATTGTTTTTCCCCAATAAGTATATTTGTTGTTAACGAGGGCAAGCGATGCACCGGGCAGTGATACTTTATCAAAATTATCTTCTAACCCTAATTGCTTCATTAATTTATCTGTTTCATCTATTAATCTAAAATCTACACAACTAATTAAAAGAGTAGAAGCTTCATTTAATGTTTTTAAATGTTCATTACTTACTTCTACCTTTACAACTTTCTTATTGGCAATTATATCATTGTTAGCAGCGTAAAGATTTAAACTAGACACCATAATAAACCCTAAAATTATATATTTTACATATATCATAAAATTCTCCTATTTAAAAATATTTCTTACATGCTTTAAAATAAGAATAACCTGTAATGATTGTTAAAAAAGCGGCAATCCATAAAATTATTTCCCCTACTATATCTAAATAAATAATTCCTGAACCTTTGGAGCCTAGTATCAATATCGATAAAGCAAACATTTGTAAAAACGTTTTTACTTTAGCGAGTCTCGATACAGGCACACTAACCTTTACTAAAACTAAAAATTCCCGAAGACCGCTAACTAAAAATTCTCGTGCTAAAATTAATAGACAAGGTATCTCATCTACGTTATCTTTTTTTAGTAGCATTATAATAACGCAACCTACTAGTAGCTTATCTGCTATAGGATCAAATATCTTGCCAAAGCTCGTAACTAAATTATATTTTCTTGCAATATAACCGTCAAAAAAATCCGTAATACTAGCTAAAACAAATAATAATGCTCCAAGTTTACGTGCAAGTGAATTATTTATATAAAATGCCAGTATAATAACCGGAATTACCATTATTCGAGCAATAGTTAGATAATTAGGTAAATTTTTATCTATTCTCATTAATTAATTAAATTTATTAATATAATATTGTTGAATTATGGATAGAATATTATTCCAAGACCAATATATTAAAAGCCCAACAGGAAAACTACTAAACATAAATAAAAAAATTAGTGGCATAAATTTCATTACTTGAGCTTGCATCGGATCTGCAGGTTCAGGACTCATTTTTTGCTGTAAGAACATAGTAATAGCCATTAAAATAGGCCATGCTCCAATCATTAAAAATGATGGCGGCGAGAACGGTAATAAGCCGAATAAATTAAAAATAGTAGTAGGGTCAGGGGCAGATAAGTCTTTAATCCAGCCGTAAAACGGTGCTTGCCGCATTTCAATAGTTACATACAATACTTTATAGATAGAGAAAAATACCGGAATTTGAACAAGTATAGGTAAACAACCCGCTACCGGATTTACTTTTTCTTTTTTATATAAAGCCATTATTTCTTGATTTAAACGTGCTTTATCATCACTGTATAAATCTTTTATCCTATCGATTTCCGGCTGTAAATTTTTCATTTTTTTCATCGAACGATAAGACTTATTGGCTAAAGTAAACATTAATAGCTTAATTATAACCGTAACAATTAATATACTAACACCGAAATTACCGACATAGCCATAGAAAAAATTCATGGCGTAGAAAACCGGTTTGGTAATTATATAAAACCAGCCGAAATCAATAGCTCTATCAAATAATTTAATATCATATTGCTTTTCATATTTATCAAGCAAATCTACTTTTTTTGCTCCTGCAAAAATTCTGCTTTTAATGGAGAAATTTTCACCGGGCTTTATTATTTGTACCGGTGAAATAAAATCTACCTGATATCTTTCAGTCCCTTGCTTAAGAGCATAATTAAAATTCGAGCTGTAATTACTTGATTTATCCGGAATCAAGGAAGATAACCAATATTTATCGGTAATTCCTATCCAGTCAACCTTACTTGCTGCAAATTTTTCACTTTTCTTATCTTTAATATCATCATACGAATATTCTTTAAGATTCTCGTCTATACACCCGATAGGTCCTTGATGTAATATATTCACTGCTTTCTCTACGGCAATATATTTACGGTTTATTAAACCGTAAGATTGCACAGGAAGTTCTTTATCACTATTATTAACTATGGTTTGTCCTATAGTAAATAAATAGTTTTCATCGACAGTAATAGTAACTAAAAATTTAACTCCGTCTTCATTAACCCAAAATAAATTAACAGGTTTTTCAGGGCTTAATATTTCACTATCACTATTCCATATAGTATCGTTGTTAGGGAGTTTTACACTAGATAAATTACTAACTAAACCAATTTCAGCAAAATATGCATTTTCTGTATTAGCCGGTGAAAATAATCTCACTTCAGGACTATTGTTAGATAAATCTTGCTTATATTTCTTTAATATTAAATCGTCAAATCTAAGTCCTTTTAATGAAATAGAACCGGTGAGTGATTCAGATTCTATTTTAATACGCTGTACTTGACTTTCTTCTTGAACAACAATATCAGTTGCAGGTTCTACTAAAGCTTTTAACTGTTGTTTCTTTAAATTTTCTGCTTTCTGCACTGCTATTTGCTGTTGCTGTTTTTTTTGTTCAGGTTTTACAACAAAATATTGCCAACCGAAAATTATACTTAAAGACAGTATAATAGCGGCTATTAAATTAATTATATTATTATTCATTCCTAGGTCTTAAATTTTCATATTTTTAAAGCTTTAAGTTTTAAAGCATTTAGAGAAAATAATCAAGTAGTATATATACTTCTTTTCTTTCAAAAGTAGTGAGTATCCAAGATTCCATGTATGGACCTATCCCGCAATGCAAGAAAAAAATAATATAGTAAAAAAATCAAATGCAGCCATGTATCCGGCTTATAGCTAGTAAATCAATAACCCTATAGCCCTGATGGAATCCGCTACCTACAAACTTTTAACTTATCATCTTGTCGACTTCATTAGAGCCTTGGATGCCCTCAGTTTTTTTGTAGGTTAAGGTTTGTCTTATTTACCATCAATATTATCGTCTCACGCATATTCAAGGTTAGAATCTCTATATTATCCTATATTCGTTATTAATATTTAACTAAGCATTATTAATTTATTAGCTACAAACTTTAGTTTCATCATAATCATTACCGGTGTGTAATACTGCAAATACTACCCGTGCCAGTTTATTTGCTACTGCAACAGTAGTTCTATTATGTCCACGTCGTTCTAATAAATTAAACATCCAGTCAGTAAATTTACTAAAATCTTTATTAGTCTTTTGTACTTCAGTTGTAACTCTTCGCTTAGCATTTAGAACCGCCCTTGCTCCTTGAATTAATAAAGTACGTAAGTAAATATCACCTCTCTTACTAATACCTAATAATTTTTCTTTACCTCCGCTTGAATACTGTCTTGGTACCAAGCCAAGCCATGCTGAATTGTCTGCCGTTTTCAAAATATTTAGCATTACCTATCACTGCTATTAATGCCGTAGCGGTAATTAAACCTATACCAGGTATAACTGTTAATTGTTTGTATTTATCCAATTCACCAGCTATTATTTTTAATCGTTTTTCTAACTCTGTTATTTTTTTATTATTATCTATAAATTCTTCTTTCAAC
This sequence comes from Rickettsia endosymbiont of Hedychridium roseum, assembly GCF_964028255.1. NCBI lineage: Bacteria > Pseudomonadati > Pseudomonadota > Alphaproteobacteria > Rickettsiales > Rickettsiaceae > Rickettsia > Rickettsia endosymbiont of Hedychridium roseum. The sequence goes on from NZ_OZ034753.1 coordinate 1,381,512, forward strand.
TCGCTAAACGTTTGATAGCTAAGTTGGCTTAAAGCTCCACTATCTAAAATCTCTGTTAATGTACTGATAACTTTATTTATCCCTTGGGGAATGATTAAACCAAATTCATGCAACAAGCCTCTAATCTCATTGGCTAGTGCAGTACGGTTTTTTACTAATCTAGCTCTCACCCGATGAATTGATAAAAATATCTTGTTGCTCTATACTCTTGATTGGTACAAATCTCATATTTGGTCTTGTCACTGCTTCACAAATTGCTTCTGCGTCAGCTTGATCGTTTTTATTAGTTTTTACATATGGTTTTACAAATTGCGGTGCTATTAACCTAACTTCATGCCCTAATTTTACTATCTCCCTTGCCCAATAACTAGCCCCGCCACAAGCTTCTATACCTACTAAACATTTTGGCAGATTAACCATAAAACCTAATACTTGATCCCTCATTAATTTTTTCTTTAATACTGTCTTCCCGTTTTTATCTACTCCATGAATTTGGAAAATTCTTTTTGCAATGTCTATGCCAATTGTGCTAACTTCCATTTGTGGACCTCCTTATTGTTATCTAGGATTAATTTCCTACTCTAGAACGATAACATTTTTTATCGATTCCGTATATAGGGTAGGTCCATACCATTATCTTGGATACAAATTTAACTTCAGATATATTATACCACTCCTACATTCTGAAATATTTTTAATTTAAATTCAGGAAGTATAGAAATTAAATGTTCAGAAATATTATCTTGTATATTTTCATAACCTACTAAATTCACTTCTTTAACAAAGATATATATTTCTATAGGCAACCCATTAATCGTAGGTTCAAGCTGTCTTACTAGAAAAGTAAATCCTTCGGTATAAACTGCTGGATTATTTTTTAGATATTCCTGAATATATAATTTGAATAGTTTAATGTTGGTTAAATCTTTCTCTTCTTTATCAAGAGTTATTTTATCTATTACATCCTTTGATATATAAGGAGATTTTTTTAGTTCTTTTAAAATAGTAGCATCACAGAAGTTAATAGTTGCCATATTAATATTAAATACTCTCTTTACCCTTCTTGCTCCTGATTCACTAATTCCTCTATAATTAGTTACGTTAGAATTTAAAACACTGTAAGTAGGAACTGTAGAAATAGATTGGTCAAAATTCCTAATTGTTACTACGGAAATAGTAATTTTTTCAACTGTTCCTTCAATTTCGCCTATACGTACCCAGTCTCCAATATTAATAATTTCTTGAGTAGTTAGTTGCAAGCTTGCAAGTAATCCTAAAACGGTATCTTTGAAAACAAATGTTAAAAGAGCTGCGGCTGCACCTAAACTTGTTAAGAATGTACTAAGCGAAATATTTAATATATATGAAATAGTTACCATTGCTGCAATAACTATGACAATAATTTTTAATATTTGAAAATATAAGCTAAGCGGTGCATTTTTTGTAACGGCCTTGATCCTATTGTTATATAAATCTGCAAAAGCATCTATAAGCGTTAATAATAACATCGTCACGGATATACTAGTATATAAGATTACTATAGTATCTTTGATTCCCAGTAATACATGTGCTTTAAAAGAAGTAGGATGAAAAACATTTCCCCAACCTATAAAGTAAAGTGCTAATAAAGTGTTTAATAAATAACGAAATATAGGATATTTTTTTAGTATCCTTTCATAATCATCATAATGATGTCTAGTTAAATAATTTTTTACAGGAATAAAAATTAATCTTTTAATTAGAACTATCACCGGTATAAGAGATACTAACATAACAAACAATAATACTAACTCAGTACTTGAGGTATGATATAGATCCATTAAATATTGCATATTTTACCTATCATTATTATTATAAATATAAATCTTTTTTATTATTACTAAGAATTTTATTTTTATCAATAATTTTAACTCAAAAGAACTTGGTATTGCTAACCAAATATAGATACTGTCATTGCGAAGCCACGAAGTGGCTGTGGCAATCCATAAAAATAATAAAAAACCGGATTGCTTCGTCAATTACTTACGTAATTTTCCGTAACTCAGATGTTAAATGAATTAAATAACTTATTATGACATTTCCTAATATCAATACAATTATTTTCTCTATAGGTCCACTTGCTGTCTCTTGGTATTCTCTTTCATATGTAGTAGGAATTTTGCTAGGTTGGTTCTATGCAAACAAAATTATAGAAAAATTTAAACCTCAAATTACTAAAAAAAATCTAGAAGATTTCATTACTTATGCCGTTATAGGCATAATAGTCGGAGGCAGACTAGGATTTGTTTTATTATATAACCCTTCTAGATATTTTTCAAATCCAATAGATATCTTAAAAACTTATGAAGGCGGTATGTCTTTCCATGGCGGAGCTTTAGGGGTGATTATTGCTGCTTATTTGTTTTGTCGAAAATATAAAATTAATTTTTTAAGTCTCACAGATATAATAGCCCCTGTAGTACCTATCGGATTATTTTTAGGTAGAATCGCTAATTTTATTAACGGCGAACTATACGGACGTATTACAAATTCTTCTTTTGGTATGATTTTTCCTAATAGTGATTTGATGCCAAGACATCCTAGTCAATTATATGAAGCTTTTTTTGAAGGTTTAGTATTATTTTGTATCTTAGCGTATGCAACATTTAAGCACAAAACTCTTAAAAAGTACGGTTTAAACTCAGGAATATTTTTAATATTTTACGCTCTTTTCCGAATCGCTATTGAAATATTTAGAGAACCAGACATACAAATCGGGTTTATTTTAGATAGCTTAACTATGGGACAAATCTTATCTGTACCTATGTTACTTTTAGGAAGTTATTTAATATGTCAATCGAATCCAAAATAAGACAATCAATTGAACAAAACGGCTATATTACTTGCGATGTTCTCATGCAGGAAGTATTACAATCAAATCCTACTTCCTATTATAAGCAAGTAAAATCATTGGCTAGCGAAGGGGACTTTGTTACAGCTCCTGAAATTTCGCAGCTATTCGGTGAAATTATCGGCTTATGGTGTATCAAGGAGTGGCAAAGAATCGGTTGCCCAAAAAGTCTTAGTTTGGTTGAGCTTGGTCCCGGTCGAGGTCTATTAATGCGTGATTTACTACGCACTGCAAAATTAGTACCAGAATTTTACAAAGCTTTATCAATTGAACTAATAGAAATTAATCAAAATTTTATTGCTCATCAAAAGGCTAATTTACAAGATATTAATTTACCGATTAGCCATCGATCATTTGTAGAAGATATACAAAAAAAACCTACTATAATAATAGCTAATGAATTCTTTGATGCTATGCCGATAAAGCAATATATTAAAGTCAAGGAATTATGGTATGAAAGAATATTTGTAGTGCAACCGGTAGACGGCAGAATTAAATACGATAAAATAAGCATTAATAAGCAATTACAAGAATATTTGCTGCGTACTCATATTGAAGCAAAAGACGGAGCAGTGCTTGAAGAATCTTATAACTCAATAGAAATTATAAAATTTATAGCACAACATCTAAAAAAACTAAGCGGCAGCTGCTTAATAATAGATTACGGCTATGATCTAGCTCCGGGTAACAGAACTAGATATCAGTATAATCCAACATTACAAGCGGTTGAAAACCATAAATATTGCCCAATCCTTGAAAATCTTGGAGAAGCTGATTTATCGGCACATGTGGATTTTTATACATTAAAAACAGTAGATAAAAATAGTGAAATAAATGTAATAGATACAATATCGCAACGAGATTTTTTAATAGAAAACGGAATCTTATTACGCAAACAAACATTGCAAGATAAGCTTAGCAAGGAGCAAGCAGGGATAATAGAAAAACAAGTAGAGAGGCTAATATCCCCAAAACAAATGGGAACATTATTTAAAGTATTACAAATTATTAATTAATCTATTTTGGCTCTTTCACAGAACCTAAGTTCTGAGTTTTGATTATAAAGGGACAACTTAAGTCGCCTTCTTCACATTTCAGCATGGCTTCAAATTCTTTTTTTTATACGCTCTTCGGTTTTTTCTGTAAGACACATAAGCAGTATCATTGGATATACGGAACCGCCATAAACCCCAGAACTCCGAAATTCACAATCAGCATCTCGGTACTTAATCCATAAATTTGGGGATTTTTTAAGTAAATTAACTTTTTCTTGTTCGTCTGAAATATGCTTTAATATTTCTTTATATATTTTATTTAGTTTCTTATCAACTTTCTTATATTCTTCGCCAGCACAATAATTCATGTCACCTTGTGTCATGGCATTATTACAATCAACAGCAAAAGCACAAGATATCGAACTAAGAAATAACCAACAAAAAATAATTGTTTTTTTCATTATTTTATCATTTTAAAAATAATTAATTAAGAATCATACGCCATGACGTTCTGCAATTAAACTTTTTATTTTACCTATAGCCTTAGCAGGGTTTAAGCCTTTCGGGCAGGTCTTAGTACAGTTCATAATCGTATGGCAACGATAAAGCTTGAACGGATCTTCTAAATCTTCAAGACGTTCGCCGGTATGATCATCCCTTGAATCGGCAATCCATCGATAAGCCTGCAATAAAATCGCAGGACCCAAATATTTATCACCGTTCCACCAATAGCTAGGACAGGAAGTAGAACAGCAAGCACATAATATACACTCATATAAACCGTCAAGCTTTTCTCGGTCTTTAATCGACTGTAACCTTTCAGAGTTTGAAGGGGTAGGGCTATCGGTTTTGAGCCAAGGTTCTATAGATTCGTATTGTGCATAAAAATGCGACATATCAGGTACTAAGTCTTTCACTACTTTCATATGAGGAAGCGGATAGATTTTGATATCGCCTGATATCTCTTCTATCGGTTTTATACATGCTAAAGTATTTGTACCGTCAATATTCATGGAACAACTACCGCAAATTCCCTCTCGACAAGAACGCCTGAACGTTAGAGTCGAATCGATTTCGTTTTTGATTTTAATTAAAGCATCTAAAACCATCGGTCCGGTTTTGCTTAAATCTATCTCAAAACTATCGATAGTAGGATTCTCATCAAGATCAGGGTCATACCTATAAATTTTTACCTTTCTAGGTTTAAGCATTTCCTCGTGTTCTTTATGCTCTTTTCCTTTTTTTACTAATGAATTTGGCGGTAATCTTAACTCTGCCATTTAAGTACTCTCTTAAAATTTATTTTTAGGACTATACAAAATAATTAGCTAATTCACAATCTTTCATACCATTAACAAAATCTTTGATTTTTAATTTTAGTTGAATGTTATTACCGGGATGTTTAATTGAATCTTTAGGGATTGTTTTACTTAAAGAGCCATTCCCCCCTTTTCGTTGAATTACAATATAATTACCTATTATAATATTACCCTTATTTGTAAAAATAATATCATAATTTAGAGCTTTTAGAACATCTTTCATTACATATATACGCATTAGTTTTTCTTCTCTCTGATATAAAACTAATAACTCTCTTACAGTTTCATTTGAGAATGACCATTTAACCATTTCTTTTGCAATAGGCTGAAAAATCAATAACACCCTTTCTTGTTCTTCAAATGGAATTAAATTTGACTTAATATTTCTCGATTTGTTAATTATCAAATTTTGTAGATAATCTAAACAATTTAAGTTAAATGTTTTGCAAAAATTACTTATAGACGCTCTTGTAAATTGATTATAGGCTATTGCCTGCTTATATGCCTTAATACTAACATCTATGTTATAACCGCAGCTAAAATTCATTTTAACATCAGATTTTTCTGCATATATTCCTGTGCTAATAGCATGTGAAAAATTGCCTTCTATTTTAAAAACATCTCTAATCTTATCTATTATATCAATATGTTCACTGATACTATTTTTAAAAAGATTTTCTACATTTTTACCTATATATGCGTTTCCATTATCCATTAAACTGCTATTATTGAGTCATATATATTTGCTATTATTTGTGGAATTACTGAGTTGCCTAATTGCCTATAACCCTTTAATCCATCTGCAACATAATGATCTTGAGGGAAACCCATTAAATATTTACATTCATTGATTGATAGTCTTCTTATCTTATCATTTATATAATAAAGACCGGTTCTAGCACCAACACCGCCACCAAAAGCCGATAAAGTTATTGAATGACCGAAAGGGCTGTAAATCCTTTCACCTTGACCGCCTTTATTAACTTGACCGATCCTAATTGGCTTTAATTGCTTTTCAACCGGTGTTTTATCTAAAACAATATCATCTCTATTAATATATAAACTTTTATCAACATCCTTTTCTAAAATATCACCAAGAAAAATCCTTTCATAAGATTCTTTCGGCTTTACGTATTTGAGTGTATATTCACTGCTAAAATCTTTTCGTAAACAAACAAAATAAACTCTTTCTCTTGCTTGCGGTACTCCAAATAATGAAGCATTTAACACATTTCTATATACTTTATAGCCAATCTCATCTAATTTTTGGTCTATAGTTTCAATTACACTGCCATTATCAATATTCAGAATATTTTTGACATTCTCAAGTAATAATATATAGGGTTTGTGATATTGTGCTATTCTTATTATTTCATAAAAGAGTCTACCGTTAATATCATCTATACCAAGCCTCTTACCTGAAATACTAAAAGATTGGCAAGGAAAACCGGCACATAAAATATCATGTTTAGGGATTTTGTTTTCCGGTATTTCAGTAATATCACCATACGGCTTATCACCAAAATTTCTTTTATATGCTTCTTGTACGTCTTTGTCTAAATCAGAAGAAAAAACACATTCAAGATCCTTTGTTTCCAAGGCTTTTCTAAAACCACCGATGCCGCAAAATAAATCTATAAATTTATACATAAATTATACTATTAAACTTAGGAAGCGGAATTTTCTTTTTTAGCCTTAGCTGTTTTTGTTTTCTCAGGTGATTTTTCTTTATCTATTTTTATAGTAGATGAATCATTAAAAGGAAATTTATTTTCTTCTTCTGAATCTAAAGCTCTACCGCTAAGTAAATTTTTAATTTGCTGACCGGATAATGTCTCATACTCAATTAAAGCATTAGCTAAAGTATGAAGCTGATCTATATGTTTTGTTAAAATATCTTTTGCAAATTCATATCCTTGCGTAATAATTCTTTTAACTTCGGCATCGATTAACTCTGCAGTAGCTTCCGAGGTTTCATTACTCGGTTGTCTACCATACATATCATCACCGCTTGAACCATGGAATATCGGTCCTATTAAATCACTTAAACCTGCTTTTGTAACCATCGCTCTTGCAATATTAGTTGCACCTTTTATATCCGATGAAGCTCCTGAGGTAACTTTATTTCTACCGAAAATAATTTCCTCTGCTACTCTTCCTGCCATATAAACCGCTATAGATGATTCCATCTGTTCACGATTCTGAGAATATTCATCAGTTTCAGGAAGTCTTTGCACCATCCCAAGAGCATTACCGCGCGGTATAATCGTAGCCTTATGAATAGGCGATGCTGCAGGACAATAAAGCCCTACTAATGCATGTCCACCTTCATGATATGCAGTCAATTTTTTTTCTTTTTCCGACATTGCAATAGAACGACGTGCAACTCCCATCAGCACCTTATCTTTTGCCTCTTCCATATCGTGCATATCTACTTCTTTCTTACCAAGCCTTGCAGCAATAAGAGCAGCTTCATTAACTAAGTTAGCAAGTTCAGCACCGGAAAAGCCCGGGGTACCACGAGCAATAATTCGTGCTAGTACCGTACTATTATATTTAATTTTCTTTAAATGTACTTTTAGAATTTGCTCACGACCGTTTATATCAGGGTTTGCAACGGCAATTTGACGATCAAACCTACCGGGACGTAGCAATGCACGATCAAGAACATCAGGACGGTTTGTAGCTGCAATGATCACAACTCCCTCATTTGCTTCAAATCCGTCCATTTCGACTAACATTTGGTTTAAGGTTTGCTCACGTTCATCATTGCCGCCGCCCATACCGATACCTCTATGGCGACCTACCGCATCAATTTCATCGATAAAGATAATACAAGGAGCATTACGTTTACCCTGTTCAAACATATCACGCACACGGCTTGCACCGACACCCACAAACATTTCAACAAAATCAGAGCCTGATATGCTAAAAAACGGAACATTAGCCTCACCTGCAATTGCTTTAGCAAGAAGGGTCTTTCCTGTTCCAGGAGGTCCTATAAGTAAGCAGCCTTTCGGTATTTTACCCCCAAGCTTTTGGAACTTGCTTGGATCTCTTAAGAAATCTACTATTTCAGTTAATTCTTCTTTTGCTTCATCGATACCTGCTACATCTTTAAAGGTAATTTTTGGTCCTTTATCTGATAGCAACCTAGCTTTCGATTTTCCAAACCCCATGGCTTTCCCGCCTCCATGCATTTGACGCATGAAAAAAACCCAAACACCTATCAATAAAAGCATAGGAAACCAAGAAATTAAAAAGCCTAAAAAGGTATTCATTCTTGTTTCAAGAGGCACCACTTCAATATTAACGTCATTACTAGTAAGACGATTTACTAAATCAGGATAATCAGGAGCATAAGTGTTAAAAGTAGAGCCGTCATTTGAAGTGCCTTCAATTACTCTACCTTGAATTTTTACCGAATTAACGGTCTTTTCATCAACTCGCGTTAAAAAATCCGAGAAAGTTATATTATTTCTTCCGCCAAGTAAACTGTCAGATTGGAAAACATTAAAAAGTAATATTACAAAAACAAAAAGTGCTGCCCAAGCTAAAATACTTCTACCTTGATTATTCATCGATATAAAACCTAATAAAAATTTTTATCGGTATTAGAGGCGTTGTTGCATGGATCGTTTTTTTTTCATCATTACGAAGAAAAACTGCAAGTTTTGATGAAGCAATCCAGTAAAAAACGCTAATTTATAGCATTTTTTTAATTTTTTATGGATTGCCGCATAGCCTACGGCCGCTCGCAATGACGATTTGGTATCCATGCAACAAAGCTAAATACCGGTGTTAGCAAAAATGGGTGAAACGAGATACAAAATTTGGAGCAAAAGATACTTCAAAGTTCCACATGTCGTTATCATAATATGATATATGTGGTATTGCTATAACTTTTTCAAGTATTTTAATGATAGGTAAGGTAAATAAAATTGCATTGTGGTTTTTGCAGGATAGATTTTTCAAAGGTTCTAGATCTAATTGTTTCTTTATCATTTTATAATCTTCTAACGATAGATGAGTTACAAAACAATTTTGAGTTTCTTGATTTCTTGTGATGCAAAATCTATTATCCCAAATAACGGATTTATCCAATAATATTTTACTTTCAGGTAATTTTTTGCCGAATTCCCTGTATATAAGTAACTCGTTTTGTATACGATTAATTACACAGCCATGAAGGGTATTCTTAAAGTTTACGTCTTGAGTAATTAATTTCAAAATAGGTTCTACCGAATAAAAACGAGCTGCTCTAGATTGTCCACTAATTATTATCAGTAAAAAATTAATTATTTGTACTTTCACCTCATTTGAAAACTTATCAAATTTAACTAAATCAAGAAAAGCAAAGCCATATTCAAAAATTTTGACTGCTTCGGCTATTGCTGATATTAACTCTGGTTTAAATTTATTATCCAGTAAATCATTAATTTCAAGCTGTTGTAAGATTATATCGGCTTTAATATAATCTTCGCCTTTAGCTAATTTTTGCCTAATAACATTTCGTCTATATTTATCAGATGAATTTGACTCATCTTCAAACCACTTTATATTATGACTGACTAAATACTCTACTAATTCACTTTTTGGAATATTATATAGCGGTCTAATTATTTGTATATTATTATACCAATTAATATTACTGCTACTAAGTCCAAATATACCGCTATTACGTTCTAATCTTAAACAAAAATTTTCTATATAATCATCTGCGTGGTGAGCAGTTAAAAGTACTAATATATCGAGTTTTAGACATAGATTTGTCATCAAATCATAGCGTCCTTCTCTTGCTCTTTCTTGTAAATTAGAAAAATTATTTTGATGATCAAAATATAAACTATAATGCTTGCGATTTAGATTATTACTGATATTTTGGATATAATGGGTCTCTTGCTTCGACTGTTCCCGTAAGTTATGATCAACCGATATAACAGATAATTCTATATTATTTTTTTCTGCCCAAATGTTAGCAAGATAAAGAAGTGCTACCGAATCACTCCCACCGGAGACTGCAACCGCTATTTTAGATAAACCAAAATTACCTATTAGATTATTGATATTATACTCAAATTTTTCATATAGCATGGTTGAAAAATATTAGTATTGTTGAAAGTTATTTTTAAGGATATCGTAGTTAATTCGATAGTGTACGAATTATGTTATTCCCGCATAGGTGGAACGTTGTTGTATGGACACCGAACCGTCATTGCAAGGAGCGAAGCATTGTTGCAATCCAGAAAAATAGTTAAAAAAATTCTGTAAATCAGAATTTTTAACTAGATTGCCGCAGGAACGATGTTCGTTCGCAATGACGATAGAAAAAATTTATGCTGACTCAGCTAAATCTTCTGAAGTTTCAGTCTTTTGTTCGCGTAAATAATCTTGTGCTTCTGATTCTGATCTTGCAACAATAACCGTAACTATAGCATTAAGCTCTGCATGGAGTCTTATTTCAACTGTATAAATTCCGATAGATTTAATTTGTTTATCAAGAATAATATTTGAATGAGAGATATTATAAGATACATTTTTAGATAATTTATCGGCTATTTCTTTGTTAGTAACCGAACCGAAAAGTTTACCGTCATCTGATGTTTGACGGATAAAAACTAATTTTTGTTCTTTAATAAGAGCATTAATTTTTTCTACTTCTTCTCTTATTTGCTTATCTTTTGCTTCAAATTCGTGTTTTTGTTTCACTATTAGCTCTTTATTAGGCTCAGTAGCTCTAATAGCTAATTTTTGCGGTAAAAGATAATTACGACCAAATCCGTCTGCTACTTTGAGCATGTCGCCAATTTTACCTAATTTTCTTACGGGTTTTATTAATATAATTTCCATGTATTATGCCTTTATTTAGCTTGAAATACAAAAGGTAATAACGCTAAAATTCTTGCAATTTTAATAGCATTATTTAGCTTTCTTTGTTTCTTTGCACAAACGTTCGTGATCCTGCTTGGTAGCATTCTACCGCCTTCAGAAACAAATTTTATTAAAAGCTCAGGATTTTTATAATCAATAACAGGTGCATTAGGCACAGAAAGAGGGCATCCTTTACGTCTTCTAAAAAACACTTTTTTAGCAGTTTTATCTCCTACCTTGCGAGTAGCTGTTTCACTAGCATTATTACTTTTTAACATTCTTTAACCTTAATTCTTACAAATTTAATTATTAAGTTACATCAATTACCGGAGTATTCTCTGTACTCTGATTTTTTAATATCGGTGAAGGTTCACTACTAATTGAATCTGCTTTAATTGTAAGAAATCTAATGATATTTTCGTTAAGCTTCATTTTTCTTTCTAGCTCTTCTTTTACATTACCAGTAATATCTAGACCTAAAAAATAATAATGTCCTTTTTTGTTATTACCGATTTTGTAAGCTAAAGTTCTTAACCCCCAATATTCTTTTTTTACGATAGTGCCATTATTGCCTTTAATAATTTTAGCAAAATCATCAACGATTTTATCTATATCGTTTAATGATACGTCTTGGCGTATAATAAAAACTGATTCATAAAAGCTCATGATATATAAAAATCTCCAACAAACAAACTTTAAAATAAAGCTATTTATAGCAACTAAAACTATTAAATTCAAGTATTATCTTTAAAAAATTATTATTTCTTTGTTTCTTTTTATAAAAAGTTTGCTATAAACCCTAATAAATCAGAAAATTATTACAAAAGTTTTTAATTATTTACTAAATATTAATGGAGATTAATTCAGTGTTTGATAAGCTATTACCTGAAGTTTTAATTATAGAAGAAAAAAATAAAAAAAGTGTTAATATTTCTTTAAGTAATGATATAGAGAGAGCAGGATTTAATATAATTAGGGCTTCAACTCTAGAAAAAGCATTAACTTATTTCTTTAGTCAGCCGCTTGCTATCATGATTATTAGTGCAGAATTACAAGAAAATCCTTTAATAACAATAAATAACGTTAGAAAAATTAATAAATTTTCTAAAACGCCTATTTTTTTATAAGCCCTTTTTATCTGAGCAAATAGTAGGTACTTTAAAGAGCTTATTGAGACGTTCTAAGTCAGTTTTACAGGATAATATTATTAAATTTAAGAATATAAATATTGATTTAAATACTGAAAAAGTATACAAAGACGGACTGAATATTCGCCTAGGTCCTACTGAGTTTAAAATTTTGCGACTTTTTTTTCAGTTTCCAAATGAAGTATTTTCGCGTCAAGAAATAATAAAATTATTTATGGGAAAGTGAAGAGACCTTTAATGAACGTCTTATAGATGTTCATATAAATAGAATTAGAGAGGTCTTAGGGAAAGACAATTTAATTATTAAAACCGTTCGTTTTATCGGTTATTGTTTAAATAAAGATAGCGACTAGAATTTTGTTGTCAAAATTTTCTTTGTATTTATGCATTAAGTATGTTAATATCTATTAATTATATTTATGTATACTATAATATAATAGATTTTATTCGTTGCCAATTTATATATTTTATAACTAAAAACTGTAAATTTTATGTTAAGTAAACTAAATAAGCCTGCTTTATTTGCTTTAATATTTTATCCTATTTTTATTATATCTCTTGTAGTTAAATATTCGTTTGATTATGGGATAGGACTAACTGAAGTTATTTTTATAATTGCTAGTTATTATATTAATAATATTACCGTTGGGATTGGTTTGCATAGATTGTGGTCTCATAATGCCTATAAAATAAATAAATATGCCGAGTTTGTCTTAATTATGCTGTCTGCAGGAACATTACAAGGACCGGCTTTATCTTGGGCATCGAATCATTATAAACACCATAGATATACGGATCAAGACCAAGATCCGCATACTCCTTTAAAATTTGACAATAAATTTTTAGGCTTTATGTGGTCTCATATAGGATGGATGCTAGTCGGAAGCGGTAGCTATAAGTCTATTGATCGCATTACTTGGGCTAAGCACGGGAAAAACAATTTATTAAAATGGCAGCTAAAATATTATTGGCAAATAGCAGCTTTTATGAATATTGTCGTGCCTTTATTTATCGGTTACTTAGTCGGCGGTACTATACAATCGGCATATGCAGGATTTTTATTTATGGGACTCGGTAGATTCCTGCAGCAGCAAGCAACTTTCTGTGTTAATTCTTTATGCCACTTTGCCGGTAGTAAACAATATTACAAAGGTACCGCTGGAGATATTTGGTGGATGGCTCTATTTTTACTAGGTGAAAATTGGCACAATTACCATCATGCTTTTCCTTCAGATTATCGTAACGGTGCAAAATGGTATCATTTTGACGTTCACAAATGGATAATATTTTTAATGAGTAAAATAGGTTTAGCTTCAGAACTTGAACGTACTACAAAAGTACGTATACAGGCAAAAATGCAAGAAACTTTAAGCTATCTTAGTGAAAAACAAAAGCAAAAATTGACTTTAATGCAAACTAAAATAGATCATTTATTAGAAAATCTATGCTTAAAAATTAAAGAGCTTGAAGAATCATCTATTACTATTAAAGAACAATTTAAAAAATCTTTTGTAGAAATACAAGAATCACTTAAAAATTTAGCAGAGCAAGTAAGTTCTGCAACGCAAATAACAGAAAAACCTTCGGAAAAATTACTAAAAATAGTTAATAAAAAAATTATTGATGCCGAACAATCTATTTATAAGCTGTATAATCAATTAAATACCTTAAAGGTATCTAATTAGGCATTATTAAATAAAGATAAATATCGTCATTGCGAGCGAGTCTTATTGCGTGGATCAATTTCACCTCTGTTCATCCCGTGGCTTGACCACGGGATCCAGTTAAAAATACTAAAATATTAGTATTTTTTGTTGTTTTTATGGACCCCGTGGTCAAGCCACGGGGTGACCATTGGATTTTATCGATCCACGTAACAACACTACTTTTTTAGCCAATACCGGTTTCAATATTAAATGATAAAAATTTTAGGTATAGAATCAAGCTGTGACGATACAGCTGTTTCTATAATCACCGAAAATCGAGAAATCTTATCTAATATAATCATTTCACAAAATACAGAACATGCAGTTTTTAGAGGGGTCGTACCTGAAATTGCCGCACGTTCTCACTTATCGAATCTAGATAAAGCATTAAAAAATGTTTTAAAAGAGAGCAACACTAAATTAACGGAAATTAGTGCAATTGCCGCAACTTCCGGTCCGGGTTTAATCGGCGGTGTTATAGTCAGCTCAATGTTTGCAAGGTCGCTAAGCAGTGCTTTAAAAAAACCATTTATTGCAATTAATCATTTAGAAGGTCATGCTTTAACCGCAAGATTAACCGATAATATCCCTTATCCTTATTTACTCTTGTTAGCTTCGGGGGGACATTGCCAATTTGTAGCGGTTCTAGGGCTTGGAAAATATAAAATCCTAGGGTCTACTATAGATGATGCCGTAGGCGAAGCCTTTGACAAAGTAGCAAAAATGCTAAACTTAGCCTTTCCTGGAGGACCTGAAATTGAGAAAAGAGCAAAATTTGGCAATCCTTATAAATATAAATTTCCAAAACCTATAATTAACAGCGGTAATTGCAATATGTCCTTTTCAGGGCTTAAAACTGCCGTGCGTACTTTAATAATGAATTTACAAGAAATTAATTATAAAGACCGTCATCATTTAGAAAGCTTTAGACAAGATGAATTTAAGGAAGAGTCTGCACAGCGTACAAAAGTACATGAGTACAGGCGAAAGTCGAAAAATTCGCTTGTATCAAGCTTTCTAAATGATGATGTAATTAATGATATAGCGGCAAGTTTTCAGTTCACCATAGGAGAAATTCTAAGTAGTAAGGTACAGGATGCTATTAGAGCATATGAACGAGTTGTAAATGATTATTACGAGAATATAGATTATACTACACAGCTAAATTTAAAAAGCTTTAGACAAGATGAATTTAAGGAAGAGCCTGCGGAGCGTACAAAAGTACGTGAGCACAGGCTCTACCCGCAAAATTCGCTTGGATCAAGCTTTTTAAATGATGCTATAGTTATTGCCGGCGGTGTTGCTGCCAATAAATATTTACAAGAAATATTAAGTAATTGTGCTAAAACATATGGTTATCAGCTTATTTATCCACCTATCCGTTTATGTACCGATAATGCTGCAATGATTGCATATGCAGGACTTGAGCGTTACAATAATAAGCTATTTACTCCTTTGAATTTCTGTCCAAAAGCTAGATGGAGTTTAGAGGATATCAGTAAATAAATTTTAATATTGACACTTCTTAATTTAGTAGTATGATATGTAATTATCATGTTTCATGGTAATTATCTATATAAAAAAAGAGGTAAGTTTATGAGTAATAACAATTATGAAAACATATACAAAGCATTTAATTGTTTTTCAGAAGCAACCAATTCTGCCTATTCAGCCGTAAATAATTTTTTAGAACTACCTAATGTATTTAATAAATATCCTACTGTTATTTCTTTAATTTTTTCTAAAACAGCAAAATTAGACTCTAATATAACCAATATAATTAAAAACGGTGTTATTATATATGAGATATCAACAACCTTAATAGGCACCGTAAATACTTTTTATAAAGATAAAAAACTAGTCGATAAAATATTAAAAGACGGACAAAATGCTATTGATAAGCTTATTGAAACAACAACTTACTTATCGCCAATAGTTACAGATATTACAAATTCTTACTTAGTTGATCTGTATAAAGAAGAAAAAACCCTATTATTTGACTTACAAATTCCTAACTCTACTAGTAATGATTGTTATAAATTATCAGGTACTGAAAGTATAACATTAACTGAAATTGAAGCATATTAATAAGCTATAATTTTGCTTAATTCGTCATTATGAGCGACTAAAAAGGCCTTGTTGTATGGCTCAGTTTTATATCATTACCACGTGGCTTTGTTGCGTGGAGCAGTTTTTCCAGTGTCATCCCGCGACTTGATCACGGGATCCAGTTAAAATTTTAGTATTTTAAGTTACTTTTATAGATACCGTGGTCAAGCCACGGTATGACATCGAGTGCTTTTTTATATCCACGCAACAATGCCTTCCCGCATAGGCGGGAATGATATATGAGCCGTACACTTAAATCAATCAATTATCTTTATCCTTAGCTCTTCCTTTTCTCTAGCTATTTTCACGGTATTGCCGCTACTTATTTCGCCTGCTAAAATCATTTTGGCTAAGTTATTTTGTATTTCCCTCTGGATAAGGCGTTTTAAGGGTCTTGCTCCAAAGCTTGGGTCATAGCCTTTTTCGGCTAAATAATTTAAAGCAGATTCATCAAATTCAAGAGTAATATTTTGTTGTAGCAAAATTTTCTGCAAGGCTTCAAGCTGTATCTTAACTATATCATGAATATTATTACGATTTAGGCGATGAAATAATATAATTTCGTCTAACCTATTTAAAAACTCAGGCTTAAATACTGCTTTTACATATTCCATAACCTCATCTTTTACTTTATATGTATCTTCGTCCTCTTTCTGATTAACGAGTATCTCAGCACCTAAATTAGAAGTTAAAACTATAATAGTATTTTTAAAATCAACTGTGATACCCTGACTATCGGTTAATCTTCCCTCATCAAGTATTTGCAGCATAATATTAAATATGTCGGGATGGGCTTTTTCAACTTCATCAAATAATATTACCTGATAAGGACGGCGTCTTACTGCTTCCGTTAACACCCCGCCTTGATCATATCCAATATAGCCGGGAGGTGCTCCTATCAGACGAGAAATAGCATGCTTCTCCATATATTCCGACATATCTATACGAAGTATCGCATTACGGTCATCAAAAAGAAAACCAGCTAAGGCTTTGGTAAGCTCAGTTTTACCAACTCCTGTCGGTCCTAAGAATAAGAACGAACCAAGCGGACGGTTAATATCCTGAATACCTGCACGTGATCTTCTTACCGCATCACTAACACCTTTAATTGCCTCATCCTGCCCTATTACCGATTCTCGTAATTTCTGCTCCATTACAAGTAGACGCTCACGCTCACTTGATAACATCGTATCAATTGGAATACCAGTAATACGAGAGATAATACTTGCTATATCACTTTCCGATACAACTTCTTTTAATAGCACTTTATTATCCATACTTTCGGCTTCCTGAATCTTTTTCATAATCTCAGGTATAATTCCATATTTTAGCTCACTAGCTTTAGCGAGATTAGCGTCACGCTCGGCACGCTCTAGATCGATTCTTGCTCGTTCTAGCTCTTCTTTAAGTTTTTGGGCTTGCTGTAGTTTAGACTTTTCTGCCTGCCATTTAGCGTTCATATCATATGATTTAGATTCTAACTTTTCGAGTTCCTCGGTTAAATGGGTAATTTTCTTTTTAGAATGCTCGTCATTTTCTTTTTTAAGTGCTGCAAGCTCAATTTTTATCTGAATAATACGGCGATCTAGCTCGTCAAGCTCTTCAGGCTTACTTGACAATTCTATTTTCATACGGCTACAAGCTTCATCAATCAAATCAATAGCTTTATCAGGTAAATAACGATCGGTAATATAACGGTTTGATAACGTCGCTGCTGCAACTATTGCACTATCGGAAATTCGCACTGCATGATGCAGCTCGTATTTTTCTTTAATTCCTCTAAGTATTGATATAGTATCCTCAACCGTCGGCTCACTCACGTAAACAGGCTGGAAACGGCGAGCAAGTGCTGCATCTTTCTCGATATATTTACGATATTCGTCTAAAGTAGTAGCACCGATGCAGTGCAGCTCACCACGAGCAAGCATCGGCTTTAGTAAATTCGAGGCATCCATAGCACCGTCGGTTTTTCCCGTACCGACTAATAGATGCAGTTCATCGATAAATAAAATAATTTCACCGCTTGATTCTTTAATTTCGCTAAGCACTGCTTTAAGACGCTCCTCAAATTCACCTCGATATTTAGCACCTGCTATTAATGCTCCCATATCAAGCTCAATAATACGGCAGTTCATAAGTGACTCAGGTACGTCCTTACTAAATATACGTTGTGCAAGCCCCTCTATTATAGCAGTTTTACCGACTCCTGGTTCACCGATCAACACAGGATTGTTTTTCACGCGTCGTGATAGTACCTGCACGGTTCTTCTTATTTCTTCATCACGCCCGATTATCGGGTCAAGCTTACCGCTTTCGGCAAGCTCTGTTACGTCTCTGCCGTATCTCTTTAGAGCATCGTAACTATTTTCTGCCGATTCGGTATCTGCTTTTTTGCCTTTACGAAGCTGTAAAATAGCTGCTGCTAATTTTTTACTATTAATTCCATTATTCGTTAAAATTTTACCGGCTATAGTATTATCATAAGTTAATGCTTCAAATATACGCTCTATGGTTACAAAGCTATCCCCACTGTCTTTAGCAATGCTACTAGCTTTTTCTAAAACTTTAAGAGCTTCAGCAGAAGAATAAACTTGTCCCCCTCCCTCAACCTGAACTTTTGGGATTTTATTTAGTTCTAGCTGAACTTGATCTTTTAATAAGTTTATATTACCTCCGGTATTATTAATAAGGGTTTGAATTATACCTGTTTCTTCACTTAAAAGACTAGATAATAAATGCAAAGGTAATATTTGCTGATGATCGTTTTTAGCAGCAATCGATTGGCTACTAGCTATCACTGATTTAGCATGTGCAGTAAATTTATCAATATTCATATAGATAACATATTTTAATTAATAAAGTTAAATATTTTTAACTAGACTATTTTTATATAATAATTTTTAATTAAAATAACAAGAGATGAACAACTACATATAGAATTTTATAATGCTTTCATCATTAAAAAAACAATTTGATAACGATAAGGCGTTTTTATTAAACCATACAAAAGAATTTTTAACTACATCCGGAGTAGGCGTTCCTTTAGAAACAAATAGAGCTAAAATTGAAGAAGCTGTTGAAAAAGGCAGATTTACCGAGGCATTACAGGGTTTAGAAATTTTACGTCATGAGAAAACCGGTATAAAGCTTACTAAAATTGAAGGAAAAAATGGCGAAACTTCAATATTAATACGTGACGGTCGTAACAATCCTAATGAAAAAATTGTTTTAGGCACTGAAGCTTTTGAAATGCAATATTTAAACTCTATCAGAGGAGCGATAGACATAGCAAAGACCGAAAATAAACCTGAGCTTGTGCTGAAATTAAATAAAGAAGCAGTAAAATTTATTAATAGTTTTAATGCTTTGAATATGGAAAAATCACAAGAAAATATCTCAAAAAATATGCAAACTGAGATTGACAATGTTGCTGAATTGCTAGGAACAAACGGTATTAAAAATGCTCATAAAAAATTAAATGTTGCTAAAGATTTTCAAAATTTCAATGATGAGCTAATATAGTAACTTTGTCAAAAGTCACCAATTATGAGGGAAAAGAGCATATTGTAGTCGAAGCGGAAGTAGCTTTTAAAGGCTTGACAGAAGAACAAAAGCAAGAATATCAAAATAGAGAAGGTAAAAACTGGTATAATGTAATGCCTGAATGGGAGAGGAAGCTTGTTGATCAGTATGCTGATACAATTCAAAACGGTAGGCATGTTATCCCAACCCAGTTACGACAAATTGTTGGCATGAAAAATGCCTTTGAGAAAATTGGTGCAATAACCGACAAAGACGGTAAAAATTTTGAAACATTGCTTACATCTAAACATGCAGGCACATTAGCCTCGATTTCGGGTGATATAGATTCTAGGCAAAAAATTACCGACTTAAATGCACGCCAAGCCCAAGAATGGACTGAAGACGGTGTTACTCTTCATACCAATACATTAAACTCAGGTCCTATAGGAGCTGGTAATGATCCTACAATTGTTGATCAGACAAAAAAATCTATGGAAAATGTCGGTGGGAAAAATACTAATACTCCTCTTAATTTATTTAGGCTTATAGGAGTAACAAATAACTTTTCAGGAGTGAGTGATACTTTAAACAAAATAGCAGAAAATTTACCGACTGAAAAAGGAATTGATGAATTAAAAGCACATATTAAACCTAGAAGCAAATTTGAACGTTTTTTTAGGATAAATAAACCTAAAGGAAATGCAGTAGAAATAATTAACAATGCAAATTTAACGGATCAGGAAAAAGAAATATTAAAAAAAGCTGTAACATTAAGAGAAAATATTGAGCAAGCAGATATTCCTTTTAGAATATCCTTCGAGACAAAACTCCCTTTTATATCTTTTGATAAAGAAAATATTAATCTAAATATATCAGATGCCTTAAGTAATTTAACAGAAAAAATAAGACAAAATAAACAAGAAAATAAAACCACTAGTTTAATAAATTTACCTCAGGAAGAAATATTAACAATGTGTGCTAGCGGTAAAGATAGAGAAGGACTTAATGAACATAATAAAATATATCAAGCATTATCAAAATATACCGGTATAAAAATAACAGACATCGATAAACAATTACTTAAAAACGGTCATATTGCTCAACAAGCAGGTAGTATTTATGCAGGCGGTGCAACTATCGGCTGTTATGGAACAAAAAGCGAAAATAAAGCGGGTATTCCAAAAAGTAGAAAAGAAACACTTGCTGGTATAATGGAGGTAACGGCTAAAACAAATAAAATTGAAGACAAAAAAAAGATGGATAAAAAGATAGATGCAGAATATGAAAAAAATCATCCTAAAGAATCTATCGTAATACGCAGTGATAAGAAAGTTGTTAAACCGTTAACTAAATCGGTGTCACAACTTAAACCAAATATAACCCCACCGGTTAAATTTAATAAAAGTCAAAATATAGGTATGGAGAAATAATGTCAGAAATTGCAATTGTAACAGGCGGTACTAGAGGAATAGGTAAAGCTACCGCTTTAGAATTAAAAAATAAGGGTCTTACGGTAGTTGCTAATTTTTTCAGTAATTACGACGCTGCTAAAGAGATGGAAGAAAAATACGGTATCAAAACTAAACGCTGGAATGTTGCAGATTTTGAAGAATGCAGGCAAGCAGTAAAGGAAATTGAAGAGGAATTTAAAAAACCGGTAAGTATTCTTGTTAACAATGCCGGTATTACCAAAGATAAAATGCTACATAGAATGAGTCATCAAGATTGGAATGACGTCATTAACGTTAATCTCAATTCTTGCTTTAATATGTCTAGCAGCGTAATGGAGCAGATGCGAAACCAAGATTACGGTCGTATAGTAAATATCAGTTCAATTAATGCTCCAGCAGGGCAGGTTGGACAAACTAATTACTCTGCCGCTAAAGCCGGAATTATCGGCTTTACTAAGGCCCTTGCTCGTGAAACTGCTTCTAAAAATATTACCGTTAACTGTATAGCTCCAGGGTATATTGCAACCGAAATGGTAGGAGCAGTACCCGAAGACGTACTTGCTAAAATTGTTAATAGTATCCCCAAAAAAAGACTAGGACAGCCTGAAGAAATAGCTAGAGCCGTGGCATTTTTAGTTGATAAAAATGCCGGCTTTATAACAGGTGAGACTATTTCTATCAACGGCGGCCATAATATGATTTAAACAAATATAACTAATAATAGATTAGAATATGAAAGAGATAGTAGACCAATTAATCTCTGAAGGAAGAGAGTTTTTAAGTAAAAATGAATATGAAAAAACACTTAATATATTTACTTTAATTAAACAATATAAAGGTTTTCTACATGCCTATTATTATTATTATTATGAAGGCTTCACTTACTTATGTTGGGGAGAGCATACTAATAATATCACTGAGCAACAACCCCTTTACCTTAAAGCAGTAGCTTCATTACGACAAGCAGCTCTATATACATCATCTAAGCCTAAAGATACTGATTTTTTATTAGGAAAAGCTTTTTGGAAAGCAGGCAAATTAAGCGAAGCTGGTACTGTACTTAAAAAATATAAACCTTGCCCGGAGCATGAGGAAGAATTTCAGAGAATTCTCAGTCAAATACCCCCAGAACCTAATAAAACTAATAATTCACAGCTGCTACCGAGAGAAAATGATTTATCTAAGAGTCAATTAATTGTAAGTAATAATAATAGCGATTATGTAACGAGAGAAGAATATAATGAATTAAAAAGCTCTATGCTTGAACTTCGTCAAGATGTTACAGAAATAAAACTAACTATTGCAGACGTACAAAAAATATTACAATCTGCAAATGTTGGGTATACTGCAAATATAAACGACCAAATTAAAGAATTAAAAGTCATTAACCCTAAATTAGAAGAATATTATAAATGTTTTAATATGGCTTTACACAATGTATGTATTGCTGCTAGTGCCGTAAGTAGTGGTCTAGTAGTTCCTGACGCAGGGCATTTGGAACGTGTGAGTGCCTCTTCTCTTATAAAATGGGTTTGTTATCTTGGCGACATAGCAGCGTCCGGCTTTTTAAATCCTATTGCCACTGCTCTAATAGCAGTTCTGCATGATGCCGGTGATAATATGTTTAACTCTAAGGAAGAAAAAAAGCTAGTAGATGTACTTACTAAATTTTGTAAAATGATTAATAAACAATCTGATATGACCATACCTGTAGCACAAGATCTACAGAAATTAGCGTTACTTTTTGCTCATTTAAGGAGTGCAGAAATCACAAAACTTGATTATGCAGATACAAAAAATAGTTTTAGTAATTTTTTTGAGACTAAACTGCCGATGCAAAGTAAATTTTTTCGTTATGATACCACAGATACCAAAGAAATGAATGATAAGCCTATAGAGAAGCAAGCGTATAAAGATGCTATTGCTTTGATTAGTTTGCAGAGACCATATTAAGTAGTTCTAAATCGTTTTTAAACCAGATTTTAACTACTACAAAAGAGGGATTATACAAATCATGGGATAATGTAATGAAAACTACTCCCGGTAATGTAGAATATGATTTATGGCAAATAGAAAAGCAAGTACCTGAATCTGAAATAATAACTGAGAAAGCAAAAATCGGACAGCTGCGAAGTGTAAAGATATCTTGCGTTTCAGTTGATCTCTCAAAACCACTTTTGAAAAAAATAGGGTTTTCTTCAACCGGCATCAGAAGAGGGGTTGAAGATTTTTTTAATCAAAAATATTTTGCTGATAAATTTACTGAAGAAGAACAAGGTTGTTTTGTCTTATTTTTAGCATATAAAATATTTAGATATGGTAATAAGGCATGTCTCTAATATTTTAGTGAGAAACAGCCGGAGCTAATTACAAAAATTTTCAATGATTATCCTAATTTATTTTTTAGGAGAGAGGCAATTAACACATGTATTAAAAATGAAGATGGTAGACAAAAAGCATTAGATGCAATAAAGTTAAAATCGTCAGATAAATTTTTTAAAGATTGCTTTGACACAGTATTCCCTAAGGTAGATGTTGTTGTAAACCTTACATTCGAAAAAGAACCTAAACCGAAGCACGTACCTAATGAACCTGAGCTTGCATTTAACTTAGAGCTTATACCTTTAAATATAGACGAAAATGATGAGGTACTACCAACAGGTAATGTAGAAAATAACCACTAAATTTTTAAAATGACTAGCATATACCACATTCTTGACAATGTTCCTGCTATTTATAAGCAGGACATGGAAATAGAGTATGAGCATTTGGCTATGCAATTAATTAAGTCTGGTAAATTACGGATAGATACCGATGATTGCTGCAATTTTGCAAGATTTACCGAGCCTGCTCTTAATATAAGCTTAATGGTTAGTAAAGAAGAACTAACAAGCCCGCATTTAATTCCTGAAACTACCAAGCTTTTTCAAAATTTATATAGAAACTCTGCTTCAGATCAGAAAATAAAATCAATCTTTGATAACTTAAAAAAACAAATACAAAAGCTACAACCGGTTAAGAAAGAAGTAACCGAAATGTTGGCACGTCTTTTTGTTCAGTCGGCTCATCCGATCGTAATAAGGTGGCTTCTTCTTAATAAGACGGAAGTATTCCTTACCTATTCGCATAATATCGGCGATATGATGGATATGGTTAGCTGGCAACGAGTAGGCGGTAATAGCGGTATGCAAAGCACTAACGGCAAGGACGTAGCTATTTTTGTTTCATGCGGCGGTAATCCTTTTGCTGAAAACAATAAAGACTATCCTATGTACGGTAATGGCTGGCCTGCCGTTGCTAGGCTTCAGATTATCGCAGCCCAAGAGCTTGGGCATTTTGCCGATATAAAAAGAGATGATAACGGCAGGCAAATAACTCGCCATTCGGCTAATTTTTCCGGTACTAAAGCTACCGATAAAGTACGAATTGCTAGAAAAAATGATATAATACATTGTCATAATTTGCTGGGTAAGCTCCTTAAAGCAGGCATGAAAAAGCAATTAGATTATGAAACAAAGCTTAAATTTTATAATGCAAATAAAGTTAGCGGCTTAAAAGTTTATGCTATAAAATTTATGATTTTTATATATAAATTTCGGCTTTTAAATTATAGCAGTAGGAATAACCTAATATTTGTAAAAAAATTTAAAACCGATAAATATATGGCATTAATGATTGAGGCTATGTTTAAAGATATGCAAGCTAATTTATCGCCAAACGCTGAAGTGTATAAAAATAAAAACCCTGAAATTGAAGAAGCTGTAGCCTGCATTGAGGCACTCGCTAGAGTACCGCAACAAGCCGTAAAATGGGGATATTTAACTACCAAAGAAACTATGCATGACCTTTATAAAATATATTATAACGAGGTTATACCTTCTTTAATTACTAGCTATAATGCTGTCACCGGTGAAAATTATAAACGTGATTTTAAAAAACCAAAAAACGGCTTCTTTTCTAGAATCAATATCTTCAGGAATAAGAAGCTAGTATTAAAACCAGTTAGAGAATTGTAAGTATACTGATGTGAAATGAAAAGTAGTATAAGAAGGTCAATTTCAAAAAGAGCAAGGAATTCACAAGGCGAGGAGCGGAGCGTATACTTAATACGTGAGTACCGCAGCTCTTGTAGAATGACATAGCCAATTTTTGAAGTTGACCTAGTATATATTGCTTTTTTAAGAATTTAGTATTATATTTAATATAAAATTATATATAAAAAATGATATGACAAGCTTATCTATTACTCTACCCGATAATATAGCTAAAGCTAGTAATGAAATTGCTAAAAAGCTAGGATTATCTAGAACAGCATTTATTCGTCAAGCCATTATACATGAACTCAATAATCTTCAGTCTCAATTTGAACAAGACGATATTATAAAAAGCTTTAATGCAATGAACAAATCTAAAAAATATCTAGAAGAAATGACAGAAATCACTGAAAACTTAAATTCAGAATTACTAGAAGAAAAGGAAAAATGGTGGAGCAAAAAGAAATATTAACACGGGGCGGTATTTATTTGGCTAGGCTTGATCCTGCTAAAATAAATGAAGTTGGAAAAATACGTCCGTAATAATATTAAATTCACAAACAATATTAGATTCTATTCCTCCTATAATTTTTATTTGTCCTCTTAGCAGCCAATCACAACCGGAATTTAGTAATCTTCATTTTGAACTAGATGTACGAGATAATTTAGAGGTAAAAAGTTATGCACTAATAGAACATTGCAGGTCAATAAGCATAACAAGAATTATCTATCCAAGATTAGCACAGGCTACTTCTTATGAAGTAAATCGTATTTTACGTATTCTACAACAATTGCTTGGTGTATAAAACTATGGTATCGAACAATTTTTTTTAATGTCATTTCTGCAAAAGCAGAAATCTAGAAAAATAACTTCAATATTGATATAGAAGTTACATATTTTGATAAAATAAACAGATAAAAAACAAGTTTTATCGGTGCTGTCTCACTAAGTGTGTAAATTTCTAGGATAGGTTATATTAACAATAATATAATTTATCAGGAATAACATGAGTAACAGTAACCAAGAGAAGATAAAACAAGCAGTAGATTTGCTAATAGATAAAGATACTGATTTAACGAGTTTTTTTGCCAAAGACGGGATATTAAAGCAGTTAACTAAAAATATATTTGAAAGAGCCTTAAAAGCTGAGATGGATGAGCATCTTGTCTATAACAAATATGGCAGGATAGAGACTGACAATAGTAGAAATGGTGTATGCAAAAAAAGCCTAATTACTGAAGGTGGAGTATTGGAACTTGAAGTACCACGTGATAGAAATGCTGAATTTTCTCCTGTACTAGTGCCAAAGCGTCAGACTAGGATTAGATGGATTAGATCAGAAGATATTATCCTTATATGCTAAAGGGATGAGCCTCTCTGACATTAAGATTCAGATTCATAAGCTATATGGTGCAGAGAACAGTGAAAGCCTTATTAGTCGGGTTACCGATAATGTTATGGATGAGGTCAGGAGTTGGCAGAATAGGCCTCTGGAAGCCATATATGCTATAGTATATTTTGATGCACTTATAGTTAAAGTACGTCAAGATAAGAGAATTATCAATAAGGCAGTATATGTAGCTTTAGGTGTAGATTTAACCGGAAGGAAAGATATTTTAGGCTTGTGTATTAGCGAGAATGAGGGAGCTAAATTTGGTTAAATAATTTTACTGAAATGAAAGACAGGGGATTAAAAGATATCTTAATTGCTTGTAGCGATAATCTAACGGGCATGAGTGAGGCGATATCTGCAGTATATCCACAAACTGAGCATCAGCTGTGCATTGTACATCAAATCAGAAATAGTTTGTCATATGTAAGCTATAAAGATCGTAAAGAACTTGCAGCAGATTTGAAGCTAGTATACAGCTCTATCACTGAGGATGAAGCACTTACTGCCTTATCTGATTTTGATATGAAATGGGGCAAACAGTACCCACATATTGCAAAATCATGGCAAAATAATTGGCAGAATTTGATAATTTTTTTACAATACCCAGAAGTGATTAGGCGTATCATTTATACAACCAATGCAATCGAAGGTTTAAATAGTCAATTACGCAAGGTTACTAATAACAAAAGGGGTTTTCCTAACGACGACTCTGTATTTAAGACTTTGTACTTGACAATTGACTATATTACGCGAAAATGGAATATGCCTATCCAAAATTGGGGAGAGGCCATGGCTCACTTTTTGATAAAATTGAGTCAATCATAAATTTTGTGTAAGTATCTAAAATTCATTTTCTAATAATTCATATTTAAAATCTCCGCAAAGTATCTCAAATTGATTTAAAGCAAGGGACCATTCTCTAATGGGCATGGTCCATTTTTTTTGCAGCATTTTTTAGAGCCAGAAAGACGATTTTTGTAATAGATTTATCATCTGGAAAAACTCCCTTATTTTTGATAATTTTACGGATTTGACGATTTACCGATTCAATCGTATTAGTAGTATAGATGACCCTTCTAATTTCTTCTGGAAAGGCAAAAAAAGGCACTATTCCAGTTCAATTACGTTTCCATATATCAGAAATAACCGGATATTTGCTATCCCATTTTTTAGCAAACTCTTCTAATGCTAAATTTGCCATGCTCTCATTATTTGCTGTATAGATTTGTTTTAAGTCAGCCGTTACTTCTTTAAGATCTTTATAAGAAACATATTTTACAGAATTACGAACCATATGCACGATACAAAGTTGTACTATAGTATTTGGAAAGATACTGTTTATAGCATCTCTAAAGCCTTTAAGCCCATCAATACATGCTACATAAATTTGTTCTATACCTCGATTTTTTAGCTCGGTTACAACTTGCATCCAAAATTTTGCACCTTCATTTTTGCTAATCCAAATACCAAGCAACTCTTTCTTACCTTCTGTATTAACTGCAATAGCAAGGTAAACAGCTTTATTTATAACCATATTATTATCTCTTGCTTTTACCATTATACAGTCTAAATAAACAATCGGATATATCCTATCTAAAGCTCTGTTCTGCCATCTTATTACATCTTCCATTACTCCATCGGTAATGGTAGAGATAAGTTCCTTGGAAACTTCTGTATGGTAGATTTCTTCTAAATGTGATTGTATCTCGCTCATAGTCATACCTCGAGCGTAGAGGGAAATAACCGTATCATCAAATCCGGAAAATCTTCTAACTCCTTTAGGGATTAGTTGCGGTTCAAACTCACTATCTCTATCACGTGGTACATCAATTACTATTTTTTGACCGCTCTCGTCTATTATTGTTTTTTCTGTTGTACCATTCCTACGATTGCTATCTATCTTCGCTACTTTGCTATGCCTAGAATATCCTAATTCATGATTTAGTTCACTTTCCAATATTCTTTCTACTAGACGCTTCTTTAGTTGCTGAAACAGTCCATCTTTACCAAATAGCTCAGAAGGATTAGCTTGCGATAATAGCTCTTCTACTAGTTCATTATTTATATTTGTTTTTGCTGTCTCTTGTTCTAATTTTTTAGCCATATTTTCCTTTGGTTAAGTCGTTATTTCTTACAGTAATTCTTTATCTGCTTTTTTTTAACTTACACAAATTATATGACTGACTCGGATGTTCGTTTGTTATCTTGTTTGTTAATTCAGGATAGGCTCTAGCGAATTCTTTTACACAAGCGAAGTTTTTGCTAAGGCTGTTAATCGCTCCTAAACAAATTGCTTCAAAGCATAACGTTTTAGCTATTTCTATATTTTTAACATTTGCTAAAGCTCTTAGTTGTTTTGCTAAATATCTATCGCCTAAAAGCCTTTTACCCCTCAATTTCCTAAGATTGAGAACTTGCTACTCCATTTATATTTAGCAGCATTAATATATATTTTATTTAAGACTCTTTTTTGTATTTTTTGTTTAATTTCTAATATAACTTCCTCAAAATCACCTCTTTGTAATATAAACTCCCTAGTTTCGTTATTTTTTATAAATTCTGGGTAACTGTTTTAAGATAACTTCTTATAAATTTAGTATTAGGATGTTCTAAGCCTAAAGTTTGTCCATACATTAAATAAGCTTGTTTACAAAGTTCTATGGCTTTGTTTATATCTTCTGATTTTTTATAAGATAATGCAATTGAACTAAAAGAACTAGCAATACAAGGATAATTACCTCGATATAATCTTTGATATATCTTTAGTGCTTCTTCTTTATATTTTAATCCCTTAGAGATATGACCTAATTTATCATAAGCTAATCCAACATTATTAAGAGATCCTGCAATACAAGGACGATCGTTTTTATATAATGCTTGGTACATTTTTAAAGCTAACTCAAAATATTCTAGTGCTTTCGTAGTATTACCTAATTTATCATAAGTAACCCCAACATTAGTAAGAGAGTCTGCAGTACTAGAGTGATTGCCTCGATATATTGCTTTATACATCTTTAGAGATGCTTCTTTATATTTCAGTCCTTTAGAAATATTTCCTAAGCTTTTATAAGCTGTTCCAACCTTAATAAGAGATTCAGCAATATTAGGATGATTACCTTGGTGTAATCCTTCAAACATATTTAATGCTTCTTCATAATATTTTAGTGCTTTTTTAGTATTACCTAATTTATCATATACTACTCCGACATTATTAAAGTAGCTAGCAATATAGATATGATTGTTTTGATATAACGATTGCACTATTTCTAAAGCTTTTTTGTAATATTTTAATGAATCCATAAACTTACATAGTACACATTCGTTATATTTTCCTATTTTTTGAGATAAGTTTGCTTTTATAAGCTTATAGATTTTAATATCATCGTTTTATATTTTTATTATATGTGGATAAAGTAATTTAGCATTTTCCCAGTCTTCGTTTGGAACATCTGTTAAATAAGGAAATAAACTGTCTACAGCTTCAGCTAGGCTTGTATAAATTTTTTGTTTGTCTATTGCATGTTCTTTATGTTTATCTACATATCTTTTTACTGTAGACTGCACTAACCTATGTAATTGTAAGCCGGTTTGTCCATTTTGATATGTTAAATTCATTAATGATAATTCTTCTAACCTTTTTATAGGTTCTTGTAGCTTTTCTTCATCTATCAGAAATAATTCTTTGAAAATATCGATGCTAATAAAATCAGGATCTAAATATGCCGAATATTGTAATATCTGCCAAGCTACCGGCGATTTTTCTAATGATTGCAATAATAAAACCGTTCCTGGATGATCATCTTCACTATCTTGCAAATAGTTAATATAATCATTTACTTTAAGTAGTTTATTTTCTTTTAAATATGCTACTGCTTTAGATAAGCTATACGGTAATATAAAACCATCTTCACTGCTAAGTTCTGCTAATAAATTACTAATATCTTGTTCATTCAACCTATCTTTTAAAGATTCAACTAAATATAAAATTGCTTCGTTTTTGCTAAAAGGTTCTAATATAATATTTTCTATATCTTCGCTTAATTTATTATTTTTAGTAGTAATTATTACTTGTGTTTTATCTTTATATATGTTTTTTATTCCATTAAGATAAGGTGTAATATCTTTATATTCTTCCACATTATCAAAAATAAATAACATATTTGAATTTAAATTAGCAATTTTATTACAGACTAATCTTATTATAATCTCTTCTTCTTTTTCTTCTCTTACGTTAATACCAAGCTCCTCAGCAAGTTGTCTATATGCTCCGTTAATTTTGCTTGAGGAATCTGCATTAATAAAACGTACTATTTTCTTTGCTTTATCTCTTTGTTTACGACCATATTCTATAGCTATAGTAGTTTTACCTGTTCCGGCATAAGCACTAACTGTTACAAATCGTTTTTTGTTTAAAGTTTCTTCTATTTTTTGTAATATTTCATTACGGACAATCAAATTATAAGTTGATAAAGGCGGTAAGTTACTAATTATATTTTCTGTAACTTTAATTGATTCATTAGAAGTATAAGCATTGCTATTTTCCAATACATTTTTTGCTTCCCTACTTACTTCAATTAACCTTAAAATTTGCTCTCTTAAATCATTTACTTTAATATTAGGTGAGTTTGTGAATATATAATATTCGCTGTTTTGAGGTTTTATTTCATATATTTCTTTTATTGCTTTTAACTGTTGTTTTATTAAATTCGGTATTTCTTTTTTATCTATACTCAATTTGCTCAACTGTGCTAGATACCAATCACTACTGCCCTTATTATTTGTATTTGCTATATCTACAGATAAGTTTACTTTTTCTGTACGATAATGTCCTTTGTAAAAAAGTTCAAATTTGCCCTCAGAGGTTATAATCTCTTTTGATGGGTATCCTTGTGCGGCATTATTTTCTAAATGCTTATAAACCTCTAAAAATTGTCCGGTTGCAATATTATCGCTTATAAGCTGATCGATTACCTCTAAGAAGCTTCCAAATGTCGTTGCAGTAGCATTTTTATATATTATATTGCTTGCTAAAGGTATAAAATCAAGTGCCTTATTTATTAGCGTATTATCCTTTGGGCTGATATCCTATGCGAGGCCAATCTAGTACTTCCTCATACCTTATAGGTTTATCGGTTTTTGGGTCAAAAGCATCTAGCATTGGCTCAAGTAAACAACCGGATAATGATAATATGCCTTCTAGCAAGGGAGTATAGTTTTTAATTAGCGGTGTTTTATTTAATATATTTATTATCTTGCCTGTATGCTTTGGAGTAATTTTAGGAAATAATCTATATGCTTTATTGATATGCGGATTACAGACATTTACAAAATTCGGGGCTGATAAATAAGTTGTTATGTCCAAATTTCTTGCGTCAAAGGTAGTTTTATGACTATGGATATGAGAGGGAAGATTTTTTGTATTTAAACCAGGGCTATCAAACGTGATTGCCTTTGCTTTTGAATAATGAAAATCTCTATGAGCAAAATATAAGCTAAGTTCTGCAAGCCATGCACCTAAAGAATAACCGGTAAAAGATAAATTATAATTATTCTCATTAGCATATTTGGTAATTTCCTTTGTAGCTTCATATGCTGCCGCTTGCTGTGCTACTATCTGCCCACCTAAAATACTTTTAAAATGAGCATTAAGAGGTGAATTAGTTTTGAGTAAATCCAATTTTTCAAATGTAGTAGCTCGATAAGCAAGCACTATTTGTTTTGTATTTTCATTTATATATGCTACTTGCGTAATATCTGCCTATTTTAGGCTTGTTAAATATTTTAAATAGTTTCCAGTCTTTTAATTGTTCATTTCGGATTTTTACCTTTTCATTATTTTCCTTTTCTACAGCAAATTTTACAATATCATTTTCCGTAGAATCTATATAAGCAGCATGTAAACTAAATAAACCATGTAGAAAGTCGGTAGGGTGGTGCTTATAGTTTTGATTATTTAAGATAATTTTACTTTCGATTTTTTGTACAATATCACTAGAAGCATTAGGCATCTTGCCCCAGCTTACATTACCGATAAAATTATTATTTTGGATTTTAGCGGCTATTTCCTCTAACTGCGGAAACGTTAAAGATAGCTTGCTAAAATCTAGATGAACAAATGAAGGGACGTTCTGTTCTAGACACGCTATAATTGTTTGATAATCACTTGTATTAACCGGATTTTTTGAAGAAAACACATCTGCTTTCATAAATATACTTAGCTCTAATTGAACTGAACTTTGCTTTTTCAACCAAACTTTTTGAAATATTATAAATTAAAAGTTATTATTTTCAATTATTATTTTTATTCTGAATTTAAAATTAGATTATTTGAGATAATGAGTTTATAGGAAAATATAGAATGGTGACCCCTACGGGACTCGAACCCGTGTTCCCACCGTGAAAGGGTGGTGTCCTAACCGCTAGACGAAGGGGCCTTCACTTTAAAGTAGGCAAATAGATATATTAGTCATACCGTGGCTATGACCACGGCATGACAGTAAGTTAGAAGTTTTATACAACAACTTTGCCAATATTGCAAGTATAAAATTATAGGTTTACCTTAAGCTTAACACTACCTTGATGGCTTCTATAATGTTTATTAAGATAATAATTATAATCCAAAGAAATAGTAGTATTCTTGATACTACCTATAATACCCGTTCCTAAATTATAGGATGTTTTCGGTTGCTTCGGTATTAGATAATCCTGTTTGAATGTATTATCAAATATTTTAACAACTCTATTTATTTTTTGGGTTTTCTCTTTTAAATTATGTTCTACCGCTCCTTGGAATGTTAGACCTAAATTATTAAATTTTAGAGCATCTTTTAAAGGTACTTTGACTTTAGTACCGACAATTCCGGACAATATATTATTCTCTTTCATTGTAAGAGCTATTTCTTGTACGTTAATACCGGTTTCATTATACACCCCGTCTCGTGACTTCCCGTATCTTAAGCCGATATGAGTAATAACAAGCTTGTTTTGCAAAAGATAATTATAATTCAGTAATGCTTCCGCATTATAACTATGATTGCGATGTTTTACATTACTTCTAATTTTAGTATCACCATATGAATAAGTTGTCTTATCTTTAATAAAGTTTTTAGAAGCAGATACTAAAGCTTGTAGTGCAAAATTCCTCGGTAATTCTTTTTGTCCGTAAATAGAAACCACATGACTATCAATAAGTTCTTTGTCATTATTTTTACTATTTTTAAATTTAAATACTGAATAAACATTACTGTAAGCTATACCTAGAATATTATTGTCGATTTCAACGTCAAACCCAATAATAGCACCTTTGTTAGTACCTCTATAACCGGTCATATTTTCTACGCGTCCATGATTATTAGTGCCGTACATACCACGCATCCACAAACCTCTTTTTATACGAGATTCTTCTTCATCACCAGCTCCTACCGCTACCATATTATTAGACATATTCATAGATGCATCTAATCTGTTACGAATCATATTATTTACAATAGTATTAGCAACTTTCGCTTGATTTAAAGTAGGAGCATTTTCTGAAATTTGCGTTTGCATTTCTTTTTTTGCTTTCTGTTCAAGAGGAATAGCTGTATCAACTTCCGTTATTTTAAGGTTATCCCCATCGGAATCGGATAATTGCTCTATTATTTCTTCTTCCTCTTCAAATCCTGAATCATAACTTTCTTCATCTTCGCTACCATCGCCTAATGCTAAACATTCCTTTTCTCTACCATCACTTAATGCTAATGCACACTCATTACTTGATACAGGTAGTGCAAGTAACCCTTTATCTCCTGCTTTTTGAATACCGGATTCTGTTACTTCTGTGTCTTCTTGTTCTTCATTGCCTGCAGGTAAGGTAGATTCTGATTTACCATCCGACGCTGACATTTTATCCATTTTACGATTGAATTTTTCAACCTCCTCATCTAAACTACTGACTAAAATCGCAATATCTTCGTCTGAATTATATTGTGGATCCAAGGATACAGGGATTTCTGCATCGTATTTCTTAATCTCCTTATTTATTTCTTCAAAAGAAAAAGCTTGATCACATGCTAACAGGTCTTTTTCAGCTCTACTCAAAACCTTATTTACAAGTTCTTCTTCTTCTCTCAGCACTTCAATCTGCTGAACGATTTGAGCAGCTTCTGAGCCTGTACTTGGCAATTGTTCCAGTTCTTGCCTTTTAACTATTACTGCCATTTGATATGTCCGTAGAAGAGCTAATTTAGTTTCACTTGAATTTTTATCACTACTATTGGCTATCTTTGAGCTTAACTGGCCCGAAGTTGGACAGCTATCCTCAGCTCCATATCTATGACCTACTCCTATATCTCCTGTATTATCCCATGATAAATCTTCATTACTACCAAATATGTTTAAGCTACTAGCTGAAGATGAACGTGAAAATACCGGCTTACTTTCAGTTACCTTAGGCTTATAATCATTGGCTATTTTTTCATGTTCAGATTTTAATTTCCCTAATTTCATAACATTAGAACCGCTTAAATCCTCTAAGCCGTTAATTGAAGGTGAACGGGATAGATTTAATTCTGTATCGCTAAGTAAATCGCTTATGTCGCCAACTGAATAACTTGATGATGATACATCTGTGCTTGAATACCCTTCATTTAGAGGAAATGCTGCTTCTATGGCTTTCCTTTTTTCTTTTAATTGTGATTCTTTTGAAGATAAGTCTAGAGCTTCTATAGCTAACCGCTTAAATTCTAGGTTTTCTGGATCTTGATATTGATTCAATATGGCAATAGCTTGCTTTTCCTTAACTCTTCTATCTTCCTCTACTTTTAGTAGTTTATCTTCTAAATCTAAATAATCTAATTTCTTATCAAGCTCAGCACTGAATAATGGTGTTCTAACTAATTTTCGTTTACCAGTATTCCTACAACTTATAGATGGTTTAGGTTGCTCTCTATTATATATTGTTTCTGATGCTAAATTCTCATAACTAACCGGCTCATATATAGTAGATAAATTAGATAATGGCTGTGTACCTTTAATAGTACTATCAACTAAATTTAGCCTACCTTGTGATCTATTAAGTAAAGCTTCAGCTTCTCTTAGTACTTCAGGGGGAGCAGTATTATATAGTGAAGCATATCCATCTGTAAGTTCTCTTACTTCTAATTCTCCTAGTTGTTTAAGTTTGCTTAATAAATAACTCCGTGTATTTATATCATGAACTCTATCAACTCTTAATACTACTTCTTGATATTGATCATTATCTAAATAAGGTAAAGATTTGATTATTGTCGAATCTATTGATTCCTTAGGTACTCCTGAAGAGCTTAGGTTTATAGCATTTATTATAATAGTTTTATGATCTTCTCGAAACTGTTGAGCTTGCGGAGAGTTATATAGTGACCCTACATTTATAGGTGGGGCTACAGCTAAATTTTTCGGTAAGCTATTCATATTAGCAATTGGCATAGAATGACCATTCCCCCAATTTGGATTAAATCCAACATCTGCATCTGTTTCTATATTATTAAAGTGTTTATCCGCTCTGCTTTTAATAGCGTACAATTTTTTTTCTGCTTTTGCATTATGTGCTTTTATATCTTCCGGTTTGCGTATTAATGCCTGTTGTAATCCTTGATAGACTTCAATTGCTTCTTGGTAATCATTTTCTATTCCCCGTAAAGCTAAATTAAGTGATTTTTGTTGTGAAGGACTAGTTGTTTGCAGTATTTCACTTCTTTTTACATCTAAGTCACTTATAAGTTGAGCTGCCTTTTCTACTAATTTACTATCTACACTTAAAATAGCCTCCTTATGATGCCCATTTCCCGAACCTTGACCAAATCCTCCCTCTTTATCTACTGTTCTTTGCTTTGAGGTTTCTCCATCTCTTTTCCTTTTTCTGTTCTCTGCATCATTTGTTTGTAAAATTGACCCTACTTTTGATACAGCTCTCTTTATTATATTACCTTGTTTTTTCTTACTAGAAACTGAATAAGTACTTTCTTCAGTTAAAGTTTCTTGAGGTACATTTTCAGCCTTTGTATTCATTCTTTGGTTATACGCTGCATCCCAACTCGCTGATAGTTGCTCGAAATCATAGGCTGATGACAAATTTTGACCTTCCAAACTCTTAAAGCCTGAATCCATACTTTTAAGCTGTTCTTCTTGTGAATGTAAATCTAGCCCTAGATCATTCTGCACATCTAAAGTTTCAGTACGCATTTTTTCTGATTGCGGTTGTTGCATCTCCGGAATACTTCCACTTACATTACTTTTCTTCAATGAGTCACTTTTAGCGACCGTTGGATTTTGTGTTTGCGTTATTAAACCAAGAGTTTCTATAGTTAACGTATCAGGTTGCTTTGATTTCTGAGCAAATGCGTCGCCAGCTAAATCTAAATATTCTAATCCTTTTTTGTCAAGCTCTGAACTTAAAGAATATAGTGCAGGATTTTTCCAATTTTTGTTAGATCTCGAGCTTTCATCTGTAGTCGTTGTTTGTAATAAGTTAGCTTGCTGAATTTCATATACTTTCGAGACCAAACCTTCATATGCCTTTATACCGACAAGATGTGCAATCTCATCTAATTTTTGATTAAATTGATCCACACTTAACTTTCTCATTTCTGTCGCTAAACTATCTATTACACCATCTATTTGAGCTTGATTTGACTGTATGCTATTCAAATAATTAATGTATTGTGAAACCTTAGCCTCGTAAATATCTTTTGTATGGCTTGGAAGCTGTCCATATGCTTTTGAACGATTTTCTTGTATTTGCTGCTGCAGTATAGCTAACATCGGATTACTTTCTAGCGAACTATTCACATTAGCAGTTTGCATATGCGGCACATTTCCCCAACCTAGATTAAATTCGGTATCTTCATCTGTTTCTTTACCTGAAATACCGCTTGGTAAGCTTCCCAAGCCTGAATCCATACTTTTAGGGTCTGCCACTTCTTGATTCGACAACATTACTGTATAAGGTTGCTGCTGAACTTTTATTGGCTCTAAGTACCCATCTTCATCCTCCGGCAAAGTTCTCTGAAGCTCATGACTTAATTGCATGGTTGACTTTGCTGTTAGCGACTGCTTAGAAATAGTAGCAGCAGAAGAAGTTGTTGACGGAGTAAGAGCTAGTCCCTCTAGTTTTTTTATATTTTCTTCAATCTTATCATTTGTTACCATTGCAACATGATTGTCCATTTGCTCTTGCAGTTTTTTTAGCTTTGTTCTACTTGCTTCCTTTTTTGCATCATTCAATATTTTTTGAGCTTCATCTGCCGCCGCTTTTATAGCTTTTTCTTGCTTCTTTATTTTCGATAATTGTTTTTGTGCTTCTTGTCTTTGCTTTTTATCCTCTATAGCTCCTACTTTTAATTCTAATTCTTGCAACCTGTTCGATGTTGTATTAGCATTTGATATTTGCTGCATTTTTTTTGCAATATCTTCCCTGATTCCTACTATATCTCTTGCTTTTTCTACAGCAATATGTCGTTGATTTTGTTCTAATTGAACTTCCTCTCTTTCACTTATTAGATCTTTGTATTCTGCACTATTTCTTTTTACTTCATTTGTTTCCGCTCTCCTTTTATCGACTACAGCTTGTCTAGCAGCATTGACTTTCTGCCGTTGAGTAAGCACCTCTAGTTGTTGCTGCTGATTTAAGAATAACCCAACCAGCGGCATCTCCGTAACCGGAGCTTTTCTTTGGGGTTTTGTTAAAACTATCCCACCTACTGAAACATCTATTTCTCTAGATAAACTATTTGCTTCCTCATTTTTATTTGTTAACTTTTGTTGAAGTTCATCTATTTTTTTATTATTTTCTTTTAATTTTGCACTATCTTTATCCAATTCATGCTTATTTTTTACTCCTCCTGTCTTTTTGTTACAACTGGCCAGACTCCTATTTTCTTCATCTAATTCTTTTATTTTTATTCCTATCTTTGCAGCTTCTAACTTTAGTACTTTTGTTTTTTTCTGTGATGAAACTATCTGTTTTTGTAGCTGTTGTAATGGTTTTTTATTTTTTTTGCCTTGGGTATTTTTAATTGTCGATTCTACTTCAGCTAACTTGATTCCTAACGTCTCATTAACTCGTAATATATTACTTACCATCTTCGCTGCAACTTCAGCACTGCTCAACAATAGAGATTTTGGAGGAACCGGAGGTTTAGCCTGTGTGCTAGGTTGTACTGTCTGTTGTGGCTCGCTACTAAACGATAATATTCGTACTGCCTTTGAGTTTGTGTTTGGTGGTGTCTTAGCTCCCAAATTATCATTTGGTTTAGAATCTGGAGTAGGCTGATACGAAGTCGCCAGTGTTGATGTAGTACCAGGTGCCGTAGTATAATGTTCCGGTGATGTCAGAGTAGTATTTGGTGTATTAGGTGCAGTGACAAAGCCATTTGAAGCTGGGCTAACAGTAGGCGAAGACGCTGTTATTATAATTTCTGGTTTTTGAGGCGTTTGCTCTGTCGGTTCAGGAGTATAATTATTTTGATTTTGCTCTACTTTTTCAGCACCTACAAATGTTTTTCTTCTAGTAGGTGGTCGTACTTTTCTCGCTTTTCCGACATCAGACTTACTACGTGCTACCTTTTTATAATGATCCTCTATAGGAATATCTTTTAATGGATTAGATGGCTTAAATGCTTTAGATTGCTTAGATATTTCCATTTCTCTTATTTCAGATGAAGTATATGTGTTTCTTTCTGGTTCCGGTACCATCACTGTTCCTATCTGCTGCGGTGTATTTGTCGTATCTCTATTTCCGTTTGATTGTGACAATCTGAGCGATAATTTCTTTTCGAGTGCGTCACGAAATAATGCTTTTTTATCGCTGCTCGCCATACCCTCAAAAGGTATTGCGATTATTGCTCCTACTGAAATAGAGGCAAGCAGAGAATATTTTAAAAACCTTGATTTTTTTAGTAAATTTTGTTCTGTTAACTTATTCATTACAAATATCTCAATTTAAATTAAAAATTTATATACATAATTAAATTAAAATTTTATATACATAAACGTTGGGCATTATAATAAATAAGTTAATAAAAAGCAATATATAAGTTAATTTATCTTAACTTATAATTACGAGAGAATTTTATTCTAATTATTGAAAATATAATAGATATAACGTATAATACATTTTTAGCTTTCAATTGAAAATTGCTACAATATTTTAAAATAACTTTGGAAGCAGAGTATAATAATTTAAATATTTGGTATTTTGTTAGTTTTATTTACGGTATTATTGTTTATTTTTCGCTTGATTTTGAGCTTTCATTTACAACAATTTTTTTCATTTTTTGTGCTTGCCTAATATTAACCTTTACTAGAAATTCTAATATATTTTTACAGTTTACTTACTGGATGATTATTGCTTTTATTTTTGGCGTATTTATCTCTAAATATCGTGTGACAAATTTACACGGCGAAACACTTCATAAACCAATAATAACAAAAATTAGCGGCAATATAGAATCGATAAAACCGACTATTATAGGAGGACAAATAGTATTAAACAACATTAAGATTGAAAAAATTAATCGTAATTTACAAAAAGTTAAAATTAGTATACCGAAGAAATATATACAAGAAATTAGGGTAAATGACAGAATTACTTTGCTTGCTAAACTCTATAAGCCGCAAAATGCTATACTCCCCGGGGGATATGATTTTGGTTTTTACGCTTATCTATCGGATATAGGGGCAAACGGCTATGCCATGTCGCAGCCACAAATTATAGAACGTAACGAGACAAATTTTGATAGCTTTATTTATAGAGTACGTTCTTATATTTATAATAATTTAATAGAAAAGCTAGGAAATGATAAAGGAAATTTTGCAGCTGCGATATTACTCGGTGAGACGAAAGGTTTAAACAGGCAAATAATGCAGGATATAAGGCAAAGCGGTATATCACACGTGCTCTGCGTTTCAGGTTTGCATTTATCTTTAGTTGTGATGATTATTTTCCTTACTACAAGATTTTTATTAAATCTCTCAAATTATTTGGCATATAATTTCAATATAAAATTAATCTCTGCTTATTGTTCGCTAATAGGAAGCTTTGGTTATTTAGAGCTAAGCGGTATGCAAATAGCAGCAACTAGAGCCTTTATTACTGCTGCAATCTTTATTTACGGTATTATTATCAGACGCTCTTGCTTTCCTCTTCGTTCACTTGCAATTGCGGCTTTTATAATATTATCGTTAAATCCCGAATATATTTTTCATCCAAGTTTCCAATTATCCTTTATCGCCGTATTATCGCTTGTTGCAGGTTTCGAGTTTTACTTAAAAAATTCGTGGTTAATTGGGGAAAATAAAGGCATTTTTGGAGCAGTAAAATTTTATATGGCTTCAAATATTTATTCAAGCTTCTTAGCAAGTATTATAACCGCTCCGGTAGTAATTAATCAATTCTTCATATTTTCCACTTATTCAGTGCCGGCTAACCTCATTGTTGTTCCGATAACATCATTTTTTCTTATGCCGCTTGCTTTGCTATCTCTGCCTTTTACTATGATTGGGTTTGATAGCTATATATTAATGATCATGGGATTTTTTATTGACATAATAATAAAATCAGCCGCCTATTTTAATAGCTTAACGGGAGCTGTATGGTATTTCGGTTATATTACCAATTTCAGCATATTACTTTTTTTATTCGGTTTTTTTGGATTTGTATATGGAAAACTTCGTGGCGTTTGCTTGGTCTTGTAATTATGATAATATCTTTTATATTTATGTTCTACTCTCCAAAGCCGGAATTAATATTTGACACAAATCATATGGCAATATGGCAGTAGGCATTAAAGACAAAGACGACAAGCTTATAATTTATGCCGATAAAATGCCTACATTTAATAGAACTTATTGGGCTAATTGGTTCGGACAAAAAGATAGTATGGTGTTACCTTTAAAAGATAATATTTTCATAACTAATCACGGACAGAAAATTGTCATTAATAACAATAATCATTGTGAAAAAGCCGAAATTCATATCAATCTCAATTACAAAGCTAAATGCCACGGGAGCTTAATAACGATTAATCACGATTTTTTAAAAAAAAGCCCTGTTATACTTATCTTTTGCAATAAAAAGGAATGTACGGTAAAATCTACTCGATGTCATCCCCGCGTAGCATTGTTGCGTGGATCGATTTCACTTATGTCATCCCGCGACTTGATCGCGGGATCCAGTTAAAAATACTAAAATTATTAGTATTTTTTATTGTTTTTAAGGACCCCGTGGTCAAGCCACGGGGTGACACAGTGGGTTTTACCGATCCACGCAACAAGGTCCAGCTTTTAACTGGATGACATCAAGGTCTTTTTAAAAACTACTATATACTATAGGTATAATCAAATAATGCAAGTTATACATAAAACTTTAAAAATTCCTTCAAAAGGATATAAAAAAATCTTGAGCCTTTTAAATGAAAAAGGTCAATCAAGACTTATCGGCGGCTGCGTACGAGATGCGTTACTAGAGAAAGATAGCTACGATATCGATATAGCTACTAATTTAACACCGGATGAAGTAATAAATATTTTATCGAAAGCTATAGTCAAATCAGTTGGATTTAATTACAAGGAGCGAGGAGCGAAGCCTATAGATAATAGGGGAGCGACGAGCGACTCGTTCAGTGAATTCAAATCATTTGACTATAATATAAAAACCATCCCGACCGGCTTAAAATTCGGTACGATTACGGCTATTTTAAACGAGGAAAAATTTGAGATTACAACTCTCAGAAAAGATATCGAATGTAACGGCAGACATGCCAAAGTAATATTCACAAACGATTTTGCCGAAGATGCCGCAAGACGAGATTTTACTATTAATGCTTTAAGCTATTGTCCCTTTAAGAACGAGATATATGATTATTTTGAAGGATTTAAGGATTTGCAGCAGGAAAAGGTTGTATTTATAGGGGAAGCTCTAGATAGAATTAAAGAAGATTACTTACGAATCCTACGCTTTTTTCGGTTTTCTAGCTATTATGCGAATCAACTTGATGATGGCAGCTTCAAAGCATGTAAAGCTTTAAAAGACGGCTTAAAAACTTTATCACGAGAGCGAATTAAAAGTGAAATGGATAAAATTATCGTTTCAAAAAGAGCGGCACAAATTTTAGAAGCTATGTTTGAAATAGGAATATTAGAACTAATATTCTCTATCCAAAATTATAAAATAAAATTTTTTGAGCAATCTAAAGAATTAGAATTAGCAACTAATTATGCTTTATTACTACATAATTTAAAAAATATAAATTCAAAGCTTCTTCTCGATTGGAAATTCTCAAGACAGGAAGCAATGCAAATATTATCTATAACGAACTTTCTGAATGATTCTGAAGCTAACATAAAAAAAATTTGGTTTGAAAAAAAGAACTACAAGGAATATTTATTAGCAGCCTGTATAATCGGTAAACTAGACCATTCACAAGTAAAAGAATTTATTTATAAATATGATACATTATTACGCCCGAAATTCCAAGTAAACGGTAATGACTTATTAAATATGAATATAGAAAAAAAAGAGATAGGGGAAAAATTAGAATATCTAAAAAATTTTTGGATAGAGCAGGATTTCAAGCCTAGTAAATTGGAGTTGTTGGAAAAGTTATGAAGCTTAAGATTTATAATATACTTCTAATGTCATCCCGCGACTTGATCGCGGGATCCAAAAAAATGGATACCGTGGTCAAGCCACGGTATGACACCGGAAAGATTCTAACTTTACTATTCCTTACATTCTTCAGCCTTACTAGCTACGCTAAGCCTAAGATAGTTGTAAGTATTATGCCAATTGCTAGTATTGTTTCGATACTTGTTAAGGATAAAGCGGATATCGAGAGCCTAGCTATTAATAGCGACTGTCCTCATCATTATAA
This sequence comes from Rickettsia endosymbiont of Hedychridium roseum, assembly GCF_964028255.1. NCBI lineage: Bacteria > Pseudomonadati > Pseudomonadota > Alphaproteobacteria > Rickettsiales > Rickettsiaceae > Rickettsia > Rickettsia endosymbiont of Hedychridium roseum. The sequence continues at coordinate 1,424,840 of NZ_OZ034753.1, forward strand.
TATAAAACCAAGCGATCTTGCTAAAGTCAAAAATGCCGATATAGCTATTTATATTAATGAACAATTCGACGGCTTTGCCGAGAAATTAATTGATAATCATAGCAAAAACATTATTAAAATCAGTGATATAAAATCTTTAACCACTATAAAAGATAATTGGCATATTTGGCTTGATCTTGATAATGTAAGAATTTTACTACAAGAATTTGCACGAATATTTAGCGAAAAATTTCCTGAGCTACAAGAAGATATTAATAATAACCTTTCAGCAGCACTTAAAGAATTAAACAAGCTACAAGAAATTAAAAATAATGAATTTGTAACGATAAAAGACGTAATTTTATTAAGTGATAGTAGCGAGTATTTTTTTGTTAATACTAATATTAAAACTGCAAAATTATATAGCGAAAGTCAAAAAAGTCTACGATATATACGCAAGCTAGAAGATTTAATTAAAGAGTCTAATAATAAATGTCTTGTGTTAAGTAACGAACAAAATTCACGATTATACGATAAATTAAACGCTAAAATAATAATATTAAATAGCGAAAACTGGAATGTGAAAAACGTCGATTCAAACACTTTTCAGAACCAATATTTACAAATGATTAATCAAGTTAAAAAATGCATACGCTAAATAACGAAGAAGAGACAAAAAAACTTGCAAAGCTTTTAGCACAAAGCTTAAAACCAAATGATATAGTTTTACTTAACGGTGACCTAGGATCCGGTAAAACATTTTTTTGTCGTGAAATTATTAAACATTTTTGTGGTGAAAATACAAGTATTATAAGCCCGACTTTTAACTTACTGCAAACATATAAAGCATCTAACTTCACTATCTATCACTATGACTTATATCGTCTTAAATCACCTGAAGAAATTTATGAACTTGGATTTGAAGAAGCATTAAACGGTAATTTGGTTTTAATAGAATGGTCTGAAATTATTAAGCATTTACTTACCCCGCCTTTAATCGAGATAAATCTAGAAGTATTAGACGAAAATAAACGTTTGTGTAGTATTATAGCAAACTCGTCAGAATCTTCCCTTATTGATTTTCTACAAGATTCTCCACTATTCGGTACAAAACTTGATATTCAAAGAGATAAAAGCCCTACTAGAAAAGTTAAGTTATAGTCATATCTATTCCTTTAATATATTATTTAAAAAATCTTTACTCTCTTTCTCTGATAAAAAACCGCTTTTACTTGTGTTTTTTGCTTGCATTGCCCAATACATATCTTCAAGCTGATTAAATTTCTCATATTCTTCATGTGATATAAGCACCACTGTTGGTTTACCGTATTTATTTATAATTACCGGCGATTTTACTACTTGATTCATTAACTCTCCAATTATTAATATTTAACCAATCAATTGTCATATAATAAAAACGCTTTTTCAATAGGAAGTAACTTTAATTCCGGTAACATCGGCATAATTAAATCTATTCCGGCTTTTTCGTTACTATTACCGTGTACTAATATAAAAGAGCCGTCTTGAACTTTTTCGCCTTTAGCAAGCCAAGCATTACTACCAAGCGGAATAAATCCTAAATCTTTTAGCTTTTCTATTAATGTTTGATCAGAAACTAATCCAGGAAAACGAAAGAAAGGTGACGGAGCAATATTATAACTTACTAATATTTTTCCTGCTTCTAATACTTCATTTTCAAAGTCCTGTTTATTGGAAAGAAGGAAATTATCTTCAAGAGGTTTATCTTTAAAGTAAGGATGGCTAAATGAATGATTAACCCATGTTATTTGTAAATAACCGTTTTCTTGTTGCTTTAATAACCATAAGAACTCTTCTGTATGCTTATTAATCCATAAGCCTGAAACACATATAGCAATCGGAATAGGTTTATTTAGTTTGCTCGATAATTCTACGAGCTTTTTAAAAAAATCTTCTTCAAAGCTTTTGGAAGAAGGACACATATCAATTGTCAAGAACTGCCCTTTTACTTTATACATGCTACTCGTAGCACCGTAATTTTGCTGTATACTCGATGAACTTGAAAAATTGGCTACGTCGTCTTTGTAAGTCCTCGGATGCTCACGTATTATTATACGCTCCGCTCCTCGGCTTACAGACTCCTTGCTCTTTTCCAAGTTGATCTTCGTATAACCACTCTTCATTTCGTAGGAGTATATAGAGTTATATTTATTTAAAGCTTTAATATACGGAGTTTTATTTAATTTTTTTAGAAGATTTTCTTTTTCTGTTTTATTCGTAGGTAAAATTACCGATTCTTGTAGGACTAACTCAGTTTTAAAAGAATTCGGTTCTACTAAAACGAAATATGATTTTTCATTATTTAAATAAGAACGAATAGCGATTTTTATTTTTTTATTCTCAGCAATTACAGGCAAAAATACCGGTTTATAATCAGTTATAATTGCTGCTTTTTCGTCTGCATAACTTAAATTAAAAAACAATATTATAAAAATAAAACTTAAAATTCTTTTCATTTATTCGTCTCCATAACTATAGTACTGGACATTTTTTAAAAAGTCCTCGCTGTCATCCCGCGAGGGATTATTGCGTGGACCTGTAAAACCTACTCGATGTCATTCCCGCGGAGGCGGGAATCCAGAAAAAAAGTATAAATACAGCAAATTTTTGAAATTAAAAGCTCGATTTATCTCGCTTTATGCTGGATTCCCGCTTCCGCGGGAATGACATAAAGCGAAAATTATCCGGTACTATGATCCATAACGCTCGTATAAAATTCTACAATTTTCTCTTTTACCTCTGCGGGGTCGTTCATCAAATTAACAGCACCTCTAAACTCTGCTGAACTTGGTAAGCCGCTACTATACCAACCAATATGCTTACGAGCAATAGGTACGCCCACGGATTCGCCGTAATAATCAAGTATTGCGTTATAATGCTCGGTTACGATATCTAGCTGCTCTGCTATAGAGGGAGCAGGTTTTTCTTCACCTGTTTTAAGGTAATGTGCAATTTGTGAAATAAGCCAAGGTTTGCCGTATGCTCCTCTACCGACCATAATACCGTCTGCACCGGATTTTTGCAGGGCTTCTTTTGCTTTAGCAAAATTAGTGATGTCACCGTTAGCAATAATCGGAACTTTTACGGCTTCTTTAACTGATCGTATAAAATCCCAATCGGCATTACCGGAATAAAACTGACATCTCGTTCTACCGTGAACGGTGACCATTTGAATCCCTGAATTTTCGGCAATTTTAGCCAAAGTCGGAGCGTTTTTCGTATTATCATCCCAGCCCATACGCATTTTAACCGTTATCGGAATCTTCACCGCTTTAACCGTCGCTTCAAAAATCTTAGCTGCCAGCTGTTCATCCCTCATTAGAGCCGAACCTGCATAACCGCCTACTACTTTTTTCGCCGGACAACCAAAATTAAGATCGATAATCTTTGCCCCCATATCCTCGTTCATTTTAGCAGCTTCAGCTATTACATTCGGCTCACAGCCGGCTAGCTGTACGCATGCACTTGTCGGATCGTCATGCATGATAGCACATTTTTGCATTGACTGCCTAGATTTCACAACCATTGCCCGACTTGCTATCATCTCAGAAACTACAAGCCCTGCACCGAATCTTTTTACCAATTTTCTAAATTCTAAGTCCGTAATATCAGACATTGGAGCAAGAATTACATTTGAAGAAAGTTCTATATCGCCGATTTTGATCATAAAAAACCGTTATAAAAATAAACGCTCATAATATCATAATTCTATATTTTTGTCTAATATTACTAATTAAGAATAGACAAAAGCCGATTAATCTATTATAAGCTTAAGTTATATTTCTTTACTTGAGTAAAATGTCATTCCCGCCTACGCGGGAATGACATTTAATTATTAAGGCCACGTAGCTCAGTCGGTAGAGCAAAGGACTGAAAATCCTTGTGTCGTTGGTTCAATTCCAACCGTGGCCACCACTTCTTATTTAAATCCCACTTTTTTATATCTTCGATTAAATATCTATTGCATTTCTAAACTTATTTTTATAATGTTAATTAACTTTAAGTTAATAAGATAATAAAGTTTAATAAGGATAAATTATGTTTGCAGGTATAAAAGAATTTTTTGAAATAGAATCTGATGAAGTATTATATGATAAATTAACAAAAGCAATAAAAGAAAAAAATACAATAGAAGCCAAAAAATTAATTGAAAAGATACAAAATACTGAGTTATTCAACAAGGCTAATGCTTCTCATAATACTCTTCTACATTCTGCTATTGAACAAGGTTTAGAAGAAGTTAGTGGGGTACTCATTTCAAAAATGTCTAATGAAGCTATCAATATTATTGAAGAATATATTTTATCCGGTGAGCAAAAAGGTGAAACATATTTAACCTTACTTGCCTCTAAAGGTTTTGGAAAAGCTTGCGAAATGCTTATTCCAAGAATGTCTAATGACGCAATTAATATTATTTATTATTGATAATAAACACAAGGATTCTGCACTAAAAAAGGCTATAAGAAACGATATGGATGAGGTTGCTCAAATGCTTATTCCTGGAACGTCTAACGATAATATTTATGTTATTGATAAGTATTCCGAAAATACATTGTTAATTACAGCAGCTAAAAAAGGTATGAAAACAGTTTGTAAAATGCTTATTTCTAGAATGCCTCTTGAGCTTATTAATCACATTAACAATGCTGGAGATACGGCTGCAAGCGTCGCAGCTGCAAGCATAGATACAGAAAACTTTAAAGAAGTATTTGATTTATTGCAAGAAAAACAAGAGGAGTTTTTAAAAACAATAACCATAGCAAAACAAGATATTGAAAACTCTCTAAAAGACCTAGAAAGTGTTTTTAATACTAACAAAAAAACATTGGATGTTTTATTTGAGAAGATACAAAAGCTAGGAGATGATAAAGCTGCTTTACTAAAACTCGATAAACAAATAGGAAATATTGCAAATAATAATATCATTAGTAAAAAACTAATTGATTTAGATAACTATGTTAATTGCTTAGTTGATAATCAAAAGACCCAAGATGACACTTCTAAAATATTAGGAGGTGTAGAGGGTGTGCCTTTGGAATAAATATGTAGCTTCTATATAAATTATGGAAGTTATTTTTTGGATTCCCGCTTTTGCGGGAATGACATCGAACGTGTTTTCAATTACTCCCAATTAATAAGTTTTTTAAAGTAATTAATTTTATATAACAAAAAGTAATTTTCGTTACTTTTTAAAGCTCGTATATTCAATACAAAATCACTCTCATCATAGATAAAAATTTTAACTAAGTTGAGATATGATAAAGTGCCGAGAATAATTGAACGAAATAAACTAAGCGATGCTTTTAGAAGTTGTTTATCAATTATAAGTACAATTTTTCGGCATGGCAATTTGAATAAAGTACGGATTAACTTATAGTAAGCATATGTGTTATAGGGTTTCTTAGCTAAAATAAGTTCTATATTTACCATACCCATTCCATTCGGATAAATTTCATGTAATAAATCTTTATCTTTAATGATAAAATCTAGATACGGTTCAATAATATCTATTTTTTCTTCTGCTGTTTTAGTGTTCATAACGGCTTGTCCTCCTGATTAAACTTAAATGATTCAAGTTTGATCACCAAGAAGCCAATTCAAAGCCCGATTGGTGATCAGGGAGTTAGAAACACCGTCAACAAGAACAGCTGAGTAGTTTTTAGGCTTAAAGTTATACTCTAAGCCCTGAACATGACTACTACCTCCCCGACCGTAAAATATCGAGGAATAAACCAATTTAACGGTGGTTTTACCGCCTGTTGATGGAGGTTTCTACACTCCAGAACAACCTTAGCTGTTCCAAGATGATCTAAGCAAAACTCTAAACAAGTCAATATGATTATTGATTTTAAAAATTGGTATTGCCGCATGACTCATTTTACGTCATTCGTGCGGGGTATTGGCTGCGTGGATCAGTTTTTCCAGTGTCATCCCGCGACTTGATCGCGGGATCCAGCTTATAAATACTAAAATTTTAGTATTTTAATTTTTTTTCTGGACCCCGTGGTCAAGCCACTGGGTGATACAGTGGGTTTTATCAATACACACAACAACGCTTTCTCACTTCCGCAAGAATGACATCGAGTGTTGACTATTGGTACTTCATGTGGTACTATTCTTATTAATACTTAATTAAATAAATTTATGACATATTTAATTGCCAGTGAAGCTAGAAAAAGTTTATATAAGTTAATTGATGAATTAGCTATAAGTCATGAACCTACGTTAATAAAGGGTAAGCGAAATGCTGCAGTTTTAATTTCGGCTGATGATTGGGAAGATATACAAGAAACAATATTTATTGCTTCTAATAAAGAATTAAGTGACTCAATTATTAAGGGACTAAATACTCCTATTAAAAAATGTAGTATCTTAAAATTAAAGTAAATATGTACAGTTTATACCTTACTGAAGCTGCACGCAAAGATTATAAATTAGTAAGTAAATCCATTTATAACGATAAAATTCAAAATCTATTACATATTATTCAAAATAACCCCTTTCAAAATCCGCCTCCTTATAAAAAATTAGTAGGTGCTTATAATGGGGCTTATTCAAGAAGAATTAACATACAACATAGATTATTTTATCAAGTATATGAAGAAACCAAAGAAATAAAAATTTTGCGTATGTGGGGTCATTACGGGGATAATTAGTCTTATAAATTTTGTTGCATAATAAAACTATCACTTATATACTGTCGCTAATGATTAATTTGCTTAAAGTTTCATATGGTAAGTAGTAATTTTTATAAAAATTTAGGACCACGAAAACTAACGGCAATTATAGATTTTTTACACGATATTATAGAACCTCCTAAGATTCATGAAGATATAGCTATTCATGATATTAAAATTCTGCAGGAAGCATCACCAAATGATATTAGCTTTTTAAGCAATCCTAAATACTCCGAATTTTTAAAAACTACCAAAGCTGCCGCTTGTATAGTACCGAAAAATTTTACAGGAGAAGCAAATTCAAATACTGTTTTAATACATGCCGAGAATTCATATTTTGCTTACGGCAAATTAATAGATTTTTTCTATACTCCTATTAAATCATACCCTGCTAAAATAATGAAATCCGCTATTATTGCAGATTCGGCGACTATCGGAAAAAATTGTTATATCGGTCACAATGTAGTTATTGAAGACGATGTTATTATAGGTGATAATAGTATTATAGAAGCCGGAAGTTTTATAGGTAGAGGCGTAAATATCGGCAGAAACGCTAGAATAGAACAACATGTTTCAATAAATTATACAATTATAGGTGATGAGGTAGTAATACTTGCAGGTGCAAAAATCGGACAGGACGGGTTTGGGTTTTCTACCGAAAAAGGCGTACATCATAAAATATTCCATATAGGTATAGTTAAAATCGGCAATAATGTTGAAATCGGTAGCAACACTACTATTGATAGAGGTTCGCTTCAAGATACTATTATAGAAGATTTATGCCGCATAGATAATTTAGTACAAATAGGGCATGGTGTAAAAATAGGCAAAGGCTCTATTATCGTAGCACAAGCAGGTATAGCAGGAAGTAGCACAATAGGGAAATATTGTGCTCTTGGAGGACAAGTAGGAATCGCCGGACACCTAAATATAGGCGACGGGACACAGGTAGCGGCACAAGGCGGTGTAGCACAAAATATAGAGGCAGGTAAAATTGTCGGCGGTAGCCCTGCAGTTCCTATCATGGATTGGCATAGACAATCTATTATTATGAAACAATTAGTAAAGACCTCTAATAGCAAATTAAAAAAGTAGTTTGCTATTGAAAATGGTTTTATTGTATGAACCACAATGTCATCCTGCGAAAGCGGGAATCCATCACAAAGCTAGATAAATAGAGCTTTTTACAAGCTTTAAAGTACTGGATTCCCGCTTTCGCGGGAATGACATCAGACTCTATGTAATAAATAAAATACTAAATAAAGAGACCTAAATAAATGATCATAGATATTACCGAAATCATGGATTTAATACCTCATCGCTATCCATTTTTATTAGTAGATAGGGTACTTGAAATTGATCTTAACAAATCAATAAAAGGTATTAAAAACGTTACCGTTAACGAACCGCAATTTACAGGACATTTTCCGGCAAGACCTGTTATGCCGGGCGTTCTAATGGTTGAGGCTATGGCACAACTTGCTGCTATATTAGTTGCTAAATCGTTAGGCTCTACTAAGAATAAAGAAGTGTTTTTAATGGCTATCGAAAATGCAAAATTTCGGAGAATCGTTCAGCCCGGTGATACTATGCATATCCACGCTGTTATTGAGCAGCAAAGAGCTAACGTATGGAAATTTTCAAGTACGGTTACGGTTGAAGGTGAAATGGCTGCAGAAAGTAAATTTACCGCAATGATTAAAGATAAATCGTAAGGGATATAGTGTCAAATTCTAATATACATCCGACTAGTTTAATCGCAGAAGGGGCAAAGCTCGGTAAAAACGTAAAAATTGGACCGTATTGTATTATAGGTCCTGAAGTTGTGCTTCATGACAATGTCGAGCTAAAATCTCATGTAGTAATTGAAGGGATTACTGAAATCGGTGAAAACACTGTAATCTACCCTTTTGCATCAATCGGTCAACCTCCGCAAATCTTAAAATATGCTAATGAGCGATCAAACACGATAATCGGCTCTAATAATACTATTAGAGAATATGTTACGGTACAAGCAGGAAGCCAAGGCGGCGGAATGGTGACAAGAGTAGGAAATAATAATTTATTTATGGTCGGCGTTCATATCGGTCATGATTGTAAAATCGGCAATAATGTAGTATTTGCTAATTACGTAAGCCTAGCAGGTCATATTGAGGTAGGTGATTACGCAATAATCGGCGGGCTATCTGCCGTACATCAATATGCTAGAATCGGTGAATATTCGATGATTGGCGGGCTATCACCGGTCGGGGCAGACGTAATACCGTTCGGGCTTGTAAGTAGTAAACGTGCGGTGCTTGAAGGCTTAAACCTAATCGGAATGAATAGAAAAGGGTTTGATAAAGCAGACTCTTTAAGTGCCTTAAAGGCTATCGAAGAAATCTTCTCAGGTGAAGGTAATTTTACTGAACGTATTAAACAAGTTGCCGAGAAATATAAAAATAATTCTATAGTAATGCAAATTATCGATTTTCTTAATCAAGATAGTAGTAGAGCATTTTGTCGTTTTGAGAAGTAAATTTATAAGTAGTGTACGAACGTACCAATGTCATTCCTGCGAAAGCAGGAATCCAGAAAAAAATTATAAATACAGTAATTTTTGAAATTAAAAGCTCGATTTATCTCGCTTTATGCTGGCTGCTTTTAGCTAGGAACGACATAAGAGCCATACAACAACGCCTATAGTCGCTCGCAATGACGGAGCATTTTTTCTTGCAAAGAATTTTGACGTAAACGAGTTTTTAAGCTCTTAAAATCAACTATTTCTGCTTTTTGATTTTGACAAATACATGCAAAAATATATTTCTGCTCTCTTTTAACTTTTTGAATACATTGTCCGCAAATCCCTTTCATCATACATTGCATCGATGAATTAACGCTAACTATTAGCTCCGTATTTTCACCGAATATTTCATTTTTTAGGCTTTGTAATTCTTCTATTATGTCAGGAGAAGCATTAATTATTACTATATCTACAGAAGTTAATTTATGGTTTTTTATATTAGGATAAGTAAAAAATATAACTTCATTATTATTTTCTTTTAGAACTTTTAATAAGCCTATATTACCTACTTCGGAATCAACAATAACTATTTTTTTATTTTGAGGTATTTCTAGCGGCGAGCCTGTCGGTCCCATTAAAACTACTTTCTCATTTTCAGATAATGTTTTACATAAGCTAGTTGATTTACCGACTTCAAAAACTATGAAGCTAATTAAATCTTTTTCTACATCAATATCTGTAGGGCTTAAGGCTACCGGCTCTATTAACTTAGAAGCATCTTCAGAATAATTTTGTAAGCGAAAGAACTGTCCGAACTTAAAATTTTTAGCAGCAAGCGGCGAATGAATTATCAACTCAAAAGTTTTATCATCTAAAATATTTATTTTATTAACCCTAGAAGTTAGCAAATAATCAAGCTGTGTACAAAAATCTTTATAACTATTTTTAAAGCTATGGGCATTATTTATAAGTCTTTTATTAATAGCCTCGTACCCTTCTTTGCTACTAGCAAGAGCTTTCACTACACTTCCCGAATATTTAGGATTACAATCACCGAAATAACTATATTTATTCTCATCAAATTGAGTGTTATTTTCTATACCGATTGCCATAATCACGGTTTTGGCTTTGATTACCATAGTGTCATCCCGTGGCTTGACCACGGGATCTATAACATTATTCTGATATTTTTTCTGGATCCCGTGGCTTGACCACGGGATGACACTGAATTCCACAGATTCCACATGACCGTATTTATCTGTATTAATCCTTAAAGGTTGCATATTTTCTTTAAAATCAACACCGAGTGCTAATGTATATATTAGCTCTTCGTGATTTAATTTATATGCCGGCGAATCTTGCAATCTTCCACGATAATAAACAGTAGCTCCTCCAAGCTTATTAAAAACCTTTCTTAATTCTTCATTACTCTTAGCTTCTTTAAATAATCTTGCATGAGCAATAAATTCTTCAGCTATTTCTTTATCTTCATCCGTTAAATCTTTTTCTATATAATTTTCGGCAAATTCCTCTACTTGCTTTTTATAGTAATATACACTTTCCGTTGCTGCATCTAAGGAAGTAAGGCCGCCGCCTATTACCGCAATCGGCATTCTAATTACCATATTAGTATTAGAATTTTTCAAAAATGCTCCTCCGCTTTGCAAAGTCATTAAGAAATCGGAAGCTGTTTTTACGCCCTTAGCTTCAAAATTTTCTATATCTAAAATTTTCGGCTGACCTGCTCCAATGCAAAAAGCTATATGGTCAAAACCCAAATCGAAAGCTTGTTCTTGCGTTATATTAAAATCTAAAGCTACTCCGTCATAATATTTGAAATTGTTATTTCTCTCGAGTATCAGCCGCAATATATCAAGATTGTTTTTATCCCACCGAACGGTAATCCCATATTCCGCTACCCCTCCAAATCCTCTCGGTATTCTTTCCGATAACAAATTTTTATATTCATGCCAAAATTTTATAGGTTTATGAACGTTAAAAGGTAAAGGGGTAATTTTTAAGCCGTCAATAGCCGTGACATTGTGACCTGACCGTAATAAATAATAGCTAAGACTAAAACCTGCAGGACCAAGACCGGTAACTAAAATATTATAATTAGTAGCTTCTTTCGGAAGCGGAGCATAAATATTAAGCGGATTCCAGCGGGTAAGAAGTAGATATATCTCTAAACCGTAAGGTAATTTAAGCATTTCTTCTAAAATATTTGATTCTATTAACGGGATATTTACCGGATCTTGCTTTTGGTAAATACAAGCTTTAGAGCAATCATTACAAATCCTATGACCTGTTGCTGCAACCATCGGATTATCAATAACAATAATAGCAAGAGCACTTAAGTTAAAGCCTTGTGCCTTAACATAGTTCATCTCAGAAATTTTTTGCTTTAAAGGGCAGCCGGTTGTCATCCCGCGACTTGATCGCGGGATCCAGTCTTTTTTAATTTTTTCTTGGATCCCGCGATCAAGTCGCGGGATGACACTTATCCCTTTGGAACAGCTATCCTTATCCTGCTTATGGCAATAAATACAATAATGAGAATCGTTTAAAGCTTCATCTAAATTTAAAAAAGAATCTGTATAGTCAAAATCTAATCGCTGATTCTTTTGATATTTAGATATTTTTTTATTATCTATTAGATTTTCTTTATCTAGTTTTTGAGGGAGGTTGAATAGGATGTTATCTGCCACTGTCATCCCGTGGCTTGACCACGGGATCCAGTCTTTTTTAAATTCTTTCTGGATTCCGCGGTCAAGCCGCGGAATGACACCCTCACACGAATAAATCCTGCATGCTGCATACTTAGCGGCTACATCTAATTCTGTGGCAAAATTCTCTTCGTCCTGTTGCCATATAATTATTTGTTTGGCAAATTCTTTAGAGGTAAAATTCGTACCTATTAAATCAGTTAGCTTTAAATACACATCTTCAAAATCAATATCTTTTATTTTTTCCGGTGGGTATTTTTTTACGGCAACACGCTGAACAAACTTTCTTTTACATTCATAAATAATATCAAAATCTTTATGTTTTAACCTTGATATCGTTACTTCTTTTGAAATACAAAATAACTCTGCTAAAAAATCGTCTAAATGAGGAGAGATTTTTAATAAAAATTCGGAATAATCTTGTGGAATAATGGAGAGAGGAGTCGATCTAAATAACATTAAATCTTTATGCAGAGATTTATCGGCTTTAAAGAGATAATCTAAAAATATTTGATCTAATTTTTTAAGTCCGGTTAAATCTAATTCATTAAAATCTAGATTAAAACCAAGTTTCATAAGTAATAAATAACTCTTTTAGAAAATTGTCTATAAATTAAATAACTGATACAAACAGTAATAAATGCAACTATAATAGACTTAACTATCAGCATCATATCCGGTAGTGTTCCGTCAATCACCAATGCTTGTACGGGTCTTATAACTAAAAAGAACGGATTAAATTCAAAATATATTTTTTTAGATTCCGGAATTAGTGAATAAGGATAAACTATCGGTATACTCCAATAAATAACTCCAAGAATAACACTCAACATTTGTGGTATATCTCGAATATACGGAGTTAAAAATGCTACTGCGATAGAACCGCTAATCACACATATTATTAAGGGCAAAATTAATATCGGCATAAATATTATTTGCCAAAAAAATTTTTCTGGAAATAATAAAATAAAAGCAAAATACATTGCCGAAAACGAGCAAATTAAAGTATATAATTGCCCTAAACTATCCGCAACAGGAAAAAAAGTCTTAGAAATTCTAACTTTTTTTATTATTTGATCACGTGTAACTAAAGAACTTGAACAAATCGTTAGGCTGCTTACTATAAAACTCCATAAAGGAATACCGCCGACTAAGTTCATTACCATAAATTCTCTCGGTTGTCTTAATAAAAAACCGAAAAAATATGAAATTACCATTATGTGAATAAAAGGCTGAATTAAGCCCCATAAAGAACCTAAAAAAGAATCCTTATTTTGCCTAATTATAGAAGCTTTAACTAGTAATGCTATTGCCCGCCAGTATTTTTTAGAAAAAAAATACTTTATCATTTATGAGTTTCTCCATTAGACTTCTTGGATAACCTATCTTATAAAGAGGAATTTGAAGGAAACACGGAACACAGAACCGCAACGTACAAAAGCGTACGTGAGGATTCGAGTACCGGATTGACGTACAAATTACCTTTAGAAGTAGGTTATCCAAGAAGTCTATTATAAATTTTAAACATTTCTGATGGTGTTCCATCACCTATAATATTGCCGTCTTTTAATAAAATACATCTGTCGCAATTATCTTTTATAATTTCTTCTTGATGACTTACTATTATCGAAATAGGGGTATTTTTAAATTTACTTTTCATTAAATTAAGAGATTTTTCTATAAAACGGCTATCTCCTGCCGCAAAAACTTCATCAAGTAATAGAATTTGGGGATTTTGAAATATTGATACAGAAAAAGCAAGTCGTGATAACATTCCTGAACTATAATTTTTTATCGGTAAGTCGATTTTATTACCTAGTTCCGAAAAATCTATAATCTCCTTTTCAATTTTCCTGCTATATTTATCTAACATATTATTATATAGCATCAACATTTTTATATTTTCACGACCGGTTTGTTCCGGCTCAAAACCGACTCCCATATCTATAATTGCAGCAATATCACCATGAACTTTAACCGTACCGGATTTTAACGGATATATTCCGGCGATTAGCTTCAAAAGAGAGCTTTTTCCGGAACCGTTACTTCCTATAAAAGCTATTTTTTCTCCTTCTTGGCAAGAAAAGTTAATATCGTTTAATATAGGTATATTTGGAGAAAAAGAAACCCCTTTTTTCAAGAAAAAATGCTTTAAACCTTGAGCTCTTTTATGAGTATCTATACCTTCTACATAACCATTTGTTATTTCTATAAATACTTTTGAATGGCTAAGTGACATAACTATTAAATAGATTTATTAATCCAATCTAAAAGAGAGTTTTTTTGCTGTAAACCTATTTTAGTATCTTTTTGTTCACCGTTTTTAAATAACATTATCGTTGGAATACTACGAATACCGTATTCTGAAGGAATGTTAGGATTTTCATCAATATTCATTTTAAGTACTTTTACTTTGCCTTTTAATTCTTTACTGATTTCATCTATTATCGGTGTTAACATTTTGCATGGTCCACACCATTCTGCCCAAAAATCAACCAGTACCGGTAAATCCGATTCTAATACTTCCTTTTTAAAAGAGCTATCCGTTACTTTATCTGCCATATTTATCCTCTATGTGTTGCGTGATGCTGCTTTTCTGTTGTCATCCCGCGACTTGATCGCGGGATCCAATAAAAATCTTAAAATAATTAATACTATAAATTATTTTTTGGATACCGTGGTCAAGCCACGGTATGACCTAGAGTACATTTTGCTTCGTCAAAATTTTCAATTTTTCCTCGCAATGACGAAAAAGTATAAATAAAATTATAAATTACTCACCTCTACTTGTAAATAATGAAAATCTTTTTATTTATTATATTTATTTTTTCTATTATAATATATCCGCATTATTAAAGCTGCTGTTTCCTCTATTGATCTAGTCGACACGTCAATTACCGGCCAATTTCTTTGATCACAAATTTTTCTAACCTCTAAGCATTCTTTTTGTACTATATTAAAATCTGTATAGCTTTTATTTTCGTTAATTTGCAATAAATTTAACCTAGCTTCTCTTATCTCTATTAATCTATTTGGATTAATAACGAGTCCTACTACTAATTGATCTATGTCTTTTTCTATAAAATCAGGAAAGGGACAATTATAAACATAAGAAATATTGGCAGCTTTTAGACCGTTATACGCTAAAAATACGGAAGTCGGTGTCTTAGAAGTTCTAGAAGGACCTATTAATATTATATCGGCCTCCGACAACTCATTAAGCATTTGTCCGTCATCATGTCTTATGGCGTAATCTATAGCATTGAGCGTATCAAAATAAGTTTTATCGAATTTATAATTGTAATTTTGTTCTTTTTCTATTTCAATACCTGAAAAAACAGACATTTCTTTAATAATCTTACCTATTACAGAAATACATGGAATTTTTAATTCATAGCAAAATTTCGTTAAAGCTTTTCGGAGTTCTTGATCAGCAATCGTGTATAATACTATCCCGTGTTTAGATTCTATTTTACTTAATACTTCATTTAGCAATTCCAAATTTCTAATCATTGGCCAATGATATAATTTTGGTTTTACGGAAGTAAATTGTGCAAGAGAAGAATTTGCTGCATATTTTGCAGTTTGCACGGAAGAGTCTGAAACCAAGTGAATAATTAGCTTTGTCATACTTTACACATGTAATTGTGGATAAATTTTTTAATAACTTATTATTTTTCCTATTAAAATCTATTAAAAATTTCCTCAAATCCTTATTAAATCAAGTAAATCTAGTGTATTTTCTTTTAAATAAATAGTTTGTGGATAAAATTGTGAATAAATCTCATTTTCCTTTGAAAAAATAGTCTTTTCTAAGCTATAAACGAATTTTACACTTAATTATCCACTTGTATAAATTCATTATAAACTTATGTGAATTATAATTAAAAATACCTATATTTTTAAGAAAATTTTAATGAAAATTTTGTTGATAACTCTGTTTAAAACATTTAATCTACATAATTCTGTTTACATAAACAATAAATATATTTTATTAATTTAATATTTTTAGTAATAGC